>VIFX01000066.1:0-23718 GCA_006864685.1 Mycolicibacterium hodleri | reverse complement strand
GGTAGGGGGCGCGGGGCTCCTCGCCCTGACGGCCGTACTCGTAGTAGTCGTCGCCAGGCTGCGCTGGTCCCTGGCCGCCGCCGCGGTAGCTCGGGTTGTCGGTCATCGGTGGAACTCCTGGTTCGGTGTGAGCACGGTCTGGGGGGGCAGAGGCGCTTGCGCCGCTGGTCGAGTCTGGGTTGACCGTTCCACGAGTGCGAAACTGGCCGGTGTGCAACTGCGGTGACGCTTCGAATCCAACGACCACATCACCATACGTTTGCCACCCTTGATCACGGATGTATCCCTCCAGGTATCGGGCGAATGTCGTCGGTGTGAGGTCGGGGTCAGCGCGGACCTTGTGAAAGTCGGATGCACTGAGGGTAATGACGTAGTCGTTTGGGGCCAAAATTCTGCCGCCTCCGACTTCGCGTGCACCGGCGTCGGCTTCGCGTTGGAGGATCGCCTCGACCTCCTGCGGAACGATGGAGCCGCCGAAGACACGCGCAAAGGTGTCACCGACGGTTGCCTCGAGTTTGCGCTCGAAGCGGTCCACGAGTCCCATGTCACCGCCTGCCTCGCTGTTCGTCGTGATGGTCGCGCTCGACGCAGTAGACGAACCTGCGTGTCGCGGGTGTCGATTCCTATTGGCATGGTATCGGCCACGGGCGTCAGAACGTGACCAAGCATTGGGGGCGATCGGATCGAGGCTGGTCAGGGCCGTGTGCGGCGGCGCGCATGGGCCGAGCTGCGCGGTTGGGAGGTGGGCCCGAGTGCGTGATAGTCTCTCCCGGTTGTTGGGGCGAGTGGCGGAATGGCAGACGCGCTGGCTTCAGGTGCCAGTGTCCTTCGGGACGTGGGGGTTCAAGTCCCCCTTCGCCCACAATGAGCGGTTCTACACACCGCGGCCACAAAGGTCACGATCTCGAAAGAGGTCGTGACCTTTGTCGTTTTGGTGACGAGACGGACCACAGGTGCGACTTCAGGCACTGCGGGGATTTTGTCGCGTAGATCCCCGCAATCGTCGAAGTGCGCTTACCACCATCCATGGTGGGTCGGGTCCAGGTTTGAGGATTGGTGGGCGTGCCGACGAAGCTCATCACCCCGGTCACGCACCGCAGAATCTTCGACACGATCACTGGGTGTTCAACTACAGCCGCTTCGGGTTGCAGCACGGCGATGACGAATTCGTTCTGCGATTCCTCGCTGAAATGCTGCACCCGTTGGTCAGACCCGATGAGGAGGAGGTCGGCAGACTTCTCGACGCTTTCAACGAAGCCCTCGTCAGAGACGGCTACGAGCTCTACCCAGCTGACAGGATCAGTGGCCATTCCGTCTACAGATGGCGTCGTCGCGACTCCTTTCACGGCGCAAGCCCGGACCTTCGGCTCGGCGAACGTGAACTCGTGACCGACCCGGTGGTGCTGGAAGAGCATCTTGTAGGCATCTGTGACAGTCTCAGCTTTATCGGCACGTCGCAGATCTGCTTGAGCTGAAGGCAGATTCGGTTCTCCAGAGTGCTAAAGGAACTGAGTCTGCGCGGTGGGGATTGGCACTCCGGAGGGTGTCTCGTTTCTCTACAAATGAGACGGGATCCCACCTTCAGCGTGGTCCGAGCTCGTTTGGTCACCAGAGCTAGCGTGTGATCATGGGCGAAATCAGGCGCGTCGCGTTGGTGACCGGAGCGACCTCGGGAATCGGGCTGGCCATTGCTCGCCGCCTCGCCGGGCGCGAGTATTGCGTGGTCGTGCATTCACGGTCGTCGACCGAGGCTGGAAACGCATTGGCTGCCGAACTCGGCGACGCCCACTACATCCAAGCGGACCTCGCAGACGATGCGGACAGACATCGGCTTGTCGCCGATTCCGTTCGTCTCGCCGGGCGTCTCGACGTACTGGTCAACAACGCTGGAATCAGCGCAGTGATCCCGCACTCCGATCTGCAGAGCGCCACAACGTCGATGTGGCGGAAACTATTGGAAGTCAACACGATCGCACCATTTCGCCTCGTCGCCGAAGCCGAACCGCACTTGCGCGCCTCAGCACGAAGGGGCCGGCCCTCGACGGTCGTCAACATCAGCTCGCACGCCGGGATGCGCCCCAAAGGGGCCTCCATCCCGTACTCGGCGAGCAAAGCCGCCCTCATCCACACCACCAAGCTCCTCGCACTCACCCTTGCCCCCGACATCCGGGTCAACGCGATCGCACCCGGCCTCGTGGACACTCCGATGACCGCGGAATGGGCCGATGCGCAAGCGTTGTGGCGCGAACGGGCTCCGATGGGGCGTCCCGCGACTCCAGAGGATGTGGCAGGCACCGCCCTATCACTCATCGAGTCCGACTACATGACCGGCGAGATCCTGACCCTCGATGGCGGCCTCGGCCTCACCTGACCAACAGCGACAGGTTGCGTGATGACGCTGCCGTCGCCAATCGGAACGCGCCGAAGATTGGATGGTGCTGGGCCGGCAACCGGCACACCTGGTTGGGCTTCGCGTCGTCATCCGGCCGTCGACCGCTCGCGAGTGAGATGGCGTAGGCGGCCCACTTCCACCGTCAGAAGCCCGCCCCCTTGCGAATCGAGATGCGAAGGTCCGGTGTGGATTCGTCGATGACGATGCGGTCCATGATCTCCGTCCGCAAGTGGTCGGGAAGCTGGGCGGCTTGCCAGGTCCGCTCGTCCCACGCGTCCTGAGCATTCCGGTCTGACGATCGTGCGGTGAGAGCGCGGAGTGCGTAGTACGCGCCGCCATAGGCGTGTTGAGGAACATGGGCAGTCGCGACGGCTTGGCCCGCCGCATAAGCGGCGGCGACGGCAGCCGGGTCCGTGGTCTCCTTTGCAGCGGCATGGGCGTCGAGCGAGGCCCTGCGAATCACCGCCATGCTGAACTGCCCGGTGCTCACCCACTCGAGCCCGGTCTCGATCGCGCGTCGGGGGCGCGCGTCACCGGGGCGAACCACCTCGAACATCGGCAAGACGCGCTCGGCGCAGTCAAGGGCCCACCGCGCCATCGTCCGTTGATCGTCCCGCGAGTACTTCTTCATCTGCATCGACTCCCATCACACCTGGCGGCTACCGAGGAAGCGGCCCGAATTCTGCCCACCGCCGTTGGGAGGCTTCGTACCAGCCGACGATGGCCTCGCCCAGCTCGCGCAGGCGGTCGACGGGCTCTTCAGCGGAAGCAGGAGCCCTGTCAAAGATGCGGTCGTCTTCGATGGTGGCGAGTAGGTGAGCGATGTCGGCGGCCGACGCTCCGGCCCGGAGGGCATCCACAATCGTCGGCGCATAGTTGCCGTATTCGTCAGCAGCATAGGGAAATACGTTCGCGACACCGATCGGGTCCCAGCGCCAATGGAGGATTTGGCGCAGTTCGTAGTCACCCGTTTCGTCCCACCACTGGGCGGGGCCGTTCAACTCGTCCGGCTCCGACGGCATGGGTCAAAAGTACGCGCCAGCGCCTGCCTTCCTACGTTGCCGCTGGATGCTCCGGCGACCACGTCCGGCAATGTCGCGAATGCCGCCACCACCGTGCCCGTTTGCCCGATACTGCCAATGAGCATGGGGAGGGCCGGCGGCAGAGGACCCGGAGACGCGTCGTCGACGGCGGTGGGGCCCTCGGAGCAGGGTGGGAGTACGTATGGCGCGGCGCATGAACATGTCGAAATACGGGGTCAGCACGATTCGCGAACGGTCTGCGGGGGGCAGTCTGCCCGAAACGTCCGAAATTACCCCGGTGAGCATCGACGCGAGCCGAAGCTTGCTGACCCAGTGGTGGATGCAGCGAGACGAGTACGAATGGCGCATCGACTTCCTGCGCAGCCGAGGTCTGCTCCCGGTACTGCGCCACCTGATCGCCGGCATCGGCGCGATGATGGGCACGCTGTCCGCGCTGAACGTCTACGCCCCGCCCGGGGGTGACGACGCCATAGTGCGGATCGGCTGGGCCGTCGTCGCCGTTGGCTCCTTCGGGTGGGCGGCCCGCTGGGCGTTTCGGCCGTGGCCAACCGCACGGGCTTCGGCGGCGCTGCTCGTGTTCGTCGACGTCATCATGACGATGTCGGCACTGTTGTTCGGCGACCCCAACCTGGCCATGTCGGGAATTCCCATCCTCCTGTGCGCGGGCGGTTACGTGGTGTTCTTCCACGGCCCACGGCTACATGTCGCCCACATCGCTTGGTGCACAGTCGCGGTGGTGGGCATCGCCATCTGGCTGGCCTCGACGACACCCGGCGACGGCCTGCAACTGGCCATCTCCCGGGCCGTCATCGCGCTGCTGGTAACCGTGTGCATCCTGCCCGCCCTGCAGTTCGGATTCTGGTTGCTGCAAGGCAGCTCGATGCAATCGCTGACTGACCCCCTGACCGACCTGACCAACCGCCGCGGAGTGGATGTCGCGGTGAAGCGACTGAACGTCACCGCCAGCACCGACCCGCACTTGAGTGCGCTGTTGATCGACGTCGACGGCTTCAAGACGGTGAACGACACTCTCGGGCATGCCGTTGGCGACGAGGTGCTGATTCGGACGGCGCGCAGCATTCGGAAGAGCGTCCGCAACGACGCGATCGTGGCACGGTGGGGCGGCGAAGAATTCCTGATGGTGGACAGAATGGCCACCGATCAAGCGGCGGTCGTTGCCGAGCGGATCCGCGCCGCGGTGTCCGCGACCGGCGATCCCACGGTCACCGTGAGCATCGGCGTCGCGACGTGCAGACCATCGGAATCAGACCTGCGCGAAGTGATCGAGGCTGCCGACGCGGCCATGTACGACGCGAAGGCGACGGGCGGCAACCGCGTCGTTCTTGCGGAAAGCGTGCGCTGACACCGACGACCATTTTCAGCACCGCACGGGATAGGATCTGTGACCGGTGGAGGATGACTGGGACGGAATCGCCGAGTGGTACGCCGAACTCGTCCGTGGCGGATCGGCGATGCATCGGTTCTCGCGTGACATTCTCCTAAAAGCTTTGCCGGTCAACGTCATTGGGCTCGACGTTCTCGACGTCGGGTGCGGGGAAGGCATTGTCAGCAGAGGCCTGGCCGGCCTCGGAGCACGCGTAGTGGGCGTCGATCCCACCCGCGCGCTCGTCGCGCATGCCGAGGCTGCCGAGCGCGCCAACCCCACCGGAGCGGTCTACCGCGTTGACGACGGATCCAGCTTGCAGACGGTGCCGGATGACTCCGTCGACGGTGTGACTGCGGCGCTGTCGATGAACAACATCGCCGATCTCGACGCCGCACTGAAATCCGTTCGGCGAGTGCTGCGCCCGGGTGGTTTTCTTGTGTTCACGGTGCCGCACCCATGCTTTGAGGCCCCCGCGACGGAGACGATCTCCACGCCGGGCGGGGTTCGCCGCGCGGTCGGCGACTACTTCGCAGAGGGACTCTGGCGGTCGACGCACCCGCACAGCGTCCGTCGAGCAGGCAACTACCACCGCACCATCTCCACCTACGTCACGGCGGTGTTGGGCCTCGGCTTCGTACTGCGCAGCCTCGACGAACCTGCCCCTTCTGACGAGGTACGCGCCGAGGCGCCGCATCGACTCGGATTGCCGCCGTTCCTGGTGATCAGTGCGACGTTCCAATGAGCGCCGGATCGTCACGACCGCCTGGACTCGGGCCTGCCACTGGCGACCTCGATCTGATCGCGCGGGTCGAACCGCTGTTGCGCGACGCTGGCCTCGCCGACCGCGTCAGCGTCGTCCACATTCAGGACCACGTTCCGGCTTGCGCACACTTCGGCGCCCGGTCTGACACCGTCTACGAGATCGGGTCGGTCACGAAGACCATGACCTCGCTGCTCTTCGCGGACGCCGTCGAGTCCGGCGAGCTGAGAGCCGACACCGCGTTGGGCAGCCTGCTCGACGTCCACGGTCCTGTGGCTGGCGTGACGCTGGAGGAGCTGGCGAGTCACCGGTCGGGTTTGCCGCGACTGTCCGGGCGCCGCCGGGACCAAGTCAAGGTCCTTTCCGCCGTTCTGCGGCACCGCAACCCGTACACCGCCGACGTCGAGACGCTGCTCGCGCAGGCCGATGCGGCGAAAATCGTTGGCAGAAACTCGTTTTCGTATTCCAACCTTGGCACCGCACTTCTCGGCCAGGCGATCGCCGCCCACGCCGGTCTCTGGTATCCCGAACTGCTGGGTCGTCGGCTCTTCGGCCGTCTTGGCATGACTCGGTCGTCGGCACCCCTGTCTGCCGACGACCTGCCCCCCAACGCGCCGACAGGGTGGAGTGCGGCCGGCAAGCACCAGCAGGCGTGGACCATCAACGCCTACGCGCCGGCTGGCGGGGTGCGCTCGACACCGGACGACATGGCGCGTTACGCCCGAGCCCTGCTCGACGGCGGTGCGCCGGGCTTGAGCGCACTCGAACCGCGGTGGGACGCCGGAGACGGGCACCGAGTGGGTTACGCCTGGTTCACCGATCACGTTGGCAGCGAACACATCACGTGGCACAACGGCGCAACGGGTGGTTTCTCCAGCATCTTGGCGCTCCACCGCAGTCGAGCCGCTGCGGTGGTCATCCTCGCCAACACGGTGGCCACCCTCGACGAGATCGCGATTCGTGTTCTGGCAGAGGCGGATTAGGCCGGCGCCGGGCCGGTCGACTCTCCCGGCAGCAGCTCGCCGGCGCGCAATTCCGGCGGTGGCGGCGTCGCGCCCTGCACGCGGCACAGCAGCGCCTCGACGCCGAGCCGGCCCAGCTCCACGCCGGGCGCGGTGACGATGGTCAGCGGCGGGTCGCACATAGCGGCCATGTCCCGCGAGGTGAGGATGCACAGAACCGACATGTCGGTGGGTATGCGCGTTCCCCGGGTGTGCAGCCCGGCGACCAGCCCGGCACTGATGGCCTCGTCGGCCACGATCACGGCGGTGGCCGTGGGCGCCTCGACGGCGAGCCGGGTGGCCAGCTCGCGTCCTGAACCGGGATCTTGGCGGCAGCGCAACACCGGGCCACCGGTGACCTGACCGAACGCCGCCTCTAGCCGGACGTACGGCCCGTACTCGCGGAAGTTCTGCGTTTCCTGCGTGCCGGTGACGAGCACGATCTCGCGATGCCCGAGCCCAGACAGATGGTCGACCGCCACGCGGAGTGACGCGTCGAAGTCGATGTCGACGTAGGCCAGCCCCTCGACGTCACGGGTACGGCCGATCAGCGCGAAGGGGATGTCCATCGGCCGCAGGACCTCGACCCGGGCGTCGTCGAGCTGGACGTGCATCAGCAGGACCCCGTCGACCAGACCCTGGCCGACCAGCTCCGCCAGCTCGGTGGCGTCATTGCTGACCGGCCACAGCACCAGGTGATAGCCCGCGTCGGCGGCGGCCTGGGCGGCGCTGGTGACGAAGTCGACGATGCTCCAGCCGAGCCGGTGGTCCAGGGCGGGATAGGCCAGCGCGATGATCCGGGTCTGCCGGCTGGCCAGGGCGCGGGCCACCATGTTGCGCTGGAAGCCGAGCTCGGCCATCGCCTGTTCGATCCGCAGGCGGGTGGGCTCCTTCACCGGTTTGCTCTCGTTGACGACGAACGAGACGGTGGCGATCGACACCCCGGCTCGCGCCGCCACGTCGCGCATGGTGACCGCCATCGAGCTCCTCCGTGCGTTCGAAACCGACGTTGAAACGATCTCCCGACACCCTTGACAGAGCCAACGTGACGCAGCACACTCTACCCGAACGGTTAACCGTTTAACCATCCAGTGTCCTGAATCACGGCGAGTACGTGAGCCTGATGGTTAAGCGGTTAACCGAGTGGCGGTGTCACGACGGCAAGGGAGCTGTTCGATGGAGAGACGACTGCTTGGGGCGACGGCGTTGGCGAGCGTCGCGCTCGCCCTTGCCGGCTGCGGCGCCGACCGCGGCGTGGCCCAGGATCCGAACGCCCGGGTCACCACCCTCTCCATCCTCGACTACTACAACAACCAGCCCGACAAGACGCTGGTGCAGGCCGGCCTCGACACGTGCGCGACCAAACTTGGCGTGACCCTGTCACGGGAGGTGGTGCCTGGCGCCGACCTCATCTCGAAGATCCTGCAGCGGGCGTCCTCCGACACGCTCCCGGACGTCATGATGGTCGACAACCCGGAGGTCAAGCAGATTGCCGCGGCCGGCGCACTCGCGCCACTGGGCGACTACGGCGTCACCGCCGACGGGTTCGCGCCCGGCATCGTCGACGCCACCTCGTTGGACGGCAAGCTGTACGGGCTGGCGCCGGTCGTCAACACCATCGCGCTGATGTACAACACCGAGATGCTGGCCGAGGCCGGCATCTCCCCGCCCACGACCTGGGCGGAACTGCGTGACGCGGCGAAGAAGCTGACCACCCCGGACCACTACGGCATCGCCTTCAGCGCCAACGCCACCTACGAGGGTTCGTGGCAGTTTCTGCCCGCCATGTGGACCAACGGCGGCGACGAGACCGACCTGAAGAGCCCGCAGGTGGCCGAGGCGCTGCAGCTGTGGACCGACCTGGTGAACCAGGGTTCCGCCTCACGCAGCGTTCTCAACTGGACCCAGGGCGACGTGAAGGACCAGTTCGTGGCAGGCAAGGCGGCCATGATGCTGAACGGTCCGTGGCAGTTCCCGGCGCTCGACAAGTTCCCCGACCTCAAGTGGTCGGTGGCCACCTTTCCCGTGAACCGCCCCGGCCAGACGGTCACCACACCGCTCGGCGGCGAAGCGTGGACCGTGCCGATCACCGGCAAGCCGGCCAGCCAACGCGTCGCGGCGCAGTTCGTCGCCTGCCTGAACAGCCCCGAGCAGCAGATGGAGTTCGCGAGGACGCGGTTCGCGGTGCCCACCCGCACCGACCTGCTCCCGCAGTTCGCGGCGGAGGTGCCGTCGATGGCCGCGTTCACCAAACAGGTGGCCACCGCGCGGGCACGCACCGGGAAGCTCAGCACCAGCTGGCCCAAGGCCGCCACGGCCATGTACACGGCGATCCAGCTCGCGCTGACCGACCAGAGCACGCCGGCCGAGGCGTTCCGGCAAGCCGACGAGAGCTGACGGGAAACACGATGACCCAGACCTCCACCGTCGCCCCGACCGAGATCCTCGTCCCGGACGTGACCACCGCCGTCGACTCCACCCGCCGCCGGGAACGCCTGGCTCAGCTGATGTTCATCGTGCCCGCCGCGCTGGTCTTGCTGGCGCTGTTCGGCTACCCCATCGTCAAGAACGTCGTGATGAGCCTGCAGGCCTACGACCTGCGGACGTTCTTCACCGGCGAGGCGCCGTTCGTCGGCCTCGCCAACTACGTCGAGGTGATGTCCAGTCGGCTGTTCAGCCGGGCGATGGTCAACACGGCGCTGTTCACCGTCGGGTCGATCGTCGGCCAGTTCGTGATCGGGATGGCGCTGGCGGTGTTCTTCCGCAAGAAGTTTCCACTGTCCGGGACGCTGCGCGCGCTGTTGTTGCTGCCGTGGCTGCTGCCGATGATCGCGTCCAGTGCGGCGTGGCGGGCCATCCTCGAACAGGACAGCGGCATCCTCAACAAGACGCTGCGCGGCATCGGGCTGATCGACTCGCCGATCCCGTGGCTGACGTCCCCGAGCGTCGCTCTGGTCGCCGTGATCATGGTCAACATCTGGATCGGCATCCCGTTCAACGTGACGCTGCTCTACTCCGGCCTGCAGGACATCCCCGAGGAGCTGTACGAGGCGGGCGCTCTGGACGGCGCCACCGGCTGGAAGGCCTTCTGGCACATCACTTTGCCGAACCTGCGTCCGGTGGTGTCGGTGGTGCTGGTGCTCGGCGTGGTCTACACGCTGAAGGTGCTCGACATCATTCTCGGGCTTACCCACGGCGGGCCGGCCAATGCCACCCAGACGCTGGCGACGCAGTCCTACGAGCGGTCCTTCGTCGACTTCGAGTTCGGCCAGGGCGCCGCGCTGAGCAACGTCCTGATCGTCATCTCGTTGGTCTTCGCGCTCGTCTACCTGCGCGTCAACCGCCGAGCGATCGAGGACTGATGGGAGCAAGGACGTGAACGGCACCAAGCACCAACGCCTGCACACCGCGATCGGGCTGCTCATCCTGGGCGTGATGCTCTTCCCGGTGTACTGGATGCTCAACTCGTCGCTGCAGAACAGCGGCAACACCCTGACCGGCGAGATCATCCCGCTCAGCCCGAGCCTCGACGGCTACCGCACCGCGCTGACGGAACAGGGGGCCAACCTCGTCACCAGCCTGATGGTGGCGGTGGGGACGGTGATCTTCACCCTCGCCGTGGCGGCGCCCGCGGCCTATGCGCTGGCCCAGTTCAAGTTCCGCTGGGTGAACTACGCGCTGCTGGCCATCCTGGTCGCGCAGATGATCCCGGGCATCGTGATCGCCAACGCGCTCTACACGGCCTACGAGCAGATCGGCCTGCTGAACACGATCCCTGGCCTGGTCATCGCCAACTCCACCAGCGCCATCCCGTTCGCCATCCTGATCATGCGGTCGTTCATGCTCGGGCTGCCGCCCGCGATCATCGAGGCGGCCCGGGTCGACGGCGCGGGACACCTCCGCACGTTCGTTTCGATCGTGCTGCCCATCAGCCGCAACTCACTGATCACCGCCGGGCTTTTCACGTTCCTGTTCGCCTGGAGCGACTTCCTGTTTGCGCTCACCCTGACCACCACCAGCGAGCTGCGCCCGGTGACCCTGGGCATCTACCAGTACCTCGGCTCGCTGGTGCAGGACTGGAGCGCGGTCATGGCCGCGTCGGTGCTGTCCGCGGCACCAGCCATCGTGCTGCTGGTCGTGGCGCAACGCTACATCGCCGCCGGAGCGACCGGTGGCGCCGTCAAGTGACGGCCGTCAAGCCGTCGAGGAGGAACATGTCAGTCACGAAAGTCCTTGTCTGGGGCGAGAATCGGCACGAGCAGCTGCAGCCCGCGGTCGCGGAGATCTACCCGAAGGGCATGCACACGACGATCGCCGAGGGCGTCGAGGAATACCTGGGCGACGCGGCGGTCGTCGGCACGACCACGCTCGACGAGCCCGAGCACGGCCTCACCGAGGAGGTGCTCGCCGACCTCGACGTGCTGGTCTGGTGGGGACATGCCGCCCACGCCGAGGTCTCCGACGAGGTCGTCGAGCGGGTGCACCGGCACGTGCTGTCCGGCCTCGGCCTGGTGGTGCTCCACTCTGGGCACTGGTCGAAGATCTTCGGCAAGTTGATGGGAACGTCCTGCACGCTGCGCTGGCGTAGCGAGCAGGATCGGGAACTGGTGTGGACGGTCAACCCGACCCACCCGATCGCCGCCGGGGTGCCGAACCCCATCGTCATCGAGGCCCAGGAGATGTACGGCGAGTTCTTCGACATTCCGGTGCCCGACGAGCTCGTCTTCATCTCCTCGTTCACCGGGGGTGAGGTGTTCCGCAGCGGCTGCACGTTCCGCCGCGGCCACGGGAAGATCTTCTTCTTCTCGCCGGGTGACCAGGACTTCCCCGTCTACCACCACCCCGACGTGCGCCGCGTGATCGCCAACGGCGTGCAGTGGGCGCGCAGCGACCTTCCCGAACGGGCCATGCCGACCCTGTTGCGGTACGAGACCGACGACTTCTTCAACGGCCACGACTACACCGGGGCGATCGAGGACGAGGAGGCGGCCAGTGTCAGCTGAGCCGCTGCGGGTGATTCAGGTCGGGGCCGGGTCGATGGGCCGGGCGTGGCTGGGGGCGCTGGCCGATTCGGCCGACGTCACGCTGGCCGGCCTGGTCGACCTGGACGTCGACGCCGCGCGCCTTGCGGCGGCGGAGTGCGGGCATCCCGACGTGCCCGTCGCCGCCACGCTCGACGGCCTCGCCGACGTCGTCGCCGACGCGGTGCTCAACGTGACCGTGCCGGCCGCCCACCGCGCCGTCAGCACCGAGGCCCTGCTGGCTGGGCGCCCGGTGCTGTGCGAGAAGCCGTTGGCCGAGACGGTGGCCGACGGCCTCGCCATGGTAGCGGCGGCGCGCGTCGGCAAGCAGCTGCTGATGGTGTCGCAATCACGGCGCTACTGGGCGAACCTGACGGCGTTCCGGCGCCTGCTGGCGCAGATCGGCCCGGTCGGCATTCTCGACTGTCAGCTGTTCCGTGGTCCGAGGTTCGGCGGTTTTCGCGACGAGATGGACGACCCGCTGTTGGTCGACATGGCCATCCACCAGTTCGACCTGGCGCGCGACCTTCTCGGCGGAGATCCGACGGCCGTCTACTGCGAGTCCTACAACCCAGCCTGGAGCTGGTACCGCGGGGACGCCGCCGCCGAGGCGACGTTCGAGTTCGGCGGCGGGAAGCGTTTCCACTTCAGCGGAAGCTGGTGCAGCCCAGGCCTTGAGACGTCCTGGAACGGCACGTGGCGGGCCAGCGGTGCGGGGGGTACGGCGCTGTGGAACGGCGACGACGCCCCGGTGGGGCAGGACGTCGACGGGCGGGCGATCGAGGTCGACGTGGTGCCGGAGCCCGAAGGGATCGCCGGTTCGCTCGCCGAGTTCGTGGCGGCGGTGCGGGCGGGCGCCTCACCCGCCACCGAGGCCGGCGGCAACGTGCTGAGTCTGTCGATGGTCGAGGCGGCGGTCCAGTCGGCCCGCGAGCACTGCCGGATCGACATCGCCCAGGTGCTGGCCGACGCCCACGCCGCCGCACTGGCGGCCGACCACCCACCGGAGGTCGCGGCCGAGCTGCGCTCGTGGTCGGCGGTCCCCCCGAGCGAGACGACGGCAGCGTGAGTCGCGCACTGCGGGTCGGCATGATCGGCTACGCCTTCATGGGTGCCGCGCACGCGCAGGCGTGGCGCACCGCGCACCGCTTCTTCGACCTGTCCCTCACCCCGGAACTGACGGCACTCGCCGGGCGCAGCGAGCCGGACGTACGGGCCGCGGCGGACCGGCTGGGCTTCGCCTCGGTGGAGACTGATTGGCGAAAACTGGTGAAGCGGAACGACATCGACCTGGTCGACATCTGCACGCCGGGCGACACCCACGCCGAGATCGCCGTGGCCGCACTGGCCGCGGGCAAGCACGTGCTGTGCGAGAAGCCGCTGGCCAACAGCGTGGCGGAGGCAGAACGAATGGCCGACGCTGCGCGTGAGGCGGCCGCCGGTGGCGTGTACGCCATGTGCGGCTACACCTACCGCCGCACCCCCGCGCTCGCGCTGGCCCGCAGGCTCGTCGCCGACGGTCGGATCGGCACCGTCCGGCACGTCCGCGCGCACTATTTGCAGGACTGGCTCAGCGACCCAGGCACCGCGCTGAACTGGCGCCTCGACGCGGCGAAGGCCGGCAGCGGCGCGCTCGGCGACATCGGCTCCCACCTCGTCGACACCACCCAGTGGTTGACGGGCCAGCCGATCACCGGGGTGTCGGCGCTGCTGGAGACGTTCGTGAAGACCCGCCCCATGTCCGGTGACCGCGCGGGCCTTGGGGGCGTCGGCGGTGACGACGTGCCGCACGGGCCCGTGACCGTCGACGACGCCGCCCTGTTCACCGCGCGGTTCGCCGGCGGAGCGGTGGGGACGTTCGAGGCCAGCCGGTTCGCGCTGGGCAGGAAGAACGCGCTGCGGATCGAGCTGAACGGCTCGGCGGGGTCGCTGGCGTTCGACTTCGAGGACAGCAACGCGCTGCACTTCTACGACGGCACCGATCCGGTTGGCCTGCAAGGCTTTCGCCGGATCCACGTCACCGAACCCGAGCATCCGTACATCGCGGCCTGGTGGCCACCGGGGCACGGACTGGGCTACGAGCACGGCTTCACCCACCAGGTCGTCGATCTCGTCGACGCCATCGCGCGGGGCGAGCAGCCGACGCCGTCGTTCGAGGACGGGCTGGCCGTGCAGCGGGTGCTGGACGCCGTGGGCCGCAGCGCGGCGGCAGGTTCGGAGTGGTGCGCGACGGCGGGATGACCGCGTACCGCGCCTTGCCGAACTGCCAGCCGCGCTAGTCAGCCGGCAGTACGTCCTCGCCCGGTATTTGGAAGCCGCCGATCCGCTGTTCGAGCAACTCGGCGAGCCGCAGCGGAGTGCGGTCTTCGAATGCTGGACCGATGATCTGCACGCCCACCGGCAACCCGCCGGCGGACCGCCCCGCGGGGATGGCGGTGGCGGGCAGGCCGGGCATCGTGGCCAGACCCGCCCACACGAGTTGGTCGAAGAACGGGTAGTCGACGCCGTCGACGTCGATCCGGCAACCCAGCAGATCCGGATCGTGGTCGTGCGGAAACGCGGGCGTCGGGGTGATCGGACACACCACGGCGTCGAACTCGCCGAACAGCTGTCGCCAGCCGTGTCGATGGAGCTCGCGACGGGTGGTCACTTCGATCCACTCGCGATGGCTCAACACCATTCCGCGCAGCCGCGCCGCGTCCAGACTGCGGTCATCCGCGCTCAGAAGCGCAGCGCGGGTACGCAAATCCTCGTACTGGTCGACGGGGAAGCGCGCCACCGAACCGGAGAACAGCAGCAGCGTGTACAGCCAGGCGGCTTCGGCCAGATCGGGCAACAGCGGACTGTGCCGTTCGACGCGGGCGCCACTGGACAAGAGCGCATCGGCCACCCGGTTGACGCCGGCCCGCACCGCGGCCCCGGTGTCCATGTACGGGTGCTCCTCGAGAACCAGCACTCGGAAGTCACCGAGTCGCTCGTGGCGCGGGGGTGGCAGCGTCACCGTGTGCGCCACGCCGAGCGTCAGCGGGTCCGGTCCGGCCATCACGTCGAGTAGGAGCGCAAGGTCGCGGGCCGTCCGCGCCATTGGACCGACGACGGCGAGGTCGGAGTCGGTCGGCAGGGCCTGCGTGCGCGGCGGAGTCATACCGCGCATCGCCGCCAACCCGAGTGTCGGCTTGTGCCCGTAGACACCGCAGAAATGCGCGGGCGTGCGCAGCGAACCGGCAAGGTCGGAACCGATGGACAGGGCACCGAACCCGGACGCCAGGGCAGCCGCCGAGCCACCCGACGATCCGCCCGCCGTACGACTGTGGTCCCACGGATTGTTCGTCACGCCGTAGAGGTCGTTGAAACTCTGCAGACCTTGTAACCCCAATGGCACGTTCGTCTTGCCGAGCACCACGGCGCCGGCGGCCTTGAGTCGCGCCACCTGAACCGCGTCCTCGGACGGTACGAACCCCCGGTGCTCCGGCATGCCCCACGTCGTGGGCAACCCCGTCATGTCGAACGACTCCTTGACCGTCATCGGAATGCCCAGCAGCGGCCGATCCTCACCGCGGGCACGTGCTTCGTCGGCGTGCCGCGCGGCCTCCCGCGCATGATCGAAGTCCGACACGCAGATCGCGTTGACCACCCGATCGTGCCGTTCGATTGCGGCGATCGCTGCCTCGGTCAGTTCCACCGATGACACCTCACCAGCGCGCAACGCGACCGTTAACTCTCCAGCCGACCGCAAGCTCCATTCCATGATTCGGACGCTAACGACCCACCTTGGAAGCCATAAAATCACTGATCCCGCAATGGAAAGTCCGGCTTGACCCTCACGCGACGTGAGGTCCCAACATGGTCGACGTGACGCAGGAGATTCAGGTGGAGGAACTCACCGTTGGCGAAGTTGCGCGGCGTTTTGGCATCACCGTCCGGACGCTCCACCACTACGACGACATCGGGCTGTTGACTGCCAGTCGGCGTTCGGCTTCCGGCTATCGGGTCTACACGTCGGCGGACCTGACGCGCTTGTCCCAGGTCATCGTCTACCGCCGGCTCGAGCTGTCTCTCGACGAGATCGCGAGCCTGCTGGAAGACGGCGACGAGGTCAGCCACCTGATTCGTCAGCGCGAACGCGTCATGTCCCGGCTCGACGAGACGAAGGCTCTCGTCGAGGCAATCGATCACGCATTGGAGAAGGCGATGACCAACACCCCCATGACCGACGACGACATGCGCGAGCTCTTCGGTGACAGCTTCGACGACTATCAGGCGGAGGCCGAGCAGAAGTGGGGCGAGACCGAAGAGTGGAAGGAGTCGCAGCGGCGAGCGAAGTCCTACGGCAAGCAGGAATGGATCCAGATCAAGGCGGAAGGCGAAGCTGTAGAGAAGGCGTTGTCCGACGCTTTCCGTGCCGGGCTCCCGGCCGATTCCGAGGAGGCGATGGATGCGGCCGAGCAGCACCGGCTTCACGTGAATCGCTGGTTCTACGACTGCCCGCCGGCCTTCCATCGAAACCTGGGGGACTTGTACGTGAGCGACCCCAGATATGTTGCCAACTATGACGAATCGTTCGGTCTCCCAGGTCTTGCGGCGTACTGTCGCGAGGCGATCCACGCCAACGCGGACCGAACTGGCGACTGACGATCAGGTGCGGACGGCCACCCGTTGGGCGGGTGGACTGTGGGTTGCTGCGACATTGGTGATGCTTCGGTCGGAGCGCGCGATGCACGCGGCGGGCGGCCCGGGAATCATCGCGTTCGAGTTGGCCGGCAACGAGGCCCGTGCGACCTCGATTCTCGAAAGCTGGGGACCCAAAGGCGTTGCAGCTGCCCGCACGTCGTTGTGGCTCGACTTCGGCTACATGTCTACCTACGGCGTGTTCGCGGCATTGCTCGCGGAGGGCGCCGACCGCCGCCTCGCACGACGGCGGTCGGGTGTCCGACGGTTCCCGTGGGCCCAGGTCGCTTGCGTGGCGGCGGTGGCCGCCGACGCCCGCGAGGGCGTGGCGCTGCTGAACATCCTGCGGGGCCGGGATCGGCAGGCGCACGCAGCACGGGCCCGTCGAGCGGCGCTGACGAAGTTCGGCCTGCTGTCCGTCGTGCTTCTGTACTGGGCAAGTTCGAAGACCCGGCCCCGCAAAGAGGAGAAGAAATCGGTTCGCGACTCTAAGGTCGTCGCGTGGAACAGAACACATCCGTGAGCCGTCTCGACCGGTTCTTCGAGATCACCGCGCGGCAGTCGACGATCGGCACCGAGCTCCGCGGTGGACTGGTCACGTTCATCGCGATGGCCTACATCATCGTGTTGAACCCGATCATCCTGTCCAGCGCGCCGGACGTGGCCGGAAACAGCCTCGACTTCGCGCAGGTGTCGGCAACCACGTCTCTCGCGGCCGGCGTGATGACGATCCTTTTCGGCGTCATCGCGCGGCTGCCCTTCGCCTTCGCGGCCGGCCTCGGCATCAACTCGTTCCTCGCGACCACGGTGGTCGGCTCGGTCACCTGGCCCGAGGCGATGGGCCTGGTCGTGATCAACGGCGTCATCATCGTGATCCTGGCGGCGACCGGACTGCGCAGGTTGGTGTTCGACGCCGTGCCAATGGAACTCAAGCTCGCGATCACCGCGGGCATCGGCTTGTTCATCCTGTTCATCGGGCTGGTCGACGCGGGCTTCGTCGGAGCCACCGGCGTGCCCTCCCCACCCGTCGGGCTGGGCAGCGGTGGGGCCGGATCGATCAGCACCGTGCCCGTCCTGGTGTTCGTGTTCACGCTGCTGCTGACCGGTGTGCTGGTCGTTCGGCGGGTGCGCGGCGGCATCTTGATCGGCCTCGTCACGGGCACGGTGGTCGCCGTCGTCATCGAGGCCATCTGGCACTTGGGCTCGGCGGTCGACAAGCCGGGCGGGTGGAGCCTGTCGGTGCCGACGCTGTCGGGCTCACCGTTCGCGCTGCCGGACCTCTCACTGGTCGGCGCGTTCACCCTGGACAGCTTCGGCCGCATCGGCGTCCTGGCAGCCGTGATGCTGGTGTTCACCCTGGTGTTCGCGAACTTCTTCGACGCCATGGGAACCCTTACCGGGCTGTCCCGCGAGGCCGGGCTGTCCGACGAGAAGGGCAACTTCCCGCGGCTGAAGGCGTCGCTGATCGTCGAGGGCGCCGGCGCGGTCGTCGGCGGCGCGACCTCGGCGTCGTCGAACACCGTCTTCATCGAGTCCGGCGCCGGTGTCGAGGAGGGCGCTCGCACCGGACTGGCCAACGTGGTGACCGGCGTGCTGTTCCTGGCCGCGATGTTCATCTCGCCGCTCGCGTCGATCGTGCCTACCGAGGTGGCCGCGGCCGCGCTGGTCGTCGTCGGCGTGATGATGGTGTCGCAGCTGCGCCACATCGACATCTCCGAGTTCTCGGTCGCCATGCCGGTGGTGCTCACCGTCGCCGCGATGCCGTTCACCTACTCGATCGCCAACGGCATCGGGATCGGCTTCATCGCGTGGGTGGTGACGCGGTCGGCGACCGGCAAGGTCCGCGAGATCAGCCCGCTGCTGTGGGTCGTGACGGCGGGGTTCGTCGTCTACTTCGCCCGCGGCTGGCTCGAGACGATGATCGGGCTCTGAGACGTTCGGATCTCCCCGTTGACCGCCTCGACGACACCGCCGGTCTCACGTGCGGCCCGTGCGGAGCGAATCCTGTTGGCCAGTCGCGAGATCGTGACACGATCCAAGTCCGACGGATCGACGAGGACGACCCCGCGGCCCTCGTCGTCGGCGGGAACGTTCCCGAGGGCAGACTCGTCGACCACGCCTCCGTCATAGACGAACATGACGGAGTCGCCTCGGTCCCCTCCATCGGTCTGGTGATCCAGCACCAGGAGTCGCCCGACCCTGACGTCGACGCCAAGTTCTTCGCGGCACTCGCGGGCGCACGCCGCCGGGGGTGACTCGCCGACTTCGACTGCGCCGCCCGGCAATTCGAGATAGTCACGGTACGTCACGTCGTACATGACCACCCGCCCGTCAGGAGTGGTGATGAGCGCCCCGGCACCTTGCCTCACTCTGGCGAGTCCTGCGTAGTACTGCTCGGGCGGCACGAAACTTCTCGGCATCGGCCCAGTATCGAACACCCGGCTGGCTTACAGCGCCCCGCTGGCTTCGCAGGCCTTGCGGACGCCTTCGCCGTAGGCGGGATCGGCCCGGGTGCAGTTCTCGATGTGCTTGTTCACCGTCACGGCCCGGGCGCCCTTGATGGCGCGGGCGGTGTTGTCGAACAACCGCTGCTGTTCTTCCCCACTCATCAGGCGAAACAGATCGCCGGGCTGCTCGAAGTAGTTGTCGTCATCCTCGCGGAAGTCGAAGTGGTCGGCGACGCTCCCGATCGCCTGGGGTGCGTCGGCGTAGGCGGGTTGATCGGCCCAGCGACCAAAGCTGTTGGGCTCCATCCCCGGGACACCACCTTGGTTGCCGTCCACCCGCATCGCGCCGTCCCGGTGATAGGTGTTCACCAGAGTGGCTGCGCGCGGGTAGTTCACCGGGATCTGATGATGATTGACCCCCACCCGATACCGCGCCGCGTCGCCGTAGGAGAACAACCGGCCCTGCAACATCTTGTCCGGACTGTAGGAAATACCGGGGACCAGGTTGGCGGGGGTGAACGCGGCCTGTTCGACGTCGGCGAAGTAGTTGTCCGGGTTGCGGTTGAGTTCGTACTCACCGACCTCGATGAGTGGGTAGTCCTGCTGGCTCCACACCTTTGTCAGATCGAACGGGTGGAAGCGGTAGGTTCGGGCGTCGTCCTCCGGCATGACCTGGATGAACAGCGTCCACCGCGGGAACTCCCCACGCTCGATGGCCTCGAAGAGGTCGCGGCCGTGGGATTCGCGGTCGGCCCCGATGACGGCTTGGGCTTGAGGGTCGGTGAGATTTTCGATGCCTTGCTGGGTGCGGAAGTGGAACTTCACCCAGTGCCGGACCCCAGCGGCGTTGATCAGGCTGAAGGTGTGGGACCCGAAGCCGTGCATATGCCGATAGGACCTCGGGATGCCTCGGTCACCCATGACGTAGGTGACTTGGTGCAAGGATTCGGGCAGCCCGGTCCAGAAGCCCCAATTGTTCTCAGGATCGCGCAGATTGGTGCGCGGGTCACGTTTGACCGCACGGTTGAGGTCGGGGAACTTCAGCGGGTCGCGGTGGAAGAACACCGGGGTGTTGTTGCCGACCACGTCCCAGTTGCCCTCGGAGGTGTAGAACCGCAACGCGAAACCGCGGATGTCGCGTTCGGCGTCGGCGGCGCCCCGCTCCCCGGCGACGGTGGAGTACCGGGCGAACATTTCGCAGGTGTTGCCAACCTGGTTGAAGATCGCCGCGGTGGTGTACGCGGAGATGTCCCCGGTCACCCGGAACGTGCCGAACGCCCCGGCGCCCTTGGCGTGCATCCGCCGCTCGGGGATCACCTCACGACTGAAGTGCGCCAGCTTTTCGATCAACCACAAATCTTGCAGCAGCAACGGACCCCGCGGCCCGGCGCTCATGCTGTTCTGGTTGTCCACCACCGGCGCACCCGCCGCAGTAGTCAACGGCTCGGTGTTCTCCTCGAACGCCATCAGATGTTCTCCTTCGTTGTGGACGGCATGTACTAGCCGTCGTCGGTAGTTTCCGAGCACGAGCTGCACGTGCCCCAGAAGGTCACTTCGGCCTCGTCGACGACGAAGCCCGTGGTGGTCGGCGGCCACAAGCACGGCGCTTCGCCGGTGACGCAGTCGACGTCTTCGAGCGCGCCGCAACGGCGACACACCACGTGGTGATGGTTGTCGCCACCCTCGAGCTCGAACAGCGACGCCAAACCAGCCGACTCAATCCTGCGGACCAGCCCGGCGCCGACCAGTGCACCCACCACGTCGTAGAGGGCTTGGGTCGAGACCGAGCCAATGTGGCTGACCACCAATGCCTTTAACGACCTGACGTCGACGTGCGGGTGACGTTCCAGCATGAGGAGCACCGCGCTGCGCTGCGCCGTGACGCGGAGCGACGCGGTGCGCAACAGCTCCTCGGCGTCGCGCGTGGACGTGAACATCCATGCCTCCTTGGGTCCGATTGGATTGGTTCCAGTCTCTGCGCCGACCCATCTCGGCCGACACCACGAAGACGGACGAGGACCCCACGGAAGTGGACATGCCCCTGGACGGGTCGACCACCGCGGTAGAGCCTGGCCAGGTCGTGAGGTCAGGCGGCGAAGACGGTGCGGACGACGGACTCGTCGCCGTCGACCTCGATCATCCCGAGCGCGCGGGCGTCGTCGAGTGACAGAGCGCCGGCAGCCAATCCAAGGACGCACATGGGCTCCGCTCGGACGGTGGCGTCGAGTTCTCGACCGTCGTGTGGGCCGACCTCGATCCCGGAGCGCGTGGCTCGGAGCTGGAGGAGAGCGTCCCCGCCGACGGCGAGACCGACCGTCGTAGAAGTCCTTGTCTTGACGCGGGTTTCGAGCAGGGCCGGGACGGCGAGGGCGAACCACTCCAGGCGAAACGCGTCGCCCTCGGGGCCGCGAACCATCAGGGGAGTGGACCACCGGATCAGGCTCTCGATGGGCTGGCGTAACTCCGCACCCCACGGCGTCAGCGCGTATTCGACCACGCTGCCCGTGTCGGCCAGCCGCCGCTCGATTACCCCCGAGGCCTCCAGGTCGCGGAGGCGGTCGGCCAGCAGGTTGGTCGCGACGCCGGGCAAGCCTTCGAACAGATCGCGGTAGCGGGCGGAGCCGCCGAGGAGCTGCCGCACGATGAGCAGGTTCCATCGGTCGCCGACCACCTCGAGGGAGCGGGCAAGGCCGCAGTACTGACCGTAACTCCGCATCGCATCTCCCGGTACTTTACTTTCTCAAGTGCTCGTGAAATATTCAACCACACCTACCCGAGCCAGGAGGCGCGGCACATGCCTGACACCACCAAGAGCATCCGCCCCGCCTGGGTCGACGACGACCTGTTCCCGTTCGAGAGCCGCTTCGTCGACGTCGACGGGAACACCGTGCACTACGTCGACGAGGGAAGCGGCCCGACACTGCTTCTGCTGCATGGCAATCCGACGTGGTCGTTCCTGTGGCGCGAGGTGATCTCCGCGCTTCGCGACGACTTCCGGTGCATCGCGCTGGACTACCCCGGCTTTGGGCTGTCCACCGCCAAGGCCGGCTACCGCTACCTGCCCGAAGAGCACGCCGACGTGGTCACGGGCTTCATCGACGCCCTCGGTCTCGGAGGCGTCACCCTGGTCGGCCAGGACTGGGGCGGCCCGATCGGTCTGGCAGCGGCACAGCGCCGCCCGGGTGTCTTCGACCGGCTGGTCCTCGTCAACACCTGGGCGTGGCCAGTAAACGGAATCCTCCACTTCGAAGCCTTCTCCCGCATCGCCGGCGGCCTGCCGATGCGGTTCCTGGTGCGGCAGTTCAACGTCCTCGTCAACGCCTTCGTCCCCACCGGCCACCGGCGACGGACGCCGACCGCGGCCGAGATGACCCACTACCGGCGGGCGCTCGACACCGCCGAACGACGGCACGCCTGCGCCGTGCTGCCCGGCCGGATCCTGGCCAGCCGCGCCTTCTTCGCCGACGTCGAGGCCGGTCTGGCGAGCCTCGCCGACCTGCCCACCCTGATCGTGTGGGGTGACGCCGACATCGCCTTCCGCGCCCAGGAACGGGAGCGTCTGGAAGAGGCCTTCCCCAAGCACGAGACCGTGATCGTCGAAGGGGCTGGGACCTACGTGGAATCCGACGCACCCGAGGAATTCGTCGCAGCGATCCGCAACTGGACGGCGCAGGCCCGAAACTAGGAACATGACCGGCCCCGTCGACGACTCCGTGATCGCCGTCTACCAGCAACACGGCTCCTCGTGGGCCAAGCTCCGCGATGACCACCTGGTGGAGGGTTCTTGGCTCGATCGCTTCTGCGACCTACTTCGCGGCGACGCGACGGTGCTCGACATCGGCTGCGGCTCCGGCATACCGATTGCGCGCGAGCTGATCCGGCGCGGCCTGAATGTCACGGGGCTCGACGGCGCCCCGACGATGCTCGCGCTGTTCGAGCGCAATCTGCCAGGCGCACCGGTGCATCTCGGGGACATGCGCGAACTGAGCCTCGGTCGGCGATTCGCCGGTCTGCTCGCGTGGGACAGCTTCTTTCACCTCTCCCCGGGTGATCAGCGCGCGATGTTCCCCCGCTTTGCGGCGCATGCCGCGCCGGGTGCGGCGCTGATGTTCACCAGTGGAACGTCCGAAGGAATTGCGATCGGCCAACTGGAGGGTGCGCCGCTCTATCACGGCAGCCTCGACGCGGGCGAGTATCTGGGACTACTGAATGCGACCGGCTTCGACGTCGTCGACCACGTCGAGGACGACCCGACGTGCGGGTCGCGAACCGTTTGGCTGGCCCGCCGACGCGGCTGACGGATGTGCGAATGTCGTTGCCGTACAGTTATTGTCGGCGACAATCCATCCGCGGCGATCGTGATGGAGCCGGGCGGGGCGGCCCCGGGCTGAAGCATCACCGTCCTGATGCTCAAACCGCCGCGCGGGCCAGCCGATGCGCGGTAGCTTGCACAGGATGGTCGTAGCTGCTTCTTGACGGCAGTGCGCATCGTTTGGGGGATGACACCATGGCAATCCGTCACCACACGCGGACCGTCCAGATCGGGCCGTCATGACCGGCGACCCAGCCGTCGACGGCGTCACGCCACCGCCACCAGAGCGCGCCTGGCAGGCCAGGGTCCTATGCGCGGTTCAGGCCCTTGAGGCCGTCGACCAGCCCGCGACGCCGACGCGCCTCAACGAGATGGTCGGTGCGAAGTTCGCCTCGGTGTTCCTGCCGGGAGACCGGTTGTACGAGGGCGCGCGGCCGTCGTGGGAGAAACGCGTGGCCGAGGCCGTCGACGCTCTCGTCACCGGAAAGCTGCTCCGTCGTCGCAAGGGTGACGGGGTGGTGCAGACCACCGCCGCCGGTCGCAAGGAGGCCGACGAGGCCTGCCGCATCGGCGCCATGGTTGCCGAGGACACCACCCCAGCCACCGAGCACGTCGCTTCCGCCGGCCCCGTGATGGCCAGCGTCGTCGTGGTGCCGCTCCAAGACAAACTGCCGCCCACCCGCGTCC
>VIFX01000065.1:0-23908 GCA_006864685.1 Mycolicibacterium hodleri | reverse complement strand
CGGCACCGCCACGGTCATGGTCTTCGCGACGACGTTCGGGATGTCCGGGAATCGGACGGCCGGGCGGCTCGGCGGGGGTGGCACCACGATGTGTTCGGGTTGCGCTGCGGCACTGAGGTTCTCGGCCGGCTCGTCGTCACTCAGGTTGAGCCCGATCGCGATCGACAGCGACACGACGAACGTCACCACCGCGACGGCGAGCACGCCCAGCAGCACGCTGGCCCGCCGCGGCGGCACATCCCCGGGCGGAGGGCCCGACATGTCGAGCGTCCTGGCGGCGACCAGGGCCGCACCGCGGGCCAGCGCGAGGTCGGCCTCGGCGGCGGAGAAGACCGGCGCCTCGGCGATGGCCTCGAAGGCGGTCACGATGACCTCGACGTCGTCGGACCCGATGACGAAGATGGCGGCGGGCTCGCGGTCGAGCACGGCGATGACGCTGCTGGTGAGTTCGAGTGCGTCGGCCCGGTCCGCGGGCCGGTCCACGTAGTGGACCGTTACCTCACCGCCGTCGACCACGGCCACGAAGGCCGAGTCCGGCTCGACGATGCACACGGCGACGTCGTCGTAGTCGGTGATGTCGGCGATGCCACTGGCCAGGGCGGCGACGGCCGCGGTGTCCGAGACGCGCGCGACGTCGTGGTGACCGCGTGCGACGAGTGCGTCGACGATGGCGGCCGCGGCCCCACCGGCGTCCGCGGTGGAGGTGACGCCGACGACGCGGATCCGGTCCTCGGCGACGACCGCAGGATTCAACACCGCATGCACCAGCAGATCGGCGTCGACGTCGTCGATCGCCGCGATGTCGAGCTCACCGCGGTCGATAGGGTCGCCCTCGCCCGTCGACCCCTCGACGAGCACCCAGCGCAGCGCCGCCGTGGTCAGCGACAAGCCGAGCACGAGGTCCATGGGTGTCACGTTACCGCTGGGGGCAAGCACCCTGGCTCGACGCGGCCGGAGACCGGGGTCGGTACACCCGGGCAGATTCGATATCGCCCGTGACATCAACTCCCAGAGCGGGTCTGGCTCAGCATTGTCCAGATCGAAACTGCCCTAGGCAAGCCGGCCGGAGACCCGGGTCGGCACACCCAACCAGACTCGATATCGCCCGTGACATCAACTCCCAGAACAGGTCTGGGCCGGCGCTAGCGGGCCGCGTTGATCACCGGGGCGTCGATCAACCCCTTCTCGATCCCCCACTGGGTCGCGATGGTCCGGTACTCGCCAGTCTTCATCAGCTGTTCGAGCCCCTGCTTCAACGACTCCGCCAGGCCGGACCCCTTGGCCACCGGCCAGCCGTAGAACGCGGAGTCCGTCACCTCCCCCGCCGTCTCAAGGACGCCGGCACTGAGCTTCACCGCGAAACCCGTCACCGGCGAGTCCGCCGACATCGCGTCGACCTCCCCGGCCACCAACGCCTTGGTCAGATCGTCCTGCCGGGTGAACACCACCATGTCGATCGGCGACAACCCCGCCGCCACACACTCGTCGCTCTTGGCCGGAATCTCCTTGGTCTCCTGCAAACCGCCCTGCGCCACACCGACTTTCAGGCCGCACGCCGCCGACGGCTCCACCGACGTCCCCGCGCGGCGGGCCCACAGATTGCCCGCCTGGAAGTACGTCACGAAGTCGACGTCCTGCTCACGATCGGCGGTGTCGGTGAACGACGACGCCCCCACGTCGAAGTTGTCGGCCTGCACCGACGGAATGATGCTGGCGAACGCCGTCTCCCGATAGTCGGCCTCCAGGCCCAACGTTCGCGCGATCGCGTTCATCAAGTCGACGTCGAAGCCGACGATGTTGCCCTGCGAATCCTTGAACTCGTTGGGGGCGTAGGGAACGTTGATCCCGATCACCAACCGGCCGGACTGCCGGATGTCCGCGGGCACCGTGGCCGCGATCGACGGCACCGCACCCGCCCGCAGACTCGGATCCGGCGGTGCCGTGCTGTCCTCGACGGCGGCCTGTCTGGGGTCGTCCTGCTCGGATCCGCTGCGCCACTGCACGACCCCGAACGTGCCGACAGCCGCAATCAACACCACCGCCGAGACGACCGCGACGATCGTCCGGGAGGGACGCCACCCGCCGTGGGTCGGAACCCGGCGCGCAGAATGCCGACCGGAGCGGCCGCTGCCCCGCACGGGCGCATTCAGCGCACGACGGGCGGCGGCGGCCAGCTCGGCACCGGTCTGATACCGCTGGGCCGGCTTCTTGGCCATCCCCTTGGCGACCACGTCGTCGAAGGCCGCCAGTCGCGGGTCGAACGCCGACGGCCGCGGCGGCGCCTGCACCATGTGCCCGGCGATCTGCTGCTCGAGGCTGTCCGCGGGGAACGGCCGCGAACCCGTCAAGCTCTCGTACAGCACGCACGCCAACGCGTATATGTCCGACCGTGGGTCGCTCTGCCCCGCGTCGAACCGCTCCGGCGCCATGTACGCCAACGTGCCAAGTGTGTTGCCCGCCGTCGTCATGCCCTGCTCGCCCGCGGTGCGTGCCAGACCGAAGTCGATCAAATACGCGAACTGCTGCTTGGTGAGCAGGATGTTGGACGGTTTGACGTCCCGATGGATCAAGTGTTCCTGGTGAGCGGCGTCCAACGCGGTGGCGACCTGCTCGACCACCTCGACGGCCAGCGTGGTGTCGATCGGCCCCTCCCGCTCGGCGAGGATGTCGCCGAGGGTCTTGCCGTCGATCAGCCGCATGTCCAGGTAGAGCCGGCCGTCGATCTCGCCGTACCCGTGGATCGGCACCACGTGCGGGTCGTTCAGACTGGCCGCGGCCTGCGATTCGCGGCGAAACCGCTGCTGAAAGACGCTGTCCTCGGCCATGTGCGGTGGGAGTACCTTGAGCGCGACGACGCGGTCGGTTCTGGTGTCATACGCGCGGTAGACCTCGCCCATGCCGCCGCGGCCAAGCAGCTCGCGCAGCTGATAGTGCCCAAATGACGTCGCGTCCACCGTCTACTCCTTGGCGGCAGCCACCCCCGTGGCTGTCGATAGAAGTTACCTCACCTCGGCCGATGACGGATAACGACGGCCAGGGCAGCCGCAGTCAGCCGCGGTCCTCCTGCGGATGCGGGTACTCGGCCGACCGCTTCTGGAACGCGAGGATGTCGGGGTTGACGATGTTGCCGTCACGGATCTCAATCGCCCGACGCACCGTCTCGTCGTCGTCCCACTCCGTCGGCCCGGCCAGAATCGTTGACAGGTAGGGGATCAACGCCTCGCTGATCTCCCACGTCGCGGCGTTCCACAGGTAGGACGGGCTGTGGTCGACCGCGTAGTACGTCATGTTGTTGCCGACGATGAACGTCGGATCGTCGAACGACGTCGGGAGCGCCCAGCTGAAACCCATTCCGGCGTCGCACGATACGTCGATGAACAGGCTCCCCGACCGGAACGCTTCAAGATCGGGCTCGTGCAGGAATACCAACGGCGCGTTGGGGTCCTGCAGCACGCAGTTCACGACGACGTCGTGCTCGGCAAGGTACTGGGCCAGCCGCACCCGGCCGTCGTCGGTGAGCGCGAAACTCGAGCCTTGCTCGTCGGACTCGAACTGCACGATCTCCGCCGAGTGGATCGGCGACGCCACTTCGGAGACGTTGCGGTTGGTGAGGATGTCGATGTCGTGCACGCCGATGGCGTTCAGCGCCGTCACCGCCCCGCGGGCGGTGGCGCCGAAGCCGATCACCGCGGCGCGCAGGCGTCGCCCGTAGGTGCCGGTCGACCCGATGATCTCCAGCGCGTGCAGCACCGAGCAGTAGCCGGCCATCTCGTTGTTCTTGTGGAACACGTGCAGTTTGAAGGAGCCGTCCTTGCGCCACAGGTTCATCGCCTCGAAGGCGATCAACGTCAGGCGGCGGTCGATCGCCTGCTGCGTCAACTCCGCGTCCTGCACGCAGTGCGGCCAACCCCAGAGGATCTGCCCGTCGCGCAGTTCGGCGAGGTCGCCGGCGTCCGGCTTGGCCAACAGGATGACGTCGCACTCGGCGATCAGCTCTTCACGCGACCGCAGGCCCGCCACCGAACGCGACAGTTTCTTGTCGGAGATTCCGAAGTGCTCGCCGTAGCCGCGCTCGAGGTAGATCTGCCCGATGACGCTCTTGTCGATGCGGTCGAGGTGCTCCGGATGGATCGGCAGCCGGTGCTCGTTCTCCTTGTGCGTACGTGCGATGACGCCGAGCTTGAGTTCGCTCACGTGGCCCTCCCGAGGCATGGTCATCCCCCGAAGCCGGGATGCCGACTCGGTAGTTAGACCGTACGCGACCAGCCGTCGCCGATCCCATTTCGCCCACGTGTCAACGAAATTGACACCTCGCCGATATCCGCGTCTACTGGAGACCTATCAAGAATCCGAGGCGCCGGTCATGACCACCAATTCGATCGTTCTGATCGTCGTCGCGATTCTCGTCGTGCTGGCCCTCGCCGGCGTGGTGGCGATCTTCTCGCGCAAGTTCCGCTCCGATCGCCGACTTCTCGGTGACGCCACCGTCGTCGGGGAGATGGCCGCCGAGGCCAAGGTCGTCCAACATCGCGACGACGTGCGCGCCCAGCACGAAACCCGTCCTGCCACCGACGGCTGACCGGCGTCAGCGGATCGACACCAGCTGGTCGATCGAGTCGCGCGGCAAGAGCCCGTCGACGATCGCGGTGACGTACATCGAGTTCAAGGTGATGGCGCCCTTGTGGTTGACCAGGAAGGCCGTGTCGGCGGCGTCGCCCCCGGTGGCGATCCGCACCAAACTCTGTCGCGGCGCGAGCAACGTCGCGTCCACGACGCGCCACTGACCGTCGACGAACGCCTCGGCGACCGCGTGGAAGTCCATCGGATAGAGCCCCGGCGCGTAGACCGCGACGACGCGGGCGGGCACGTTGACCGCACGCAGCAGCGCGACCACCAGGTGGGCGAAGTCCCGGCACACCCCGGCGCCGGCGAGCAGTGTGTCCACCGCCCCGTCGATCGGATCGCTGGACCCCGGCACGTAGTTCAGCCGGCTGCCCACCCATGACGACACCTTCTCCAGCAGCGTGGCCGAATCGAGGTAGCCGCCGAATTCCGTTGCGGCGAAACCGTAGAACTTGTCGGCCTCGGCATACCGGGTCGGCCGCAGATACCGCGACAGGTCGTAGTCGGTCACCGGGGCGGGGTCGGTCTGGCCGATGACGGTGGCCGAGTAGGTCACCTGCAGATTGCCCCCGGACACCTGGAGCTGGTGGATCCGGTTCCCGTGCTCGCCGCTGATCTCCTTGGCCTGCACGGCCTCGCCGTCCAGCATGAACGTCAACGCTTCCCACACCTCGGTGTTCGGATGCGGCGCGATCGCGACCTGGAATTCCAACGTGGTCGGTGCGGTGACGTCGACGTCGAGCCCGCAGGCCACCTCACGCCGCATGACGTCGGCCGTCATTCAGCGACGGTCGAAAAGCGTTGTGCGTTCTGCATCGTCGAGAGCACGGCCAACGTGGACATGGCCCCCTGGTTGCGGTCGACGCCGTCGGCGCCGAGACCGTCGTAGCCACCGCCGGTCTGCGAATCCCACATCGGCTCACCGGAATCGTTGGCGCCCTCGAACCAGGCGGCGGCCGCGCGGACGGCGTCCGGCCACTTCGGGCTGGCGTCGACGCCGGCCGCACGGGTGCAGGCGTCCGACATCTCGGCGACTGCGGCGGGTTGACGGTCGACCACCTCGTCGTCGAGCAAGCGGTTCAGCAGGTCCAAACCCTGCTGACACAGCGCGGGCCGCTCCAGCGTGGTGCCTGCGGCGATCATCGCCTCGGCCATGACGGCCGCTCCGGAGGTCTGCGCGGCCGACTCGGAGTCGGCGTAGGCGGTCAGGAGGGCGCGGGCGATCGCGTGGTCGGGTTCCACCGAGAGGACCTCGGCGGCACCAAGCGCGGCGTACGCCATCGCCAGCGGAGACGGCGACCGCACCTTGCCTGCGCGCTCGAACTGGATGACGGCCACCCGACGGACCAGACCGACGCTGCTGTGCGCGGCGGCGGTGCCGAGCGCCCACAGGCACCGGCCCCACCACACCTCGAGAGACGGCTGGTCGACCCAGTTGCCCTTGTCGTCCATGTGATTACGGCACGGACCCGCGTACGACTGAGCCTCGTTGAGGTATCGCACCGCGAGACCGGCGAGACCGTTCACCGCGCCGTCCGGGTCCGGCTGACGGGTGGCCACGACCAGCAGCCGGGCCATGTCGTCGGTGCGGTAGCCGCCGCTGCGCTCGGGCTCGGTCAGCAAGGCGTGCTCGAAGGTGCCTCGACGGTCCGAGATGTGCAGCAGGTGGTCGAAGACGGGTAGCGGAGTGACGAGTGGCTCGGTCATACCATCGCCGCGCGATCGGCCACGACGCGGCGAGCGAGCGCGAGGTACGCGGTCGCGGCTACCGGCCAGCCCATCGACGGCGCCAAACGCCGTGCCTCCGCGGCCATGTCACCGGTCATCCGCGGGTCGGTCAGCATGCGGCGCAACGCGGTTGCCAACGCTTCCGGGTCGTCGTGGTCGACGACGATGCCCGCTCCGCTGCCGAGAAGTTCGACGGCGTGCGGGAAGGCGGTGGCGACGACGGGCCGGCCCGCGGCCAGCGCGTCGACCAGCACGCCGGAGTTCGCCTGATCGGTGGAGTCGTACGGCAGCACCACGGCGGCCGAGGTCTGGATCAGCGCCGACAGCGACGCGGTGCTGCGGTAGATGGAGTCGAAGCTCACCGCGGTTGCGACGCCGGCAGCCCTGGCCCGCTCGACGCAGGATTCCCGGTAGGCCTCGCCCTCGGCGGCAAGCACATTCGGGTGGGTGGCACCGGCGACGAGGTAGCGCGGCTGGCCGCGCAGGTCCTTGAGCCCGCCCATGGCGTCGATGACTCGCTCGACACCCTTGCCGGGACCCATCAGGCCCCATGTCAGGAGCGTCGGCCGGCCCGAGCGCTTCAGCGGGGCCACCGTCGGCAGCGTCGCGCCGCGCTGAATCGTGACGACCTTTCCGGGGTCGACGGCGTAGTCGGCGCAGAGGCGCTCGTTGGCCGCGCGTGACATGACGACGACCCGGTCTGCCTTGGCGACCAGGGTCTCCATCGCCGAACGCTGTTGCGGCGTTGGGTGTTTGAGTACTTTGTGGGCGACGACGATGGTCGGGACCCGCAGGTCCTCGACGACGTCGAGTATCTCGGCGCCGAAGACGTCGTAGTCATGCTGAATGACGGCGACGTCACGCTGATTGAGCAGTTCGATGCTCGCGCTGACCGATGCGGACGAAGTGTTGACGAACTCCCCGATGACCGCCTTGCTCGTCGGCTCGGCACCATCGGCAACGCGAATCACTCCGACGTCTGATCCGTTGGTGGACAGACCGTTGGCCAACCCTGCGCTGAACGTGGCAAGGCCACACGGCGTCGGCGGAAAGCTCGTGAGCATGCCGAAGGTTGGATTCAAGCGTCGTTCCGGCGCCATGTGGCCGATGAAGGACGGAAAACGGGTTGGAACGTTCAAGGTGGTCCCGACTGGCGGATGTCACCGAAGTGCCCGGCGTGAGCGGATGCTCCTGGAGAACAGCGGCGGACAGCTGTCTTCGATCCCGGACTGGTTGGGGTCCCAACGACCCCGACTTTACCACCCCGGAGGTGCTCCGACCTGCCCCATGTTGACCATTCCCACAGCTAGAGGGCCTGATGGGCCATTCTCAGGGCGTTTTGTTTCTGGCATGCGCACGGCGTACGGCCTCGTCGACCACGACCGCGGCGACGTCGGCCAGTTTGCGGTGTTCGCTCTGGCTCATCCCCTGCAACTGGACGAACGCGTCCTCGGCGGTGCGCCCGGTGCGGGCCCGGATGATGCCGATGGCTTGGTCGATGACGGGGCGCGACGACAGGGCCCGCTGCAGTTGGGCGTTGAGCGTCAAGGCCTCGGAGAGCACTTGGGCGTTGTGGACGGCGGCCGCCGCCGGACTCGCGAAGAGCTCACCCAGTTCTTCGGCGTGGTCGTCGAAGACGTCCTTGCCGTAGGAGTAGACGGTGATGGCCCCGACCACGCGGTCCGGCAGCAGCAGCGGTAACGCCAACACGCTGTGCACACCCATCCGGCCCACCCGTGGACCGAACCTCGGCCACATCTTCTCCCCGCCCAACGAACCGGAGCGCACGGGACGTCGATCGCGGGCCGCGGTGATTCCCGGCCCCTCGTCGAGCGTCACGTACTGGATTTCGTCGATCGCGGCGACGAATGGAGCGCTGGCCGCCAGCGCTGCCACCGCGGTGTCGGTGGCGTCCACCCGCAAGAGCGTCACCGCGGCGCCGTCGGCCCCCGGGATGGCCCGGCACGTGAAGGCCGCCACCTGCTCCAGCAATTCGGGCAGGCCGAGGCTGCCCGCGAGGAGACCCGCCAAGGCGTCGATTCCGGCCCGGAGGTCGGCGACGTCGGCATCGGATGCCGTGACTTCCGTCATGCCCTACCTGCCAGCCGTGGAGTGCCGCGAACCGCAGCAGAACGACCTCCAGACTATGCCCGCGACGCCCCCACCGATGCGCCACCCGAACCATGGGTAAAACCCGTTGCCGGAGAACGCGTTTCGGCGCCGCCGCCGTGGGTCGACACGTGGCGAGCGTATGGTCGTGGGATCGGGACCACTCAGGCCCCCAATGAAAAGGGCCACCGATGTCTGACAAGTCCCCAAGATCTGCGATGTCCAAGAAGGCCGGCAAGTCGCTGAAGGAAAAGCGCGCCGACAAGCGCACCAAGGCCGACACCACCTCGGCTACCGAGGACGCCATCCGCAAGAAGCGCTGATCCTGGCGCGGCCGTTTTGAGTCACGGCCGACGTCAAATGGTGATTGACGCCACCGTTGCTGGCAGCTAAGTTTGTCCCATATCTGGGATGGATTTGCTAAACGGGGGAGTTCGTATGGGGCGCTGGATCACCGGAATGTTCAACTCACGGGGCGCCTCGGTCACCACGGGCGACGAGGGATGTTCGGTCTGCGATCACCCGTTCGGACACCTGACGCACGCGTGCATCAGCTCGATCGGCCCCGCCGCTCCGGTGCGCTTGGCGCTTCCCATTCTTGTGCCCGTGGCGGTTGTCGCCTGACGTTCAGGCTCAATCACCTTCAGCGGTAATAGATTTCGTCCCCGGTGGGATATCCCCCACCGAACGTCGTCAAGTGCACGTGGTCGAAGTGGGCGGCTCCGTAATTCTGCGGCCCACTCGGCGTGTAGTAGACGCCGCGCCAGATCGCATCCTGTAGTCCGAACCGGGCCGAGTTCTGCAACGCGTACGCCACGATCCGGTTCCCGAGCGCAATGCCTCCGGGTGAACTCGGGTTGGGCACCATGACGTCGAGGGCCAGGCCGTCCGGATGCCACCGGAGCGCATCGGCTCGCACGCCGCCGATGTTGTGAATCTCGGGGAACACCACGCTCAGGCTGCGAGCCAGGAAGATCGTCTTCACCTGGAGCCCGGCCTCGGGAGCCACGCCCTTCGGCAGGATCCGATAACTATCGATGACCCGCCACCGCGACGCCGCGGCGGGCGCTGCAGCGGTGCGGGCGGGTGAGGCCGACGAGAACAACGCCATGCTGACCGGGAGCGCCGAGTGGGCGTCGGCCTCCTCCGACGCCGCGACCACCTCCAGGCAGCACGGCGAGGCCGGTGCCGGCGCGGCCGATTCCGCCGCCACCTCGACCGCAACGGGGTGGGGACTTGCGCCCGCGGTCGCAAAGACGGCGAGGGAGGCCATGACGGCAGCGAGAAGCAGCGGCGGTTTACGCCGTTGCTTGACCAGCTGGTGTCTGCCCACGAGAGCACTTTACGAGGTCTCGACCCCTAAACAGTAATCTTTCCGAGATTCAATCGTGATCTGTAAATGAATTCGTTTGCCGAATACGCCGGTGAATGCGCTGCGCAGGTATTCGTTGCGGCGTACGGTCCCGTATCGTACTGTCAACCTAGTTGATCTAACGACCGCCGGATCGAGATGTCCTGCCGCCGTCCGCATGTCCCCGCTCGCCGAAAGGGTCACGCTTGCAGAGGCTTTCGATCGGACGACGCCTGGGCCGACGGTGGATGCCACTGGTGGCCGTCGTCGTCGTGGCCATTGCGGGCTTCGCCGTGTACCGCCTGCAGAGCATCTTCGCCTCTCAAGACGTGGTCTCCACGCCGAGCGCAGGCGCCAACGAAATCGTGCCGTTCAACCCCAAACACGTCGTCCTGGAGGTCTTCGGCCCACCCGGCACGGTCGCAACCATCACCTACCTGGACGTGAACGCCCAACCGCAGCGCGCCGACGGCGTGCCACTGCCGTGGGCCTACGACGCGACCACCACCCAGCCGTCGGTCTTCGTCAACGTCGCCGCGCAAGGTGACAGCAGCACCCTTGGCTGCCGCATCAAGATCGACGACGTGGTGAAGGACGAGAGAACGGTGAACACGCTGAACGCCTACACCTACTGCCTGGACAAATCCGGATGAGCGCCCACCACGCCGAGACCACCACCAGAACCGATCGGACGGGGCACACGATCCGTCGGTTCTCGCCGCTGATCGTGCTGTTCTGGCTGGCACTGGCCGTCGCCACCAACGTCTTCGTGCCACAGCTCGAGAAGGTCGCCGAAGCCCACAACGTCTCGCTGAGCCCACAGGACGCGCCGTCGCTGCAGGCAAGCAAGCAGATCGGAAAGAAGTTCCAGCAGTACGACTCCGACAGCGCGGCGATGATCGTCCTCGAGGGCGACCAACCGCTCGGCGCCGACGCCCACCACTACTACGACGACCTGGTGCGCAAGCTGTCCCAGGACACCACCCACGTCGAACACGTCCAGGACTTCTGGGGCGATCCGCTGACGGCGGCCGGCTCCCAGAGTTCCGACGGCAAGGCGGCGCTGCTCCAGGTCAACCTCGCCGGCAACCAGGGCGAATCGTTGTCCAACCAATCCGTCGACTCCATCCGCGAGATCGTGAACCGGTCGACGCCACCGCCCGGGGTGAAGGCCTACGTCACCGGCGCCGCTCCCCTGGTCACGGATCAGTTCGAGGTCGGCAGGCAAGGCACGCTGAAGACCACCCTGATCACCCTCGGGGTGATCGCCATCATGCTGTTCTTCATCTACCGCCGCCTCACCACGGTGTTCCTCGTCCTGTTCACCGTGATGATCGAGCTGACCGCCTCCCGCGGCGTGGTCGCCGTCCTGGCCAACGCGGGGATCATCGAGCTGTCGACGTACTCGACCAACCTGCTGACGTTGTTGGTCATCGCGGCAGGCACCGACTACGCGATCTTCATCCTCGGTCGCTATCACGAAGCGCGCCACGTCGGCGAGGACCGCGTGACGGCCTACGCGACGATGTACCGCGGCACCTCGCACATCATCCTGGGGTCGGGCCTGACCATCGCCGGCGCCGTGTTCTGCCTGACCTTCACCCGGCTGCCGTACTTCCAGAGCCTCGGCGTGCCCGCCGCGACCGGTGTCCTCGTCGCCGTGGTGGCCGCGCTGACGCTGGCGCCTGCGCTGCTGTCCATCGGACGGCACTTCGGCCTCTTCGAACCCGCCCGCCCACTGAACACCCAGGGTTGGCGACGCATCGGCACGGCCATCGTGCGCTGGCCGGGGCCGATCCTGGTGGCGACCATCGCCGTCGCCCTCATCGGCCTTCTCGCCCTGCCCGCCTACAAGACCAGCTACGACGCCCGCCCCTACATCCCCGCCACCGCACCGGCCAACGTCGGCTACGCGGCAGCCGAGCGGCACTTCTCCCAAGCCCGCCTCAACCCCGAACTGCTGATGGTCGAAGCCGACCACGACCTACGCAACCCGACCGACATGATCCTGCTCGAGCGGGTCGCCAAGGCGGTCTTCCACACCGACGGAATCGCGCAGGTGCAGTCGATCACCCGACCGCTGGGGACGCCGCTGGACCACACCTCGATCCCGTTCCAGATCAGCGCGGGCAGCTCGGCCCAAATCCAGAACCTGCCCTTCCAGAAGGCCCGCGCCGACGATCTCCTCAAGCAGGTCGCCACCATCGACGACGGCGTGCGGGTGCTCCGTGAGCAGTACGCGCTGCAGCAACAGTCCGCCGAGGTCACCGACGAGCAGGCCAAGGCGTTCCAGCAGACGGTCGCCACCGCTCAAGACCTCCGCGACAAGATCGCCAACTTCGACGACTTCTTCCGGCCGCTGAGAAGCTACTTCTATTGGGAGCCACACTGTTTCGACATTCCAGTGTGCGCGGCGCTACGGTCGATCTTCGACGCGCTCGACGGCATCGACGCACTGACCGATCAGCTGGGTGACGTCGCGGGCAGCATCGCCAAGCTCGACGCGCTGCAGCCGAAACTGCTCGCGCTCTTCCCGCCTCAGTTGGCCAATCAGCAGACCAACCGCGACCTGACGATGACCAACTACGCGACCAACTCTGGCATCAACAACCAGTCCGCGGCGTCGCTGCAGAACGCAACGGCCCTCGGCCAGGCCTACGACGCCTCCAAGACCGACGATTCCTTCTACCTGCCGCCGGAGGCCTTCACCAACCCCGAGTTCATTCGTGGGCTGAAGCTGTTCCTCTCCCCCGACGGCAAGGCCGCGCAGATGATCATCACCCACGAGGGCGATCCCGCGACGCCCGAGGGGATTTCGCACATCGACGGCATCAGGCACGCGGCGCAGGAAGCGGTCAAGGGCACGCCGCTGGCGGGATCCAAGCTCTACCTCGCCGGTACCGCGGCCACCTACAAGGACATTCAGGACGGCGCCAAGTACGACCTGATGATCGCCGCGATCGCGGCGATGAGTCTGATCCTGCTCATCATGATGTTCATCACCCGCTCGCTGGTGGCCGCGTTCGTCATCGTGGGTACCGTGGCGCTGTCGCTGGGTGCCTCGTTCGGGCTGTCGGTGTTGATCTGGCAGGACCTGCTCGGCATCGACCTCTACTGGATCGTGTTGGCGCTGGCCATCATTCTGTTGTTGGCGGTGGGATCGGACTACAACCTGCTGTTGATCTCGCGGTTCAAGGAGGAGATCCACGCCGGCCTGAACACGGGCATCATCCGGGCGATGGCCGGCTCGGGTTCGGTGGTGACCGCAGCCGGGTTGGTGTTCGCGGCGACCATGGCGTCGTTCGTGTTCGCCGACTTGCGGATCCTCGGGCAAATCGGAACGACGATCGCCCTCGGTCTGCTGTTCGACACGTTGATCGTGCGGTCGTTCATGACGCCGTCCATCGCCGCGCTGCTCGGGCGCTGGTTCTGGTGGCCGCAGGTGGTTCGCCCCCGCCCCGCCCGAAACTGGCCCAAGGCCGACGCGAACCGTCAACTGCCACTGTGGGAGGACGGCGACCCGGCGGTCAGCTCCGTTAAGCGCTGACAGCCTCCGGCACGTGCCCCAGCTTCCGCTTCAACCGGGCGACCTTGCGCAGCTGAACCGCGATGTTCATCGACGTCAGCATCGGGATGCCGCCGATGAAGGTACGGAAGGACGGATCGCCGCCGTAGAGGTGGAGCTCGTAGAGACAACCCACCACGTAGAAGAAGCCGGTGCAGAACAGGGTGGCGGGGATCGCCAGGGCGAGCGGTGACCGGGCGTCGGTGACGAGTTCGGTCGCGTAGTCGAACTCCTCCTGCGACAACGGTTCGCCCTTGCGCACCTTGGCGAGGACCGCCTTGTGGGCGCCGACCCGTTCGCCAAGCGCAGCGGGCGAACGATCCTCCAACCGCCGCACGTAGACGAAGACACAGGCGGCGAACGACAACCCCGCCACCGCCGCGAGAACGGTCAGGACACCCCACAGCCCGAGATCCACGGCGTCCTCCTCGCACCCGACTAGGTAGTACCTCTAATCAGGTTACGTCAAGCAGAGGCGGGGTGCGGCGCCCATGCCACGTCGCCTCCTCGAACGCGGCCGCGATCCCCAGCAACCGGGACTCGCTGCGCGCCCGCGTGACCATCTGCAGCCCCACCGGCAACCCCTGCTCGGTGAAGCCCGCCGGAACCGACATGGCCGGAACCCCCAGCGGGGTAATCAGATAGCACGCCGCCATCCAGTCCAGATAGGTCGCCATCGCGGTGTCGCCGACCTGGTGCGGCCAGTCGATCGACGCGTCGAAGGGCGCGACCTGGACCACCGGCGCCAACAGCACGTCGTAGCCGTCGAAGAACTGCTCGGCAGCCCGGTGAAGTCGCGCCAGCTCCGCCACCGCACGGGTGACCTGTCGCCCGCTGAGCTTGGCGCCCTGTCTGACGTTCCAGGCGATCTCCGCCTTGAAGGAATGCGGCTGGCGTTCGAGCACGTCACCCCAGGCGAGGTCGAAGTCCGCGGCACGCAGCGTTCGGAAGACGAAGTCCGCGCCGTCGAGATCGGGGCACGCCACGTCGACCTGCGCACCCCCGGCCTCGAACACCGCCACCGCGTCCTCCAACACCGCGAGGACCTCGGGCTCCACCGCGATCCGCCCGCCGAGCGTCGGCGCCCACGCCACCCGAAGGCCACGCAGGTCGACGGCGCCGACGTCGGCGAAGTGGCTCGGGTCCTCCGACAGCGACGTCGGATCCCCGGAGTGCTGGCCGGCGATCGCCGACAACATCAGGCCCACGTCACCAACCGTCCTGGCCATCGGACCCGCCACCGCCAACCGGAAGAACGGCAGCCCGTCAGACGGGTCCGGCACCCGGCCCGGCGTCGGCCGCAGGCCCACGACGTTGCAGAAGGACGCCGGGTTGCGCAGCGAGCCGCCCATGTCGCTGCCGTCGGACAACGGCTGGAACCCCGCGGCCAGCGCCGCAGCGCCGCCGCCGCTACTCCCGCCCACCGAGCGGCTGGTGTCATACGGGTTGACGGTGGTGCCGAAGACGGGGTTGTACGTGTGCGACCCCGCGGCCATTTCCGGGACGTTCGTCTTGCCGACGATGACGACCCCGGCGGCACGAAGCCGCCCGACGATCTCGTCGTCGGCGGTGGGCACGTTGTCAGCGAAGAGCTTGGAGCCGTACGTCGTTCGCAGCCCGGCTGTGGCGTGCGTGTCCTTGATCGACATGGGGAGGCCGGCCAATGGGCCGCACGGCGACCCGGCGGCGCGCGCCGAGTCGACCGCGGCGGCGGCGTCGACCGCCCTATCCAGGTCTTGCGACACGACGGCGTTCAACGTGGCGTTGAACCGATCCATCTGCTCGACGTGGGCGTCGAGGAGCTCACGGGCCGAGAACTCGCGATCCTCGAGCCCACGCAGCTGCTCCCGCGCGCTGCGCATCACCAGGGAGTCGGTCATCGGTCAGGCCCCGAACGTAACGGGCTGACCCGCCACGTAGGTCGACGTCACGGTGGTGGTCAGCAGTTCGACCTCCGCGCCGGTGAACGGATTGCGGTCCAGAACGACGAAGTCGGCGGCCTTCCCCGCGACCAGCTGACCGGTCAACTGGTCGAAGCGGCCGCCGTACGCGGCGTCCTTGGTGCCGTGGGCCAGGGCTTCCGCCATGGGCAGCGAAAGCTCCGGAACGTTGGCCGGGAGCCCGGGCGTGATCGCCGAGCACCGGGTGGTGGCCACGTACATGTTGGGCAGCGGGCGATGGGGAGCAGTCGGCGCGTCGGTACCGAACGCGAGCACCCCACCGGCCGCGGTGATCTCGGGCCACGGCATGCCGCGCTTGGCGCGATCGTCGCCGAGCATGGCCACCCAGTTGTCGATGATCGCCGGATCGGCGTGCACGGGCTGCATTGACGCGACCACACCGAGACCCGCCAGCCGCCGAATGTTCTCCGGCGTCACGGTTTCCAGGTGCTCGATGCGATGGCGACGCGGAATGGGACCGTTGACCGCATGGGCGTGCTCGATGGCCGACAACGCGATGTCGGACGCGTCGTCACCGATGGCGTGCATGGCCACCTGCAGACCGGCGGCATCGGCGGCCGCGACGACGGGGCCGAGCGCCTCCAGGCTCCAGATCGGTAGGGCGTTGCTGCCGTCGGCGTACGGCAACTTCATTGCCGCAGTGCAACTGTCGATCACACCGTCGACCATGATCTTGATGCCAGTGACGCGCAGCCACGGTCCGTTCAAGCGCTCGGCAAGCTTCGCCGCGTGCTGCACCTGAGCGACGTTCTCGGCTTCGGTGGCGCACAGGTCGACCAGCCAGTGCACGGCGACGCGGATCGGAAGCGTTCCGTTGCCGTGGGCCAATTGCCGTTCGAGGCAATCCAATTCGGCGGTGCCCACCGACATGTCGACGGCAGCCGTCACACCGGACGCCAGATATTGCGAGAACGCCGTCTGCAGCGCCCGATCCCGGTCGTCGTCGGTGACCTGCGAGGTCAGGAAGCGCGCGGCGAGATTCAACGACGCCGTCTCGTAGAGCAATCCGGTGGCGACACCGGTCTCGGGGTCACGCGCGATGCGCCCACCGATGGGGTCGGGGGTGTCGTCGTCGACGCCCAGTTCCCGCAGTGCCGCGGTGTTGAGCCACATCGAGTGGGAGTCGAAACAGTCCAGATACACGGGCTTTTCGGATTCCATCGCGTCCAGCATGTGGCGGTCTGGCGCGCCGCCGGGGATCGAGGTCGGCAACCAGTTGCGACCCAAGATGCGGACCGCGTCCGGGGCGGCTGCGACGGCCGCCTGGACGAGGGGCTGCATTTCGGACAGATTCGCCGTGCCCATGAGGTCGACCTGACTCAAGGACTCGCCAAAGGCGACCAGGTGGGTGTGGGAGTCGATGAACCCTGGCAACACGAATGCGCCTTCCAGGTCGACCGTTTCGGCATCCGGGGCAAAGGCCTGGGCCGCGGCGTCGTCACCGACGAACGTCAGCACGCCGTCGTCGACCACCATCGACTCCGCCCATGCGGGCTCAGCCGTGGTGAAGATGCGTCCGTTGCGGTACAGGGTCATCGAAGAACTCCAATTAGTGTGCGGCGATTGACTATTTGACGAGGCTCGGCGTCGCAGTACGACGCATCGCCACAACGTAGACCGCGGCTGCGGTGAGCATGCCGGCGGGCAGCGACACGTCGACCCCGCCGATGGCGGTCGCACCGGGCCCGGTGAAGATCGCGGCGTTGACGAAGAGCAAGGTCGCGGCGGCTCCAGAGACCATGGCGACGACCCCGGCCCAGTTGATCCCGTTGGTGTACCAGAAGGGCGAGGACGGGCTTTCGTCGCTCAATTCGACACCGTCGTAACGGTTTCGACGCAGGACGATGTCAGCGAGGTAGATGGCGATGACCGGGCCGGTGAGGGCGATGATCAGCTGCATCATGTTGTTCACCGACTCGAGGAACCCTGAGACGAGCAATGCGTAGAAGGTGAGGGCGGTGGCGATCACGCCGTCGAGCAGGACGGTGAGGTACCGGGGCAACCGCACGCCGATCGACTGCAGCGTCAAGCCCGAGCTGTACGCAGTGGTCGCATTGTTGGCGATGGTGCCGACGATCACGGCGATCTGAAAGACCGGGATGAACCACGGGGGCAGGAAGCTCTCCAGTCCTGCTTCGGGATCGGACATGTCGACGCTGGCGGCGGCGAGCGCCCCCAGCGGACTGAGAATCAGGCTGGGAACCATGGCGCCCAACGCGGTCCAGGTGGCCACCGCGACCGGGGACGTGGTGCGCGGCAGGTAGCGCGCGAAGTCGGAAGTGTTGTTGTAGGACAACGGCGCCGAGGCGACGATCCCGATGCTGGCGGTCATCGCGGCCCAGAACTCCAGGCCGTGCAGCGTCGACGTGCCGCTGGCCCACTGCCCCTGGGTGAGCACGAAGTAGGCGAAGACGGCGAAGACCACGGCCAGAACCACGACGAGCGGGCTGTACAACTTCACGATCGTGGCGTGGCCGTAGACGCTGATGGCCAAGGTCACCACGGCGATGACCACGATGACCATCGCCTGAACCGCGATGGTGACGGTGACGCCGAGCTGGCCGACGAAGCTGAAGGCGGTGACTGACGCGGCCGCCCAGTTGATGGCCAGGTAGGCGATGCAGACGAACCAGCCGGTGATGGCCATGTTCACGCGGTTGCCACGCACGCCGAACATCGCGCGCATGGTCACCTGGCTCGGCACGCCCGACACCGGCCCGGTCACGGCGACCGCTCCCATGAAGACGCTGAAGAGATTGCCGATCACGATGGCGATCAGGGCTTGCCAGAGGTTGAGACCCAGGAGGACCGGTGAGGCGCCGATGACGATGGACAGGAACGCGGTGTTGGGCGCTGCCCACACGGCGAACAGTTCTCGGGCGCGTCCGTGTCGTTCGTCGTCGGGGATGCGGTCGATGCCGTGCAGCTCGATCCGGCCCGCGCGATCGCCGCCGCCCGAGTCGTGGTGCGCGACAGCGTCAGGTGTGCTGGTGGCCATTCGACATCTCCCAGGAAGCCTCGGTCGTGGTGACTGGGTCGGCGTGGCTCTCGACACCGACCGTCGTCGTCGCTCAGCCCGTAGCCGAGGTGACGCGACGAGTCACGCTACACACAAAGTGTGACCGAATGAACCATCTACGTTAAAAACCCGGTCGAAATAGTTCATGAACCTGCGCTCAGCGGTTGAACGGGCTGATTTCCGTCACTGCCACCCCGCTGCGCTTGTACGCCGAAAGCACCGGCGAGGACCGAATCGACTCCACCTTCCCCGTCCACGGCTGTTCGGTGACGAACCGCCGAAAGTCCTCCAGCGTCTCGACGGCCACGTCGATCACCAGCTGGTGCTCGCCCATCGTCATCGCGGCGTAGCGCACGTACTTCGACTCGGCGATCTCCGCTGCGACGGACCGCACGGCCCCCGGCGTCGCGCGAATCCACAGGAACGCCGAGACGTCCAAGCCCAGGAGCGTCGGGGCCACGACGGCGCGGACGTCGACCCCGGTTCCGACCAGGCCGGAAAGCCTCCTGCGGATACTGGCCTCCGATTGGCCGACGGCAGCCGCGATGTCGGTGAGAGGCGCCCGTCCGTCGCGCTCGAGAATGGCCAGGATCTGCTGGTCCACCTCGACGAGCGGGGCCGTGTCGACCGGCGGCAGGCGGCCGAACCCGTCGTTGAGCGCGGCGGCCTCCGCCTCCGAGAGCTGACCGGGCATCCAGGAGCTGAGCGTTCGGTAGTAGTCGAGGATGGGGCTGGCCGACACCCCGGTGACGCCGTCGATGGCGGGAATCTCCTCGATGACCGCTCTTGCCAGGGCACCGCTGGTCAACTGTTGTTCCTCGACGACGATCCTGGCGGGCGCACTGAGGACGTAGACGAAGATCGTGTCGCTACGCGCGGCCAGCGCCCGCGCAACGGCGTCCACTCGCTGCGGGACCGTGGTGATCTCCAGGATCGCGGTGGTGGTGGCCCCCGGCAACGCGACCACGCGGACGGCACCGGAACTCAACAGCGCCGTGCCACGTCGGGTCACCGTACTGACCGGGGTCTCGAGAACTTCGGCGATGCGACGCCAGGACGCGCGACCGTCGACTTGAAGAGCCCCGACAATTCTGCGGTCCAAGTCGTCGAGTTGCACTGCGACAGTATGCCGACGCCACGCGGTTTTCAGACGACAGTGGCCAGATGCGAAGGCGCGGGCGCGACACTGCGACGTCGACTCACGTTCATCTGCGCGAGGTAGACCGGAGCCGTGACGAAGAAGACTGCAGGAGCGCTGCCATGACCACACCGGGCCGACGCGAGGACCCGTCGTCACGACGCATGATCGACCTGGCCACCGGCATCCTGATGGGACTTCGCGGATGCTCGGCGCGCGACGCCTTCGACGACCTCGTCAAGGCCGTACACCAGACCGGCATCGGACCCGCCGCCTTGGCGACGGCGCTGGCGCATCTGGTCGGCGGCAAGGGCGACGGAGTGCCCCATCAGGCCGAGGCAGCCCTCATCTGGGGTCACCTGCTGGCCGCCCGGGTCGCGTCAACCGTGTCGGCAGCGGTCGCCGAATGACGCGGCCAACACTGACCTACGAGGACACCGCGACCGGCGGCGCCCGCTCAGCCTTCGAGCACGCGTTGATGTGCGCCCTCACCGAGGGGCGCCTTCCTGGTCGAACTTGCTCCTTGGGCACCAACACCTGGGCCGCGATTGAGGCGATCGCGCGCAATCATCCCGAGGCCGCGACCGAGTTGATCAACAACGCCTACGACTCGTTGGGAATGAGTACGGCGCTGTCGGCTGACGGCCTGCCCGACTGGGCTCCGCGCCAGCGCTGACACGCTTCAGCTACGTGTTTGCCAGCTCAGCACGCACCCTGCGCTCCACCAGCAGCGGCACGAAATCCCGTATCTTGCTGTTCTCGAATTGGGCCTGCGCGCTCCGCATGGCGGACTGAATGCGATCAGTCGGAATGTCGACGTAAACGCTGCTCAACCGATCTTCCAGTTGCGTCAGCGCCACCTGTTCGCTCAAGTTGGCCACAGTGCGAAATTGTGCGCCCGTCGATACATGGCGTCAATCGGTAGTTCACGCATGGGCCGCCTAGACCCGGGTTGACGAGCAATCATTAGATTTTGGTGAGACGATGGCCACATGTTGGACGACGCGGAGGCCCTCCAGGCTCGAACGCTCCTGAAGGAGCTGCGCGACCAGGTCGAGAAGGTGTCTCGCAAGCTGGAGATCGTCGAGGGACGAAATCAGCGCAGGTCCGCTCGAGGAATCGCCCACATCCACCGTCAGCAGTCCGAATTGCGTCGAGAACTCCGCGAGGCGCACCGACTCATGGACGGCCTGCGCCGCCGGTATCCGCAGACACTCGGTTGCGGGGACCCACGGGGATCTGCCGCGCACGTGTAGGCCCAGCAGTTCTCAGTCGCGCACGTTGCCATTCGCGCCGACCAACACCCCCCAAAACGCAGCCAGGCCCCCTCGAAAAGGGGGCCTGGCTGGGTGTGGCAGGTACAGGATTCGAACCTGTGTAGGCGTTAGCCGACGGATTTACAGCCCGCCCCTCTTGGCGTTTGCGTCGTTGGTGGGCGATGGCGCGCTAAGAAAATGGCAGGTCAGCGGGTTGGCGGCGTTGGTCCGCGCCGGTGCGTGTCCAAGTTATTGCGGGCGGTCTGCGGGCGGTCTGCGGGCCGGTCCGCTGCGGCCTCAGGCGTTGGCGGCGACCAGGGCTTTGAGTTGGTCCGGCGTCAACCACGGACTGCGGCGATGGATCATGCGGTGGCAGTTCGCGCAGATGAGGATGAGGTCGCTGAGGCGAGTCTTGACCTCACCCGACGAATGCAGCGGAACCACGTGGTGGCACTCGATGTAACCCGCGCCGTGCGATCCGTATGCGGCGGTGAAGTCGAATCCGCAAGTTGCGCAGGCCAGGGTTTGATTGGTCTGCAAGTGCTTCCTGATCTTCTTGTCACGCAGCGCCCGGTCACGCTCCCGGGCGAAGTGCTTGCGCTCGAGCAGCCGCCCCTCCGGCGCTTCGTCGTCATCCAGTTCATCGACATCGTTGACGGCCTCGCTCGCATCGACAAGGTCGCCAGAGTTCACTCCGTTGCGGATCAAATCCGCAACCGCAATCATCTCGTCCTCGCGCTCGAGAAAGTCGCGGAGCACTTCGAGGTCGGTAGCACCTGCGTTGGTGGGCGTGCCCTGATAGTCGGGGTGGTGTGTAGCGATGTCGGATGTTTTGCGCCCAACACCGTTGGGATTGCGAAACTTTGGGCCGCGTACCTCCATGGGGTGAATTGGCAGCCGCTGAAGTAGATCGGACAAGGCCACAACGTCGGGATGGGGGGCACGCATGCTCTTCCAACCATTCCGGCGCACTAGATCACAGGCGAGGATCAGCTCGTCGCGTGTCCAGGTTGGTTCGCGCGTTGGAGGAACGACGAAACCGAGGCGGCGCAGGTACTTGACCGCGTCGCCCTCGCCGCCATAGAACTCGTCCGACGTCAGCGGCGCGAGGCCAGGATGGTGCCCGTGGGCGGCGGCGAGGATTGCCTTCGAGTCGTACTCGTTGCCCCCGTGGTGCAGCAAATACCCAGTCGCCTTCCCCATGCCGTACTGGGCTAGGAATGGCTCTCGACCCAGGGCGTCGAACTCGGCGAGGGCCGCCAGTACGTCATCACGATTCACATCCTGCTTCGCCACAAGGATGAACCCTACTTTGACGGAAATAGCGACACCCCGACGTTGCTGCGACCGCCTCGATCGTGACCGACCTGAAATCGGAATATGCGACAGATAGGGGGTGCAGCACCCAGAATGAGGCCGCATGCGCGCCGCCGAACCTTCACGTGGCGTCCGGTGACAGTAGGGGGAATGTGATACCGCCGTTCGCGAACCCGACGGGGGCGCTGCCAGCAGGCCGCTACCTCACAACGGTTGACGAGATCCGAGCCCGGTTCGTCGACGGCAAGAGCGCCCGTCGCCAGGAAATTTGGGACGACTGGAACCAAGCGACGGCTTTGCTGAGAAGCCACATTCCCATTTGCGCCGTGTGGCTCAGTGGAAGCTTCTTGACGCAGAAGGATGAGCCCGATGACGTGGACTGCGTGTACTGGGCCGAGGATCTGGAGATCAACAACGCGAGAGCCAACCCCGTCAGCGCGGCAGTCGTGGACATCTTTGCGCAGAAGGATGCGTTGCGGACCGCTGTCGGACTCCGGGTGGACACTTTCGTGGTGCCCTGGAATTGCTGCCCCGACCTCGCGATAGCCACCATCGCGACGACGACGTACTTCCAGAACCGTGGCCACTGGGACGACTTCTGGCAGAGAATGAGGTCAGGCGCGAAAAGCGCGCCAGCAGTTCGAGCGGATGCACTTCCTCGGCGCGGCTACTTGGAGGTGATTTTCGATGGCTTCCGATGAACGCACGATCAAGGACATTGAAGACATCATCGTCCGCGCTTCCGCTGGTCGTGAACCGACGTGGCAGACCGCCGATGACGTTGCACGGATCAGTTTTGAGTCGCTGGTCACGGACGACGAGATTGCCCGCACCCTGCCGTCACTAGGGATGCTCCGTTTGAGCGGTCCCGGGGTCAGTCTGCACTCCGCGCCGTTGTCGGACGTGACACGCATACTGCAGGGCCTCCAGCGGGTCGCAACTGCAGTCGCCGCGGCTGGCGTCGGCGACATGGAACTTGGCAGACAAGCAAGCTCCTCGGTCACGACCCGAACGCGCCTCTTGATCGCCGGTTCACCCGCACCCGGCTCCCTTGTGTTCAACCTCTCACCGGAGACTGCAGCCGTGGAAGAGGTCCGAGATCCCGCGGGTGCCGTGTCGATGTTCCGAGAGAAATCGGACGACGATCAAGAGATCGATAAGGCAATGAGCCGCGCAATTGACGTGATTGGCGCAGGAATCGAATTACCCGCGGTCACTGACGGTTCCGAGTTCCTTTCCGACCTTGCCGAGCTTGGTCCGCGAGTTGCCTCTTCAATCCGAGACTTCGCAAGGGGGTTACATCGCTACGGCTTCGATCTGGATCTCGAATGGCGACAACCCCGCCGCCCGACCCATAGGGTTCACCTCGCAACTTATTCGGCCGACCGCATCGCCAGCGTTATCGAATCGTCGCACCTGGACGTCGACCCAGTGACAATCGAGGGACGCATTCTGACGGTTAGCACCGTGCAGAACCAAGAATGGCTCATCGAACAAACTGACGGCACCCACGTGTCAATAAAGCACTCGGATCTCCCCTACGACCAAACGGTCGGCATTGCGACTGACACCCGAGTTCGGATAGAGGCGCAAATGAAGACCTCCGTCTCAAACGCCGGTGTCACGAAGGTCACTTACGAAGCGACAAGCGTGCAGAGGCTCGACGACGCGCAGGAACCAGAGGTCGTTCCGGACAACCAGTGAGCCTATCGGCCACGTCGCTAGACCAATTGTGCCGCAACGAGTTTGAACCGACGTCTACGTAGCGCCGAAAATTTCGGCCGCGTGAAAAAAATTTGATGACTACCGCGGAGGAGTCATGTGGGGGGTGGGCCCAACAT
>VIFX01000064.1:0-24328 GCA_006864685.1 Mycolicibacterium hodleri | reverse complement strand
AGATGTGTATAAGAGACAGGCCGCCACCCCGCCGTACCAGGGCGGTCCCATCCCCGGCGGCTGGAACGGCGGATGGGAACCCAACGGCGGCATCTGCATCGGCCCGTTCTGCGTGTAGCGCCCGCGCACCCTTCGAATCGCCCTGACGCAAAGCAGTGACGTCGCGCGGTCCGGTCGCCAAACTCGTGCCAGTGACCCGACCGATCCGTTTCAACGCGTTCGACATGAACTGCGTCGCCCACCAGTCACCCGGCCTCTGGAGGCACCCGCAGGACAGGTCCTCGCAGTACAAGGACCTGTCCTACTGGGCCGACCTCGCCCGACTCCTCGAGCGAGGTCGGTTCGACGGGCTGTTCATCGCCGACGTCCTCGGCACCTACGACGTGTACGGCGCCAGCGACGAGGCCGCGATCCGGCAGGCCGCCCAGGTTCCGGTCAACGACCCGCTGCTGCTGGTGTCCGCGATGGCATTGGTCACCGAACACCTCGGTTTCGGCATCACCACCGGAACGGGGTTCGAGCATCCGTACCCGTTCGCCCGGCGGGTGTCCACGCTCGACCACCTCACCAAGGGCCGGGTCGGCTGGAACGTCGTCACCGGATACCTGCCGTCGGCAGCCCGCAACATGGGACAGACCGACCAACCCGCCCACGACGCCCGCTACGACCACGCCGACGAGTACCTGGAGGTCCTCTACAAGCTGTGGGAAGGGTCCTGGGAGGACGACGCCGTCATCCGCGACCGCGAACGCGGCGTCTTCACCGATCCCGACAAGGTGCACCACATCGGCCATGCCGGAACGCATTTCACCGTGCCGGGAATCCACCTCTCCGAGCCGTCCCCGCAGCGGACACCCGTCATGTTCCAGGCCGGAGCGTCACCGCGCGGGGTTCGGTTCGCCGCCGAGAACGCCGAGGCCATCTTCACCGCGGCCCCGACGAAGGAGATCCTTCGCGAGACGGTGACGACGATTCGCCGGGAGCTGGAGCTGGCGGGCCGAGATCCCTACGCGGCGAAGATCTTCAACCTGTCCACGGTCATCACCGCCGCGACCGACGAGGAGGCCCGGGCCAAGCACGCCGAGTACCTCTCCTACGGCGACCCCGAGGGCGCCCTGGTGTTCATGTCCGGCTGGATGGGCGTCGACCTGGCCAGCTACGGACTCGACGAGCCGATCGGCAACGTCGACTCCAACGCCATCCTGTCGGCGGTCAAGGCCTTCCAGTCCGCCGATCCGGACGGCGGCGAGTGGGCGGTCCGAGACATCGCCAACTGGGGCAAGATCGGCGGCATCGGCCCGCTGATCGTGGGCTCGGGTGAACGCGTCGCCGACGTCTTGCAGGAGTGGGTCGCCGAAACCGACGTCGACGGCTTCAACCTGGCCTACGCCATCACGCCAGGCACCTTCGCCGACTTCGTCGACCACGTGGTGCCTGTGTTGACCGCCCGCGGCGCCTACCAGTCGGAGTACGCCCCGGGAACGTTGCGCAACAAGCTGTTTGGCCGCGGCGACCGCCTCCCCGACGAACATCGCGGATCCCGGTACCGGGTGGGCGGGCCGTCGTCGACGATAATCGAACGACCGTCCACCAAGCCCTCATCATCGTCGTCGACGGCCTCGCAGCCGACGGCCAGCCGCTAGGAGTCTCGCCATGCCCGTCAAGCTTCACTGGTTCCTGCCCACCTATGGCGACAGCCGGCTAATCGTCGGCGGCGGTCACGGCACCCCCGCCGGATCGGCACACAGCGACCGCGACGCGTCGATCGACTACCTTGGCTCGATCGTCCGCGCCGCAGAGTCGTTCGGGTTCACCGGCGCGCTCATCCCCACCGGCGCGTGGTGTGAGGACGCCTTCATCACCGCCGCCCTGCTGGCCAGGGAGACCACGTCGCTGGCCTTCCTGGTCGCGTTCCGCCCCGGCCTCGTCAGCCCCACCCTCTCGGCTCAGATGGCGGCCACGTTCGCCAGGCACGCCCCCGGTCGCCTGCTCCTCAACGTCGTCGTCGGCGGGGAAGCCCACGAGCAACGGTCGTTCGGGGACTACCTCGACAAGGACGCACGCTACGAGCGATGCGACGAGTTCCTCGACGTGGTTCGCCGGCTGTGGGCGGGCGAGACCGTGACCCTGGACGGCAAGCACATCCAAGTGGAGGACGCCGCGCTGGCGCTGCCGCCAAACCCGGTGCCGCCGTTGTACTTCGGCGGTAGCTCGAAGGCCGCCGGACCGGTGGCCGCCAAGCACGCCGACGTCTACCTGACCTGGGGCGAGCCCCCGGAAGCGGTGCGGGAGAAGATCGAGTGGATCCGCAAGGAGGCCGCCGACGAGGGCCGCACGGTGCGCTTCGGCATTCGGTTGCACACCATTTCGCGTGACACCGCCGACGAAGCATGGGCGCAAGCAGGCAAATTCGTCGACGCGCTCGACGAGGAGACGGTGCGCAACGCCCAAGCCGGGCTGAGCCGCAGCCAGTCCGAGGGACAGAAGCGCATGCTCGCCCTTCACGAAGCCAACCGCGCCAACGGGTCCTGGAACGACGCCCGCAGCCTGGAGATCGCACCCAACCTGTGGGCGGGCGTCGGCCTCGTCCGCGGCGGGGCGGGAACCGCCCTGGTGGGCAGCCACACCGACGTCGCCGACCGGATCGCCGAATACGCCGAGATCGGCATCGACGAGTTCATCTTCTCCGGTTACCCGCACCTCGAGGAGCTCTACTGGTTCGGCGAGGGCGTCGTCCCGGTGCTGCGTGAGCGCGGGTTGTTCGACGCCGGTCGGATCGATGCGACTCCCACCTCGGTCCCCTTCCTTGGCACCGCGCGGTGACCGCACCAGCCGCGACGGAGGTCGTCACGAGCGCCGCCGACGCGGTGGCGTTGGCGCATCGCCTCTCGGTCGAGTTCGGCGCCGACGCCAGTGCCCGCGACTCCGAACGCACCCTGCCGCACGACCAGGTCCGGGCGCTCAAGGAATCCGGACTGCTGGCCCTGACGGTGCCAGAAGAGTTCGGCGGCGTGGACGCTCCCTTCGAGGTGGTGTCCGAGGTGTTTCGGTCGATCGCCGAGGCGGACCCGTCACTGGCTCAAATTCCCCACTCGCACTTCACCTTTCTCGAAGCCGTGCGTCTGAAGGGGACGCCATCGCAACAGTCCTTCTTCTACGGCGTCGTCCGTGGCGGCGGACTGCTCGCCAACGCGCAATCCGAACGCGGCCCGCACCCGATCGACGTCGACGCCACCACGCTCACCAAGACCGAGTCCGGTGACTACCTGCTTGCCGGTCGCAAGTTCTACTCCACGGGAGCGCTCTTCGCCGACTGGGTGATCGTCAGGGCGTCCGTCGCGGACGGCTCCGGCGCCGCGCCGACGTCCAGCACGCCCAAGGCACTGGCCTTCGTGCCACGCGATGCGCCGGGCCTGCAGATCGTCGACGACTGGGACGGCATGGGCCAGCGGACCACCGCGTCGGGCACCGTCACCCTGGACGACGTACGGGTACCCGAGGAGCACGTCGTCCCCTTCTCCCCCATCTTCGCCGAGCCGACCACCTACGGCGCCCAGGCGCAGCTGCTGCACGCCGCCATCGACGTCGGGATCGCCACGGGCGCACTCGAAGAAGGCGTCCGGAATGCCGCGAAGGCCCGCCCGCACTTCGAGGCTCGGGTCGACTCGACCGCCGACGACCCCACCGTCGTCGCACTCGCCGGGGAGTTGGTGGTCACCGTGCGCGGCGCGCAGGCGTTGCTCGCCGACGCGGCCCGTCAGGTCGACGCGGCGCGGGCCAACCCGACCGCGGACGCGACGGCGGACGCGTCGATCGCCGTCGCGGTCGCCAAGGTCGCCGCGGTCCGCGCGTCACTCGAGGCGTCGGCTGCCCTGTTCGAACTGGGCGGCACCCGCAGCGCCTCGGCGAGTGGCAACCTGTCCCGCTACTGGCGCGACGCCCGCACCCACACCCTGCACGATCCGGTCCGGTGGAAGATTCAGCACATCGGCCGCCATGCCCTCTCGGGGACGCGACCGCCGCGACACGGACAGATCTAGGCCCAGGCGCCGTCGAGATACTGCGCCCGACACGCTCTTCGGGCCAACTTTCCACTGGTGGTGCGTGGAATTGCCCCGGCGGGAAGGACTTTCACGTCGTGGACGGTCAAATCGTGGCGGCGCAGCACCTCCGCCCCGATGGCGTCGACCGCCTCCCGGGTATCGGCACGGTTGGTGCCCGCCGCACGCTCGGCGATCACGACGAGGCGCTCGCCGTCGTCTCCTGGGACGGTGAACGCCGCGACGTAACCGCGCCTGACGATCGGTGAGGCGTCGGCCACCGTGGCTTCGACGTGCTGCGGGTAGACGGTGCGTCCGTCGACCAGCACCCGGTCGGCGATCCGGCCGGTGACGTACAGCTCGCCGTCGAGGTAAAAGCCGAGATCGCCGGTGCGCAGCCAGTCCGCCGTCGCGGGTACGCCGGCAGTGTGGCTTGCCGCCTCGAGCGGGGAGTCCAACCGGGCGTGAAACGTGCGCGCGCTTTCCTCGGGTAGATCCCAGTAGCCGCGACCGATGTTGTTGCCGTGCAACCACATTTCGCCGATTCGGCCGTCGGGGAGCTCGCCGGCCGTGTCGGGGTCGACCACTGCCGCCCACAGACTGCGAGCCACCTGACCCGACGACACCTGAGCCACCGCCGACGGGGCGTCGGCCGAAACGGGCACCGCGCGACCGGCTTCGAGCTCGTCGCGGTCGACGTAGAGCACCGTGGCCTCGGCCGTCGGAGCCGTGGTCGAGATGAACAGCGTGGCCTCGGCGATGCCGTAGGACGGCTTGATCGCCGTCGCAGGCAACCCGAACGGCGCGAACGCCTCGTTGAACGCGGCGATGGCGTCCATGCTGACCGGCTCGGAGCCGATGATCATCACGACGTTGGCCAGGTCGACGTCGTCGCCGGGCGCCGGCCGTCCTCGCAGCGCCGTCCACTCGTAGGCGAAGTTGGGCGCGGCGGTCACCACCCGCCCCTCTCGCGACACGTCGGACAACGCGTTGATCCACCGTTGCGGCCTGCGGACGAACGCGGTGGGCGACATCAGAGTCGAGTGGCCGCCGTAGACCGCCGGGAAGCCGATCATGGAGAGACCCATGTCGTGGTAGAGCGGTAACCAACTGACGCCGTGGGTGTTTCGGTTCAGCAGGTCGATCGACAGGATCATCTGAATCAAGTTCGTGCCGACCGCGCGGTGGGTGATCTCCACCCCGACGGGTGGACGCGTCGAGCCGGACGTGTACTGCAGGTGCGACACGTCGTCCACGTCGACCTCGACCGGGGTGAAGCCGTCACCGTCGGAGTCCGGAATGTGCTCGAGGACCAGCACTTTGGGCCGCAACGCGGGTGGGAGGTGGTCGAGGAACGACTCGACGGCCTGCAGCGCCGCCACGGTGGTCAGCACGACCGACGGCCGAGAGTCCCGCAGCGCCGTGTCGAGACGTTCGGCGTGTCCGGGCAATTCGGGCGCAAACAGCGGCACGGCGATGTTGCCCGCCTTGATCGACGCGAAGAATCCGATCACGTAGTCGAGCCCTTGTGGCGCAAGGATCGCCACCCTGTCCCCTCTGGCTGCGACGCTCTGCAGCCGGGCGGCGACCGCTCGCAACCGGACACCGAGACCGGCCCAGGTCAGCTCGACGGCCCGGCCCGCATCCGAGCCGGTGAAGTCCAGATAGCGGTACGCGACGGAATCCCCGACGTGGGCGACGTTGCGCTCGATCAACGACGGCAGCGTCACCCCGGGTGGGAGCTCGACGGCCCCGTCGGCGGTGAGGCAGTCCTCGATGCGCAGCAGGCCTTCCGGGGCGATGTACTCCTGTCGAGAACCACGTGCCATAGGTCAATCGTAGGCCGTTCAGCCAGCGGCAAAGCCGTTGTCGCACCGTCGAAGACGTGAGTATCGCCACGCCGGCGACCAGCCACGGGCATCATCGTCCCTGGGGGAGGACCGAGTGGGGAGAGACCGAGCACTGGATGCCGTCCGCGGAGTGTGCATCTGCTACATGGCATTGGCACACGTGTGCTACGAGTCCGCCCTCTTTCGCTCGATGTCGTTCATCCCCTGGATCGACGGAGCGTCGGGCTTCATCCTCATCTCCGGCCTGGTGGTCGGCATACTCAGCCGACGCCGAACCGAGGCCGCGGGGTTGGCGAATGCGGAAGTGCGCCTTGGGCACCGAACCGCGCTGCTGTACGCGTCCCACGTTGCCCTGACCGCGCTGACCGTCGCCGTCTCGGTGGCCGCCGAGATCGAGGATCCGACGTGGCCCGACGTCACGGACTTCTCCCCCGCCCAGGTGGCGGGCTGGCTCGTCACCATGCAGATCAACCCTCGCTACGTCGACATCCTGTCCATGTACGTCGTCTTGTTGGTCCTCGCGATGGTGTGGACGCCCCTCCTTCACCGCGGGTGGTGGCCTGCGGTCGCGGGTTCGTCGGCTCTGCTCTACGCGGTGGCCCTCGCGACGGACTGGGGCCGCTTCCCGGACCAGCCGGACGGCTACGCATACTTCAACACCGCGGCGTGGCAGGCGCTGTTCGGGTCGGCGTTCGTCGTCGGCTGGTACTGGAGTCGGCTCGCCGATCGGATGCGCGGCCCGGCCGCTCTGGCCGTCGCGGTGGGGGCCGGTCTACTGGTGGCCGCGACCGGGCTGCTCGTGCGCGACACCGCCGCGGGCGCGAGGGCGTTCGACAAAGCCGATTGCGGAGTGGGCCGAATCGCGTTGGCGTGGGCGGCCTTCGTGGTGCTCTACCAACTGTTGCGGTTCGCGGTCGCCCGCGCACCGGCCGTCGTCGGGCCGCTCGTGGTGATCGGCTCGCGCAGCCTCGCCTGCTTCATCGCCCTGTGTGTGATCGAGACGTTCCTGCCGCTGTTGATCGGCTCCGACCGGGCGACCGTCGCCGCCCAGACCGCCGGCGTGCTCACCGTCTTGGCGATGTATCCGGTCGCCCGTGCCCGCGGGACGGCCGGTGACGTGCTCACCGGCTGGCGCCGGCGGCCTAGCCGGGCGTGACCGCGCGCGTCCTACGGCGGCGAGATGCGCACCAGCATCTTGCCGACGTTCGCCCCGGTGAACAGCCCGTTCAGGGCGTCGACGCAGGACTCGATGCCGTCGTAGACGGTCTCGCGGTGCACCAGCAGACCCTGCTGCTCCCACCCTCGCAACGCGGCAAAGGCCTCGTCGAACCGGCCCCATTCGTCGAGCGCGTTGAACCCCTGCATGGTCGCCGTCTTGGCCAGGATGTTCACGTAGTTGGCCGGCCCCGGGTGCTCACCGGTCAGGTAGCTGGAGATGACGCCGCACAGCACCACCCTGGCCTTTGGCGCCAGGCGGCCGAGAACGGCGTCGAGGATCGGACCGCCGACGTTGTCGAAGTAGACGTTCACCCCGCGCGGGCACGTCTCCCTGAGGGCGGCAGGCACGTTGCCCGCGCGGTAGTCGACGCAGTCGTCGAAACCGAAGTCCTCGACGACCGCGCGGCACTTGTCCGGCCCACCTGCGATGCCGACGACGCGGGCACCGGCGATCTTCGCGATCTGGCCTGCCACCGAGCCGGTGGCGCCCGCGGCAGCCGAGACCACCACCGTCTCCCCCGGCGCCGGGCGTCCGATGTCGTTCATCCCGAAGTACGCGGTGGCGCCCGTCGGCCCGTAGATCGACATCACCGCCAGCTGGTCAATCTCGTCCATCCCCGTCACCGGCGTACAGAAGACGTCGTCGCGCACGATGGCGTACTCCTGAAATCCGCACAGCGTCGTCACCACGTCGCCGACGGAGTAGGCGTCGCAACGTGACTCGACCACCTCGCCGATCCCGGCGGCCCTGATGACCTCGCCCAGTTGCACCGGTGGCAGATAGCCGGGCTGGTCGTTGAGCCACGTCCGGGCGGCGGCGTCGATGCCGACGTAGGTCACCCGCACTAGCGCCTCGCCGTCGGCGGGCCGGGGTGCCGGAGTCACCACCAGTTCGGTGTCGTCCGCGTCGACCAGGCCTTGGGGCCGGCGACGCAATACGATCTGGCGGTTCGTCAGGTCGGACACCAGACGAAACTAACCGAACGGCAGTCCCCGCGGACCGCGTTACGCATTGCTACCCCGTGTAGCATTCTGTAACAGGAGGTGGAACCATGTCCGAAGTCGCCGATCGCGTCACCCGCTTCGCCGCCGACCTGGTCGCCAGCGCCGAAGCCGAAGGCGCGCGCCAGAGTAGGTCGGCCAAGCAGCAGCTCGACCATTGGGTCCGCGTCGGCCGCGCGGTGTCCAGCCAGCAGACGGCGGCGCGCCGCCGAGTCGAGGCCGCAATGGCTGGCGAGCTGCCGTTGCGCGAGCTCACCATCGAAGAGGGCGTGGTCTTCAACGCCGAGATCTCCGCGGGCATCGAAGAGAGCCTCTCCCGTACCGACTACGGCCGCGTTCTCGCCGCGCGCGGGGTCACCACGGTGGCCCTCGACGAGCACGGCGACATCGTCGAACACCGCCCGGACGGCACGTCGGTCGTGCTGACCGGCACGCCGTGACGGTGGAGTGAATCGCCTCGACCTGGTCGTTGGCCCGAACGGCGCGGGCAAGTCGACCTTCGTCGAGCTGACGCTTGCGCCGCTCCTGCGCGGCAGCGTCTTCGTCAACGCCGACGAAATCGCCAGACAGCGCTGGCCGGAAGACGCGGAGTCCCACGCCTACGACGCCGCCAAGATCGCCGCCGAGACCAGGTCGACGCTCGTCGAGCGCCGATTGTCGTTCATCGCCGAGACGGTGTTCTCCCACCCGTCGAAGCTCGAGCTCGTCGCCTCGGCCAAGTCCGCCGACTACACCGTCGTCCTGCACGTGCTGATGATCCCCGAGGACCTGGCCGTCGAGCGTGTGGCGCACCGCGTGGTCGCGGGCGGACATGCCGTGCCGCCCAACAAGATTCGGGAGCGACACCGTCGACTGTGGTCGGTGGTCGTCGACGCCGCCCCCATGTGTGACGGTGTCACCTTCTACGACGGCAGCGGCTTCCGCGGACCCCGGATCGTCGCCCAGATCAGCGGCGCAGACGTGATCGGTTCACCATCATGGCCCGAGTGGGCGCCGCGACAGCTCACCTCGTGCTGGCCGGGGTGAGGGGACGAGTCAGGCGATGATGCGACCGACGTACGGGGTCATGTTGGCGGTACGCACCGGGGAGACCTTGATGCCGGTGTCGGTGGCCTCGAGCATCTGGCCGTTGCCGACGAACAACGCCACGCTCTGCGTCCCGTCGGGACCGAAGAAGATCAGGTCGCCGGGCAGCGCCAGGCTCGGCGCGACCTTCTGCGAGACCTTGTACTGCTCACCCGACGAGCGGGGCAGCTTGATGCCCGCTCCGGCGAAGGCGTAGACGATGATGCCCGAGGCGTCGAAGCCGACGACGGTGGGCGCGGGAGCAGGCGCAGCGCCGAGGACGGTCGAACCCGGGACCGTGCCGAAGACACTGCCCGGATCGGTGCCGGGTGTGTTGGCGCGCTGCTCCGTGGCGAGCGCGTCGGTGGTGGGGCCGCTTCCGAGAGTGGGACCGTTGGCGTCGCCGCCGCCGTAGGCGAACGGAACCCCAACCTGTGAGACGGCACGCTTGATCACGAAGTCGACGGCCTGCTGGTTGCGCGCGGGCCGCTGATAGGGGTCGGCCGACGCGAGTCCCGGCGTCGCCACCAAGACGGCGAGGCTGATCACGAAGGCGAAAATGCGTCTCATCGGAAGTTCCATCTCTCTACAAACGTCGGGGCGACAATTCACTTCTACTACCCCACAACGTCGGCAACCCAATTGCCGAGTGCCCCAACGCCAATGAGCCGCCATACCGTGACCCAACGGTGACGACCCGGGTAAGTTCGGCACCCATGAGCACGCAAACCGAGACTTGGTCACGACGACTGTGGCGGGAGATCGAGCCGACGTTCGCGGCGATCCTGTCCCACCCCTTCATCACCGGATTGACCGACGGGACCCTGGACACCGACGTGTTCGCCCACTACCTCGCCCAAGACGTGCACTACCTGCGCGACTACGCCCGCGCATTGGCCGTCGTCGGCGCGAAGGCGCCCACCCTGACCGACACGGCGATGTTCGCCCGACATGCCGCCGACGTGCTCGACGTCGAACTCGGCCTGCACGGCACTCTGCTACCCGCGCTCGGATTGCCCGCCTCGGCGATCGACGAGGACGTCATGCCCACCACGCGGGCGTACACCAGCTATCTGTTGGCCACCGTGTACGGAGGAGGTTTCGCCGAGGGCCTGGCCGCGATCCTGCCGTGCTATTGGATCTACGAACGCGTCGGCGCCGCCCTGATCGAGCGCGGCTCCCCCGATTCCCGCTATCAGAGCTGGATCGACAGCTACGGCGGCGAGGAGTTCGCTGCCGCAGTCGCGCAGGTGCTGGCGCTGACCGACGAAGTCGGGCGGACGCTCAACCCGGCGGAGGAGGCCGTCGCCAGGGCGCACTTCGCGGCCACGGCCCGCTACGAGTGGATGTTCTTCGACGCCGCCCACCGCCGCGAGGACTGGCCGATCTGAAATTCGGCGAAGACGATGTGCGGTTCGCCTGAAACGTCCTGCGCGACGGAGGACCATTCATCCATGACGCGCACACGACTGGGCTCACTGGCCGAAGGCGGGCTCAACTGGGACAGTCTGCCGCTGAAGCTGTTCGCCGGCGGCAATGCCAAGTTCTGGGATCCGGCCGACATCGACTTCTCCCAAGACCGCGCGGACTGGCAGGCCCTCTCGGATGTCGAACGCGACTGGGCCACCCGGCTGTGCGCGGAGTTCATCGCGGGCGAGGAGGCCGTCACCGAGGACATCCAGCCGTTCATGACGGCGATGCGGGCCGAGGGGCGCCTCGGCGACGAGATGTACCTCACCCAGTTCGCGTTCGAGGAAGCCAAGCACACGCAGGTGTTCCGCCTCTGGCTCGACGCCGTCGGCATCACCGAGGACCTGCACCACTACCTCGACGACTTGCCCGCCTACCGGACGATCTTCTACGAGGAGCTGCCGCGGTCGCTCGACACACTGTCCTCGGACCCGTCCCCCGCCGCTCAGGTGCGCGCATCGGCGACCTACAACCACGTCATCGAGGGGATGATGGCGCTCACGGGATATTACGCGTGGCACAAGATTTGCGTGAGCCGCGGGATCCTGCCGGGCATGCAGGAACTGGTCCGGCGCATCGGGGAGGACGAACGCCGCCACATGGCGTGGGGCACGTTCACCTGCCGGCGCCACGTCGCCGCCGACGACGCCAATTGGGCGGTGTTCGAGGAACGGATGAACGAACTCATCCCGCTGGCATTGGCGAACACCGAGGAGGCGTTCGCACTCTACGACGAGATCCCGTTCGGTCTCGACAGGGACGAGTTCCTGCAGTACGCCACGGACAAGGGGATGCGACGGTTCGGAACCATCGGCAGTGCGCGCGGCCGCCCCGTCGGCGAGATCGACCTCGACTACTCGCCGCTGCAGCTCGAGGAGACGTTCGCCGACGAGGACCAAGCGGTCCTCGCCGCCGCCTCCCCCTAGATGAGCTGTGTCCGGCTCAGCTCAACGCTGCGAGTGCCGCGTCGTAGTTCGGCTCCTGCCCGACCTCGGGCACCAGCTCGGAGTACACGACGTTGCCGTCAGCACCGACCACCACGACGGCCCGGCCGAGGAGCCCGGCGAAGGCGCCGTCGGCCATGGTGATGCCGAAGTCCGTACCGAAGCTGCTGTCCCGGAAACCCGAGGCCGTGGTGACGTTCTCGATGCCCTCTGCGCCGCAGAACCGCTTCTGCGCGAACGGGAGATCGTTGGACACACACAGCACCGCGACACCGGTCGCGGCGGCCCGCTCGTTGAACGTCCGCACGCTGGTGGCGCACACGGGGGTGTCGACCGACGGGAAGATGTTGAGCAGCAACGGCTTTCCGCTGAACTGATCATTGGTGACGGCACCCATGTCGGTGCCGGTCAGGGTGAATCCGGGCGCGGGCGATCCGACCGCGGGAAGCTCGCCGACCGTGTTGATGGGATTTCCGCCTAGCGTTATCTGTGCCATGGGAACAGTCTGCCAAGCCCGGCGCGGACTCGTGGGGTCGGGTCGTCGCTTGGCGACGTCACGCCGATCAGTACGCAAGCTGGTTGACCGCCATGGCAAAGACCCGTGGCAAGGCCGACGCCGCCGGCACGATGCGCGCCCGCACCGGCGGCACGCCGCCGGCCCGCACCAACCCCGCCGTCAACAGCCGGTAGCGCCTGGTCACCCGTCGCCACTGACGGTCGTAGTCGGCGGGCCGGTCGGCAACCACGCAGTTCACCAATTGCCGTGCGGCGCCGAACGCGAGCCCCATGCCCTCGCCGGTCAACGCGTCGACGTACCCGGCCGCGTCGCCGACCAACATCACCCGGCTCGCCGTCCTGCTGCGGGCGGACTGCCGCAGCGGACCAGCCGCCCGATCCGGGCCGTTGGCATGCCCGTCGACCCGCTCCCGCAGCTCGGGAAACTCGGCGAAGTGGCTGTCGAATCCGCCGCGGGTGGAACTAAGGATCGCGATGCCAACGCAGTCGTCGGCGACCGGCGTCACGTAGGCCTCGGCGCCGCGCGCCCAATGCACCTCTACGGAGTCCGTCCACGGCGCGATCTGGACGTGCCGCCGGATTCCCCACCGGCGCGGCCCCGGGCTGGCCTTCTCCAGGCCGAGCGAACGCCGGATGGGCGAGTGCAACCCGTCCGCCGCCGCCAGATATCTGGCGTGCAAGTTCCCCACCCGGACCGACGAGTCGTCCTGCGTCACCGGACCCACGTCCTGGTGGACGAACCGCACCCCGGCGTCGTCGGCCGCGTCCCGCATGGCGGCGTGCAGCACGGTCCTGCGCACGCCGAGACCGGTGCCCGCCCGGAACGTGGCGTCGACTCGCCGGCCGCCGCCGAGATAGCTGATCCCATGCAGTGCGCGGCCTTTCGGGTCGACCCCGAGGTGGGCGAGATGTGCGAGGGTGTGCGGCATCATGCCCTCGCCGCAGGCCTTGTCGAGGTCGCCCGAGCGCCGCTCCACCACGACGACCTCGAGCCCGGCTTGAGCGGCGTACAGCGCGGTGGCCAGACCCGCGGGGCCGCCGCCGCCCACCAACAGGTCGATCACGACAGGCTCGCGAGCGCGGCGTTCTCCACCTTGAGCCGCGTCCGCAGCAGCGCCGCGTTGAGCACGGTGAAGACCACCGTGGTGATCCAGGAACTGTGCACCAGCGGCAGCGCGACGCCCTCGATCACGACGGCGACGTAGTTCGGGTGCGGGATCAGGCGATACGGGCCACCGGTGACACGGTCGGCCCCCGGGATGACGACCACCCTGGTGTTCCACTGCGATCCGAGGGTGGTGATGCACCACCACCGCAGCACCTGAGCCGCGACCACGACGGCCAGCATCGGCCAGCCGAGGGCGGGGATGAACGGTCGATGCAGGACGAGCGGCTCGACGAGGCAGCCCACCAGCAGCCCGACGTGCAGGACGACCATCGTGGGATAGTGCGAGGCGCCGAACTCGGTGCCGCCGTTGGCCTTACTCCACGCCAAGTTTCGCTTGGAGACGACGAGTTCGGCGATCCGCTCGATGCCGACGACGACGATCAGCAGCACGTACCAGGTCATCGGGTCACCTCCACCGCAGCAGGACGAGCTCCGAGCAGAAACCCGGACCCATGGCCATCATCAGCCCGGACGTTCCCGGCTCGGGACGCTTGGCGATGGTGTCGCGCAGCACGTGAAGCACCGACGCCGAGGACAGGTTGCCCACCTCCGCGAGCGAGCGCCACGTCAGCTCGAGCGCGTCGTCGGACAGGCCGAGCGTTGCGGTGATGGCCTCGATGACCTTGGGACCGCCGGGATGACTCACCCAGGTACCGATGTCGTCGATCGTCTTGTCGTGTGCGGCAAGGAAACTGGTGACGTCGTCACCGAGGTAGCGTTCGACGACCTTGGGGACGTCGGGAGAGAGCACCAGCCGAAAACCGGTGGAGTCGACGTCCCAGCCCATGGTGCGTTCCGAATCGGGGTACAGGTGACTCCGCGAGTCGAGCACCTCCGGCCCCGAGGCGACCATGCCCTTGGCGCGGCGGTCGCCGACGGCGACCACGGCGGCCGCCCCGTCGCCGAACAAGCTGCTGCCGACGACGGTCGCCATCGACGGATTGCGCTTGGGCACCAACGAGCACAGTTCCACGGCGACCAGCACGGCGACGTCGTCGGGCGCCCCCCTCAGGTAGTCGTGCAGGCGCGCCACGCCGGCCGCGCCCGCGACGCAGCCGAGCCCGAACATCGGCACCCGCCGGACGTCTGGCCGCAGGCCGATCCGGGCGGCGATGCGGGCGTCGAGCGTCGGCACCGCGAGACCGGTGACGGTCGTCGAGTAGATGACGTCGACGTCGGCAGGCGTCAGGCCGGCGTCCTCGAGTGCGCCCAGCACCGCTGCGCAGCCGAGCTCGACGGCATGCTCGATGAAGATGTCGTTGGCCTTGCCGAAGTCGTCGAGCGTGGCGTACTCCTCCAGCGAGAGCACCATGTGCCTGCTGTCGACCTTCGCACTCCGATGCAGCTTCCTGATGGGCTCGGAGTACTCCGCATAGCCGGGAATGGCCAGCAGCGCTTCGGTCACCTCGGCCTGCGTATAGCGGTTGGATGGGAGTTCTCCCCGTACGGCGGCGATCACACTCATGGCGCCCTCCTTCTTCTTAGACACGACACCCGGGACCGAATGGTTCACGAGACGGATGAACGGAGCGGGCGACGGTGGTCGCTCCGGTGCGCTGAGGTGGCCGCGACGCCGGGGCCTCGTGACGGGCATCGTGACCGTCGTCGAGGCCAAAGCGATCGTGGAGCCGGGTGAGCCACCACGGTGACCACCAGTTCCACTCCCCCATCATTCGCATGAACGCCGGCACGAGAACCATCCGCACCAGCGTGGCGTCGGTGAGGATGGCCAGGGTGAGTCCAAGCCCGAACATCCGCATGAACGACACCTCGGCGGCGATGAGCGCCGCGAACGAAATGGACATCACCACCGCTGCGGCGGTGACGACTCGGCCGGTCCGGGAAATGCCGAGTGCCACGCTCTCGTCGCTCCTGGCCCGCGCGGTCTGGGCGTCACCGGCCCCGCCGGATTCCAGCCAGAACTCGCGAATGCGCGAGACCAGGAACACCTCGTAGTCCATCGACAATCCGAAGGCAATGCAGAACAACAACACCGGAATGTTGACGACCAGTGTCCCGGTCGTCGTCGTTCCGAGGCCGCCGAGGTGGCCGTCCTGAAAGATCCAGACCATCGCGCCGAACGCCGCCGTCAGAGACAACGCGTTGAGCACCAACGCCTTCAGCGGGATCGCTACGCTGCCGGTGAGCAGGAAGAGCACCACGAACATGATTGCCGCGATCAGCCCGAGCACGAGGGGCAGCCGCGAGGTGATGGCGTCGACGCTGTCGGCGTTGGTCTGCGCGGTGCCGGTCAGCAGAACCCCTCGGCCACCGGGGCCTGGCACCTCGTGCAGGAGGTCCAGCTGAGCCTGCGAGGCGTCGGAGAACAACGGCGCGGAGCTGTGCACCGTCAGGAAGGCGCTGCCGTCGGACTGGGTCGGCGGGGACACGGTCGTGACGTCCGGCACGCGGGCCAGGTCGGCGGCGTAGCGGGCGAAGTCGCCGACCACGAGGTCCTTCGCGTCGGGTACGACGACGGTCACCGCGGTGGCCGCGTCGACGAAGTCCTCCCGGAGGTGGTCGCCGACCTGATGCGCCGACGCCGACGCCGGCAGCACCCTGTCGTCGGGGAAACCCCACTTGACCCCGAGGAACGGTGCGCCGAGCAACAGCATCACCCCGACGACGGCGACGCCGATCGGTACCGCATGGCGCATGACGCCCTTGGTCCACCGGTAGAGGAATGGTTGTTCGACGGAGCGGTGCGCTGCGGTGGACCGACGAAACGGCCCACGAATCTTCCACGCGTTCAAGCGGTCTCCAAGCAACACGATGACCGCAGGGGTGACGAAGAGCGCGGCCGCCGCGGCGAAGCCGACCGTCGCGACTCCCGCATAGGCGAACGACTTGAGGAAGTGCATCGGAAAGAGGGCCATCATGGCCATCGACAACGCGACGATGGTCGCCGAGAACAACACCGTGCGGCCGGCCGTCCCCATGGTCTTCACCAGCGCGTCCTCACGCGGGACACCGTCGGCGATCTCGTCGCGGTACCGGCTGAGGATCAGCAGCGTGTAGTCGACGGCGAGCGCCAAACCCATTGCGGCACTGAGGTTCAGGGCGAAGATCGAAACATCGGTGAAGAAGGTGACGCCGCGTAGCAAGGCCAGCGCACCGAGAATCGCCATTCCGCCGACGGCGATCGGGATCAACGCCGCCAGAACGCCGCCGAACACCCAGATCAGGACGACGAAGCTCAGCGGTATTGCCAGCGACTCCATCACCATCAGGTCGTGTTGCGACTGCTCGGTGATCTGAACGTTGAGCATCGCCGTTCCACCAGACCGGACGGTCACGCCGTCGTGGTCGTTGGCGAGTAGGTCGGACAGGTTCTTGGCGGCCTTCTGGGCCGTGGCGTCGTCACCCGACACGCCCGCGACGATCAGACCGGATCGTCCGTCGTCGCCGATCAGTCCGGCCGTCGCCGCCGCGGGGACCGTCCACGCCGACACGATGGTCGCGACGTCGGGCGAGCGCTCCAGTTGGTCGACGATGCCGAGGCCGGTGGCACGCGCGGTGGCGCTGCCGTATCCGTTCGGATCGGAGACGACGAAGATCAGCTGAGGACCACCCCGGTCGAACTTGTCGGCCAGAAGGGCCGTGGCCCGCGCCGACTCCGACGTGGGATCCTCGAAACCGCAGGCGCACAACGTCTTGGCGACCGGAATGCCGAGGATTCCCGCCGCGACGGTGACCAACGCTGCGATCGCGACGAAGCGTCGGGGCGCGGCGATGGCCGCGTGGGCGATGTCGCTCAGGAACGAACGTCCCGACGTGGCCTGCGTCACGGTCGACTCCTCACGGTGCACATGTCAACAGTTGATGACTTGTGACCGTAGGGGACGTCGCGAGCTATGTCAACAGACGGTGACTTAGCGTTCGATCACGGGCGTGAAGCCCAAGACCCCCGAGACGATCGCTGATCGCCTCGGGGGTCTTGGGCTCAAGACTGGGTGTGGTTACCCAGCGTTGGCACAAAAGTTCGGAACGCAGAAGCTCGCGCCTCCGGGACCGGCGTTGGCACTCCCGCCCGGGACGTACGCACTGGCGCCGTCCGGTCCGGTCACAGCGCCCGCTCCGGGCACGGTGGCCTCGGTACCGCCGGGACCTGCCTGCGCTCCCGCACCGGGAACCACTGCTCCGGCGCCGTCGGGGCCAGCCTGCGCGCCCGCGCCCGGCACGGTCACGCCCGCGCCGTCAGGACCAGCGGTGGCTCCGGTTCCCGGGGCCACGGCCGATGCGCCGTCAGGACCAGCGGTCGCGCCCGTGCCTGGCGCGCCTGCGGCCGCACCGTCGGGACCTGCAACGGCGCATGCGGGGGTGCCCTCGACGCCACACGGCGGCGGCGGGTTCGCTCCGGCGAGCGGTGCAAGGGCAATCGCCGTCGCTCCGGCGCCGGCGAAGAGGATCTGTGTCATGAGGTGTTTTCTCATGGCGAGTGAGTACCACCGGCCAAACTGCTCGAAACATCAATGTTGCGTCGGATACGTTGCCCCCATGGCCGTTACCGAATCACGCGAGATCACCATCGACGCGACGCCCCGCGAAATCCTCGACGTGCTGTTCGACCTGGAATCCCTGCCCGAATGGTCCCCAGCCCACCAAGAGATCGAAGTCCTCGAACGTGACGCCGACGGACGACCGTGCCGATCCCGGCAGGTGGTCAAGATCGTGGGAATCAGCGACGAGCAGGAACTCGCCCACGTCGTACATCCCGACGGGGTCGGCTGGACGTTGATCAGCGCCCAGCAGCAACGGGCGCAGGAAGCGCGGTACACCCTGACACCCGTAGGCGACTCCACCCACGTGAGGTTCGACATCACGGTCGACCCGATCGTGCCGCTGCCGTCGTTCTTGATCAAGCGCGGCGCAAAGGGCCTTCTGGAGACCGCAACCACCGGTCTACGAGACCGGGTGCTGCAGGTCAAGAAGGGCTAGAGGGTCGACTCCGTCAGGCTGTGGCCACGACGGCGGTGCACGACGACTCCCGCACCGATGATGAAGATCGCGGAGATCAAGGACAGGAAGATCGCCGACTGCTGATCGGGATCGAACGCCATCAGCACCAGAACCACGACGATGGCCACCATGACCACGATCGTCAGGTACGGGAACAGCCACATCTTGACCGGTGCTTCCTCGCCCTTGGCGCGCATGGAGCGACCGAGGACAAACTGGCTGGCCGCGATCGCGAGGTAGACGAACAGGGCGATGGCACCACTGGTCGCGAGCAGGTAGGCGAAGATCTTCTCCGGTAACAGGTAGTTTCCGATCACTGCCAGGAAGCCCACCACCATCGACGCCAGCACGGCGACCCACGGAACGCCGTTGCCGGTCAGCTTGCGCACGACCCTCGGCGCATCCCTGCGGTCACCGAGCGAGAACAGCATGCGCGATGCGGTGTACAGCGCCGAGTTCAGGCACGACGCCACCGCGGTGAGGATGACCAGATCCATGATGATCTTCGACCCGGGGATGCCGATGGCCTCGAGCGTGGTCTGGTACGAGCCGTTGTCGAGCTTGTCGTACGGGATCAAGGCGACGATCACGAAGATGGAACCGATGTAGAACAACGAGATTCGCCAGATCACCGAGTTCACGGCCTTGCTGATGCCTGTGGTCGGATCGGGCGACTCGGCGGCCGCGATGGTGACGATCTCGGTTCCCATGAACGAGAACATCGTGACCAACATGCCGGCGATGACCGCGCCAAAGCCGTTGGGCATGAACCCGTCCGGTTGCGTCAGCGCGCTGATCCCGCTGACCCCGGAGTCGGGAATGAGGCCGAAGATCGCCGCAACGCCGATGCCGATGAACGCGATGATCGCGACGACCTTGATGAGCGCGAACCAGAACTCGAACTCGCCGTAGTTGCCGACGCTGATCAGGTTGGTGACGGTCAGCAACAAGGTGACGGCGAGCGCCCATACCCATTGGGGAGCGCCGACGAGGTCAGACAGGATTGCCGCCGCCGCGGTGGCCTCGACGGGGATGACCAGCACCCAGAACCACCAGTACAGCCAGCCGACGGAGAAGCCGGCCCAGCCACCCAGTGCCCGGTCCGAGTAGACCGAGAAGGATCCGGTGTCCGGGTTGGCGGTTGCCATCTCCCCCAACATCCGCATCACCAGGACGACGAGCGTGCCCGCCATGAAGTAGGAGATCAGAACCGCGGGCCCTGCCTCCTTGATGGCGTTCGCCGATCCCACGAACAGGCCTGCGCCGATGACGCCGGCGATCGAGATCATGGTGATGTGGCGCGGCTTGAGGCTGGTGCCGAGGCCGCCGTCCGGGGAATCCGGCCGTGACGTCTGGCCTTCGGTGGACACATGGTCGGTCATTCGAGCGCCACCCTTCGTAAGTGCCGTCACGGCACGCTGACCGCAGACGGCCTGGTTGCCCACGGCACGTTAGTTCAAAACCCGTCGACCCGCCACGCCTGGAGCGCGATTACCCGGCGACCCCCTATGGCCGCCGACCGGGGCGGTAGGCGACCATCTCACGCGACAGGATTCGGCGGATGCGGGGTTCACGACTGCAGGTCACCGCAAACACGGTGAGCAGCACCCAACTGGTCAAGGCACTGAGCAGGACGAGCAGAAATGCCGCCCACTCGCCACCGGACAACTCTGTCGCCGCGGTCTGCCGCGACCACAACCGCCAAAAGATCATCAGGTTCACGCTGAGACCGACCCCGTAGGACAGCGCGAAGGAGAACAGGTACGGCTTCCACGTGCTGTCGTGCAGGCGCGCCGAAATCGGTTCTTGCCGAAGCGGATACAACACCGACAGCACGTTCCCGACACCGAGCCAGATGAAGACCATGGTGACCAACTGGTCGACAAGGGCCACCGGATTGCCCTCGCTGGCCACGGTGAGGAAGGCGACGACGGGAAGCGCGGCGACGGTGATCAGCACTGCCATCGCCAGGTTCTTCGCCACCAGGATCTGCCAGAGGCGGTCACCGTGCGACATCGCGTCGCGAACCCGTTGCGCCTCGAAGCACAGCGCGTTCGTGCACACGACGCTGCCGACGACCGCGGAGAACAGATAGAGACTCAGTCGGCTCACGTCGTCGTATCTCGACATACCGCTGAAGTGGAAGACGCTCACCAGGGCCAGGCTGATGCCAAGGGTGATCAGCAGCCGCATCAGGACGGCCCGCGGCTTGTCGGCGACGAGGTGCCTCACTTCGGCGACGACGCGCTTGCCAATCCCGGAGAGCGGCGCTCCGCGAAGGACCGCGATGCGGTTCTCCCCCGAACCGGCGGCGGCGACGTCCGCGCCGCGCGCCCGGCAGACGGCGACGATGGCCTCGGCCACGGCGATCCTCGCCAGGGCCACTGCCAAGACCGCGTCCGCGCTGGCGTGTTCGGTCGGCACCGCAACGCCTCGCGTGCGTGCCACGCCCTGGGCGTAGTCGTCGGCCCGCTCACGCCACGGGGCGGATGCGGCGGCCACGGCGATGTCTCCGCTGATGGTGGCCTGCACCGAGGACAGCTCGGCGTCGGCATCGGCGAGCACGCGGGCTATCGCCCCGTCGTCCCAGTGCGCGGCTCCGGCGGCAGTGTCGACGCGTCGAATCGCGTCGCCGAGGAAGCGCAGTTCGTCCACCGCGGCGATGTCGGGCGCGGTGCGGGCTTCCGGGGCATCCGGGGTCATGGCGCCAACTGAACCATTACGCGTCGAGCCTGTATACGACGACATTCGCGGCTAACCGGCTGGGAACTCTCGACGGCGCTATTCTGTTGTCAGAGTGACGGGAGTGAAAATTGGGTATGAGTTGAGGGATTTCTTCGATTCAACCCAGACAGGTCAAGGAGCGGCCGTGCACGTGCAAGGGACGACCTCGCTGCTGACGCGCGCGGCGATGACGGTTGCCGCGGCTGTCGCGCTGTCGACCGTGACGCTGACCAACCCGCCGTCCGCCGCCGCCGCCGACTGCCCGGACATCGAGGTGGTGTTCGCCCGTGGCACCGACGAGCCCCCCGGCATCGGCGTCGTGGGCCAAGCCTTGGTGGACTCCCTCAAACCGCTGGTCAAGGGCAAGTCGATCCGTTCCTACGCCGTGAAGTACCCGGCGTCCTACGACTTCCTCGGGGTGGCCGACGGCGCCAACGACGCCAGCGCCCGCGTGCAGTCGACCGCCAAGAACTGCCCCAAGACCAAGATCGTCCTTGGCGGCTACTCGCAGGGCGCGGCGGTCATGGACGTCGTCACCACGTCCCCCATCACCGGCCTCGGCTTCAAGGCTCCATTGCCTGCGGCGATGACCGACCACATCAGCGCTGTCGCGGTCTTCGGCAACCCGTCGGCGCGCCTCGGTCAGCCCTTGACGACGCTGAGCGCCCTCTACGGACCCAAGACCGCCGACATGTGCAACACCAACGACCCGATCTGCTCGCTGGGCAAGGACTTCACCTCACACGTCCGCTACCCGCAATCCGGCTTGGTGAAGAAGGCCGCCCAGTGGATCGCCGACAACCACCTGAATCCCAAGGCGAAGTCGACGTAGTCAGGCGGTAGCGCGAGCCGACCGCAACCGCCGCCGCCACGTGTCGACCCGTTCGGCGTCGGTGACGGCGAACCGCCGGACGAGCTCCGGCACCGGAGCGGCGGGTGTCGGCGCGACCGGCAGGTGCCCGTCGACTGGACGCAGTGACCGACCCGGCGCGACGAGGTCGCCGTCGAGCAGGGTCACGGTGCCGAGCGCACATGCGTACGGCAGCTCGGGAAGTGCGCCCGCCAGCGCGAGGCCGGCGGCCAGCCCGATGCTCGTCTCGCCCGAGGACGACACCACGCACGGCAGCTCCAGCCGCTCCGCCACACGCAGCGCACGTCGCACACCGCCAAGCGGTCCGCTGCGGAGGATGACGACGTCGACCGCCCCGGCGCAGGACGCCCGGGCCGCGATCGGCACGTCCACCCTGCCGCGGACCGCGGCCAACTCGGCGGTGGTGCGGCACGGGTCGGCGACGAACTCCACCCCGGCGGCCGCCTCCGCGAGGATCCCGATTGCCCGCGCGGCGTCCCCGACGTTCCACATTCCGTTGGCGTTCAACCGGATTCGCCCCCGAGGACCCAGCTCGTCACGGACCGCGACCACCCGCTCGACGTCGTCGGCAAGGGAGTCCGGCGTCGCGGCAACGGAGACCTCCGCCGTGAGACAGCCCGAGCCCCCGACGGTGCGGCGGGCCGACGCGGCGTCGACCGCGGCCACGACGACGGCGATCGGAATCCGGCCCCGCCGCGGATCGGGCCATCCGACGGTGCCCCCCTCGACCGCGGCGGTGAGCCATCGAACGTTCTCCGCGTCATCGCTGCCAGGCGGCGGGCTGAATTCGCCCCACCCCTGCGGGCCCTCGATCAACATCCCTTCGCGTACGCCGGACCCGTCGGCCATGGGGACGCCGAAGATCGGCGTTGCGTCGAAGTCGATCATCGCCTTCATCGAGGGCATGCCTTCATCGAGGACAAGCTAACCGACCGTCACCGGTGCGGCGCACGGTACGTCTGCACGATCGGCTCGACCAGTTCGAATCCGGCCCGGCGATACACGCGTCCCGCCGGGTTGGTGGCCTCGGTGACGATGACCCACTGCGAGCACCCGCGCGACCCCGCCCACGTCGCGGCCACCCCGATGAGGTGTGATGCGACGCCCCGGCCGCGGTGCTCGGGTGCCGTGCCGACGTTCTGATAGCGTGCCGTCCCGCCGCAGTCGACGATCCCCAGCTCGGCGACCAGCCTGCCGCCGACGAAGGCGCCGACGAAGTGTGCGGCGCCCCGGTCGACGAGGGCGCGCTGCGACTCGATGCGTGCCCTGGCGAAGCGTTCGTGCGCCACGGCGTCGTACTGCGCCGTCTCCTCGTTCACGGCCATCTCCCGCGCGACGAGTTGCTCCCAGTCCTCCCCGACGAGCTCACGGACGGCGTACCCGACGGGCGGTGCGGTCTGCCGTGGCGGATGCGTCGTGGCCAGGACGTCGTCCAACTCGAGCGCCAGCCCATGGCGTTCCCAAGCAGTCCGGTAAACGGGCATCCGCGCGAGCCCGATCGCGGTCCAGTCGGCGTCGGAAAACGACCCGCGGAACACGTCGACCCACCGGTCGGCGTCGTCGACCGCGGCGGGGTCGGTAACGAATATGCAGTTGCCCCAATGAAAGTCGGGATTGCTCGGCGAGCGGACGACGAGGTGGTCGGCGTGCTCCTCAACGGCGGAACCCGCGAGTTCGAGCACCGCCAGATCGGTCGCCCAACCCAGCGACTGGGTGCGCATCCTGGGGTCAGCCGAAGAACCCGTGCGAACCCGACTGCCCCGGGGTGGCGCGGCCGCCGTTCGTTGGCCGTGGCGGGGGCGGCGGCGTCGCACTCAACGGCGCTCTGGTCACGTTCTGCTGCGGCTTCTTGGGTGGGTCGGGCGTCTGGTAACTGGGCTGGTACTGCCGGGTGACGACCGGCGGGGCGACCTCCGCCGGCGGTGGCGGCGGGGGTGGTGGGAGTACCGGCGGCGGCAGTGGAGCCGCCGTGGACACAGCGGGGGCAGACGTCGACGGCGCCGGTGGCGCGGAGGATTCGCTGGGTGCCACGGGTGACGACTCGTCGCCGGCCGGGCTGCGCAGGACCAAGACGACGACTCCGACGACGGCCGCGACGCCGACGAGGACCGCGGCAGCAGTCAGGACTGCTCGCTTCGGAAACGGCGCGCTGGCCGACGTCGACTTGAAGTCCCATGCCCCGCTGTTGACGAGGCGGGACTCCCGCGACGACGGGGCGGGAGCGCGGACGAATCCGTTTCGCCGCGTCGGCACCATGTTCAGCGACGCGGCAACGGACACGGTTTCCGGACGTTCGAAGACTGGGGCGGGTGGCGGCGCTTCGGGTTCGGCCGACTCGACGAGGTTCATGTCCTCTACGAGCCAGCGATCCGTGTCGGGGTCGGAATCGTCCGCGATCGCGGGCGGAAACTCCTGGCGGGGCGGTGCCGGCGGAGCTGAGCGCGGCGGTACCGGCGGAGCGGGCCGAGGGGGTACCGGCGGGGCCGGACGAGGCGGTGCCG
>VIFX01000063.1:0-29623 GCA_006864685.1 Mycolicibacterium hodleri | reverse complement strand
TCCCCGCCCCGCCCTTGGGGGAATCGACCGTCGACGAACCCAAACCGGTGATGATCGAGCTGAACCTGCAATACCGCGGCGGCGGGCTGGACGGTGCGGTGGCCCGCGTGGAGGAGCTGTGGCAATTGGTCGGCGCCACAGGGCATCCCGTCGTGGTCGCCGAACAGTACATGGCGGGCGAGCTGACCCACCAGCAGATCCAGAACATCACCACGGCGGACTCTGCCGGCGGTGACTGGCCCAAGCGGGCCATCTTCCGGATCTGGCCGGACTTCCAAGTGCACCGACAGATCGACGCCTCGGGTGCCACCGTAAAGGCACTGCCTGCGCAACGGTCGTTCGCCGCCTACGGTGCGGGCATCGTGTGGGCCGTGGTGGACTCCGGCATCGACGGGAGCCATCCGCACTTCCTGGCCGACCACACGCTCGACGACCCGTCGGTCGCCGATCTGCATCGCGACTTCGTTTCCGGCAGTGAGGATCCGGCACAAGCGCTGGTCGACGACGACGGGCACGGAACGCACGTGGCCGGAATCGTCGCCGGTGGCCTGCAGCGGTGGAAGAAGGACGACCCCGAACGTCGAGCGCTGGCGGTGGAGAAGCGCAAGAACAACGGTGCCGTCGGCGGCAACGACCCGATTCTGGTACCGCGCAGTGTCGACGTCGAACTACTGAACGGCATTGCACCCCTTGCCAAGCTGGTCAGCCTGAAGGTGCTCAGCGAGTTCGGCGACCTCACCGCGCGGACGGCCCGCGTGATGGCCGCACTGGCGTACGTCCGCCAAGTCAACGCCGCCGCCGGGAAGCTGCCCCGAATCCACGGCGTCAACATCAGTCTGGGTTACGACTTCCTCGCCGACTGGTTCGGCTGCGGGCAGAGTCCGTTGTGCCTGGAAGTGAACCGACTGGTGCTCTCCGGGGTCGTGGTGGTGGTCGCGGCCGGCAATTCCGGATACGTCACGCTCAACGCGAGCCAGTCCGACGTGACGCGCTTCAGCGCAGCCATCACGATCAACGATCCCGGCAACGCGGAGAATGCCATCACCGTCGGTTCCACCCACCGCGACGCCCCGCACACCAACGGCATCTCGTTCTTCTCTTCGCGTGGACCCACCGGGGACGGCCGTCCCAAGCCGGACCTGGTGGCACCGGGGGAGCGCATCATGTCGGCGGCGGGCGGCCAGCACCTGAAAGACATTCAGCGCGCGCAGTTCCCGGGCTACAGCGCCGCTGCCTACATCGAGGACAGCGGCACCAGCATGGCCGCGCCTCACGTGTCGGGCGCCATCGCCGCATTCCTGTCAGTGCAGCGCGAATACGTCGGCAAGCCCGACGAGGTCAAGCGGATCTTCATGTCGTCGGCCACGTCGTTGAACCGCACCAGGGACTTTCAAGGCGCCGGGTTGGTCGACCTGATGCGCGCATTGCAGACGCCGTAGCCGAGGAGAAGACCGTGATCAACTGGAGAATCTCGTTCGACGCCCAGGGAGACGTCGACCGGGCCGAAGAAGACCAGCTCGTCGCGCAGCTGCGCGAGCACCCCGTCACCGACTTGGTCATGTTCTCCCACGGGTGGAACAACGACGAAGCCGCGGCCGCCTCGCTGTACGAGCGGTGGTCGGACCTGTTGAGCGCCCACGTGGGCGCGGGACACGAGGTCGGCTTCGTCGGTATCCGGTGGCCGTCGCAGCTCTGGCGCGACGTGCCCATCCCCGACTTCGACCCGACCCCGCGCGGTACCGCCACCGGAGCGGCCGGGCTCGACGAGACGGTCACCGTTGCCGCCGACGGGCCGGCCCTCACTGCGCAACAACTGGACGACCTCAAGACCCTGTTCCCCGGTGGCGACGCCGAACTCGACGAGATCGCCGACCTCCTCGCCGCCGAGCAAAGTCAGGTTCGGGCCGACGAGATGTTGGACGCCATGCGGCGATTCAACGACGCGGTGACGGTCGAGTCCACCGATGGCGAGGCGCCGGAGTCGGGGCGGCCGGGCATGCTCGAGAGCGGCAAGACCGCCAACGAGGTGTTCGGTGCCTACGCCAACGCGCTTGTCGTGTCGGGCGTCGACGTGACGGGCGGGGGAGGCGGGAGAGCGGGCCTCGGCGACCAACTCGGCAAGCTCTGGAAGGGCGCCAAGGAAGCGTTGCGAGGCCTGTCGTACTGGCAGATGAAGAACCGGGCAGGGGCGGTCGGTGCCAGCGGGCTCGGACCGCTGATCGGGCGGATTGCGGCGAACGGCGACTTCCCGACGCCACGAATCCATCTGGTAGGGCACAGCTTTGGCGCCCGCGTCGTGTCGTTCGCGTTGACGGGCCTGCCGCCGGGTGACCCGTCCCCGGTCAAATCGGTGACCTTGCTCGAAGGTGCCTTCTCCCGGTTCGCGTTCGCCGACGTCCTCCCGTTCGACTCCACCAGCACGTCCGGCGCGTTGGCGGGCATGCTCGCGCGGGTCGACGGGCCGCTGACTGTGTGCTTCTCCAGTCACGACACGGCGTTGAGCGTCAGCTATCCGCTGGCGTCGTTCGCCTCGGGTGACGACAGTGCGGGCGTCTCCGACCCGCTGTTCCGTTGGCGCGCAATCGGTTCCCTTGGTGCGTACGACGCTCCGACGCTGTTCGTCGACAGGGTCGGTACGAGCTATCCCTTCGCTCCGGGTGCGATCCTCAACGTCGACTCCTCCGCCGTGGTCAAGACAGGCTCCCCGCCGTCCGGCGCGCACAGCGACATCTTCCACCCGGAGCTGGCGTGGATCGTCGCCTCGGCGGCGCGGTTGACTGGCTGAGGGGTCGTCAAGCCCTGCCTGGCGTGAGGACGATCCGACCGAACACCCGACCCTCGTCCATCTGGCGGTGCGCTTCCGCGGCCTGCTCCAGCGGGAGCGTGTCGTGCACGACGGCGTGGAGTTCGCCGCGGATCGCGGCCGCGAACTGAGCGGCTCTGACGCGGGCCTTGGCGTCGTCGGCGACGGTGTCCAGGCTGAAGGTGCCGAACGAGCGCGACATCTGGAAGGAGTTCAGCAGTCGTTCACCAAAGTCGACGGGTACCGGGCCGGCCACCATCCCGGCGACGACCATGCGGCCGTTCGGAGCGAGCCGGTCAATGAACGCGGGCACCTCGGGCCCACCGATGACGTCAACGATGACGTCGACGGTCGCCGGGGCCGAGGAGTCGCCGTGTCCCGATCTGTCCAGGACGTGAGTGGCCCCCAGCTCGCGCAGCCGCTCACCACGTTCGGGTGAGGACGTGGTGACGGCCACCAGACGCGCGCCGGCCCCTGCTGCCAACTCCACGGCGGCGATGCCGATGCTGCCGGCCGCGCCGCGCACCAACACCGAGTCACCGGCCATGAAGTGCGCATGCTGCAACGCGAAATGCGCAAGTCGACGACGTCGTCGCCCTTCCCGACGCCTTGTCCTCGGTCGACGCGCTACGGGACCGGCACTTCCGAGCGTCACCGCGACGGCGTGCTCCGCATAACCGCCGCCGACACCCGTGAACGCCCACACCCGGCGGCCGATCCAGGACTCGTCGACGCCTACACCCACCGCGGTGACCGACCCGGCGACCTCGCTACCGGGGATGATTCCGACGGGAAATCCGTACGCCGCGGACAGCGTGCCGCGGCGAATCATCGCGTCAACGCCACCCACGCCGATCGCCTCGACGTCGACGACCACCTGACCGGCGCCGGGGACGGGGGAGGGCACCTCGACCATCGCCATGCCGCTCGGGTCGCCGAAGCGGTGGATCGCCACTGCCCGCACTGCTGCCTCCACTCCCGTGCTGGATGAGTACCGTAGAGAAGTTATCGGACGCCCCCGTCCACTTGCGTGAAGTGAGAACCATGGCCGACCATTTGCCTCAGATGCTGCGCTCCGACGCGGAGGAGAACCGCGACCGCATCCTCACCGCGGCGCGAGAGTTGTTCTCCGAGCACGGTCTCGACGTCACGATGCGCGAGGTCGCCCGTCGTGCAGAGGTGGGGCCGGCGACGGTGTACCGCCGCTTTCCCACCAAGGCGGATCTGGTCGAGGCCGCCTTCGCCGACCAGGTGAGGTTGTGTCGCTCCATCGTCGACGAGGGTTGCGCGGACCCGGACCCGTGGCGTGGGTTCTGCTCGGTCGTCGAAGGGGTCAGCGTGCTCAACGGCCGCGGCCGGGGCTTCCTGGACGCCTTCATGTCCGCCCACCCAGAAGCCGAAGCCGTTGCCGCGCACCGTTCTTCGGTGTTGCGTCAGCTCAGCGGGTTGAGCCGCCGGGCCAAGGCGGTCGGCGGATTGCGGCGCGACTTCACCATCGACGACCTGGTCCTGGTCATACTGGCCGGTCGAGGTGTTGCGGCACTACCGGCTGCGCAACTGGATGGAGCGGCACGGCGCTTCGCCACACTCGCCGTCGACGCCTTCCGGGCGTGAGGGCGCATGGGGTTCGCGCGCGTGACTGTCCTACGCCAGAAGACGCTCCAGCGTGGCGTAGCCCGCCGGTTCCCACGTTGGCTTTCCGCCGGGTAGCCCTAGCCTTCCGTTCCGGCCCACTTCAATCAGGCCCACCACCCGCATGATCGCCCAACCGCGGGACCGGGCCACGGTCGCATCGTCGGCCTCGCCGTACGCGTCGAAGAACTTCTGCGCCGCACCCGCAGGCAGCAGCGCCCATGCAGCCGCGAGATCGGTCGCGGGATCGCCTGCGCACATCTCACCGAAGTCGAACACGCCGACGAGGGTCCCGTCGTGGACGGCGACGTTCGCCGGATGCAAATCGCCGTGAAGCCATAGCGGCGGGCCTTGCCAGGGTGGAGCGGTCAGTGCCAAGTCCCAGACCTCTCGCGCTTGGGAGACTCGGGGATGGTCGGCGATGACGTCGAACCACTCGTCGGACTCGCCGGCGAACTGGGCCAACGGAATCCCGCGGTCGGGGTTGGTTGGTGCGTCGGCGGGCGCCGGGTCGTGGAGAGCGCGAAGGAATCCCGCGAGGACGTCGGCCGCGTCGACGCGGGTGATGGGAGCACGATCGGCGGGCGTGCCCTCGACCCAGCGTGCGATCGTCCAGGTGTGCTCGAAGAGGCTTGACGGCAGCCCGATGCGGACGGGGGTGGGAGTCGGGAGCGGCAGACGGTCCGCGAATGCCGGCAGCCACGTGTACTCCTTGCGCAACAAGGTCGGCGCGCGTTCGGTGTGCGGCATGCGCACGGCCAAATCATCGCCGAGGCGCCACATCTGGTTGTCCCAGCCCCCGTCGACGTCCCGGAGTTCGAGGTCGGCTAGATCGGGGTGCTGGCCCCGTAGGAGTTCACGGACGAGGCTCGTCTCGTACCTGAAGTCGGCCATCAGATGCCTTCAGCCACGTCAAAAATCGGTCGTGTCTACTCGCGGGTGAAGCGTTCCCAGGCAGACTGGCGTGTCACTCCGAGTGCGGCGGCGATGCCGGACCAGGCAACCCCGCGTTCTCGGAGTTCGTCGACGCGGGCGCGCAAGTCCGTTTCCACGTTGGCCGTCGTCGCCGCTATGCGTGGAAGTTCTTTCAGCAGTGCGTCATCGGAGTACTCCGCGCGGTCCCGCAACGGTGGCGTGTCCGGTCCGCTCGGATCGTCCAGAATGGTGACGCACTTGGTCACGCACTGGTCGCAGATGTACACACCAGGACCGCTGATGAGCTTCTTTACTTGGCGAGATTCGAGGCCGCAGAACGAGCAGTGCATCACTGCGGATACGGGTGTCCGTCGTGGATCAGCTCATCAACGCCTTCAAGGCTTGGAGGTGGGCTCGGCTCAGCTGTGCCGCGGTGGGTCCGTCGCCGGCGACGATCGCATCCAGGAGGTGTTCGTGAACCTGGTGGTCGGCATCGCTGCCGAACTCGCCCCGGATCCGCAGCATGTCGATCATCGCCTCCCTGCCGCGCGGAGTAAACCCGTCGAATAGCTCTGTCAGGATTGGATTATGGGCTGCGACAACGATACTGCGGTGAAAGGCGGTGTCTGCGTCGACGTGCTCCTCGATGCCGTACCGTTCGGCGTCGCGCTTCGCCAGCGCGCTGTGCATCGCTCGCAGCTCGGCTTGGGTGCGGCGCTCTGCCGCGAGTGCGGCGGCCTCGGTCTCGATGGCGATGCGGGCCTCGATCACCGCGACGACGTCGGCGCGTCGCAAGACTGCTTCCCAGTCCTCCGCCGCCTCGAGGGCGGTCACGAAGACGCCGGCGCCCTGCCGGGTGGCAAGAATGCCGCGGCCGGCCAATTGGCGGATCGCCTCGCGGACCGTCGAGCGGCCGACGCCGAGTTGAGGGGCGAGGGTCGTCTCGCCGGGCAGCTTGGCGCCCACGTCCCATTCGCCGGATGCGATGCGATCGAGCAGGAGCTGCGCGGCCTGCTCGGAGAGGGATTCGCGGCGGACGGGCGGCATCGACCCATCATCGTCCCGCCCGCGCTGCTTGTCTACTTGTCTGAGGAGTGATAGCTTCGCTGACGTGTCAGACGACGGAGCACTTCTTAGCCGCCACGGCGGGGCCTAGCCAGACCGGCTCCCCGACGTGGAGCCGAACGTGCGCCGGTCGTTTCTCTGACACGACTGACCGAGGACACCATTCATGAGCACCACTACCTTTCGGCACATCTCGACGCCCGTCGGCTCCGTTCCCCCCGACGCGCCAGCCTGGAATCGTCAGCGGCACTCGCAGATGCCCTCGCACCGCTACCGCGACGTCTACTCCCGTGTCGCGGTGCCACTGACTGAACGGCATTGGCCCGCAAACCGACTCACCTCTGCGCCATTGTGGGTGCCGGTCGACCTGCGCGACGGCAATCAGGCGCTGGCCGAGCCAATGGACCCGGCGCGCAAGCGCCGCTTCTTCGAACTGATGGTCGCAATGGGCTACCGCGAGATCGAGGTCGGCTATCCGTCCGCATCTCAGACGGACTTCGACTTCGTCCGTCTGATCGCCGAGACCGACGTTGCGCCAGAAGACGTGACGATCGTCGTCTTCACCCCGGCCCGTCGCGACCTCATCGAACGCACGGTCGCCTCGATCCGAGGCATCCGCAACGAGGTGGTCGTCCACATGTACACGGCGACGGCACCGACGTGGCGCGACGTCGTCCTCGGACATGACCGCGCCGCACTGACCGAACTGATCTGCGCCGGCGGCCGCGACGTCCTCGACTTCGCCGGTGACCTCGAGAACGTCCGTTTCGAGTTCTCACCAGAGGTGTTCAACCTGACCGAACCCGACTATGCGTTAGAACTCTGCGACGCCATGACGACACTCTGGGACGCGACTCCCCAACGCCCGGTGATCCTGAACTTGCCAGCCACCGTGGAGATCGCGACGCCGAACGTATACGCCGACCAGATCGAGTACATGCACGAGAACCTCGCCCGCCGCGACGCGGTCATCCTCTCGGTTCACCCCCACAACGACCGCGGGACCGGCATCGCTTGTGCCGAATTGGCCGTATTGGCAGGAGCGCAACGCGTCGAAGGCTGCATCTTCGGCAACGGTGAGCGCACCGGCAACGTCGACATCGCCACTCTCGCCCTGAACCTGCACGCCCAGGGTGTCGACCCCATGATCGACTTCTCCGACATCGACGAGATCCGCCGAACCGTCGAGCACGCCAATCGGATTGAGATCCACCCACGTCATCCGTACGTCGGCGACCTGGTCCACACCGCGTTCAGCGGCACGCATCAGGACGCCATCAAGAAGGGCTTCACCGAACACCGTGCTCGCGCGCTCGCCGAAGGAATGGGCGTGTCCGAGATCGCGTGGCGGGTGCCGTATCTGCCCATCGATCCCGCCGACCTCGGCCGCAGCTACGACGCCGTGATCCGGGTCAATTCGCAATCGGGCAAGGGCGGCATCGCGTACCTGCTGGAAGCGGCGTACGGCATCGAGCTGCCGCGGCGGCTGCAGATCGACTTCGCCCGTCGCGTCCAAGAGCACACCGACGACACTGGTCTGGAAGTGGACGCACCCCAACTGTTGGAGCTGTTCGAGCGAAGCTACCTGGATCCGCCCGCGGTAATCGGCGTCGACCTGATCGACCTACAGACCGATACCTTGCGAACTCAGCTCAGCATTCGGATCGGCGGCAGCGAGCACCGCGGGTGCTACGACGGCGTCGGGCCGATCGAGGCGCTCACCGAACTCCTCGGCTCCCACGGCGTCGCGGTCGACGTCGTCGCCTTGCACCAAACGTCGCTCACCGGGGGCAACGACAGTGAGGCCCTCACCCTCATCGAATACCGTTCCGCCGCAGGCACTCACTGGGCTGCCGGGAGGGACCGCAGTGTGTTGACGGCCAGCCTGAACGCCGTGCTCACCGCTGCCCGCTCGTGTGTGCCAGCCATGGTGACAGACTGAGGCGGTGAGGGTTGCGGCCTATCAAGCGCCATATCTGCCGTTCGGGTCCTGGGACGCCGTGGACTTGATCGCGTCGCAGCTGATCGCTTGCGAGAGTGCGGGAGTCGAGCTGCTGTGCTGTCCGGAGGCGATCATCGGCGGCCTGGCGCACGAATCGGCTGGCCAATCCCCGCGTGACGTCGCGCTGACCGTCGACGAGTTGCGGCGGCTCGTCGCACCGTTGGCATCTTCGCCAGTGGCGTCCGTACTCGGCTTCACCGAGCGGGGGAGCGACGACGCGGTCTACAGCTCGGCCGTTCTCTTGGCCGACGGAGACGTTCGGACGGTGTACCGCAAGGTCTATCCCGGTTACCGAACGGTGGTGTCGGCCGGCACCGACCTGCCGGTCGTCACGCTGCGCCACACTCCGTTGGGGATGATGATCTGCAACGACATCTGGTACGTCGAACCGGCGCGGGTGCTCGCCGCGAAAGGTGCTGCGCTGATTGCAGTTCCGACCAACAGCGGCCACGTCAAGGTGGACGCGCCGACGACCAGTCGGTTGCGGAGTCGCGGTGAGACGCTGCCCGTCGCGCGGGCGGTGGAGAACACGGTCACTCTCGTCGTCGCGGACGTCGTCGGTGAGCAAGACGGGCGTCGTGCGCTCGGCTGCAGTCGGATCGTCGATCCAGACGGACGGGTCCTGGCCCAGGCGCACCCCGACGAGACCGGGCTCGTCGTCGCCGACGTCGAGCCGCGCCGCCGACCCCACAACCCACGCGGGTGGGACGGCCACCTCAACCCCGACGTGAGCGGTGAGTACGCCGCGCTCCTGGGGCCGCGTTGACGCCTCGCCACGACACCGACCGTGTCACCGGCGAGTCCACCCCGGTCTTGGTGCACCATCGGTAGTCATGTCGCAGTTTCTCTGGGATCAGCACGCCTGCCTGCCGTTGCAAGTGGGTGCCGAGGTCGAGCCCCTGACCCGTTTTCAGCGTCGCGGGGGTGCCTTCGTCTCCGTCAACGCCGGGTATTCGCCGCACTCGTTCGAGGACACGATCGCGCTGCTCCAGCGCTTCCGAGCGGCCGTCGACGCGCACCCGGATCTCGAGCTGGCCGCTCACGTCGACGACGTCGAGCGCATCACCTCCGACGACCGGATCGCCGTCGCGTTCGACTTGGAGGACTCCGCGCCGATCGGCGGTGACCTCGACAACCTCGCCACGTTGGCCGCCCTCGGCGTCCGAACCCTGCTGCCCACCTACAACCACGCCAACCGCGCCGGTAGCGGGTGCCTGGACGCGACGGATACCGGGCTGACGGCATGGGGCGCCGAGATCGTCGCCGAGATGAACGTGGTCGGCATCGTCCCCGACGGGTCACACTGCAGCACCCGAACGGGTCTTGACCTGTGCGACGTCTCCAAAGGCCCAGTGGTGTACAGCCATTCGTGCATGAAGGCGATATGGGAGCACCCACGCAACATCACCGACGACCAAGCCCGTGCCTGCGCGGCGACGGGTGGCGTCGTCGCCATCACCGGTGTGGGCATCTTCCTCGGCCCCAACACCCCCACGCTCGACGCGATGACGAGCCACCTCGAGTACGCCGTCGACCTGATCGGCGTCGACCACGTCGGCATCAGCAGCGACTTCTCCTTCGACCACGCCGACTTCAACGAGGAGCTGCAGCGCAACCCCCATCTGTTCGACGAGAGCTACACCAAGTGGGGACCCATCCAGTGGATGCCGCCGGAGACGGTCCTGGCCCTGGGTCGGCACCTCGGCGGGCGGGGTTGGAGCGATGCCGACGTTCACGCGGTGCTCGGCGGCAACTTCCGTCGAGTCGCGAAGCAGGCTTGGGTCGACGCGACGTAGGGCTGGCTACCAGCCCATCGTCGTCGCGATGAGGTGGACCACTGCGTCGAGGTCGTGTTCGGGCCCGATCGTGCGCTCGTCACATCCGTGGAGGGCGTCGCCGTCGCGCCACCACTGCCGAAGTTCACGCTCCCCGAAGTCCTGACAGCCGCGCCCGTCGTGCCGTCGAAGCGTTTCGTCGAACGGCAGGTCGAATCGAAAGAACCGAGTGGTGCCTGCGTGATCGGCCGCGAGGGACGTCAGCATCGAGCCCCACGGCCGGGTTGTCCGGCTCGTCGGGGACGCGGAGCACCCCTCGTCGCAACACGTCTTGGCTGACCACGGCGAGTCGGCGCGCCTGGCGATCCTGCAGGGTGCGGGCGACGGTCGACTTGCCCGAGCCGCTGTTGCCGCGCAGAACCACCAGCCCGGTGCTTGCCGAGCCCACGTCAACCACTCGAACATCAAACCAGCACGTGAGCCGATGCAAATCAGCCGGCGCGCCGCTCCAGCTCGATCACCGGAATCACCCGCGACGTGCGGCGCTGGTAGTCGCCGAACTGCGGCTGCACCGCGACCTGCTTGGCGTAGACGTCCTCGCGCTCTTGGCCTTTCAGCACGCGCGCGGTCACCGGGAACTTCTCCGTACCCCACTCCGCGACCGTCTCGGGGTTGGCGACCAAGTTGTGGTACCAATCCGGATTGGTGTCGGAACCGCCCTTGCTCGCGATGACGTAGATCCGGTCGTCGTCGAGGAAGGGCACCAGGGGAGCGATCCGCTCCTTGCCGGACTTCGCGCCGACGTGGTGCACGAGTACGACCGGAATGCCTTCGAACTGGCCGCCCGGCCGACCCCCGGTCGCGCGAAAGTCCGCGATGACTTGCCGATTCATCTCGGCCAGCTCCTCGGCACTAATGCCGATGTCTTCGGACATGCTCAGCGTCCCTTCGGTAGTATGTGGAGACTGTCTCCAGTAATTATTACGGAGACATTCTCCGTTTGTCGAGGGGTGGACGATGACACGACCGCTGCGCGCCGACGCGCAACGCAATCGGCGACGTGTGCTGGACGCCGCACGCGCTGCCTTCGGCCGCCACGGGGTGACCGCCTCCCTCGACGACATCGCCCGTGCCGCGGGGGTGGGTCCGGGCACCCTCTACCGACACTTCCCGACTCGAGATCGCTTGGTGCGCGCGGTGATCGACGACGGATTGATCGGCATTCGCGACATGGGGGTGGCGCTGCTGGCGGAGCCGGACCCGGCCCACGCGCTGGAGGCGTGGCTCAACGCCTACGTCGAGCAAGGAAGCATGTTCAAGGGGTTGGCCGAGACCCTGGTCAACCCCGTCGCCGAGTCCGACGACTTGGACTCGTGCCGCCAGGCGCGGGAGGCGGGCACCGCGTTGATCGCGCGGGCCGTGCGGGAGGGCGCCTTCCGTCCTGACGTCCGGGCCGAGGACGTGCTGGACATGGTCGCCGCCGTGACGTGGGTGGGTGAGCAGCCCAATCGTCAAGCGGCACAACGTGAACGCCTGCTCAATCTCTTGGTCGCCGGAATGCGTGCGACCCCCGTAGGCCTCGGATCCTGACACCACCCGGCGGCGGTGGCCAGTAGCACTCGGCGTCGCCGCGGTCGGCGACGATATGGTGGAGCGGTGGTCACGGCTCGCGACGCCGGTCAAGCGGCCTACCTCCGCTGGTTGGGAGCCGCTCAACTGATCGCCGTCGTGCGAGCCGAGCCGGGTATCACCCGCGCTGCGGCGGCCCAACGGCTCGGCATCGGAAGCGGTGGGGCCACCGAGCTGATGGCCCGCATGCGCAACGTCGGTCTGCTGGGTGAATCGCCGGCGCCGGTGCAGGGCCGAGGTCGACCGACGACGGTGCTGGGTCCTCACGACGAAGGCCCCTTGGTGCTCGCCGTCGATCTGCGGTCCGGTGACTGGAGACTGGCCCTGGCAGGCGTCGACGGCCACCCCGTGGTGGTCGACGAGGCCACGGGCGGCGGTGGCGACCAAGACCGCGTCCGCGCGCAGCTGACCGAGGCAGTCGGTAAGGCGTACCGTCGAAACCCGAAGCGGATCAGGGCAATTGCGGTCGCCGCCCCAGGACCGGTCAGCAGGTCCCACGTCGGTCAAGTGCCCTCGCGCGGATGGCGCGACGTCGACATGTCGGGATTGGCCGCCCGAGTTCCGGACAGTGCCGGCATTCGACTCATCATCGGCAACGACGCCACCCTGGCCGGATTGGCCGAGTCTCGCACCGGAGCGGCGCACTCTGCCGCCACGGCCCTGCACCTGATCGTCGCGCACGGTCTCGGCGGCACGCTGGTGGTCAACGGGGAACCGGTCGGCGGCGCGCACGGCGCGGCAGGGGAGTACGGCCACATCCCGTTCGCCGATTCGGCTCTCGTCTGTCCCTGCGGTGCGGTCGGGTGTTGGGATCTCACCGTCGACGGGCGCGCGCTGGCTCGGCACCGAGGCGAGGCACCGCCGGAGGATCCGGTCGGCTACGTGCGGAGCCTCGTGGCACGTGATTATCGAGACGCCTTGTCCCGCAACGCGTTCGAGCAAGTGGCGACATCGCTGGGTCGGGGGATCGGCGGTTTGGTGAACCTGCACGATCCCGACGTCGTCACGATCGGCGGCGTGGCCCCCCTGCTGCGGGCGGCAGCTCCAGACGCGTTCGACGCCGCCTACCGGGACGGATTGATGGCCTTCCGCAAGGAATCGCCACCGCCGGTGCTCGACGGCCTGCACGGTGACGACGGTCCACTCCTCGGCGCCGTCACGCTGGCCCTGGACGCCGTCACCAGCGCCGAGGCGCTCGCGGAGTGGGCTGAGCGGCAACGCTCCTAGGCCCTTGAATATCCTCGTCTGGCGAGCATATTATCGGAACGATGACGTCGGTCGACCCTGGATTGAGCGTGCGGTCCAACATCGGCGGCCTCCTCGCACTGGCGGTCGCGTCGTGCCTCGCCGTGACCACCGAGATGCTGCCCATCGGGCTGCTGCCCGCCATCGGTTCGACCTTCGACGTCGACACCTCCACGACCGGCCTGCTGGTCAGCCTCTACGCCGTCATGGTCGCGACGCTTGCAGTTCCCCTCACGCTCGTCACCGCGCGGTTACCCCGCAAACCGCTGCTGCTGACGACCGTGTTGCTGTACGTGGTCAGCAATGCCGTGGTCGCCGTGGCACCCACCTTCGCCGCGGTGGCGGCCGGGCGCACCATCGGCGGCCTGACTCACGCGTTGTTCTTCTCGTTGTGCATCGGATATGCCCCGCGGCTGGTCGAACGTGCCCACGTCGGCCGTGCCCTCGCCATCGCCACCGCTGGTGTGTCGGTGGGTTTCGTTCTCGGCGTGCCGCTTTCGACGTCGCTCGGGAACGCCTTCGGATGGCGGGTGTCGTTCGGCGTGTTGGCGGTGCTGGCCGCCGCGACATTGGCCTTCGTCGCCTGGCTTCTGCCCGCCGTGCCCCGTGACAGTCCTGCCCTGGAGGCCCGGGCTGCGGGAAGCAGGCGGCAACTGGTGGCGGTCGTCGGCTCCAACGCGCTGACCTTCGTCGGCCAGTTCACGCTGTACACCTACATCAGCGCCGCGCTGCTGGGTGCCGGTGCGACGCCAGCACTGGTCGGACCCGTCTTGTTGCTCTGCGGCGCCAGCGGTTTGGTGGGGCTGACGTTCTCGGCTCGCACACTCGACCGCAGCCCGCGGCGCACCATCCTGGTGGTCCTGGCCGTGGTGATCGTGGCGGTGACCGTCGCCGGTGCGGCGCACGAGGCACTGCTGCCGTTGGTGGTCGCGGCGCTCGTCTGGAACGGCGCCTTCGGCGGGGTGCCACCCATCTACCAGGCGTGTGCCGTTCGGACCGGTGCCACCTCACCCGAGCTTGCCGGTGCCTGGGTGAACGCGTCGGCGAATCTGGGCATCGGCGCGGGTGCGGCCATTGGTGCCGGGCTCCTCCCGGTGATCGGGATGGGCGGCCTTCCCCTGGTGAGCGCGGCGTTCGTCGCGCTGGGGCTCATCGTGGCGATGGCGGCTCGACGGTCGTTCCCGGCGAGCGGAACCCCGATCGGCGATCGCGCGGGCTAATCTCCGGCGTCAGTGTCTGGCAGCGCCGCCGGGGACCGTCCGCAGCGCTAACTTGGCAACATGCCAACCGAGATCACCGTCCGTGGGTCCTTCTCCGCGTTTCGGCCGCCCGAGCGCGGGACCGTGCACGCCTCCATCGGCTACGAGGGCCCCGAGATGCAGCCGGTGTACGACCGGGTCGCCCGGGACCTCGAAGCCGTCAAGGCGTCGGTCATCCAGCTCGAGGGCGGTGGCCAAGGCGCGGTGACGTGGTGGTCTGCCCAACAGCTCCGGACCTGGTCGACGCGCCCCTGGCACAAGGACGGCAAGCGGCTTCCGCTCGTACATCACGCGACCGTCAGCGTCGAGGTGAAGTTCCGTGACTTCGCCGCGCTGTCGCGATGGGTGGGCGAGCACGTCAGCAACACCGACGGGTTCACTCTGTCGCGGGTCAGCTGGGCGCTGACGGAGAAACGCCGGGACGAGCTCGTCGAGGAAGTGCGCACGAAGGCCGTTCAGGATGCCGCGGCGCGCGCACAGCTCTACGCCGACGCCCTCGAACTTGGACCGGTCAGTCCCCTGGCCATAGCGGACGCTGGAATGCTTGGCACCCAGGCTCTTCACGAGGGTGGCGGCGGATTCGTGCGGGCAGCGCCGGCGTCGGGCGGAAGCGGGCCGGACGTCGAACTCGTGCCGGAGGACGTCAGGGTCTCCGCGACGATCGACGGGCGGTTCGTGGCAGGCGTCTCGTAGTCCCGCCACGCAGCGACGGTGTGTGGCAAACCATCGATTGGCACCGCCAAGGCCCAAGGTAGGCTGCAGCCAGTACCCCACCGGTGGCCTAGCTTGCGCCGCTCCAACGCCGCACACCCAAGGACACCCAGATGGCGATCTCCGATGTCTCCGCGTACATGCACCTCAGCACGGCGGACGTCGAGGCCATCGCCGACGAACTCGACGCGATTCGCCAAGACGTCGAGGAATCGCTCGGAGCCAAGGACGCGGCCTACATCCGACGCGTGATCCATTTCCAACGAGTGCTCGACGCCTCGGCGCGCCTGCTGATCGTCGGCAGCCGGTCGAGGTCGGGGTGGTGGCTGGGGACCGCGGCACTGGCCTACGCGAAGTCCGTCGAGAACATGGAACTTGGCCACAATGTCTCTCACGGCCAATGGGATTGGATGAACGACCCCGAGATCCACTCCACCAGTTGGGAGTGGGACATGGTGGGGGTGTCAGCCCAGTGGCGGTACTCGCACAACTACCGGCATCACATCTTCAGCAACGTCCTCGGCATGGACGAGGACATCGGCTACCGCCTTCTGCGAGTGACACCGGATCAACCGTGGCGTAGCCCGTACCTGTTGACACCATTGCGAAACCTGTTGCTGGCGGCGTCCTTCGAATGGGGCATCGCGCTGCACGGCATTCGCTCGGAGCGAGATCGCGTCGACACGGCAGCCGCCGAGTCCGCGGAGCAAAGGCGATTCTTCGCCAAGATCGCCCGCCAGTTGGGCAAGGACTACGTGTTGCTGCCCGCCCTCAGCCTTCGGCGGTGGCGTCGAACTCTGTCGGCCAACGTCACCGCGAATCTGCTTCGGAACGTGTGGGTGTACGTGAACATCATCTGTGGACACATCCCCGATGGCGTCGAGACTTTCGACCCGGCGGTGCTCGACGGCGAGACCAAGGGCGAGTGGTATCTCCGGCAGATGCTTGGGACGGCAAACTTCAAAGCAGGTCCGCTGCTGGCATTCTCCGGCGGGCACCTGTGCTACCAAATCGAGCACCACCTGTTTCCCGACCTGCCAAGCAACCGCCTCCCACAGATCAGCGTCCGGGTCCAGGAACTGTGCAAGAAGTACGACCTTCCGTACAACACGGGATCACTGCCGCGCCAGTACTTCCGGACCCAACGGACCATCCACAAACTGGCGGTGCCCGACGGGTTTCCGACCGTCGGGCGCGGATAGGGCGACGGGGAGTCCGCGGCCCCACGGTTGACGCCCCCGTCAGACCCAGGCAAATTAACGCCCATGTATCGTCCGAGTTCACTCGCCACCGTAGACGGGCGGGTGCTCGGAAAGCAGAACGTGCGACTTCTGCGGATCTATTTGAGCGCAACCACCTTTCTGTACGCATACGGAGTGACGTTCACGCTGTTTCCGGTGCGCACCGACCTCGCCTACGGAAACCCGATCGGCGGAATCGTCGCCATCGCCCTCGGGATCTCGGCGCTGGCGTACCTCGCCGTCAAGCCGGGCCGGCCGATGCCAGCCACCCTGGCGGCGATGGCGGCCACCCCCATCGTGATGGCCTTCCACCTGACCTTGGCCGCGGAATACGTCTGCCTGATCGCGCCGATGTTCCTGGCGATGTACCTGCGGGCCTTTCACCCGCCTCGTCAGGCGCTTCTTCTGATCGGTCCGCTGACGGTGGCCTGCGTCGTAGCTGTCGTGATCGCTCCCGCGCCACACGTCGCCTTCATCACCGTGCTCATCATCGTGGTCGCCATCGTCGGCGCGGCCGAGTCCTTCGGATTGCTCGTGCGCGCGATGTTCACCGCCGCCTGCACCGACCCCTTGACCGGCCTGCTCAACCGGGCGGGCTGGGAGATCGGCACCGGCGACCTGCTGGCGCGCGCCCGGGCAGCGTCAGCCCCCGTCACGGTCATTGCCGTCGACATCGACGGGCTGAAGGCACTCAACGATTCCTACGGGCATCAGGCGGGGGATCGCCGCATCACCGAGTACGCGGACAGCTGGCGTCGTACCGCGCCGCGGCGGGCGGTCGTGGCTCGCATGGGTGGTGACGAATTCGCCTTCTGCATCGCCTGCGAGGCGAACGGCGTCATCGAGGAATTCCTGCGCACCATCCGGCTCGACACCCCTGGGGTCAGCGTCGGCGTGGCCACCGATGGCACGGCCCTGGCGAGCGTCGTCGAGCTGTACGCGCAGGCCGACGCCGCGCTGTACCTGAGCCGGGGGCTGCCCCTACGGGACGACTCTCCATCGGCCCGCGACTGACTAGCGGGCCAACCGACGCCGTCGCGCCATCCGTCGAGGACAATCCAGGTATGCCGAACTCGTCGCAGGCGCTGCGCCGCCGGATGCTCATCGGCTACCTGGGGATCCTCGTCGTGCTCTACGGCATGGCGGCGGTGTCGTCGCTGGGCTACCCGTCGAGCAAGGGCGAGATGGCGGCGGCAGCGCTCGGCCCTGGTGGGCCTGGCGCTCGCGGTGCCCAGTCCGCTGCGTGGGTGGCGCTACGCGGTGGTGGCGACGTGCGTGTGCGCAGCTCCGTTGGTGCCGACGGCGTTTCACGAACTGCCGATGGCCCAGGTGTGGGCCGTGATACCACTGATGTTCGCCGCCATCTTCCTGCGCACCTGGCACCGTGCCTCGGTCGCCCGGGCGTTGGCCGTGCTCGTCGCGGTGGGCGCGGCGGCCGCCCTGCTGATCGCGCCGGCCGACATTCCCTCGCTGTGGATGGTGTTGTACGCGTTCTGCATCATCGGCGCACCGGAGGTCTTCGGCCTCCTGAACGCCTCCCTGGTCGAAGCCGCCCTGCGCGACCCGCTGACGTCGGTGTGGAACCGCGCCGGCGTCGACCGCGCGGCTGGCGCGCTCATCGGCCGCGCTCGACGACGAGGAGACTCGATCGCCGTCGTCGTGCTCGACGTCGACCACTTCAAGTCGATCAACGACCGCTACGGGCACGCCGCCGGCGACCGGGTACTCGGCGACCTCGCCCAACGCTGGACCGAGCGGTTACCCAACTCGGCGGTGATCGGGCGCATGGGCGGTGACGAATTCGTGGTCGTCGTCTGTGGCTATGACGACGAGCGGGCCCGTGCGCTCGCCGACGCACTCGGAAACCACCAGGAGGTCGGCGTCACCACCGGAGTCGCCGTCGGTCGGGCCGTCGACGACGACGACATCTTGACCGACCTCATCACCTCCGCCGACGAGGACCTGTATCGCCGCAAACGCAACCGCGACGACACCGGTGCCCCCATCCTGGACGGAGAAGCCGAGTCAAGGAGCGCGTGATGGCGATTGCACGTGACCGCGCAGTGGTCTGCGGCGCGAGCATGGCCGGCTTGTTGGCGGCCCGGGTGCTGTCCGACTTCTACGGGTCCGTCACGATCGTGGAGCGCGACGTCCTGCCCGAGACGGTGACGCAACGGCGTGGAGTGCCGCAGGGCCGCCATCTCCACCAGCTGCTGCGGCCTGGTTCGATGGCGATCGAGGAGTTCTTCCCCGGCGTCTTCGACGAGCTCCTGGCGGCCGGCGCCAACGTGATCGACGATCCGTCCCTCGGCTACGTCGGAGTGGGCCACCACGTCCTGACCCAAACCGGACCGTTCGCCAAACCCCAAGATCTGCTTGCATATTCGGTCAGCCGGCCGCTCCTGGAGGCGCGGGTCCGACAGCGCGTCCGGGCGCTGCCGAACGTCACGTTCTCGGAAGGGTGCGACGTCGTCGACCCGATCCTGGACCGATCCGACCGCGTCACCGCCGTCCGGGTGGTGAGTCGAGCAGACGGGCAGCAGCGCGAGTTGGCGACGGACGTGGTCGTCGACGCGACGGGCCGCTCGGCTCGCACGCCGGCCTTCCTGCGGGCCCACGGTTTCGAGGGTCCGGCCGAACGGCGCTACGCGGTCGGCCTGACGTATGCCAGCCAGTGGCTCCGCATACCGGACGGAGCCCTCGCCGAGTCGGTCGTCGTCGCCGCACCGACGCTCGAAAGACCAACTGGCGCAGGCTTGTTGGCCTATGAAGACGGCGCGACGGTGCTCACCCTGATCGGTGTCGCCGGCCGACGTCTGCCCGCCGACCTTCCCGGCTTGCTGCGTTCGGCCGCCGAATTCCTGCCGGACCGCATCGTCGACGCGGTGCGCGCCGCAGAACCCGTGGGTGACGTGGTGGTGCAGCACTACCCTGCCAGCGTGTGGCGTCGCTACGACAAACTGCGCCGCTTTCCGCACGGGCTATTGGTGATCGGCGACGCCGTGTGCAGCCTCAACCCCGTCTACGGCCAGGGCATGTCGTCGGCAGCGTTGCAGGCCAAGGCGCTCCGTCGCTGCCTCGCCGAAGGCGACCGCGACGACGTGGGCCCTCGCTACTTCCGCGCCGCAGCGAAAAAGCTCACGCCGCTGTGGCAAGCCAACCGGCTCAACGACTTTGCAACGGCACCCACCACCGGCTGGCGCATCGTCCCGCAACGGCTGTTCAACTGGTACACCGACAAGTTGGCAGCCGCCGCGGCCGACGACATCGTGCTGGCCGAGGCGTTCATGCGGATGGCCAACCTCATCGACCCGCCCGCCAAACTGCTGACGCCCTCGATGAGCATGCGCGTCGTCGCCGGGAACCTCCGACGCGGTTAGTCCAGTTCGACGTGCCGCCGGTGGACGCCGACGTCGAACCGCTTCGGTCCCCACGGTGTCTCGAGCGCGAAGTGAATCTTCTTGGGCCTGCCCGTCAACGTCGTCTCGACGACGGTGCCGACCGCGCCGGCGGGCACGTCAGGCACGTTGATGCCGCCGATGTCACTGCGGGCCGTCACCTGGTCGCCCCTCTTGTAACGCCGCACGATTCCTCCCCCCCCCCCCATTCGTCGATGACATCCATGGTCGACGGGAGGCAGTCATGATCGCAACCGATTTTTAGCGGTAAGCGTCCCACCAATCGAGCACTCGGATGCCGAACAGGGTCAACCACTTTGACGCCTCACCTGCGGGAACGTCGACGGTGAACCACTCACGGCCGGGAAGCGTGTCGCCCTGAATCCAGGTGCCGTCGGGTTGGCGGGCGGCGCGGATGAGCGCGATCGCGTCGGCCATCCGGGGATCGGGTGCCGTCCCGTCGAAGACGGATTTCCGGCGGAAGTACTCGGCGGCGTTGAGCACGCTGTAGCGCCACCGCGTGGGATTGGTGAAGTGGTCGACCCAGGGCGCCACGGGTTCGCCGGTCGAGAGTCGGCGGAACAGGCTGCGCGTCAACAGGTACTCCTCGCCGGAGTGCCTCGCCGCGCGGGTGGCGTCGGTCCCACCCGTCGCGACGTCGTAGTCCAGTAGTCCCTTGAGCGCGTTGAGCGTCGAGTGGAACGACGACCGCGTCGAGCCCTCCACCCACTCGCAGTTCCAGCCGCCGTCAGGCAACCGGTGCTCGACGAACCAGTCGACGATGCCGTCGACGTCCGCGCCGAGCCACACACCGTTGGACACGGTCCACGAATTGATGCAGCAGTCGACCTCGCCACCCCAGTAGGGCAGGTCGTCGTACTCCCATCGGCTGTTGGCGGCCAGCAGTTCGGCCGTCCCCCGGAGCGCCGCCGCGTCGAGGCCCCACTCCCGCAACGAGTTCAGCGTCCACGTGGTCGCAGTCCACGGTTGCCCGGCGGTCTCGACCTCGTCGAAGTCGAAGCCCGCAGGGAAGAACGCCCCACCGGCCCACTGCCCGTCGGCGTCCTGCAGTGCCAACAGGCGCGCGCCGATTCCCTCGGTCGCGACGCGCTCCCGCGTCTGTTGCCACACCTCTGGAGGGTCGTGGCTGACGTCGCGCTGGACCTGCCACCGCAGAGCCGGATCGGAGTCGAGTAACCAGGTCGTCAGGGGCGCCGCCACCATGGGTCGACTCTAACGCTGAAGCGGCGTGCCATCTCCGGTCATGCGGCGAGGGCGTAGCTGCTGGCGGTGTCCGCGGTGACGGCGGGCTCGGCGAGCTGGGCGACGATCAAGTCGAACCCCGTCGACTGCCATCCCCACAGGAACGCCCCGAGTGGGACTTCCATGGCCCGCCCGTCGGGAAGTCCGCTGTCGTTGACCATCACCTTGCCGTTGGTCGCGTCGACTGCGATGACGACGATCGAGTGATTGGGATCGGTGAAGCTCGACCCGTCCCCGCCGAAGGCGCTCGCCGCCCAGAGGGTGTTGGCGTTGACCGACGTCATCACTGCCTTGCCCTGCGCCAGAGCGACTTTCAACTTCTCGAACTGCAGGAGCCCGTTGGCGAAGGTGGCCTTGTTGCCGTCGAAGCTGGACAGCTCCGCGATGATCCCGTGGTTCTTGAGCAGGACGACCGCGTCTTCGGAGTTCGTGCCGCTGTCCGGGTCGGAGAAGTCCCAGATGTAGCCCCGGTGGACGACGCTCTTGGTCTGCGAGGCCTCGGTGAGGATGCTCTGCTCGGTGGGGGGCGTGCCCTGGGTCAGCTGGCCGATGACCGCGGCCGTCGCCATCATCTGGCAGTCGCCGTAGGACTGCTGCTGCCAGTACGCCGCGTTGCCCGGATCGCCGTACTTGCCCGTGCCCGTGGCCGTGATGTTGACGCCGGTCACCGCGGTGTCGGAGCCGGCCATGTGCAGCGCCTTCGCCACCGAATGCAGCGATTGTTGGACGACACCGGCGAGGCCGGTCAACCGCAGTGCCGCGCCGTTGTCGACGGACACCGTGAACGAGTCGGTGATTCCCGGTGTGACCAGGACGTCCATCGGCGTGTAGGTGTAGGCACCCGTGGCCGCGTCGAGGCTGACGGTTCCGTACTTTGGCTGCTTGACCACCTTGTAGATCAAGGGCTGGCCGTTGCCGCTGGTGGCGGAGAGCGTCCCCGAGACGAAGCCCTGGCCGGTCGCGATCTTCGGCACGGTGATCGTCGGCGCCTGGTTGAAGAAGATGTACTGCATCTGCGCGACGAACCCGGCCAGCAGTGTCTGCAGGGTGACGGGCGCAGGAGCCACGACGCGTTGCGACGCGGCCAGTGTGACCGCCGCGGCGGACGTGGTGGTCGTGACGCGCGACGCCGAGTTCGACCGTGCCGGCGGCGTGTCGGACTTGGGGGCCGGGGTGGTAGGGGCGGCCTCGACGGGCTGCGTGATCGGCGTGTCGACGATCACGGCCGGGGTGGACTCCGTTGGAGCCGAGGGTGTTTCGGCGGCGGCTTCCTTCGGTGGGGCGGACTTCTTGGGGGCCTCCGGTGCGGAGATCTTCACCGTCATCGCGGACACGGTGCCCTTCGGCACGGTGCCGGTCGACGCGCTCGACGTCGAACTGGTCGTGCCGGGATCGGAGCCGTCGGCCTTGGCGGGGGTGTCAGCGGGCTCGGCGGCGGACGGGGCAGGGTCGGCCGACGACGGACCGTCGGTGCTGCTGGTCGACGCGGTGCCACCCGTCGATGCGGGACTGCTCGAGCTGGACTCGCTGGAACTGCTGGACGCGCTGTCCGTGCCGGTCTCGGCGACGGCGACGGCGGCGCCACCCATCAGTGCGGCCGCCACGCCCAGCGTGACCACTCCGGCACCCAGGGACATCCGCACCCACCGCGCCCGTGCACCCGGGGTGCACACCGATTCTTCATTCACCAACGAACGCCCCCGTCACACCCGAATCCCGTAATTGTCGGCAGCGTCAACATCTGCCAGGACGGAATATATCCGATTTCCCCGATTCGGCAAGCGAAGAGTTGGGGCCTGTCTGGCAAGTGACATGACACCCGTCGAGTTCACGCGGCGACGCCCCTGTCGGCAGGGATGCGTCCTGTGACTCCGAATGCCATCCGCTCAGCGAACGGCGTCGGACACTCTGGCAAACCCCGACGCGCCGGGTCGCGTACCCACGTCCGCGCCGCCCGGAGCCCCGCTGCTTAGCCGTGCTAGCCCCGCAGGCTCCCGGCAGGCGCACGGACTTTGTATTCGGCTGTGCCGCAACCCATCTCGGTGCCGCGCCGACAATGCCTGCGGCCTACGGGGCCGGCGGTCGGCGCCGTGGCACCATCGAATGATGACGGAACCACCGAACGGATTGCCGAGGTACCGCCTGCTGACCGGGCCGGACGACGAGGCGTTCTGCCGACGCGTCAGCGAAGCGCTCGAACTCGGCTACGAGCTGTACGGCGATCCGGCCATCAGCCTGGACGGAGGGCGGGCCGTCGTGGCCCAAGCCGTCATCTGGCACCAGGTCGTGCGGTACGTCTGACCGCTAATCGTCGCCGGCGGCGACGAGCGACTGGAGCTTCACCGACGGGTTGTCGCGCTGGAACCCCTCGAGCCGCCACTTGGTGGAGAACAACACCAGGATGACGCCGTCGGTGCGCGTGAAGACCTCGACCGACGGTTGCCGCTGCAGGAACTCGACGTCACCGGGGTCGGCGGCGCGAGCCACGGTGTACGGGAGCGACTCCAGCGAAATCGGCGCGCTGAGTTCGGTCGCCATCCGGTGCGTCGCCACCTCGAACTGCATCGGTCCCACGGCGGCGAAGACGGGGGCCTGGTCGCCGCGGCGGTCCGAACGCAGGACCTGGACGACGCCTTCCTGCTCGAGCTGGTCGATGCCCTTGCGGAACTGCTTGTGCTTGCTGGGATCGGTGCCACGGGCGACGGCGAAGAACTCGGGGGAGAAGCTCGGAATCGGCGGGTACTGCACCGGGATGTCGCGGTACAGCGTGTCGCCGGGACGCAGCACGTTGGCGTTGGCCAGGCCGATGACGTCGCCCGGCCACGCGGTGTCCAACGTCGAGCGCTGCTGGCCGAAGACCGACTGCGCGTACTTGGTGACGAACGGCTTGCCGGTGGTGGCGTGGGTCAGCACCTCACCGCGTTCGAAGGTGCCCGAACAGACCCGTGCGTAGGCGATGCGGTCGCGGTGCGCGGAGTCCATGCCCGCCTGCACCTTGAACACGAAGGCGCTGAAGGGCGCCTCGGCGGGGCGGCGGTGGCCCTCGACGTCGAGCTGCCCGTGCGGCGACGGAGCGAGCTGGACGAGCACGTCCAGCAGCTGGTTCACCCCGAAGTTCAGCGCGGCCGAGGTGAACAGCAGCGGGGTGGTCTCGCAGCCGAGGAAGGTGTCCTCGTCGTAGTCAGACCCGTCGGCGGCCAGCAGCTCGGATTCCTCGACGGCGTTGTCCCAGTCGACGCCGGCCGCGTCATGGGCGTCGGCCGGGGCGATGTGCTCCTCGGGGGCGGCCTTCGCGCCGCCCGCGGTGCGGGTGTAGCGGATGAAGTTGCCGGTGCGTCGGTCCAGCACGCCCTTGAAGTCACCCGCGATGCCGACCGGCCACGTCAGCGGGGTGGGCCGCAGGCCGATCCTGGACTGGATCTCGTCGAGCAGCTCGAGGGGGTCGCGGCCCGGTCGGTCCCACTTGTTGATCACCGTGATGATCGGGATGCGCCGCAGCCGACACACCTCGAACAGCTTGAGCGTCTGGGGCTCCAGGCCCTTCGCCGCGTCGATGAGCATCACGGCGCAGTCGACGGCGGTCAGAACCCGGTAGGTGTCCTCGGAGAAGTCGGCGTGCCCGGGGGTGTCCAACAGGTTGATGACGCAGTCCTGCCCGGACGGGGCGCGGTACGGGAACTGCAGCGCGGTCGAGGTGATGGAGATGCCGCGGGCCTTCTCCATGTCCATCCAGTCGGACACGGTGGCGCGGCGGCCGGACTTGCCGTGGATCGCGCCCGCTTCGCTGATGCGGTTGGCGTGCAGGACCAGGGCCTCGGTCAACGTCGACTTGCCTGCGTCGGGGTGGCTGATCACGGCGAACGTCCGTCGACGTCGCGCTTCGGCGGTGATGCGGTCCGCAGCCCGACCTTCGGCGGCCGTCAGGGCGCCTGGAGTCTGAGGGGAATTGTCGGTCATTGCATTACTGATCGTATTGGCTCCGACGTCGAATCGATAAATCGACTCTGCTGCTGGCGGGCCACGGACCTGCACGTCAGACGGGTTGCTGGGCGCGGACCGCGGGACCTCACTGACCGTTCCCTGCCCGAAACGTGTTAGTTCGCTGGGCATGTGGCCGCCAACCTGGTTATTCAAGCGGCGGCAAGCCTAACCTAACCTCCGGTCTGACGGCGACGGGAGAAACGTGCAGGGCATCTTCATCGGCACGTTTCTGATCGGCCTGCGTGAAGGCCTCGAAGCCACCCTCATCGTCAGCGTCATCGGCGCCTTCCTAACCCGCAACGGCAAGTCCGTGCGACCGATGGTGGTCGGCGTCGGGCTGGCCGTCGTCATCAGCATCGCCGTCGGTGCGGGCCTCGACGTCCTGTCCGCGTCGCTGCCTCAGCGGCAGCAGGAGATGCTCGAGACGGTCATCGGGGCCATCGCGGTGGTGTTCGTGACGACGATGGTCATCTGGATGAATCGCAACGCCTTCCGGATGAAGGGCCAGCTGGAACGCGAAGCGGCACAGGCGATCAACAGCGGCGGGGTGACCGCGCTGGCGCTGATGGCATTCCTCGCCGTGCTCAAGGAGGGCTTCGAGACCGCGGTGTTCCTCCTCGCGGCGGCGCAAACGGCGCAGGGCAGCAGGTGGTTCGCCTTGTTCGGCGGGGTGGCGGGCATCGCGACCGCCGTCGTCATCGGGGTCGGCATCTACCTGGGGAGCCTGCGGCTCGACCTAGGTCGGTTCTTCCGCGTCACCGGAGTCTTCCTGGTGTTCATCGCCGCCGGCTTGGTGATGAGCAGCCTCCGGACCGCCCACGAGGCCGGCTGGGTGGACGTGGGCCAACGGCGGATCGTCGACCTCTCCGCGTTACTGGGAACGAAATCGGTTGCCGGAGCCGTCATCACGGGCATGTTCGGAATCCCGCCGGACCCACGTCTGATCGAAGTGCTCGGCTGGCTGCTCTACGCGGTCCCCGTTCTCATCGTTTTCCTCTGGCCGGCCAGGTGGGCACCCGCCCCCGCGGCGAAACGACGGTTGACGATCGGCGTCGCGGCGGGCCTCGCGGTGCTCGCGGGCGCCATGGCCGTGCTGATCCCCGCTGGCGGCGGCCCGTCACCAGGCCCGACGAGGACCGCGATGACCGCGGGAGGCGGCACCGTCACCGTCACCGTGCACGCCGACGGAGCCGACCGGGTGCTCACCGTCGTCGACCCGGCCGGACCCGGGCAGCAGATCTCCCTCGCCCCCGCCGGCCAGCAGTCGGTCGACGGCGCCGACGTCGTCGACGTGTGGCAGGCGAGGGTTCCGTCCGATCCCGGTGTGACCACCTCGCCGATCGGCCTTGCGCAGTTGACGAGCCTCACCGGTGGGCGCGTTCCGGTCGGCCTCGGCACCGCACGCACCCCCGGGCCGTTCGACGCGACGTGGAGCGCGAGCACCGTCTACACGGTCCTCGCCCACGGCGACGACGTCGTCTCCGCCGAGCGGGCCAGCAGCAGAGTGGCCACCCTCAGCGGCGGCGGACTGACCGGTCCGAAGACGGTGAGCGTCGGCGGACTCCCCGCGGACTGGGCCACCAACCCCGACGACGATCGGACGATCACCGCCACGATGGCGAAATCCACCCGGGACCGGGCCGAGCGAACGCTCTGGACCGTATGGCTGCCAACGGTTTTCGCCGTGGCCGCCGTACTCGTCGCCCTGGCCGCGGCCCGCACCACCAGCAAGACCGACGAAAGGGAACGACGACAACATGGTGAATCACCAACCCGCGACGAGATCGGGGTCGCGTAGCGGCCTGTGGGCCGCGCCCGCCCTGGCCGTGGCGACCGCCCTCGCGCTCAGCGCGTGCGGGTCGACCGACGGCGCCAAGAGCACGCCAAATCCCAGCGCCACCAACGCCAACGGCGTCAGCACGGTGAACGTGACGCTGGCCGAGGACGCCGGAAAGGACGCCTGCTCACTCGACACCAAGACCGTGCCAGCCGGCCCGGTCACCTTCACGGTGACCAACACCAGCGCACCCGGCGTCACCGAGATGGAGTTGCTCAAGGATCAACGCATCGTCGGTGAGAAGGAGAACTTGGCGCCAGGGCTGGATCCGGTCTCCTTCACCGCCACACTCGACGGCGGCAAGTACCAAATCTACTGTCCCGGTGCAGCATCGGAGTATCTCGACTTCTCCGTCACCGGACAGGCCGCCGCCACCCCGACCGGCACCGTCCCGACGATCCTGAGCCAGGGCACCAAGGAGTATTCGGCGTACGTCGTCGACCAGGTCAACCAGCTGAACACGGTAGTCAAGGCGCTCGACACGGCCGTCCAGGCGGGCAACCTCGCCGACGCGAAGACGGCCTACGCCAAGGCGCGACCCTTCTACGAGCGCGCCGAATCCAGCGTCGAGGGCTTCGTGCTGCCGGGATACGCCGTCGACGACAACGCAGGCAACCTCGACTACCTGATCGACATGCGCGAGTCCACCCCCGTCGACGACAAGGTCGGCTGGAAGGGTTTCCACGCCGTCGAGCGCGACCTGTGGCAGGGCGGGGCGATCACCCCGGCCACCAAGGCGCTCAGCACCGAATTGGTCGGCAACGTCGGACATTTGGTCACCGTCGTCGCACCCCTGCAGTACAAGCCGGAGGACCTCGCCAACGGCGCCGCCGATCTCATCGAAGAGGTGCAGAACACCAAGATCACCGGCGAGGAGGAGGCCTACAGCCATATCGACCTCGTCGACTTCGCGGGCAACGTCGAAGGCGCGCAGCAGGCCTACGCGTCGCTGCGGCCTGGGTTGCAGAAGATCGACCCCGCCTTGGTGACGACGCTCGACCAGCAGTTCCAGACGGTCCTGACCACCCTCGACGGCTACCGTGACGCCGCGGCACCGGGCGGTTACCGGGTGTGGACGCCCGCGCTGCGTGGCACCGACGCACCCAAGTTGACGGCGGTGATCCAACCGCTGCACGAGAGCCTTGGCACGGTGGCGCAGAAGGTCGTGTCGGCGAGTTGACCGTTCAGGACGGGCAACCGCCCCCGGGGGTATCTCGACGCGGAATGCTCTCTGGCGCACTGATTGCCGGCCTCGGCGGCGCCGTCGTCGGAGCCGCAGGGGGTGGAACGACGGCCTGGGCGATGGCGTCGTCGGAGGCCGCGCAGGTCGACGACGGGGACGCCGTCGACCTGAACCGAAGCCATCCCTTCTACGGGACGGGGCACCAGGGCGGCATCTCCACCGAACCGCAGCGGCACACCGTCTTCATGACCTTCCGCCTGGCCGACACGGCGTCGGCGAAGTCGCTGCAGACACTGCTGGCTCGCTGGTCGGCAGCGGCGGCCGTGATGCAGCAGGGCAAGCCGGTCGGCACAGTCCAGCCCGACAACGAGGTCGCGCCGCCCACCGACACGGGGGAGGCGTTCGGTCTGAGCCCCGCGAGCCTCACCGTCACGATCGGCCTCGGCCCGGCGCTGTTCGACGGACGCTTCGGGCTCGCCGCCCGCAAACCCGCCGCATTCTCGGACCTGCCGACTCTCAACGGCGACACGCTCGACCCGAAGTTCACCGGCGGCGAGCTGTCCGTACAGGCCTGCGCAGACGATCCCCAGGTCTGCTACCACGCCGTGCGCAACCTGGCCCGCCTCGGCCGCAGCACGGTCACGCCGTTCTGGGCGGTGCTGGGCTTCGGGCGGACGTCGGCGGGACCCGGCCAGCAGACGCCTCGAAACCTGTTGGGTTTCAAGGACGGAACCCGCAACGTGGACACCGACGAGCAGTACTCCAAGTTCGTCTGGGTCACCGGGGGCGACCAACCCTGGATGGAGGGCGGCACCTACCAGGTGGTGCGCAAGATCCGCATACTGCTCGAGACGTGGGACACCGACCGCGTCGGCAACCAACAGCGGATCATCGGACGCCACAAGCAGGAAGGCTCACCCCTGTCGGGACGCAGCGAGAAGGACACCCCCGACTTCGCCGCGAAGGACACGACGGGCGAGCCGGTGATCAACCCGCTCTCACACGTCGCGCTCGCCGCGCACGAGAACAACGACGGCGTGCTGATCAAGCGCCGCGGCTACAACTACACCGACGGGCTCGACCCGAACGGTCAGCTGAACGCGGGCCTGCTGTTCATCTCCTATCAGAACGACCCGCAGAACTTCGTCCGCCTCCAGAACCGTCTCGGTGGCCACGACCTGCTCAACGAGTACATCCGGCACGTGGGCTCGGCGATATTCGCCGTCCCACCCGCCCCCGAGCAGGGTCACTACGTCGCGCAGGCGCTCTTCGGATAGCTGTCGTCGAGTTCGCGTTCGCGTTGGATGCGTCTGGCGCGGTCTTGGGCGCGGGTGGTCTTGCGTCGAGGCATGGTCAGCCCGGCTGTGTGTGCTGTGGGCACCCGGGTCGCGAGCACCGTGGCGGTGGGTGCGGACAGTTCGGGGAAGAGCAGGCGGCTGCCCGGTGTGGTGGTGTGGGTGCGGCCGTCGGGTGCGGTCCACACGACGGTGCCGTCGTCGAACTGCTCGTCACGCCAACCACTTTGGCCGCCCCAGAACGTTTTCAAGAGGTGGTGTTTTCGGCATAGGCATTTGAGGTTGGACGCCGCCGTCGGCCCACACGGCCACGGAATCGTATGGTCGACGTCACAATTCGTGGCCGGCACCTTGCAGCCCGGGAAGCGGCACGTCAGGTCTCGGCAGCG
>VIFX01000062.1:0-30081 GCA_006864685.1 Mycolicibacterium hodleri | reverse complement strand
GGTTCCGGAGTGGGGGGCGGCTCGGCTGCCACGTCGGCGACGGCGTCCTCGGTCTCCTGCGGCACCGCGACGTCCTCGCCCTCTTCGGTCTCTTCGTCGTCCTCCTCGCCGTCTTCGGTCTTCTCGTCCTCGGCGAGCGTCTCGTCGTCCGGTGGCTCGTCCAGGTCCTCGCGAAGGTCGGCGGAATCGGCGAGATCGCCGGAGCCCGCAAGGTCACCACCCGAGCCGACCAGCCCACCGATGAGATCGGCGAACTGCTGCCCGAATCCCCCGAGGCCGGAGCCCGCCGACCCCATGGACCCCAACGACGGCGCACCCGCGCCGAGGTCACCGGACGAGGGCATCGGCGGTGTCACCGACGGACTCGGGGGTGGGGCGGGCGGTGGAGCCGTCGCGGCCTCGGGGCCCGACCACGGCGCGGCGGCGGGAGCGACTGCCGCTGGAGCCGACCCGACGGCCGCGGCGGGCACGGTCTGAGCGGCCGCGGGCACGGTCTGAACAGCCACGGGTTCCGGCCGGGACGCGACCGCCGGCGAAGGCTGCGACCGATCCGTCGCGACCCGGTCACCCCGCGGGCCGAGGATGCCGGGCACGCCGAACACGGCGACCGGCGCGGTGATCCGCGCGATCGCCGCCTCATAGGCGGCGTCCACCGCGGAAGCGGCCTTGCGCATGGCCGCCACCCACTCGGCTCCGACCTCGTGGTCGACGAACGGCGTGACCTCGAGGTCGATCAGCTCGCTGGCGGCGGCTACGTCGCCGACCCCGGTCTTCACAGTCGTGACGGCGGCCATCCACTCCGCTCGCCGCGATTGCTGCGTGCCGTCGACCGCCTCGGTGGCGAGCACCTTGGCGTCGACCGCCTGCCACAGGGCGTCCCGCAGGGTCGCCACCGCGTCCGCGGCCGCCCGCACCGCTGCGCTGACGGCGGTCGCCGATTGACAACTACGCCAAAGGAATTCGCGGGCGGTCGACGCACCCCGGCCCGACCAGGCGGCGTCGAGGTCGGTCATCATGTCGGCCTGCATGCGGGCGGCGTCCTCGGCTGCCGATGCGGCAGCGGCCAACGCTCCGTGATCGGAGTCCAACGCTCGCAGGTCGAGACCGTCATCGCCGGAGTACCAGTCGCGTACCTGCGCGGCGTGCGTCGTCAGGTCCGGGTGCTGGTAGCCGAGCCGACGGCAGGCCGCCACGTACTCCTCGACGTCGTCGACCGCGGGTCGACCGTCGGCGAGTCGGGCCGCGACGTCGAACGGGTTGGCCACCGTCACCCCAGCCGTGCGGCGCCGCGCGCGTCGACGTCGACGTAGCGGTCGGCGGAGGCCCGTAACGCGGCGGCGATCTCGCGCATCGCCCTGGCCCACGCGTGCGTCTGGTCGACGACGTCGTCGACCGCACGTCGCACCGCGTCTCCGCGGGCTACGTGGTCACGGCCGGCGAGGGCGCCGTCGAAGACGAGGTGGCCAAGCCGCCCACGGGCCAAGCCGTCGACGACGTCGGCGATCGCGTCGCATCGGCCTGCAACTCCGAGGACCGCTCCGACGTCGACGTGCGCGGATTCAATTTCTCCCATGCCCGGTTAGGACGCAGCGCGCGGCCGTCCGGTTCCAGGTCGGTTTAGGCCAGGTCCATGTCGAGCCCCGCGAGATGACCGCGGGCTCGGGCCTGGCCGACCGATCCGGCGCCTGCGCCGTCGTGCAGAAGCCGCCACCCGTCGCGGTCGTCCTGACCCTCGGGCAGGTCCAGCCAGTGCCGCAGCACTGCCAGATCACCGGTCGCGATCACCGCGGTGCGCAGGCTGGTGCTCAGTTCGGTCCGCAGTCGCGCCACCGCGGGCGACATCGACTGCGGCAACAGCGCCCCGGTGTAGACGTCCAGCGCCGCCGCAACCCGCCCGGCCCGCAGCTCGTCGAACACCTCATTGACGTCACTGACGACCGGCTCGAGCAGCCGGTACGGCCGTGAACCCACCGCGACCGGCTTGATGACGCGCCGCAGACGCGACATCTCGGCACGGACCGTCACCACGTCGAGGTCCTTGTCGTCCAGCATCATCGCGAGATGGTCGGCGCTGAGGCCCTCGGGGTGCTGTGTGAGCAGGACCAGGATGTCGGCATGGCGCGGGGTCAGGCTCGACGTTCGGCGGTTGCCCCGCTCGTCGGTGAACTGCCAGCGCGGGCGGCCGGCGCCAAGCACCCGAAGCCGGGCCTTGACCTGATCCCCAACGGCGGCAACCGGTTTGGTGAGCCGGAGCAACGCCAGGTGGTTCTCCACGGCGACGGCGGTGGCCCGCACCAGGGCCAAGGCCTGGGCCGAGGCCACCTCGACGCCGCCGGTCAGGTCGATCGCACCGAGGAGGTCGCCAGTGCCGGGGTCGTGGACGGGCGCCGCGGTGCAACTCCAGCGCTGAGCCACCCGGGAGAAATGCTCGGAGCTACGGATCTGCAGTTCGCGGTCGAGCGCGAGCGCGGTGCCCGGCGCGTTGGTTCCGACGCGGCGTTCACTCCAGTCTGCGCCGGGAACGAAGTTCATCGACTCCGCCTTGCGGAGTGCTTCCGGGTCGCCCTCCACCCACAGCAGGGTGCCGTCGGCGGAGGTGATGGCCACGACGACGCCGGAGTCCCGCGCGTCGTCGACCAGCAGCCGCCGGATCACCGGGAGGGCCGAGGCCAGCGGGTGCGTGTCACGCATCCGCGCCAACCGCAACGTGGCGGCCGACGAGTCCGCTCCCTCCCAGTCGGGGTCGACGCCCTTGGCAAGGCTGCGGCGCCAACTCTCGGCCACGATGGGCCGAATCGAGGTGGAGTCGAGGTAGGTCGAGTCGACCTCGCCTGCGACGAACAGGTCGTGCACAGCACGCAAGGCTGTCGGAGGCGACCACGCCGACGCATGAGCGTCCAGCGCCTTCGACGACACCACCCGCGACCACGCTCCTTGCACCGGCGAAACTCCACGGCCCCGAGCCTCGAGGCCAAACCGCCCCCCGCTCGTGCCCACAGTAGTCCTCCTGCCCGGCCCCGTAGGGGAACTCCCGACAAGCGTGCACGCGGCGCTCATATGAGCGTGGCCCAAGCACAGCCATGACGAACCGGGGGTGGTTTATCATCGGTTTGCGCTTGGCGTACAGGAATCTGGTGCAAGCCCAGAACGGACGCGCCGCTGTGAACACGACTGGTGAAAGCCTGTGTGTGAGTCAGATGTTGGGCCAAGAGCATCCTGAATCGAACGGGGTCGCGAGACGCCCCGAAAGGAACCCGATGACGACGATCCACCCGGGCCTCGCCGCCCGTCCACCGCGCGTGCCGGTACCTGCGGCCTTCTGATGGACTTCCCCACCGTGCCGGTACCGGATGCCGACGCCGAGCACGCCGCCCGTTCCCGCCAGGACGTCCTGACCAAACCGCGCGGCGCCCTAGGCCGGCTGGAAGACCTCTCGATCTGGGTGTCGGCGTGCCAAGGGGCGTGCCCGCCGCGGCAGTTCACCCGCGCCCGCATCGTCGTCTTCGCCGGTGACCACGGCGTGGCAAAGGCTGGGGTGTCGGCTTACCCGCCCGAGGTGACCGCGCAGATGGTCGCCAACATCGACGCGGGCGGTGCCGCGATCAACGTGCTCGCCGGCAATGCGGGGGCGACGGTGCGCGTCGTCGACGTCGCCGTCGACTGCGACGAACCGTTGTCCGAACAGATCGGCGCCTACAAGGTCCGTCGCGGCAGTGGTGACATTGCCGTCGAGGACGCCATGACCGACGAGGAGACGCTGGCGGCGGTGACCGCGGGGCGCCGCATCGCCGACGAGGAAGTCGACGCGGGCGCGGATCTCCTCATCGCCGGCGACATGGGCATCGGAAACACCACCCCGTCGACGGCGCTCATCGCGGCCCTGGCGGGCAAGGAGCCGGTCGCACTGGTCGGCCGCGGCACAGGCGTCGACGACGCCGGCTGGATGCGCAAGACGGCGGCGGTGCGCGACGCGCTGTACCGCACGCGTGGCCACACCGCGGATCCGCTTGCGCTGCTTCGGATCTGCGGTGGCGCCGACCTCGCAGCCATGGCGGGCTTCTGCGCCCAGGCCGCCATCCGGCGAACCCCCGTGCTGCTCGACGGTGTCGTCGTGACCGCCGCCGCGCTGGTCGCCGAACGGTTGGCTCCCGGTGCCAAGCAGTGGTGGCAGGCGGGCCACCGGTCCACCGAACCCGCCCACGACGTCGCGCTCGCGCAGCTGGGCCTCGTGCCCGTCGTCGACATGGGAATGAGACTCGGCGAGGGTTCCGGAGCCGCGGTGGCACTGCCGCTGCTGCGCGCGGCCGTCGCCATCCTGTCGTCGATGGCGACGTTCGGCGAGGCCGCCGTTTCCGACCGCGACGACACCGACGACCGGTCGGCGGTGATCGGATGAGCACCGAGCTAGGCAAGCTGTGGGCCGTGGGCATCGGCCCCGGCGACAGCGAACTGGTGACGCTGAAGGCCGCCAGGGTCATCGGCGACGCCGACGTGGTCGCCTTCCACTGCGCGCGCCACGGGCGAAGCGTCGCACTGTCGGTCGCGGAACCGTTCCTGCGCGACGGCCAGATTCACGAACGGCTGACCTACCCGGTGACCACCGAGACCACCGACCACCCGGCGGGCTACCGCGGCGCACTCGACGACTTCTACACCAGCGCCAGCGAAGTACTGGCCGATCATCTGCGAGCGGGCCGCAGCGTCGCCTTGCTCGCCGAGGGCGACCCGCTGTTCTACAGCTCGTACATGCACATGCACAAGCGGCTGGCCCACCGGTTCGACACCGAGATCATTCCCGGTGTCACGTCGGTCAGTGCGTCGGCCATGGCGGTCGGCACTCCCCTCGTCGAGGGCGAGGAGACCTTGACGGTGCTCCCCGGCACGATGCCCGCCGACGAACTAATCCGTCGGCTGCGCGACGGTGACGCCGTCGCGATCATGAAGCTCGGCCGCACCTTCCCCAAGGTGCTCGCCGCACTGGAGACGGCAGGCGTCGCCGACCGGGCCTGGTATGTGGAACGCGCGTCGACGTCGGCGCAGCGCGTGATGCCGGTTCGGGACGTCGATCCCGTTACGGTGCCGTACTTCTCGATGATCGTGGTGCCCGGCCCGCTGAACAATCCGGTGCCTGAGCCGAGCGAACCGACCATGGGTGAGGTGGTCGTCGTCGGCCTCGGCCCCGGTGCGGACAGGTGGACGACCCCCGAGGTGCACGGCGAACTGGCCAGGGCCACAGACATCGTCGGGTACAAGACCTACCTGGCGCGGGTCTCACCCCGTCCCGGTCAACGCCTGCATCCCAGTGACAACCGCGTCGAATCCGAACGCGCCTGCATGGCATTGGATCTGGCCAAGAACGGGGCCAGGGTCGTCGTCGTCAGCTCCGGTGATCCCGGGGTCTTCGCCATGGCCGCCGCCGTCGTCGAGGTCGCGGCCGAACCGGCGTGGAGTGACGTGCCGGTGCGCGTGGTGCCGGGGATGACTGCCGCCAACGCGGTGGCGGCCGCCGTCGGCGCACCGCTGGGCCACGACTACGCGGTGATCTCGCTCTCCGACCGGCTGAAGAGCTGGGACGTGATCGAGCGACGCCTGCACTCGGCGATCGACGCCGACATGGTGATCGCCATCTACAACCCCGGCTCGGAGAGTCGGAGGTGGCAGGTGAGCGCACTGAAGGACATTCTGGCGCAACGTCTTCCGGCCGACCGGCCGATCGTCCTCGGCCGCGACGTCGGCGGGCCGGAGGAAAGCCTGGTGGTGACGACGGTGGACTCCTTCGACCCCGCCGTGGTGGACATGCGAACACTGCTCATCATCGGCTCGTCGACGACGACGGTGGTCGAGCGCACGGCAGGCCGGGCGGTCTTCACGTCGCGACGATACGACTCCGCCGAGTGATCACGGGGCCTGCTGCAGCTTGACCATCCGCGCCCTGGAATACAGGTAGCCATCGACGAGTCCCGCTGCGGCGACCACCGCGAAGACGGTCACGTCACCCTGCGGACGCGCGCGTCTCGGCAGTGTCGCGGTCTCCCAGGTTCTGTTCCGCGAGCTCGATCATGTTGCGCCAGAATCTCTTCCGCTCGAGTCGAGTCTGCCCGATGACGGCCGAGCGCCACTGGTCGATGAAGGGCGCGAAGTAGCGACTCTCGTCGAGCAGTTCGGCGGTGTCGGAGACGAGTTCGCTACCGACGGACTCGGCGGGGCTCAGCGTCCGCCACATCCGGGCGGTGATCCGCACGCGGCGCCGATGTTCGACCAGCGCCGAGAGCAGCCAGCGGATCGCCCGGCGTTCGTCGTCGCTGATCCACGTCGCGTCCCCGCAGCTGTTCAGGAACGCCTGTTGCGCCTTGGTCGACTCGTTGAGCTCGTGCAGGACGCGTACGGCCTCGGTGCGCATCTGCGCGGCCGGCACCTGGTGGATCTCCTGGTTGATCGTCACGACAGTCGTTCTGTACGAAGGGGAATGCCCACGACGATGCGTGCTGCGTTGTGACCGAGGATGCGAGCGATCACCGGTTCCGCCGGGCCGTCGGAGGCCAGTTCCGACAGCGGTGCCGGAAGCTTGTCCTGCTGCACCGACACCCGCCCGTGTGCGTCGATGCCCACCCCGACGCTCAACGACGAGCGACCCGCCGCCGTCTGCGCGAGCTCCATGGCGTCGGCCCGCGTGCGGGGCCGCTCCACGATCGACGGCACGCCCTCTTCCTCTATCCCGGCAAGCACCTCGTCCTCCACCCGACCACCCGCGCAACTGAGCACCAGGATGGCAGGCTTCTCCGCCTGGCCGCCCTCAAGCACGGGCACCCACCTGCGGTTCCGCCGGCGCCTGGGACGCCACGTAGGACGCGACGAGACCGGAGGCCACCGCGTTGCGCGGGCCCTCGGTGCCGCGCACATTGCCCGTCCCGCAGACGATTCCGAAGGGAGCCACGGCGTCGGCGATCAGCTCGGGGATCTCGAAGTCCAGTGCGCAGCCGCCGAGCAGCACGACGAAGCCGATCTGACGCAGATCGCCACCGGGGGCGATGCTGCGGAGCGCCCTCAGTGCGTTGACCACGAACACCCGCTCCTTGGCGGTCCTGCGCACGGCGCGAATCCGGTCGAGGGAGTGTCTGGTGGGAATGGGGTTCATCCCGGTCTCCCCCAGGGCCACGACGCGTGCGAACGCCGTTGGAGGAAGGGGCTTCTCGAAGAACTGAACGGTGCCGTTCTCCAATCGGATGTGGAAGAAGCTCTCGGCCTTGCCGAGCGGGCAGCGCTTGATCTCCTCGGCCAACTCCAGGTTGTCCAAGCCCAGTTCGGCGTCGATGAGCTTGGTGACCAGATCGCCTGCACCGGCCAGATGGGTGGCGTCGGTGTGGTCGTTGGTCTCGATCACCGCAGCATCGGTCGACCCACCGCCGAGATCGAGCACCACCAGGGGCTTGTCGGTGCCCGGGGTCGTGAGAGCCCCGAGGACCGCCATCTCCGCTTCGACGCCGCCGACGGCGACGTCGACCTTGGTCGCGCCCGCCGCACGCAGATGACTGGTGACCGCCTCGGCGACGGCCTTCATGCCGCTCTCCTTGGTGCGGACCATGGCCGCAAGCGCGACGGCGTTCTCCAGCGCCACCTCGCCCGCCATCCCACCTCGAACCTCCTGCGGCACAGCGGTGTCGATGGCGAGTAGATCCCCGATTCGGACATCGGCGAGGGCGTGGTTGGACAAGTCGGCCATGCTCTGGCGGACGTTGGCTATCATGCCGCCGGTGTTGGTGCCCGCCTCGCCCATGACGTCGACCAGCGGGCTCACCCGCTGCACCTCCGCCATGATGTCGGCGGCGCCCCTGGATACGTCGACCTTCGCCTTCTTGGTCTCCCCCTGCAGTTCGAGCGACCCCGCAGGAATGGTCCGGTCCTCGACATCCCCCGATGGTGTCCGCACGACGACCGCGGACCGGTTACCCGTCAGCGCGCGGGCGACAGGCGAGACCACCTTCGTCTGGTCGGGGTCCAGTCCGAAGATGGTCGCCAGGCCATAGGCATTCGACAAAGTGCGGATCGACTGACCCGGTCCGGCGACCTCGACGGCCGCCACCATGCCCACCGGAACCAGGTCGATCCGCGACACCTCGTCGATGATCGGGATCTTGACGTTCAGCCGGTTGGCGACCAGCACCGCATCGTCGTTGCACAGGATCGCCCCGGTGACGTCGACGCCACTCTCGACGGCGGCGTTGATCGCCTTGGCGGTGACGTCGAAGTCGGTGCCCCGTGGCACCAACACGATGATCGGTGTCTCCGTGTCGCTTTCGGCGAGCGACTCGAAGTCGACGATGGTGCCGACTCCGAGCCCTCGACCGCCTGGCGTACGCGGATCGTGTCCGATCATCGTCGACTCGGTGATGATGGTCTCTGTGATGGTCTCCATCGCGAGCCCGCTGATCACCGGAGTGGCCTCGTTGAGCAGGATCAGATCGAGATCGGCCAGCGCCATGCCGGCACCCTCCAGCGCCCGCATCACCGATTTCGCCACGCCCTCGACGTTCTTGACGGTGCCCTTGATTCCCGTCGTGCGGGTCAATGCCGCACCGACGTACTCGACCGACCCGTCGGGGTCGATCGTGGCCAGACTCGACTCCGTCGTGGAGTTGCCGATGTCGACCCCGACGACCGTCCGAAACACCCGTGCCAACTTCCTACTTCTCTCGGTCAGACCGCCACGTCCGAGAACACGGGCGTCACCTCGACGGTCTTCGCGCCCTTGCGCACCAGCTCGGTCTCCTTCAGATGCAGGAGAGCCGCCTTGGCCTGCCACCTGGGCCGAGCCATCTGGTCGTTGAGGGTCGGAACCGGCTCCGGTGATTCACCTTTCGCGTACTGCGCGGCATTCGAACCGATGCTCCGGTACGTCTCCAACGTCAGCAGCGGACACTGCGGGAACAGCTCCAGGCTGGACAGTCGCGGAAGGTCCCGCTGATGGATCATCGACGTGCCACGGGCCAGGATGCCGATGCCGATTCCCGATCCCGACAGCTTCGCCGCGGTGTGCGACATCAGCGCCAGGTCGGCGCTGTGCTGAACCCGGATGATCCGTGCGCTGACCTCCTGCTCCTCGATGCCTGCGAGCAGCTGGCGGATGACCTCGGCATGCGGGATGTCGACGATGGTCTGGCTGAAGAGGCTGCCGAACGCCGGCGAGATCGCAATCACCACCTCGTCGGGTCGCTTACCCCGCTCCGCCGTCCCGACCTCGCTAAACGAGAGCGTCCGCTGGGCACCTTCGGTCTTGGTCGACACGGTCATTCCACCTCTGTTTCTGGGTTCGATGCGCTCGTCACGTGGCGCAGCTTCTTCATTTCTTCCCAGCGCGCGCCCGACGGCCGGTAGCCGGTGCCAGGACCCGCGTAATCGTTCGCGTCGTTGACGGCCGACAGCGGGACGAGCGACGGCGTCATGATCGCGGAGGTCTGCAGCAGATCACCCGAAACACGCTGGCGCAGAACGGCAAGCACGTTCTCCGCCATATCGGTGAACCCGGTTGCCTCCAGGGCCTTCACCAGATCCAGACCCGTCACGTTTCGGTCCATCACCTGCTGGGCGCCCTTGAGGTCCTCCAGCACATCACGCGGCAGAAGATCCTTGCTGCCGTTGGCGTACACCGCGGCATCGATCTCGGCGTCGGTGATCGGCGGCAGATCCAGATAGCGGAAGACGGCCTGCAGGGCCTTGGCTGCACGGGTGCGCGCTGCCAGGATGTCCGACTCCTTCACGTGCCGGAGTCCACCGTCGATCTGAAAATCGCGCTGGATGGTGTTGAAGTCGTCGAAGTCATCACTGTCGAGGTTCGAGCCCGCAAACATGTTGTCGTAGTTGGGCACCGCAGAGTAGCCGGAACAGACGAAGTCGGTTCCCGGCATCATCTGCGGCATCAACCGCGCCGTGCGGCGCATCGGCGAGTGGGAGAACGACTGGTCGTTGCCCGAGGCGCACTCGAGGTCCACCGCGGAGGCGATCAGGTTTTCCGCGGCCACCGCGCGTAGCCCGCCGGGCACCGCACCTGGAACGCCGATGCACGAGATGGAGCCGTTCTGCAGACCCTGCACGCCTGCACCCTTGGCAATCAGGATGCAGCGAATCTCCAGGTACAGCATGGACTTTCCCTGCGCGTTGCCCATCTGCACCTCGGACCCGGTCCCAGAGGTGAAGCGCATCTTGATACCGCGCGACGCGTAGGCGGCTGCCAGGAATGCCTTCGACCACGGCGTGTCGTCACCGTCGACGAAGACCGGCTCGGTGCCGTACACCGAGATGGTCTCGGCGTAGCCCGTGATACCGCGCATGCCGAGATCGAGCTCGGTCGCCTCTTCGAGCGCGCACTGGGTCAGTGGGCCGCCGACGTTCACCTGGCTGCCGATCTGCTGCGCCAACGCCACCAATGGCGCATACCGCACGACGCCCAAAGTGGTTTCCACCTCGGAGAATCCGCGAAGTGCAGCCTCGGCCGCCTCGCAGGCCACCTGCAGCGGGTTGTCCCTGGCGCTGGTGCAGTGCGCCTGGTTCGCCGGAGTACGCCTGGCGCGCATCTTCTGGATGCCCATCATGATCTCGACGATGTTGAGTGTCTTGGCGACGGCCAGCAGTTTGGCCGGCGTCAGACCGTTGGTCACCGCGATGACGTCCTTGCGGGTCACGCTCGGATCGATCAGCATCCGGGCGATCTCGACCGCAGGCAAAGCCATCGACTCTTCGGTCGTCGCAGCGTCGATGGCCTTGTCGGCGATGAACTGATCGATGAAGTCGAAGTCCGCGCGCTGCACACCGTCCATCTCGACGATCAGTCCGTTCTCCACCCGGACACTCGGTTCGGGGTCGAAGGCGCTGTCCATCGCAACCATGCCCACCTCGGGCCATTCCTCGACGAAACCGTCCAGGTTGACCGGGCGGTCCTCGAGAAGCTGCGTCCGCAGGGAGTGCCGAACGTCGTTCTTCGCAGTGCCCGTGTTCTGAATCGCCTCTGCTGTCATCGCTTTTCTCCTATTCGCTTTCCGCGAGCACGTCGCGTCGCTCGTAAACCTCGGCGGCCTCGCGCACCAATTCGGCGAGTAGACCTGCGTTGTATTGCGATTCCAATTCCTCGGCAATCGCTTCGAGTTCGGCCTTGGACGACGCATTCGGGCGTAAGGAGTTGTAGATCTGCAACACCCGCTCATCGGAGATGGCGGTCATTTCCGCAGCGCGACGCAGGTTGGCGCCGAGTTGCTTTCGGCCGTCCTTCTCCGAGACCTGCGCCTGCAGCCGGAGCGTGTCGGGAGTGATTCGCAGATCAGCGGCCTGAACCTCGCCGGAAACGACGGCTTCGAGAGTGATGTCGTCGATCGACTTGCCGGTGGGCGTGAAGAGCAGATCCTTCCGGTTCACACTCAGCGGATAGTCCACCGCGGGATCGAGGGTCGGTTGCGTCATGCACTGCTCCAAGAGGTGAGGGGTGGCTCGCGGCCACCCAACGTCCACGTACGTGACCTGGTCGGCCCCGTGCGACCCATTGTGGCTGACATCACGTTGCATCAACGTTGCAGTGACGAGGTCGGGCGTCTGGCCTGGTGAAGGTCGTTTTCCGCCGCTACCGTGAAGGCACCATGACCGTCTCTTCAGACTCGTCGGACGGATCCGCCCTGCTGTCGGCCACTGCGACTCTGGGCGGCTACTTCGCCATTGCCGCACAGGGCGCGGCCGAGGGTCCTCACCTCGCCGCGCTGCTGAACGCCGCGACGCTGACCACGTTCGTCGATCGCACCCGGTCGGCCATCGCAACGTCGATGGCATGCGAACCGAGTCGCATCCCCCGCCGGCTGGCGGCGTCGTCGTTCCAGTTGAACGTGGTGTCACGACTCGTCTCCCCCGTGCTCGGATCGGCCGTCGTGGGTGGTGCCGTCCCTCTGTTCACCCCGGAGTCGGTGAGATGGATTGAGACGGAAGGACATTCGCCGCACTTCGAGACCGCCAACGTCGAATGCGCGTCGGCACCGACTCCGGTTCGAGCGGCCGAGTTGATCTCCGACTCCCTGCTCACCACCATCGTCGGCCCGTTGAACGAGACCCTCAAGACGACGGCGTCGCTGTCGGATCGCGTCAGTTGGGGCAACACGATCTCAGCGGCCAACGGCGCGGTCACGGTGATGGCGATGTCCCGACCCGACCTGGAGCAGTCGGGCCGGGCCCTGGTGCGGGCACTGCTCGACGTCGGCCCCCTGCAAGACACCGGCGACTTCGACGGAGGCCGGTTCGTCCGGCACAGCTGCTGCCTGTTCTATCAAGCGCCGTCAGGGGGTCTCTGCGGGGACTGCGTGCTCACGGTATCCGGCGGGTCACAACAGACCCAGGTGCACTGAGTTCGTCTCTTTGCAACGTCACTGCAACGCACGTCGCGTTAACATTCGCCCGCCGATCGGCAGGACGGAGTCACACATGGGTTGGTCACAGCCGCACTACTCGCCGATTCACCCGGCACGACGCGGATCCGAGGGTGGCCCGCCGCACGGAATCGCCGATGTACGTGCAGGTCTCGTCGAGAGCCCGAGGCTTCGCACCGCGTTCGTGATGAACGACGAGCTGCTGTTGCACGGGCTGGTGCACGTGATGGGACAGTCCGATGGCGTTCAGATCGTCGGCGATGTCCGCCACGGCGACGGTCTAATCGAGCGGCTCCTGCTGATGCGTCCGGAACTGCTGGTGGTCGACGTCGACCGTGACCTACCGCTGTCGACTCTCCTCACAGAACTCGATCCGGTCCCCAAGGTGATCGTCGTGATCGACCGCGAGGAATCCCCCGCGCGCGCGCTCGACCTGATCCGGGCCGGTGCCGACGCGCTGGTGGACCGTCGATCTCCGTCGACGGAGCTTCTCAACACCGTGGCGAGGGTCCTCGACGGTCAGAGCGCTCTCGATGCCTACAGCGTCAATACCCTTATCGCAGAACTACGTTCCCAGAACACCGAGCACGAACTCGACTATGCGCGCATCCTCACGCGCCGAGAGAAGGAGGTGCTGGCCCTGCTGACCGATGGTTTGGACAACCGGGCGATCGCCACCGACTTGTTCATCTCCGAGGCGACGGTCAAGTTCCACCTTCACAACATCATGGACAAGTTCGGCGTCCACAAGCGTGCGGCGTTGGTGTCGGCCGCGCTACGAGGACAAAGCCGACAGATGCGAGGGGGTGCCGGTGGCTTCCGCTCCGCGACGAGCACCCGCTAACGGCGACGCATCCGCGGACACACTGCCGGTCCAGCTGCCCGTACGTGGTCGACTGGTCACCGTGGTCGGATCCTCGGGCCGGGCCATCACCACCACCGGGTCTCTGATGAACGCCGGCGCGGTGGTGACCGTGGTGTCCCCCGCACCGACGGCGTATCTGTCCGACCTCGCCGACCGTGGGCTGATCGCCATCCACGAGCGCGACGTCTTGAATGAGGACATCGATTCTGCCGCACTGGTATTCGCGTGCACTGGCGATCAGGAAGCGGACGGCCGCATTGCCGCCCGAGCTCTTGAGCGAGGCGTGTTCTGCATCGTCGACGAGCCACGGCGATCCCCGACCACGAACGGTCACACTCGCGTCGGCCGCGTCACGCTGGTCGGCGGGGGGCCTGGCGACCCGGGTCTGCTCACCATCGCGGGCCGTGACGCGATCGCACGCGCGGACGTCATCGTCGCCGACAGACTCGCCCCGGTGTCGGTTCTCGGCGAACTCGCACCGCGGGCCCTGGTGATCGATGCGGCCAAGATTCCCGGCGGCCGACGGATGGAGCAGAGCGAGATCAATTCCCACCTGATCAGCCACGCGCTGGCAGGTCGGGACGTCGTAAGGCTCAAGGGCGGAGACGGTTTCGTCTTCGGCCGCGGTGGCGAGGAAGTCGACGAGTGCGTCAGGGCGGGCATCACCGTCGACGTGATTCCCGGCGTCAGTTCGGCCATCGCGGCGCCCGCCTCCGCGATGATCCCCGCCACCCACCGCGGCCTGACCCAGGGCTTCACGGTGATCTCCGGACACGTGCCCCCCGAACATCCCGAGTCAGCCGTGAACTACGCGGCGCTCGCGCGGGCGAACACCACGATCATCCTGATGATGGCGGTCGCGAACCTCGACGCCATCGCCCGCGCGCTGATGGACGGCGGGATGAGTGCCGACACCCCGGCTGCTGTCGTCGCCGACGGCAGCCTGGAAAGCCAACGAGAAGTTCGCGGCACACTCGGGTCGATCGCCGAGACCGCCCGCGCCGCCCGCATCGGCGCACCCGCCACGACCGTGATCGGCGCAGTCGCCGGATTCGTCCCCGGCCGCGCCGCCCCACAGAGGACCGTGGAACTCAACGTTCGATGATCGAACTGGTGGGCAGCCCGCGAAACCACCTGCTGTGGGTGGTCCGCCACGGCGAGTCCACCTGGAACGCCATCGGTCGCATCCAACGGGAGATCGCCCATCCACCTCTGACGGCCCGGGGTACCACTCAGGCCTATGCGGCTGGATATGCGTTGCGGGACAAGAATATCGATCGCATCGTCAGCTCCGACGCCGTTCGCGCCAGACAGACCGCCCAGTCGATGGCGACGGTGCTCAGCGTCCCGGCGACGGTCGACGGCCGCCTACGAGAACGCGCTTGGCGGCGCACCGGCACTCTCGCCGACGCCGACTCACACCGCCCGGCGCGACTGGAGGATCCGACGGAACGAATCCGGACGGTCCTGCTCGACCTCGACGCGATGGACGGGTCCACGGTGGTGGTGACGCACGGCGACATCGTGTGCGCGATCCTCGACATGCTGCACGCCCGTGACGCCACCACCCGCCACTGGCGCACCGGGACCGACGTTCCGAATGGGTCGATGGTCGGCATCAACATGCGCCGGCTGAGCCGTTTCGTCGACCTGCCCTAGCCTCTCAGGCGTGGCCCCCACGGTCCCCGCCGGGACGCCAGAGAACGTCACCGTCGGGGTTTTCGAACCTGGCCAGGATGAACAGCAGATCCGACAGCCGATTGAGGTAGCGCAGGGCGCAGTCGTTGACCTGGGCCGCCTCGGCGAGCAACCACGCGCTGCGTTCGGCCCGGCGCGCCACGGTGCGGGCGTGGTGGAGATGGGCGGCGGCCACCGTGCCACCGGGCAGGATGAAGCTGCTCAGCTTCGTCAGGCCCTCGTTGAAGTCGTCGCACCACGACTCCAGTTGCGTCACTTGGTCTTCGGTGACCCGCAACGGCTCGTACTCCGGTGCCTCCACGATCGGCGTGCACAGATCGGCTCCAACGTCGAACAGATCGTTCTGGATGACCCCGAGGACCTCCGCGGTCCGCCCGCCGATCCCACCGGAGGCGATCGCCATCCCGATCACGGCGTTGGTCTCGTCGCAATCCGCGTACGCGCCGACGCGGGCGTCCGACTTGGCGACCCGGGACATGTCGCCAAGCGCCGTCGTCCCGGCATCACCGGTGCGCGTGTAGATCCGCGTCAGATGAACGGCCACGTCTCACCCTTCTGGTCTCCGCGCCACGCGTCAGCCGCCGCCTTCACGCCGACCGTGCTCAGCCACCGCGCGCCTGCACGCAATCCGAGGACGACGGGGAAGACCAGACCCGCGATCACGTGGACGCTCATGCCGCCACCGCGGGGAGGATCGCCGCCAGACCGGCCGCGAGTCCGGCCCCTATGAGCGGCGCCACGATCGGCACCCACGAGTAGCCCCAGTCGGGACCGGCCTTGCCGGGGATGGGCAGCACGGCGTAGGCGAGCCGTGGCCCGAGGTCGCGGGCGGGGTTGACCGCATAGCCCGTGGGCCCACCGAGTGCGAAACCGATGGTGATGATGACGAACGTGACGGCCCCGAAGCTGAGCGAGGCATTGGCCACCGGGTTGAGCAGAACGAAGATGATCAAGACGAACGTCGCGATGATCTCGGTGACCATGTTCCACGGCTTGTTGGGGATCGACGGATTGGTGCAGAAGATCCCCCGCGTCCCCGAATTGTCGCCGTTGTTGTCGAATTGCAGTTTGAACGCGGCCCAACACAGGGATGCCCCCACGAAGCCGCCAAGCAACTGGGCCGCCCAGTAGACGGGCACGCTCGACCACGGCACTCCGCCGGAGAGCGCCACCGCGAACGTCACGGCGGGGTTGATGTGGCCACCCGACGGCGCGGCGATGCTGGCACCCGCGAAGACGCCGAAGCCCCAGCCGAGGACGATGATCAGCCAGTCACCGCCGCCTCCATGGGAGTAGGAGTTCTTCAGCACCACCGCGGCCACGGAGCCGTTGCCCAGCAGACAAAGTACCGTTGTACCCAAGAACTCCCAGATGAAGATGTCGATGTTCGACACTGACCACAACCTCTCTGACGGGTGATCGTTGACGCCTGGTGGCGTGAATCGGCCGCAATCCGCCGACCGTGCAAGGGGAATGCTGTCGCCCGCAGGTCGCGCGCGGGGACTTATGGGCTGGTCCCGCCCAATTACTGATCCAGAGGTGAGCTTTTTGGTTAGGCTCTGGGCAGCTCGGCAAGGAACGTCGGAGAAACGTCGCCGACGCCCGGGGTGGCGCACTATCATCGGCCGCATCGCCCTAGGTCGTCTGGGCATGGTCAAATCCGTTGCTGGGAAACCCATTCGAAAGGCCCGTTCATGACAGCCATCACCTTGTCCGCCGCCGCCAAGGTCGTCGAAGCAGCGACCGCGAAGGCGACCGAGATCGGTCAGCCAATGAACATCGCGGTCGTCGACGACGGCGGTCACCTGGTGGCATTCGCCCGCATGGACGGGGCGATCAAGGCAAGCATCGACATCTCCACCAAGAAGGCCCGCACGTCGATTCTGATGAATGCGCCCACCGCCGCGTTGATGCCGCTGGTGCAGCCCGGTGCCGAGCTCTACGGCCTCGAGCAGTTGTCCGGCGGTCTGGTCATCTTCGGCGGCGGGATGCTGCTGACCGAGGGTGACGTCGTCATCGGTGCGATCGGTGTCAGCGCGGGCAGCGTCGAACAGGACATCTCCGTCGCCGAGGCCGGCGTCGCCGCCCTGGGCTCGTAACCCTCAGAGCACCGGGACGATTCGCCGCACGAGGTGCGCCGAGATCGCGGCCACCTCTGCGGCGAAGGCCGCGAAGTCCAGCGCCGAGTCGTGCCCCGCGAGATCGGACAGCGCGCGGATGACGACCCAGGGGATGCCGACGGTTTCGCACACCTGGGCGACGGCGCCTCCCTCCATTTCGACTGCCCGACCGTCCAATTCGCGCTGCAGCCGCTGCCGGGTGATCTCGCAGTGCACGTACTGGTCTCCGGTGAGAATGGTGCCGTAGACGATGCGTGGTGGGCGGTCCCGGCCGCCCGCGGAGGTCGACAGCGGGGGTAGCGCGACGCCGGCCAGGGTGTCCTGCACCGTCGCCAACAGCTCGGCGTCCATCGAATAGCCAAGGGCATCAGTGGGGTTGATGAAGGAGACGTGCCCCGCCTGATATCTCAGCAGCGCGTCGTTCTCGATCCTGCCGGCGTCGTGCTGGACGATCCGGTCGGCGATCACCACGTCACCGATGTGCAGCGCCGGGTCGAGTCCGCCTGCCACGCCGGAGAATACGATCACCCGGCAGCCGAACGTCTCGGCCAACAGCGTCGTGACGACCGCCGCGTTGACCTTGCCCATGCCGGTGCCGGCCAACACGACGCGATGACCGTCGAGAAATCCCTCGTCGAAGCGGATGCGCGCCGACTCCCTCGTGCTGACGGTATTCATCACCGCGCGAAGATGTTCCAGCTCCTCGGGGATGGCGCACAGGAGCCCGATGGTCATGACACCGACTCTAGGACGTCAGGAGACGTCGACCCAGTCGAGGGTGCGCTGCACGGCCTTCTGCCAACCCTCGTACCCGGACGCACGCTGGTCGTCGTTCCATGACGGCGTCCAGCGCTTGTCCTCCTGCCAGTTCTCCCGCAGGTCGTCCGGGTTGTCCCAGAACCCGACCGCGAGCCCGGCCGCGTAGGCGGCACCCAGCGCGGTGGTCTCCGCCACGACCGGCTTGACCACGTCGACGCCGAGCACGTCGGACTGAATCTGCATGCACAGATCGTTGGCGGTGATACCGCCGTCGACCTTCAAGACCTCAAGGTGCACACCGGAATCGGCTTCCATCGCGTCGACCACGTCGCGGCTCTGGTAACAGATCGCCTCCAACGTCGCCCGCGCCACGTGCGCATTGGTGTTGAACCGCGACAACCCGACGATGGCGCCGCGGGCATCCGAGCGCCAGTACGGCGCAAACAGCCCGGAGAACGCGGGCACGAAGTACACCCCGCCGTTGTCCTCGACCTGCCGCGCCAACGATTCACTCTGGGCGGCGCCGCTGATGATGCCGAGCTGGTCGCGCAGCCATTGCACGGCCGATCCGGTGACCGCGATCGAACCCTCAAGGGCGTAAACGGGTTTCGCGTCACCGAACTGATAGCAGACGGTCGTCAGCAGCCCGTTCTCGGAGCGCACGATCTTCTCGCCGGTGTTGAGCAGCAGGAAGTTGCCGGTGCCGTAGGTGTTCTTGGCCTCGCCGGGCGCCAGGCACACCTGCCCGACCATGGCGGCCTGCTGGTCACCGAGGATGCCCGTCACCGGCACCTCGCCGCCGAGCGGACCGGTGTCCAGGGTCATCCCGTACGGCTCAGGGGACGACGACGGCACGATCTTGGGCAGCATCTGCCGCGGAATGTTGAAGAAGGACAGCAGCTCGTCGTCCCAGTCGAGCGTCTCCAGGTCCATCAGCATGGTCCGGCTGGCGTTGGTCACGTCGGTGACGTGCACGCCGCCGCGCGGACCGCCGGTCAGGTTCCACACCACCCAGCTGTCACTGGTGCCGAAGATGGCGTCGCCACGCTCGGCGGCCTCACGCACCCCGTCGACGTTCTCGAGGATCCACTGCACCTTGCCCGCGGAGAAATAGGTGGCGGGCGGCAGACCGGCCTTGCGCCGGATCACGTCGCCACGTCCGTCGCGGTCCAGCGCGGTGGCGATGCGGTCGGTGCGGGTGTCCTGCCAGACGATCGCGTTGTAGTACGGCCTGCCGGTCTTGCGGTCCCAGACCAGCGCCGTCTCGCGCTGGTTGGTGACGCCGAGGGCGGCCAGATCGCTGGTCTGCAGCTTGGTCTTGTTGAGCACCGAGGTCAGCACCGATGACGTGCGCTCCCAGATCTCCACGGGATCGTGTTCCACCCAGCCGGCCTTGGGCAGGATCTGTTCGTGTTCGAGCTGGTGTCGGCCCACCTCGGCACCGTCGTGATCGAAGATCATGGCGCGGGTACTGGTGGTGCCCTGGTCGATCGCAGCGACGAACTTGGTCAACGGTGCTCCTTTGTTTGCCGGCTACCTCTTCGCGGCACCGACGCCCGTGTGTCTGTCGTCACACACGCTAGGCGGTTCGGGGTTGCAGCATGGTTGCAACACGCGAACCGACCAGAGCTCAGCGTTGTTCGCTCACCGAGTCCGCCACCCGCGAGGCCAACAGCCGTGCGGTGTCCTCGTCGGCGGCCTCGACCATGACCCGGACGACCTGCTCAGTTCCGGAGGGGCGCAACAGAATTCGCCCTGTGTCGCCGAGTTCGGCCTCCGCCTCGGCGACCGCGGACTGCACCGACGGCGCCTCCGCGACCGTGGTCTTGTCGGCCACCTGGACGTTGATCAGGACCTGCGGCAGCGTGTGCATCGGCGCCGCCAACTCGGCCAACGTCGAGCGGGTCTGCGCCATCCGCGCCATCAGGCGCAACCCGGTGGCGATGCCGTCCCCGGTGGTGCCGAGCGACGGCATCACGATGTGGCCGGACTGTTCGCCGCCGAGGGAGTAGCCGCCGGCCCGCAGCTCTTCGAGCACGTAGCGGTCGCCGACGGCGGTTGTGCGCACCTCGATGCCCTCCGCCCGCATCGCGATGTGCAGCCCGAGGTTGCTCATCACGGTGGCGACCAGGGTGTTCGACCTCAGCTCACCGGCGTCGCGCATGGCCAGCGCGAGGATCACCATGATGGCGTCCCCGTCGACGACCTCACCCGCCGCGTCGACGGCGAGGCACCGGTCGGCGTCGCCGTCGTGCGCCAGCCCCAGGTCGGCGCCGTTGGCGAGCACCGCCCGCTGCAGCACGTCCATGTGCGTCGACCCGCAGCCGTCGTTGATGTTGAGCCCGTTGGGTTCTGCGTTGATCGCGATCACGGTGGCGCCGGCGGCGCGGTAGGCCAGCGGGGCGGCCGCGGAGGCGGCGCCGTGCGCGCAGTCGACGACGACGGTCATGCCGTCGAGTGGGGTGGGGGCGGCCGTGGCGACGTGCCCGAGATAGAGCTCGAGCGCGTCGACGGCGTCGCGCACGCGACCGATCGCGGCGCCGACCGGACGCGCGCCTGGTCCGGCGGCGAGGAGTTCTTCGATGCGGTCCTCGGCGTCGTCGTCGAGCTTGTGTCCGCCGGGACCGAAGATCTTGATGCCGTTGTCGGGCATCGGGTTGTGCGACGCCGAGATCATCACGCCGAATTCGGCGCCGTAGACGCCCGTCAGATGGGCGACGGCGGGGGTCGGCAGCACGCCGACGCGCAGCACGTCGACGCCCTCGCTGGCGATCCCGGCGATGACGGCGGCTTCGAGCATCTCACCGCTGGCCCGCGGATCGCGGCCGACGACGGCGATCCGGCGCTGGCCGCCGGAGCTGCCCAGTCGACGAGCGGCGGCCGACCCGAGGGCCAGCGCCAACTCGGCGGTCAGATCCGTATTCGCGACACCGCGGACTCCGTCGGTACCAAACAGGCGACCCATGCAACTCCTAGATAAACCGAGAGCGTGCGCGCCTTTGGAAAACAGACGCGCACGCTCGCGGGACAAACCGTGCTGAGGATCAGCGCTTCGAGTACTGAGGCGCCTTACGGGCCTTCTTGAGGCCGTACTTCTTGCGCTCGATCGCACGCGGGTCACGCGTGAGGAAGCCGGCCTTCTTCAGCGGCGGCCGGTCTTCGGGCTGGACGATGATGAGCGCACGGGCGATGGCCAGACGCAGGGCGCCTGCCTGTCCGGACGGTCCGCCACCGTCGAGGTGGGCGAAGATGTCGACGGTGTCGAGCCGGTCGACGAGCACCAGCGGCGCCTTGATGAGCTGCTGGTGCACCTTGTTCGGGAAGTACTCCTCCAGGCTGCGGCCGTCGAGGATGAACTTGCCGGTGCCGGGGGTCAGGCGAACCCGCACCACGGCTTCCTTGCGGCGACCGACGGTCTGAACCGGGCGGTCGAGCAGGAGCGGCTCGCGAACGGGCGCCTCGTCGGCAGCCTCGGTCTCGACGGTCTCGTCGGCGGCTTCGGTCGCTTCGGCGGCCTCAGGCGCTTCTGCCACCTCTTCGACCTCGGTCGATTCGGTCACGTCTGTCGTTTCGGTCACTGGGCCACCTGCTTGATCTCGAACGGAACCGGCTGCTGCGCGATGTGCGGATGCTCGGCGCCCGCGTACACCTTGAGCTTCTTCTGGACCTGACGGCTCAGCTTGTTGTGAGGAAGCATCCCGACGATCGCGTTCTCCACGACCCGCTCCGGGTGCTTCTCCATCATTTCGCCGATGGTGCGCCTGCGCAGGCCGCCGGGGTAACCCGAGTGGCGGTAGGCGAACTTGTTGGCGAGCTTGTCGCCACTGATGGCGACCTTGTCTGCATTGATGACGATGACGAAGTCGCCACCGTCGACATTCGGCGTGAACGTCGGCTTGTGCTTGCCGCGCAGCAGTGTTGCCACTGCGACGGCGAGCCGGCCGAGGACCACGTCGGTGGCGTCGATGACGTACCACGTGCGCGTGGTGTCACCCGCCTTCGGCGTGTACGTAGGCACAGCGCTACCTTCTCTTCTCTCGGGTTTCCCGGGGTACCGGGTGTCGGTCGAACGCTGCGGCTGGAGTGCTCGGCGACCGACGTAGACCCGAGAACCCGCAGAGTCGTGAAGACTCACCGCGCGCCAACGGAGCAGCCTACCGGGCGTCGTCGTCGCAGGTCAAAACGCCCGTTCCGGCCCGTCCCCGCATCGAGTGTGCGGCCAGATCGCGATCCGGCCGCAAGCGTCGATCTCACCGCACACCCGACGGGGCAGGACGGGGGTCCGGACGCGACTGTGCGGTCCCTCCCGGGCTCTCCTCCCGATTGGGACCGCACAGGGTCTTCGCGCGGCGCGGTCTAGAAGCTCCAGGCCCCTGCCGCGCGCCGGTCGGTGTCGGCGACGTCGTCGGAACCGTCGCGCACCGCGTTGCCGAGGGAGACCAGGATGTCGTTCAGCGCGGCCGCCGACTGGTCCCACCTCGCCTGCTCGACGCGATAGGCCTCCGCGGCCTCGCGGGTCCACACCGCCTGGAGGGGCGCTATCTGTGCGCGCAGGTCGTCCAGCGCGGCGTTGAATCGCGCCGAGGTGCGGTGAATCTCCTGACGGACCGTGTACTCGATCTCGTTGAAGTCGTATGACAAAACCGGTTCCATGGGTGCTCCATTCGAGTGGTTGGACGGATGCTCAGCGGACGTTGACCGACGCGATCCGGTGGGAATGCTGGTCGGCCGCCTCGCGGAGGGTCCGCTCGTTGAACCGGATGGTCTCCGCGATCCGTTGCAGCGACTGGTGCAAGGCGAGGGACTCGGTGTTCCACCGGTCGACGACGTCGCGGAAGCGTGCCGCCGCGGCACCGCCCCAGACCGACGGTGGGACGGTGGTCATCTGCCCGATGAACGTCCGGAGCATCGCGCCGGTCTCCTCGTTGCGGCTGTCGATCTTGGCTGCCACGGTCGACATCAGACCGAAGTCGGTGTTCAGTGCGCCACTGCTCATCCACATCTCCTTTCGCTATCCGTTTGCGGTCGTATGCATGATTGGACGCACCGACCGTTGATTCGGTTCCCCTGTCCGTGAATCACTTTCGCGTCACCGCGTGCGCCGTCCGGATCGCCCTGTCGCACGCCGCCTGCGGCCCGGATCCGGCAACCGGTCCCTGACAACCAATCGCGATCCGCACTCCCCCGTCGAGCAGCACAGTCCAGTCGACGCTCCGGTCGGATCGCACCTCCCGGTAGGTAACGGCGCTGCGATTCGCGCGCTCACCGGCCGCGGCGAAGTCGACGAAGACGCCGCCCGGCTGGTCGGCGAGCGCCGACGTCAACGCCTCGGCAGTCGACTCCAACGACTCGGTGTCGGACACCCGAGACTGCGTCACCTGGATCGCCTCCGATCGCCCGGCAGGCGAAACCACCTGCACGCGAGCTGAACCCGGCCCCGCGGTGATCCGCTCGACGGTCCACCCCGCGGGGACCTCGACGGCGACCCGTCCTTCCACCAACCAGGCGACGTCGGTCGACTCCGCATTGCCCCCGTCGAGGCCGATCCCCGCAAGGGTCAACCCGCCGACCGTCAGGATCGCCGCGGCCACCCCGACAGTGCGGGGAGTCGGGCGCCACCTGCCCGCGGTGACCGTCTCGGAACCGGGTGACCCGCGGACGGCGTCGGCGAGGGTCCGGTCGTCCTCCATTGTCACCGCGACACCCCGCAACCGAAGCGCGCGAGCGAGATTGGCGCCGAGCAGCGTCGTGCCCGACGGCACGTCGACGGTCACCTCGGCCAGCCCGTCGACGCACGCGACCACGGCGTCCACGACGTCGGCGGAATGGCTCCCCCGCGTGATCACGTTCCGTCGGCCGTCGGCGTGGACGACGACGAGCTCGGGTCCGAGTTCGACCACCGTCACCGCGGCCAACACCTCCGAGCGGAGGTGGACGACGACGTCGTCGCACCAGTGCCGAGCTGCCGCCACGACGCGAGCGATGCGCGACGGGCCCCACCACGAGGGACAGATCAGCGCCACGTCATCGCACCGACCGTCGACCGCCGATCCGAGGACGTCCCGCCACAGGTCGTCGACGGACATGACGCGGTCGTCGACGAGGGCGAGCACGTCGTCGACCGACTCCAGCGCGATCGTCGCCGCGTCGAAATTCACGGGTCCCCGGCCGACGATCGCCTTCGGTCCCACCACCACGACCACGTCGCTCACGGCGGCTCCGTCCACGACACCTGGACCAGCTGGTCGGACTGCCCGCGCCGGATCAGCGTGCCGCGCCCTGGCGGCAGCGGCGCACACCGCACGGAACCCAGCAGCACACCTTCGTCCGGGCTGGCGCTCATCATCAGGCCCATGGCGCCCAGGTCCTTCGTCCGCGCCAGGATCGGGTCGAACATCGCCCGCGCGGCACCCCCGGAGCGGCGGGCGATAACCAGGTGCAGGCCCAGATCCCTGGCGTGCGGCAGCAGGTCGAGAAGGGGGAGCAGCGGGTTGCCGGACGTGCCAGCCACCAGGTCGTAGTCGTCGACGACCACGTACAGCTCCGGCCCCGACCACCACGACCGGTCCCGCAGCTGCTGCTGCGTCACCCGTTCGTCGGGCAGCCGCTCCGTCAGCAGGTCCGTCGCGGTGGCCACGTGGGCGTCGGCCGACCCCGCCGACATCGCGTAGCCGAGGAGGTGGTCCGATTCGACGACCCCGAGCAGCGTCCGACGGAAGTCGACGACGAGGATGCGGGCGGCGTCTGGCCGTGCAATGCGCACGATTTCCCGGCACAGGGTGCGCAGCGCGGCGGTCTTCCCGCATTCCGTGGCACCCAAGATCACCAGATGCGGATGGGACGCGAAGTCGACTGCCGCAGGCCGCATGTCGCCCTCCCCCAGACCGATGGCGATTCGCCCGCCCGACTGGTCGACCACGTCGGCGTAGGCCACCCGCGACGGCAGGAGGCGGACGGCCGGCGCCGCCCGCCCAGGGAAGCGCGCCGCCACCGCGGCCACGTCGGTGCCGTCGGCGCAGGGCACGGCGAGCACGAACTCCAATCCCTCGCGGGTGAGTCCGTGACCCGGCGGACGGGTGCCCAACAGGCGGGCCTGCTTCCTGTCCATCTCCGAATCCGCTGGATCGCCGAGACACAGTTCGACGCGGGTGCCGAGTTGATCCTTGAGTGCGGGCCGGATGTCGGCCCAGCGGGACGCGGTGACGACGACGTGGACGCCCAGCGAAAGGCCTTGAGTGGCAATCGCGGAGACGGCCTCCTCCATGCCGTCGAACTCCTGGCGGGCCACCGCCCACCCGTCGACCACCAGGAACGCGTCGCCCTGAACGTCCGGTGCGCCCTCGCGGCGGCGAGTCTCGCGCTCCCCCACCAGGGCCTGCACGTGCCCGACGATCCTGCGGGCGAGATCGCGTTCCAGCCGGCCCGCGACCGCTCCGACGTGGGGCAGCGATCGCAGTGCAGACAACGATCCGCCACCGAAGTCGAGCCCGTAGATCTGCACCGCCTCGGGGTCGTGCGTCTGCGCCAATCCCACGACGACACTGCGCAGCGCGGTGGTCTTGCCCGACCGCGGACCGCCGACGATGGCCACGTTGCCCCCGACGGACCGCAGGTCCATCGTCAACGTGTCACGTCGCTGCGCAAAGGGGTTGTCCACCAACCCGATCGGCAACACCAGCGGCGGTTGCGGCCCCACGCCGTCGAGCAACCCGCGCAACGGCGGTGAGACGGTCAGGGGTGGAAGCCACACTTGATGGGCCGGCTCGCCCCGGTCGGCAAGGCCGTCGACCACGACGTCGAGCAATGCCCGGGACGTGCGCGCCGGGACCTCGGGAGTGGGCGGACGCTCGGCGTCACGCGCCGTGAAGCGCCGAGCCGCCTGGCCGTAGTCCGGTACCGTCCCGGAGACGGGCCCGGAGGCCGGTCCGGACACATAGGCGCTCCGGAACCGGATGAGGTCACCGGAGGCCGTCTTGAGGATCGCCGCTCCCGGTGTGCCGGGGAGTTCGTAGGCGTCGGCCGTGCCGAGTACGGCTCGGGATTCGCTGGCGGAGAACGTCTTCAGACAGATGCGGTAGGACAGGTGGGTCTCGAGGCCACGAAGCCGACCTTCGTCGAGTCGCTGACTGGCCAGCAGAAGGTGCATGCCGAGGGATCGGCCGAGCCGACCGATGGCGACGAACAGTTCGGCGAAGTCGGGGTGCTGGGCGAGGAGTTCGGAGAACTCGTCGACGACGATGAACAGCGCGGGCAGCGGCGGAAGGTCGCGGCCTCGAGCGCGAGCGGCGTCGTAGTCGGTGATGCCGGGGAATCCGCCGGCGGCCCGCAGCACCCGTTGCCGCCGCGTCATCTCCCCGGCCAGGGCGTCCCTCATGCGGGCGACCAGGTGGGCCTCCTCGGACAGGTTGGTCACCACGGCCGCGACGTGTCTGAGGCGCTCGAGGCCGAGAAACGTTGCCCCACCCTTGAAGTCGACGAGGACGACGTTGAGGGCCTCTGGCGGGTGGGTGGCCACCAGGCCGAGGACCAACGTACGGAGGAATTCGGACTTTCCCGAACCGGTCGCACCCACGCACAGCCCGTGCGGGCCCATGCCACCACGGGCCGCCTCCTTGAGGTCGACGCGAATCGGGTCCCCCTGGTCCGTGAGACCGATCGCGACCCGGAGGTGGTCGCTCCCCGCCCGCGGCCGCCACGTGCGTCGGACGTCGAGTCCCGCCGGATCGCCGACGCCGATCAACTCGGACCAGTCCGCACCGCCGTCCGTCGCGGCGGACTCCCCGGCGAACGGCGCAAGCGTTCTGGCACAGACGACCGCCTGGGCGGTCGTCAACGAGTCGGGACGTTCCACGGGTCCGGTGCCGTCGCCTAGACGCAGGCAGTCACCAGGCAGGGGACCGACCGCGATCGTCGTGGTGGCGGCGTCCGGTGTCGTCGTGGCGTGTCCGTCGACGATCACGACGTGCCGGGCCTCCGGAAAAACGCTCGAACGGCCATGATGCGGAAGCCATTTCACCCAGTCCCAGTGCGCATCCGCGGAACTGCCTGTCACGGTCACCCGCACGACGTCCGGGCCGTGCAGGACGGTCAGCTGACAGATCAACGCGCGAATCACACCGCGAGCCGCCTCCGGCGTCCCAAGCACGGCGATGCGCGGGTGCGCGCGGAGGTCCACCGTGACGGGGAGGTCGGGCACCGTCGACCGGTCGGCCAGCAATCGGTCCACGGCGTCGTCGACCATCGGGTCGCGCGACTCGGACTCCGGGACGACCGGCACCACCACCGTGGTCGACAGCGGAAGCCGACCGGTACCGATGCGCACGTGGCAGAAGTCCTCGTCGTCGGGGCGGCGCTCCCACATGCGTTCGCCGCCGACCAACGTCCACAGCGCAGCGGGGTCCGGGTGACTCCAGTGCAGCGACTCGTGTTGAGCCGCCGCGGTTTCGACGAGCGAGCCGTCGAGCCCGTCGAGGTAACGGAGGTACGCCCGCCGGTCGGCGTCGAGCTCCCCGCCCCGGCGCGCTCCCCTGGACTGGTAGGCCACCGAGCCCAGCACCGACACCAGCATCATCACGGGCAGGAACAGGAACGCCGGACTTCGTGACGACGCGGCTCCGGAAGTGAAGTACAGCACCGTCATCCCGCCCATCGCGATCAGCATCACCACCGGGAGCAACTTGCCGACGACGTTGGACGGCGGATCCTTTGGCACACCGGGCGGTTGCCGCATGACGAGGTCACCGTCGTCGAACGGCGGCGGATGCAGGCGGCGACGTATTTGTCCCATCGTGTGAATGGACGCTGCCGGGGCCGGTTTGGTTCCATTCGTGCGCGGACGAAATTGCCGCTGCGAGTGTGTCTCCGAGGCGGTTACGGTCAGTGAGGTGTTGGTGTCCAAGGTCTGCGTTCAGGCCGATCGCGATGGTGATCCGGTGGCGGTCGACGTCGTGCTGCCGTCGGGGACGCCAGTGGCCGAGCTGCTCCCCACCATCGTCGGTTTGGTTGACGCTCCCACCCCGACGGACGGCGCCGCCCGGCGCTGGCGACTGCAGCGCGCATCCGGCGTCCCATTGGACGAATCGATGTCGTTGAGCGCCAACGGTGTTCGTGACGGTGAGCTCGTCATCCTCGACGTCGACGCCGCGCCGGCACTCGGACCGGTGCGGCACGCCGCGTATCAGCACGTTGCCGGGGCACCGCGGGTGGGCCCGTGGGGCGACGCCTGGATACCCGGTGCGGTGGGCCTATTCGTCACGACGGTAGCCGCCCTCGCGCTCGCCAGCACCGCGGGATCCGACGGCGCGACCACCAACGCGGTCGTGTGCGCCACCGCCGCGGCCGCCGTCGCCGTGCTGGCGGCCGTGACCGGCTACTCGACGACCTCGAGCGTGGGGGTGGTGGCATTGGCCTGCGCCGCGGGCTTCCTCGTCGTGCCCTCTGGGCCTGCGGCGCCCAACGTCTTCCTGGCCGCAGCTGCTGCGCTGTCGGCCGCGCTGCTGATGCTGCGCCTTTCGGGGCGAACGTCACCGGCATTGGTTGCGATCGCGGCAGTCTCGCTGCTGACGGCCGTCGTCACCGTCGCGGCGTTGCCGCTGACGGTCGTCGGCGCTGCTCTCTCGACGTCGGCCCTCGCCCTGCTCGGCCTCGCCCCGCGCGTGTCGATGGTGACCGCCGGGCTCGGACCGGATCGTTGGCACGGCGATCTGGCCGCATCCGCGGGGCACGCGATTCTCAGCGGGCTGGTGGCAGGCGCGGCCACGGGAGCCGCGGCCGGTGCGGTGGTGGTCGCCGTCGCGGGCCACCCAGGCGCCGCCCCCTTCACCGGGCTGGTCGCACTGGTGCTGGTACTGCGCTGCCGGACCCACGCCGACGCCGACCGCAGAATCTCCCTCACCGCAGGCGGATTGGTCGCCGTCGTCGCCGGCGCCTGCGCTCTGCTGAACGCCCGACCGGGCAGCGTCGTCCCGGTCGCCGCCGCACTTGTCGTCGTCGGACTGCTGGCCATGCGCCGTCCCGGCGGTGGTGCCACGGTGGCACGAATGCTGGGGCATCTCGAATACGCCGCCCTGGTCGCCGTGGTTCCCGCCGCATGCTGGGTCGGTGGCGCGTACACCGCCCTCGGACTGCCGTGAAGGCCGCAGCCAGGACCGCAGCCGTGGCGGCGGTCGCAGGCACCGTGTGGGCGGCTCCCTTCGCCACTGCCGTAACCCCACCGACGGTCGACGACGCGCAGCTGCCCCTGGCTCGACCGCCCGCACCGCGCACGCCGACCGAACAGACCGACGAATGCCGAATCGGCGCGCCGGCAGCCGACGTCGCGGGATCTCAGCCGAACTTCACCGAACTCCAAGCGGTGTGGCGGCTGACGAGGGGCGCCGGCCAGACCGTCGCGGTGATCGACACCGGCGTCGCCAGGCATCGCCTACTGCCCCACCTCCTCCCCGGCGGTGACTACGTGTCGACTGGCGACGGAACCCAGGACTGCGACGGACACGGGACGATCGTCGCCGGCATCGTCGGCGCGACGCCGACAGAGACGGTCGACGGGACGTTCAGCGGGGTTGCACCCGATGCGTCGATCCTGTCGATTCGGCAGTCGAGCAACCTCTTTCGCCCCGAGGACGGTGCCACCGGGCCCGGCGTCGGTGACGTCGAGACGTTGGCGGCCGCCGTTCGGCTGGCCGCGGACGCGGGCGCGACGGTGGTCAACATCTCGTCGGTCGCATGCGCCGACACCGGCCAGGAGCTCGGCGACCAGGCCCTCGGCGCCACCCTCGCCTACGCGGTCGACGTCAAGAACGTCGTCGTCGTCACCGCCGCGGGTAACGTCGGCGGGCCAGGTCAATGCCCACGACAGAACCCACCGCCCGACCCGGCGCGTCCCGGTCAACCGAACTGGGACACCGTGGACGTCGTGGTGACCCCGGCCTGGTACGACGACTACGTGCTGACCGTCGGATCGGTCGACCGCACGGGCCGCCCATCGGCGTTCACGCTGTCCGGGCCGTGGGTCGACGTCGCCGCGATCGGCGAAGGGGTCGTCTCCCTCAGCCCGGACGGTGACGGTGTCACCGACACCATAGTGGGTTCGACGGGAGCGCAGCCGATTTCGGGTACGAGCTATTCGGCACCGGTGGTCGCCGGCATCGTCGCGTTGGTGCGATCGGCGGCGCCTCAGCTGACGGCGCGGCAGGTGATGCGCAGGATCACCGACACCGCACACCATCCTGCCGCCGGGTGGGAC
>VIFX01000061.1:0-31348 GCA_006864685.1 Mycolicibacterium hodleri | reverse complement strand
GGGCACGGGCAACTTCCTCTACCCCGACCCCGAAGGCGAACAGACCGCCCTGGTCGACGCCGCCCACGCCGCCGAACACCGCGCCATCACCGCCCTCAAACAACGCCAAGGCACCAACGGCAACGGCAGCAACGGCCACCACTAGACAGTCGTGCCCGAGGTCGGGCCGATGGCAATGGTTCGACGTCGTCTCCCGGGCCGGTGGCGGTCTGCGTCCCGCCTTGCAGCGAACCCCGGGACCGCTTGCCCCAAAACGCCCAGCAAATGAATTGAGTGAACTACGGTGGCGGGGACCAGGAGGTGTCCCCATGAAGACCATGCTCGTGGCTGCGCTCGCGGCAGGCGTAGCGATCGGAGTCGCACCGCCCGCCGCCGCCGGCGAGACCGACTACTTGAACCAACTCTCGCCGCGGCTCACGTTCCTCAGCGCCGAGCAGTTGCGGACCGAGGGCTACAAGGTGTGCCGGTACGTCAGCGTCGGCAGACCCACCGCCGACGCGATTCCGATGGTGATGAAAGACCTCGAGGTAACGGTGGCCGCCGCCCTGGACATCATCTCCGCGGCGGTCCAACAGCTGGACTGCTGACGCACGTTCCTAAGGTGGACGGCAGACCCACCACAGGAACGAGGCATCACCCATGACCGAAGACTTGCCCGACACCGCACTGGAATTGCGTTCGTTGGTGACGTCGCAGGGCACGCTCGAACTCTCGCTGCAGGACGTTCCCGTGCCCACCCCCGCCGACGACGAGGTGCTGGTCCGCGTGGAAGCCGCGCCGATCAACCCGTCGGACATCGGCCTGCTCGTCGCCTCCGCGGACATGGCTGCCGCGACGGTCGGCGGCACCCCCGAGCGTCCCGTGGTGACGGCGCCGATCAGCCCCGATGCGCTTGACGCACTGAAGGCGCGACTGGACGACTCGCTGCCCGTTGGCAACGAAGGGGCGGGCACGGTCGTCGCCACGGGGTCCTCAGCCGGTGCCCGAGCGCTGCTCGGCAAGATGGTCGGGCTCGCCGGCGGCGGGATGTACGCGCAGTACCGCGTGGTGAAGGCCGCGGCGTGCCTGGTGCTTCCCGACGGGACACCGGCGCGCGACGGGGCGTCCTCCTTCGTCAATCCGTTGACCGCGCTCGGAATGGTGGAAACCATGGAGCGAGAAGGACATTCGGCTCTGGTTCACACGGCCGCGGCGTCCAACCTCGGTCAGATGCTGGTGAGGATCTGCCTGGAGGACGACATCCCGCTGGTGAACGTCGTCCGCAAGCCCGAACAGGCGGAGCTGCTGAGGTCGATCGGAGCGGTGTACGTGTGCGATTCGTCGTCGCCGACGTTCACCGACGACCTCTTCGAGGCGCTGGTGGCGACGTCGGCGACGCTGGCCTTCGACGCCATCGGTGGCGGCACCATCGCCGGCGACATCCTGAACGGAATGGAACGAGCCGCCAACGCGACCGGTACCGGGTACTCACGCTACGGCTCGACCGTACACAAGCAGGTCTACGTCTACGGTGCCCTCGACGCGGGCCCGACGACGCTCACCAGGAAGTTCGGCATGGCGTGGGGTATCGGCGGGTGGCTGCTCACCCCGTTCCTCCAGAACGCGGGCGCCGACACCATCGGACGGTTGCGGTCCCGGGTCGCAGGAGAACTCACCACGACGTTCGCGAGTTCGTACAACCACGAGGTCTCCCTCGCGGGCATGCTCGCGCCGGAGGCGTTCAACGCCTATCTGAGGCGCGCGACGGGCGAAAAGTTCCTCGTCACACCGCAGGTCGCACCGTAGGTCGGGGCGGCCGAGGTCCGCTCGGCCGCCAAAATGAGGTGCGTGGCGGCGCTGGCGACGAGTACCGTGCACGACGCGATGACCACCACGACGACACGGCGCAACACCTCCTCTTCCGCGCATGCCGTCGCCAACCCCGACGACTTCGACCGGACCGTCGGGTGGCGGCGGCTGAAGAGCCCAGGCGTCACCGTCGCCCTCGTCGCGATGATGATCGCGGCGGTCCTGCAGTCGCTGGGCACCGTCGTCATCGGCCGACTCGCGACCAACCCCGTCTGGACGACGGTGGGGGTACTCGCGGCGTGCTTGTTGGGCGCGGCCGTGCTCGACACCCTGGGCCGCACCGTCTGGGCGCGCATCGCCGACAGGGCGGAGGGTCGGCTGCGGGCCGACTTGCTCACCGCCGCATTGAGTCAGCCGCTCGAGCGGTTGTCCGAGCAGGCCGTCGGCGAGATCCTCGACCGCGTCGACGACGACACCCACGAAGTCGGGTCGCTTGTGCGCTCGCAGGTGTGGGACGCCATGCGCACCGTCTTCTCCGCCCTGCCGATGTGGATCGTCGCGGGCCTGACGTGGTGGCCCGCGTGGATCGTCTTTCCCGTCGTCGTCCCGCTGATCACGTTGGCGATCCGGCCGCTGCTGCGTGAACTGGGCACGCGCAAGGTAGTCGAGGAGATCGCGTGGACGGACCACGCCGCCGCGATGGAGGAGGGCATCGCCGCCCGAGATGACTTGCGTACCAGTCTCGGTCAGGCTTTCGTCCTGAGACGGTGCGCCGAGCTGTCCGCCAACATCCAGCGGTGCTTCCGCGCGGTGGTGGCGATCGAGGCGCGGATCACCCTGCGCGCAGGCGGGCTGCTGCACGCGCTACTCGGTGGTGTGGTGATCGCCGGTGTCGCCCTGGTCTCGGGCGGTGATCTCGACGTCGCCCAACTGATCACCCTGTTCCTCGTCAGCGCGTCCCTGGTCGGCGAGATCTCCCAGCTCACCCGCCAACTCCCCGAACTGCAGGCGGGGATGGGTGCGGTCATCCGGCTGCGGCAACTGATCGACGCCGAGTCCGAACCCGCTGGCGGAGGCACGCTCTCGGCTGACGTCGTCGACGTCGAGCTGAGGGACCTCAGCTTCTCCTACGCCGACGGGCCGCGGGTTCTCCAGAACGTCGACCTCCGAGTGCGGGCCGGCACGACGTGCGCACTGGTCGGCCGAACCGGTTCTGGCAAGTCGACTCTCGCGTCGCTGGTGTCGCGGGCCGTCGACCCGGACCGGGGATCGCTCTTCCTTGGTGGGGTCGACGTGCTCGACCTCGACCTGCAGCGGCTGCGCGCCTCGGTCGGCGTGGTGACACAGCGCACCGAGATCCTCGCGGGCACGCTCGCCGAGAACATCGCGCTGTTCGCCGACCTGCCGCGGGAACGGGTGCTGGACGCCGTCGCCGAGCTCGAATTGACCGATTGGGTCGACAGCCTCCCCGACGGCGTCGACACGCTCCTCGGTCCCGGTGGGACGACGCTGTCTGCGGGGGAGGAGCAGCTCGTCGCCTTCGCGCGACTGCTCGTCCGTGCGGTGCGCGTTGTCGTCCTCGACGAGGCGACCGCGCGCATGGACCCGCTCACCGAGGCGCGGGTGGTTCGCGCCGCCGACCGGCTGCTGACCAATCGCACCGGAATCCTGATCGCACACCGGCTTTCGACCGTCGCGCGCGCCGATCACGTCGTCGTGCTCGACCACGGTCGCATCGTCGACCAGGGTCCACGGGCCGAGCTCTCCTCCCGGCCGGGGCCCTTCCTCCGGCTTCTCGAGGCCAGCGGCGTTCAGGACGCACCGACACCGCCGTCGGCCGACGACGGTGTCGGTGTCGGTGGGGCCCGGCGCCACGGGGCCGAACCGGAGCAACCCGACGTCGACGGCGGGCCGAGCTTGGCCCGCGGGATCTTCAAGATGGTCCGCACCCATCCCAGCTGGGGCCTGCTCGGAGCCTCGCTGTTCGCACTGTCCGGACTGGTCGGAGCGACCGGCGCGATCAGTGGCTTCGCCTGGGGTCACCTCGTCCAAGACCTCAGCGAGGGAACCACTTCGGTGCCCATCACCGTCGCCGTCGTGGCGAGCATCGTGGTGGAGCCGTTGGTGCTGGCGCTGGCGCTTCGCCGGTTCCTGCCGTGGTGGTCGGCGTGTTCGTTGCGCATTCGGATGACGGTGCTCGAGGCGCAGACCCGGCAGCACCGACTGGCCAGGACACCGCCGGGTGAGGTGGTCTCCCGCGTGCTGGACTCCGATCGGTTCCTGCACTACGCCGACCGGTGGAACGACGTCATCGGCGGTCTGGTCATCGTGGTCATCGCCTCGTTCCTCAGCGGCACGCCCGTCGCAGGAGCGATCCTCCTTGCGGTGATGGTCGCCGCCGCCGTGACGTCGGTGGCCGGCAGGCCCGTCGCGGGCCGCTCGGCGGCAGCGGCGTCGAAGACCCGCGCCGACTTCGGCCGGTCGCTGGTGTCGGTGCTCGAGTGCGTCAGGACGGTCAAGCTTGCCGCCGCCACGACAGACGTTCGTGCGCATCTGGACCGCGTCGACGGTGGTCGCGTCGGCGCCGCCGTCCGCGAACATCGGGTGCAGTCAATCCTTCTCGGCGTCCCCGTCGTGATGGTGCAACTGGGCGTCGTCGCGGCGTGGATCGTCTACCTGCTGGGGGGATGGGACCTGGCGGCGGCCTTGCTCGTCTCGGGTGCGGTGGCCGGGTTCGACTACTTCGGCAGTGTGGCCGGGGCCGTCGTCACCGACGCGCCGGGTACGCGGTCCTGGCAGCAGGCGACCAGCCGACTCGCCGGCGGCGCCGACCTGATGGACATCCCCGCCGGTGTCGACCTGGAGGCGGGAACCGCACCGCTACCGGCGCCAGCCGCCCGAAAGTCGTTGCAGCGTCTCGATCTCGTCGACGTGTCGGCCGTGCACGACGACGGGACCCGCGGTGTCACCGGCGTCGACCTCACCGTCGAGGCAGGCGAGCTCGTGCTGTTGCTCGGGCAGGTCGGATCGGGAAAGTCGAGTCTGCTCTCAACCCTGTGCGGTCTCGTCGGGCACACCGGCCAGATCCGCTGGAACGGGGTCGACGTCGCCGACGCGCAGACGTTCCTGCGACCCGGGCAGGTCGCGCACGTCGCCCAGGTGCCGATGGTGTTGTCGGGGACGTTCGCCGACAACGTGCGCCTCGACCACGACCGTGACGTGCAGCGAGCGGTCGACGACGCTCGGCTCGGGTCCGACGTCGCGGAGGCGGGCGGGGTCGACGCCCTCGTCGGTCACCGCGGGGTTCGGCTGTCCGGCGGACAGGTCCAACGGTTGGCCCTCGCCAGGGCGCTGGCCGTGGAGCCGGAACTCCTTCTGGCCGACGACATTTCGAGCGCGCTCGACGCCGCCACCGAGGTGGAGCTGTGGACGAGTCTGCGGGCGCGGGGGATCACGGTGCTCGGCGCGACGTCCAAGCGTTCGGCGTTGGCGAGGGCCGACCGCGTCGTCGTGCTCGTCGACGGCGCTGTCGCGGCAACCGGACCGTGGACCGAGCTGGCGCCGCAGTGGGGTCACCTCGCGGCGTAGTCCTGCCACGCCGTTGCGGCGACCAGTTCGGCCACCAACACCTCGGTGAGCAGGCGAACGTCGTCGTCGGTGTCGCCCGGGTAGCGCAGGTGATACCCGGCTCCCGGGACGTCGCCGCCGATGCCGACGACGGTGCTGCCGCGGGCGGCGGTCCACTCCGCCAGTTGCGCCTCCCACGCCGAGCCTGCGAAGACGGCCAGCCGGTAGTCGGTGGTCTTCGTCAGATACACGTCGACGTGACTCCAGTCCCCGGTCTCGCAGCCGACGGCTGCCAGGCGCGGACCCTCGCGGAGCATCAGGGCCGCCTGCTGAGCCGAACAGTAACGATGTGCGGGCGCCGCGAAGTGGGTGCCCGTCGGACCGAGCAGGAGATCGGAAACCTCGGGCCGCCAATCCGATTCGGTGGCCAGGAGATGGGCGGAGCCGTCGGCGGCGGCGGCCACCGACGCCGCCAACGCGGCGGTGTCCGTCCCGGTGAGATGGCATTCGAGCGCCAGTAGCAGCGCCAGGGTGTGCTGGTAGCTGCGGCAGGCGACGCCGCCGACCTCTGGCTCGGCGGCCAGCTCGACGACGTCGCGGCAGCGTTCGGTGATCGCCGACCCAGCCGTGTTGGTCAGGGCGATCGTGTGTGCCGCGGCGGGGAGACGGTCGAGGGCGTTGAGCGTCTCGACCGAGCCGCCGCTCGCCGAGGTGGCGACGACGAGAGTGCCTGCGCCCCAATCAGGAAGCAGGGTCGACGACGCCAACTCCGAGGTCACCGTCAACCCCTTGGCTCGCATCCGTGCGGCGGCCACCCCGCCCGCGTACGCCGAGGAGCCCATGCCGAGCAGCACCACCCGGTCGACGTTCTTCGGCACCACCTGCGCCCACGGGTTGCGCGCCGCCAGCGTGGCGGCGAGGCGTTCGAGCACCTCGGGCTTGCGTCGGAGGTCGGCGGCGAATCCGTCGGGCTTCACGTGGGGGTCCCTTCATCGAGGAGAGCGGGCAGCGCCGCATCGGGAACGTACATCCAGCGGGGGAGATGTCGTGCGGCGTATACGATCTCACGGAGCACCTGCTGTGCGCGAAACGCGCCAAGCGGAGCCGGGTCGAACAGGTGCGCGTGCCCCAGCATGTCGAGTCGGCGGGTGTAGGCGGTCAGGAACGCGGTGCGCCCGGCGGCCGACACCACGGCCAGGGTCGCGGGGTCGAGGGCGGTGTACTTGGCGGCGACGATCGCGGCGTGCGCCAGCGACTGCGTCATCCCGGCGACGTCGAGCGCTGCGGGGATCGGCAACATCCGCTCCGGCGCAGTAAGCACCGGGTTGCCGTCGAAGTCGGTGACCACGAAACGACCACGGCTGCAAAGCACTTGGCCGACGTGTAGGTCACCGTGTCCTTCGATGACGGGCGTCCCCGCCAACCCGCCGAGATCGCTCAGCAGCACCTCGATCTCACCGCGGCGGGCGACGACGCCGGGGTGACCGAGCCGAACCACGGTGTCGAGGGTGTCCATCGCGTCGTCGCGCCACCGCGCGGCGTCGGCGGCCGAGGCGACGGTTGCCGTGGTCGACAGTGCCGCGTGGAGCTCGGCGACGACGGTGCCGACGTCGGCTGCCGCGGCCGAGAATCCGCCGGGCTCGCCCTCGCGCACCGCCGCGGTGACCAGGTCGACCGCCCACGTCCAGCCGTCGGTGGCGTCGGGTAGGTAGTCGTCGACGTAGGCCACCACGGTGTCGGCGCCGGTCGGCGTTCGCCAGGTCACCACGCCCCACGGCGTCGGCATGCCGTCGAAGCCGGCCGCGCGGAGCACCTCGATGCGCCGCGGCGCGGGGTGCGGGCCCTCCTGCAGGTGAGTCGCCCACTTGACCACGGCGACGTCGCCGACGATCACCGATTCGTTGGTCTGGTCGACGCCGACGGACCGCTCGTCCGTGGCGGTTCGCGTCGACCAGGACCGCACCGTGAAGGCGTCGTGCACAGTCGATCCCGCGGCAAGGACGTCGAGGAGAGCCGACGCGGCACCGTCGCGGGGTAGGGCGCGGCGCCACCGTCCGTCGACGTCGAGCACCTGTGGGATCGCGGCGAGACCGTCGCCGTCGTCGACCACCGCGAGACGTCGACCGTCGCAGAGTGCCAGGGTGTCCAGAGGCTCAGGCACCCGAGTCTCGGTGGCGCGCACCGACCTCCTCGATGACGTCGGCGCCGACCCGTAGCCCGTCGCGGCCGCGGATCGCGGCGCCGATCTCGTCGAGCCGAGCGCGCAGGTCGGTGTCGGCGAGCAGTCGGTCGACGGCGTCGGTCAACTCGGCGTCGGCGAATGAGTAGGTGTTCAGCCGCACCCCGAACCCGAGTTCGTCGACGCGCTGGGCGTTTTCGTACTGGTCCCAGAACAGCGGCAGCACGATCAGCGGCTTGCCGAAGTGCAGCGCCTCGGTCGTGGTGTTGTTGCCGCCGTGGGAGATCACCAGGTCGACCTGGGGGATGACCTTGGTCTGCGGCAGCATCTGGGCACCGACCATGTTGTCGGGCAACGTGATTTGATCGGCTTGAGGTCCCTTGCTGACGATGAAGCGGTGCCGGGTCGTGCCCAAGACCTTGACGAGCCGACGCATCAGCTCCACGTCGGCCCCACCGAGGGAACCGAGCGACAGGTAGATCAGGGCGCTGTCCTCGGGCCGGTCCGCGACCTCGGCGGGCACCTCGTAGTCGCCGTCGGTCTCCCGCACGCTGGAGTCCATCCGGGTCCAGCTCTCGTCCAGCGGCCGGGCGTCGAGGTAGTCGGCCTCGGTGGGGTAGACGTACAGGTTGGCGGCATTGTCGCGCGGCATGAACTCCAGCTCGGGGAGCGGCTCGGCGCCCTGGGCCCGAACCCAGGCGTCGAAGTCCGACCACATGGCGCGATGGGTCCGGTCGAACTCGGCGCGGTAGGCCTGCCACTGAGACGGGTCGTCGCTCGGCAATCCCGAAAACGGTGGCGGGACACCGGGACCCGGCACCTCCAGCGGACTGCACGACACGATGCGCACGAACGGCGCCCCCGAGGTCACCAGCGCGGGGAAGAGCACGACGTTGTCCTCGACGAGGACGTCGGGGCGGTGCGTGGCGATGATCTCGCGCAACCGCGGTTCGCAGTACTTCGCACCGTCGATCAGCGCCTGATAGGTCGGTGCGATGAACGACTCCAGCTGTTCGACCGTTGGCTTGCGGAATTCCGGCGCCGTCTCGGCGATGAAGTCGGTCCAGAACTTGCCTGCGTCGGCGTCACCGTCGCCGTCGGCGGCCGGCTCGGGTTCGGCCAGGTCGACGAGCTCCTCGACGAACCCCAGCGGCGCCAACTTGCCGGCCCACGAACTCTCCGCCGCGAAGACGATCGTGTGGCCGCGGTCGCGCAGGATGGCCGCCAGGCCGATGCACTGGTTCGTCGGGCCGTAGGCCGATTCCGGCCAGAACATGATCGTCAGGGGCATCGGGGGCGTAGCCATACCCGGACGATACTGCCGAACCGGTGGGTCAGCCCGGCACGTCCATGCGCTGCGTGCCGACGACCGACAGCAGTCGCATGGCCTCCTCCGACGGCGAGCCGGGTTCCGCGGTGTAGATGACGACCCGCTGATCGCGGTCGGCGACGTCGAGTGAATCGCAGTTGACCGAGATCGGCCCCACCGTCGGGTGGGTGAACGTCTTGCAGAGCGTTGGCCTTGCGCACACGTCGTGGGCGTCCCAGAGCGCCGCGAATTCAATGCTGCCCGTTCGCAATTCGTCGATCAGGCGGGCGGTCTCGGGATCGTCCGGATAGCGGGCCGCCGTCGCGCGGAGCTGCAGGGCGCACGTTCTGGCGAACTCGTCGGCGTCGGAAACGCCGTAGAGCCGTCGGCCGTCGGGATGCGGTCCGAGGAAGGCGCGGCGGGCCAGGTTCCGGTCGCGGCGGGACAACGCCGAGAAGTCCTCCATCAGCGCACACGCCAGGTCGTTCCACGCGAGCACCTCGTAGGTCGCCGAGGTGACGATCGCGGCTGCATTGGGCAGGCGCCGCAGCAGGTCGAGGATGCTCTGGCGGACGACCAGCGGTGGACCGGGTGCCGCGGCGGGCTCGACCCCGGCCAGGCGGTGCAGGTGGTCGCCCTCGGCGTCGGTGAGCCGCAGCGCACGGGCCAGCCCGGTCAGGACCTCGCGGGAGGGATGCGGCGAACGGGCCTGCTCGAGGCGCGTGTAGTACTCGGTGGAGATGAAGGCCAGCTGCGCGACCTCGTCGCGGCGCAAACCGGGCGTGCGGCGCCTGGCGCCCGCGGGCAGGCCGACGTCGGAGGGGCTGATGCGCTCACGACGGCTGCGCAGGAACGCGCCGAGCTCTTGGGAGTCCACGCCTCCATTGTGCGCCGCACCGACGCCGTAGCCAGGTACGAGCGGTACCTGGCTGGCAGGGCGCCACGCCCCCATGGTTGAGACATGACCACCGCACAGAGAACTGGACTACTGGCCGACAAGGTCGCCTTCATCAGCGGCGCGGGCCGCGGCATCGGAGCGGCCGCGGCTCGCCTGTTCGCCAAGGAGGGCGCCGACGTCATGCTGGCCGCCCGCACCGAGAGCCAACTCGCCGCCGTCACCGACGACATCGTGACGGCCGGTGGGTCGGCCAGGTACGTCGTCTGCGACCTCGCCGACGGAGAGAGCGTTCGCGCCGCGGTCGACGCGACCGTGGCGGCCTTTGGCAAGCTCGACGTCGCGTTCAACAACGGTGCGGTGGTCACACCGCCCGGCCCGCTAGACGAGGTCGTCGAGGCCGACTTCGACCGGGTGTACGAGGTCAACCTGAAGGGCGTCTACCTGGCCATGGCGGCCGAGGTCGCCGCGATCCGGGCGACGGCGGGCGGCGGTGCGATCCTCAACACCTCCAGTGTCGGGAGCCTGAAGGGCAATCCGGAACTTCCGTCCTACGGCGCCATGAAGCGTGCGGTCAACAGCCTGACCGAATCGGCGGCGATCACGTACGGCCCGGAGGGAATTCGGGTGAACGCCATCGCTCCGGGGTCGACGCTGACGGAGATGATCATGGAGTGGGACGCGGCGAGCCCCGGCGTCGTGGAACGGCTCAACGCGACGACGCCCCTGCGGCGGGCGGCGCAGCCCGAGGAGATCGCCGAGGCCGCGCTCTGGCTGCTGAGCGATCGGGCGTCCTACGTCACCGGCGCGATCCTGCGCGTCGACGGCGGCGCGTGGGTGTGACGCCCCTCGTCAGGGGCACTGGTTGGCGACGGGCTTACCGGCGAATCTGTCGGCCAGCCAGGTGAATTGGCCGCTGATGTCGACGTCACCGTGGCCCTTGCCTGGCTGCAGGTCCCACTGCATCACGCCCCCGAGTGCGCACTGCTTGGCAATGGCGTCGGTGGTCCACGTGGCGTCGACGAAGGTGTCGTCGGCTCCGTAGTCGACCGACAGCGGTGCCGACAACGGGCCGTGCGGCAGCGCCCATCCGGCGAGCACGGAGCGAAGGCCGTCAGCGGCGGCGGCGGTGCGTGGCGCGAATTCGGCTGGGGTCAGGCGCTTCTTCTGCGCGGCGCGGTAGGTGCTGGTCTCCGGGTTGCACGACAGCAGCGGCACCCAGTAGCTGGCCGCCGCTCCCGAGCGGAAGTCGCCGCGCTCGACGTCGGGGTGCAGCCGGGCCACCGACTCGACGATGGTCAGGAACAACGGCATCTGGTCGGCGCTCAACTGATCGGCCTGGGCCTTGTCCACTATGCCGGCGACGTCCGCCGCCGGTGAGTTGGCCACGGCGCCAACCAGGTTGAGTTCCGGTGCGTACGACGCTGCCAGCTCGTCGGCGGCCCACGCCGCGCCGCCACCCTGAGAGCCGCCGAAGGCCAGCCACCGGTCGGAAATGCCGGTGAAGGCGTGGCGCAAAGCGCGGACGGAGTCGATCACGTTGAGCCCGGCGGTCTTCGAGTCCATGTACGGATGCCCACCGTCCTCACCGAGGCCCTGGTAGTCCGTCATGGCGACGGCGTAGCCGCTCTTCAGATAGTTGAGCACCGGATCGGAAAGGCCCCACAGGTCCTTGGTGAGTGACGGCGCGCATTCCTCGTCGAGCCCCGTCGTGCCGTGGGCCAGCGCGACGACCGGCCAGCCGCCCGGTGGGGGCTCACCGTCGGGGACGAAGACCGACCCGGAGACCGTGGTCTGGGCGCCGGTGTCGCCGTTGGTCGACCGGTAGACCACCCGTGCCGCCTTGAGGTCGCGACGGCTGGTGGCCTCGAGGAACTTGGGCATCGTCGTCGCGCTGAGCAGGCTGCCGGGTTCCGAGCCGCCCACCTGGGCACCCTCGATGGCGACGGGCTCCTCGGCCCGGGTGTCGCCCGCGAGTGAACCCCACGCCGGCAACACGGCGACGACCAGACCGACGACGGCGGCGACGACGACTACGGCGATCCACAACGCACGGCGCCGCCTCGGGTCGGTGGGCACGACGTCAGCCGGCCACGGCGGGACGAAGGAAGTCCCCGGACACCGCCACGGCGGGGGAGGACGTGTCACCCCCGACCACCAGCGTCGCGAACGCGATGTCGCCTGCGATGCCCGCGAACCAGCCGTGCGAATGGGTGTTGTCGCCGAATTCGGCAGTCCCGGTCTTGCCGCCGAGACCGGGAACGTCCTGCAGCGTCGTCGCGGTGCCGTCGGCCACGGTCTGGCGCATCATCTCGCGCAGGTCGTCGACGACGGGGCCGGGGATGGGTTGCGACGGCGTGTCCGCAGTCGTGGGCTCGCCGACGACGAGCGTGGGCGTGATGGTCGAGCCGTGTCCCAGGCTGGCCTCGGCGACGGCCAAGCCGAACGGGCTCACCGTGACGGTGCCCTGGCCGATCCCGTTCTCGACCTTCTGGGCGGGGGTGTCGGCGTTGGGCACGTTCCCGGTGATGGTGGTGAGGCCCGGGACGACGAAGTCCACGCCAATGCCGAAGAGCCGCGCCATCTTCGGGAGCGCGTCGGCGGGCAACTGGTCGGCGAGCGCCGCCATCGTGGTGTTGCACGACTTCGCGAACGCCGTCGACAGCGGAACCGTGCCCAGGTCGAATTCGTCTTCGTTGGGGATGGTGCGGTTCTCGACGGTCACCGTGCCGGGGCACGCCTCCGGGGTGCCGGGCTCCGCGAGGCCCGCCTGCAGGGCCGCCGCCGTGGTGATGGTCTTGAACGTCGACCCGGGCGGGTAGGCACCCGAGAAGGCGATCGGCCCCTGCGCGCTGGCTGCGGCGTTCTGCGCTGCGGCCAAGATGCCGCCGGTCGACGGCGAGATGGCCACCAGGACGGTGGGCCGCGCTTCCTTGGCCACCGCCTGCTGGGCCAGCAACTGCAATCTGATGTCGAGCGTCGTGCGCAGCGGAGGGGTGTCGCGGGGCGGCGTCGAGGCCAGCTGTTCGGTCGGCTGGCCTTTGTTTGGCCCTTCGGTGGAGACCAGCGTCACCGACCATCCCGCCGACTCGTCGATTGCCTTCTGCCACAGCTCGTGTAGTCCGTCTACTGCCGGGGAGTAGACGTCGCGGTTGGCGGTGAGAAGCGCGCCCTGCTCGACGACGGACACGCCGGGAATCTGGGTGAGTTGGTCGTTGACGGTCGCGAGGTCGTCCTGGCGCAGCTTGACCACCGTGACGACGTCGTCGGTCGTCGCGGAGAACTGTGCGGCGACGGACTCCGCGGTGATGGTGTCGTCGAAGGCGTGCAACACGTTCGCCAGCGCGCCGGCGGAGTCGAGGTGTTGGCGCGTCAAGTTGACCACCCCGATCGTCTGCCACGTCAGCAACGGTTGTCCGTCTCGGTCGGTGACCGGGGTGAGGATGTTCTTCTCGTCGCTGTACTGGAACGTCATTCCCGGTTTGAGCTTGGGGTTGAGCACCGTCGTGTCCCAGTGCACCCGCCAGTCGTCACCGGCCTGGGTGGCGGTCGCCGTGGCGGCGTAGTCGAAGGCCTTGTCGTTCCCGAACGACCACGAGTAGTCCAACGTCGCGGTCTTCTCGTCGTCGCCGGGCTGGCTAGTGCCGATCTTCAGCGTGGCGTCCTTCGCCATGCCGTTGAACATCGAGGTGATCGCCGCGGTCGCGGCGGTCTGGTCGTCGGTGACCGCGCCGGCGGCCGCGGCGTCCTTGCGACCCAGCGCATCGGCAAACGCGCGAAACGCGTCTTGCGGGCTGGGGTCGGAGAACAGCGAACACCCCGTCGAACCGAATAACAGGGCGCAGAGCAGAATCCACGGGATGCAACGTCTCGTCATGACGTGCCGAGCCTAGCCGCGGGACCCGCCGAGGGCGCGCAACCGCGCCCGGCTACAGCGCCTCGGCGACCCTGGCCAGCACCTCGAGGTGGTCGTCGACGTGCGTCAGGCCCGAGCCCATCGTGTCGACCGACAGGTGCGACGCACCCGCGTGCGACCATGCCGCGATCTTCCCGGCGACGGCGTCGAGGTCGCCGGCCCATCTGACGCGCGCCTCCATGCCGATGGACGCCGGATCGCGGCCCGCGGCGGTGGCACCCCGCTCGATCTCGGCGAGCGCCTCGTCGAGCTGTGGACCCGGTGGCATCATCGGGAACCAGCCGTCGGCGAGCCGGCCCGCCCTGCGGTATCCGGCGGCCGACGCGGCGCCGATCCAGATCGGGATGGGCCGTTGTACCGGCATCGGGGCGAGACCGGCTCCGGTGACCGTGTCGAACGTCCCGGTGAAGGTGACCGAAGGCTCGGTCCAGAGGCGACGGAGCAGGTCGATCTGCTCGGCGGATCTCTTGCCCCTGGTGCCGAAGTCCTGGCCGAGGGCTTCGTATTCGACCGCGTTCCAACCTATTCCGATGCCGAGTCGCAGACGTCCGCCGCTGAGCAGGTCGACCTCGGCGGCTTGTTTGGCCACCAGCGCGGTCTGGCGCTGCGGCAGGATGACGACGCCGGTCACCAGCTCGAGGGACTGGGTGATCGCGGCGAGGAAGCCGAACATCACCAGCGGCTCGTGGAACGTCGTGCGAATGTCGTACGGGCCGTTCCAGCCGGCGTGGACCTCGGGGTCGGCGCCGACGACGTGGTCATAGGCCAGCAGGTGGGTGAACCCGAGTTCCTCGACGCGCTGGCCGTACGCGCGGACCGCTCCGGGGTCCCCGCCGAGCTCGGTCTGGGGAAACACCACTCCAACGCGCACGTGCACTCCTTCGCTTGGGCCCCCGTCGAAGGCTAACGGGACGAGCAGTCCAGCGACACCGTGACGGTCCTGGCGACCACGATGGGGACGACGCGGTCGCGGCCGCCGAAGCGGTCGACGCGGACGAACTCGGTGCGCTCCTGCGGGTTGCGGACGTCGGTGACGTCGCACTGGGACAGCGGCGCGCTGCCGATGCGGTCGACCCGCACGTCGAAGCCCTGAGCCTTGAGCTGGCCGATGGTGACGATCGCCGAGTCGGCGGCGTTGGCCGAGATGGGCGGCAGCGCAAGGGTTCCGATGGCTGCGGCGGCGACGGCGGCGGTGATGATCGATGCGGTACGCATGACCGCTCCTTTCGTTCGGGTCACATCGGAGACTTTCCGATTCGGGGTGCTTCGTGACTCGAATGAATGGTGCTTGGCGGCGGTACCTCGGTGCTTGGAGGTTGTGTGGAGATCGGCTGGAGATCACGGGCGCGTTTCCGGTGACCGTGACGCACCGCCGGTGGGGCCGTCGACCAGGGTGCGGCGTGGCTCACACCCGATCGGGGTGGATGTCGTTGCGTACGAACCGGATTGGCGTCTGTAGGGGCGTCCTGAGGCGGGCCGGGCAGTGTCGCACCGAGTTCGCGTGGACCCCGACCGCGAAACGCATCGCGTGCAAACCGTGGCCGCGTCGTGCTCTAAATGTTACAGAAGTAGAGCAGTGTTCCAGAAGTTACAGCAGTGATTCGCTTTCGTGATCAACCAAGGAGTACCCATGACGGTCATCACCGGCTTGATCGACGTATCGGCGAAGGCGTCGATGGCGATGGCCCTCTCCGTGGGCATCGTGGTCGCCGCGAGTGCACCTCCCGCCCATGCCGACGCCGTGAGCGACAGCTTCCTGTCCGCACTCACCAACTCCGGCGTCTCCGTCGCCGACCCGAACATGGCGGTGGGCATGGCGCAGTCGATCTGTCCCATGCTGGTCAAGCCCGGTGGGAACTTCGCCGCCATCGCCTCCCAGATGGGCGGCACCAACGGCGTGTCACCGGGGATGGCCAACCTGTTCACCAGCATCGCGATCTCCATGTACTGCCCGTCGATGATGGCGTCGCTGGCCAACGGCAACTGGCTCGGCCAGGGCGCTCAGATGGGCCTACCCGGTCTGTCCGGACTCGGCATCCCCGGGCTCTGAGGGCCGTCGGTCAGGCGAAGTGCGTGATCGGTCGCGCCTGCGGCACGCCGTCGACCACGACGTCGACCTTCTCGTCGTAGAACGCGACCAGGCCCGCGATCGCCGACACCGCAGGCAGTGGATAGTCGTAGCTCCAGGCCAAGTCGGGGTGGACGTCCCCGCCAACGCGCACCGACCAGTACTCCGAGGTGGTGCCCTTGTACGGGCATAACGTCTCGGTGTCACTGTGGATCAGGCTGCCGAACGACACGTCGGTGCGATCGATGTAATACCGCGTCGGCAAACCGGTTTCGAACAGAAGCACCGGACTGTGCGTGTCGGCGAGCAGGGTGCCGTCCAGCTCGACCCTGACGTGGCGGTGCGAGCGCAGGGCGTCGACCCGGGAGTACGGGTTGCGGGGGTGGCCGACGATCTTCTCGTCCTCTTCGAACCACTCCACGCTGTCCCACTCGAACCGGACGAATCCCGCCACCGGTCCGTCGCCGTCGGCGTCGAAGATCCGCACCGCGGGCTTCGCGTCGGAGGCACCCGTGATCGAGTAGAGCTTCGACGGGCCGAATTGCACCCGCTGAGAATGGTTTTCGTCGGTGAGCAAGTCGACGTCGACGTCTGCCAGCGGAATGTAGTACTGCGGGTAGTACGGCACCTCCCAGACATAGCGCGCCGCGGTCGTGTCGAAGAGCACGTGGCCCCCGACGACGCCGCGCACGCGGCGCGGAGCCGGCTCGGTTCGGCCGCGCACCGCCGCCATCTGCGGGTAATCCGGAGCAGGTCCTGACGTCATGTACCCACCATAGGATCGGGGTAGCCCCTCTGCCCCCAGACCCGCATGGAGATCTCACATGGACCTGAAGAACGACACAGCGTTGATCACCGGCTCCAGTGGCGGCATCGGCGAGGAGTTCGCGGTACAGCTGGCCAGGCGCGGGGCCAACCTCGTACTGGTCGCCAGGCGGGCCGACAAGCTGGCCGCCCTTCGCGACCGGCTGCTCGAGGCCCACCCCGGCATCCAGGTCGACGTCGTCGCCGCCGACCTGGCCGTACCCGGCTCCGCCGCCGAGCTCGCCTCGAAGGTGGCCGACCTCGGGCGCCGGGTCGACGTCCTGGTCAACAACGCCGGTGTCGGCCTGCACGGCGACTTCGTCGACCAAGACGTCGCCACCAACGCCGCTCAGGTCCACCTGAACTGCGTGACGCTGACCGAGCTCACCGGGATCTACCTGCCCGCGATGACCAAGGCGCGCCACGGCGTGGTGCTCAACGTCGCGTCCACCGCGTCGTTCCAGCCGACCCCGGGGATGGCCGTATACGGCGCCACCAAGGCGTACGTCCTCTCGTTCACCGAGGCGCTGTGGAAGGAGACCAAGGGCAGCGGTGTCCGCGTGCTGGCGCTGTGCCCGGGCGCCACCGACACCGAGTTCTTCGCGCGCACCGGCGAGGAGTTCCTCACCAGCGGCAGACAGACGCCCAAACAGGTCGTCGACGTCGCGATGGCCGCGCTCGACAAGTCGACGCCGACCGTGGTCTCCGGGTTGGCGAACACCCTGCTGGCCACCGGCTACCGGTTCACACCGCGGCGGGTCATGCTCGAGGTGTCGCAGCGCCTGCTGAAGGCGAACTAGCCGGCGGGCGCCGGGCTCACCTGGTAGTGCGCGATCAGCCACCGGTCGTCGACGTCGGTGAGCAGCACGCCGAGGAGCGCCGGGATTGACGTCCGGTCGGTGAAGGTGAAATCGACTGCCACGTACGCGAATACGACACCGGGAGCAGGCTGGCGGGTCTCGAGGACGCGATAGTTCGGCGACAGCCCCACCGGCTGACCGGCGTAGTAGTCGGCGATGCCTTGGTGGCCAACGCCGTAGGGCCGCAGCCCCTGAAAGATCGCGTCGTCTGCGAACAGCGCCGCGACCTCGTCGGGCTGCCGCGCCTCGATGGCCGCCTTCCACCGGTCGAGCACGTCGACGACGACCGCCTCTGCCGTGGTCATGTCAGTGCCCCGCGCTCTGGCCGCCGTCGACGTGCAGGATCTCGCCCGTGACGAACGACGCCGTCTCCAGGTACATGATCGCGTCCACCACGTCGTCGACCTCGCCGAGCCGACCCATCGGGTGCAGCGCGGCGAGCGCCTCGTGGGTGGACGGGTCATGCATGGGAGTGTTGATGATGCCCAATGCCACGGCGTTGCTGCGGATTCCGCGGTCTGCGTACTCGACGGCGAGTGCCTTGGTGGCGGCGTTGAGTCCGCCCTTGCTGAGCGACGCCAGCGCCGCGGGCACCTTCGCGTTCGCCTGGTCGACCAGGCTGGTGGACACGGTGACGAGGTGGCCGCCGCCCTCCCGGGACGTCATGGCCCGTATCGCGGCGCGTGAGATCTCGAAGAAGCCGCGCACGTTGACGCCCATCACGGCCTCGTAGTCCTCGTCGGTGTACTCGGTGAAGGGCTTCGAGACGAAGATGCCCGCGTTGTTGACCAGGGTGTCGACCCGGCCGAATCGTGCGATCGCCGCGTCGACGACGGCCGCGCCAACACCGGGCTGGCCGATGTCGCCGGGTACCGCCAGCACCATGGGGTCCTCGCCGTCGACGATGTTTCTGGAGTTGGCCACGACCGCGTAGCCGAGGCGGCGATAGGCGGTAACCACACCCGCGCCGATGCCCTGCGATGCGCCGGTGACGATGGCGACTTTCTGGTCTGCGTTCACGATGCCCACCTTCTTGTTGGAGTCATCTGGTTGAACGCCCACCGCGGGGCGCGAAAGTTCTCGACGGCACGACCGATTTGCTCGCTGCTGGTAGGCGGGGCCTCCCACTGCATTACGATCACCGATTGTGGAGCTCAGGCAGCTGCGCTACTTCGTCACCGTGGCCGAGGAACTCAACTTCGGCCGCGCCGCCGAGCGTCTCCACATCGCGGGTCCCTCACTCTCGCAGCAGATCAAAGTGCTCGAACGCGACCTGAAGGTCCGCCTCTTCGAACGGGACCGCCGGTCGGTGACGCTGACGCCGGCCGGGGCCGCGCTGTTGCCCGGTGCCCGCACGTTGATCGCTCAGGCCGACGAGTTGCGCAGGCAGGCAGGCGGTCTCGTCCGCTCCGAGCCGGTCCGCATCGGCTACGTGAAGTGGTGTCCCCCCGATCTGTCCGAACGGGTCGCCGGGGTCGCGCGCCTGAGACTCGACACCTGGGTGCTGCCGTCGCACGCCCAGGCGACCAGGGTCGCGGAGGGCAGCCTCGACGTGGCGATCTGCTGGGTGCAGAACTCAGACCTCGTCGACCAGGGGCTCGATGCGCGCCTCATCGGGGCCGACCGGCTGTACGCGGTGGCCGCCGGCGGTGACAGCTCGCCGGTCGAGGCCAAGGACGTCGTCGTTCTACTCGACGCCGACACGGCGACGTGGTCGTCGTCGAATCGCTACGGCGAGCAGTTCGCCCACGACACCGGCGCGACGGCACTGCGGATCGACGACGGCGGCATCACCGGACCCGCGTTCTTCGAGCACGTGCGCAGGCTCGGCCGACCGCTGCTCAACTCGCCGAAGGGACAGGGCGAGGTGCTGCCCGCGGGGTTGGTCGCGCGTCCCGTCGTGAACCCCGCACCGTATTGGACGTGGTCGCTGGTCTCCCGCCGCGGCGAGGTCGACCAGACGGTGCGCGCGGTCGTCGAGGTGCTGACGGCCCGGGTGGGTGTCGCCGGTCTCGGTGACGAGGGGTCGTGGGTGCCTGCGACCGATCCTCATGCGCCTCAGCCGAATTCGGGTTCCGGATAGCCGAATCGCAAGATCACGGACGTCGCGGCGGCGCATGCGACCACGCCGGCGCCGACCAGCAGGACGGTGTGGAATCCCCGGTGCATCAAGGGTGCGACGAGGAGGGGGCCGACGATCTGGCCGACCGAGTACCCCGCTGTCAGCAGGGCGACCGCCCGCGGAACGCGAAGGTGCGCGCCTGCGGCCAGCGCAATGGTGCTCACCCCAATGAACGTGACGCCAAACAGGATTGCCCCGACGAGCGCGGCCACCGGACCGGGCGCCACGGCGGGAAGCGCGATGCCCGCCGCCTGCAACGCCAGCGCCGCGGTCAGCAGATCCGGGTGGGAAAGCCGCTTGCTGAGCCACGCCCACAGGGCGGCCGACGGCGCGGCCGCCAGCCCGACGACGATCCAGGCGCTCTTGCCGAGCCAGCCAGGGGAACTCTGTTCGATGGCGGCGACGAGAAAGGTGCCCGCCACGATGTAGCCGACGCCCTCCAGGGTGTAGCAGACCAGGAGGGCCGCAAACCACCGCCCGGTCGTGGGTCTCGGTGAAGGACTCCGATCCGCGGCGACCGCAACGTGGCCGGGATGACGGTGTCGGGACCAGGCGCCACCGGCGAGGACCGCGGCCAGCACCGCCACCGTCCACCAGGCGCCCCGCCAGCCGACGCCCTCGGGTAGCAGCAACACCAGGAACCCCGACGCGGCGATGCCGACACCCACGCCGCCGAACCCCCAGCCGGCCAGATGGGGGGAGTGGTGGCGCAGTCGGTCGGTCATCAGGTTGACCGCGGTGACGAACACCAGTGCGCTGGCGAAACCCGCCACCAGTCGTGCGACCGCCCAATGAATCGGATTGTCCGACAACGGCATTGCGAGAAGTGTCACCACCACCGCGACGAGGGACGACCGGAGGACCGCTGGAGAGTTCGCCAGGCGTGGCGACAGCGTGGCGGCCAGCGCCCCTGCGAGGTATCCGACGTAGTTGGCGGTGGCCAGCGTGGCGCCCGCCTCGGCCGTCAGCCCGGCGCCCGCGGTCATCATCGGCAGGATGGGCGTGAACGCGAAACGTCCGATGCCCATCGCCGCTCCCAATGCCGCTGCGCCTCTCGCGGCATGCACCCATCCGGCCGTGCTGCGTTCGGCCACAGTCTGATTCATCGGTCCATCGTCGACGACCGACGTCGCTCGTCGCCACGACCGAAATCCTCGTTGGTGAGAGGCAGGGGCTATCAGCCGTTGCGGTGAACCGGGCGATCCTGCTGACCCACGCCGCCGGTGCTGCCGGTGTGCGAGCATCTGCGCATGAGCTCGCAAGACGACCCGGAGGCGCGCATCCGGGACCTGGAACGGTCCTTGAGCGAGCAGGCCTCGGAGCTGACGCACAGTTCGTACGAGACGACCGGCGCCGTCGGTCGACCGACGACCGAAGGGGGCCACTGGCCACCCCCGCCGCCGCCGAACTACACGGCCCCGAACTACACCGCTCCGCTGTACGGCGCCCCGAACTACACCGCGGCGCAACACCAGCCCTACGGGACGCCCTACCCGCCGACGATGACGACGTCGACAGGAGGTGGCAACCGGGGCTGGATCCTGTACGTGGTGATGGCGGTGGTGGTCGTGGCGATCGTCGGTGGCGCCGTGTCGTTCTTCGCCAACGTGTTTTCCACCGTCAGTTCCATCGTCGACACCGTCGACGGCAGCCCGACGGCAGCGTCGACGATGCCCGGTGGTGGCGGACCGTTCGACGTGCAACCGAGTCGAAGCGGCGGAAATCGCCCACCCGCACCGACCATTACCCCCGTCGTGCCGTCAGCACCCGGGGACCTCGTCACCGTGTCGGGAGTGGGCGAGGTCAAGACGATTGCCTGCAACGGCAACGTGGTCAACATCAGCGGGGTCGACAACACCGTCGTGATCACCGGACAGTGCGCCAACGTCTCGGTGTCCGGGGTGAAGAACGAGGTGACAGTCGAAGCATCGGTGCAGATCAGCGCGTCAGGCATGGAAAACAGGGTGACGTATCTGTCGGGCACGCCGGTAATCGACAACTCGGGCATGTCGAACGTCGTCGAGCAGGGCTGAGAACCCCTGTACCGCAGTCGATTCAAGTGGCCGGTCCGTCGACCTCGGGGATGAAACGCCGACGGACCGTGCCATGTGGTGTAACGCCGAGGGCGACGCGAATATTCTCTTCGCTCCCTGCCGTGTCCTGTCGTGGTTTGTCGGCCACATCTGCCTCACGAGCCACGTGCGCCCGTCGCGCCCAGTGCGACGGCGAATTTGCTGGTCGTGTCGGATGTGATCTGCCGCTCACTTTAGGAATGAAAGCTAAGAAACCGTGACCTGAACTACTGCTCGGAGTGTCCGGCGTCCGATTGCCACGACGTCAAATCTCCAGGTGGAGGCCGACTTCTTCGTTGCGGTCCAAAGATAACAATTGAATAACATCAGGTTTCTTAAGCATGTCCTGAGAGGATCCCGAAGGCGTCGCCGAAGGCCCCGTTACGGCTCCTGGGAACCGCCTGTTCCGTCGCTACAATCGAGAACGACCACGTTCCCGTTGGGAACGTCAATCTATTGCCGGCCCCAAGTGATGCCGGCGGAGGTGCCGAAGACATGGCTAATGCTAGTGCGCGCGCGAACAGCGTCACCGTGGAAAATCAGGACGTCGCCCTGCTGAAGTCGACGACGGTCGGGCGTGGCCCGATCTCCGACATCGCGGTCGACGGAGACACCGTCGTGACCACCAACTTCGGCGACGATTCGATCGCCGTCCTCGACTCCGACACTCTCGCGGTGCACGGCGGCGTGTTCGCCGGCCAGCCCACCACCGTCGCGGTCGTCGGCGACCGCGCCTTCGCGGCCGTCTCCTCGGCGAGCTACGACGCCATCGCCGTGATCGACACCGTCAGCGGTGAGGTCGTCAAGGAATACCCGCTGTCCTTCAACGTGACGGCCGTGGTGACCAGCGCCGACGGCAAGCGCGTCTACGCGGGTCGGTCCGGCGAGGAGGGCGTCGACGTCGCCGTTCTCGACGTCACCGCCGAGCGCGTCGGCACCATCTACGTCGCCAAGGCCGCTGACGCCACGATCGACGCGATGTGCCTCGACACCACGGGTCGTCGGCTGTACGTCGGCGTCACGGACTCCCGCAGCAGTCGCCTGATCACCGTCGACGTCGAAACCTCGCGCGTCCGACGCACTTTGGAGGTTGGCGCACCCATCCGCGGGCTGGCGCTCGGCATGGAAGGCGTCGCGTACGTCCTGACCTCCGACATCGCCGACGGCGGCGTGCTGTACGTCGTCGACCTCGTGAACAACAAGATCACCGCGGATGTCGCGGTGGCCGCGGCTCCCACGCAGCTGGTGCTCAGCGCGGACGGCACGCGGGCCTACGTCGTCGACTACGACCACGTCGCAGTCGTCGACACCGAAAAGCGTGCGATCGTCGCAGAAGTGTCGGTTGGAGCGCGTCCGTCGGCCATCGCCCTAGGGAGCGACCGGCTTTACGTCGCCGACTACGACGGCGGGGTCACCGTGTACACCGTCGCCGCCTCGACGCCGATGCTGTACTCGCAGTTCGCCTCGGCGCTCGCCGTGCCCGCGCCGCGCGAGCTCCAGCCCGCGGTCTGAGCGCCGCTAGCGCCACTGATAGCGGGTCTTCGGACGGCCTGCGCCGCCGTAGTCCGTCGTGCGCGTCACCGTGCCCTCGTCGGCGAGCCGTTCGAGATAGCGCCACGCGGTAACTCGGGACACGCCAACCTTTTTGGCGACCTCGTCGGCGGTCACCCCGTTGGCGTCGTCACGGACGGCGCGCGCGATGTCGTCGTTGGTCTGCGGGGCCGCGCCCTTCGGTGCGACGGACTTGTCGGTGGCAACCCGTAGTTCGGCCATTGCGCGGTCGACCTCTTCCTGACTCGCCGCGTCGACCCCGGCCGGCAGTGCGGAACGGTAACGCCGGTAACGCTCGAGCCGGTCGCGAAAGGCCGCGAACGTGAACGGTTTCAACAAATAGGCGAGCGCTCCGTGGGCCACCGCGGCGCGCACCATCTCGAGGTCGCGTTCCGAGGTGATCGCGATGATGTCCGGGGCGGGACGCAGACCGGCGAGCGCCGAGGCCAGGCTGATGCCGCTGGCATCGGGCAGGCCAAGATCCAAGAGCACCAGGTCGACGGGTGAGTCGGTCGACGCCGCCGCAGCCGCGGTCTGCATGGCCTCCCTGGCGGTGTGGACCACCGCCACCGCCGAAAAGCCCTCCAGGCGTGACAGATACGTGCGATGCGCCTCCGCGATGAGGAGGTCGTCCTCGACGATCATCACCGAGATCATGCGCCGCCCCCGGGAACGAGCACCGTGACGACAGAGCCGTAGGTGACGTCGGCGGTCAGCGTGCCACCGTGGCGCCGCACCACCTGCGCGACCAGAGCCAGGCCAAGGCCGTGCTGCCCCGGCTCGGTGTCGGTCTTCGTCGAGTAGCCGCGCTGCATCGCCCGCTCGAAGGCCTCGCCCGCCATGCCGCTTCCGCTGTCGGCCACGCGCATCAACAGCTCCGTCCGCTCCAGTGAAACCGTCACCTCCACCCAGGGATCGTCACGGTCGCACGCGTCGATCGCGTTGTCGATCAGATTGCCGAGCACGGTGATCATCTCCTGCGCCGACAGCGGCACGTCGGTGTCGGCGGGTAGGTGCGTGTCCTCGGTGATCGTCAGCGCGATGCCTCGCTCGTCGGCCTGCGCGGTCTTGCCGAGCAACAGAGCCACCAGGGCAGGCTCGCCCACGTCGTGCGACAGCCGGTCCACAAGGCGCTGCGACAGGGCCAACTCCTCGGTGGCGAAGCGGACGGCGTCGTCTGGCTTGCCCATCTCGACCATGGTGATCACGGTGTGCAACTTGTTGGCCGCCTCGTGAGCCTGCGCCCGCAGGGAATCGGTGAGGATCTGCAGCGAGCTCAGCTCGCCGAGCGCACCCTGCAACTCGGTGCGGTCGCGCACCGTCACCACCTCCGAATGCGCGGAGTTGGCGACGGGCGACCGGTTGACCACCAGCACCCGGTCCTCGGTGACGTGTACTTCGTCGCGGGCGCCCGGCGCGTACGCCCGCAGGAACTCCGGCAGATCCGCCTGCGTCACCCGCCCCGGCGCCAGCCCGAGCAGCCGGCGCGCCTCGTCGTTGACCAACACCACCCGATCGCGGTCGAGCACGACGAGCCCCTCGGACACCGAATGCAGGATCGCGTCGTGGTGCTCGTACATCACCCGCAGCTCGTCGGGCCGCAGGCCGTGCGTCTGCCGAAGGAGACGGCGACGGATCGCCCACACCCCGGTCATCGAGAGCACGAGGGCCCCGACGCCAACGCCGGCGATCATCGGCCACTGGTCGCGCCACCGCTGGGCCAATGTCTGCTGCGTGATGCCCGCGGAGACCAGGCCGATCACCCGGCCCGACGAATCGCGCACCGGCGCGATGGCCCGAATCGACGGACCGAGGGTGCCGGTGTACACCTCGCTGAACGTCTCGCCGCGGACCGCAGGCTCGATGGTGCCGAGGTAGTGGCCCCCGATCTGGCTGGGATCGGTGTGGGTGAAGCGGGTCCCGTCGGTCGACATGATCGTGATGAACGCGATCTCCGTGTTCGTCCTGACCGCCTCGGTCACCGGTTGCAGGATCTGCGTCGCACGGCCGGACTCGATCGCCTGCGCGGTCGACGGCGAATCGGCCAGCGCCGTCGCGATGCTCACCACCTGCTGGCGGGCCGCGGAGTCGCCGTCGCGCCGGGCGTCGAGCAGGGCCAGGGCGCTGCCCACCAGCACGACCACGGCGATCACCACAATCTGGAGCGCGATCGCCTGGCCGGCCAACGAGCGCGGCCACCAGTGGCGCATCTGATCTCCGGAACGTTTCGAGGTGAACACAATGAACTAAAGCGTGACCTGGGTCACGCGGGGGAACATCATCCTTACAGACCACTCGCAGACCCAGGCCGACCGCACCAAGGAGCACCCGCCATGACCGACCAAGTCGACACCTCCTCTCCACCCAAGAAGCGTGATCGCACGCACTGGCTGTACATCGCCGTGATCATCGCGGTCGTCGGCGGCGTCGCCCTCGGCATCCTCGCCCCCGACGTCGGCAAGAGCGTCGGCGTGCTCGGCACGATGTTCGTCAGCCTCATCAAGATGATGATCGTCCCGGTCATCTTCTGCACCATCGTGCTCGGTATCGGCAAGGTGCGCGCCGCCGCCACAGTCGGCAAGGTCGGCGGGTTGGCCTTCGTCTACTTCCTAGCGATGTCGACGGTCGCGCTGGCGATCGGCCTGGTCGTCGGCAACCTGCTGAGCCCAGGGACCGGCCTGAACATCGAATCGACGTCCAACAAGGGCACCCAGCTGGCCGAGACCGCGCACGAAGCGGGCGGTCTGATGGACTTCATCCAGGGCATCATTCCCACCTCGCTGCTGTCCTCGTTGACCGAAGGCAGTGTGCTGCAGGCACTCTTCGTCGCCCTGCTCGTCGGTTTCGCCCTTCAGTCGATGGGCGCAGCAGGCGAAGGCATCCTGCGCGGTATCGAGGCCGTCCAGAAGCTGGTGTTCAAGGTGCTGGCCATGATCCTGTGGCTGGCCCCGATCGGTGCCTTCGGCGCCATCGCGAACGTCGTAGGCCAGACCGGCTGGAGCGCGGTCACGCAACTCTTGACGCTGATGCTGGGCTTCTACATCACCTGCCTGCTGTTCGTCTTCGGCGTACTCGGCGTGCTGCTCCGCGCCGTCGCCGGCGTCTCGATCTTCAAGCTGGTCCGCTACCTGGCCCGGGAGTACCTGTTGATCTTCGCCACCTCGTCGTCCGAGTCGGCCCTGCCGCGACTGATCGCCAAGATGGAGCACCTGGGCATCGAGAAGACCACGGTCGGCGTCGTCGTCCCCACGGGGTACTCGTTCAACCTCGACGGCACGGCGATCTACCTGACGATGGCGTCGCTGTTCGTCGCCGATGCCATGGGCAAGCCGCTGGCCATCGGTGAGCAGATCTCGCTGCTGGTGTTCATGATCGTCGCCTCCAAGGGCGCGGCGGGCGTCAGCGGTGCAGGCCTCGCCACGCTGGCCGGCGGCCTGCAGAGCCACCGCCCCGACCTGCTCGACGGCGTCGGCTTGATCGTCGGCATCGACCGGTTCATGTCCGAGGCGCGGGCGGTGACCAACTTCTCCGGCAACGCCGTCGCGACGATGCTGGTCGGCTCGTGGACCAAGACGATCGACGGCGAACAGGTCGAGCGAGTGCTCAGTGGCAAGGACCCCTTCAACGAGTTGACGATGGTCGACGACCACGATTCACGCGCCGAAGAGCCGGCGCAGGCGAAGCTCCCTGCACCGGCATAGGGCGCATCATGCGAAGAGCCCGGTCGGGTTTCCCCGACCGGGCTCTTCCATGTGTGCGTGGGGTCAGCGCGTGCAGTCCAGCGACACCGAGATGGTCTGACTGGTCTGCTGCTCCACCAGGATGCGGTCGCCGTTGTTGCCGGGGCCGACGAAGGGAACGAGCTGCGAGGTGCTCTGCGGGTTGCGCACGCTGGTGACCTCGCACTGCGAGATCGGTGCGGTACCGAGCTTGTCGATCGTGACGGTGTATCCCTCGGACTGGAGCTTGCTGATGGTCTCCTGCGCGGTCTCGGCGCTTGCCAGCACCGCCGGTGCCAACGCAGCCCCGCACACCCCGATTGTCGCCGCGGCGATCGTCCACTTCGTGCGCATGAGGCGCCTTCCTGTCAGGTTGCTGGCAATCATCCACCATTGGGGCCGCCAGCGAAACTGCGCCGGCGTCAAGGTCAGGTACTGCAGTCCAGCGACACCGAGATCGACCGGCTGACGACGACCTCGACGATCCGGTACTTGCGGTCGCCGTTCGCATCGCGCCCGCCGTAGTAGTCCCGGACGTTGCGGGTCTGGGACTGCGGGTTGCGCACGCCGGTGACGACGCAGTTCTCGATCCGTCCGCTGCCGACGCGGTCGACGTTGACCGTGAAGCCCTCGGACTGCAACTGGTTGATCGTCTCTTGCGCGGTTTGGTCGGCACTGGCGACCGCCGGTGCGACGAGCGAGGTGACGGCTACTGCGGCACAAGTGACGAATGTGGAAAGAATGAACGATGGACGCATCTGCGCCCCCTATCTTTGGAGGAAATCCTTCACCCATACATCGCCGCGCGTGGCCAATTCGTTGCACTCGCGGACCGACCCAGGGAGATCTCACATGCAGAGCACGATGCAGGACGTTCCCCTGACCGTCACCACGATCATGCGGTACGCCTGCGAGGTCAACGGCGACCGCACCGTCACCACCGCGATGGGCGATGGCCGCTACCGCACCAGCACGTACCGCGAGCTCGGCGAACAGGTTGGCAGGCTGGCCAACGCCCTACGCGAGATTGGCGTCACCGGTGACGACCGGGTCGGCACGTTCATGTGGAACAACGCCGAGCACCTCGCCGCGTATCTGGCGGTGCCGTCGATGGGCGCGGTGCTGCACACGTTGAACATCAGGCTCTCACCCGAACAGATCGCCTTCATCGCCAACGAGGCCGAGGACAAGGTGATCATCGCCGACGTCTCGTTGACCGCGCAGCTGGCGCCGGTGCTGCCGTTGCTGGACACCGTGCACACCGTCGTCGTGGTCGGTGACGGCGACGTCGACGCGCTGGTGGGGTCGGGTCCGGCCGTGGTGCGCTTCGACGACATGCTGGCCATGCAGTCACCCGAGTTCGACTGGCCGGCGATCGTCGAGACCGACGCCGCCGCGATGTGCTACACCAGCGGGACGACGGGAAACCCGAAAGGCGTTGTCTACAGCCATCGTTCGAGCTACCTTCACGCCATGAGCACCTGCTCGGCGAATGCGCTGGGCATCGGCGCCGAGGACTCGGTGCTGCCGATCGTGCCGATGTTCCACGCCAACGCCTGGGGTTTGCCGTACGCCGCGCTGATGGCAGGCGCCGACCTGGTGCTGACCGACCGCTTCCTGGACGCGACGTCGGTGGTCGACGTCATCGAGACTCGACGTCCCACGGTGGCGGGCGCGGTGCCGACCATCTGGAACGACGTCATGCACCGGTTGGAAAACTCACCTGGACATGACATCTCGTCGCTGCGGCTGGTGTCGTGCGGTGGGTCGGCAGTCCCGGTGTCGCTGATGAAGGCGTTCGAGGCGAAGTTCGACGTCCAGATCCGGCAGTTGTGGGGGATGACGGAGACGTCGCCGGTGGCGACGATGGCGTGGCCGCCGCCCGGCGCCTCCGACGAGGAACACTGGGCGCTGCGGGCCACCCAGGGCAGGCCGATGTGCGGCGTCGAGGTCCGCATCGTCGACGACGCCGGTGAGCCGCTGCCCAACGACGGCAAGGCCGTCGGCGAGCTGGAGGTCCGCGGCCCCTGGATCACCGGCTCCTACTACCAGAATCGCGACGACTCCAAGTTCGCCAGTGGCTGGTTGCGCACCGGCGACGTCGGCCGCATCGACCCGCTGAGCTACGTCACCCTGACCGACCGCGCCAAGGACGTCATCAAGTCCGGTGGGGAGTGGATCTCGTCGGTCGAGCTGGAGAACCACCTCATCGCGCACCCCGCCGTGCTGGAGGCCGCCGTGGTCGGCGTGCCCGACGAGCGCTGGGACGAACGACCGCTGGCCGCGGTGGTGCTGCACGAAGGCGCCGAGGTGACGCCGACCGAGCTGCGAGAGTTCCTCGCCGCCAAGGTCGTCCGCTGGTGGCTGCCCGAGCGGTGGACGTTCGTCGAGGCGGTGCCGAAGACCAGCGTCGGCAAGTACGACAAGAAGACCATCCGTGCCCGGCACGCCGACGGTGTCTACGAGGTGCACGAGGCCCGCGACTAGCCGGCATCTCTCGCCGAGTGCACGCTTGTTGCCGGTCCCTCTCGGGCGATGCGTACAACAAGCGTGCGCTCGACGCCGATCTAGCGTTCGGCCCGTTGGTAGGCCGTGACGACGGCGGCCCCGCCGAGCCCGATGTTGTGCTGAAGGGCGGCGGTGACGCCGTCGACCTGACGCTTGTCGGCGGTCCCGCGCAACTGCCAGGTCAGCTCGGCGCACTGCGCCAACCCCGTCGCGCCAAGGGGATGGCCCTTCGAGATCAGCCCGCCCGAGGGGTTGACCACCCAGCGGCCGCCGTAGGTGGTGTCGCCGTCGTCGATCAACCGAGGCGCCTCACCCTCGCCGCACAACCCCAGCGCCTCGTAGAGCAACAGCTCGTTGGCGCTGAAGCAGTCGTGCAATTCGATGACCTGGAAGTCCTCGGCGCCAAGGCCGGATTGGTCGTAAACCTGTTTGGCCGCTTGGACGTTCATGTCGTGGCCGATGATGTTGGCCGCACTGCCGTCGAACGTGCTGGCAAAGTCGGTCGTCATCGCCTGGCCGACGATCTCCACGGCCTGGCCGGCGAGCCCGTGGTCGTCCACGAACTGCTCACTCACCACGATCGCCGCCCCCGAACCGTCCGAGGTCGGCGAGCACTGCAACTTGGTCAGCGGATCCGAGATCATCCTGGCGCCGAGGATGTCGTCGAGGCTGTACTCGTCCTGAAACTGCGCGTACGGGTTGTTCACCGAGTGCTTGTGGTTCTTGTAACCGATCTTCGCGAAGTGTTCGGCAGTGCTTCCGTACTTCTTCATGTGCTCGCGGCCCGCGGCCCCGAACATCCACGGCGCCACCGGGAATGCGAACTCGTCGATCGCCGCCAGTGCCTTGACGTGGTTGCCGAGAGGTGACTCGCGGTCCTGGGCGCCACCGCCGAGCGAACCCGGTTGCATCTTCTCGAAGCCAAGGGCGATGGCGCAGTCGGCGAGCCCGCCGCGGATGGACTGGGCCGCCAGGTACAGCGCCGTCGAGCCGGTCGAACAGTTGTTGTTCACGTTGACGATCGGGATGCCCGTCATGCCGAGTTCGTAGAGCGCCCGCTGGCCGGACGTCGAGTCACCCGAGCAGTATCCGACGTAGCCCTGTTCGACGGCGTCGTATGAGATCCCCGCATCCTCGAGAGCCTTGGTGCCCGACTCCTTGGCCATCTGCGGGTAGTCCCACCCCTCCCGTGACCCGGGTTTTTCGAACTTCGTCATCCCCACCCCGACGACGAAAACCCTGTTCTTGCTCTTGGCCATGGACTTCTCCTTCGCGACGCTGCGTTTCTCGCAACATAACAGCGCGGCTCAGCTGTAGTTCAGCCACCAATCGTGGAGGCCGCTCATGTCACCGCTCTGGATGTCGGCCAACAGCAGGTCGTCGTCCTGCGTCCACACGATGTCGGCGTTGCCCTGATACGTGCCACAGGCCAGCGATCCGGCGACCACGTCGGGGGTGGCCTGGTAGTGCCAGGTGATCGGCGACTCGGCGTCGGCACCTGGGCAGCGCTGCAGTTCGTCGTTCTCCTGGATCGAGGACTCGAACTGCCGGCTCAGCGAGTTCTTGTTCGGGAAGAGCGAGTACCGCGCGGCGGCCGGGCCGCCCAATTGCGCGGACTCGCGGCAGTCGACGGTGGCCAGCGCACCTGGCGCAGGCGGAATCGCCTTCTCGCACACGCTCGTCGGGTACCCGGGCGGAAGCAGGGCCATCAACTGAGCGTCGAACCCGCTTGGGTCGCCGGCATCTGTCGTTCTCGGCGCGGTGGTGCGTGACGTCGACGGTCGTTCCCGTGCCGTCGACGTCTTCTTGGACGTCGTGGCCGTCGGCCCGTCCGCGCTGTCGGATCTGGTCAGCATGAACGTGCCGATGGCGCCGAGCACGAGGACCGCAACGGCGGCCGCGACGGCGATCGGAACCCACGGAGTCTTCTTGCGGCTCAACGGGTTCTGGCCAGGCGGCGGTTGCTGCCACGGTGGCGCTGGTGGCAGGC
>VIFX01000060.1:0-32313 GCA_006864685.1 Mycolicibacterium hodleri | reverse complement strand
TCCCCCACCGCCTCCCCCGCGGTAGACCAAAACTCCACGACCGAAAGGACATCCTCCACATGGCGATGACAGTCAAGCGCTCCCACCGAGCCGCAATCGGCTCGGCGATGATCGCGCTCGCTCTGATGGGCTCGTCGGCGGGCTTGGCCGCCGGCGTCGCGTCAGCAGCACCCCCGCCCCCGCCCTGTATGCCCGGAACGCCTTGCGGCCCGGGCGGTCCCGGTCCCGGCCCAGGGATGGGTGGGCCCGGCCCAGGGATGGGTGGACCGCCGGCTCCGCCTCCACCCGCGCCCCGACCGCCCTGCGTACCGTTGCTGCCCTGCTGATTCCCGTCATGCACGGTTAGGTGACCTGGGGCGCATCCCGCGCCCCAGGTCACCCCACGCCGGCATGCTCAGGAAACGTATCGGCCGCGCCCATTCGCACCAACTGAATCGACGCAACACCGCGGCCTCCCGTTGGTTGGCGACTACGACGCTGCTGTTGGCGGCCGTAGTGCGTGACGCCAGGCCAGCGGGTTGAGCTGACGGAAGGGATCTTCGGAGCGGACGTCCTGGAGCTCGTGCAAGATGCTCTCCAGCGCCGTCTGCGCGCTCGCCTTGACGGTCGACACCCAGTCCTCGTCGGTCACCCCGGCTGGCTGCCGGGTGTTGATCGGTTGGCCAAAGCGCAGGTACATCCGCTGCGGGCTGGGAATCAGGGTCGGACCGATTCCGCGTGTCAAAGGCATTGTCATGTCAGCTTTTCCGGTAATCGCCTGACCCACCTTCTCGGTAAGTCGACCCAGGAAGCTGTCTCGCTCGACGACGCTGTGGTAGATGTCGTCGCCGCCCACATGGCCGACTGGGACGATCGGGTAGTCGTTGGCGATCGCCACCCGGGCGAAGCCGGCTCGGCCATCCCACTTGAGCTGGTATTCCTCGCCTTTGAACTTTCCCAGCTCTCGTCCGCCCCCGGGAAACACGAGCACCGTCTCGTTGTTCTGCATCAGTTTCGTGGCGTTCTCGGGCGTTCCGACGACACCTCCGCAGGCGGCCAGGACGTCGCCGATCGGTCCTGGCATGGACCCCATTCCCCTTTCGGTCAACGGCCGGACCCGGGTGCCGGTGATGCGCCGGACCGACAGGCAGGTCAACCATGCCTCGGCCATTCCGGTTTGGGTGTGGTTGCCGACCAGGATGAATCGCCCGTCGCGAGGGAGATTCTCAGTGCCGTCGACGTACGGCCGGGTGAGATCGATCGCCGGCCAAATGCCGTCGGCGGTGGCTTCGACGAGTCGCCGGAGTCTCCGGACGCGTCCGGGCTGCTCGATGATCTGCTCGGTTCTGGCCGCGGCGTTCGTCATGGAAGCGTTCCTTCGTTGGCTGGTGGGGAGCACCGTGTGGCACCCACGCGATACCCGGTGCCGCGGCGTCTCCCGCTCTTGCGTCTCACCCAAAACTACCAAACGAACTGGTTCGTTTGGCTATGATCTCGCTGTGAGAAATACCGCCGAACTGCGCGACGTAATCCTTGACGCCGCACGCACCGAGTTCGCCCGTTACGGCCTGGCCGGCGCCAGGGTCGACCGGATCGCCAAGTCTGCGCACGCCAGCAAGGAGCGCCTCTACGCGCACTTCGGCGACAAGGAAGCGCTGTTCCGCCAGGTCGTCGCCGCAGACAGCGCGAAGTTCTTCAGTGCGGTCGCCGTCCGACCGGACGCCGTCGCCGAATTTGCGGGCGACCTCCACGACCTGGCGACCAACCACCCGGAGCCCTTTCGGATGATCACCTGGGCACGACTGGAAGGCATCCCGCTCGAAGAGCCCCAACTCGAGGGGCGAAGCGTCCGCGAACGTGACACCGCGGCCATCGTCGCCGCCCAGGCCGCCGGCCACGTCGACCCGCGATGGGACCCCTGGGAACTGCTGATACTGATGTTCGGCATTGGGATGGCTCGCGCAAGTTGGCCGCAAGCCGACCCCGGCGATGCCGATACCCATGCCAACGCGCATGGCCGCGCCGCAGCAGTCGAGGCCGCCGCCCGCATTCTGGCACCGCGACCCGACTAGCCGAAGGGGCGCGCAGACCTGGTCCACGCGCCCGTTCGTCCTCCCTCGAAACGGTTAGAAGCCGCGGCCAGGCAGGAACGGAGCGCCCATGCCAAACCCGGGACCGGGGCCCATCATCGGCGCCGGCGGCGGGGGCGGGCCCCCGCATGGCAGGAACGGCAGGCACAGACCCGGCCCGGGTGGGGGTGGCGGCGGGAAGGGAAACGCGTTGGCAGTCCCAGCGCCGAATCCGACGGCGGCCAAGGCCATTCCACCGCAGACGGCCACCGAACCAGCCGCCATGCGCACCTGTGTTCTTCGATTCATCACGAACCTCCTTGTCATGTGTCGCGGTCAGTCGCGATTTCGACGCTACGGTCACGACGTGGGCGTTCCGTAGCGGCACCGTGGGAACCAGATGTGAGCCGATTCGGAACGGTCCGACGATCGCCTGGTCCGAATTGCTCGGCAGGACAACGTGACTGGCCACGTCATCCCGCCTTCAGTAGAGCGCGTGCCTGGCCTCACCCAGTCGACGATCCTCATAGCAGCCGCATAGGTTCGCCCCACGGTTCCCCCATGGCGGTACCCGACGATGGCGTCATGACTCAGCACAGCGTGATGGACGTAGTGGCTCCTTCAACGGCGGTGGCACGGCCGAACGCCGTCGCCGAGGCACGGCACCGCGGGGTGCCGGTCGTCGACGTGGTCGTTCCGGTGTACAACGAGCAAGCTGCGCTAGGCGCCTCCATCCGGCGCCTGCACCGCTACCTTGCAGAGGCACTGCCGTTCACCGCGCGGATCACGATCGCCGACAACGCCAGCATCGACGAAACACCGCGCATCGCTGCGGAACTCGCCGACGAACTCGACGGGGTTCGGGTGGTTCGGTTGGAGCAGAAGGGCCGTGGTCGCGCCCTTCACACCGTGTGGTCGTCGTCGGACTCGCCGGTGCTCGCCTACATGGACGTCGACTTGTCCACCGACCTGGCCGGGTTGCAGCCTCTGCTGGCTCCGCTGATCTCGGGGCATTCGGATCTGGCCATCGGCACCCGGCTGGCCCGCACCTCGCGCGTCGTCCGCGGCGCCAAGCGCGAGGTCATCTCGCGGTGCTACAACCTGATCCTGCGCTCGACGCTGTCCGCGAAGTTCTCCGACGCACAATGCGGATTCAAGGCGGTCCGCGCCGACGTGGCCGCCCGACTGCTCCCCCACGTCGAGGACACCGGCTGGTTCTTCGACACCGAGCTGCTGGTGTTGGCCGAGCGATCCGGTCTCCGAATCCACGAGGTGCCGGTGGACTGGGTCGACGACCCCGACAGTCGAGTCGACATCGTCGCAACTGCCACGGCCGACCTGAAGGGCATCGCACGCATGCTGAAAGGCCTTGCAAGCGGGGCGATCCCCGTTCGGGAGATCGCCGCCCAGCTCGGTTCGGGACGGGCCGCCGCACCGCGCAGTCTGATGCGACAGGGCGTCCGCTTTGGCGCCGTCGGAGTGGCGTCGACGCTGGCGTACCTGATGATCTTCGCCCTGCTGCACGCCGCCACCGGCGCCCAGGCCGCGAATCTGATCGCGCTGCTGATCACCGCGATCGGCAACACTGCAGCCAATCGCCGCTTCACCTTCGGCGTGCGGGGCGGCAGTGGCTTGCTGCGCCACCATGCCGAGGGGTTCGCCGTCTTCGCACTTGCGCTCGCGCTCACCAGCGGCTCGCTTCTCGGCGTCCACAGCCTGGTGTCCCCCACCCCGCACTGGCTTGAACTCTCGGTGCTGATCACCGCCAACCTCGCTGCGACTGCACTGCGCTTCACGCTGATGCGCGGCTGGGTGTTTCACCCCAACCGCTGAACGCCACCACAATCCGAGACCACCATGGACCAGCGATCATGCTGAGCGAGAGGATCACGATGCCCGCACTCGCGGACACCACGCAACGACCCACAACCACCGAACAACCTGAGCCACAGGTGGATCCGCGCTGGGCGAGGCCCGCGCTGGCGACTCTGCTCGTGGCCACCGCGGCGTTCTGGTGCATCGGCCTTAGCCGAAACGGGTGGGCCAACGCCTTCTACGCCGCCGCCGTCCAGGCAGGGACCAAGAGCTGGAAGGCATTCCTGTTCGGGTCCTCCGACGCCGCCAACGCCATCACGGTCGACAAACCACCGGCCTCGCTGTGGCCGATGGAGATCTCCGCCCGCATCTTCGGAGTCAACTCCTGGTCCATCCAGCTGCCGCAAGTCCTACTCGGCGTGGCGTCCGTCGCGCTCCTCTACGTCATCGTCAAGAAGCAGTACGGACCCGCGGCGGGGCTGATTGCGGGCGTCACCTTGGCCCTGACACCGGTGGCCACCCTGATGTTCCGCTACGACAACCCCGATGCCCTCCTGGTCTTCTTGATGGTCGCCTCGGTGTGGGCCCTGCTGCGCGCCGTCCGCGACGGTCGCACCCGCTGGCTGGTGCTGTGCGGCGTCCTGCTCGGCATGGGCTTTCTGACCAAGCAGCTCCAGGTTCTGCTCGTCGTGCCAGGGCTGGCCCTGACCTATTTGGTCGCCGGTCCGCCCCGGCTACGCGTTCGACTCGCGCAACTCTTCGCGGGTCTCGGTGCCATGCTCGTCGCGGCGGGCTGGTGGGTGCTGCTGGTTGAACTGTGGCCCGCCGACAGCCGCCCCTACATCGGCGGGTCGGAGAACAACAGCTTCCTCGACCTGACCTTTGGCTACAACGGACTCGGGCGGCTCATGGGTGGAGAAGGCAACTCGCCCGGGGGCGGCTCCATGCCCGCCATGCCCGGTGGAGGTGCCAGTCCGTTCGGTCACGCCGGCATCGCCCGGATGTTCACCGGCGAGTCCGGAGCTCAGATTTCCTGGCTGCTGCCCGCCGCCCTCATTGCGCTGGTCGTCGGCCTCGTCGTCACCCGACGCCTCCCCCGCACCGACCAGGACCGCGCGCAGTATGTTGCGTGGGGTGGCTGGCTGATCGGCACGGCCGGTGTATTCAGCGCAATGTCGGGCTTGTTCCACGACTACTACACCGTCGCACTGGCACCGGCGGTCGCCGCGCTCGTCGGAATCGGTGCAGCCGACCTGTGGCGCCGCCGCGGAGACACCTGGGCGGTCGTCGTGCTCGCCGGGACGACCGCAGTGACGGGCGGATGGTCCTGGGTCTTGCTCAGTCGCACAACGGATTTCGTCGGCTGGCTGCGCTGGGCCGTCCTGGCGGCGGCACTGATGGCCGCCGCGGCGCTGGCGATCTCGGCATTGCCGAACACGCGACGCCCGAGAATTCAATCCGTCGCCGCTGCCGTGGCGATCGTCATGGCCCTCGCCGGTCCACTGTCGTATTCGATCCAAACCGTCAGCACAGCCCACACCGGCGGTGTCGTGACGGCCGGCCCCCAGATTCCTGGTACGGGCATGGCTGCGATGGGTCCGGCCTCCGGCTCCGTGGGCGCAGCCGGACCGCCGGGGCACACCGCGACCGAGGTCCCCACCGAGGTGGTCACCACGCTCTCCAGTGACAGCGAACGGTTCACCTGGGTCGCCGCCACACCGGGTTCCACCGAGGCCGGCTATTACCAACTGGCGACCGATCTTCCGGTGATGGCGCTCGGCGGGTTCGGATCCTCTGATCCCGCTCCCACGTTGACACAGTTTCAGGACTACGTCGCCGACGGGCGCGTGCATTACTACGTCGAGTCGACGGGGTTGGGTCTTCCCAAGGGCATGAACGACTCCGGCAAGCCGCTGGCGCCACCCGGAGCGAATGGCTCGACGGAGGCCGAGCAGATCAAGGAGTGGGTCAAGAAGGAATTCACGCCGGTCACCGTCGACGGCGTCACCCTTTACGACCTGACCGCACCGCTGTCCGGATCGTGATTGAGCGCGCAGGGAACGCCAGCTGGGCAATGGAGTTTGCTGGAATTCCGCAGCAAGTCACGGTGGCAATCCGCCCTCAATGTCAATTTGCTCGAGCATCTGCCCCAAGCCGCGGAATCCTGCTCTGCGTGGCAACAGATCACGCAAGGCGGATTGGTAGCCATCGTCCACAAACCGCCGGCAATTTCGTGCAACTGCCACGTCAGCGTCGATCGCGGCGGAGACCAGCCGCCGGTGCCGTTATTCGGTCGACGAACACAGCAAACCGATAAGCAATCCATAACAAATCCGTGCCTAGATGTTTGCTACACCGTGCGTTAATTATCGAACTGCCATTGCTCAATGGCGCGATCAAGTTCGGACACGGGGGCAAAGATGACAGGTTCGGTTGGCGTGTGGAGTCGCAGGGTGGCCACCAGGGGGATCATCGCCGCGGTTCCGACGGCGATGGTCCTCGCGTACTCCGGCAACATGTCCATGTCCATGCCGCCCCGCTCGGCCAGTTACTCATACGTCGAAACCGCGGAGATCGTCGACTCACCGTCGACCGTCGGGGTCGCCGACTCGAACCTCTACGGCATGACCGACGACGAAATCGCCACGGAGCTCGACCGTTTGCAGTCGCTGGGCATAACGAACATCCGAGTGTTCGTGCCATGGGGCCTCGTCGAATACGCCGACGACACCTACAACTGGTCGTACATCGACGGCATCATGGACGCCGCCGAAGAACGCGACATGGGCGTCATGATGGAGGTCAACGCGACGCCAACCTGGGCGGCGTCCGATCCTGACTCCGCCAACGTGCCGGCGGGTTCCGCGAGCCCCGACGTCGAGAAGTTCACCGACTTCATGGGGACGTTGGCCACTCGATACGGCGACACCGTGTCGGTGTACGAGATCTGGAACGAGCCGAACTACGTGTCCTTCTCCAACCCGATTGACCCGGCGGCGTACGCAGAATTGCTGAAGTCCGTGTATCCGGTGCTCAAGGAGATCGATCCCACGGCCACCGTCGTAGCGGGAGCCCTTGGCACGGTGCAGGATTCCGCGGTGACGATGAGTGCGGTCACCTTCGTCCAGCAGATGCTCGACGCGGGCGCCGGCGACTACTTCGACGCGATTTCGGTTCACCCCTACCAGGACACGTTGTTGTTCTCCGACGGGTATAGCTGCAATTGCGGCGGGCAGCTGACGCCGTTGCAGGAGATCGACGCGATCGTGGCACTCATCGGGTCGGACAAGACGGTGTGGATCACCGAGTACGGGGTGTCCACCGTGAACGGTGAAGACGACGAGGCGAAGCAAGCCCAGTACATCCAAGACCTCCTCGACTACTGGCAGACCTATTCCCAGGCCGGCCCGGTCTTCATCTACACCGGCAGCGACACCGCCACCGGCAGCACCGACCCCGAGGCGAACTACGGGTTGTTCTACGAGAACGGAGATCCGAAGGACGCGGCCGAGATGCTCGCCGCCTGGATCGCCGAGCACACGATCGTCACCACCCCCACCGATCCCGAGACGTCTCAACCCACTCTGCAAGAGGCGATCCAGGCCATCGCAAACGCGATCGGCGGGACCATTCGTCAAGCTGTGCAGAACGTTTCAGCGTTCGCCCAGGCCATCGTCACCGCGATAGCCAACGTGGTGACCAACTTGACGAAAACCCTTTCGTCGATCGGCGGCGCTGCGGCGGTAGCCACGGCCAGCACCACGACATCGTCGACGACGGCTGCCGAGGCGACAACGTCAGACCAGCAAGTGGGGTCCACGACGTCGTCGACCGCGAATGACGCCGTACGGACTGCGACGGCGATCACGACGGACACGGTCACCTCCTCGAGCGAGGTGGCGAAAGCAACCATCGATTCGTCGAACGAAGCTACCTTGGCCACGCCCGACACCGTGACGCCTGAGCCTGCCGACGGGGAGGAGACCAGGACGGAGACGTCGACGCAGGGGCTTGATTCCGACACGAACACCACGCCAGACGACGAATCACCAAGCCCCGCAGCCCCTTCCGAAGAGAAGGCGAGTGAAACCGCTTCGACCGCAAGCAGTGCGTCAACGGATGATCAACCGTCCGTCCGTCCCGCCCGTGATCCGGTGCGCCGTCGACCGCACAGCGGTCCCGCCAACCCGGCAACCGACGAGCCGGACGCTGCGAAGTCCACGCAGCCAAAGACGAACGTCGCGACACTGGTGAAGGAACGGCACGTCGCGAGCGACACGTCATCGTCGTCATCCGACAACGCGTCGAGCGACGACGAATAGTTCGTCAGTACCCGAAGTAGACCGCCGCCATGTCGTCGTCGCCGTGACCGGCCTCGCTGGCGGCGTCGAAGGCAGCGCGGACACCGTCGACCAGCACCGTGGACAACCCCGCCGCCTCGATCGCGTCGCGGATCAGCCCGGTGTCCTTGCGGACGCCGTCCACGCTGAACTGCGGGGCGAACGACGACTCGACGATCGCCTTGCCCTTCATCTGCAGGTAGGGCGAACCCGCCGCGGCTCCGTCGAACGCGTCGAGCATCAGCTGCTGATCCACGCCGAGGCCCTTGGCGAGGGCGAGCGACTGGCCGACGGCCGCGGCCAGGGTGGCGATCCACGCGTTGCAGACCAGCTTGAGCTTCGAGCCGAGACCGAGCTCGTCGCCCACCCAGATCGTCTTCGCCGCCATCGCCTCGAATGCGGGCTGCACCCGCTCACGAAGGGCGGGGTCACCGGAGGCCAACATGACCAGCTTGCCCTGCTCGGCGGGCGCCTTGGTGCCGAGCACCGGGCAGTCCAGGAACGCGACGCCGTGCTCGGCGGCGACCTCCGCGGTTCGGGCCGCGCCGTCGACGCCGACGGTGGCGCACTGGACGAAGACCGCGTCCTTCTTCATGGCCGGCAGCACCGTGGCCATCAGCTCAAGCGTCGACGCGGCGTCGAACAGCATCGCCACCACGACGTCGGCGTCGGCGACGGCCGCGGTGGGATCGAGGGCGACGGTGGCACCGTCGTCGGCCAGCGGTTCCGACCGCTCGACCGTCCGGTTCCAGACCGTCACCTCGATGTCCTCGCGCAGCAGTGACTGCGCCATTCCCGCGCCCATGGCGCCCGTTCCCAGAACCGTCACTCGCATGAGCCCATTCTGCGGCAACAGTCTGGGGAACGACCGTGCGCGTCGGGAGACGGATCTGCGGGACTTTGGAGGTTTGAGGTCGTCGGTTTGGGGTACGCGCGAAAGATGGCAGACGATTCGTCGTCAATACTGCTTCTCGCCGACCCCGGGGCGCCGGCGGCGATCGCTGAACGGCTGTCCGACACGCTCCCCCGAGCTCTGACGAATACGGTTGGCGCAGAGGATGAATGGGACGTATCCGTCCGACGCCATGCGTATCCGATCGGCGAGGATGACGCCGTCTCCGACGTGGTCGACGCCCTTGACTTGGATGCCGAGTCCGACGACATCGTCATCTATCTCACCGATCAGCCGAGGCGCGACGGAACGACGCCGGTGATCGCCGACATCAGTGTGCCCGACCGGCTCGGAGTCATCTCCATCCCGGGGATGGGCGGCCTGTTCATCGATCGGCGGGTGCGGAGCCTGGCGAGGACCGTGGTGGCCGAGGTGAGCCGGGAGGCCGGCGACCGTGGTGCGCCCATGATGCGGATGACGCGAACGCAGGACGACGACGACCTCATCCGCTACCTGGCGCCGTCGGCGTTCTCGCGTCTGCGACTCCTGACGGGCATGGTCTACGCCAATCGGCCGTGGCGTTTGGCGCTCGGCATGTCCAAGGTCTTGATGGCGGCCTTCGCGACGGGAGTGGTCAGCCTGGCGTATCCGACGATGTGGCAGCTGTCGGACACCATGGGCCCGTGGCGGCTGAGTGCGGTGACACTGTTGGCGACCGCGGCCCTGATCATCTGGCTCATCGTCGAACACGACTTGTGGGAGAGGCCGACGTCGGACGAGGAGCGCGAGCGCGCCGTGCTGTACAACGCGTCCACCGTGGTCACACTCACCATCGGCGTCGTCATCTTCCACGCCGGGCTGTTCATCCTGCTGTTGGTGACCGCGTGGTGGACCATCCCGCCGCAAATGGTGTCGCAGAACATCGGCCATCCCGTCGGACCGTCGACGCTGCTGTTGATGGCCTGGTTGGTGGCCGGCGTCGCCACGCTCGGTGGCGCCTTGGGGTCGGGAATGGAGGACGACGAAGCCGTTAAGGCGGCGACGTACGGGGCCCGGCAGCGAAAGCGATTCTCCTAGCGGCACGTCGTCGTCGGAGCACCGTATGCAGCGGATACTTCGCCCGGTCCGCTCGACCGGCGCGGCACCCGTTAGCCTGGCTTTCGCGGCGCGGTGCCGCGTTTGCTAGGAGGATTACCCATGCGCACTCTCAGCGTGGCCACGCTCGCCACGGTTGCCACCATCTTCGGTTCGTCCGGCGTAGCGGCGGCGGCGCCCAAGGATTACTGCGCCGATCTCAAGGGCGCCAACACCGGAAGCTCGTGTGTCATCCAGCTCGCCGACCCCGCGTACGCCGTGAGCATCAGCATTCCGCAGGACTACCCCGACCAGAAGTCGGTCTCCGAGTACGTGTCCCAGACGCGCGACGCGTTCCTCAACACGGCCAAGTCCGGTGCGCCGCGCACGGCGCCCTACCAGTTGACCCTTACGCCAACGGAATACACCTCGGCCGTTCCCCCGCGCGGCTCGCAGGCCGTGGTGTTCAAGGTGACCCAGAGCCTCGGTGACGGGAACTCGAAGACGACCTTCAAGGCGTTCAACTGGGACCAGACCTATCGCAAGACGATCGCCTACACCGCTGCGCCGGACGACAAACTGAACACGCCGCTGTGGCGAGTCGACGATCCGCTGCCGACCGTCGCGCCGATCGTCGCGGCCGAACTGCAGAAGCAGCTGGCACCGCCGCCACCGGTCGCGCCGCCGACGACGCCCGCGGAAGCGGGACAGCCGGTGACGCCCACGCCGAGCACCACGCCGCCACCGCCGCCCGCACCGTTGCCGATCTCGTCGACGGCGCTGTACAACCCGGCCAACTATCAGAACTTCGCGGTGGTCAACGACGGAGTGATCTTCTTCTTCGACCAGGGCGTCTTGTTGCCCGACTCCGCCGGTCCGCTGCAGGTGCTGGTGCCCCGGTCGGCGATCGACCCGATGATTGCGTAGCGCTTCAATGTCGTTGAGCGGCGCGGCATTCCACCGCGCCGCTTAGCGGGGTTTAGTCAGCGGTGGCCTCGATCGGGTACGGATGCGCGGTGTCCGACTCGTAGCAGATCGCAAAGGGCTTGTTCGTGATGAACAAGAACGTGACGTCGTTGTCGGCGGTGGCGCCGTGCTCCATCCAGCCACCTTCGGGGAACCACACGAAACAACCCGGCCCGTATTCACCCTTGTGCGTGTTCAAGACTCCGTCGAGGACGTACATGCCGTGAGCATGCGGGTGGGTGTGCCACACGTTGGTGAAGCCCGCCGCGTATCGGAGCATGAACACCTGCATGCCCGTGTCGGGATCGGAAAACAGTTCCTTGGAAGGGATTTCGGCACCGATCTGCGGGACGACGAACGTCGACCACGGCATGCGGCTCGAGTCCGCGACGGTGAGTTCTATCTGGTTGCTCGGTACCTTCAAGTGACCCGGCTCCTCTCGAAATCACCCGCGTCCGTCGCGGGGATTCGAGCAGAACTTTAGGAATCCATTGTTTCCGAATGGTTTTCGATGGATTACGGTCAGTTTGCGCGCGTGAGCAACGAATTACCGCCGCGGTGCGGAGCGCGCTCATTCGTTGGCGACGAATGCGTCGCGCAGGAACGGCGTGGAGTCGGCCATCGATGCGAGGACGGTGCCGCTGTGGTCTTCTTCGGGGTAGACGTGCAGGGTGACGTTCTGGTTGTTGGCGACCAGCTGGTGATAGAACGACAGGGTCGACTCTGGTGGCACGTCACGGTCGAGGAGACCGACACCAAGGAAGATGGGGCGGTCGAAGCCGGTGGACGGTGTGCCCATGAACGCATACAGCGCATCGGCCATGCCGGGAATCGAATTCAACGGTGCGGTGAAGAAGGCGGCCGGCGTCAGATCGGAGAGTTCCTCGGAAAGCGGTAGAGTGCAGACGGTTTCGGCACGGTTGGCGGCGTTGCGGCCGGCGGGAGTGAGCACGCGGTCGACGTCGAGGTCGGGCCGTGCCTCACTCAGAGCGGCAAGGATGTAGGCGGTGTACGCGTTGGCGATCGGCCCGAGCTCGGGCAGCTTGAAGTCCGGGCCGGTCTGGTAGACGAGCTTGTCGATGTTGGCGGGAGTGCCGGTCGCCACCACGCCCCGGTAGTCCAGCCCGGTGCCCTGGCTGAATTCGTTGGCCCAGCGGGCGCTGCTGATGGCGGCGCCGCCGCCTTGGGACTGGCCGACGATGGCCCATCGCGGTGACAGCGGCAGGCCCATGTCGTGGGCGGCGATCACGGAGTCCACGACGCCGTGGGCGGTAGTCACGCTGTTGAGGTAGCTCATCAGGCCAGGTGTTCCCAGGCCGGCATAGTCGCTGGCGACGACGGCATAGCCTTCGCTTAGCCAGTGCGAGAGATACTCGTCGTCGCGCGCGGTACGGGGCAGCGCCGAGGGCGTGCAGTCGTCCCCCAGTCCGACGGTGCCGTGCGCCCACGCGATGACCGGGAATCCGCCCTCGGGTGCCGGGCCGGGCGGCAGGAACACCGCGCCGGTGCTGACCGCGGGCTGGTCGTGCTGGTCGACCGTGGAGTAGAGCACGCGGTAGGCGGGACCAGCGCCGCTGAGTGACAGGGCAGGATCCAAGGGCACCGACGCGATGGTGGTGCCCTGCGGCGGTATCGGGTCGGCGAACGCGCGCGCGTCGAGGCCTGACCAGGCCGGCACGTCGGCGCGAGCCGGGGCCATCGGGAGAACCGAGAACGCCAACACGAACAGCACCGACAGCCCCGTCACACATCGCCTCAATCGCATGGCCAAAGTCAACCAGACGCCCGGTGACGGCGTGGCACGTTGCGCGTCAATTGCCCACGGCCGCAGCATCGGCCGCGTGACCGGTGTACGTCGGCCGCCGATTGACATCGGGTACGGCCACGTTGACGTCCCCCCGTCACCGGAGTGTCAACGGTCAGGTGAAAGTCCGTCGCGCATCAACGGGAGACGGTGGTGTCAGCCTCGCCGCCACCAGCTTTCACCAAAGCGACCGAGAGGCTGCGTTACTGGCGGAGTCCGCGCCTCTCCCGCGGTGACAGGGGCGGTCCTGAGCTTGTCTGCCCCCGACGAGCCGTCCCCGGTGATCTGAATCCACGCGCACCGCGACTTGGGGCGCCCTGACGACCACACTGCAGGAGCAATGCAAGTCCCATGCCGGCGAAGGCGGCAGCGCGGATGGCTGCGGCGACCACCTGGACTCCTTCCGGGGCGGTTTGACTCACGGCGACCGCGAGAACTCCCACGATCAGCATGAGACCCGTCCACGCCGGAAGTACCCGGGCCCTGATGACCGCGACGGCAAATCCAATTCCGGAGACGACCATTACGACACCGTGGATCGTCATCCACGTGCCCAGACCCTTGATGAGCGCCGCATAGTCGACCGTTGACTGAACGATGGCGTAAACGACTGTGCCGGTGAAGAACACGTAGCTGTACGCGTAGGCGGCCGCGCTGCACGAACCAAGCACACCGATCTTGGGGCGTTGCACCAGGTACAAGCCTACGACCACGAACGGGATGGCCGCCTCGGCGATGAACGTCAGGACCAGCTGAGGGTCGGAGAAGCCGCCCTGCAGGGCCTCGATCACGTCCGACGCCACGTACAGTCCCGAAAAGACCACGGCGGCGAAACCCGCCCAGGCACTGAGGGGGGCGTCGCGCAATCCGCATGTCGGCCTTGGCGGAATGGTGGTTGCGCTATCGGCCACTTGGCATCCGTGGAGTGCGCCAGATGACTGCTGGCCCCGTAACCAGGAAGACCACCTGCAGGGCATGGAATCCGCGAATGGATGCGGTCTCGACCACCATCCACACCAGCATGATCACGGCCGCAAGCATCACCCCGGGGACGTACGGACTGGTGACGTCCATGTGTTGCAACCAGATTGGTTGCGTCGGGACCACGCCGGTGACGAGGGCGATACCTCCACCGACCGCGGTAAGTCCGTTGACGATCAGCAGCGTGAGAAGGACTCGATCGATACGTGGCGGCAGTGCGCCCCCTTCCCCGAAGGCGCTAGTGCCTCGTGGCGCTGGCACTTCCGCCTGGAGGGGCCGGGGCGCCTTCACGGCTGGCGCGCGACGATCACGGGTGTGGCGGCCGCCTGCACCACAGCCGAACTCACCGAACCAAGGAGCATTCCGGCGAACCCGCCGCGGCCATGACTGCCGATGACGACCAGTTGGGCATCCTCCGAGGCCTCGACGAGCAGACGCGCAGGCTGACCGTGCGCGACGACGCGACGCACCGACACATCGGGATAGTGCTCCTGCCACCCCGCCAAGCGTTCGGCTAGAACCTCTGTTTCTTCTTGCTCGAGGACCGGCCGGTTCAGCCCTGGAGCTTCGTAGCTTCCCCGGGCACCCCATGCGTGCAGTGCGACCAATTCGACACCGCGTCGTGAGGCTTCGTCGAACGCGATTGCGGTCGCGAGTTCGGACGTCGCCGAGCCGTCGATGCCGACGAGGACGGGCATCTTCGCGACCTGCGGCCCGACAACGTCCTCATCGCGGACGATGGCGACCGGACAATGGGCGTGGCGCACCAGTCCGGAGCTGACCGAACCCATCACCGACCGGCCAAGCGCGCCGATCCCGCGCGTTCCGACGACGATCATCTCGGCCTCCTTGGTCAAGTCGACGAGCGTGGGAATCGCCACCGCGATGAACAAGTCGGTGTGAATTCTCAGCGTGCGGTCGCGTTCGGTCGCGGTCTCGGCGATCTTGCTCGCATCAGCCAGGATCTGCCGCCCCTCGTTGGCCTGCCAGCCCGCCAACCCACTTGGCGCTGGACTCGTGGACCAGCTCGCCGAGAGCGCAGGGGCGACATGGACGATCGTCAGCGTGACGTTCCGCATCGACGCCGTACGAGCTGCCCAAGCGACTGCCGCATCGGACGCCGGAGAACCGTCGACGCCGACGACGATCCCGGGATGGTCGATGTCACTGCCCATTTGGTGCTCCTTGGCTCTGCTGATCGACTGATCCACCGACGGTACGATCTCCACGCCACCACGTATGGAGGCGATCGTCACCAGACTGAGGTCTTTTGACCCCGTTCACGGCTTCCGCCCGTCGACGACGGCTGCGATTGGGAATCGACGAATTACGAATCTCTCTGCCGCCCATGGCCAGCAGCTCAAGCACTGCGCCGAACGTCTCGACGACTTCACCGACCGTGCCGCCACCTGAAGATCGCCGAGTCGGCAGTACCTGGGACAGATCGTGGTTCGCGGAGGCGTCCTGTTGACCGTCGGGTTGCGGCCCTGGCAGGTGAATGCGGCCCTCCTCGAGCAGGATCGACGCACACCGTTCAGCCATGTGGAACGCACCGTCGTCCTAAGCTGCCGAGAAGGCCCGTAGCCACGGGTCGTGCGGCACGATCAATTCAACCGAGCAGGGACCGGCGAGTCATCTTGAGCTGGCAGCAGATTCAACCGTTTCTGGTGGCGCTTGCCATCGGGCTGTTACTCGGGCTCGAGCGTGAACGGAGCCACACGGCCGGCAAGCTTCCCGCCGGCTCCCGCTCGTTCGCACTGCTGTCCCTCTTGGGAGCCGTCGCCGCCAGCGTCGGCCAGTGGACCGTAGTGGCCGGTCTCGTCGCGGTCGGGGCACTCGCGGCGATCGCCTATCTCCGCACCAGCGAGGACGACTCGGGGACCACGACGGAGATCGCGGTGCTCGTGGCGTACCTGCTGGGTGCGCTTGCCTATACACGCCCGGCGGCCGCCGCCGCCCTCGCGGTCGTCGTCGCGGCCTTGCTGGTGTCGAAGACGCGCATCCATCGCTTCGCGCGCGAAATCGTCAGCGACATCGAACTAGCGGACGCAATCAAGTTCTTCGTGGTCGCGTTGGTCATCCTGCCGTTGCTGCCCGACCGGGGCCTCGGCCCATACGGCGTGCTCAATCCGGCGAAGGTGTGGCTTCTGGTGGTGTTGCTCACCGGCATCGGGTGGATCGGCTACATCGGCGTCCGCGCCCTCGGCCCTGAACGGGGTTTGCTCGTCACCGGCTTGGCCGGCGGCTTCGTCTCGGCCACCGCGACTACGGCATCGATGGGCAGGCTCAGCCGCACGGTCGCAAGCCCACGTGCGCCGCTGGCAGGCGCTCTCGTCGCGAACCTCGCCACCTTCATGCAATTGCTCATCGTGATCGGGCTCATCGACGGCGATGTGCTCCGTCGGCTTTGGCCCCCGGTGGTCCTCGGAGCGATCTTGCTAGTGGGAACCGCCGCCTTCGTCTACCGCCGCGCCATCCGAGGCCCTCGGGAGGACCTCACGACCGAGGAAAGGCCGGACATCGAGCCGACCACCGCGAGCCGCCCGTTCGCACTGCGGCCCGCTCTCCTCCTGGCAGCCGTACTGATCGTGGCTCTCCTCGTCGGCCGCTGGGGAACCGACGTACTCGGCCCGAACGGCGCGGTGCTGGCCGCGTTCGCCGCGGGGCTCGCCGACGCCCACGCCGGCGCCATCGGCGCCGCGACCCTCGCCTCGCAGGGCGGCATCACCGTCAACACGGCGCTGACCGCCATCGCGGCTGCGCTTGGTTCCAACCTGCTCGTCAAGTGCGTGCTGGCCTTCACCGCCGGCGGACGCCGCTTCGGGCTCGGGTTTCTCGCCGGCATGGCGCTGCCTGCCGTTGCATTCACCCTCGCGATGGTCATGACGATGACGATGCGATGAGTCTCGACAGAGTGCCGACCACCCCGATCGGCATCGGCCAAACCACAACGGGCTGCGTCGATTACATCCGCCGCACTGCAGTCGATGCTTGTCGGAGAGCTGTTCCCGTTCAGGCCATTCGCCCAACCGAGGAAGGAACCAGTCGTGGCCCGTTCCACAGCAAGCCCCGAATCGGAACTTCACCCTCGTCGTGAGTTCTCACGTATAGGTCTTGTGGCACAACCTGTCTCACTTCTGGCGATTACTGCCGACCGCGGTCGCTTCCCATCGACGCGGATTCGTTGGCGATGAGTAGTCGATGTGCTTGAGCCCTGCCGCGCCACGTTGCCTACTGGTCTTCGCCTCCGAAGCGGAATCTACGCCCACTGATCTGGGTGGGCACGATACGAATGAATCGGTCTTTGACCGTCGTGGTCCACGGCAGCACATGCCCACGTTCAGCTTCGACATACTCGGAGGCCCCCAGCACGTAGGCCCGTCCCTTGACGATGACACTCCAGCCCTCTTCGTCGTTGTGACCGTCGACTTCGAACGCAACATGCTCATTTAGTTTCGCGTGCAAAACTTTCGTGCCTTCAGCGGTGCGCAGCAGAATAGTGTGCTGTTGGACGGCGAAGTTGACCGGAAAGATCTCCGGCAGGCCTTCAACGCAAGTAGCCAGTCGTCCCAAGGCGACGCTGCCTAGCAAGTTCCAACTGTCCTGCTCACTCAACTCGTCAACCGGGTTTGCGTCGAAGGTCGTCATGTCTTGTTCCGATCGGTCTGTGAAACATCCGCGACCCGCGAGTAGCGCCCCGGGGGGTTGTGGTCACACGCTAAATCAGTCGCCTCCCGCCCGTATCGAGGCTTGGGTCACCTAGGGCTGGGCACAAAGTCCCTTCACCCGTACCCATTCTGACAACCACCCGACCAACGCAGATCGACGTCATTCATCGTGGGGATGATCGGCGTGGTCGTCGTTGAACGGCTCGTCTGACTGGAGTGGAGGTTCGGTAGGTGCCGGTGCCGCGGGCATGTCGTTAGCCTCGACGATCGGCGGAGAGCCGGCCGGCTCTGAATGACCGTGATGGGCCTCTGAAGGTCCAGCGGTAGGGCCGTGATGATCGGTCGCGGCGCCAGCCTGCTCGGGATGGCCGTGCTGGAGACCCGAGGCCACACCTACCGTCGACGCCAGAGCGACGACCGCGGTTGCGCCGAGGAGGACGATCGCGTTCCCGAACGCTGGTATCGGTTCGCCGTGGTGGCCTCGGTATACCACCCAGCCCGCTGCCATCACGACATAGATTTGAAGCAGCAGAGCGCAGAGATCCGCAGCTCGAACGAGTTCAGGTTCTCCGGCGTGAGGGCCGAACGGCGCTCCCGATGTTCGCGAGAGAGCCCACAGCGCGATGGCCCCGACGTTGAGCATGATCCCCGCTGCGAGCACCGACGTCGTCATCCGAGCAAGGACCAGTCGCGCCCAAATCAGTTGGAACAGCGCGATCGACACGAAGAACAGGCCTGACGGCAACCACTCTTGCCAGTGCGTCGGCACGACCGCGAAGTGGATGATTGCCGCGCCGAACGAAGCCAGTGCTGCCAGCTTCAGAGCCAGCCTGCTGTCTGTCCTCGTCGCCGCTTTGGGTGCCACTCGTCCGATGATGACAGCATTGGCGCGTACATCGACTGTGTGACACCGTATCTCAACGTGACCGAGATATCGCCGTCACTTGTCCGCCGCCCCGATGGTGACGTGCCTGCACATGGCCATGCAGGCTGACCGACTGCTCACTGCACTCCGGGCCGCTCCACCAGAACCAGCCAGAATGCACCTGGGCCGGTGGCGTGGACGCGTCCATCACGACTGAGCGTCCTGAATGCGGCCTTAGCAACAACGACCACATACCCCTATGGGGTATGTGGTCGTCTGTCGACTATGATGGCCAACGTGATGAATGTGCGTCGTGGTGTGGCACCGCTGCCCGCCATTGCGCGACTCCTCCTCTTGGCGGCCTTGATGGCTGGCATCGTCACGATGCACGCCGTCACATTCGCACTCGGCCACGACCACGACGCGCAGCCCGCGATGACACCCACGGTGCAGCACCACACGACGGGTGGGCATGCCGATCCCGCTCCCGCGCCGTGCGACGCCGACGACTGCGACCAGCACCACACCGCGCTGCATGGATGCGTCTTCATCATGACCGCCATCGCAATCGTCACCGGTCTGGCGATGCTGTGCTGGATCGGAACCCGCAACGCAGTGCTCCTCGCGCCGAAGTACCGGCGCAACTACCGCCGCCGTCAACGCGCACCGCCCTGGACCGTACTTTCCCTTCACCAACTGTCGATTCTGCGGGTCTGACAGGTAGTCACGCGTGGCCGCTCACGGCGAGCCGGTCACCGATAGACACCTGTCCTCGTTCACCCCAGTCATCGACACTTCGTAGAAGGAAACCAGTCATGTTCAGTTCCACCATTGCCGTCAAGTCCACCGTCCTTGCCGCCGCTGTGGCGGCAGCCCTGGCCGTTGCCGGCTGTACCGACACCGCGTCCGACACCACGACATCCCCGACCGTCTCCAGCACCGCGATGAGCGGATCGATGCCCGGAATGGATCACGGCGGTTCGTCGACGTCTGCGCCGCCCAGTGCCACCCGCGCCGACTTCAACGATGCCGACGTGATGTTCCTGCAGATGATGTACCCCCACCACGCGCAGGCCGTCGACATGGCCAAGCTCGTGCCGAGCCGATCCCAGAATCAGCAGCTCATCACGCTGGCTCAGAACATCGAGAAGGCTCAGGGACCCGAGATGACCCAGATGACCGGCCTGCTCACGAGTTTCGGCAAGCCCGCGCCGTCAGCAGAGATGTCCGGCCATGACATGCCCGGGACGGGAGGCATGCCGGGAATGATGTCCGCCGAGCAAATGAACAACCTCACCGGGTTGTCAGGCAAGGCGTTCGACCAAGCGTGGCTGCAGATGATGATCGACCATCACAGCGGCGCTATCGACATGTCCAACACGGAGCTGCGCGACGGCACCAACGCGGACGCGAAGAAGCTGGCCCAGGCCATCATCGCCAACCAGCAGGCCGAAATCGCCCAGATGCGCGGCATGCTCGGCCAGAGCTAACCCTCGGCCAACGGCGAGGGTGCTCGGCGGGCGACCGCCCGCCGAGCACCCTGCGGCCAGTCTTCTTGCCGGCTCTCGAAAGCCCTCACCGGTGCGCTTCCGCGGGCACCGAACGCCGCCCATAGCAGACGGATGACCGCCGTACTTGACTCCGTTATACCCCTTGGGGGTATATTGGGCGTCATACCCCCTGGGGGTACACGACGAGAAACGGATCACCTCATGGAACATGCCGCACCCGGTTATCTCCAGTCCAAGGACGCCCATCTCAAGCGCCTCAGCCGCATCGAGGGGCAGGTGCGCGGTTTAGCGCGGATGGTGGAGAACGACAGCTACTGCATCGACGTCCTCACCCAGATTTCGGCCGCCACCAAGGCCCTCGAGTCCGTGGCACTCGCCCTACTCGACGAGCACCTCACCCACTGCGTCAGCGCCGCAGTCCAGCAAGGCGGCGACGTCGCTGACCAGAAGATCAGCGAGGCCTCGGCGGCCATTGCCCGCCTCGTCCGCTCCTAACCGAAAAATGATGCCCCGCAAGAGCTCTCATCCAATGGAGGACATCACATGAACACCCTCGACCTGCGCACCGTCAACACGTTCGCCGTCACCGGAATGACCTGCGCCCACTGCGTGGCCGCCGTGACCGAAGAAGTCTCCGCGATCCCCGGCGTCACCGACGTGACCGTCGACCTCGCACCGGGAGCCACGTCGACGCTGCGGGTCACCAGCGAGCATGGCGTCACCCGCGATCAGATCGTCGCCGCCCTCGACGAAGCCGGCGACTACCAGCTCGCCACCGACTGACCACTCCAGCCGGCACCCGCGTCTCCAGGAAGGGACAGGACATGAGCACCACCGATCACATCGCGGCTCCGTCTCATCCGCGCAGCATCGAGCTGACCATCGGTGGCATGACCTGCGCCTCGTGCGCGGCCCGGATCGAGAAGAAACTCAACAAGCTCGACGGCGTCAGCGCCAGCGTCAACTACGCCACCGAGAAGGCGAAGATCAGCTTCCCGGATGAGGTGGAGCCTGCCGACTTGATCGCGACCGTCGAGGCCACCGGGTACACGGCCACAGCGCCGGCGACAACGACGCCCGACACCGACGCCGACCAGGCCGAGCCCGACGAAGCCACCGCATGGCGGACCCGTCTGCTGGTCTCCCTGGCTCTGACCGTCCCCGTCGTCGTTCTGTCGATGGTGCCGGCGTGGCAGTTCACCAACTGGCAATGGCTTGCCCTCACGCTCGCTTCACCCGTCGTGGTGTGGGGCGCGTTGCCGTTTCACCGCGCCGCCTGGGCCAACGCCCGCCACGGCGCCGCCACCATGGACACCCTGATCTCCCTGGGTGTCGGCGCCGCCTACCTGTGGTCACTGTGGGCGCTGTTCTTCGGTCACGCCGGCATGCCCGGCATGCGCATGTCATTCAGCCTGCTTCCCGACGCGGCGTCCGGCGCCGAACACATCTACCTCGAAGTCGCGGCCGCCGTCACCGTGTTCATCCTGGCGGGCCGCTACTTCGAAGCGCGCGCCAAGTCGCAGTCCGGCGCTGCCCTGCGCGCCCTACTCCACATGGGCGCCAAAGACGTTGCGGTGCTGCGTGGCGGCAGCGAAATCCGGATCCCTACAGCACAACTCGCGGTTGGCGACCTGTTCGTCGTGCGGCCCGGAGAGAAGATCGCCACCGACGGGGTCATCACCGACGGCGCCTCGGCGGTCGACGCCTCCATGCTCACCGGTGAGCCGGTGCCCGTCGAGGTACGCCCCGGCGACCACGTCACCGGGGCCACCGTCAACGCGGGCGGTCGACTCGTCGTCGAGGCCACCCGGATCGGCGCCGACACCCAACTGGCCCAGATGGCACGCCTCGTCGAGGACGCTCAGAACGGAAAGGCCTCCGTACAGCGCCTCGCCGACCGGGTCTCGGCCATCTTCGTCCCCATCGTCATCGCCCTGTCCCTGCTGACGCTGGCCGCATGGCTCACCACCGGCCACTCAGCCACCGCGGCATTCACCGCCGCCGTCGCTGTCCTGATCATTGCCTGCCCCTGCGCCCTGGGCCTTGCCACACCGACCGCTCTGCTCGTCGGCACCGGCCGCGGCGCCCAACTCGGCATCCTCATCAGGGGACCGCAGATCCTGGAATCCACCCGCCGCGTCGACACCATCGTGCTCGACAAGACCGGCACGGTCACCACCGGACGGATGAGCCTGATCGGCGTGCACCCCGCCGACGGCGAAACCGCCACAAACGTTTTGGTGCTCGCCGGAGCTTTAGAGGACGCCTCCCAGCACCCCATCGCCCACGCGATCGCCGCGGCCGCAGCGCCCACCGATGGGACGCCGCTCCCCTCCGTCGAGAGCTTTACCGCCCACGACGGTTACGGCGTCAGCGGTGTCGTCGCCGGGCACGCCCTGCTCGTGGGACGGCGCAGCTGGCTCACCGACGACTGGTCGCTGGCCACCCCCGACGCCCTGCTCGACTCCGCCGAGACCGCCGAGGCCCTGGGTCACACCCCGGTGTGGGTGGCCTGGGACGGAGCGATGCGCGCCGTGATCGTCGTCGCCGACACGGTGAAAGACTCCTCGGCCGAGGCGATCTCACAGTTCCGAGAGCTTGGTCTGCGCCCCGTCCTGTTGACTGGGGACAACCGGCGCGCCGCGCAAGCCGTCGCGGCACAGGTCGGCATCGACGCGGCCGACGTCATAGCCGAGGTCCTGCCGGCCGACAAGGTCAACGCCGTCAAGGACTTGCAGGCCCGAGGACGTGTGGTCGCCATGGTCGGCGACGGCGTCAACGACGCCGCTGCCCTGGTCCAAGCCGATCTGGGACTGGCCATGGGCACGGGGACCGACGTCGCCATCGAGGCGTCGGACATCACCCTCGTCCGAGGTGATCTGCGCGCCGCCGCCGACGCCATCCGCTTGTCACGGGCGACGTTGAAGACCATCAAGGGCAACCTGTTTTGGGCGTTCGCCTACAACGTCGCCGCGCTGCCGCTGGCGGCGCTGGGCCTGCTCAATCCGCTCATCGCCGGTGCCGCCATGGCGTTCAGTTCGGTCTTCGTGGTCACCAACAGCCTGCGACTGCGCCGCTTCGCCACCGCCAGCAATCTGACACCGGCAGCCGCAGCAGGTACGACGCCGACGCGCTCACCCGTCGGGACCACCCCCAAGTGATCCCTGCGCCCGGATGACCAAGACCATCGGGCGAGGAAATGAGCAGGGTGTCGGCGGAGCGAGCCCTCAGAATCATCCGCAACCGCGCCGCCCTAATCGGCACCGCGTAACACGGCCGGCACCGTGAGGAGAAGGATCTTAAGGTCGAGGGCGAGCGACCAGTTCTGGATGTAGTAGTTATCCCACTCGACCCGATCGGCGATCGAGGTCTGGCCGCGCAGCCCGTGCACTTGGGCCCAACCGGTCATTCCAGCTTTGACCCGATGGCGTTCGCCGTAGCGGTGAATCTGAATTTCGAAGTACTCGACGAACTGCGGTCGTTCGGGACGTGGGCCTACCAGGCTCATCTCGCCTCGGAGAACGTTGATCAATTGAGGCAGTTCGTCCAGCGAGGTGGACCGCATGATCTTGCCAACCGCCGTCCGGCGATCTTCGCCCTCGACTCCGCCGGGCCCCGACCTCGACGCCAGAGTGAACTCGGCGTCAGAACACCTCGGCGGGCGCATGGTGCGGAACTTGAGACACTCGAATACCTTGCCGTCGCGGCCGATTCGATCCTGACGAAAGAAGATCGGCCCCGGCGAACTCAGCCGAACCAACACGATCAGACCGATGAACACTGGGGAGATCATCAGCAGACCGAGAGCCGCGGCGATGCGGTCGAGGATGTGCTTGACCGTGAACTGCACTCCGTGCGGGTCAATGTGCGGCAGCGCCAACAGTGGGAGGCCGCCGATGTGCTCGACGAATGCCCGCTCGCCCACCACGTCGAACATGCGGGGAACAGCCCACACCCGCATCTTGTGTCGATGTCCGACCTGAACGACCCGCGTGAGCAGCTCGTCGCGCACTGGGGAGAAGGTGATGACCATTGCCCGCGCGCCGGTCCTGCGGATGACGTCGTCAATGGCGTCGGGTGGCCCAAGAACGGGGACATCGGTGTCGACCGGCCGCTTCACGTCATCCGAACACGGCGGATCGACGTCGATGATCCCGATGGGTTGCAAGCCGTACTCCGGTGACGCCCTCAATCGCTCAATGACCCGTGTGGCGACTTCACCACTCCCCACGACGAGGGTCGGCGTGTTGAATCGGCGCTGCCTTTTCTTCACGGCCAGATGGAGCAGCCGTAGCGCCGGCATCAGCAACGCCGCACAGATCCAGACTCTGGACACGGCGGATCCCGGGAGACCCGGCAAATCGCCGAGAGTCGCGACGCTTAGCGGCAGAATGGAGGCGAGGGCGATGCTGGTCTCGATCGTTGCGACCTGGTCGATGAAGCGTCGGTGAAGTCTGCGACGGTAAAAACTCTGCAACACCAAGAGGATGACGACGACCGGCACGAACATTGCAGCCGTCCATGGCGAAACGTCGTCTCCCATTCTCGAGGACCACCAGACGCCCACCGCAACTGCAATCGACGCGGATGCGACGTCGGTCGTGACGGCAATGATCGTGGCGGACGAACCGGAGGGAACGAGTTCGGCAAATTGCCTACGTCTCCCGGGTGCGCCCTGAACGGACTCCCGGCCCGTCGACATCCCGGTTGGGCCAGACATCCGCCTCGCCACGATGTTCAGTTCCCGCTTTGCGGTGAACCGGCAGCGTCAGCTGGGGGCGACATCATGGCACGCACGCTCGTCATATCGGCCGACGAAAGATCTTCGCACTCGCAAGATCGGCCATCTCCTGCAGAACGATGATCTGACCGCTCGTCCATTGTCGAGGGCGGTTGTCCCAGCTGTGCAACGTGCCGACCGCCTGGTCATCATCGCTGAACAACGGGACGCCGGCATAGGCACCGATGGCACCACTGATCACAGCCGGATGGTCCGCCAGGAGTGCGTGCACGGTGGCGTCGTCGACGATGAACGGAATACCGCTCGCCACAGTGAACTTGGATATGGACAGCTCGACCGGACTCCACCGCTCGCCGGGTCCCGACGGGAAGCTACATCCCGCGAGGAGTTGCTTGGTGCCGTCAAGCAATGACACCGCGGCGAAGGGTGTGGCGAGGGCCTCCGCCGTCAACGATGCGACGCCATCGAGTGCTGCCTGCGGTCCAGCCTCCATGAGGCCGGTTCGGTCGAGCGCACTCAGCCGCGCTGGATCACTCAGAGAAAGCCGAATCACGGATTCCAGGGCGTCAGGATTTGCCGACATTCGTTGAATGAGCCGATTTATTGCAAAGTCGTCTACACCGACTCCGACGACCGCCGCGATAAGACCTTCTCGTATTTCGCGGCGTTCAATTTCCGAAATACTCGCCACCTCCGCACGGCTCGCGCTTGTCTGCTGGCTCGCGCCTCTGCCAGCCAAAGGCTAATCTAACGGGCCACCACCTGGCGGCAGGAACGCAGATATCCATAGCTGCCTCCGGGCGCAAACCTGGAGCGCAGCGATTTAGCGCGCGTCATGCCCGATGAAATCTTCAGAAGATCTGGTTTGCCAGATCCGCAACCGCGGGGCGGTTTCCTCAGGTAAAGCCGAAGCGTCAAGCCAGCTAAAGTACCCCGACCTAATGCGCGCTCGATAGTCATTTAGAACAGCACAGGCATCACTGGCAATTGGCTTGCAATTACATAGCGTGACCTAACTTTGCTGATTGATGTCGCGAGGGCCGGAAAACGATGTACCCTTCACCATCACGCCGGGGAAATCGCGGTTGTACATCGTAGATTTGCAGTCGATCATTCCGGTGATGCTGAAATGCGGCGTGCCAAATGAGGAGTGTTATGGGCGATTTCCCAACCCGCAAAATTGGGTCGCATGTCACCGTAATTCAGCCAAAGGGCCAGCTGAACATGGCGGGCGCTTCCGCCCTGCGCAAACAATTGCAGGGAATCATAGACGGCGGCAGCAACCGCATTGTCGTCGAACTCAGCACAACCGAATTCATCGACTCGTCGGGATTGGGCGCGCTGATATCCGGGCTCAAGATGGCGCGACTGGCCGGTGGCGATCTGCGAATCGCGGCCGCCCCAAAGCAAGTCTGCACCGTGCTGGAGTTGACCAATCTGAATCGCGTGCTGCCCGCGTACGACTCGGCGGACGTCGCATTTGACGACTGATGACTGAACATGTGCTGGAGACGGTAACTGGCCCCGAGACGCTGGCAGAGATGCAGAGCACTCTTGATGCGGCGTGGGCGTCTGAAGAAGTCGCGGACCACACCCGGATGTGCATGGACCTTGCGGTCAGCGAGATCGGTTCCAACATCATCGAACACTCGGGCGACGGGCAACCCGTGAGGCTCCGGATGGTGGTGACCCTGCTTCCCGACACCGTCACTGCGATCCTGACCGACGACGGCGAGCCTGCGGCGGTCGACCTGAGTCAGGTGGGGATGCCCGACGAGATGTCCGAACGGGGCCGCGGATTGGCTATCGCTCACCGTCTGTTGGACGAACTGTCTTACTCCCGCATTGACGACGGGAATCGTTGGACGCTGATGCGGCGACGGGTGAACGAGCTCCATGGACACTGTTAAGTCCTCAGAGTCGCCTGGATTCGACCCTCGAAGGCAGGCGCTCGTCGATGACCCTTGCAGTGGCCTGAGGCCGCCGAACGACTCTCTGCCGTCCGCACCACAACGAGGACGATCCCGCTGGCAGGTTCCCAACTGGGTCTTCATCGCCGGGATGTTGCTGGCGACCTTCTTGGTGGCGGCGTTGTCGTTGCAGACCCGGCCGACGGCGTTGGCGACAGCGGCATGGTGGCCGATCGCCGGCATCGCCCTTGCCCTGGGCATGCGGTTCCCGCGGAAGTACGCCTGGATCCTGGCGGCGGCGGTCGCCGCAGTGACGCTGCCGGTCGTGGTGTGGGCGGGACGGTCGCCGCCATTGGCCATCGCCTTAACGGTCGCAGCAAGCATCGAGATGGTGATCGGCACATGGTTGTTGCGCGGTCGTCGGGATCGCAGTCCCACCCTGTCCACTTCCCGAGATCTCGGGAAGTTGCTGCTGATTGCCATAGGCACGTCGGTGCTCTACGGCCTCCTCGCCTGGGGATCGTCGCGGCTTCTCGGAGACCTGGAGGGCGCGCATGACCGGCTTCTGACGTCGGCACCCAAGCATGCCGCGGGGATTCTCTTACTCACACCGCTGTTCATGAACCTTCCACGCCGTCAGCAGCGCGCAAAGTATTTCGAGTCGACGTTGCAGGTGCTCGTTGCGCTTGCCGTCGCCGTTGCCGTGTTCGTCGTGAACAGTGTTCTCCCGCTGGCCTTTCTGCTGTTCCTACCCCTGGTTTGGGCGGCGCTGTGGATGTCTACGCGGCTACTGCTGCTGGTGATGTTGGCCGTCGCGGTCATCGCCTCGGCCGGCAGCGCCAATGGAACGGGCCCGTTCTCCTTCGACCGCCTCGGACCGGCGGTCGGGACCCTGACGTTGCAGGTTTTTCAAATGTCGATGGTGGTGGTGTTCCTCGCGCTGTCTCTCGTGGTGGGAACGCAACGGGCGACAGCGCTGCGACTCGCCGAGAGTGAGGACTTGTTCCTCAAGAGCTTCAACTCGTCGGTTGCGGGCAAGCTCATGGTCGCCCGGGGACCCGTCCATTGGACTGTAGAGCGCAGCAACCCTTCGGCCCGGGGGTTGCTGCCCGGGCTGGTCGGGGGGTTCGCGCCGCTTGAGGCAGTGCTCGGCCCCGACGCCACCAGCGTGCTTTCAGCGGCTGCAGATTCTCTCGTCGACGGGAATGCGCGTCTGACGTTGGCGCTGGCCGACGGGCGCAGCCTCGAACTGAGTATCGCGGTGATCGGCCAGCGCCCGAATGACACCTTGCTGGCGCTTCACTTCAACGACATCACCGAATCGCTACGGGTGCGTCAGCTCGAGAAGGATGAACTGAACCGGGCCGCTGAAGTACAGCGGGCACTGCGCCCGGACAAATTGCCGGACACTCCGGGCTGGACGTTCGGTACCTCGACCACTCCGGCAAACCAGGTGAGTGGCGACTTCTACGACGTACGGGTAGGAAACGACAGCGTGGTCGTGGTCAGTCTCGGCGACGTCATGGGCAAGGGCATGGACGCAGGCATGTTGGCGGCAGCCACGCGTGCCGTGCTGCGATCCCACGATCCGCGTACCAGCCCATCTCAGGTCGTCGCCGACACGGCGCGCGTTCTCGAAGGCGACCTGCGCCGGATCAGCGCCTTCGTGACCCTTTCCTACGTGGTCGTCGACACGGCGTCGGGCGATTTTCGCTTCACAGACGCCGGCCACGGCTTGCATTTCATCACCAGGGCGGAATCTGGGCGGACCGAACGGCTGGCTTCCGACGACATGCCGTTGGGGATCGGCGAACGGTGGCAGGAACTCTCCGGCAGCTTGGCGCCAGGGGACACGATCCTGCTCGTCAGCGACGGCGTACTCGATCTTTGGGGCGACTCTGTCGAGGGTCTTGAGGAGGCAATCACCCTCTGTGTCAACCGCGATGGAACCGACCCGCAGGCGGTAGTGGATGAGCTGTGTGCCGCGGCCGGCGGCCGGCGTGGCGGTGACGACGTCACCGCTGTAGCACTGCGGCGCGAGCGATGAGCCGCTGGCAACGGCGACATGGATTTGCGATCTGCGTTTCTTAGGGTCCCGATGACGACCCGTAAAATATTGCTGCACAACGGTTTTCTCTTTTGGCGTTACCACTCTGCGTGTCGACGGCAGGCTAAATGAGCGTCTCCGACGACGAGGCGCTGAAACGCCGACAGGAGAGGGAGCGTTCTCGTGCCGCACTCAACCGAATTCGATGGCTTCATGCTCTATTACGAGCGTTCTGGGCAAGGTATTCAGATTTCGTGCTCGAATTCCTAGACGACTGCGCCTCGAACCGAAGCTGCCGTCGGCATCGTCGAATGCCGGACGCACGTGGGAAGTGCGCATCACGCCGATGTTCTCTTGTCCTTGAACGGCATTCGCGTCCTCGACTGACCGGTTCCAGCCAACCGTTTGCAGTCAACTCGCCATCACCGTCGACGAACATTCGATGGTTGTTCCTAGAATCAATCGCGGCCACTACTCCCCACGGGGTTCGCGTGTCATTTGCCCAATCGCTCGTAGGCCTGCCACCACAGGGATTCGTGCTCCGCCGCCGAAATCCGACGTTGCGCGAGCAGCACGTCCGCAGCGCCCATGGCGCTCGCAAGGAGCCGGAGTTCGGTGTACGCGGCCGCGGTACCCGGGTCGGTGTGCCCAGCGATTGTCACGACCGTCATCGTGCGCACCTGCGTTCGGACCGCACCCAACCGTGCGGAGATCGCGACTGCCGTCGTGAACAAGACTCCCGAAGCCATCCCGAGCGCCAGCCACGGTCCATACGTGTGACTCAGGCCGATCACAGCCATCAACCACAGCACGACGCCCCAGCCCGGTAGAGCACGCCACAGGCGAAGGAGTCGCCGCTCGCTAGTGGTGACACCGGGCGGGAAGAGAGTCAGCCGGTACCGACGGAAGCCCTGCCGGTCCGGCCCCCTTTCGATCGAGCCCCACGCGTTCGGACCGTCGAGAAGCCGGTCTCGACACCGCACGAGGAATTCCCGCGAGGGGGTAGGCGGCCGGCGCTGCTGCCTCACGGCAAGTGCGTCCGGCGATGCGCCCCGAGACCCGAGATCGTTGGCCTCGGGACCCACTACCGATCCGTCATGTTCATCGCTCACGATCACGTGTCTACGCCCCTATCGCACGACATCGCCGCGCCCATATGGAATCAATACGACTTGGCAGGCAATCCTGACGAACAACGACTACACACCTCGGGCTGAGACGGATCCGGACCACGTCAAGAGAAGCGCGAACGGCATCAAGGAGTCGTCATGATCCGTCGAATCACTGGAGGACCAGTCGACTCGGGGGTACGACGGCGGTATGGCCCACACGCAAGACGGACAGCTGATGTCCGTGAGGCGGCGACACCCCACGGCTGCGGCGATGATCGACTGCGGTGTCTACGTCGACGGGCACAGACTTCCCGGTCGGTACACGTCGGCGACCGCCAGGGCGACGCTGCGCGAATCCGGCAGCGGTTTCGTGTGGATCGGACTGCACGAGCCCGACATTCATCAGATGCGTGAGGTCGCCGAGATCTTCGATCTGCATCCGCTGGCCGTGGAAGACGCCGTTCATGCACATCAGCGGCCGAAGGTGGAACGGTACGACGACTCGCTGTTCGTGGTACTCAAAACGGTGACGTACATTCCGCACGAATCGATCTCGAAGGCACGCGACATCGTGGGCACCGGTGAGATCATGATCTTCGCCGGATCAGACTTCGTAGTCACAGTCCGCCACGGCGACTTCAGCGGCTTGGCCGGTGTCCGGAAGGACATCGACGGCGACGCCCACCGACTGAGCCTTGGGCCGTTCGCGATCATGCACGCCATCGCCGACCACGTCGTCGACGACTACCGTGAGGTCGCACAGCGGGTCGAGGCCGACGTGGACACGATCGAAGAGCAGATCTTCGCGCCACGCAGCACGACGGACATCGACCAGATCTACCTGCTCAAGCGGGAAATCCTGGAACTGCGGCGGGCGGTGAATCCGCTATCGGCTGCGCTGCAAGCGATCGCCGCGGACAACAAGGACCTGATCTGCAAGGAAGTGATCCGCTATCTGCGCGACGTGATCGATCACCAAACCCTGGCGGCCGAACGGATCAACAGCTACGACGAACTGCTGACGTCGCTCATCACGGCCGCCCTGGCCCGCACGGGAATGCAGCAGAACCTCGACCTGCGCAAGATCTCCGCATGGGTGGCGATCGCCTCTGTTCCCACCATGCTGGCGGCCATCTACGGCATGAACTTCGAGCACATGCCTGAATTGCAATGGGTGTGGGGCTACCCGGCGGTGTTGGGCGTGATGGCCACGGTGTGTCTTTCGTTGTACGGCACCTTCCGCCGGAATCACTGGCTCTGACGCGACGGAGACGCCGACTCATCGGCGGTGCATGGATTGCGTCAAGGACACTGCCGGGGCCGTAAAGGAACCGTAAAGGGCCGAGATCGAGGCATTTTCGAGGTCTAGCTTTCAGAGAAGTGCCACGTCGCGAGAGGTATCGGGACGGCCACCGCGAGTCACCGGCGTCTGCCGGCTCGCTCAGTGAATGGAGATGAAATGTCGGTCTTGCTGTACGTCGCGCTGACGGTGGCGATCTTCGCGCTGCTCGGCCTGGTGCAGAAGGTGGTCGAGGGACTGTGAGTTACCAGAACTTGATCGGCCTGGTGCTGGTGGCAGGTCTCGCGATATTCATGGTCGCAGCCCTGCTCTTTCCGGAGAGGTTCTAGTGAGCACCACCACCGCGGGGCTCACATTCCTCGCTCTATTGATCCTGGCGCTCGCCGCAGTCCACGTCCCCCTCGGCGACTACATGTACCGGGTCTACAACTCGGACAAGGACTCTCGCGTCGAACGCGTGATCTACCGACTCATCGGCGCCGATCCGAAAGCCGAACAGACCTGGGCCGCCTACGCCCGCAGCGTGCTGGCGTTCTCGGCGATCAGCGTCCTGGCGCTGTTCGTCTTCCAGCTTCTCCAGGGCAAGCTGCCCCTGCACCTCAACGACCCCGCCACCGAGATGACCCCGGCACTGGCGTGGAACACCGCCATCAGCTTCGTCACCAACACCAACTGGCAGGCCTACTCGGGCGAATCCACCCAGGGCCACCTCGTCCAGATGGCCGGCCTCACGGTGCAGAACTTCGTGTCCGCCGCCGTCGGCATGGCCGTCGCGGTCGCATTGGTCCGCGGGTTCGCCCGGACCCGCACGACCGAACTCGGCAACTTCTGGGTCGACCTGGTCCGCGGCACCTTGCGCATCCTGCTCCCCGTGGCGTTCATCGCGGCGCTCATCCTCATCGCGGGCGGCGCCATCCAGAACTTCCACCTGCACGACCAGATCATCACCACGCTCAACGGTGCGCAGCAGACCATCCCCGGTGGCCCGGTCGCCAGCCAGGAGGCCATCAAGGAACTCGGCACCAACGGCGGCGGCTTCTTCAACGCCAACTCGTCGCACCCCTTCGAGAACCCGACGACGTGGACCAACTGGATCGAGATCTTCCTGCTGATGGTCATCTCGTTCTCGATGCCACGCATGTTCGGACGCATGGTCGACAGCAAGAAGCAGGGTTACGCGATCGTCGCCGTCATGGGCGTCATCGCCCTGCTCAGCACCAGCCTGATGCTGGTCTTCCA
>VIFX01000005.1:0-220422 GCA_006864685.1 Mycolicibacterium hodleri | reverse complement strand
CCTCACCGCCGCCGCACCGCACCCTCAGCTCGCCCCCTCGCCACCACCTCCCACGGCCCCACCACAGACCACACACCTCTTGCACTCAGGAAACCCGACGGTCTAAGAGTTTTATAAGAACCCCCGGTTTGGTGGTGGCTTCGCCACCCCCCGGGTTCGTAAGGTGCGGCACATGCGGAAGCCGGGGTGCGCGTCATGGTGATGACGCTGCACAAGCTGACCGCCGGGGACGGCTACCTGTACCTGGTGCGGCAGGTCGCTGCCGCCGACAGCACCGAACGGGGCCGCTCCACGCTGGCCGACTACTACTCCGCCAAGGGGGAAACCCCCGGCCGCTGGCTGGGACGCGGCCTGGCCGCCCTCTCGGACACCGGTCGCTGCGATGTCAGCCCGCAAGTGCGCGAAGAGTTTTGGACCGTCGAGCCGGAATCCGGCGTCAGCGAGGCCCAGATGCGCGCCCTCTACGGGGTGGGTCTGCACCCCAACGCCGAGCGCATCGAAAGCTACGTCGCCGGCCACAGCGTGGGCGCCACCCAACGCGCGGCGAGCCGCCTGGGACGGGAGTTTCTGGTCCGCGACGGCGAGCCGGAACTGGCCCGACGATTGGCCGTCGCCTTCCGTGACCACAACGCCGAGGCCGGCGCCCATTGGAACGCCACCATCGACCCGGACGTGCGCGCCCAGATCCGCACCCGCGTCGCGACGGACCTGTTCACCGAGGAGTACGGCCGCCCGCCCGGCGACGACCGTGAACTGTCCGGTTTCATCGCCCGCAACACCCGCGCGAAGACCACCGCCGTCGCCGGGTACGACCTGACCTTCTCGCCGGTCAAATCGGTGTCCGCGCTGTGGGCCATCGCGCCGCTGAGCGTCGCCGAGCAGATCGAAGCAGCGCACGACGCCGCGGTGGCCGACGTCCTGGAATGGCTGCAAGATCAGGCCACGTTCACCCGCACCGGCGCCGGTGGTGTCGCCCAAGTCGACACCGAAGGGCTCATCGCCGCGGCATTCACCCACCGCGATTCCCGCGCCAGGGATCCCGACCTGCACACCCACGTCGCGATCTCCAACAAGGTCTCCCACGTGGACGCCAACGGCGTGCGGCGGTGGCTGGCGCTGGATGGTCAACCGCTGCACCGAGTCACCGTCGCGGCCTCGGAGTTGTACAACACCCGACTGGAAGCCCACATGATCGAGGGCTTGGGTGTGCGCTTCGTCGAACAGTCCCGCGGACGCGGCAAGCGCCCGGTCCGCGAGGTCCTCGGAATGTCGTCTCAGTTGATGTCGCGGTGGTCGACCCGACGGGCGGCGATCGAGGCACGGACCGCGGAGCTGGCCAAGGCATTTCAGACCGATCACGGCCGCGAACCGACCAACGTCGAGATCATCGCCCTGGCCCAACAGGCGACGCTGGAATCGCGCGAAGCCAAGCACGAACCGCGGTCACTGGCCGAGCAGCGCCAGGTGTGGCGCACCCAGGCCGTGGAGGTCCTGGGGCGCAACGGGGTGAACCAGATGCTCGCCGACACGTTGGCGGCCCCCGGGGCAGCCCGTGTCGCAGCAGAAATCGACGACGAATGGATCGCGGCGCGTGCTGGCGAACTCATCGCCACGGTGGCCGAATCACGCTCGACGTGGCAGCGTCACCACGTCCGCGCCGAAGCGCTGCGGATGGCCCGTGGCCACGACATGGCGCACGATGTCGCATTGGTCGAACGCCTCACCAATACCGCCCTCGGCGAAGGCTTTTCGATCCCACACGCCCGCGTCGCCGACGCCGAGTTGGGCGAGCCTGTCGCATTGCGTCGCCGCGACGGTGCCAGCGTCTACAGCCGCCACGGCGTCGAGGTCTACACCACCCGCGAGACCTTGGCCGCCGAGCGACGCATCCTGGACGCGGTGCACCGCCGCGACGGCCGCGTCGCCACCGCCGCCGACGTCGAACTGGCACTGGCCGATTCGACCGCCCGCGGGCGCACGCTCAACCCCGGTCAGGTCGCGTTGGTCACCGAGATGGCCACCTGCGGACGCCGTGTCGCACTCGCCCTCGCCCCGGCCGGAACCGGCAAGACCACCGCGATGGCGGCGTTGGCGCACGCGTGGCGCAGCTCGGGCGGCCACGTCATCGGATTGGCCCCGACTGCCGATGCGGCGATCGTGCTCGGTGAGGACCTGGGCGCCACCACCGACACCCTCGACAAGTACGTCTGGTCGGCCAATCCCGCCACGGCCGCGATGTCGCGTGTCCCCGACTGGTTCACCGAGGTCGGACCCGGCACGCTGATCGTGGTCGACGAGGCCGGCAAGGCCGCCACCGCCGGGCTGGACGCCATGATCGCCGACGCGCTGCGCAAGGGCGCCAGGGTCGTTCTGATCGGCGACGACGGGCAGCTGTCGTCGATCTCGGCCGGCGGAATTCTGCGCGACATCGCCGAAACCACCGACGCCCTCCCCTTGAGCGAAGTCGTCCGGTTCAAGTCCCCCGCCGAGGCCGCCGCCGGCCTCGCGCTGCACGACGCCGACCCGGCCGGCATCGGCTTCTACATCGACAATCACCGCATCCACGTCGGCACCGACGAGACCGCCGCCGACATGGCGTATCAGGCGTGGCGGGCCGACCTGGCCGCCGGCGGGGACTCCATCCTGCTCGCGCCGACCAACGACGTCATCGACGCGCTCAACGCCCGCGCCCGCACCGACCGCTTGGCCGCCGATCCCGAGGCCGCCACCAACCCCACCGTGGTGCTGGCCGACCAGCTGCACGCCAGCGTCGGAGACACCATCCGTACCCGCAAGAACAACCGCCGCATCACCATTGGCCGCACCGACTTCGTGCGCAACGGCTACCGATACACCATCACCGAAGTTCTCCCCGACGGCGGTGTGCGAGCCCGGCATCTGCGCAGCGGCCTGGTCGTCACGCTGCCCGCGGACTACCTCGCCGAGCACGTCACGCTGGGCTACGCCGCCACCATCGACTCCGCTCAGGGTCTGACCGCAGGCGGGCGCACGACCAGGGGAACCTGCCACATCGTCGGCTCGGACATGCTGACCCGCCAGCACCTCTACGTCGCGCTCACCCGCGGCACCGACGAAAACCACCTGTACCTGTCGACTGCCGAGGGCGACCCGCACCGGCTGCTCTCCCCCAAGGCCACCCACCCCGACACCGCAGTCGATGTGCTGACCAGAATCTTGGCCCGCGACGGCGCCCAGGTCTCGGCGACCACCGCCGCCCGCCAGGCCGCCGACCCCGCCACGCGTCTGCAAGCCGCGGCCGATATGTACTACGACGCACTCGGTGCCGCCGCCGAGAACCGTCTCGGCGTCGGTGCCCGTGATCGCCTCGATGCCATCGCCGACGCGGTGATCCCCCAGTTAAGCCAGCGCGAGGCCTGGCCCGTGCTGCGCCGCAACCTGTCCGTCCTGGCCCTGCGCGGTGCTGACCCGCGCGAGCTGCTCACCGAGGCGCTGGCCAAGGGCAGCGTCTCCGACGCCGCCGACCCCGCCGCGGTGCTCGATCACCGCATCGACCCCGCCGGCACTCATTCCGCCGGCATCGGCGTCCTGCGCTGGCTACCCGCCGTGCCCGCGGCGCTGGCCGACGACCCGCAATGGGGCGCCTACCTGGCCCGCCGCGAGAAGCTGGTCGAGGACCTGGCCAAGGAGATCCGCGAACGCGCACGCGGATGGACCAACGCCACCGCACCCGCCTGGGCGCGCCCCCTGATCACGGTAAACCCAGTCCTGACCGCAGAAATCGCGGTGTTCCGCGCCGCCACCGGGGTCTCCGAAGCCGACACCCGCATCACCGGTCCCCGCCAATTCCCCGTGCGCACCCGCGGTGTCCAGGCCGCACTGCAGCGCCAGGCCGCCACCGACATCGGCCGCCACAGCGCCGACACCTCCCGCTGGAACGACGTCATCGACGCCATCGACCCGCGCCTGCGCTCGGATGCCTACTGGCCGCAGCTCGCCGCTCAGCTGGTCCAGGCCGCTCGCATCACCCCGCACCTGCGCCAGATCATCATCACCGCGGCAGAGCAAGGGCCGCTGCCCGACGAACTGCCCGCGGCCGCACTGTGGTGGCGTATCTCCGGCGCGCTGTCCCCGACCGCCACCTTGGCCACCACCCATTCGCGGCTGCGCCCGCCCTGGGTCACCGATATCGACGTCGTGTTCGGAACCGCGCTCGCCGAAACCATCACCTCGGACCCCGCCTGGCCCGGGCTGGTTGCCGCGATCAGCGCTGCGGACCCGCAGAAGTGGACCCCGCGGGATCTACTGCACGTCGCCGCTGAGCAGCTCGCCGACGCCACCGACGAGGACCATCCGATCCCTCCCGGCGACTACGCCCGGCTCATCACCTACACCGTCGATGCGTTCACCCATCGCCTTCAGGCGCGCCTCGGTGTCGACTTCGAGGACTTGCCCGCACCCGAGCACGCACCGTTCGATCCCGCCGAGGAAGCACTGTTCCCGCCCGACCCGCAAAATCCCTACGCGCACGTCGAGGAGCATTCGCCTTTCGATGACTCTGTCGACATTGCCCCGCCGGAAGAAATCGACCCCTTCGAATACTGGGCAGAAGAATATGCCGGTCTGCAATTTGAAGACCTCGCAGCAAACCGCCCTACACCCGAATTGGGCAGCACAATGGACGCATTTCTCGCGCGGCGCGCCGAGTACCGGAATGTCTGCGACGAACTCAAAACGCTTTCCGCCGCTATTAGGGACGGAAATGGCCCGGCGCTGCGAGCCATCGCCGGCGAGCTGGTGCGCATGCGCCGCCAGGCCGACGCTGATCGCCCCTACAGCCACGCCCTCACCGACGTGATGGAGCAGTGGTCCGATGCTGATGCCCGCTACAGCGAAACCCTGCGTTTAATCGAACACTCACGCACCCAGCTCGACCTCCTGCTGGCCACCTCCGATGCCGAAGAACTCGACATTATCTCGGCCCGCCAAACGATCGCTTTCTACACCGACATGCTCCCCGAGCAGCCGCCCGCTCTGCAGTTCCACCAGGCACTCGCCGACGCCCAGGCTGCCCGCGCGGCGGCCGCCGGCGCCGCCGACAAGATCGTCACCGAGCGCGACATCGCCGCCGCCCGCGGCGACGCCGAACGCGCCGACATCGACGCCCTCAACGCGCTGCGGGCACGGCGCCCGGTCCTGCGCCGCGAACTTGAACGCGCAGAGCGCGACATCGCCACCGCGTTCGCGGCCGCGCAGATCGCCACCTCCGACACCCTCGAACAGCTCCTTGAGTCGGCACGCTCGGAAGTCGCACTCCTGCAGGTCGCCGGCCACCTCGACGCCAAGCGCACTCCGCTACTCATCCCCGACGCCGCACTGTCTGGGCTGGAACCCCAGACCGCTGACCGCCTCAAATCCGTGGCCGCACAGCCATATCGGCTCGCCGTCATCCGCGCCGACATCACCGACAGCGAAACCGCCGCAGCCCTCTACACCCTGCGCAACGCCGCCAACGCCGAAGACCGCAAGGTGCTGTGGCTCTCGCCCACCGAGGCCAGCTCGACCCCAGCCCTCGACGCCGACCTGGCTGACACCATCGCCACCATCGAGCACGCCCACCAGCAGGTCAGTCAGCAGCAGTGGGCACTGCCGCCCGGCGCCATCGTCGTCATCGAGGACCCCGCGGCGGCCGAACCCGACCAGCTCGTCGACCTCGCCCGCCACGCTGCGGCCGCAGGCGCCCGACTCGTCCTCCTCGATCCCGGCACCAGCCGCGGGCCCAGCTCCTCGGCAGTGCAGCTGCTTACGCTTTCGCTGCCCTGGAACAGGGCACTCACAGTAACCCCGTCTGCGCCAAGAGATCCGCTCTTGGCGTCGACGCCTGCGGTGACGCTGGCTGACAGACTCGGCCACAAGCGTCTCAGCGAACCGTGGCTGCAACTGCTCGCCCAATACGACACCGCCGCCCGCGCCGTCCGCTCCACGCAGCGCCGCCACCTCGCGCTCGGGTGGCGTGCCGCCGACGTCGCAGCGTCGAGGGATCGCGACCGCACCTTGAGCGCGGGAATCGACGACTAACTGTGCCGAAGCACTTCCTCCGCAGACTCTTTTAGTTCTTCATCTCTTACTTTGGACACCTCGGGCCCGGGGTCCGCACCTGCAATATCGGCTTCACGCTTCCACCTGCGTGTGGCCTCTCGAATTCCATAATCAGCCGAGAAATTTGATCGTCGTGGGCGGCTACACACACCGAGCGCAACGCGCCGTTGCAGTCCCAGAGCACGTCGTGGTCACCGCTGGTTCCGGGTCGGTAAGATTTGGAGCGCAATCGACGGTCCACAGAGGTTGAGTGATGGAGCGCAACACACCCAAGAAGGTCGTGGTGTCGAAGGCTGCCGTCAAGAGGGCCGGGGTGCGCGCAATCAAAGCGTCAGCCAAGTTGGAGGGCAGGATCGTGCCAGCCGGCCACCGTCGGTCTGCGGCCGTTAAGGCGTACCTCGCGAAGAAGCAGCCGCCCAAGCGCTGATGCCGCATACGCCTGTATACGGCGGGGACCCCACTCGAATACAAAGAACTCACCGCGCTACTGCCGCAAGGGGACCGTGTGGCGTGTCCTGTGTGGCGCTAGCGCCGATGTCGCCGGGAACGCGTCGTGTCGAGGTTCGCGGCGATTTGGAGTGCAGCGTTCTCCGCGAGCATAGAGGTATCTGCAAGAACTCGTCTGCGCCTGCTCACGCCGGAGTCTGTCGGGCAGGACCGTAGAGGCCGTCCGGACATGTTGACATACAACGCTTGTGCGAACGTCGGCAACCTCGGCCGCTGCGGGACAAGGTCAGGCGGTGAAGTCGAACTTCTCGAGTAGTGCTTGGCGTTGACGGTCGCCGAGGCTGCGGAGCCGACGAGTGGGGGGCGATCTCCAGTTCGGCCATGACTCTTGTGCCTTGACTTTTCCGACCTTCGGCAATGCGGTGAGCACCTCCGAGACCCGGTCTTCCCGACCACGTCGTCGGAGTCGGCGTCTTTGAGGACCTGTCACCACCATCTGTATTCGGTGAAGATCGCCTAATCGGATCCTGTGTTGGGCGCCTTCGGTCGCTCATTGCAGTCCGCCTCGCGAGAGAGGGCGTCGAGGTGATCGAGGAACGCCTGCCCGTCCCGGTGAACGGTGACGTCCCATTGATCCGCTTCATTTAGCCAGCCACTAACCGTGGGGTCATCCGACGCCGCGATCGCGTCCGCGACCGCGTCGAGGCGACGGTGTCGATCGTCATCAGTCACATTCGCAGCTTGCCAGCCAGGGAGTACACCCGGCAATTTGTCCGGTTAGCTCGATCGTGTGCCATGCACGAACACAAGGCGAGGCTTGCCTTGCGTCACGGGCAACTCGATTGCCGAGAGTCCCAACAGGCCTGTGCGCCGCACCGAGTCAGCGCGACACCCCTTCTCCGCTGCCATCCTTCCGCCCTGGTGTCTCCGGTCGCGTTCGGCAATTAGGTCTGGCTGGTGACCGTGTCGTCGCGATCCACCCTCGCCCTCGGTTTTGCTTTGAGCAGCATGCGCTGATTCGCAGTTAGGGTTTGCCCCGTCGTCCGATGTCAGACAGGGTGTATCGCACCTATCTTGTTACTGCGCCTAGCCTTTCGGCTCCGCCACCGTCCGAATGCATCGGTGCCAGACGAGCTAGGCGACATTGTCAAGTGCGCGCCAGTTCAGGTCGGGCGGCTCCCAGGAGTTAACGAGCTAAGGGTGGCTAAGGTTCCGAGTTGATGACCTAAGGCGTAGCTAAGGTCTTGAGTCAAACCAGCTAAGGACTTACGGAGCTTAGAGGCTGAGAAGCTAAGCCGGGTCGACCAGCACCTAAGCGGCTAAAGACACTGCTAGACAATAGATATGGACTGTTGACGGCACCGGATGAAAGTGTGTAGCGTGCGACTTCAGCCGGCCACCATGGCAGGACGGAGCAAAGGAATGGCGCGTGAGCAAACAGTTCAACGAATTCACCTTCGGCACAGACGATCCGACCATCCAGTACGTTGACCCCGACGGGAACGCTCCGAGCGTCGGTTTCCGGCTCGACGGAAACTCGGATACGCGGACGGCCAATGTGGCCAAGGTTTTGATCTCTGACAATGGCGATTTCGACAGCGCGGTAATCGAGGGCCATCTGTTTATGAACGCGGCCCAGCTCCGGAAACTCGGACATGACGCCACCCGGGCCGCTGACCTCTTAGGTGCCTAAACGGCCAGAGGAAACGGTGGCCTTCGCACCTTGGCTAGCCGGCGGGGCGACTGAATTCGCTACCGAGTTCCGGCCGGCGGATGGTAGGAGCACCGGCCCGAACTCGGCTAGTTAGCGCTTCGCGTCGGCAGAGCCAAGTAAAGAAACGAGCCTTCATATATACGCAACTCGGGGACGCGGCCATCGTCCCTATCCCCACCGCTGCAACAGGTCTCGGCCTCTGGACAATCGTCATTATCCATGATGCTGTTCACGCCTCGATCAGAGCAAGATGCTGGGCAATCCTCTGACGAGTCGACTGTTACAGCTCCAATCAGCGGAGCGCACGTCATTCCGCGTGGGAATGATCACCGTGAGCGTCATCAAGCTGCTCGGCTCGCGGAAACAGCGGTTCGGCAGGCATCGGTGCCGCGGGCGTGCCGATCGACTCGACGCTCGGTGGGGACGTGGCCGGCTCTGCGTGTTCGTGATGTGCCTCTGCAGGTCCAACATTAGGACCGTGGTGGTCAGTTGCGGCGCCGGCCTGATCGGGATGGCCGTGCTGTAGACCAGAGGCCACACCGACCGTCGACGCCAGAGCGACGACGGCAGTTGCGCCGAGGAGCACGATCGCGTTCCCGAACGCTGGTATCGGTTCGCTGTGGTGGCCTCGGTACACCACCCAGCCGGCTGCCATCACGACATAGATTTGAAGCAGCAGAGCACAAAGGTCGGCGCCCTTGACGAGCTCAGGTTCTCCGGCGTGAGGGCCGAACGGCGCGCCCGCCGTCCGCGAAAGAGCCCACAGTGCGATGGCCCCGACATTGAGCATGATCCCCGCGGCCAGCACAGACGTCGTCATCTGAGCAAGGACTAGTCGCGCCCAGATCAGTTGGCACAAGGCGATCGAGAGAAAGAACAGGCCTGCCGGCACCCACTCTTGCCAATGCGTCGGCACCACCGCGAAGTGGACGATAGCCGCGCCGAACGAAGCTAGTGCTGCAAGCTTCACAGCCAGCCTGCTGTCCGTCCTCGTCGCTGCTCTGGGTGCCACGCGTCCGATGATGGCAGCCTTTGCTCGAACATCAACTGTGCGACACCGTATCTCAACCTGACCGAGATACCTCCGTCACCTGTTCACCGTCGCAATGGTGGCGTGTCTGCGCGGCTCTGGAGGCCGACCGATCGCTCACGGCGCTCCGGCCGCGCTCGGTGCGGACAGTCGAAGTCGCTTGAGGGTCAACGCATTCACGGCAACGAGGATGCTGGAACCTGCCATCGTGATCGCGGCAATCTCCGGGCGCAACACTAGACCGAACGCCGGCTCGAAGACCCCTGCGGCAATCGGTGGTGCAACGGACTTGTAGCCGATCGCCCAGACGAGGTTCTGCTTCATCTTGCGGACCGTGCCCCGCCCAATCCGCAGTGGCCTTCGCCCAAGGTCAGCCGGAAGCGTCCAGTCGCTTCGCCCGTGTTTCACTGCCACAACACCTGACACCACGAGGTCGACACGATGATCCAGCCTCGGTTACGGGTCCTGAAAGCGGCGCCGATCATGATCCGTCTCGTAGCACCGCCGCAGTTAGCGAGGGCCGAAGTGTCCAAAGACCCTGCCAAGCAGTGCCTTCGCCCCTGTACGGGCACCCGGGCCGAGAGCACACTGTGGTCAACAGCCAGGCAGCAGGCAACTAGTGAAGAGGAGCGACCGTCGTGATGTTTTGGTATGGCAACAACATGAGCGCTTGGGGTTATGCCGGGATGGGCATCGGCATGGTGCTGTTCTGGGCGTTGATCATCGTCGGCATCGTCGCCCTGGTCAGATACAGCTCTTCCGCAAACCAACGGGACGGGCGGTCGCCATTCACCGATGCACCGTCGCCGGAACAGGTGCTAGCCGGGCGATTCGCCCGCGGCGAGATCGACGAAACGCAGTACCGGGAACGGGTGGCCGTGCTGCGCGACCACACCCGGCTATAGACCCGGATCGCCGGGAAGGGGCTGCAAGCATGGATGGAAGAGATCGACCCACGCAGCACGTTGTCGTCGACGCCACCGACGGTGATCCCGTACCCAAAAGCGCCGGTGGGCACAATCGCCATCGCTGGATGATGCTGGCCTGCATCGCCCCGCTCTCGTTGATCGCCGCCGCCCTGGTCCTCACCGGAAGCGTCGGAATCGGTAGCACCGTGTTCATCGTGGGATGTGTGGCGATGATGTCGGTGATGATGTTCGCGATGGGGCGAGACCGCCGCTGAGTGACTGCCCGCGCCGACATCGTCGTAATCCGGCGGTGAGCCCGTGCTCTATCCGTCCATAGACCGCCGCAAGAAGGGTTCTGCAGCCAATGAACACAACCACCGTTCTTGGGGTGGGTGGACTGAACTGGGCGAGTTCGACCGCCTCCATCGAGGCCACACTGCTGCGCCGGCCGGGTGTCACCGCCGTTGCGGCCAACGCCGTGAGCCAGACCGCCACCGTCACCTACGACCCCGACCAGACCTCGGTGGTCGAACTGTCGACGTGGCTGCGAGACTGCGGCTTTCACTGCGCAGGCCGCTCGGTGCCCGGTCATCTGTGCGACCCGATGTCCGAGCCGCCCACTGCGCGGGCCGATGCGGGGCACCGGGCCGTTCCGCCGCCCGTCGGCTCCTCGGAGCCCACCGACCATGCGGCGCACGACACCCAGCCTGGACGATCCCCACGGGAGATGATGGGCCACGGCGGCGGGCACGCCGAAATGTCGATGGACGCGATGGTCCGCGACATGCGCAACCGCTTCCTGGTGGCGTTGGCGTTGTCGATCCCGATCATGTTGTGGTCCCCGATGGGGCGCGACATGTTCGGGTTCACCGTTCCGGCGCCCTTCGGGCTGCGCGACGACGTGTTCACCCTCCTGCTGAGCCTGCCGGTGGTGTTCTACTCGGCCTGGATCTTCTTCGACGGCGCCTACCGGGCGCTCAAGGCGCGGACGCTGGACATGATGGTGCTCGTCGCTGTCGCGGTCGGGGCGGGCTGGCTCTACAGCCTCGGGGTGACCTTGACCGGTGGGGGCGACGTGTTCTACGAAGCCGCCACCATGCTGACCACGTTCGTGCTGCTGGGGCATTGGTTCGAGATGCGCGCCCGCGGCGGCGCCAACGATGCCATCCGGACCCTGCTGCAGCTGACCCCGCCGATGGCGCAGGTGCTGCGCGACGGGCAGACGGAGCCGGTCGAGATTCCGACCGATCAGGTCGTGGTCGGGGATCTGCTGCTCATCCGCCCGGGCACAAAGATCCCGGTCGACGGCACCGTCGCCGAGGGCGACTCCGAGGTCGATGAATCGATGGTCACCGGGGAGAGCCTGCCGGTGCCCAAGACACAGGGTTCCGCCGTCATCGGCGCCTCGATCAACACCACCGGCGTGCTGCGCGTCCGCGCGACCCACGTCGGCTCGGACACCGCGCTGGCCCAGATCGTGGCCCTGGTTCAGGAGGCGCAGAACTCCAAGGCCCCCGGACAAAGATTCGCCGACCGGGCCGCGTTCTGGCTGGTCCTGGTCGCCTTGATCGGAGGTATCGCCACCTTCCTGGTCTGGTGGCTCACCGGTGCAAGTGTGCAGACCGCCCTGCTGTTCGCGATCACCGTGGTCGTGATCACCTGCCCGGATGCGCTGGGTCTGGCCACGCCGACCGCGATCATGGTCGGCACCGGTCTGGGCGCAAAGCGGGGGGTGCTGTTCAAGAACGCCACCGCGCTGGAAACCTCGGCCCGCATCCAGGTCGTGGTGATGGACAAGACCGGCACCCTGACCAAGGGCGAACCCGAGGTCACCGACGTCGTCGTCGCCGCGTACGACGAGGACGAGCTCATTGGGCTTGCCGCCGCGGTGGAACGCGAATCCGAGCATCCGCTGGCCGGCGCGATCGTGCGTTACGCGGCGGCCCGCGCAGTCCCCGGGCTGTCGCTCAAGGGGTTTCGCAACGTACCGGGCCAGGGGGCGACCGCCGAGGTGGCGGGACATCGTGTCGCGGTGGGTAACCGCGCGCTGATGGTCGCCGAGAACGTGGACTTCGGGGCACTGATGGACCGGCGCGACGAGCTGGCCTCCAGTGGCCGCACCGCGGTGCTGGTGGCCATCGACGGCCACGGCGTCGGGGTCATCGCGCTGGCCGACGCCGTCCGAGACACGTCCGCAGAAGCGGTGTCGGCACTACACGACCTCGGGGTGGAGGTGGTCATGCTCAGCGGCGACAACGAGGCCACCGCCCAGCGCATCGCCGGACAGCTCGGCATCGACACCGTCATCGCCGAAGTCTTACCCGGCGACAAGGCCACCAAGATCGCCGAGCTGCAGCGATCGGGCAAGAAGGTCGCGATGGTCGGCGACGGCGTCAACGACGCCCCCGCCCTGGCCAGGGCCGACCTCGGCATCGCGATCGGCGCCGGCACCGACGTCGCGATCGACACCGCCGACCTGGTCCTGATGCGCTCGGATCCGCTCGACGTCGCTGTCGCGCTGCGCATCGGGCGCGGCACGCTGCGCAAGATGCGCCAGAATCTGGGATGGGCGGTCGGCTACAACCTGATTGCTCTGCCGATCGCCGCGGGGGTGTTCGAGCCGTCGCTGGGCCTTGTGCTGCGCCCGGAGATCGCCGCGCTGTCGATGTCGGGCTCCAGCTTCATCGTCGCCGTCAACGCGCTCATGCTCAAACGGCTCAAGCTGCCCGCACCACCGCAGCCGCAGCCGGGCCCGCAGACACCCGCGCCGCAACCCGCGCCGGCCGGCTCGCACTGACCCTTGCCACATGCGGGGGCCGTGACGCCATCAGCGTGTCGCCGCTGCCACCGCAAGTCCGATTACCCAGAGGCAGTCCCGGCCCAGCAGAACCCATCTGAAGTCCGAACGAATCATGAAGTTGACCACCGACATCCAGCCGATGGACATCACCCCCGCTACTGCTATCACCGCGAGTGCCCCGACGCTGCCGGTGCGCTCCCCCGTACTGGCGACGTAGACGACCAGCACTCCCGTCGAGGCGATGTAGCCCCCAGCACCCAGAACACGCGGCGCAGCCAGGTACCCAGACCGGGAATGGCGCCGAGAATGGCGTCGGCCGGGGCGCCCATGAAGCGGGCATCCTCGGGCAGCAGTGGCGGACGCAGCGCGACGAAGAATCCGCCAATGAGGATCAGCGCGACACCGCATGCCGTGAGGAGCCATGCCGCCAGCGATGTCACAAGTTTCCTCCCTTCCGTAGCCGCGCGGTTGCCCGCGTGACAGTTGAAATCGATACCGCCGTGCCCGGCGTCGCCGCCGGAGGTGAAGCCCAGTAGGGGGGCCAGGCCCGTGTGGGCGTCGTCAGGTGACGTAGTTGAGGCTGGTCATCATGCCGACTCTTGGAGATAGGTGTTGTGGCAGTGCAGCATCCAGACACTTGCGGGGCTGTCGGCGACGAGGTTGACGGCGACAGTCTTCATGGGTAGCACGATGACGGTGTCCTTGCGGGGGCCGGGGCACCCATCGGGTGTGAGCACTTGAATGGTGTGGCAGTGCAGATGCATTAACCAATCATCCGCCGGTGACCTGTCCGGGCGTAGGGACCTCCGAAGCGCGGCATGTCGCAACATCCGTGCCAGTCTGGGTGGGTTTCGTCAAGTGATGTGGCCCCACCACCCGTCATCGGTTGTGGCCCCACCCCCGAGATCTGCGATCAACTTGCGTCGAGGTGCTGGGGACGTTTCGGGGGTTCGGAGGGTAGTCCCTCGCGGATGGTCGATGGCCGGTGAACGTGGCTCAGGTGTCCATGCCCGTCGGCGGGTTGTTGGGTGGTGAGTTGCTCTCGGGTGCAGCACCTTTGGGCAGGTGTCGCCTGGTGAGAGGTGCTGATTCAGTGCCCGGGCGGGCTGCAGCGCTCGGCGGCGTGGGGCGGCCGTGGCGATGTAGCAGGTATCCAGCGGTGCCGAGCACCATGACGACCGCGGCCCCGATCAGCCACGTGCTGTGCAGCAGCTCACCGAGGACTGCGAGCGCGCCGCCGGCGATCAGCGCGGGTCCGGCGCAGCAGATCATGAGTAGCGCCGCGGTGCCGACCACACCCAGGACCCCGATCACGCTTGGCGAGGTTCGTCGAGTCGCCATCAGATCGGCGCCTCCGCGCTGCGGGCGGGGGTGATGCGCACGCAGTCGGCCAGTGCGGCTGCGTTGTCGGCGGCCAGCGAGCGCGCCAGGACGACCAGATCGGCGACGCGTGGATCGGCCACCTTGTAGTGGGCGAATCGGCCCGACCGTCGGACCTGGACGTAGCCGCAGTCCGAGAGGCACGCCAGGTGACTCGAGACCCGGCCCTGGGACAGTCCGACATGGTTCACGCATTCGGTCACGGTGTGCTCGGAGGTCAACAGGAACTCCAGCAGCCGCAGTCGGCCGGGATCACCGAGGGCGCGGAAGAACTTGGCCACCATCTCCACCCCGCTGTCGGTCTCGGGCAGGAACACCAGGCTCGGATCGGTGCGACAGGTCACGCGGCCTCCTCGACAACTCAGCTTCATATCCGGCTTGACAGATATGAGGAAGTATAGGCATATCTGCTTATCCGAATGTAACTGGGCGATGCCACTTAAGCGGCATCTACGGAAGGCGAGGCGCGTCCATGCGGTACGACCTGGCGATCATCGGCTCGGGCGGGGCGGCGTTCGCCGCTGCCATCGCCGCCACCCGGGTGGGTCGCAGCGTGGTGATGATCGAACGGGCTACCACCGGCGGGACGTGCGTGAACGTCGGCTGCGTGCCATCCAAGGCGCTGCTGGCAGCCGCCGAGGCCCGCCACACCGCGTCACAGGCAGGCCGGTTTCCCGGGATCGCGGCCAGCGCCGGACCGGTGGACGGTCCGGCGTTGCTCGCCGGGAAGGACGCTCTGGTCGAGGCACTACGGACCGAGAAGTACATCGACCTCGCCGCCGACTACGGCTGGGAGATCGTCGACGGTACTGCGAGGTTCATCTCCGAGGACAGCGGCCCCGTGCTCGTCGTCGACGTCGGCGCCGCAGCGGGTGGTGGGACAACCCGCGTGGAGGCCGAGCACTATCTGATCGCCACCGGCTCGACCCCCTGGGCGCCGCCCATCGACGGCCTGCCCGACGTCGGATACTTGACGTCGACCACCGCGACGGAGCTGCACCAGCTACCCGAATCCATGATCGTGTTCGGTGGAGGCTACGTCGCGCTGGAGCAGGCGCAGTTGTTCGCCCGTCTGGGCACCGAGGTCACGGTGGTGGCACGCTCTCGGCTCCTCTCCGGCGAGGAACCCGAAATCAGTGCCGCCCTTGCGGCCATCGTCGCCGACGAGGGCATCACCGTGCACACCGGCAGCCACCTCACCGCTGTCCGCCGCGCGGGCGAACGCATCGTCGCCACCCTGGGCACACCCGATGGCGCAGAACGCGAGTTGTGCGCCGCGCAGCTGCTGGTGGCCACCGGGCGCCGACCGGCCACCGCCGGGCTGAACCTGGAGACGGTCGGAGTCACGACCGGGCGTCGCGGCGAAATCATCGTCGACGAGTATCTGCGCACCGCCACCACACGGATCTGGGCCGCCGGCGATGTGACGGGAGGACCGCAGTTCGTCTACGTCGCTGCCGCCCAGGGCACGTTGGTCGCCGACAACGCCTTCGGCGGGGCGGCCCGCACCCTGGACTACACCGCCTTGCCGCGGGTCGTCTTCACCAGCCCCGCCGTCGCCTCGGTCGGCATGACCGACGCTCAGGCCACCGCCGCGGGTCTCGAATGTGATTGCCGCGTCCTGCCGTTGGCGTATGTGACGCGGGCGGTGGTCAACCGTGACACCCGCGGCTTGGTCAAGCTCGTCGCCCAGGCCGACACGGGACGGTTGCTCGGGGTGCACGCCGTCGCCGAGAACGCCGGCGAGGTCATCGCCGCCGCCACCTACGCGCTGACCGCCGGGATGACCGTCAAGCAGCTCGCCCACACCTGGGCCCCGTATCTGACCATGGCCGAATCCCTCAAGCTCGCCGCCCAGGCCTACACCGTCGACGTCGCCACACTGTCCTGCTGCGCCGGCTGACCACCACCCCCTGAGGAGAACCCTGATGTCCGAGTCGCCAACCCCTAACATTGCCCGCGCGGCCACGGCGTTGCCGCCGCGGTGGCAACGCTGGCTGCCCCGCGGCGCCGCCCTGGTCGCCGCCTTCGCCACCCTGTGTTGCCTCGGGCTGACCGCTGTGGTGTCCCTGCTCACCGCGATCGGTGCCACCTTCCTGACCACCGACGCCACCCTGAAACCGCTACTGGTCGTCAGCCTCGTCATCACCATCGTGGCCAGTGGCTTCACCTGGCGTCGGCACCGCAACCCGCTGCCCTTGCTGCTCACCGTGATCGCGGCCGGGGTGATCTTCTGGTCCCTCTACGGCACCCAGCTGTTCAGCCACCACGCGAGCAGCCACGGCGACGCCATGAATGACCCCATGGGCGACGGCATGGGCGCCCACAGCGCCCCCGCCATCTTGCCCGGTGGTGTGGGGGTGTGGTTCGGACTGGCGCTGCTGCTCACCGCCCAGCTGTGGGACGTCTGGCGGCTGCGACAACTCAAACGCCAGCACGCCTGCACCGCATGAGCACCCCCACCCTGATGTGGCGGCCGCCGGTCGCGACTCGACCCCGAAGGACGACCCCGACATGACCTGGGATGTGGATCAACTCGTCCACCAGCTCACCGCCTCGCTCGGCGGCAGCGGCAACCCCCGCTCGACGAGCTGGCTGTTCGGGCCGCTGCTCGAACTCCTCGCCCAAGGACAGCCGGTCACCACCGACCAGCTCGCTGATGCCACCGCCCAACCCGTCGACCAGGTGCACCACGCCTTGACCGCCATGCCCGACACCGAATACGACGAGCAGGGGCGCATCGTGGGCAGCGGCCTGACACTGCGCCCCACCCCGCATCGCTTCGCCATCGACGGACGACAGCTCTACACCTGGTGCGCGCTGGACACGCTGATCTTTCCCGCCATCCTCGGCCGAACGGCGCAGGTCACCTCGCCATGTCGCGGCACCGGCCAACCCGTGCGCCTTAGCGTCGGCACCGACGGAATCGGCAGTGTCGAACCCGCGACCGCCGTGGTCTCGATCGTCACCCCTGACGACCACGCCCCGATCCGGGCAGCGTTCTGCAACCACGTCCACTTCTTCGCCACACCCGACGCCGCCCAGCCGTGGCTCACCGAGAACCCCTTGGCCACAATCATTTCCGTCGCCGATGCCTGCGAGCTCGGCCAGCAACTGGCCCAAGCCCTCCTCGAGGGGTGAACACTCCGTCAAACAGCTTTGGCCCCTCGCAGCGAAACACCCGATCTGGGTGCGGTCAGGGTTCGTCGACGTCGCGTGCTGGCTAGTGCGCTCTGCTGGCCTTGGTGTGAGCTAGGCGGTAGGAGTCGGTGCCGGTTTCGATGATGTTGCCGCCGAAGGTGAGGCGGTCAACGATCGCCGCGCACAGCCGGGGATCGGTGAACGTCTTGGTCCACGATCCAAAACTATCGTTGGAAGCGATGGCTACGCTGTTCTTCTCTTCACGTTCGGTCAGCACCTGAAACAGCAATTCAGCTCCGCGACGGTCTAATTCCATGTATCCGAGTTCGTCCACGCAGATCAAGTCGACTCTGCCGTAACGGGCGATCGTCTTCGCGAGGACCTTTTCGTCGGCGGCTTCGACGAGTTCATTCACCAGTTTCGTTGCCAGCGTGTACTTGACCCGGAATCCCGCTTCCGCTGCGGCCGTTCCCAAACCAATGAGCAAGTGACTCTTCCCCGTTCCGGAATCCCCGATCAAACACAAGGGCTCACCCTTGCGCACCCAGTCACATTTGCCCAGGGTGTGAATGGTGGCTGGGTTGATGTTCGAGTTTGCCGCGAAGTCGAAGTCTCCCAACCACTTATCCCGGGGAAACCCCGCCGCCTTCACCCGGCGAATCGAACGCCGACGTGTGCGGTCGTCGCACTCGGCCAATAGCAGCTCCGCCAGGAACCCTTGGTAGGTGAGTTGTTCCTTTTCCGCGGTGGTCACCATCTCGCCGAACAGTCCTCGTACCGTGGGGAGCCGAAGCTGCCGGCAGGCTTGGTCGACCGCCGTGTCGGCTGCCTGGGCGGTCAATCCTCGGCGGCGACGCTGCGGTGCGCTCATGAGACGGTCCTTCCGGTGACGGGAATCTCGGGTGGTTGTGGATCTCGATTGGCACGCCGCGTCAGCAGCTCGTCGTAGCCGGCGACCGAGGGCAGCGGCCGGGTATCGGGGGGAAGGCCGGCGATCACCGCCTCCGGGTCGGTCAACCGTCGCTCGGTCAAACTGACCACCCGCCGGCGTCCCGGATCGGTCGGCGGCCACTGCACCGGGCGATCGCTGATCACGGAGCCGAGTCGAGATGCGTGCCGACGCGCTTCCACGGCGACGACGTCGCTACTGGTGGCTCCCACCGACACCGCTGCGGCCAAGCCAGCCACTACGTCACCGTGGCGCATATGGCGATGCAGCAGAAGCACATCGATGAGTTCGCGGGTTCCCGCCGCATCACCATGAGCGGAGCGGGTGGCCGACCAGAATGCTTCGTGTTCGGCGGTGAACACCCCGCACCGCCGGGCCTGCGCCAACGCAGTCGCGCCGGGCAACGCGCCCGGTTTGATCGCCAACACCTCCAGGTAATGATCCAACACCAGGGTTTGGGAGTCCTTAACGGTCGAGCGGCAATGGCGCGTCACCTCGGTACGCCCGTCGAACACGATGACTTCGCTCGCCCGCAGCAATACCCGCACCCGACGGCCCACCAACCGCGCCGGGACCGAATAGCGGCAACTACGGACGTTAATCCGCGAATGGCGATCGACTCGGGGATGCAGGATCAAGCCGGTCTCGAAGACATCGAGCGGCAATGGAGTCAAAACGGTTCGCTCGTAGGCGAATTCGGTACCGATATCGAATTGGCGGCCCGGCAGATGCCGGGAATCGTCGAGCCGATCGGCCGCCGCGATCAAGTCGTTGAGCTCGGTCAACGAGTCCACCTCGGGGATCGGGACGAGGTGGCGTCGGCGAAAACGGCCGATCTCTCCTTCCACACCACCCTTTTCGTGACTGCCCGCCAGACCAGGCCGACAAAAGAACGAGCTGAACCCAAAGTGGCTGCGCAGGGCGATGAATCGCTCGGTTTCCTCCCGTGCCCGGCCCTCCAACACCCGGGCCACCGCCGCCTTCAGATTGTCATACCGGATCCGACCCGGGACACCACCCAACTCGGTGAACGCCCGAACGTGTCCTTCCAGGAATGCTTCCTGACCCTGGCTAGTGAACGCGACGCGGACAGCCTTCCCGGACGCCGAGAGCCGCAGCACGAACAGGTGACACTTCGTGGAGACACCCGCGATGACAGCGTAGAACTCACCAAAGTCGACCTCGGCCTCTGCACCCGGCTCATGGGTCTGCGGCACCACGACCTCGACGCCGACCTTGCCATGTTCACGCCGCCAGGCCTGCACGTAGCGAGACACCGTCACCTCGCTCAGGCACGCGTCGTGCTCGGCCCCGAGTCGCTGCCAGATTCGACGTGCCGTATGGCGCTGCTTGCGAGGGACTGATTCATCGCCCTCCAACCACACGTCGATGATCTCGGCCCACGGTCCAATCGCCGGCCTCGACCGCGAATAGCTCTTCCGCGCAGGCGGCACCGCGCTCTCCAGCGCTTGGCGCACAGTGCGCCGGTGGACTTGATGCCGCTCGGCCAACGCGCGCACCGACAACTGCTCGCGGCGCCGGTCAGTGCGGATCGCTTCGAAGAGTTCCACTCGGGCAGCCACCTCGTTCGTCCTCCCTGCGGAGCGGCGACGGTCGCCATTCCACAGGAATCACTCATCCACCGGTGGGGCCAAAACTGATGCAGACTCGCCCAGCGACGAACCACCAACCACGATCAGGTGGGGCCAGAACCAATGCAGAAACTTTCACCTACCGGGGCCAGAACAGATGATCACACTCAGTCTGGGCGTACGTTCGTTGTGTGCGACAACCGCCGAATCACAGTGTGACGGCTCGCTGTGTACGGCTGGCTCTACCTGGCCATTGCAGCCATTAGTTGCGCTTGTGCAGGCCAAACGGGTGACGTTGGAGCTCGTTCTCCACGAACTCCGGAGAAGCGACTTCGCAGTGCTGTCGACGAGCGACGCAACGGGCAATCCCCATTCGGCTGGAATCAACTACGGCATGTCGGGACCCGAGAGTCCCATCACACTCTTCGTGATGACGCGACGACATCTTCGGAAAGCGCGGAACATCGCCCAGAATCCGACTGTCTCGCTAGTGATCCCGTTACGGAGGCGGCTACTGCAGTTCCTCCCACCACCCACCATCCAGCTACGCGGACACGCTGAAATTGTGGACTGGACTGACGCAGAAGGGACCGGAGTGTTTCAGAACTTTTGGATGGGCCGCCACATCCTGAAGGCGTATTGCGGGTCCCACCGACGTGGCGAGACACGAATCTGCTTTCTGAGGATCACTCCGGATCCCGTGATCAACACGTACATGGTCGGCTCCAATATCTGGCTACTCAGAAATCGGATGGAGTCAGGGGCAGCGACGGTAATCAACGACCGCAAGAGCCGCTGACCGACCACACGTCACCCGGTACCCACATCGCAAAGGATTCCGGGGTATCCAGGATGATCGGCGACTCCGCGGAAGCTTGAATCACGATCTACGTACCAAGGCAGTAGGATGGGAGGTGCCCGAGCCTGCGAATGCGCACGGGCTCGACACCACAGCACAGCACGCGGAGGACCACAATGTCACCAGCCGACAGCTTCGTCCGCGCGTCGGCCGTCGAGACACCCACCGGAAGTCAGTGGTCGTCGAGAACCCCCTCTCGCTCGACCGACGAACCCCACGGCTCTCCACGGATCGGTGTTCATCTGCCCCACCGACGACTTCGGTTGTGGCTCAGGGCAATCGCCGCGATGACTGCACTCGTCGTGGCGCTCACTGCGTGCACCGGCAACGCTCCGCCGCCGCCCCCACCGGCTGCGCAGGTCATCGCCGAGAAGGGTGACCCATTCTCGAACCTCTTGGTGCCCATGCTCGCAACTTCCACCACCAACGGTGCCGTCGGCGTCGAGGTGGACTCACCGATCACCGTCAGTGCCAGCGCCGGTGTGCTGGGCGCGGTAAGTCTGACCAACGACACCGGCAAGGCCATCGCCGGCCAACTCAGCCCCGACGGGCTGACCTGGGCAACATCGGAGCCGCTGGGCTACAACAAGCGGTACACGCTTCAAGCCGAAGCACTCGGGTTAGGCGGCGTCGCCCACGAGACGATGACGTTTCGGACCAGCTCGCCGGAGAACCTGACGATGCCCTACGTGCTGCCCAACGACGGCGAGGTGGTGGGCGTCGGACAGCCGGTGGCGATCCGGTTCGACGAGAACATCGTCGACAGAACAGCAGCCGAGAAGGCCATCAGCGTCACCACCAAACCTGCCGTCGACGGCGCGTTCTACTGGCTCAGTGACCGCGAAGTTCGTTGGCGGCCACAGGACTTCTGGAAGCCGGGCACCACAGTCGTCGTCGAGGTGAACACTTACGGGGTCGATCTCGGTGACGGCCTCTTCGGCCAGGACGACGTCACCACGCGCTTCACCGTCGGCGACGAGGTCATCGCCACCGCCGACGACACCACCAAGACGTTGACCGTCCGAGTCAACGGCGCGGTGGTCAAGACGATGCCCATCTCGATGGGCAAGAATAGCGCACCGACCGACAACGGCACCTACCTCGTCGGTGACCGCTACCGCGACCTCGTCATGGATTCCTCGACCTACGGTGTTCCGGTGAATTCGGCGGAGGGCTACCGCCTCGAAGTCGAGTACGCCACCCAGATGTCCTACAGCGGCATCTACGTTCACGCCGCCCCCTGGTCGGTGGGCAGTCAGGGCCGAAGCAACGTCAGCCACGGCTGCCTCAACGTCAGCACCAGCAATGCTCAGTGGTTCTACGACAACACCAAGCGCGGCGACATCGTCCAGGTGATGAACACGGTGGGCCCGACGTTGCCGGGCACCGACGGCCTGGGCGATTGGAACATCCCCTGGGACCAGTGGCAGGCCGGGAACGCGGTTACCCCCATGAGTCGGGGTTGAGCATCACGGCTTGATCAGCGCGTAATAGGCGTACCGGGTGTCCAGCCGGTTCCGCGGAACCAGGGTGATGAGCTTCGGCGTCAGCCCGCAGTCGATCGCCCGCAGCCAGAACTCGTCGATCCCGAATGTCGTCATGTTGGCCAGGTGTCGACGGTAGTCGCGCCGATGACCGCGGGTACGCCGGTCCGCTGTCCGGTACTTCACCTGGATGAAGGCCATGCCACCGCTGACCAAAAACTGCTCGGCGATCCGCACGATTCGGAGCGCCTCCTCGGGGCCCGCGGTGAGTTCGATGACGTAGAGGCACAGGAACGTGTCGCAGGATCCTTCGCGACCCTGTACGGCCCGCTCGGGGTTCTCGATGTCGATGTGCACCGCCTCGACGGGGGTGTGGCAGACCGCCCGAACCTGGCGTACACACTCCGTGACGCTCTCGGCTGCGACGTCGGCGGCGAGGAACGTCGAGGCGATGGGCGCGAACGCGACGGCGTTCGCGCCGCCGCCGCAGCCCCATTCGATCACCCGACCGGGACTGGACGGGAGGTCAAGTCCCTTGGCGAATCGCTGGAAGATGCCGAGGTGGTCCCGACCAACCTCCAGCCAGGCCTCGTCGCCAAGACCGTTGCGCCAGTGGGAGTCCGACGGCCACGCCTCGCCCGACGATGCGGACCAGTAGTTTCGTGCGTCGGCGATCCTGCGGGAGATCCCCTGCGCTGGCACGGCTCGACCGACGGCCTTCAGCACTGCGCGCACGCCGGGTTCCTAGTACCGGCGAGCGTTGTGGAACGGCGACGAGTCCACCGGCGCTACGCGAACGGGGGTGCCGTAGGTCGAGGCGTGCACCATCATTCCGTCCCCAATGTAGATGCCCGCATGCGACACGTCGGAGTAGAAGGTCACGATGTCCCCGGGCTGCAGGTCGTCTCGCGCGACGGGCTGACCGCCAGTGGCCAGCGACTGGCTCGAATGAGGCAGTGACTTTCCGGTCTGCTGGAACGCCCACATGATCAGACCCGAGCAATCGAATGCGTTCGGTCCGGAACCACCCCATGAGTAGGGGGAGCCGATGCGGGTCAGGGCCGCCTGGACGACCGCGGCGTTGCCGGCCCCTCCACCCGACGGTGGCGCCGCGTCGGGGGTGGCCACCTCACCCGGCGGTACACCGTCGATGGGTGAGACGATCTCGCCGCCGGCCAGCACCTCGGGCCCCGGCGCTGGTGCGCCTAGGGGCGGCGGGAGGGCTGCGAGCGCGGCCTGCTGGCCGGGGGTCAGGGCGTCGTATCGGGCCTTGACCACCGTGATCTGCGACCGGAGCCGACTTTGCTTGGCCTGCAGTTCGGCACGGACGGCGCTGGCCTGCTCGGCGGCAGTGCGTGCCTCGGAAGCCGAAGTGGCCGAAGCCCTTTCCGCGGCGTCGCTTTGTGCGCGGGCCTCCCGGAAGCGGCGCATCGCCGTGGCCATCTCGGTGCCCATGGCGTTCTTGACGGCAAGTTGGTCGATCAGCTGTTGCGGCGAATTCGCGGTCAGAATGCCCGTGAGCCCGTCGGTGGGTCCACCCATGTACTCGGCCGCCGCAACCTCGTCGACGGCCCCCTGATAGGTGGCGAGTTCGGCCCGCGCGACCGTCACGACGGCGAGGTCATCGACATTCCTCCGCTCGGCGATGTCCTGGGCCGCCACCGCCGCATCGAGGCTCAATTGCGCCGAATGCATGGCCTCGGTGGTCTGCTCGGCCTCCCGTGACAGTTCGTTGAGCTGGGCCAGCGCGTCGGCGGCGGGATCGGCTCGCACGTCGGCAGCGATGACACCGATGGAGAGGATGAGCATCGCCAGCAGGGCGGCGATGAGACGATGAGATGTCGCGGTCACACCGTTGATCATGGCGAGGGCACACAAGCCAGCGCGGCGTCGCGCATTGTCCTACATCAGATCTGCCAGTCCTGGGTGCCCTCGTTCTGGTTGGGGCCCGATCGAGATCGCGGCTACTCCTATCGCGGCAGCGACCAACGCGCGCATGAACCGCGGCATCCTCATGACCTCCAGTTGACAACGTCGATCCACGCCGAGGCCCGTCGACCCAGACTCATTGCCTACGAATGGCTTTGCCTACATCGGCGGCGGCGGTGGCATCGGCATCGTCATGACCTCCGTTGCCGAACCGTGACCAAGAATCTATGCACTAAAATAGTACGTTGCAACACAGTAGATTAGATACCAGCAACGAGTCTCGCGGATAACTTCTCTACGTCACCTTTGCCGGCCCGCGGGTGTCATGCCGTGGCGAGCCGGTACCCGCTGCCCCGCACCGTGGACACGTAGCGCGGGGCTGCCGGGTCGTCACCGAGCTTGCGGCGCAGCCCACCGATGTGCGCCTCGACGAGCGCACGACTGATCGGACGCGAGTCGCCCCACACCGCCGCCACCAGCTGCCGCCGGGTCAGAACGACACCGGGCCGTGCCGCCAGCGCCGCCAGCACGTCGAACTCGATCCGAGTGAGCGCCACCGGAATCCCATCGGAATGCGCGCGGCGGCGCGGCACGTCGATGCGCAGACCGCCCGATGCCTGCGACGTACGCCTCACTACCGCCTCGTGCACCGTGTCCGGCATCGAACGCGATCCGCGCATCATGGCGCGCAGACGTGCCACGAGTTCCCGTGGACTGATGGGGTCGGCGATGAATACGTCCGCCGCAACCGGTTCTCCGATGGCATCGAGGACGCGTTGACGCGCCGAGAGCACCACGACATAGGCAGTGGTCACCGAACGCAACTGGCGACACACCTCGAACGCGTCGAGCCCAGGGACCGCCAGATCGACCACGACGACGTCGGGGTCGTGATCGAGAGCCGATTGGACTGTGTCAACGAGGCTGCTGGTCACGTGAACGACGAACTGCTCCCGCTGCATGAAGTAAGCGAGGCTACCCACGACGGGCGGACGGTCGTCGACGACCACTGCCCGAAGACGACCCGATTCCGAAGTCGGCTCCGCCGAGGGACACTGCGCCACCCGAGTCACGCCGTCTGCCATTCCGTGGCCGACCCACCACGTTCGGGCAGCCACCGCGACGACGGCGGCGCAGCCGTCGGGCTCACTGGGGACCGCCCGGATTCTGGTTCGGAATGTCAGTGATCGGCAGGTTGCGAGCAGGCGCCGGTGACGGCGTTGGCGGAAGGGCGGGGATCTGGTCGGCAGGGATGTCGGCGAGGTCGTGGGCCGGTGGGCCGTTGACCCGGCTGCCGTAGCTGCTCCCGGGCTCACGGGGGCCGAGCAGATGGCCGACGGTGACCAGGCGATAGCCGTTGGCCTTGAGCACCGGGATGAACTGCTCGACGAGGTCCACGGTGCTCGAGTAGGTGTCGTGCAATAACACCACCGAGCCGGGGGTGATCTGAGTCATCAGCATGTAGCGGGTAGCGCCGGTGTTGGAGTCGTTGATCCAGTCAAAGGGGATGACGTCCCAGTTGATGTCGGCCAGGCCTTGCCGTTTCGCTTCGGCAAGCACCGCGTCATTGATCAAACCGCCGGCGGTCCGCAGCAGTACGGGCGCCCGACCGGTGGCGGCGGCGATGGCTGCGGTGCCCTTGGAGAGCTGATCGGGAATGTCGTGCACCGGAACGGTGGACATGTTGGCGTGTTCCCAGGTGTGGTTGCCGATCTCCACCCCCGCATCGGCGATGCGTCGCGCGCTCGCCGGGTCGGCGGCGACCTTGTTGCCGACGAGGAAGAAGGTGGCCTTCGCGTCGTCGGCTGTCAGGACCCGAAGGAGCCGGTCGGTGAACGGGGTCGGTCCGTCGTCGAAGGTCAACGCCACGCACTTGGCGCGGGTGCAGTCGACCGTGTCCGGATCTACGGATCGGTTCTGGAAGGCCACGACCATCAGCGCCCCGGTCAGCGCGACGACCGCGACCAAGGCGGCCAACGGAAGCCACCGGATCCGATGCGACCCGATGTACCAGAGCTCGTCGTCACGCCGTGTCATCGGATTCCTTCCTGTCCGTGGATCGCCGCGAGGCATCCGAATGTGTTGGCGTCGGGGTTGACACCCGGGGTGGGTCTGCTCACATCGTCATGATTCAGACTCACTGGCGCCGGGGTCACGTCGTGTAGTCGACACTGGTCATCATGCCGGCTTCTTGGTGATAGGTGTTGTGGCAGTGCATCATCCACACGCCAGGGTTGTCCGCGATGAACGTCGTACTCACCGTTTGCTTCGGTAGCACGATCGCGGTGTCCTTTCGCGGACCCAGGCTGCCGTCGGGCCGCGCGATCTGAAACGTGTGTCCGTGCAGGTGCATTGGATGCCACATGGTCGTGGAATTGCGGAAGGTGAGGCTGACCCGTTGGCCCTGCTGAACCGTCATGGGTTGGGCGTTGGGGAAGGTGACCCCGTTGATCGACCAGTCGTAGGTCATCATGGACCCGGTCAGTTCCGCGGTCAGGGAGGTGTCGGGCGCACCGGCGGGAAACGATGCGGCCTCGGTGGCGACGAACATCGCCGCTGTGCCGACGCGGCCAGCCATCTCGGGTGGCTGATATCCGGCGTTGGGTCCGGCGCCCGCGCCGGTGGACAGTAGAGCCCGCGCGACCCCGTTCTTCCCCTCCGGCATGGCCACGAGCGCGAAGACACCGTCGCCGGCGGTGACGATCGCGTCGTAGCGCTCACCCATCCCCAGCAGCAACGCGTCGACCTCGGCAGGGACGACCGGATATCCGTCGGTGTGCGTGACCGTCATGGAGTGACCGGCCAGTGCCACGCGAAACGACGTGTCCGACCCGGCGTTGATGATCCGGAGCCGGATTCGCTGCCCAGGTTTGGCCGTGAATACCGTTGGCGCAGCTGGAATTCGGCCGTTGATCAAGTAGTACGGATAGTTCACGTCCCCGGCGTCCCCGCCGAGTAGCGTGCTGGTACCCACGCCCTCCATCGTCGGCATGGCACCCATGCCCGGCATGTCGTCGTGCGCCGCGGACCCACCGCCGGACAGGTCGTGCCAGATCTGCTCGGGTGTCTTGCCGATTCCGTCGGTCCAGTCGTCGAGGACGACGATCCACTCGGCGTCGTAGTCACCCGGCTCGGCGGGGTCGTCGACGATGAGCGGTAGGTACAAGCCTCGGTCGGCATCGAGGCCGGTGTGGGGGTGCGCCCAGTACGTTCCGGGATGGGGCACCGAGAAGCGGTAGGTGAAGTCGCTTCCGGGCTCGACGTTGGGGGTGGCTGGGGCGGCGCCGTCCATGTCGTTGCGTAGAGCGATGCCGTGACAGTGCAGCGATGTCGAGTGAGTGAGCCGGTTGGCGAGGGTGATGGCGAGTTCGTCACCGACGTTGGCGCGGATGAGTGGGCCGGGAAGGTCGGTGCCGTAGGCCAGCGTGGCGGCTCGGGTGCCGCCCAGGTCGAGAACCGCGGGCTGTGCGGTGAGTGTGGTCGTGACCGTGCGTCCGGTGTGCGGCCGCGCAGCCTCGACGCTGTCAATGTCGGCCTGCCCGGTGGCTGAGGATTCAGGCGTCCTGGCGCAGCCGGAGAGGACGATGCCGCCGGCGATGGTGGCTCCGGCGGCCAGGAGTTCCCGTCGACTCAGGCGGAGCCGATGCGGCGCGGGTCGGGTCATGGCAGGTGCCGTTTCAGGGGTACGTCGGCCACGTCTCGGCCGGGGGTCGTCACGTGATTGTGCCGCGGGATTCTGTGTGCCATCAGTATTCGATGAGCCTGGTGACGTAGGGGGTCATGCCGCTGGTCCGCACGGGGGAGATCTTGACCGTGGACCCGGTGTAGGGCGCTTCCAGCATCTGGCCGTTGCCCAGGTACATGGCTTCGTGCTGGCTGGCGCTGGGCCCGTAGAAGATGAGGTCTCCGCGCCGCATTTGCGATGAGGGGATCTTGCGGCCGGCGTTGTATTGCGAACCCGAGTAGTGGTCGAGCTTGATGCCTACTCCGGCGAAGGCGTACAGGTAGAGCCCCGAGCAGTCGAACCCGACCGTTCCCGCGCCCTGGTCGATGCCCCTGGAAGGGCCGTTGGCGTTCCCGCCGCCCCATGAGTAGGGCACACCGAGCTGCGACGTCGCGCGACGGATGACGTATTCGGACGCTTGGCGTCCGTACACCCGCGGGATGCGCCCATTGGTGATCCCGGGATCGACGGCCGCGCTGGCCTCAGGCAGGATCCCGATCGTCGTCAGGAACTTGCGGCCCAGGTCGGCGGTGAGTTGCGCTGACGTGGAAGAGATTTGAAGCACCATGTTGATGATCGCGATGGGATCGCCGGCGACGTTCGCGCTGGGCACCATGGGCAGCGTGGTGTCCCACTGGCTGGTGCCGGAGGGCGTCGCAGCTGCGGGATCGTGCGGGGTAGCCCTGTCCCAGTCGGCCGCGGCAGTGGGCACGGTGGAGACCCCAGTCCCCGTCGCAATCCCGCTCGACGTCGACCAGGTGCGGGCGGCCTCCAGCTGGGCCTGCGTCGTTCGACGCTGCTCGGCGACACGATCCACCTCGGCCTGCTGAGCGCCGAACTGCTGTTGGGTCTCCGACAGAGTCGTGACGGCGGCGTCCATGCTGGTTTGGGCTCGTGCAGCCGCCTCGTCTGCTCGTTGTCGAGCCGCCCGAGCCGAGGACTCCTCGTTCACCGCCGCGGTGCGCGCCCGCGCGAGGTCCGCCTTGGTCTTCTCGAAGCTGATCTGCAGCGTCTGGCCAGCCCCGGCAGCGCCGATGACGTCCTCGGGACTGCCCGCAGACAGGTAGGACTCGGACGGGCCGTTGACATAGGTCGCGACGGCGAAGGTGTCGAACCGCTGCTGCGAGGCGGCGATTGCTGTGTTGGCCTCGCGCACGGCCAGCTGGCTGGTCTCCACGTCGCGACGGGCCATGTCGGCCGCGTCGCGCGCAGTCTGGACCTCGGCGATCGCCTTGTTTACGCCTTCCTGACGATCCTGGATCTGGGCGCCGAGCTGCTGCAACCGCTGATCCGCCTCGGCCACCCGGACGATCAGGGCGGTCACCGTGTCGGCACCCCCGGCGACGGGTCCCGGTTCGGCGCGCGCCGGCCTGGGCGCGCTCATCGACGTCACTAGGACCGCGGTGACGGCGACCATTGACACGGTGCGGCCCAAATGCCGACTGATTGCCATCCGCCTGTGGTCTCCCTACGACTCAGACCGCGCCTACGTCCTGCGCGATGTGCCCGTGCGCTTCGTACGGCCGCCGTACTACGGATGTTCGTAGTACGTAGTAGGCCCGTATGTTGCTGGACCGTATATCACTATGGCCGCGGCAGTAACTCTGGTCACAGGCGATATGCAGAGCTGTAACGGTTTCGAGACATTGGCGCGCCGCAAATTGGCGCGACGTCGTTGGCGGCCTAGGTTGGCAGCATCTGTCTGACCTCGCAGCCGGTGCGAGACGTCGCAGTCGATCAGCAGGAGCGTGCCGTGCGAGTTCGGGGTTTCGGAGAACTCGAGGCCGTCGTGATGGACCGGGTGTGGGACCGCGTCGACGTGTGCACGGTCCGCGACATCTTCGACGAACTCGCCGCAGACCGGGTGATCGCCTACACCACCGTTCTCTCCACGATGGACAATCTTCACCGCAAGGGCTGGCTGGAACGCGAGCGGGTCGGCAAGGCCTACCACTACCGCCCGGCCCTGACCCGCGAAGAGCATTCCGCCAAGTTGATGCGGGATGCCTTCGAATCCGGCGGGGACACCAACCTGGTGCTGTCGCACTTCCTCGATCAGATGAACGACGCCGAATCGGCGCAGGTGAAGTCCACGCTTCGCCGCTTCATCAACCGCCGGGCGGGCTCGTGAGCGTCGCGGCGGGCCTCCTGCTGTACGCGGCGGTGATGAGTTGGTGGGGACCGCACGTGCTGGCCAAGATCACCGCCCGCGGAATCAACCCACTTCTGGGCGTGACCGCCTGGCTGACCGCGGTCGTCGGCGTCCTGGGCGCCTGGGCGGCAGCGATGATCGTGTTGGCGCTCGACGCCGTGGACGCCCTCTCCAACAGTGTCGTCGGGACGATGTGTCTGGAGTTCCTCGGCCACGTCGGCCAGATCGACATGGCTCGCCCCGTCGCGGCGACCATCGCCGTCACCCTCATCGGAACGTCCCTGGCGTTGTCGCTCATGTTCGGTCTGCGCATCGTCGCGACGCTGCGCGCGCTCCGAACGGCCAGCCACGAGCACGCGATGGCAGCCCGCGTCGTCGGGCGGCCCACCCTCTGGCGCGACGTGTTCGTCGTCGACGCCGACCAGGCCGCGGCCTACTGCGTATCAGGGCGTCCTCGCGCCATCGTCGTGACGAGCGCTGCACTGGCAAGCCTGGAAGACGACGAACTTGCCGCCGTGCTGGCCCACGAGTACGCACACCTGACCGGTCGCCACCACCAGCTGTTGATGGTGTTGCGTGCAGCCGCCGCCGGACTGCCCTCGCTGCCGCTGCTGGCCGCCGGGCCCGACGCGGTGTCACGGCTTCTGGAGATGAACGCCGACGACAGCGCGGCTCGCCGCCACGGCCGGCACCCCCTGCTGTGCGGCATGGCGGCGCTCGTCGGCCGGCCCACGGTTCCAGCGGCGGCGCTCGGCGCAGCCCACACCGCCGTGCTCGACCGCGCGGCCCGCCTGGCTGCGCCCGCGCCTGCCGGTGTGCGGTGGCGCGATCGGGTCACGCTGTGGGCGGCGATCAGCGTGACGATCGCGGTCCCGGTCTTCACCAGCGCGCTCTGCCACCACTGACGAAAGCCCCAAGGCTGAAAATATACCCCTTAGGGGTATGAGCTCCGGTGCCGTATGCTGGCAGCCGTGATGAACGCGCGTGGTGTGGCACCGTTGCCCGCCGTTGCGCGGCTCCTGCTCCTGGTGGTCCTGCTGGGTGGAATCGTCACCATGCACGCCGTGACGTTCACACTCGGCCACGACCACGACGCGCAGCCCGCGATGGCGGCGACGAGCCAGCATCACACCGCCAATGGGCACGCCGCCCCGGCGTCCGCGCCCTGCGACGGCGACGACTGCGGCCAGCAACACACCGGGCTGCATGGCTGCGTCTTCATCATGACTGCCATCGCGATCATCGCCGGTCTGGCGATGCTGTGCTGGATCGGAACCCGCAACGCAGTGCTCATCGCGCCGAAGATTCGGCGCAGCAACCGCCGCCGTCAACGTGCACCCCCCTGGACCGTCCTCACCCTTCACCAACTGTCGATTCTGCGGGTCTGACAGGTAGTCACGCGTGGCCGCTCACGACGAGCAGGTCACCCATCGACACCTGTCCCGAACCACCCCAATCATCGACACTTCGTAAAAGGAAATCAGTCATGTTCAGTTCCACCATTGCCGTCAAGTCCACCGTCCTGGCCGCCGCCGTTGCGGCGGCCCTGACCGTCGCCGGCTGTACCGACACCTCGTCCGACACATCGGCATCCCCGACCGTCTCCAGTTCCACCGGGATGAGCGGATCGATGCCCGGAATGGATCACGGCGGCTCGTCGGCGTCAGCGGCGCCGAGTGCCACCCGCACCGACTTCAACGATGCCGACGTGATGTTCCTGCAGATGATGTACCCCCATCACGCGCAGGCCGTCGACATGGCCAAGCTCGTGCCGAGCCGCTCCCAGAATCAGCAGGTCATCACGTTGGCTCAGAACATCGAGAAGGCTCAAGGGCCCGAGATGACGCAGATGACCGGCCTTCTCGCGAGTTTCGGCAAGCCCGCGCCGTCGACGGAGATGTCCGGTCATGACATGCCAGGGATGGGAGGCATGCCAGGGATGATGTCCGCCGAGCAGATGACCAACCTGACGGGGCTGTCGGGCGAGGCGTTCGACCAGGTGTGGCTGCAGATGATGATCGACCATCACAGCGGCGCCATCGACATGTCCAACACCGAGTTGCGCGACGGCACCAACCCCGATGCCAAGAAGCTGGCCCAGGCCATCATCGCCAATCAGCAAGCGGAGATCACCCAAATGCGGGGCATGCTCGGGAGCTAACCCTCGGCGACCGACGAGGGGTGCTCGGCGGACAACCGTCCGCCGAGCACCCTGCGGCCCGTGTCTTCGAGCCTGACGACGGCACCCATGGGGGCGCAACTAGCCGGTGATCGCTCGACCAGGCCAGGCACCACGATCGCACCTGCCCGTCTCAACGGCTTCCGACGTATCAGTCGAGCGCGCACCGCAGATCGAGCCGGCGGTTCGTCAGGTTTCCCGGAATTCCACGTCGCTGAACCTGCGCGCCGCCACCGGCTGCCCGTCACCCTTGACGACTTGATACCCCTTAGGGGTATAGTCAGTGCCATACCCCCTGGGGGTACTCGACGAGAACGGATCATCCCATGGAACACGCCGCACCCGGATACCTCCAGTCCAAGGACGCCCACCTCAAACGCCTCAGCCGCATCGAAGGACAAGTTCGCGGGTTGGCACGGATGGTGGAGAACGACAGCTACTGCATCGACGTCCTCACCCAGATCTCCGCCGCCACCAAGGCCCTGGAGTCCGTGGCACTCGCGCTCCTCGACGAGCACCTCACCCACTGCGTCAGCGCCGCGGTCCAACAAGGCGGCGACATCGCCGACCAGAAGATCAGCGAGGCGTCGGCGGCCATCGCCCGCCTCGTCCGCTCCTGACCAAAACCGTTCTCCCACAACCTGCTTCACCACAAGAAGGACGTCGCATGACCAACCTGGACCTACGCGAACCGCTGCCGCTGCTACGAACCGAAGACGGCAGCTGCGGGTGCTGCGCGCCCCACACCACGTCCGTCCCGACAACTCCGGCCACGGGAACCCGGGACAGCACCGTCACCGCGTTCGCCGTTACCGGAATGACCTGCGGCCATTGCGTCATCGCCGTGACCGAAGAAATCTCCGCGATCCCTGGCGTCACCGACGTGACCGTCGACCTCGCACCGGGAGCCACGTCAACGGTCCGAGTCACCAGCACTGCCGGCGTCACCGGTGAGCAGATCGCCTCCGCTCTCGACGAGGCCGGCGACTACCACCTCGCCGCCACTGATTGACCCGTTCAGCGACCGCACCCTCGTTCGCACCCACGAAGGGACAGGACATGAGCACCACCGATCACATCGCTGACCTCGCACTGCCGCGCAGTATCGAGCTGTCGATCGGCGGCATGACCTGCGCGTCGTGCGCGGCCCGGATCGAAAAGAAACTCAACAAACTCGACGGCGTCAGCGCCACCGTCAACTACGCCACCGAAAAGGCCAAGATCAGCTACCCGGACTCCGTGGAGCCCGCCGATCTGATCGCCACCGTCGCGGCCACCGGCTACACGGCAACGGCACCCACCACGACATCCCACGAACCCGACGCCGACGCCGTGCAGACTGCACCCGACGAGACTGCCGCGTTGCGAACCCGCCTGCTGGTCTCACTGGTGCTGACCGTTCCGGTCATCACGTTGTCGATGATTCCGATCCTGCAGTTCACCAACTGGCAGTGGCTCGCCCTGACGCTCACCTCACCCGTCGTGGTGTGGGGCGCGCTGCCGTTCCACCGCGCCGCCTGGGCAAACGCCCGCCACGGCGCCGCCACCATGGACACCCTGATATCCCTGGGTGTCGGCGCCGCCTACCTGTGGTCACTATGGGCGCTGTTCCTCGGACACGCCGGCATGGCCGGCATGCGCATGACGTTCACCCTCCTGCCCGACACAGCGTCGGGTGCCGAACACATCTACCTCGAAGTCGCCGCCGCCGTCACCGTCTTCATCCTGGCCGGCCGCTACTTCGAAGCACGCGCCAAGTCACAGTCCGGCGCCGCCCTGAAGGCTCTCCTCGACATGGGCGCCAAGGACGTCGCCGTGTTGCGCAACGGCACCGAAACCCGCATTCCCACAGCACAACTCGCGGTCGGCGACCTGTTCATCGTCCGACCCGGGGAGAAGATCGCCACCGACGGGATCATCACCGAGGGCACCTCGGCAGTCGACGCCTCGATGCTCACCGGCGAGCCGGTGCCCGTCGAAGTCCGCCCCGGCGACCACGTCACCGGAGCCACCGTCAACGCCGGCGGTCGACTCGTCGTAGAAGCCACCCGCATCGGCGCCGACACCCAACTCGCCCAAATGGCGCGCCTCGTCGAGGACGCCCAAAACGGGAAAGCCTCCGTCCAACGCCTCGCCGATCGGGTCTCAGCCATCTTCGTCCCCATCGTCATGACCCTGTCCGTGCTGACGCTGGCCGCATGGCTGGCCACGGGCCACCCAGCCACCGCAGCATTCACCGCCGCCGTCGCCGTCCTAATCATCGCCTGCCCCTGCGCCCTGGGCTTGGCGACACCGACCGCCTTGCTCGTCGGCACCGGCCGCGGCGCCCAACTCGGCATCCTCATCAAGGGACCGCAAGTCCTGGAGTCCACCCGCCGCGTCGACACCGTCGTGCTCGACAAGACCGGCACCGTCACCACAGGGCGGATGAGCCTGATCGGCGTGCACCCCGCCGACGGAGAAACCCCCGCCCAGGCCCTCACCCTCGCCGGAGCGGTCGAAGACGCCTCCCAGCACCCCATCGGCGACGCGATCGCAGCAGCCGCCGCACCCACCGACGGGACCACGCTGCCCCCGGTCGAGAGCTTCGCCACCCACGACGGCCACGGAGTCAGCGGTGTCGTCGACGGGCACGCCGTGCTCGTTGGGCGGCGCAGCTGGCTCACAGACGACTGGTCGCTCACCACGCCCACAGTCCTACTCGACGCCGCCGAGGCAGCCGAGGAGCGCGGCCACACCCCGGTGTGGGTGGCCTGGGACGGAGCGACGCGCGCGGTGATCGTCGTCGCGGACACCGTCAAGGACACCTCTGCCGACGCGATCAGTCAGCTCCGCGAACTCGGTCTGCGCCCCTTCCTCCTGACAGGTGACAACCGGCGCGCCGCCCACGCGGTCGCCGCCCAAGTCGGCATCGACGCGACCGACGTCATCGCCGAGGTCCTGCCGGCCGACAAGGTCAACGTCGTCAAGGACCTGCAGGCCCGGGGGCACATCGTGGCGATGGTCGGCGACGGCGTCAACGACGCGGCCGCACTTGTTCAGGCCGATCTGGGTCTGGCCATGGGAACCGGCACCGACGTCGCCATCGAGGCGTCGGACCTGACGTTGGTGCGCGGCGATCTGCGCGCAGCCGCCGACGCGATCCGGTTGTCCCGGGCCACGTTGAAGACCATCAAGGGCAACCTCTTCTGGGCGTTCGCCTACAACGTCGCCGCCCTACCGTTGGCAGCGTTGGGACTGCTCAACCCACTGATCGCCGGCGCCGCCATGGCGTTCAGCTCGGTCTTCGTGGTCAGCAACAGCCTGCGACTGCGCCGCTTCGCCACCACCGCGAACAACCAGACACCGGCACCTGCCACGGGCACCACGCCCACGCGTGCACCGGCCGCGACCACCCGGTAGACGGCCGCTGCCAACGCTGTCATGACCGAGCAGCCCTGGGAGGGATCGACACTTCTACGTTCCGGAGTGTCGGCGTTCACTGGAACCGTCGGCGTCACCGAGTGGTGGACTGACGGAGTCGTCGTCGCAGCTGCCCGGGCAACGTGGTGCCCTAGTGATGGCCCTCCGGTGCAGTGCCGTCACCGGCAGGGTAGGCGTGGACGAGTGCCGTCGACAGTTTCGGCACGGCGTGGGTCAGCGTGTGTTCTGCGTCGTGGGCGATGCGGTGGGCGGCCGCCAGGCTAGTGGCGGGGTCGATGTCCAGTTCTGCGTCGGCGTGAAGCGTGTGCCCAATCCAACGCATCTTCACGCTGCGCACCCCGGTGACACCGGGCTCGACCGCCAGCGCGGCCTCGGCGGAGTCGATGAAGGCCGGATCGACCGCGTCCATGAGGCGGCGGAAGATGTCGCGCACCGCGGTTCGCAACACTGCCAAGATCGCGACAGTGATGACGAGGCCGATGATGGGGTCGGCCAACGGGAAGCCCAGCGCCACGCCGCCAGCGCCGAAAAGCACTGCCAGTGAGGTGAATCCATCGGTGCGGGCGTGCAGGCCGTCGGCGATCAGGGCCGCCGACCCGATTCGGCGACCGACCCGGATGCGGTACACCGCGACGACCTCGTTGCCGATGAACCCGATCAGGCCCGCAGCGGCAACCCAACCGACGTGCTCGATCGGCACCGGGTTGATCAAGCGTCGCACCGACTCGATTCCGGCGATGATCGCCGACAGGGTAATCATCGCCACGACGAATAGGCCGGCGAGGTCTTCGGCGCGTCCGAAGCCGTAGGTGTAGCGCCGGGTGGCGGCCTTGGTGCCCAGCGCGAAGGCGATCCACAGCGGGATGGCGGTCAAGGCGTCGGAGAAGTTGTGGATGGTATCGGCCAGCAGCGCCACTGAACCGGAGATCACGACGATGACGATCTGCGTGATGGCCGTCGCGCCCAGGGCCATCAGGCTGATCTTCACCGCCCGGATACCCGCGGCGCTGGATTCGAGTGCGTCGTCGATGCTGTCGGAGGCGTCGTGGCTGTGCGGGGCGAAAACCTCGCGGATGGCCGCGCCGAACTTGCCGCCCCAGCCGTCGTGATCGTGCCCATGGTGGTCATGACCGTGCCCGTGGTGCGACCCATGAGCCTGATCGTCGTGCTGGTGGGCAGCGCGGTCGTGGTGCGGGTGGGTGGTCGGTTCGTGGGCCATGTCAGCTCTTCTGCCGTAGTGCGCCGTTCGACGCGGTGTCGGGGTGCAGTGCTCTCAATTCGCCTGTGCTGGCGTGGTGGCCGGGAACGCCAGGTCCAGAGTGCTCGGCGTTAAAGACGGCGTCCGTGACCAATTGTGCGACGTGGTCGTTTTCCATGCTGTAGAAGATCGTCGTGCCGTCGCGGCGGGTCCGGACCAGGCGAGCCATCCGCAGTTTCGCCAGGTGCTGCGACACCGACGGGGCAGGTTTGCCTACGTGTTCCGCAAGTTCACTAACCGACATCTCGCGGTCCACCAACGCCCACAACACTTGGACGCGGGTGGCGTCGGCCAGCATGCGAAATACCTCCACGACCAGACCGACCTGATCGTCGGGTAACCGGCGGCGGCATCCACCCGTATCTGCATTCATACGCAGGTAAGCTACTCGCGGAGGACCACTCTTGTCGAATGCACGCAGAGACGCAGAGATTGCCGGAGACGGCGGCAGGCGTACGCCAGCCGTGATGCATGCTCGGACCCAATAGTCCGAAGGCGCCAACTACGCGCGAGCCCAACAAATTACACGAATGTTGTTCTGTTACTGCTGTTAACAGAGAGGCTGGAGTGATGTACGTTCGGTCTATATCCGCTGTTGCTACGTACTTAGACAGCCCGTAGACCAGCGCCGGCGCACGAGTCGGCGGCACTTACGGCCCGACGGGCCTCGGCCGCCTCAGAAGGAGAACTGAAACTCGATGCCCTCCGTGTCTCGGAACATCAATCTTGGTCCACGTTTCGGCGCGTCGCCGAAGGCGGAAAGCACAGGCCGCCGTCGCTCTAGCTTCACGCGTCTTCTCCTCCTAGGATGCGCCGTGTCGGCGATCGTCCTCGCCACACCCGCTCACGCTGAACCCGTCAGCCCATGGGATCCGTTGCTGCCGAGCGTCCTTAGCGCGGGGGCTCCAGGTGACCCGGTGGCGATCGCGAACGCCTCCCTACAAGCCAGCGCCAACGCGGCAAAGACCACCATGGACATGGGACGCAAATTCCTGAGCGGCCTGGGCCTGACGAGCCCGGCGAGCGATCCGGGCTCCAGCCTGAGCGGCAACCGGGTCTACGGGGCACAAGCCATCGAATACGTGATTCGCCGAGCCGGATCCCAGCGTGGTGTCCCCTATTCATGGGGCGGAGGCAGCCTCAACGGGCCGAGCCGCGGAATCGACTCTGGCGCAGGCACTGTCGGGTTCGACTGCTCGGGCCTGACCCGCTACGCCTTCGCCGGAGTCGGCGTTCTGCTTCCCCGCTACTCCGGCGATCAATACGACGCCGGCCGAAAAATTCCCCCATCGCAAGCCAAGCGCGGAGACCTCTTGTTCTGGGGTCCCTCCGGCGGCCAGCACGAAGCCCTTTACCTGGGTGGCGGCCAGATGCTCGAAGCGCAACAAACCGGTGTGCCAGTGAAGGTCTCGCCCGTGCGCACCGGCGGGATGACCCCGTACGTGACCCGCATCATCGAGAGCTAGCTGTGCTGTTCCATGAAAACCTGCGGTGCAGGCGCGGTACGACCGCGTGGGACCGCTGCGCCGAGAGCGGGTGTCCTTCACCGCGGCGACGCCGCTGTCTACTGGCCTGACCGACCGGCTGATCACGCGCCAGCCGCTACGTCGCGGTCACACCACTGCGTGGCGCGTCGGGACTTGCCCCCTCACAACGCTCCACGATGGGGTTAGGCCGCGGCACTACCGGAACGACTGTTATCCATCCACTCGCCTACCCCGAGTGGTAGTTCAGCGGCTTCCTGGCTGAGAGGACGATCCGCAAGCTCGCGCCATACACCGCGAAGGCTACCGCTAAAACCTTTGCAGGTTCGGGCCGGAGCATTTAATTTAGCGTCCTCGGTTTGTCTCACACTTCGTGTCCTATTGGACATTCGGTGGACGTTTCAGATGGGATTTGGACACGAAGTATGGGAATTCACAAAATGTGTGACTTCTCAAGCTCCGTGTCCAAACGTGAAGCGCTGAACTGCGTTGATGCGCGGCGTCGCGCGTCGTGTCCACCCGAATTTGTTTCACGCTCGTGTCCAAAGTTCTATGCCGGGATATCAGCCACCGTTCAGCACGCGGCGGCGTCTTGGCCATGGAGGCTCGCGGCGCGTCAGCATTCGTCACGTGACGCCGCCGTGTAGGCCGACTCGGGGGTGCAGCCAAATTGAGGCAAGATTCATCTCTTCGCCAATAACACCCAACTTCGCCAGGTTAACGGCCCACCTCGACACGGCGGCCTTCGTCGATCCGCAGCATCGGGTTTGTCGAACGCCTTTCGGATGCCGTCGACGGCATCCTGACACAGCCGTTGATCCCAGCGTAGGCAGTCGGGGTGAATCGTCGACTCACCTCAAACCGCCGTCGTCGCCGAAAATAAGTGCAACAGGTGGGGATGGGTGTCGATGAAGCCCGGCAGCATCGTGGCGCCGTCGAGGTCCACCACCTCGGCGTCCAAACCCGCAGCGGCGGACGTGGGCGTCATTGTCAACGGCGGGGATGCGCCCATCGGCGACGGCCACCGCTTCAGCGACGGATCCTACACAGTCGCAGGTGATTACGATGGAATTGGTGTACGCGGTATTCGTCATGACGGGCTCGCGCCCGGTGACACGCTGTCGCCGTCAGCGCTGTCCTTGAGCTGGCAAGCACCGGTCGCGCGAAACGGCTCAGCCAGCTGTGCCACATACCTGACGGGGTAGTCCGGCTTGGCGGCCATACCGAGGTCGTCGCTGCTGAACCGGCGCTGCGGGTCGTAGGAGAACGTGCGCAGCGCGTGGTCCCAGACGAGGGTGAAGAGCCCGAAGTTGACATCGCCGATGCCCGCCCACTTCAGATGGTGGAACCGGTGTCCCTCGTTGAGCGCGAGCACCTTTCGCAACAGGCCGATGCGGTAGTCGGCATTGGAGTGCTGCAGCAGCAACTGCACCGCAATGCACACGGTCAGCACCTCAGCCACGGCCTTCGGCATGCCCAGCAGGAGCAGCGGCACGGCGCCGACCGCGAGTTCCAGAGCTCCGTGAAGAGGGTGCTTCATCAGTCCGTTGAAGCCGTAGAACCGTGTGACGCTGTGATGCACGGCGTGAAAGCGCCACAGCCACCCCACCTTGTGGCTGACCAGATGCGCGAGGGTCACCCCGAGATCAGTGACGACGATCGCGATCAGCACTTGTGCCACGAATGGCACCGCCGCCGGCCACCGCTCCCCGAAGGATGACAGGGCGGCCATCAGTGGGATCACCAGCACGGTGAGTAGCAGCGACGTCTCGTTGACGAAGGCGTGCGCCACGTCGCGGTGCCCATCACCGACCGACGTGTTCCACTCCTCGGTGTACGGCAGCGTCCGCTCGGCCATGAAGGACAGTCCGATCGCCGCGATGACGAGCGCGGCCATCCATAGCTCAGCCCAGGGGGCATGGGCTAGGCCGATCGCCGCACCGTTGATACCGATCAGCATCAGCGGCACATAGCCGTACCGAACAAGTGTCTTCGTCATGCCCTCAGTCTCGGAAGAACAAGCATCTCGGCGCATGTACAGATCCGGCGACCTCGACGCGTAGCCTGCACGACTCGCATCGCGGGCATTCAATCTCGTCGTTGGCATACTCAAAAAATGACGTGGTCGGGCGCAGCGGTCATCGAGCCAGGCCGGCTCATCTACGGCGGACGCCTTGGAGCCGCACACGGTCACTCGCATGCGGCGGTTCAGATCGCCGTCGCGTCCGATGGACAGGTGCTCTTCACCGACGCGACCGGGTGTAGCGCCCATTCCCGCTCCGGCATCATCCCCTCCGGGATGGTGCACGCTGTCGATGCCGGCTCCGCGACCGGAATCATGATCTACCTGGATCCCATGAGCACGCACGGTCGCCGCGCCGAGGGTCTCGTCGATCCCTCCGTGAAACACGACGTGTCGGCCTGGTGTGCGGCGACTCGGAACCTCCCGGAGCATCTTGCTCTCTTCGTCGACCTCTCGGCCGCTGCAGATGCGATCATCGCCCGGCTCATGGGACCCGAAGCAGTTGATACCGAGCACGTCAGCACCCATCCCGCTGTGGCCAGTGCCATCGAGCTGATACCCGATCTGCTCAGTGGCCCGGTGCGGCTGACCGACGTCGCTGCTGCGGTGCATCTTTCCGCCGACCGGCTCGGGCGGCTGTTCGCCCGCGACGTCGGTCTGTCGTTTCCGGCCTACGTGCGGTGGGCGCGGCTCGTTCACGCGATGGATGTAGCGCGCACCGGAGGAACGATCACCGACGCGGCGCACGCCGCTGGCTTCAGCGACAGCTCCCACGCCAACCGCGCCTTCCACGAAATGTTCGGTGTCGCACCGATCGACGTCCACCGCAGCGTCCGCGTCGTCTGACCGACGGCGGAAGGAATCGGCGGTCGAGTTCTTCCGCCCGCGCGACATGCCGCACACCCGGCAATGCACAGCGACTCATAGGTCGGCCCACGAATTGCATCGGTGTTGTCATTCGGGGCGAGTTACCAATGGGGCAGAAGTGATGTACGTAGCAAATGGATCTACGGTGTAGCTACGTACATGTTCGTGTGGAGCCGCGGGCGGCCTGAGAGGTCGCTTGCGTTACCCCGAAGGGAGTACTCGGTGGCGTGCAATACATGCCCCGATCGCTTCGCCCCGAAAGCGCTGACGCCCAAACGATGTCGGCTGCGTGCGACCACATCCGAGTAAGCGGGCGGCGATCTTTTCTGGTCGCATGTGTCCTGTCCGTGGCCGTGCCGCTTGCCCTCCCGGCCCCGGCCAAGGCGGAACCCGCCGGCGGCCAATGGGATCCCTCGTTGCCCAGAGCGCTCAGCGCCGGGGCCCCAGGAGACCCTGTCGCGATCGCCAATGCATCCCTGCAGGCAAGCGCTTTAGCGGCGCAAACCACCATGGATCTCGGGCGCAAGTTCCTCAGCAGTTTTGGCGTCGTGAGCCCCTCGGCGAGTCCCGCGCCCAGCCTGAGCGGCGGCCGCGTCTACGGCAAGCAGGCAATCGAGTACGTCATTCGCCGGGCCGGGTCACAGATCGGTGTGCCCTATTCGTGGGGCGGCGGCAGCCTCACCGGCCCGAGTCGGGGAATCGACTCCGGCGCAGGCACGGTCGGATTCGACTGTTCCGGCCTCACGCGTTACGCATTCGCCGGTGTCGGCGTTGGGTTGCCCCGGTATTCCGGCGATCAGTACGACGCTGGACGAAAGGTGCCCCTGTCCAAGCGAAGCGTGGCGACCTGTTGTCCTGGGGTCCCGGCGGGGGTCAACACGAAGCGATTTACCTTGGCGGTGGCCAGATGATCGAAGCGCAGAGAAGCGTTGTGCCGGTGAAGGTCTCACCCGTCCGGACCGGCGGGATGACACCCTGTGCGACGCGCGTCATCGAGAGTTAACCCCTGCCGCCTTCGAACCGCCCAGCGTGCCGACGTCATGGTTGCATATATTGCGATGTATGCATACATTGTCGGTGGAGGTGATGGCCATGGTCACGATCGGCGCACTGGTCCTGTATGTGGTGTTCGTCGCGCTCGGGTTCGGATGGCGCAGCTGGCGCCAGTCTCGACGAACCGGGTCGACGGGGTTTCGCGGTATCAGCGGCCGACCGGGCACACCGGAATGGCTTGCCGGTGTCGGCTTCGTCGTGGCCATGATCCTCGGCCTGTTAGCACCCGCCTTGCAGGTAGTGGGTGGCGTCTCGCCGATCGGGGCCGCCGAGGTGCCGATCCTCCAGGCGCTCGGCACGGTACTGGCGGTGACCGGCATCGCCGGAACGTTGTACGCGCAGAACGACATGGGCGAATCGTGGCGGATAGGCGTCGACGCGCGGGAGACCACGACTCTGGTCCGCGAAGGCGTCTTCGCGTTGGTGCGCAACCCGATCTTCACGGCCATGCTGGTGTTCGCGACCGGTATTGCATTGATGGTCCCGAACGTGGTGGCGCTGGCGGCTTTGGCCCTCCTGGTCGCATCTATCGAAGTGCAGGTCCGCGTGGTGGAGGAGCCCCACCTGATGCGCGTGCACGGTGACTCCTACCAGTCATATGGTCAAGTCGTTGGCAGGTTCCTCCCGATGCTTGGGCGACTTGACCGGACGGAGTGACGGGCTCCGCTAGCCGGGCGACAGCAGGATCTGAGCCAGGCGTGTCGTGGTCTCCACACCGTCGTCGTAGCCGCCCTTCCCCGTTGAGCGAGTTCATGATCGTCAGGGTGTAGCGCTGTTGGGGGCCGGCGAAACCGACGCTGTTGACGACCCAGCCGCCCTGTTCTTGTGACCATCCGTTCTTGTTGCCGGGGGTCATGGCCGCGCCGGCTCCCCACACTCCCCATTGTTGGTTGGGGTCGAGGTGCTGCATCTCCGAAACGATGGCCGCGGTCTGGGCCGGCGGCAGTCTGGTGAGGGTGTAGTTCATCAGCCGGTCCAGGTCGTCGCTCGTGGATTTCTGGAATCCCAATAGGGGTACGTGGCGCTGAACCTTGTTGCGCTTGCAGACTGGTCATTCCGTAGGTGGGGAAGTTGCGGTTGAAGGCCATGTTGTCGGGTCCGCCGAAGCGTTCCCACAACGTATCGGCGGCGTCGCTGTCCGAGGAATGCATCATGTCGGCCATGAGCTGGTTGTCGGCCGGCGTCAGGGTGATCTGGCCAGCACGCGCCCGCGTCAGCAGGTCGATCACCATTGCGAGCTTGATGGTGGATGCGGTCCACATCAAGGTTCCGGCCGCATCGTTTCGATGAGCTTGTCCGGTCGTCCGGTCCCGCAGCACGTACCCGACGGTGCCGGGACGGGAAGCGAGGTATTCATTCGCCTGCGCGACGCGCTGTCCCATGTCGGCGTTGGCGACGGGTGGCACGCAGAGCATTACCGCCACTGCGACCAGTCCGGTGACCAAAGCCTTCACGGACGTAGCGTGCCAGCCCGACGGCCACGGAGGCGGGCGGCACGCCGCGGGCCTACTGCCTTTGTACGTAGGTTCGATTCACGACCGGCGCCATGAACGGTCGAGCCGCCGGTCACAACGACATATCAACATACGTTAGTATGTGCGGATGGCCGAACTGCCGATCGATCATTGCGAATTGCTGTGCCTGGACTTGCCGCACGCCGAGCGGATCCGAGCCCTGCTGCCGCCGTTGGCCGAGGCGGAAGTTCTGGCGGCCGCGGCGAGGGCTCTGAGTGACCCGACCCGGCTGACCATCGCCTCCGCACTACTTCGGGGTGACGAACTGTGCGTGTGCGATATGGCCTGGGTGGTCGGCCAGTCGCAGAACCTGGTCTCCCATCACCTACGTCAACTCAAGAGCGCCGGTCTGGTGACTTCTCGCCGTCAAGCTCGGATGGTGATGTATCAGCTCACCGACCGCGGCCGGTCTTTGACCGAGGCGGTCTTCGAACCTGCTGGCCGCCGCCTGGGCCGCGAGGCTCACCATGTCTGACGCGTGCTGCGGCCCCGTGGGCGAAAACCCCGACACGAGAATCGAATCAGGGCCGGACAAGCTGTGGCACGTTCGCGAGCTGCAGCTGGGGGCCCTGGCGGCGGCTTTGCTGCTCGTCGGCTGGGTGTTGAACCGGAGTGGACTTGAAACGGTAGGTCTGGGAGCCGAATTGGCGGCAGTCGTCGCCGGGGCCGCAACGTTCGCACCCGGTGCCGTTCGCAACCTTCGGCACGGCCGTCTCGGGGTGGGCACGTTGATGACGATCGCTGCGATCGGGGCCGTGGCCCTGGGGCAGGTCGCCGAAGCAGCGCTGCTGGCGATCCTGTTCTCGATCGCCGAGGGGCTCGAGCACTACGCGGTGACTCGCACCCGCCGAAGTCTGCGCGCCCTCCTGTCGCTGGTACCGCCTTCGGTGACCGTGGTCCGCGACGGCCGCGAAACCCGCGTGATGCCAGACGAATTGGTCATAGACGACGTGATGGTGCTGCGACCGGGTGACCGCGCAGCCACCGACGGCGTCATCACCTCCGGTCGCACCAGCCTGGACCTCTCGGCCATCACCGGAGAATCGGTTCCCATCGAGGCCGAACCGGGCACCGCCGTATACGCCGGCGCCATCAACGGCGGCGGAGCCATCGACGTCACCGTCACCGCAGCCGCTGCCGACAGCTCCCTGGCACGCATCGTCCACATCGTGGAGCAGGCCCAGGAACGCAAGGGTGCGGGCCAGCGCCTCGCCGACCGGATCGCCCGCCCACTCGTCCCGGCGATCCTCGCACTCGCCGCTGCCGTCGCCGCAATCGGCGCACTTCTGGGCGATCCGGTGTTGTGGATCGAACGCGCTCTGGTGGTCCTCGTCGCGGCCTCCCCATGCGCCCTGGCCATCGCGGTGCCGCTGACCGTCGTGGCCGCCATCGGCGCCGCCAGCCGGCAAGGTGCCCTCGTCAAGGGTGGTGCCGCGATCGAGGAACTCGGGCGCATCGCCGTGATCGCCCTCGACAAGACCGGCACGCTCACCCGAAACAGCCAGCAGGTGATCGAGGTGATCACCGCGGACGGCGTCACCGAAGCCGACGCCCTCCGGATGGCGTCCGCGGTCGAAGCCCGCAGCGAGCACCCCCTGGCCCAAGCCATCATCGACGCCGCCGGCCCCGACATCGCGGCGGCCGACGACGTCACCGCCCTCGCCGGCCACGGCATCAGCGGCAGCATCGGCAACTCCTCGATTCGTTTGGGCAAGCCGGGCTGGCTCGCGGCCGCGGGGTTCACCGACGACGTCACCCGCCTTCAATCGGCCGGGGCGACGGTGGTCCTCCTCGAACGCGACGCCGTCGTCGTCGCGGCCATCGCGGTCCGCGACGAGCTGCGGCCCGAAGCGCCCGACGTGGTCCGCCAACTGCGCGCGCTGGGCATCGACGTCGCGATGCTGACTGGTGACAACGCCCTCACGGCCAAGGCCGTGGCCGAAGCCGCTGGCATCACCGCCGTACACGCCGACCTGCTGCCCGAAGACAAGGCTCGCCTGCTGGCCGACCTATCCGGCGGCCGGCCGATCGCGATGGTCGGCGACGGGGTCAACGATGCACCCGCACTGGCCACCGCCGACATCGGCATTGCGATGGGCACGATGGGTACCGACGTCGCCATCGAAACCGCCGACGTCGCCCTGATGGGCGAAGACCTGCGCCACCTCCCCCAAGTCCTCGCCCACGCCCGTCGGGCCCGTCGAATCATGCTGCAGAACATCGGATTGTCACTGGCGATCATCACCGTCCTGATTCCCTTGGCCGCCTTGGGAGTTCTCGGACTGGCCACCGTGGTGCTGATCCACGAGACGGCCGAAGTGCTCGTCATCCTCAACGCAATCCGCGCCGCACGCACGCAGCCACTACCAGGCGTCGCCCCGCTGCGGACCGCCGCAGCGGGGGTACACCACGTCACCATTGCCGCGCCCCCGCCGCCCGTCGACGCCTGCTGCCCTCCGACGACATCCCCCACACCGGTGCTCACCGTTCAGAAGGACACCTGCGGCGACGAGTGTCCCTGCTGCCGTCCCGTCGAACGCGGGGAGTCACGCGACGCGTCGACACACCTCCCTGGGGTGAACTCCACCACGTGAGGACACGGCCGCACAGTTCATCGCCGTCTGCGAATTCGTCTGTTGGTCATCTGCGATCGAACGTCGTAACACCGGCGCTGGCCGCCGACCACGCGGCATATGTCATCTACAGCGGACACAGTCCGACGCCCGGCTCGGCCTGGCGGCGGTCACGCGCTCTTGGCCAGGTGGTCCGCCTGATCGTCGCCGCCCCGGGATCGACGAGCGCACGCCATCCGGTCGGCAACACCGACCAGGGGGACGCGGGCCTGATGACCCGATGGCGATCCCCCGACGATCTCGCCCCGCCCATGGGTGGTTGACCGAACACGATCGCCACCGAACCTACGGTCTTTCTACGTATATAGTTGGGTGCGAGGCAATACCCACGTGCCGGTCTCGCCGCACCGCTGCGGGACGCGTCTGTTCCATTGCAGGGGCAGACGTTCGCCGATGTCATGGAGGATCCTCAGATGGCGCCTGTCACACGAATCTTGCTGACCGCCTTCGCGGTCATCACCCTCATCATCGGAGCGGGTGTCTACCTGTCGGTCCAGGACAAGGACACCGCCGTCGCACAGGCCCAGGGTGACGAGGCGGGGCAGCTGGTGCGAGACGATAGTCGCCGCCTCACCACTGTGCCGAACAGCGATGTGACCTTGGTCGAGTTCCTCGACTTCGAATGCGAGGCGTGCCGCGCGGCGTTCCCGATGGTCGAGCAGCTGCGTACGGAGTACGGGGATCGTGTCAACTTCGTCATCCGCTACTTCCCCATTCCGTCTCATTTCAACGCCGAGAGGGCGGCGCGTGCCGTCGAGTCGGCTGCCCAGCAAGGCAAGTTCGAGCCCATGTACAAGAAGATGTACGAGACCCAAAGCCAGTGGGGTGAACGGCGGACTCCGGCCGACTCGACGTTCCGCGGATTCGCGTCCGAACTCGGCCTCGACATGCCCGCCTTCGACGCCGCCTACAACGATCCCGCCACCCTCGACCGGGTCAACGTCGACGTCGCCGACGGTAAAGCCCTTGGCGTTCAGGGGACTCCGACGTTCTTCCTCGACGGAAGCGAAGTCGATTTCACGAGCTACCAGGATCTTTCAGCGGCAGTCGAACAGGCGTTGAAGGAGTAGCGCCAGGATGCGGCTCGCGCACGACGGTTTCGCGGTGACCTGCGCAGACCGGACAGTTGTCTTTCCAGAGTGCTCGCAGGCCAGCACCAGTGGGGCCGTACCGACAGGACTTCCCACGCTGAAGACGCGGGTCCGATTCCCGCATCGTCACCGTCATCGGTTCCACTTCTCGCGGAAACTCGTCAGGACGGCACTGCCCGCGGAACTTCAATGCTGTTCTCCTGCACGATCACCGGGTCACCGACACTGACGGTGTTGAAGTACCACTCGGCGTCCTCGAGGCTCAGTCCGACACAGCCGTGGCTGGTGTTCTCATACCCGAGTGAATCGACGGCCCAGGGAGCAGAATGCACGAAGAGGCCACGGCTGGTGAAGCGGACGGCGTAGTCCACCGTCAGCAGGTAACCATCGGGGTCGTCGATCGGGATGCCGACACTGCTGGAATCCATCACTACGTCGCGTTCCTTGGCCAGCACGGTGTACGCCCCGACCGGTGTCGGGTACTCCGGCCTACCCATCGAGGCCGGAAACACGCCCGGTTCTCCCCAACGGGGTCGGTGGTGTGGCGCAGGCAGGGCGGGTGGTGGCCCCGCGTCGACCCCGTCAATGGTCACGGTGAACGTGTGCTCCGAGATGTTGGCGACACCGACGACGGCAGGACCTGTGGTGAGGGTCGTGGACAGTCCGCCGACGGAAAGCGCCACCGTGGTACGCCCCGGCCAGAATCGGTCGGGAACCCACTGCACGATGTCGTCGCCCTGCCATACGAACGTGCCGGTCATCTCTGGAGACGTCTTGACGTTGATCGCGCGCTCGGCGGCTGGCCGGTTGGACACCGGCCCCTTGAACGTCACCACCACGGGGTGCGCCACACCCACCACGTCGCCTGGCGTCGGCAGGACCGAGGCGATGGGGTACGCATCCACCTGGTTAGCCGCCGCCAAGCTGACGTCGGCCGGCCCCGCGATTGCGCTTGCAGCGGTCACGATCACCGCCAGAACACATCGAACTACCGACCGCATGGACTTCTCCTGCCGAAATGACGACGTCGCCAATGGGACTATACGGGTGATTCGGCGTGCGTAAGAGTAAGTGCGCCTTAGCAATTCGGTAACTCCACTGTCACGTTTTCGCTACGGGGCCAACCCGGCAACATGATTTCGCGATGCGCTCCCCGCTCGGTCGTGGCGATCGTGGTGAAACCGCTCACGGCGCGTCACCGCTCATCGACGTCACCCAGCCGCCTTTACGCATCTACTACGTATGTTAGTAGTCGGCCGCGGGCCGCGGTCTTCGGATGTACGTACTATGCAAGTACGTAGACGGTGGTGGGGTGTCCTCAGCTGCCGTCGATGCGCCACGGTCACCGAATCGAGGTTAGGAGACACCGATGCCGAGTTCGCTGCGCAAGCGCGTCATTGTGATGTTCGCGGCCGGTCTAGCGGGTGCGGTACTGCTCACCGCAACGTCCGCCTCGGCCGAGCCACCGGCACCCATGCCCCCCGTACCGGGCGAACCTCTGGCGATCTCACCGAATCCCCTTGCGCCTGCGTCAGCGGGCCCGCTTTCCGGGGCGGCGTCGCCCACACCCGTGGACACACCAGCCGGCCAAAACCCACTGCCCTACCTCGGGCCGCCAGTTTTCGCTCCGCCGACGTTCAACCCGGTGAACGGCTCGATGGTCGGCGTGGCCAAACCGATCGTCATCAACTTCCAACGGCCGATCGCCGACCGCGCGCTGGCCGAGCAGGCCGTCCACATTTCGTCCAATCCCCCTGTGCCCGGCAAGTTCTACTGGATGAGCAGTACCCAACTCAGATGGCGGCCGGTCGACTTCTGGCCCGCCAACTCGACCATCACCATCGATGCAGGCGGAACGAAGTCGAGCTTTCGCACCGGCGACGCCCTGGTGGCAACCATCGACAACGCCACCCTTCAGATGGAGGTGATGCGCAACGGCGCGCTCGAGAAGACCATCCCGGTGTCGCTGGGCAAGCCGGGATACGAAACGCCCAACGGCACTTACTACGTGCTGGAGAAGTTCGCCGACATGGTGATGGACTCCTCGACCTACGGCGTGCCTGTCAACTCAGCCGAGGGGTACAAGCTCAAAGTCCAAGACGCGGTGCGCATCAACAACGCCGGCATCTTCGTTCACGGCGCCCCGTGGTCAGTGGGCGATCAGGGCAAGCGCAACGTCAGCCACGGCTGCCCCAATCTGAGTCCCGCGAACGCGCAATGGTTCTACGACAACTTCGGCAGCGGGGACCCGGTCGTGGTCAAGAACTCCGTCGGCACATACGACGAGAACGACGGAGCCCAGGACTGGCAGATCTAGAAGGCGCGCAAAGGGTCTCGCTTGCCTTTCGCTACCTGGCGGCCGCACCGAATCAACGCCCGGGGTCGCGGTGGTGTCACCGATGATGTGCGGAGCGAACTGGTGCAGGCCGTCGAACGGAATCTGTACGACATGCCCAGTCGCATGATCATCAACTCGAGGGTTCCCACCGTTCCAGACATCCAGACCTCATCGCGGGAAACGCGCTACCGGTTGGCATCCTTGTCGTCGTCGCCCACAGGCGTGACACCATCCAGGGCGTCGACAGCCCAAGGTGTATTCGTCAAACGAAACCGGCGTTGATGATGTCGAGCAACCGCGAGGGCGGTTTATTGCAGCGGATACTGTTGCGCCGTCCGCGGCGGACCCTGTGTAGGCCGAGGGCGTGACGGTGGCGGCGCTGCCCGAGTCGATCGCTCTGCCTGGGACGCACTACCTGAGTTGAGGGTGCCGCCGCCGTCGCCCTATCGCAGGCCGCTTGACGTCGGCGTGGCGCCGTTGGGAGGTCGGCACGGGAATGGCCAGGAGCAAGCTGCCGACGATCACCAAGCGAGGAAAACTCCCAGACCGATCAGCACGCCGTTCCTGACGTCGTGCGACTTCGCCGGCGACTTGGGCGGTGCGCAACCCCGTTCCTTGCCGTCCCAGTATGACTGACCTTCGGCACCAGATGGGTCGGCATACCAGCCTGCAGGTGGTCTGGATACGGGAGTCGTTGTGGCCGTTACGTTTCACTAATTCGTTGAGGCCCGAGAGGGAGAAGGTCACTCATCCGGCGCGGCATTTGCCAGGTGTTTGCGTGCAACGTTCGCTTCCACGCTGTCCCGAAGCTGTGGTGGTTTGGCTCTATGGGCGCGGCGTGCTGGGTGACGTCGTCGTAGGCGACTGGTTCGGTCCCAACATTCCGCCCGGTCCCGTGTAGCCCGGTCCCATCTGACCGGAACCGTCACGGTCGCCCGGTCCCGTGTAGCCCGGTCCCATCATTCCGCCCGGTCCGGCGTGGCCCGGTCCCATCATTCCGCCCGGTCCGGCGTAGCCCGGTCCCATCATTCCGCCCGGTCCGGCGTAGCCCGGTCCCATCAGTCCGCCCGGTCCGGCGTAGCCCGGTCCCATCAGTCCGCCCGGTCCCATCTGACCGGAAGAGGAACCGTTACGGTCGCCGTCATAACCGCGGTGCCCGCCCGAGGATCGACCCAAGAAGAACCCCGCGAAGAAGATCACCAGAACGATGAACAGGACACCGGCGATGATGCCCACCCAGGCCAAGACGTGATGGCTCAGCTGACCAGGCCGATCATGTCGGTCGTCGACCCGGCGTTGGCCCGTCACGGTGGTCTGTTCGGCACCGGTTTCGGCTGTTTCCGTCATACCTCGGATAGTGCAGCAGAAATGTTCCCGGACGGTAGAGACTTTCGGCCCTGAGAAGGGCTGCCATCCCCAAGTGGCTCGCCGCCCTTCGAGTACTTTGGCTACCCGCGGCTGGCTTCGACGCCATTAGCCGAGCTCAGGGCACCGTCCGCTGTGCTTGGTTCTGCCGGTGCCACCGACTGCATCGGTAGCCCGAGCAGTCGCAGCGCATTGGCCACGACCAGGAGTGTCGAGCCCTCGTGAATGAGGACGGCAGGACCGATGCCCAGGCCGAGGATCGTTGCCGGGATGAGGACCGCGACGATCCCGAGACTCGCCCACAGATTCTGCTTGATGACCCGTGAGGAGCGGCGACTGAGTTTCACCGCGAACGGCAGCGCCCGGAGGTCGTCGGCCATCAGCGCAACGTCGGCGGTCTCCAACGCCACGTCCGAGCCGGCCGCACCCATCGCTATTCCGACGTTCGCGCCCGCCATGGCGGGCGCGTCGTTGACGCCGTCACCGACCATGCCCACTCGGCCGTAACGCGTTCGCAGCGCAGCGATCTCGGCCACCTTGTCCTCGGGCATCAAATCTCCGCGGGCGTAGGCGACACCAACCTCGGCGGCCACCGCATCGGCGACCCGCTGATTGTCACCCGAGAGCATCACGGTGTTACCCACCCCTAGTTCGGCGAGGCTCGCGATGACTGCCGACGCCTCCGGCCGGGGGACGTCCATCAAACCGATCACGCCCAGCCAGCGGTCGCCAGCGCGGACGAGCATCGTGGTCCGGCCCGACTGCTCCAGTCGGTCGACGTCGGCGGCCACCTCGGCAGGTGGACGCTCGGCGGAGTCGATGAACATGTCACTCTTGCCGATGCGCACCTCGATCCCTTCGACGGACGCGACGATGCCACGACCGATCAGGGCACGGACGTCGGTTGCGCGGGGTACCACCGCGCCAGCCAGTCGCTCGCGGCCATCGCGCACGATGGCCCGCGCGAGGGGATGATCACTCTGCTCCTCGACGGCGACCGCGACCGTCAGAAGTTCCGTCTCGTCGGTGCCAGCCGCGGGCACCACGTCGGCGATCCGTGGTCGCCCCTGGGTGAGGGTCCCGGTCTTGTCGAACGCCAGCACCTCGACGCGCCCCAACTCCTCCAGCGCGGCGCCACCCTTGACCAAGATGCCTGCCCTCGCCGCACGCGCCACCGCCGACAGCACCGCACTCGGCGTGGCGATCGCCAGGGCGCACGGGCTGGCGGCCACCAGTACGGCCAGGGCGCGATACACCGTGGCGGTGAAGGGTTCGTCCACCACGAAACCGGCGAACAGCAACAGCACGACACCGGCCAGGACAACCGGGACGAAGATGCGTTGGAACCGGTCGGTGAAGCGTTGCGTGGAGGTGGTCTTGGTCTGGGCCTCGGCGACCAGGCGGACCACTCGGGCGAGGGTGGAGTCACCGGCGAGTCGGGTCACCTGGACCTCGATGGCGCCGGCGCCGTTGATCGTGCCGGCGAACACCCGTGCCGCCGCGTCGATGAGGTCGGGTGATGCAGCGGCTGCGGCCACGTCGGGCACGGGTCGTTTGTCGACGGGAACGCTCTCGCCGGTAACCGGAGCCTGGTCGACGCTGCTGGTGCCGGCCACGACGAAGCCGTCGGCGGCCAGCCGCATGTTGGGTCGCACCACGACGATGTCCCCCACCCGCAGCTCGGCTACCGGAACCTCGACGGTGTCGCCCGTGCCGCCGCGTCGTACCAGTGCCGTCTTGGGAGCGATTTCGGCGAGCGCTTCAATGGCGCGCCGGGCGCGGCCCATCGCGTATCCCTCTAGTGCGTGACCGACGCTGAACAGGAACAGCAGCAGAGCACCTTCTGCGACCTCGCCCAGCGCCGCCGCACCGGCTGCCGACACCAGCATCAGGAAGTCGATCTCGAACCGGCGCTGCCGCACGCTGGCGAACGCTTCCTGCACGGTGAAGAAGGCACCGAAGAAGAAGGCCAGGGAGTAGACGACCATCTCCGCAACACGGGGTGTGTCGGCGAAGGTCGCCAGTAACCAACCGCCCAGGAGCAGTGTCCCGGACAGTCCGGCGAAGACGAGTTCGCTGCGCTCCCCGAAGATTCCGCCGTGACCATGGCCGTGACCATGATCGTGGCCCGCGCCGTCCCCTTCCCCGGCATCGTGGTCGTCGGCAGCGTCGGAGACGGCAGTGGTGGCCAACCCCACCTCAGCGGTGATGGCGTCGACGAGTTCCTGTGCGGTGACGGTGGCGCGTTCGAACTCCACGTCGACCGTCGTGGTCGTCGATGCTGCCGAGACCACGCCGGGCAGTGCTGACAACCGGTCGACCACGGCCCGGCGCGTTGCCTCGTCCTCGGGCGCCTCGGTCAGCGACCAGCGCAGGTGGCCGAAATGCGCGCCGATGGCGTTGGCGGCCAGCCACGCGCGTCGTTGCACGTCGGCTGCCGTCGCCTGGGCGGCGTCGTAGTGAACGCACAGCCGCGGCGTGGGCGTCCCGCCGCCGATGACGTGCGCGTCGTCGATGACGGGGTTGGCGATCAGGTCGACGGTGAGGCGGTCAGCGCATCGTTCGTCGCTGCCCGGAAGAAGATTGGCGAGATCTAAAGCCAACGTCTCCCCTGGCGGCGATTGCCGACCAGCTCGATCCGACCCGCAGCCATCACGATCACTCATATATGCGATTGTACGCATATGACTATATGGTGGTCAACCTCGAGGGTGGGCGGTCAGCGGTGGGTCCGCGCCAGCCGTCAACCGGACGGCGCGACGGACGCTGCAGCGCACTCACCCGTTCCCTCGCGTCGAAATCAGGTGCGGAGATGTTCACCGTCGATGCGCGTCGCGTCTCCGTCGTCGGGGCCGTGCGCCTTGCCAACGTGCGCTTCGGCGCGCATTCGGTCGACCATGCGCGGGTAGTGCAACTCGAATGGCGTTCGCTCCGAACGGATCCGGGGCAGTTCGGTGAAGTTGTGCTGAACCTCGAGCACACCGATCGGTGGTGTTTCGGCGACCACCATGACCTCCTGCCGACTGCTGCCAGGATCACCCAGTGTGACTGGAAGTGGGATGTCAACCTCACAAAGTCCGTCGGTATTGCGACGTTGGATAGAACCCGCCGGGACTTGAAGAGGTTCGCTTTCAGGAACCCTCAACAGGAAGATCTTCATATTTCGCATTTACCGTCTTCGGGTGCGGCGAGGTCGGACGATGAGGCGTTCCGCCAGGTTGCACCGGGGCCGCTTAGAGTGTTGGCGGGCGTCTCGGACTGCCATGAAGGTGAAAATTCGAGCCGTTCCCTGCCAGCCACATTGACAGCAGGCCCGATTCTGGTCGAAATACTCTTTCGCAACGTAACAGCAAGGCATCTTTAGGCACCTCTTGATCGTTGAGCCACATAACGTAACTTGGTCAAGTCCGGGTCGCGGGGTTCGAACGTAGTCGTGTGATTCTCGGGAGCCGAGGTGAGCAGGACGAGTTTGCGCGGGCGCCCAGTTCGGCGGCCCGAGCCGCGATGTCTGTCGCGAGTTCGGCGTAGGTGACGCTCTTTTCGTCGGTGATCACTGCGTCGTCGTCGCCGCGGCGGGCGTGGTAGTAGACGAGTCGTGCCAACGTCATGGCACTGTCATCGTGGATCGCGGCGGCGGTCACCGAACCCGACGGCGGCGCCGGTGACGTGATGGGGACCTCTGCGTCTACCGCGGACGGCGCGACACCGTCCTGGCGGACGGTGATCGGCGTGTTGTCGCCACCGAGACCGACGTGAGGATGACGTCGTGGCCGCGGAACTACGACGGCAGCACCGTTGCCATCCCGTCGCCAAGGTCGTCGTTGTCGGCGGCCGAGGTCGTCGAGCGTGTTCACCATAGTGCGGCCGCCCTGCTCGACTGCTGAAACAACGCGACAGTGACCGGAACCGCGAGCACGACGAGCACGACAAGCAACCGCCCATACGGTGCAGCACTGGGGTAGGCCAGTCCGCTCGACAACGGCCAGAAGCGCATCGCGAGGGTGTTGGCCACCGTCGGCGCGCCCAGGAGTAGGTTGGCGGTCAGCTCGGTGGCCAGGCGACGATCACCGGGTAGGCACCCACATCTGCATTGAGGGGCTCTGAGTGCCAACGTGACTCGAAGCAAAGTGTGGGTGGGCAGTGCCACCTTCATCAACCCACCCCAGCGTAGGAGTGCAGTCCGGCGATCACAAGGTTGATGAAGAACAAGTTGAAGACCATCGCCACGAAGCCGACCACGTTGATCCACGCGGACTTCCTGTCACGCCACCCCGCGGTGGAACGAGCATGCAGGTACGCCGCATATACGACCCACGCGACAAACGACACGGTCTCTTTCGGGTCCCAACCCCAATAACGACCCCACGCCCCTTCGGCCCAGATCGCACCAAAGATGACACCCAACCCGAAGACTGGAAACGCAAAGATGGTTGTGCGATAAGCAATCCGGTCCAGCGTCTGCGCGTCGGGCAACCGGGACAAGACACGCATAACGTGTCCGCCGTCGTCATCGACGGACTGATCACCAAGCTTCGACGTCTTGACCAAAAATAGGATGCTAGCCGCGCCAGCCACCAGAAACACCCCGGAACCTAAGCTCACCACCGAGACGTGAATGGGCAGCCAATAGGACTGCAGCGCTGGCATGACCGGCGCGGCGTCGGTGTACAGCCACTTACCCGACACGGCAAGCATGATGATCACGGGAATCAGGACGAACACCCATAAGTCGCGAAATGGCTTACGGCGCATTACGATTCCCGCCGCGATCAACCCACAGAAACACGTGAGGTTGATGAACTCGTACATGTTGCCCCACGGTGCCCGCGCAGTGGCCAAACCCCGAAGCACGATGCACACAAGCAACATTGAGGCGCCGACGAATACCAGGGCGATTCCAGCACGCTGCACCCGTTCTTCGCCTGATCGTCGTGGAATGTCGGCCACGATGCCTGGGCTCGCGCTGTCGGTCGCCACGCCCACAGATGATGTCGTCTTGCGAAGACTTCGCGTCTGACTGTTCGCCACGGCCGCCGCCAGCAATAATAGCGCGAGAGTGAGTGCGGTTATTGCTGATATGTACGCCCAGTCGGAATAGACCGCCAACGTCATATCCCCCAACACATTCACGACAGCATTCCTCGGTGGAGGTCGGGAACTCGCGCGCCCGGAATGGTTGCAGTCCCAATGGTTTTACTGCCCGCGGTCAAACCGCCTCCATCCACATTTTTTGACGATGCATGTATCGGATGTGACGTGGGGCCGCGGTTGCAGCGGCCACGTTGCTCAATGCGGATGGGGCGCCCCCGGGATGAGTAAGCGTGCATTCTGCACCTTGCGCGGCGAGTTAGGAGCGCACGTGTACGTCGTCGTTCTCGGTGACGTCACCACCCGACGGGTGCGGTCCGCCACCGATGTGCGCCTCAGCGCGCATCCGCTCGACCATGTGCGGGTAGTGCAGCTCGAATGCCGGTCGCTCCGAACGGATCCGGGGCAGCTCGGTGAAGTTGTGCCGCGGCGGCGGGCAGCTGGTCGCCCACTCCAGGGAGTTGCCGTAACCCCACGGATCGTCCACGGTGACCGGCTCGCCGTACCGCCAGCTCTTGAACACGTTCCACACGAACGGCAACGTCGAGATGCCCAGGATGAACGCACCGATCGTCGAGACGACATTTAGGGTGGTGAAGTTGTCGCTGGGCAGGTAATCGGCGTAGCGCCGGGGCATGCCCTCGTTGCCCAGCCAGTGCTGCACCAGGAACGTGCAGTGGAAGCCGATGAACGTCAACCAGAAGTGCAGCTTGCCGAGACGCTCGTCGAGCAGGCGGCCGGTCATCTTCGGGAACCAGAAGTAGATGCCCGCGTAGGTGGCGAACACGATGGTCCCGAACAGCACGTAGTGGAAGTGCGCGATCACGAAGTACGAGTCGGTCACGGCGAAGTCCAGGGGCGGGCTGGCCAGCAGCACGCCGGACAACCCACCGAGCAGGAACGTGACGAGGAAGCCCACCGAGAACAGCATCGGTGTCTCGAAGGTCAACTGCCCGTGCCACATCGTGCCGATCCAGTTGAAGAACTTGATGCCGGTCGGAACGGCGATCAGGAACGTCATGAAGGAGAAGAACGGCAGCAGCACCGCGCCGGTGGCGTACATGTGGTGGGCCCACACCGCGACCGACAGGGCCGCGATGGCCAGCGTGGCGTAGATCAGCGTGGTGTAGCCGAAGATCGGCTTGCGGCTGAACACCGGGAAGATCTCGCTGACGATGCCGAAGAACGGCAACGCGATGATGTACACCTCGGGATGACCGAAGAACCAGAACAGGTGCTGCCACAGCAGCACACCGCCGTTGGCCGGGTCGTAGACGTGCGCGCCCAGATGCCGGTCGGCGGCCAGGGCCAACAGCGCCGCGGTCAGCAGCGGGAAGGCGAGCAGCACCAGGATCGACGTCACCAGGATGTTCCAGGTGAAGATCGGCATCCGGAACATGGTCATGCCCGGGGCGCGCATGCAGACCACCGTGGTGATCATGTTGACCGCCCCCAGGATGGTGCCCAGCCCGCCAACGATAAGGCCCATGATCCACAGATCCGCCCCGGCGCCGGGGCTGCTGATGGCATCCGACAGCGGCGAGTAGGCAGTCCAGCCGAAGTCCGCGGCGCCACCGGGAGTGATGAAGCCGCCCAGGGCGATGAGCGCACCGAACAGGAACAGCCAGTAGGAGAACGCATTCAGCCGCGGGAATGCGACGTCCGGCGCGCCGATCTGCAACGGCAGCACCAAGTTGGCGAAACCGAACACGATCGGGGTCGCGTAGAACAGCAACATCACCGTGCCGTGCATTGTGAACAGCTGGTTGTACTGCTCGTTGGACAGGAATTGCAGACCCGGCAGCGACAATTCGGCGCGCATGAACAGCGCCATCAGGCCACCGACGGCGAAGAAGATGAAACACGTGACGACGTACATCATGCCGATCAACTTGTGATCGGTGGTGGTCACAAGTTTGTAGATCAGGTTGCCCTTGGGACCCATTCGCGCCGGGAACGGACGGCGTACCTCGAGTTCGCCTACGTGCGGCGCTTCGGCTACCAAGGGATCCTCCTTCCAAACGCCCGAACTACCGAGTGGATACGTAGGTTATCCTACTGAGTAACTCAGTACTAGGCGGCGTAGTCGAGTTCGCCGGCCGCCGAACGGCCGCACCGCCCGTGAGAACACGGGTGTCCCGCTGGGGCGGGTGCCGAGCACTCGCACCCGCTCCGGCCCCGCCATATCCAACATCCACCGCAGCCACTACATCCGAGCACGGCAGTTCGACCCCGATCCACATCAACTGGACCCCGGCAATCGACTGGACGACGCGACGACGTTCGCGGAATACTGATCGGCTACGTACGTATACGAGCCGGCGGAACGTGACGATGAGGATGAAATTGCAGTTCGGTGCCCGAATCCTCCTTCAGTCCCGCCCACCGCCGGCGCATTCGAGTGGCGCGATGAGTCGCGGTTGGCAGCTTGCCCAACCAGCACTGGTGAGCTAGCGTCTCGCCAACACATCACGAACCGGTAACGGCAAGGAACGGCTCGACTTGGTCTCTCATCACCGGATCACCCAACCGAACCCACCGATGCACCGCCGCTGGGACACCGACGTCACGGAGATCATGGCCGTCGACCACTTCAGCGGGTCGGAGGAATCGGCCCAGAGTCGCAGCCATCCCTTCGCCACCGACGTCCAGGTCCTCACCGCACCCGAACTCGACGACCTCAACGACCTCGAGGACGAATCGCCGCGGCTGTTGATCGCGCCCGATTCCCCACCCCGTGCGGCGCGGCCCACCGCGCGACAGCCCGTCGATCGAGCGGTCGCGGCCGCCCAAGGCCGCGTGACCGGACTGCCGGCGACGTCGACGGGCACGCACCGTGCACTCCGCACGGCCCGTCCAGGCGCCTCCACCGCCGTCGCAGCGGTGCACAGCAGACTCCTGGTCGCAGCCATCGCTGCGGGCGCGGTCGCCGCAGGAGCCAACGCAGCCCTCGACGCATCACGGGATCGGGCCGATCCCGTACTTCTCGCCGACACCACCGCACCGCAGGGCGACTTCCCCCAGGATGGGTCCGGAATCCAAATCGTCTCCGTCGCAAGCACCGTCGACGCCGTTGTGCACGACGAGGAACTCGCCAACGCCACGGCCTTCGCCCAGGAGCGCGCCCAGCGAGAAGCACGACTACGACGTCCGCAATTCGCCTTCCCCGCCCGAGGCCTCATCACGTCGGGGTTCGGGACACGGTGGGGCACCCTGCACGGCGGGCTCGACGTCGCCAACGCGATCGGCACACCGGTCTACGCCGCTTCCGATGGCGAGGTCGTCGCTGCCGGGCCGACACCCGGTTACGGCATGTGGGTCAAGATCCGAGACGCTGCCGGCACGGTCACCCTGTACGGACACATCGACACGGCCACGGTCCAAACAGGCGACCGGGTCATGGCGGGCGATCAGATCGCCACCATGGGCAATCGCGGCAATTCCACGGGGCCGCACCTGCACTTCGAGGTCCACCTCGCCGGATCGGAGAAGACCGACCCGCTGTCATGGCTGCGGGAGCGCGGCGTCCCCAATAGCTAACGAGCACAGTGCGTTTCGACCGATCATTGACGAACGGCCCGCACTCACCAGCACTGATCACACCCCATCCGCGCCAATCGTGAGACATTCGTCGACGACGAGTGTGCCCGAGTCGCCGACCACGGCAGCGTAGTGCGGGGAGGCCGGGCAATCATGGGGGGTGTGACCGCCCGGCCCCGGATACCGACGGCATCGCGAATACCCCCGGCAGGGCAAGGTTAGCAGCTTCTACTGACATAGTCCGTAGAACTGATGGACCGTTGGCACCCGCCGCACCGACGAACATCGCTGCCACGTGGGCGCCATACGCTGCTTGGCACCGTAAGCTACCTACTGACTAGTTCAGGAGGTTCGACATGGCGCGGGTACGTGGCTTTGGTGAACTCGAGGCGGCAATCATGGACCGTCTGTGGAATCGCGACCCCGATGCCGACACCACGGTGCGGGACATATTCGACGAGTTGAGCGCCGAACGTTCCATCGCCTACACCACGGTGATGTCGACCATGGACAACTTGCACGGCAAGGGCTGGCTGTCGCGCGAACGCGACGGCAAGGCCTACCGCTACCGGCCCACATTGACCCGGGAGGAACACAGTGCCCGACTGATGCTGGAGGCGCTCAGTGGCGGAGGTCGTTCCGAGGCGGTGCTCAGTCACTTCGTGGCGCAGATCGACGCCGACGAATCCGCCGACCTGCGTGCGGCGTTGCGACGCCTGGCCCGCAAGTCGGGTCGGCGATGACCGTCGCCGCGGCGCTCCTGCTGTACGTCGTGGCGATCCTGGCGGTCGGGCCACGACTTCTGCTGCGCATCACCGCCGATGGTGGGGCGCCGCGGTTGGCGATCATCGCCTGGCTCACGGCCGTCGCCACCGTCCTGGGATGCTCGGTCGCTGTCGTCGCATTGCTGCTGATCGAAGCCGCTGGACACTGGGACAGCCCCGACGCGCTGATCGTCTCGTGCCTGGAACGCCTCCAAGCAATCCTCGTCGGCCACGCTGGGTGGCCGGCGCGGGTCGTCGCGACCGTGGCGGTGGCCCTTGCCGGCGGCAGTGTCATCGCCATCTGCGTACGGGTCGGACGCGCTCTGAGCCGCATGCGCGCCCACACCTTCGAGCACGCCGACGCCGTCCGCATGGTGGGCAGGTCAGACGGCAGCGACGTCGTCATCATCGAGGCCACCGAGGCCGCGGCGTACTGCGTGGCGGGCCGCCCACCCGCGATCGTCGTGACCACGGCCGCCTTGGACGCCCTCGATGACACCCAACTCGCGGCCGTGATCGCCCATGAACGGGCCCATCTCGACGGCCGCCACGCCTACATGGTCGCCTCGGTGCGTGGCCTGGCAACCGCGCTACCCAGGATCGAGCTGTTCGCCAGTGCCGCTAGGCAAATCTGCTCCCTGCTAGAAATGTGTGCCGACGACGCCGCAGCTCGTCGACACGGTCACCGGCCTCTGCTCGCAGGACTACTTGCCTTGTCCGGTGCCGTCGCGCCGGCCCACGGTCTGGCCGCGGCCAGTGTGGCGGTGCTCGCCCGCGCCGAGCGGCTTACCGATCCACAGAAGGGTCTCGCCCGAATGCGCACCCGCATCACGCTGAGCGGAGCAGTAGCGGCAATGGCCGCCACACCGTCGTTCATCGTCGCCCTGTCACTGTCGGGTGCGTTGATCTGCTTCGCCTGAGTATCGGTTAGACGTCACCTCCCGCCCACCCAGGCCCAGCCACCGCAGCTCGCGCATGCTCGTCAATTCGGGGCGCATGACGCCCGTGGACACGGCCTAGATGCGTTCGACGCCAAAGGACCCCGCCGATTCACCGACAACTGGGTCCGCGGCCCATGACGCCGCTACCGCCAGAGCCAGGGCCAGGAGCAGTGCCGCTGCGATACGGCGACTCGCCCTGCGCGGCTGCCGCAGCGCCCGTTGCGGCTGGTCCCAGATGGACCGGGGCCCATGACAGGACACGGCGTGTGCGCTCTTCACGTGGCTCAATCTACTATGTCGCTACGTACGTGGCCAGAGGCGTCACCTGCCACCCGGGACCGACATCGACATCGTCCCAGGAGATGGACGGGCGTCGACGCGCAGCGCCCCGCCGACCATGGGTTCACCGCTGATCGGCGCGGGGTCAGCCGGCGAGTTCACCGAGGACGTAGATGCACAGGAAGCCCGCGAAGAGCATTGCGCTGAGAAAGGTCGTTTCGGCCTGGTCGTGCGCTTCGACGAGAAGCTCCTCAAGTGCGAGGTAGAGAAGAGCTGCCGCGCCAAACGCGAGCACGAACGCTAGAACTGCTGTACCCACGCCGGCCAGCACGGCAACTGATACGACCGCGCCCACGGCAGTGACGAGACCGAGCCCGGTGCACACGGCGGTGGCCCGCGTCGCGCTCAACCCACGTTCGGTGAGTTCCGCAACCAACGACAGCGAGAGGAACAGAATCTCCAACGTGAGTGCGATGGTGAGGATCAACGCTTGCGTCGAGCCCAACCGCACCCCGAGGCCGACGAGGAGCCCATCGATCAGCAAGTCGATCGCTACTGCCGCGAGCATCCCGAGCGGAAGGCTGCGCGCCGATGTTCCTGTTTTAGGCTCGCGCCCGTCTACTCGTCGTCCGTACGCTGCCAAACCCAGCACCAGTGCTGTCCCGCACACGAACCCCGTTGCCGCCCAGCCGAGATGTCCTTCGCTGCGCAGATCGGGGAGCACCTCGCCGGCCAAGGCCGAGATCACGACCCCCGCCGCAAAGTGCTGTATCGCGCTGACGACCCGAGGCCCAGGTGGGCGAACGGCGGCGATGCCAGCCCCGATGGCGGACGCCGCGACCGGGAAGCTGACCAGGAACGTCGCTTGACCGATGAGGCTCATCGGTCTTGCTCAACGTGTGCAACCGGCTTCGTTGTGTCAAACGGGGCGTAGCGGATCACCATGCGACGCGGTCGGCCCGCGGGGGCGAGCGGATACGCAGCACGAACTTCGGCGGCCCGCACATCGCTCAGCATGCTCGGGACCCGTGAGTCCCAGCCCGTGTCAATCCTCGATCGACCGTCGCCAGCCACGCCCATGCCACCGTCTCCCCCGTCGAACTGCGTCGTGATGTGCGTCTCGCCCTTGGTATCTAACTCCACGGTGTCGTTGTTCGAACCACGACGCCCACGGACCACGGCGCACGGGCACGGGCACGGGCACGCGACGTCACGCGATCTCCGTCGGTTCCCAGGCTGCTGACACCGCCGCAGCCGAATTACTGACTTACTCCGCAGATGTGGATATGGTGCGCTCGTGTGCTCCCCCGCATCGACCAAAAGGTCGACTGATCCCCTGAGGCCGACGCCACGTCCTTCGTCGTCGACTCGCCGCGCGACGGTCACCCGCGGAGGCGCCACGCTCATCCCGCTCACGTCGATGGCGGACCGCTTGCCATCCGACAACCACGGTGCCGCAACGACGTACGGGTACCGAGAATTCATGCCCGGGCCGACGGTCGGCGCCGCAGCGCGTCCACTCGCTGCCTCACCACACCGATGCCCAGGCAGCACGTTTCCCTCCTCCACCAGCCGGCGCTCCCGGTGGTCATTGGCCGTCGTCGGGGTGCTGCTCGTGTACTCCGTCGCGGGATGCGCTGAATCGGGCCGTGTGTCGTCCCAGACGCCACCCAGCGCCGCGGCTACCGTCGGAGAAGCGCGCAACCACGTCGACGTCCTCTTCGCACGCGACGCCATCGAACACGGCAACCAAGCCGTCGCCTTGAGCAACCTGATGATCGGCAGAGCTGACGTCGATCCCCGGGTAGCCGGCGTCGCAGGCCAGATCGCCGCCAGCAGCACCAGCCGCACGAAGGAACTCCAGGCCATTCTGCTGAGCTGGGGCTTTCCCCCGACGACCCCCAGTCCGTTCCCCCCAGCGGCCACGCCGTATGCCCCAGTTCAGCCGGGTGAACACCCCCTGGCCTCCGACGCCGACTTCCGCCTCCTGCGCGATGCGGCCGGGCCGCGCGCAACGGAGGTGTTCCTCGACCTGATGATCAGGCAGCACCAGTTTGCGATCGCTGCTGCTCGTGATCAGCTGCAGTCCGGTATGCATCGGGGGGCGATGTCCGTGGCGCGCTCACTCATCGAGGGCCTTCAGGTAGAGACGTCGATGTTGGAACCCCTCACGCGTTGAGCGCCACGGCGGCGGGTGATGCCGAGACGTGTTTCGACACAGCGGCATACGTCGCGTCAGCCGTCGCCGGTGGAGGCGCCGTGCACCGATCGTGGCGGCAGCTCGTGTAGCCCGCGCAGGAACGCGTTGTATGCCGCCAGCTCAGCGGCGTCGCGTTCGACGTCGGCTTCCCGCTTCGCCGTATGCGATTCCTCGTCGCGACGCCACCGGATGGCGAAGATCAGCGTCGTCAACACCGCGATGGGCTCGCCGTAGGACCACGCCAGGGCGCCGGCGACCGCCTGATCGGCGACCGGGTCGACGTTCCAGTTCGCCGGGGGGTGCGCGAAGGTGTCGGTGAGTGCTCGCGGCGCCATCATGAGGATGACGCCGATGAAGACGTGCAGCGGCATCTCTACGAAGATGTCGAAGAACCGGCCCAAGTTGCTCTGCCGAACGGGCAGCGGGTCCGTCGACAGAATCGGCAGGATGAACAAGAGGCCACTGGCCAGAAAGAACACCTGTAGCCCGACGTGGCCGCCGACGCTGGCTGCCGCTGCATCGAAGAGATCGGACAGATAGAGGCCGTAGTAGCTCAACAGGAAGGTTGGAATGGTGAAACCGGGATGCAGGACGATTCGGGCGAGGCGGCAGCGCAGTCCGCTCAACGCGGCGATCAGCACGTAACGTCCGAGGCCGCGATGAGGCGTGGACCTGAGCAACAGGCGGCCGGGTGCACCGAGCACGAGGAGCGGCGGGACGAGAATCGACAGCGTGAGGTGCTGAAACATGAACGCGCTGAACAACCGATACCCGTAGCCGTCGATGGCCAGACCCGTCACAGCAGCCAAGGCAACGCACCCGGCGAGGAAGCTCGCCGTGCGCAACCAGTTCCACTCGCGGCCCCGCGACCGGACCACCCCAACGGCGATGAGGTACCACACCGCCAAACCGACTGCCAGTACGGGAAGTAACGGGACCGGTGGTGGAAGCCAGCCGAGCATCCCCAGTACCGACGGAGGCGTTGTGGGAACCAGGACCTCACCCATCACGAGCCGTCACTCATTGCGGGGAACCGGAGTCGGTGGCAGCCTCGGCTGCGAGGCGCCGAACCACGGGTTCGAGATCCTCGGCCAACAGTGCCCGCAGGAACACAGCGGCGACACGATGGCCTCGGTCCAAGACGATCGTGGACGGGATCACCGTCGTGGGATACCTGGCCCCCAGGGCGATCATCGTGCGCATCGCTGGGTCGTAGATGGACGGGAAGGTGACGTTGCGGTCGAGGATGAAGTCCACTGCGGCTTGGCGGTTGTTGTCGCGGACGTCAATGCCCAGGAAGGCGACTCCCTCGGCGCGCGTGGCGTCGTACACCTGCTGCAACTCCGGCATCTCCGTGCGGCAGGGGCCACACCACTGGCCCCACACGTTGACCACCACGACCTGACCGGCGAAGTCATCGAGGGACAAAGTCCGATTGGGGTCCATCAGATCGGGCCCCCGTATCGTTCCGGGGCGACCTCGGTTCTGCGGCGGGTCGTAGAAGATGTCGATTTGTCCACCCGGAGAGACGAATTCGAACGTGCCACCTTGGGCGACGGCGTCGTCGCCGCCGGCACACCCGACGACCGCAGCGCCCAGCAGAACTGCGGTCATGGCGGCGGCGGCGCGTCGCCGAAAGGCCGGGCGACGCTTGACATCGCAGTACGTGGACCTGCTATCGCTGCTCACCACTGCGTGCCACTCCCTCCTCCGAAACGGTCTGACATATCCGGCATCGCCAGGTTGCGGCGGCGATCGCGCCGACGCTAATGATGAGAAGAAGAGCCTGCAGGGACGGCGCCCAGCGGGTCGCCGGGGACTCCGTCGACGTCGGTGTCACCACGTCCACGAGGTATGCGCTCGTGAAGAATTCGGTTTCGCGCGTCACCGTTCCGTCGGGGTCGATGATCGCACTGATACCGGTGGTAGCGGCGACGACGACGGGCCGGTCGTGTTCTATCGCTCGAATCTTCGCGAACGCCAACTGTTGTCGACTCATCGTTTCGTTGAACGTCGCGTTGTTGGACGGCACGACCAGCACCTGTGCGCCGTTGCGCACCGCGTCTCGCGGCGCCCGGTCGAAGACCACTTCCCAACACGTGGTGATGCCGACCGTCGTTCCCGCGACTGTGACGACGCCGGTGCCGTTGCCGGGCACGAAGTTGCCGGCACGGTCGGCGTAGGTGGACAACCTCTGAAAGACGTCGCGTAGGGGCAGGTACTCGCCGAAGGGCTGAAGGATCTTCTTGTCGTGTCGCTCGCCTGGGCCGCTGCCGGGCGACCACACGATCACGCTGTTCGTGGTCGTGGCCGGCTCAGACACCTCCGGGACAGGGCCGGCGAGTACCGCGCCCACCATGATGGGCGCCGACACCGCGGCCACCGCTGACGATATCTGCGCTGCCGCGGTGGGATCGAGGAGGGGGTCGACGTCCGAGGAGTTCTCCGGCCAGATCACCAGCTGCGGTCGATCGACGGTGCCCGCGGCGACGTCGTCCGCGAGCCGCCGGGTTTCTTCGACGTGGTTGGTCAGCACCGCGCGGCGTTGTGCGTTGAAGTCCAGGCCCAGCCTCGGCACGTTACCTTGCACAGCGGCAACGGTGAGCGTCGGAGAAGGCTCGGCGCCGCCGCGCTGCTCGATGAGCATGCCCGACGCCAGGCAGCCCAGCGCCACCGCCAGCAGAGCCGTTGCCGCTTGAAGCGCGACGCGGTCGGCGCGCCGGTGAGTTCGGCGCAGAAGCTGATTTACCAGCACGAACATCAGGAATCCGGCGAGGACGACGACGAACGACACCAGCGTGACACCGCCGATTCGTGCGTAGGAGGCTAGTGGTCCATCAGCCTGACCGAAACCGACTACGCCCCAGGGGAATCCGCCGAACGGGACACTGCATTTGAGCCACTCGATGCTCACCCAGCACGACGCCCACCAGAGCGGCCAGCCTGGGAGTCGGCGCAACATGACCGCAACTACACCGAAGAGGGCGGGGAACAGGGCGCTCATCGTGCTGAGGGCGATCCATGGGAGGGCTCCGACGAAGATGCCGGTCCATGGAAGCAGGGGTAGGTAGAACGCCAAGCCGAACAGGAATCCGAATCCCATTCCGCCGACCGCGGTCGTCGAACGGTCGCCGAGCACCCATGCCAGCAGGGTGAAGCCGACGATCGCGGCGGGCCACACACCGTACGGCGGGAAGCTGGCGCATACGGCCAACCCTGCGGCCAGCGTCGCCGAGACTCGACACCACCTGGCCCGCGTCGGGCTAGGGCTACCCCGGCCCGGGGGGAGCATTCGCGTTCGTCGGGTCCGCGTCGTCGACAAGTGCTACCTCCGTGGCCTGGCGGAACGCGCGCGGCCGCTTCGGGACCGGAACATCTCGGATTTCCTCTACGTAGATAGTACGTAAGATGTGTGGTGTGACAGTTTCACAGCGACGGACGGGATGACATTCATGAGGGGGATCGACTCCGGGGCGACCACACGGCGCAGGGGCATTTGGTGGACGACGGTGGCGCTGTTGACCATCACAGGCGTGGTCGTCGGCGTGAGTGCGTGCGGCGGTTCGACGCCGCCCCCGCAGACCGAAGCCGTCCTCGACAAGGGCACCCCGTACGCCGACCTCCTCGTCCCCGACGTGCAGACGTCGGTCACCGAGGGCGCCGTGGGGGTTTCGGTGGATTCGCCGGTGACGGTCAACGCGGCGACCGGTGTCCTCGGGGCGGTGACCCTGGTCAACGAACAGGGGCGGGCCGTCAAGGGTGAGCTGAGCGCTGATGGCGTCACGTGGCGCTCCGCGGAGCCGCTGGGCTACAACCGCACCTACACCTTGAACGCCGAGGCGCTGGGTCTCGGCGGGGTCGCCCGCAGCACAGCGACGTTCGCGACCGCGTCGCCGCAAAGTCTCACGATGCCCTACGTACTACCCAATGAGGGTGAGGTCGTCGGCGTCGGCCAACCCATCGCCATCCGGTTCGACGAGACCATCCCCGATCGGCTCGCCGCTCAGCGAGCTATAGCCGTCACGACCGACCCTCCCGTCGAGGGGGCCTTCTACTGGCTCAGCGATCGTGAGTTGCGGTGGCGCCCGGCGCAATATTGGAAACCCGGAACGACGGTCAACGTCGAGGTCAACACCTACGGCGTCGACCTGGGTGAAGGATTGTTCGGCCAGGACGACGTCTCACGGACTTTCAAGATTGGTGACGAAGTCATCGCTAGGGCAGACGACGCCACCAAGACGCTGACCGTGCGCGTCAACGGCGCGGTGGTCAGAACCATGCCGATCTCCATGGGAAAGAACTCCTCTCCCACCGACAACGGCACGTACATCATCGGCGACCGGTATTCGTTCCTGGTCATGGACTCCTCGACCTACGGCGTTCCGGTGAACTCGGCCGAGGGATACCGCACCGAGGTCAACTGGGCCACCCAAATGTCCTACAGCGGGATCTACGTGCACTCCGCGCCGTGGTCGGTGGGCAGCCAGGGTCGCGCCAACGTTAGCCACGGCTGCCTCAACGTCAACCCCGACAACGCCAAGTGGTTCTACGACACGATCAAGCGCGGCGACGTCGTCGAGGTCGCCAACACCGTCGGACCGACGCTGCCCGGCACCGACGGGCTGGGCGACTGGAACATTCCGTGGGATCAATGGAAGGCAGGCAACGCCACGGTCAGTGGTTAGTAGCGCCGCACGTTGTAGATGGGAGCCGACGATATCGGAGCCACCTTGACCGGCGTTCCGTACGTCGAGGCGTGCACCATGTTTCCGTCACCGATGTAGATACCGGCATGTGAGGCGTCGGAGTAGAACGTGACGATGTCGCCGGGTTGGACGTCGGAGGTGGCGACGGGCTGTCCTCCCGCCGCCAGGGCCTGGCTGGACCGCGGGAGCGATTTGCCGTTCTGCAGGAATGCCCACTTGATGAGCCCCGAGCAGTCGAATGCGTCCGGTCCCGTCGCACCCCAGGAGTACGGCGCGCCCACCCGGGTCAGTGCGGCCTGCACGACGGGCATGCCGTTCCCCGGACCGGCCATCGGCCCGGCGGTGTCCGGCACGGTCGGCTCGGGCATCGCGACGATGGCGGGGTCATTGGGTGACGGCGATTGCTCGGGCGGCACGGGTCCCGGATCGGCCAGCGCCGCGCGCTGATCAGGTGTCAACCCCCGGTACAGCGTCTCCACTTCGGTTATCTGCCCACGTAGCCGGCTCTGTTTGGCCTGCAAGCCATCACGGATCAACGTCGCCTGCTCGGCTGCCGTGCGTGCTTGCAGCGCCGATGTCTCCGCAGCGCGAGCAGCCACGTCGGCTCGCGTCGACGCGGCCCGGAAGGCCGTCATGCGCTCCGCGATCTGACGAGCGATGATCTGCTTCAGGGAGAGATCGTCGAGCAGTCGTTGCGGTGTTTGTGCTGTCAGCACGGCGCTGACACCGCTGGTGGAACCACCCATGTAGGACGCCGCCGCGGCCTGATCGACCGCGTCCTGATATCTGCCCAGGTCGGTTCGCGCGGCGGCCAACGCCTCGGATTCCGCGCGCTCGCGCACCGCGGCCACTCGCTGTGTTGCCAGCTTCGCGTCGAGATCCAGTTGAGCCGCGTAGATGGCTTCGCTGGTGCGCTCGGCTTCCCGTGAGAGCTCCGTCATGCGCGCCAACGCGTCGGACGCCGGGTCCGCCCGACCGGTGCCCAATGAATTCCCCAGAGTCATAGCCACCACCATTGCTCCGACGAGAGCAACAGCCGATCGGCATACCGGAGCTGAACGGCCGATTCTCAAGACGTGGATCCTCACACCGCAGGGACATCTATGGTCTAGCTACGTAGGTCACGGAAAGGTTACGAGTAAACGTCTCCGATGTCCACGCACGGGAGGCATGTCGCGACCGCACACACCGGTTCGCACGAAGTCTCACTGTATGGAGAACGTCAAATACGAACTGGTGCAACGTGTCACGATGAGGCATCAGCTGGGGTTTGCCATCGGTACCGCCGGTGGTCCATCACTACCTACTATGTGTCATAGTAGGTAGTGACTCAGTAGATGCGTGGACTTGGCCCGAGGGACGACATGACAAGCGGAACCGCCATCACGGCGCGGGTTCACTCACTCAATCGACCCAACATGGTTGCCGTCGGGACCATCGTCTGGCTCTCCAGCGAGCTGATGTTCTTCGCCGGGCTGTTCGCGATGTATTTCACTGCCCGTGCCCAATCTGACGGATGGCCGCCGCCCCCCACGGAGCTGAATCTCGCCCTGGCCGTACCCGTGACGTTGGTCCTGATCGCGTCGTCGTTCACCTGCCAGATGGGAGTCTTCGCCGCCGAACGCGGCGACGTGTTCGGCTTGCGCCGCTGGTACGTCGCCACCTTCGCCATGGGCCTGCTCTTCGTCCTCGGACAGGGCTACGAGTACTACAACCTTGTGCGCGAGGGAACCACCATCTCCAGCAGCGCCTATGGCTCCGTATTCTACCTGACCACTGGTTTCCATGGGCTGCACGTCATCGGCGGTCTGGTCGCCTTCATCATGCTGCTCGTACGCACGCGCATGAGCAAGTTCACTCCTGCCCAGGCGACGGCTGCCATCGTCGTCTCGTACTACTGGCACTTCGTGGACATCGTGTGGATCGCGCTGTTCGCCACCATCTACTTCGTACGGTGACGACGGCACCGCCGTGCTCGCGGCGACGAGCCTGGCGGGTGGTTGTTCGACGACCGGGTAGAGCAGTTCTGCTTCTGCTCACCGCCGTCATCTTGGCGTGTGCGCCACACGCGGTCGCATCGGTCGACGTAGAACCGCCGCGAATGCCGTCGTCGACGGCGCCGGCATCTCCGAGCCCTCCCGCTGCGACGCCCACCAAGCACTCGTACGACGACGCGGACATCAAGCAACGATCTGAAGGTTCGAGTCCCGCGCTGTGGATCCTATTGGGCGCCCTGGCCGGACTCGTCGTCATCGGGGTCATCCTGCTGCGGGAAGGCACCTCGCCGCGCGACCGCCACGGGTGAGGCGTACCCCGGGTTCAGCCACCGAACAACAGATACAACCCCATGAAGGTGTACCCCACCATCGTGAGCATCATCGCCACCTGACCACTGATCTGATGCCGCCGGGGAAGCAGGTGCAGAGCCCGGTCGTGGGCTGCGACGACCGCGACGATGTGCCCGATCACGACGCACGACACCTTGATGGACCACAACACCGACGGATGCTGAGACAGCACGTACTGCACGTCGGCGCGGTCCAACCCAAACAGGTGCCAACCTCGCCCCAGGGGGTCGGCCAATCGCACCACGGTCTCCTGGCCGCGTTCCACCAGATACGACAAGTAGTGGGCGAAGACGTAGCCGACGACGATCGGAATCAGCGAATGCGCCAGTTCGCCGGGCAGCTTTCGACGTCTCTGCGCGGTCACCCCGCCGGTGGCCCTTGCCGCGGCCCAGAATGTCACGCCGACGACCACGACGAACACCACCAGGCCGGCGGTGCGGAGCAGGGAGGCGGCCCATGCCTGGCTGAGCACCGGTAACGACGCCGCACGCTGGTCGACGAAGTTCCGGAAGGCAGGCGATTGCGAGAAACTGTCGAAGGCCGTGGACCCGAGCAGCACCGCGAGCACGGCCAACACTCCCGGGCGCACGGGCATGGTCGTCAGATGGTTCATCGGATTGACCGTCGCGATCCGGCCAGTGACGGGGCTTCGGCGAAACGGAGCCAGCCGCGACACCGCCATGCTGTAGACCTCGAACGGATCGGCCCGGGCAAACCACCGCGAACCGAACACCCACGCGCCCAACGCCATTGCGGCGGTGTACGCCAACAGCCAGGACGTGATGGCCACCATGGAACCGGCGTCGGGACTGGCCAGTTCGAGCCACACGAAGGCCAGCAGACCAAACGCCGCCGGCCAGTACCCCCACGACGGCGGGTACGTGCGCACCACTGGCCGATCGGAGGTCTCCCGGCGCGTCAGCCCGAGCAACCGCCACACCGTGCGCAACGGCGAGATGACCCTCCAGACCGGGCCGGTGAGCACCGACACGGCAACCAGCCCCACCCACAGCAGCACATAGAACACCCCGGGCAGGGCGTTGTCGCTACCGTCCGGCCCGAAGACGGCCGCAATCACCACCCAGACCGCGAACAGGAGAGCGGTTAGCCCAGCGCCCCACCGCACAAATGAAGAGTCCACGGTGCGGGTGACCCACCTCGGCAGGTCCCGCCCCGGCTTGTCGGGACCGAAGCGAGGTGTCTTCCACGCCAACGCCACGATCCCGAACGTTGCCGTCAACGCCCACGCGGCACCGATCAGCGCGAATGACAACGGGACCGGTAAATCGGTGGAACCACCGACACCGTGCGCCAGCACGCTCACACTCCGACCAGACGTCACGGCCGAACTTGGATCGTCACGACCGTCCGGTTGAGGTCGTGCAACTCAATGTCGACCTGGCCGGGGACGTCGACCGTGAACTCGAACCGTTGGTCGGGACGGGGCTCGACTTGGAATGTATGTTCGGGCACCGAATGGACGTGCAGCGAGTCCGGAACGTCGCTGCTGACTCGCAGGACGATCGGCATGCCGACTTGGCCCTTCGCCTCACCGTTGGTCGGCGTGACCACTCCATCGGCAATGCCGATGTCCACCACCGTGGCATCGGCTGCCGTGGATGGCGGCGCGGTCGACGATGCAGCGGGCGGTGCCGTTCCCGCACTCGGTGTTTCCGAGGGGGCAGAAGACCCAGAAGGGGCGGCTGGCGAACCGCAGCCAACAACACTCGCGCACAAAATCGCCGCTGTCACGACACCAGCACGACGCACCGTGGTTTTCATTCGACACCGTTCCCTTCCCGCGGCGACTCGTCGCCGCCGTTGAGCGCCTCAGCTTCTCGTCGCCTGTCCCGGCGCACGACGTAGATAACGACCCCAGCCACCAGGAACGCCGGCCCAAACGCAGGCAACGACATCCAGAGACCGACATCGGTGGCGACGTTGGACACCTGCCCCACCGCTACGAGGCGCATCAACGAGCATCATTGCGAGTTGGCCGCCGACGTCGGCGGCGGATCACATTGGGTTGCGACACCTCTCGGCCTCCCATCGATCGCAACAACACGTCGGCAGAGGCATCCACACGTACCGCCCAGCTCCGTACGTACCATCCCCACACGTGGCAGAGCGAAACATACACTCGGTTTGCGCGCGTAGTCGCACGTGTCGGCGAACTGAAAGAGGACCCGTGAACACGATCATCCTGCGTACCATTGCGGCGGCGCTGATCGCGCTGGCCCTCTCGTCAGCGGGAGTGGGCATCGCCGCCGCTCACACAGCACTCGTGAGTTCCGATCCCGCCAAGGACGCAAACCTATCGACCGCGCCGACCGCCGTCGTGTTGACCTTCAGCGAGGACATCAATCCCGCGTTCGCCACCGTCGTCGTCAAGAGTGCCGACGGCAGCAACTGGGTGGGTGAATCTCCTCAAGTGGACGGGCCGCGTCTCACCGCCGCCGTGGGGCCGGGACGTCTGGCCACGGGCGAGTACACCGTCGGCTACCGCGTGGTGTCAACCGACGGCCACCCCGTGACCGGGTCGTACACCTTCACCATCGCCGCCAGCCCCGGCGAACCACCACCGCCGCCCGCGTCGACCGAACCCACACCGAGCGCCGCCGCTGCGCCCTCCCAATCGGCCCCCGCGGGGTCGGACACCAAGACAACGGTCATCACCGCTTTGGTCGCTGGCCTGGCCCTCGGCGGGGCCATCGCCTTCTGGCAATCGAGGAAACATCGACGCAATGGTGCAGTGGCCGAATCGACGGGACCGCTGAACCCCGCCGACCCCGGCGAGGATCCCGCCGCGAGGTAACCGTGTCTTACTAGCGGCCGACACACTGACGCCCCACCGGCCTCTACCGTCGCGGTCATCCCCGTAGCGGCCCGTCAGGCCCTTGTCCGCGCATGAGCGGACCGTCGCCGTCAACCGACCCACACCGATGAGCCGCGCAGCGAGCCACCCGCTCATTCGCGTCCGCTTAACCGGCTGTACTCCGCGGCTGGGACGAGTAGAGCGACTTCGCGCCCACGCCTTGTGATGACGTGGGTGTGTCCCCGTTCTACTTCATCGAGGATTCGTTCGAAACGGCGGCGCAGGTCAGTCATGGTGACCCGCGGCAGCGAAGGATCGATCACCGGGGCCACGGGTTTGATCCTGGGTTCTCAACCGCACCTTTTCGTGGATTGGTTGGCATCGCACACCTCCCGTGCGCCTGCACTGTTGATGCGGGCCCCTCATGTTCGATTTCCCACATGGCGGGTCTCATGGGCGGACCGCAAGGTCATCTTCGACGCTGGCAAGCTCATTCAGTATCAGTTCCCGGAAGTGCGTGTCACCGACGGCCGCCGCGGCGTAGCACATGTCGACAAGCGGCAATGGACGTGTGGCCCACCCGCCAATGTGCTCGGCGGCGCGGGCGACTAGCCAGTGAGCTCGATACCTCGCCAGTTCACCGATCGTGTCGCTGGGGTCGGCGGTGGAACCATTGGCGAACGCCGGCCGGCAGATAGACGTGACCGTATTGAAGGTTTTAGCGTCCTCGTCGTACTTAGCCCATTGCTGCGGGGTGGGCTCGCGGTCGCCACCACGGCTTGACCAAATCTGCCGCATCGAGTCGGGGATGCCGTCGTCGACCGCATGAGCCTGGGTGGTCGCTGAGTTCATCAACGACGCACTTGTCGCTGACACGATCCGGTCCTGAAAGATCGGACGGGCATCCATGACGCGCAATAACCGTGGGTACATGTCCGGCCACAGCACCGATAACCGGTGCACATGCATGCTGTCCATGCCGAGGGCTGCTACCTGTTGGCCCGGCTGCAGAAGCGGGTTTGTCTGACGCGTGCACGACGGTGGATGCTCCACCCCGGCGTCACGCAGCGCACTCACTCCGACCGTGGTCGCTGCCGCGACCAGACGCCAGCCCAGCTCGGCGCGCAGCTGCGCGTACTCGACGAGGACCCGCGCGGGATCGGACCAGCCGAACCACAACTGCCGAAAATCGTCATCCACCAACGGATCTGTGGCCAATACACGAACCGACCGAGGAACGAATACACCCGCGGGGATATAACTTGCACCGTCGTTGGAAGTGATGACAGTTTCCGTGCCACTCGGAGAGCGGAAAACCCCGACCGCCCACTCGATCGGATAGTTGACCGCTTGTGCTGCGTGCTGAAGACTCCAGGCCAGCCCCTTCGCCGCCGCGGCGTCGGCCGACTCCCGCCGCTCACGAGCCGCAGCCGTCTGCCCCGCGGCCACCACGCTTGCCGGAATCAGAGTCGCGCCCGTACCCGCACCAGAGAGCGGCAGGGAGGCCGATGGAGTATTACCGGCAGCGCCAACCGGGACAGCCGCCGCTGGCGGTGGAACAGCACCAGCTGGCGGTCCCATCGAGCCCGGGGGAAGCATCATTGGCGCAACCCCGCCGGTACCCGTGCCCCCGGTCAGAGTCGCGGCAGGAGTGGCAGGGGTAACCGTGCCTGGCTGCGCTGAGGCCGGCGACACGGCACTACCCGCCGCCGCCGACTTCGGCGTGGCATGCATGCCGCCCGACAAGGCCGGCGACGGACTTGCCGGAGCGGGTGGCGGTGGGAGTGACGTGGGCATCCCCCCGCCGACACCGCTCGTCGTCGACATTCCCTGACTGAACGCAGACAGAGGCGACCCGGTCCCGGTACCTGAGCCGGATACTCCCCCGGCATTCGGCAAACCGGTTCCAGCACCGAACATTTCACCCACATCGGTACTCAGTGGATTGGACCCCATTCCCGGCATGCCGCCACCTACCAGGCGGCCGGGCATCTTCGGAACACCACCACCCGAGTCCATCCCGCCAATGCCGCCCATGCTGCCCACCGACGACATCGCGCTCAGCGGTGAGGGCGCTGCTGACGGAGAAGTCACACCCGGCGTTGCTTGCGTCGCAGGCCTACGCGCTTTCGTGATCCCCTCATCACCTGTAGTTGTCTTGATCCCGGGGCCGACTCCAGGCTGAGTGGTGGACGTACCCGTTGTCGGGTCAGCCGGCGCATCCGCAGGATGTTTCTCGTCGCTGCCGTTTTCCCGCGACGTGTTCCACGGGCCATTTCCCTGGTCGACGGCCGGTGACGTCTCATGGTCGACCGGTTGCGCGGGAGGTCCTGCGGGGAAGTCACCCCACTTCGTCAAAAGGTCTAGTGCTCTCGTATTTTCGGTGCTCTTCTTGAACGAGGCGTGGGATGCCATCGCGGCGGTTACTCCCGCCTCGGTCTGGTACCGGGCTATGCCGTGGTACTCGGTCACCAAGGCTTCGGCTTCACCTGGCAGTTTCGCGCTCGCGATCTTGGCGTCCGCGTCGCGGACGAGCTGCTCTTGCCCTGAACGCGTATCGCGTATCACTGTGGCGATATCGGCGCACTTGTCTGCCACTTTGGCGTGCCATTCGGCGATCGTCTTGGCTTCCTCGGCCAATACGGCGTTTACCCGGTGAACTTCGTCGAAACCCTGCGAATCAGCGGCGGCGCGAAATCTTGCGCCGTCAGTCAGGATCTGCTGGTGGATTCCATTCCACGACGCCGCACCAGATCGGTAGGTCTGCTCCTGGGCATCCCAATGCGCCGCCTCCGGTGGCTCCATATCCGGGGTAACTATCAGTCGCCCATAGGATCCCACAGACCTGCCGACAGCTGGCATCAGCGCAACCCACATTCGATAACGATCTTCGAGGCCAGTTCATTGGCCCGGTCATTAGCTACGTTAGATGCGTTCCAGTCGCGCATATTCACTGCGTGCAGTCTGTCGATCTGCGCTGCGATCCAGTTTTTGATCGGTGTCAAGATCGCCGCCGGTGCGCTTGGCTCCATCTTGGTTCTGAGATAAACCAGCACCGACACACCAACCCGCTTTTCATCGGTGCGAGCGTTCCGTGCCTCTCGGCTAGACCCGTCGGCCTCGGCTATTGCCGCGCGCAACTTCGACGTCGACGCGAGCGTCCGTGCGGCTTGGTTCCAGGTTGCACATGTGGTGCTCCTTCCGGCCTCGAATTCGCTGCGGCCGTGCGTGACTGACGCTCGTGCCACAATTATTGTCTGCCGCGCCGGTTCGATCGGACGCGTGAGGGCCGAACCGGTGGTCAGTACGGCGCCTGTCGTGAGTACGAACGCCACCGCGGCCGCAATCAGCCCGGTGCGGTGACGACTCCAGTACTCCGCGGTCATGAAAAAAGCCGTACTGCGAGTACGTAGTACTCGGCCACTAGCGCAGACACATCTCCAAAAACTCTCTTTCGCATGAGATGTCGCCTATAAGCAACACCATGCAACTCCGTGCGGCGAAATGACATCTCGTCATTGAGCTGGAAATTGAGACGGCGACGCTGACGTGCAGACCGACCCTCCTGGCGCTCCCCCAGTCCAGGTCCAAAAGTTCGACTGGCCGTCACACGACAAGAGGGCGTGCGGTGTCTCATTGGAGGATCGCGCGTGGCTCGAATGGTTCGCCAGCGTTGAGTTCACCTTCGAGCTGGTCGCACAGCATCGCGATTGCCCGGCGGATGAACGCCTGCTGAGTGCTGATGCCGGTGTATGGCTGTGTCCATGTAATGACGTTCACCATCCGCTCCTTCAACTCTTCAGGGACCGAGAGCAAGATATCGACGGCCTTCCGACCAGGGGCGCACCGCTCCTCTCCAAGATCCCTGTCTACGTCGCTCATAGCATCGTCCGTGAGATGTGGGGTCGAATGACCCTGTCACTTGAAGCTGACCCCTCGGGCTCATGACGCGCTGGACTAAAGCGGCCGACCACGACACCGGTTGCCCATATGACAATGCTCATTCTTCAAGCAGCCAAACGCTTTTGCTGTCGAGGCAGTAGGACACTGCGTCGGGTGACGTCACTGCCGGGTCACGCAATTCCGCGACACACTCGTCGAAGCTCAACCCTCCCTCAGCCAGTGCTTTCATCCACGCGACGAGTACGCGTCCCTCATCGGCTTGAGACGCACGCGCCCAAATCCGTCCATACGTCGCACCGACCGCGTTCGCATACGCTCTTCGTACCATTGAAGAAGCATCATCGAAAAGTGCTTGTGAGATGGCGGCATACCGTTCCAGCTGGTCGGTACAGATACCGGCGACGCTGAGATAGAGCGACGCGTTCGTCAGCTCGGTGCGCCAAAAGTCAAGCATGGTGGGTCCGTAGAAGCTTCGTGACTGCAGGTGGCGCACAAAATATGCGCCTCTCACGTAGTTCGTTGACTGACTGGAAGATTCGTCACTGATTTGCGTCGCTGAAAGCTCTTGATTCTTCATGCCCTCACCAAGTGATGAGGCTAGGTCGACGCAAGCGCCACCGAGCCGATCCCAAAGCTCGCTCAGGCGGGCAGCATGACGCTCGAGCGGGGAAGTCACGAACGCGGATCCGTCGGGTAAGAGATCGGCGGTCACAAACCTGAAAGTGCGGGCCCAGAGTGCGGCTTGCCCAATGACCTCCGCTAGCGCGGCATGCCTCCTGCCAAGTTCGAATCCTCGGCTATTGGCCTGGCTCAGTTCATCGTTCAAGGATCACCTCCGCGACTCTGGACAGTGTCTTGGCGCAGTGACGTACCCCATACCGCCGACGCCAACGAGCATGTGTGTTCGGTGGACGCACACCGCTTACTGGGGTCCCATAGCCACGTATGCCGTGCACCCTCCCCACGGTACCGGTACCCGGTATGGATTGGCTACCGATCGAAAGACATTACCTACGAATACATCTGGTCGACTCAGAGGTCCGTGCGCGGTCAAGGAGAGTCTCATGACAACAAGTGCCCAAGCAGTGCTCAACCAATGACCATCCCGTGCTCAACCAATGCCCAACTAGTGTTCGACTACTGCTTAACTACTGCCCAACTATGTTTCGCACCATGCGCTTTGAGTTTCTGCTGACGTGCGAACCTGTGACACAACGGCGAACTTGATCACGACCGGCAGTCAGCCGGAATGACGGATCCTTGCGAGCAGCAGAGCTTCTGCCAAAATTCGCCGATCGTCCCAGCCTGGTGAAGACAAGCGTTGATTCTCTCCCATGTTGCCCAGGGTGGTGGACGTTGTTTCACCCGTTCGTCTACGTTCCAGTCATTACATGTCCACGGCATTCGGCGGCCAACAGCGGATTCTTCACCGGCCGTCCACCAAACACGTTCTCCATCAGTAGATGCGGATACTGAATAGTCCAGGAGGTTCAAAGATGCGTCGGTATCACGGATGAGCTGGAAAGCACTCAACTGGTCGTTAACCGTCGAGGTTGAAACCTCGATGATGCGTCTAGTCCTCATGTTGCTCGCGAACCGTGCAGACGAGACGTTCTCATGCTATCCATCGAATCGGACACTTGCCTCAGAGGCTTGCGCCGCACGGAGCACCGTCATCGCGACGCTGGGCAAGCTTGAAAAGCAAGGTCTCATCCAGCGAGTCGCGCAGTATCACGACTCCGGCGCCAGACGCCCCAACAGTTTCCTTCTGAATCATCCCGATGCGCCGCACAGGCGCGCCAGTCCAGATCTCGGACACCCCCAGTCCGTGGACACCACCGGGGCCGTCCGATCCCCGGAGGGGGAAGGTCCACCACCTGGACGTCAGCGGGTCCCGGGGGCGGACCCCTTGAACCATCCAAGAGAACCATCATCCGAACCATCCACGGCATCCGTGCTCAAATCGCTTCCCGAGCCGTGGCGAGTTAGCGGGAAGGATGCGAGGAAGCTGTCACCCGCAATCGAGCTAGCCTTCGCTGCGGGCTGGACATCGCAGACCCTGGTGGCCCATCTGTCGTCTCGACCTGAGGGCGTCCGCTACCCCGCTGGCGTCCTCGCGCGGCGGCTGACTGAGTTGCCAGCCCCGCCCTCGATTTCACCAAGACCCGGAACACCGTGGTGTGGCGAGTGCGAAGACCCACTGTCGCGCACCATCACAGTCACACAAGCAGACGGCACGGAGGCAGCAGCATTTTGTCCGCGATGCAGCCCACAAAGGCGATCCAAGTCCACCGACATGTCAACGCGAGTCGAGAGGAGGTGAAATTGAATGGAGTCCAATGTCTTTGATCAGCTTCCTCTGCTCTTGGCGGTTCCCCACGCAGCCAGCATTCTGGGGATCAGTCGCGCTGCCGCTTACCGGCTCGCTGCATCGGGAGAACTCCCGGTCCGCAGGCTTGGCGGACGCGTCTACATCGTCACGTCCGGGCTGCGGGAGCTGATCGCCTCGTGAAGGGATCGGTCTATCAGCGTGGAAGCAAGTGGACTTACCGCTTCCGGGCAACCGAAAGAGATCCGTCCACCGGCGAGTATCCAACCATCTCGAAGGGTGGGTTTCCTACAGAGAAGGAGGCGTGGAAATCCTGCCGAGAGGCCATGCGGGAGGCCGATCAGGGTCGTGCTGTACGCCCCTCTACCCGCACGGTGGCTCAGTTCCTCACAGAGTGGTTCGTCGCCGTCGAGGCTTCGATGGACGCAACGACTTGGCAGAACTGGAAGGACTACGCCAAAAGCTATGTCGTACCGCACATCGGCGCAGAGAAGCTTCAGCGGCTCGACGAACCGCAGTTGCTCAGGCTGTACGCCAAGCTACTGACCGAAGGCCGGATCAAGAAGGACCGCAACTTCGCGATGTATCGCTACTGGCTGACGCACAAAGTCGATGCCGCCCCTCCGGGACCACGAGACGTCAGCAACGCCTGTGGTACAACGATTCACGCCGCGCGCGCGGCGGTACGCCGGTATCAGGCAGGCATCGTTCCGCAACGGGTGGATCCCGGACTCGCGCCAAAGACCGTACGGAACATCCACGCCATGATCCACCGTGCACTCGTCGACGCCGTCGCATGGAAGTACACGGCCAACAACCCAGCGTCGAACGTGCGACCTCCCAAACGTTCCCGCGCGCGGCGGACCGTATGGAACCGAGACGACATACAGAAGTTCTTACGCGCTTCGAGCCGCGATCGCTTCGCCGCGCTTTTCTTGTTAGAACTCACGACAGGCATACGCCGCGGGCAGATCTGCGGACTCAGGTGGTACGACGTTGACCTAGACGCTCGCGAGATCACCGTCCACGATAATCGGGTCGTAATCGGCGGACATGCGCGAGACAAAGCCGGCGGCAAGACGCAGAACGCCGATCAGACGATTGCGATAGATCGGACAACCAGTGCGGCACTTGAGAAGTGGCGCGAACTTCAGAACGAAGAACGGGAGTTTTTCGGGACCGACTATCACCCCGGTAACTACGTCTTCACGTTCCAAGACGGCCGACCACCGCACCCCGATTCCATTCGCCAGCGGTTCGATCGCTTAGCGGCCGCCGCCGGGCTTGAGAGAATTACCTTCCACGATCTTCGGCACTCCTACGCGACCGCAGCGCTGAAGGCCGGGGTGAGCCCGAAGATCGTTAGCGAACGTATCGGTCATGCCGACGTCGGGTTCTTCCTGCAGACCTATGCTCACGTGCTCAAGAACGATGACAGCGAGGCAGCGGAGCAGGCGGCCGCGTTCCTCTTCGGGGACGGGTTCGGATCCTCAATCGCCCCGGATTGAGCTGGCATTTGCAGGGCGCGCAGCCTGCGCGGAGGCTACAGAAGACTCGCCTAGGCCCCTACTTCGCGGTGTTCAGACGCGCTGCACCCGCAATGAGTCCGCTCGATACGTTGTCGGCCACAATCAACGATCATGGATGACAGCGAACGCGAAAAACGCATCCGGTTCACCTTCGACGAGCTCGATCAGTGGCTCAAAACGATGACCCAGGCATTCACCCCGAGTATTGGCAGCGCGCTTGAGTTAGACGATCAGGACTGGCCAACCCTGCCGGTGTCGCAACTCGCGCACGTCGGCCTGGCCGTGGCCGCCGATCATCTCGACGCAATTCGCTGCCACTTGGACGCATCACACCTGTTTGCCCTTACAGACCTGACGATCTGCCGATCTGCGCTGGTCGGCGCTTCGCAGGCGGTGTGGATTCTCGCGCCGAACGAGCGGGGCGACCGTCTGTCGCGGGCCCGCATGCTAGCGGCCGACGCGTTGAGATACCACGGCCAATACATGGAGGCGCTGAGGGTGGCCGATCCCAGGGACCCCAATGTGCCGCTCGTCGGTTCTCACATCGCAATGCGAAGTGCCGAGCTGAAGGCCAAACGTCTTGAGGAAGGTCCGTTAGTGCGGCATGAAAACACTCGGATGATCCGTGAGGCGGCGTCAGCCGTCTTCCCACCCGAGCTAGCGGCAGAAGCCAGCCTGGAGTGGCAGTCCGGTTCGGGTGCTGCACACGGCTTCGCGTGGCCGATCCTCAATTCACCAGACACGAAGCAGGTGGGGAACGCTGACGACGGCGGCCTAGCCGAATTCCAAGCTGTTGCTTCGCTTGGGCGGATGGCGAACGGGTATCTCGCGGCGTTCCACATGGCTCGCGCAGGTTGGTCTCTTCTGAGGAACCGCAACGAAACCAGCGAGTAGCTGTCCGGCACGCACAGACACGGCAGGCCAAACGCCACTCGCGAGTTCACCGCTTGGCAGCGGAGTTTCTATTGCGCAGCTTGGCTTTTGGTACCTTGCGGCGCTCAGCTCGACGCACAATCCGCAGCAGCAGATCAGCAAGCTGGACGATCTCTGCCGCTTCAGTGGCATCCTCAAAGTCGACGCTGCGGTGGCTAGACGGATTTTTGAAGGCTCCGATGGCGCCCGCGAACAGCTCCATTGTGGCCACACGCTCCCCCGGCTCGGCAGCCTCGTCGCTAAGTGGACCGCCGTCGCGAGCGAAGGCTTGGCGCATAAGCGCGACGCCGACCAGAGAATTATCGAAATCACTGGCCGTGCGGACTGCCACCTCAACTTCTTTCATCGCGGTGAAGGCCGCGGTCTCATAGTCGCCGGACCCGAATGCCAGCCGAACCTTCGCCTCGAGTGCCGAGTCGAGCTCTCCCGACAAGCGATCGGCGGCGAAGAGCTTCGTCAGCGCCTCACCGTCAACGGCTAGCTCTCGTCCTAGCTGGGTCATCCGACCCCAGCTGCCACTGGAGCCGGTGGGTCCGATCAGGCCGCGGCTCTGGATCCAGGCGATGGCGTCAGAGAGACGGCCGATCAGGAAATCACTGTCAGGCTCCCGTGCATAACCGCTGTTCGCCGACACCATCAGGTTGTACGTGTTGAACTGCTCTGGGGATCGCGCCATTTGGCGAAGCAGCACCAAACCGATTCCTTCGGTGGGCAATTCGCGGAGCTGCTCGGGTGGCACCGGACCTTGAGGACCGCCGCTCATTATGTTCGTCATGCCGTCACAGTAGGGCTGGGAACAGACAACCCGAGTGCAGGACTACAGAGATGCGCCTTAGTGGGCCTGCATGAGCCCTACAGTCACATTCCTACACGCGCCGGTCGGCACCCTGGCCGACCAGCACCCGTAATGAGGGACAGTCTGCCAGCAAGCTTGCCACCCGTGATCCCAGCTGGCCCGGCGCAGCTCTCATGGGTGGCATCGGCATGGATGGCGGCCAATGGCATTTAGCCCGCCTAACGTTCACAAATCCGTTCACAAGTGGCATGAAAACGGCTCCCGGAGAGATCTCCGGGAGCCGTTTTACCTAGTAGCGGGGACAGGATTCGAACCTGCGACCTCTGGGTTATGAGCCCAGCGAGCTACCGAGCTGCTCCACCCCGCGTCGGGTGAACACAAGGTTACCGAGCAGGCCCCATACCTCCAAATCGGGTGGTCAGCGCATTACGGAGGCCGGATCGTGGCGTTCGGCAAGTGCCCTCAGCCAGTGCAACGCGTCGTCGTTGTAGCAGCGTGCGGGGCGGCCCGGATCGTTCGAGGCCGCGAAGTTCGGCATCTGCCCTCCCGTCGACCACGGCGCCACCGCCGCGACCAGTTCGGCGGCGTGCCCGGCGACGGCGTCGGCCATCGGCGGAATGAGCACCCCGATCACCGACAGCGCGTACGCGGCGTTGCGGTGGCAGAACGCGCTGCGGTGCCGCGGCTCCCGCGCCAACTCCCCACCGAGCAGCCGTAATTCGACGAGGGTCTGCGGCGACTGCGACCCTGGCCCGCACACGGCGAGGATCGCCTCGACCGTCTCGGCGGTCAGCTCGCGCAGCAGGGCGTGGTCCTCGTGGGCGGGCATCGGGTCCACCGGATCGGCGTGCACCGCGCCGATCGCCGCGTACGGCAACACCCCGACGCCGTCGACCAGCACCGGCGCGACCTCCCGCATCGGCTGCAGCAGGCGCTGCGCCTCCGCGACGTCCCCCACCGCGGCGTACCGCACCGCCACCGTCATCCGGCCCGCCAGCGGCTCGGGAACCCCGGGCAGCGGCGGCAGCTGCTGGATGCAGATCGACGTGTTCACCTCGTCGGGCAGGTCGGCCGTCCACCGCTGCCACTCCCCCAACACCTCCGCAGCGTGAACACCATCGAAAAATAGTGCGCCACCGAAGAATTCGCTGATCGGCAGCAAATCGATCTCGACGGCGGTAACCACGCCCAGCATCGACTTGCCGCCCCGCACACCCCAGAACAGGTCGGCGTGCTCCTCGGGCGTCACGCGGAGGACCTCGCCCGCACCGGTCACCAGCTCGACGGCCCGGACGTGGTCGGAGGACAGTCCGACGGTGCGCACCAGCGGGCCGATGCCGCCCCCGGTGAGGAAGCCGACGACGCCGACCCCCGGCGCCGACCCGCACAGCGGCGCCAGGCCGTGCGGCGTGGCCGCGTCCAACACGGTCTGCCACCGGACGCCGGCACCCACCCGCGCCGTCCGCGCGACGGGGTCCACGACGCATTCCGTCATCCCCGCGGTCAGCACAAGCACCGTGTCGGCACCGATCGGCACGGCACCGTGACCGGTGGCCTGCACCGCCACCCTGAGCCCTCTCTCCCCGGCAAACCGCATCACCTCGGCCAGGTGGCTCGCCGTGGCAGCCAGGACGACCGCAGCGGGGCGCACGGGCACCGCCACGTTCCAGGGCGTCGCCCGGTCGTACACGCGCTCTCCAGGCAGCGCGACGGGCGCGCTGACGCAACTGCGCAGCAGTTCCATGCCGTCGGGGTCGGTCATGGTCAGGGATTTCATCGGGGATCCTTTCAGCGGGGACGTTGTCGTCGGCTGAAGGATCACGCAGGGCGCTTGGAGTTTTCTTGAGGTCTCGGCTCCAAGAACTGCCCAACCGCGCTCAAGCGAGTTTCAACGCGGCGGCCTCCACCGCGAGCATGCCGAGGCGCCGAGCGTCGACCACGACCTCGGCAGCCATGGCGCGCCGCTGCTCGTCGGACTCGCTCAACTCCGCCGCCAACAGGGCGCATCGCACCAACGTCGGTGCCGCACCGGTCCGTTCGGCGACGGCGCGGGCCCTCGTCAGCTCGGCCAAGGCCTGGTCGCGGTCACCGTCCAGCAGGCGCAGCCGGGCAGTTGCCAGGGCCACCGGCCCCACCACGCCGATCTGACCGAGCACGGCGATCCGGTCGCCGAAGGGGTGCAGTTCGTCCAGCAGCGGTCCGGCGTAGCGGGTCAGCCCGTTGTCCGCGGCGAGGTGCGCGAGTAGCACGAGGTGGCCAAGCGTCGTCCACACGTGGGGCCGCGCCCGGGTGGCCAGCCACTCCGCGAGCAACGTCTCCGCGGCGGACGGGACCTCCGGACCATCGGCGACGGTCAGCAGGGCGGTCTTGACCAGGTTCGCCATGCTCTGCCCCCCGGTCTCCGGCGTGGCCGCCATCGCCAGCCACTGCGGGTCGATCGGACCGCCCGTCTCCCGCAGCAGAGAGACCTCCGCCATTAAACCGCTGCCCGCGCCGTACAATTCGGTCTGCTCGTGGACGTGGGCGGCGATGCCGTGGTGCCGCTCGGCTTCGGCGAAGTCGCCGCGCCACACCGCGAGAACCGCTTCCATCCATCGCAACTGGGCGCGTAGCACCGGTAACGTGAGCGCCTCGCTGCCCTCGATGCCCACCGCCAGTCGGCGGGCCGCCGCGTCGACGTCACCCAGGTTCATCTCGGCCATCGTGCACACCGAATTCGAGATCACCCGATCCTCACGGGAGCGGCTATGCCGCAAGCCATTCAGTCGCTCCGCCCAAACCAGCGTGCGCTCGCTGGCGGTGGCCACCCCGGAGTAGGTGATCAAGCGTCCCGTCAACACGTCGGCCAGGACGTCGGGATCGCCGGTCGACTCGGCCAGCTGCTCGGCCCGGTCGAGATGAGCCGCAGGCACTTCGGGGTTCGGGTTGTAGCAGTGCCCCACCGCGAGGGCGGCCAACACCCGCGCGCCTGCGCCAGTATCCCGATCGGCCACGCTCGCCGCGTCTTCCAGCACGCCTAGGAGGTCACCGGGATCCTCCCCCGGCGCGAGCCACGGCCACGCGCCGCTGGCCCGCAGCAGCGTGCTGGCCACCAGGCCCGCCGTGGTCGTCCGCCCCGCCCGGAGCGCATCCGAGAGATACCGCTCGACGGTCGTCAGCACCAATCGTCCTCTGCCAGCTCGGGAATGAGCCTCCAGCATCGCCACGGTCAGCGCGTCCCGCTCGGCCTCGTCGCGGGACGAGGCAGGTAGCCGGTCGTAGGCGTCCAGCGCGGCTTGCCACCACGTCGCCGCGATGTCGGAGCTCCACCGCTCGGTCGCGTCCTCGGCCGCGCGGCGACACGCCTCGACCACGACATCGGGTTCCACCAGCGGCTGCGCCGCCACCAGATGCAGTGCCCGCCGCGTCAACGCGTCGGCCCCGACCCCGTCGGCCAGCACCTCGGCGACCGTGGCGTGCAGGCGTTGTCGGCGAAGTGCCGGCATGCTCGCGACGAGCTGCTCACGCAGCAGCCCGTGCGCGAAGGCGTACCCGTCGCCGGTGTGCGACGGCACGACGATGCGTTCGTCGGCAGCCTCGTCGAGGTAGTCCGCGAGGACGTCGACGTCCAGGCGGGTCGCCTTCGCGAGCACCGCCACGTCGACGTCGTCCCCGATGACCGCCGCGGTGCGCAGCATCTGCAGCACCGCCGGGTCCAATCCGGCGAAGCGCCGGTCCAGCACCGACTTCACCGCGACGGGAATCTCGTTGCCCTGCCGCTCGTCTCGAGGCAATCGCGCGTATTCGCACACGAAAAACGGATTCCCGCCGGTCCGCTCGGCGAGGGTGGCCGCCTCGGCCGCGGTGACCGCCTCTTCGGCGACCTGAGTGGCCAGGGTGGCGACGTCGTGCGACGACAGGGCGGGCACCTCGACGTGACGGTTGTGCGCGCCTCGGACCACCGTGCCCAGCAGGCGTCTCAGCTCAGGGGTGTGCTCGCCGTCGCGGACGGTCAGCACCATGGCGACGGGATGGTCGCGCAGCGCACCGGCGACGTACGCCAGGCAGCCAGTCGACGCCGAATCCGCCCACTGCACGTCGTCGACCACGACGGCCCGCACATCCGGCGCCGACTCGAGCAGGCCCTGAACCCGTTCGTAGACGCGGAATCTCGCCGTGTCGGGATCCGCGTCCTCCGGCACCTGCAGTACCTCGTCGGCGTCGGCGCCGAGCGCCCGCACCAGCTGACGCATCGGCCACCACGGCGGCGTCGCCGACTCGTCGGGACAGCTGATCCACACGACCCGACCACCAGCCTCGGCGACCCGACCCGCCACCTCCTCGGCCAGCCGGGTCTTCCCGATCCCCGGCGGCCCGGACAGCACAAGCCAACGGGTGGCTCCCCCGGCCACGTCGGCGAGAAGGTCTGTGACCGTGCCCAACTCGCGCTGCCTGCCGACAAGGAGGGCTCGTCGCGGCGGCTCGGCGGGTTCGGTCGCCGGCATGGCGGGCACCGCCGGCGTGGTCACCTCGGCGGCTCCAGTCCACTCGGGGTGCCGCGGCCACGCGGCGAGCTCCGGCGCCTGCCGCAGAATGGCAGTCTGCAGCTCGCGCAGCTGTGGCCCTGGTTGCAGCCCGAGCTCGGCGTCGAGGGTTCTGGCGTGGCGCGTGTAGGCCTCCAGCGCATCGGAGGTGCGGCCCGCCCGGTAGAGCGCCAGGACGTGCAACCAGCAGGACCGGTCGGACAGCGGGTCCGCCGCACTCAGCTGCGCGGCGGACGCCAGCGCGAGCGGCGCCCGACCCAACGCGAACAGCGCACTGATGCGGTAGTCGAGGCAGTCCCGTCGCGTCTCGTCGGCCGCCGTCGCCTCCGGACCCACCCATGGTTGATCCCGGAGATCCTCCAGAAAGGGACCGCGCCACAACGACATTGCGGCGTCGGCCTGCTCGAGCGCCACCGTCCAGTCGTGGGCCTCCACCGCCGCAGCCGCGCGGCCCACCGTCGAGGTGAAGACCGTCAGGTCGACGTCGTCCGGCCCGACGGCGAGGTAGTACCCCGGCGTCTGCCGAACGATCGGCGAGGCCAGCCGCCCCGTCGAGGCGCCGCCGCGAAGGGCCCGACGCAGATTCGACACGTACGCATGCAGGCTGGCCGTCGCGCTACCCGGGGCGTCGTCACCCCACACCGCGTCGGTCAGCCTGTCGACCGAGACGACGCGCCCCCGCGCCAGCAGCAGCACCGCCAGCACGGCCCGCTGCTTCGGCGGGCCAACGTCAACCCGGACCTCGGACTCCTCGTGCACCACCTGAAGTGGCCCGAGCACCCGATACCGCACCGGAGAAACCTAGGGGTCTACTTCGCCTCGCGGTACTTGGCCATGGCGTCGTCCAGATTTTGTAGCGCCTGACCGTACTCCGCGAAGTTGCCACCCTGCTGCGCGCTTTGCATCGCATCCAAAGCCGTCTGAACCCCTTGCAGTGCAGCGGCCTTCGCCGCCGACAGCTGCGTCGGCCCGCTGGGTACCGCCGCCGCCGGGATGGACACCTCGGGGGCGCCGCCCTGCTGGTTGGCCGGCGGGGTGGCCGGAGGCTGGCCCGGCGTCGGATTCGCCGCGGGCGGAGTCTGCCCGTTCGGCAGCACCGTGGGTGCGGGACCCGTCGCCGTCGCTCCGGCGCCCGCGCCAAACAGCTCGTCGAGCGCGTCGCTGACCGTGGGACCGTAGCCGACCTTGTCGTTGTACATCATCGCCACGCGAATCAGGCGGGGGTACGACGACGCCGCGTCACTGGCACCCGGCGACGCGTAAACCGGTGCGACGTAGAGCAAACCGCCCTGAGCCACCGGCAAAGTCAACAGATTTCCCCAGCGGATGCGGTTCTGGTTGTCGCGGCCGATGACGCCGAGGTCCTGGCTGACCGCGGTGTCGGTGCTGATCGCGTTGAAGGCGAGCTTGGGACCGTTCACCTGGCCAGGAATGGTCAGCACGGTGATCTTGCCGTAGGTCGCCGGATCGGAACTCGCGCTGATGTACGCCGCCAAGAAATCACGACGGAATCTGTTCATCGCGCTCGTCAACTGGAACGACGCCGAACTGTCGTTGGACGCAATGTCCTTCGCCACGATGTAGTACGGCGGCTGGAAGCTGCTGGCCGTGGGGTTCGGGTCCAACGGCACGTCCCAGAAGTCCGACGTCGAGAAGAACGTCACCGGGTCGTCGACGTGGTACTTGGCTAGCAACGCCCGCTGCACCTTGAACAGGTCCTCGGGGTAGCGCAGATGCTCCTGCAGCTCGGGGCTGATATCGGACTTCGGCTTGACCGTGCCCGGGAACACCGCCTCCCACGCCTTCAGCACGGGGTCGGATTCGTCCTGGGCGTACAACGTGACGGTGCCGTCGTACGCGTCGACGGTCGCCTTCACGGAGTTGCGGATGTAGGACACCTGCTTGTCGAGGGCCAGCCGGTTGAGCGCGACCTCGTTCGAGTCGGCGGTCGCCGAGGACAGCGACGTCAACTCCGAGTACGGGATGTTGTCGAGGGTGGTGTACCCGTCGACGATCCAGACCATCTTCTTGTTCACGATTGCCGGGTAGACGCTGGTGTCGGTGGTCAGCCACGGGGCGACCGCCTCGACGCGCTTGGCCGGATCCCGGTTGAAGAGGATCTTGCTGTTCTCACCGATCACGTTGGAGAACAAGAAGTTCCGCTCGGCGTACTTCGCCGCGAACACGCTGCGGGCCAGCCAGCTGCCGACCGGCACGCCACCGCTGCCGCCGTAGGTGTAGTTCTTCGTCTCGGTGTTGGTCTCGTAGTCGTACTCGCGGTCGGTGCCGTTCTTGCCGACGATCGCGTAGTCCTCGGCGGTGTTGGCGATGATCGGTCCGTAGTAGATGCGCGGCTGATCCAGCGGCGCGGGTCCCGGTGACACCACGCTGCCGTTGGCGCCGACGACGCTCGCCAGGAACTCGGGGTAACCGCCGTTCTGGTTCGGGTCGTTCGCGACACCACGGACCGTGTTTGCGGGTGAGGCGATGAAGCCGTTGCCGTGGGTGTAGACGGTGTGACGGTTGATCCAGTCGCGCTGGTTCTCGATCAACCTGTCGGGATTGAGTTCCCGAGCCGCGACCACGTAGTCACGAAGGTTCCCGTTGGCGTCGTAGCGGTCGATCGACAGCTGCTCCGGGAACGAGTAGAAGTTCTTGCCCTGCTGGAACTGGGTGAACGCCGGGCTGACGATGGTCGGGTCGAGAAGTCGAATGTTCGACGTCGTCGCCCGGTCCGAGGCGACCTGCTGGGCGGTGGTCGCCGCGTCGCCGCTGTAGTCGCGGTAGGTGACGTTCTTGTCAGTGAGACCGTAGGCCTGTCTGGTCGCGGTGATGCTGCGACTGATGTATTCGCTTTCCTTCTGCGCGGCATTGGGCTTGACGCTGAACTGCTCGACGATCAACGGCCAGCCCGCACCGACGATCAACGAGCTCAGCAGCAGCAGCACCACGCCGATGGCGGGGATTCGCAGATCGCGGAGCACGACCGCGGAGAACACCGCGACCGCGCAGATCAAGGCGATCGCCAGAAGGATCAGCTTGGCGGGCAGCACCGCGTTGATGTCGGTGTAGCCGGCGCCGGTGAACGGCTTGCCGCCGCGCGTGTGACTGAGGAGTTCGTAGCGATCCAGCCAGTAGGCGAACGCCTTCAGCAGCACCATGGTGCCGACCAGCGTGACCAGTTGAATGCGAGCGGAGCGACTCAGCGCGCCCGTCCGCCCCGCCAGTCGAATGCCGCCGAACAGGTAGTGCCCCAGCAGGTTCGCCACCAGCGCGAGGAACGTCGCGACGAACAGGAAGTTCAGCACCAGCCGATAGAAGGGCAGGTCGAATGCGTAGAACCCGAGGTCCATGCCGAACTGGGGGTCGGTCACGCCGAACTCGCCGCCGTGCATGAACAACTGCACCTGAACCCAGTAGGTCTGCCCCACCAAGCCCGCGAGCAGACCGATGAAGATGGGAACGCCGATGCCGAAGAGCCGCAGTCGCGCCATCACCGAGGTGCGGTAGCGGGCCACCGGGTCGTTGGGACCCACGGTGGGGACGAAGACCGGGCGGTTCCGATAGGCCAGCGCCATCCCGGCGAACACCACGCCGCCGATGAGCAGCGCCGACACCGCGAACACGATCAACCGGGTCATCAGGGTCGTGGTGAACACCGACCGGTACCCCAGCTCGCCGAACCACAACCAGTCGACGTAGGTGTCGATCAGACGCGGGCCGATCAGCAGCAATAACACCGCCGCAAGGGCGAACCCGATCAGAAACCGGCTACGCCGCGTCAGCTTCGGCATTCGCGCCGCAGGCCGCATCCCCACTCGTCAACTCCAAACGGTCGTCACGCCGCGATTCGGCGTGCCCCAACTCTACGCATCCGTCCCAAAGCGTCCTCTCAGCAATGGGCTGGTTCGCCACCGGAGGAATAGGTCTTCAATGCATCGACGGCACCGGTCAGGTTCTCCACCTTGATCAGCTGCAGACCGTCCTCGTGGGCCGAGTTGGCCTCGTCGCAGTTCTCGGCGGGCACCATGAACGCCGTCGCCCCGGCTTCCTTCGCCGCGTAGATCTTGTGGGTGATGCCGCCGATCGGGCCCACCTTGCCGTCGACGGTGATGGTTCCGGTACCCGCGATGAACTTGCCGCCGTTGAGATCGCCGGTCGTCAGCTTGTCGATGACCGCGAGGCTGAACATCAGTCCCGCCGACGGGCCGCCGATGTTGGCCAGGTTGAAGTCGATGGTGAACGGCGCCCACGGCGCGTCGACCACGCCGACGCCGAGGAATCCGTAGTCACGGTCGGGATTCTTGCCCAACGTGATGGTCGTCGTGCCGAGCTCGCCGTTCTTGCGGCGGTAGTCGACCACCAGCTGGTCGCCGGGCTTGGTCGCCTTGAGGAGAGCCGTGAACTCGTCGAGGTTGGCCACCGGCTTGTCGTCGACCAGGTCGATGGCGTCGCCGTCCTCCAACTTCCCGGCCGACGGGCCGCCGTCGGTGACGCCCTGCACGGTGACGGCCCTGGGGTACTTGAGGTATCCCAGCGCCGCGTACTCCGCGCTGTCCTCCGACTGCTTGAAGTCGCCTGCGTTCTCCTTGTCGATGTCGTCCTTGCTCTTGTCCGGCGGATAGACCAGATCGCGGGGCACCAGCTGCTCGGTGCCCGACATCCACAGGCGCAACGCTTGGCCGAGGGTGAGACCGTCACTCTGGCTGACCGTCGTCATGTTGAGGTTGCCCGACGTGGGCTTCACCTCGGTGCCCTTGATGTCGACGACCTCTTTGCCTTCGACCTCACCGAGGGTGTTGAACGTCGGCCCCGGGCCGAGACTCACGAACGGCACCGTCACCGCCGACAGCAGCAGACCGAATGCGACGATCGGCACCAACGCCACCACCAGCGTCATCATGCGCCGGTTCAATCCACCCATCACGGAGCCCACAGTAGGGGTCCGTCCTGTCCTGTTCACTCTCGGCGTGACCGCGACCCCACGCCGAGCTCGTCCGGTGAGTACCGTGGACGCCATGCCTGACCAGCCTTTCGGCTTCTCTGCCTCCGACGGTAAGGGTGACGACCCCGACCGCGACGACCGCAAGAAGGACCCGAACCCCGGGTCGCCGCAGGATCCGTTCGGATTCGGCGGCGGCGACTTCGACATGAACAACCTCGGGCAGATCTTCTCCAAGCTCGGCGAGATGTTCAGCGGCGCAGGCAACCCGATCGCCGGCGGCGCAGGGGCGGGACCGGTCAACTACGACCTGGCGCGTCAGCTCGCGTCCAGTTCGATCGGGTTCGTCAAGCCGGTGCCCGAGCAGACCAGCGCGGCGGTGGCCGACGCGGTGCGACTGGCCGACACGTGGCTCGACGGCGTCACTCCCCTTCCAGCGGGCACGACGAGCTCGGTCGCGTGGACGCCCAGCGACTGGGTCGACAACACCCTCGCCACCTGGAAGCGGTTGTGCGACCCGGTCGCCGAGCAGATGTCGACGGTGTGGGCGTCGGCCCTGCCCGAGGAGGCCAAGGCGATGGCCGGCCCGCTGCTGGCGATGATGACGCAGATGGGCGGCATGGCCTTCGGGTCGCAGCTCGGCCAGGCCCTCGGCACGCTGTCGCGAGAGGTGTTGACCTCCACCGACATTGGCCTGCCGCTTGGCCCCAAGGGCGTGGCGGCCCTGATGCCGGAGGCCATCGAGTCGCTCGCCGAAGGCCTCGAGCAGCCCCGCAGCGAGATCATGATGTTCCTTGCAGCACGGGAGGCAGCGCACCACCGCCTGTTCAGCCACGTGCCGTGGCTCTCGACGCAGCTCCTCAACGCCGTCGAGGCCTTCGCCCGCGGCATGAAGGTCGACATGAGCGGCATCGAGGACTTCGCTCAGGGCTTCAACCCCGCCTCGCTCACCGACCCGACCGCGATGGAACAGCTGCTCAACCAGGGCATCTTCGAGCCGAAGTCGACGCCCGAGCAGATCGCAGCCCTTGAACGCCTCGAGACGCTGCTGGCCCTCATCGAGGGTTGGGTGCAGACCGTGGTGACCGACGCCCTCGGCGACCGCATTCCGGGGACCGTGGCGCTCAGCGAGACGCTGCGTCGCCGACGTGCCACCGGTGGTCCTGCCGAACAGACGTTCGCGACGCTGGTCGGTCTGGAACTGCGGCCACGCAAGCTGCGGGAAGCCGCGGTGCTGTGGGAGCGGCTGACCCAGGCGGTCGGCGCCGACGCCCGCGACGCGGTGTGGCAGCACCCTGACCTGCTGCCGGGCGCCAACGACCTCGACGAGCCCGCCGGTTTCATCGACCGGATCGTCGGCGGCGACACCAGCGGCATCGACCAGGCGATCGCCGACCTCGAGAAGGATTTCAACGAGGGCAAGGGCCCCGACGCGGGGCCTGTGGATAACTAAAGCGCGGCATCCCGCGCGCGTGGCAGAGTCGGCGCATGTCGAGCCACACGCTCAATCCGGTGATGCCGGTGCTCGTCAGGCCCGACGGCGCCGTGCAGGTGGGCTGGGATCCCCGACGCGCCATGCTGGTCGAACCACCCGACGGGTTGTCGGCCGTCGCGCTGGCTGACCTGCTGCGCGCGATGCAATCCGGGGTGACCACGGGGGAACTGTGTGCGCTGGCGGTAAACCGGGGCATCACCGACGTCACGGCGATGACCGATCTGGTCAGCTCCCTCGTCGACGAGGGTCTCGCGACGACGACGCCACCGCGCACGCGGTCGGCCTCCATCCGCATCCACGGCCGCGGCCCACTGTCGGATCTGCTCGCGAGCGCGTTGCGCTGTTCGGGGGCACGCGTGCGGCAGAGCAAGCTCAACCACGCGGGTGTCAGACCGGGGACGACGGATCTGGTGGTGCTGTCGGACTTCCTCGTCGCCGACCCGCACCTGCTGCGTGAACTGCATCAGGCCCGGATCCCGCATCTGCCGGTCTGCGTGCGGGACGGCACGGGGTTGGTCGGTCCCCTCGTGATCCCCGGGGTGACCAGTTGCCTCGGCTGCGCCGACCTCTACCGCAGTGACCGCGACGCGGCGTGGCCCGCGGTCGCCGCCCAGCTGCGCGACGCCGTCGGCAGCGCCGACCGGGCCACGATGCTCGGCACCGCCGCGTTGGCCCTGAGTCAGGTGGACCGCGTCATCCAGGCCGTGCAGGAGTCCGACGACCCGAGCCGGGCTGGTGATCCGCCGCCTACGCTGGACACGACGTTGGAGTTCGACGTGCGCACCGGGTCGACGACCAGCAGGCGATGGTCACGTCATCCGCGGTGCGAGTGCTGAGCTCTCCCCTGTTTGGCGGCGGCGAAGGTGCCGACGACGTCGGCGAACCGCTTGACATCCGAAAGGCGTTCGGCGGCAACCGAATTCTCTACAACCAGCCATCGGCTGCCTGATCGGACCAGCCTCAGGGCGGGCACCGGCACGGCGAAGACGCGGATGCTCGACTGGGCGTCGGCGACGATGTCGACCTGTATCGGTCCGCCGTCGACGTGGACGACCGTGACCGTGCCCGACTCCTTCGTCACGCGGATCCGGCCCACGTCGGTCTCACCGCCCGCGCCGATCTGGATGATCCCGTCGAGCAGCGGCACGCTGAGTTCGATCGTTCCGAACTCCATCTCGTCGAGACGGTCGGAGGGGAACGTCTCAGTTGTGGCTTCCGACATGGCTTCTCGTGTCCCACCGCACGCTGAGTGGGGCGTTCCAGTCACCGCGCTCGATCCATCGGCACACGGCGCGGACCTCCGTCGCGCCCTCCACGGGACCGAGCCACCGGGCCGGACCCTCGGGTCGACGATCGGTTCCGCACGGTTGCACCACCACGGTGACCCCGCCAGGGGCGGCTCCGGTGCAGGCCTGCCGCTCCAGCAGGCACCCGGTGGTGACGAGCATTCCGTGCGGGCAGCTGCGGACCGTCGCCTTCAAGGCGTCGAGTGCGGCCGAACCGTCCCCGGATGCACACGCCGTGCAGACGACGACGGTGAAGGGATTCCTCGTCGTCGCGACCTTCCGGCGGATGTCGTTGCGCGCCATCAGATTCGCTGCCCAGAGGCGCGCAACCGACCGATCACCGCTTCGATTCCGTCACGGTCGATCACCTTGATGCCCTTGGCGCTGACTCGCAGCGTGACGCGGCGTCCCTCCGATGGCAGGTAGTAGGTCTTGCGCTGGATGTTGGGCGACCAACGCCTGCGGGTGCGGCGCCCCGAGTGGGACACCGCGTTGCCGAAACTTGGTGCGCGGCCGGTGATCTGACAATGAGCGGACAACGGAACCCTCTCCTTCGACGGCAACCCTTAATGACAATGATTTTCGACAAGCGTCGTCTCGGACTGTACCGTCATCACCGGTTAATGACAATCGTTTCCAACAAGGAGGAGAATTGGTGCGCACACCCGTGCTGCTGACCGCCGGCCAGGGCGACACCGACGCCGTCACCGGCACGCTGATGCGGCGACCGGGAACCCTCGTCGTCGCGCACAGATTCGACGGGCACGTGGTGCGACGCACTCTCGCGATGCTCACCCACGGGGTCCTCGACACGTCGGAGACGGCGCTCGAACTGGCCCACGGATGCGTCGCCTGCACCGTCCGCAACGACCTGCTGGTACTGCTGCGGCGGTTGCACCGACGCGACGACGTCGACCGGATCGTGGTCCACCTCGCGCCGTGGCTGGAACCCGAGCCGATCTGCTGGGCGATCAACCACGTCAAGGTCAGCGTCGGCCCCGGATACCTGGACGGACCTGCGGCCCGCGACGTCGAGGTCCACGCTGTCATCACCTGCGTCGACGTCGAACGCTGGCTGCCAAGGGCCCTCGGCGACGACGAACTCGACGACGGCCGGACCGTCGCCCAAGTCGTCGTCGGCCAAGCCGAATTCGCCGACGTCCTCGTCCCGTCACACCCCGAAGCCACCACGTTGGCCGTGCTGCGCCGCCTCGCCCCCCGCGCCCGCATCACCGTTGGAACCGACCACGTCGAGATGGCGCTCGCGCACCTGGAACCCGACGCCCGCCGCGGTCGCAGCGACTCGCCGCACGGACCCCTGCTCGCGGGCCAGCCGCCGCTCGCCGGTGACGGCGCCGTCCAGCTCGTCGAGTTCTCCGCACGGCGGCCGTTCCACCCGCAGCGCCTGCACGCCGCCGTCGACCTGCTGCTCGACGGGGTGATCCGCACCAGAGGCAGGCTCTGGCTGGCCACCCAGTCACGGCAGGCGATGTGGCTGCAGTCTGCGGGCGGCGGGCTCCGCGTCGACCCCGCAGGCACCTGGCTCGCCGCGATGACCCCCTCCGAGCTGGCCTACGTCGACCCGGAACGCCGCGCGCTTGCCGATCTGATCTGGTCCGAGGACCACGGCGACCGCCACACCTCGATGACGGTCCTGGCCTGCGGCGCGTCCGCCGACGACATCCACAGCGCACTCCACGCGGCACTGCTGACCGACGACGAGATGGCCACACCGGCGCAGTGGGCCGACTACCCCGACCCGTTCGGCGAGTGGCACGAGGACCCCTGCGACGACCCGACCGAGCCCGCGACCGACGACGCCACCTCGAACCGGCGGACCACCGAGTCATGATTCCGTAGCCACGCTCGATGGTCCGTCCCCAGCTTCGTAATGGATGATGGTGGGGTGGCAGACATCAAGCGCGGACGAGCAGCCCGGAACGCCAAGCTCGCCAGCTTGCCGGTCGGCATCGCAGGCCGCGCGGCGCTGGGAATCGGCAAACGACTGACGGGCTCGTCCAAGGACGAAGTCAACGCCGAGATGATGGAGAAGGCCGCCAACCAGCTCTTCACCGTCCTCGGCGAACTCAAGGGCGGAGCGATGAAGGTCGGCCAAGCCCTGTCCGTCATGGAGGCCGCCGTACCCGAGCAGTTCGGCGAGCCCTACCGCGAGGCGTTGACCAAACTGCAGAAGGACGCCCCGCCGCTGCCCGCGGCGAAGGTGCACCGCGTCCTCGACGCCCAGCTCGGCACCAAGTGGCGCGAGCGGTTCACGTCCTTCGACGACTCACCCATCGCCTCGGCCAGCATCGGCCAGGTCCACAAGGCGGTGTGGTCCGACGGCCGAGAGGTGGCCGTCAAGATCCAATACCCGGGCGCCGACGAAGCCCTGCGCGCCGACCTGAAGACCATGAAGCGAATGGTCTCGGTCTTTCGTCAACTTGCCCCGGGAGCCGACGTCCAAGGCGTGGTCGACGAACTGATCGAACGCACCGAGATGGAACTCGACTACCGGCTGGAGGCGGCCAACCAACGCGCCTTCGCCAAGGGGTACCGCGACCACCCGCACTTCGTGGTTCCTGCGGTCGTGGCGAGCGCCCCGAAGGTCGTCGTCGCGGAGTGGATCGAAGGCATCCCGATGGCCCAGATCATCCGCTCTGGCACACCCGAACAGCGCGACGTCATGGGATCGCGACTCTTCGAACTGACCTACGGCGCACCGGGTCGCATCGAAATGATGCACGGTGACGCACATCCCGGCAATTTCATGCTGCTGCCAGGGGACAAGATGGGAATCCTCGACTTCGGCGCCGTCGCACCGATGCCCGGCGGCCTCCCCGTCGAACTCGGCCTCATGGTGCGTTACGCACTCGCCAAGGACTACGACAACCTGCTGCCCACCATGGAGAAGATCGGCTTCATCCAGAAGGGCCAAAAGGGTGAGCAGGTCTCACCCCGCGAAATCGACGAAATGTTGCGCCAGTACGTCGAACCGGTGCAGGTCGACGAATTCCACTACACCCGCAAGTGGCTGCAGAAGATGGCCGCGGCCAACATGGACATCTCGGCCGACGCGATCAGGACCGCCCGCGCGATGGACCTGCCCGCCAACTTGGCCATCCCCATGCGGGTGATCGCGTCCGTGGTCGCGATCTCCTGTCAGCTCGACGCCCACGTGCCGACCAAAGCCCTTGCGCTCGAACTCATTCCGGGGTTTGCAGAGGTGGCCTAGCTCCAGCAATACGTGGAGCTAGGCAACCTCGCGCCGGCTACGCGGCTGCCGGGTCGGCAACCGGGTCCTTCCCGTCCTTGCGCGGCCGACCCCTCGGCCGCTTGCGCGCCACGATGGTGCCGCGGTCGATGATCTCGCCGCCCCAAACTCCCCATGGCTCTTGACGTTCCAGCGCCTCGGCGAGGCACTGACGGCGGATCGGGCACTCGGCGCACAGCACCTTGGCCCGTTCGAGCTCCATCGGGTTCTCGGCGAACCACAGGTCTGGGTCGTTCAGGTGGCAGGGTACTGCCGGGAACGATCTTTCGCGGCATGTCTGCGGGGACATGTCCGAATCACCTTCTTCCTGGTCCAAGTCGATCAGCTGACGTCTGATGGATCTGAGACCAGGAGTTCGGGTGTCCCCGAAAGCAATCTGGCCACGGATCCGGTGGTGTCGGGTCCGTGGCCAATGTGGCTTTCGTGGGTACCTAGGTGGTCCCCCGATTCACGGACGCGACGGTCGCGGCGGCGGCGCGGCGCTTGTACGCCGGAATGGCGCCATGCATCGCGGTCATCGGACGTTCCGCGTGAGTGGCGGGCCCTGCGACAGCGAGGGGCGACGACGTGACGACAGCGTTGGCAATGGCTACGCCGGAGTAGTACTGGGTGAAATTCACGTGACTCCCCTCCCTTCGAATCGACTGGATTAGACGGTTATGAGACTAAACGCTTAGAGCGTAATTCGACAAGCAATTTTCTGACCTGCGCTTTTGCACTCTCATCGGCGGGCCTTGACCAAGGCAAGCACGTCCGGCCCGAACTGTTCGAGCTTGCGGGCGCCGATGCCGGGAATCGCGACCAGCGCGGCCTCGTCGACCGGCAGGGTTTCGGCGATCGCGATCAGGGTGTTGTCGGTGAACACCACGTAGGCGGGCACCTTCATCTCCTTGGACGTGTCGAGGCGCCATTCCTTGAGCTGGGCCAGCAGTTCCTCGTCGAGATCGGACGGACACGTCTCGCAGCGGCGCAACATGATCGAGGCGGAGCTGGTCAGGGCACCGTTGCAGACGCGGCACCGAGGGGTGGCGCCGCGCTGCCGCCGCGGCTTGCTTGGCCCGTCGTCGGAGGCAGCCTGCGGGGCGACACCGTTGAGGAAGCGTGACGGGCGCCTGCCCTGCCTGCCACCCGGTGTCCGCGCCAACGCCCAGCTCAGCGCCAAATGCACACGCGCCCTGGTGATTCCGACGTAGAGCAGGCGGCGTTCTTCCTCGACCTGCTCACTGTCGGCCCCGCGGGCCAGCGCATGCGAGATGGGCAGCGTGCCGTCGGCCAACCCGACGAGGAACACCGCGTCCCACTCCAAACCCTTGGCAGCATGCAGGGATGCCAGCGTGACGCCCTGCACCACCGGCGGGTGCCGCGCGTCGGCGCGCTGCCGCAACTCGGCCAGCAGCGACCGCGTGTCGAGCGACGGCCGCAGCGCCACCTCCTCCTCGACGAGTTCGACCAACGCGGTCAAGGCCTCCCACCGCTCGCGAGCCCGCACGCCCTGCGGCTCCTCTGCGGTGAGCCCCAGCGGTTCCAGCAGCTCGCGGATCACCGGCGGCAGGTCGGCACCCACAGCGTCGATGCGCTCCGCGGCTCGCTGCAGCGCGGCCAGCGCCTGCCGGATCTCCTGGCGACTGAAGAAGCCCTCGCCGCCGCGCACCTGGAACGCCACCCCGGCCACGGTCAGCGCCTCCTCGTACACCTCCGACTGCGCGTTGATGCGGTACAGCACCGCGATCTCGGCGGCAGCGATGCCGTCGTGGATGAGTTTCTTGATGGCCTTCGCGACGGCGGTGGCCTCGGCGACCTCGTCGGTGTGCTCGTTGAACGTCGGCGCAGGCCCGGGATCGCGCTGACCGATCAGGTGCAGCTTGCTGCCCGCCATGCGACCGCGCGCCATGGAAATGACCCGGTTGGCGAGCGACACCACCTGAGGCGTCGACCGGTAGTCGCGCTCGAGGCGCACCACCGCCGCCTCGGGAAAGCGGCGCGAGAAGTCGAGCAGATACCCGGGGGTGGCGCCGGTGAACGAGTAGATGGTCTGGTTGGCGTCACCGACGACGGTGAGATCGTCCCGGTCACCGAGCCAGGCGTTGAGCACCCGCTGCTGCAACGGCGTGACGTCCTGGTACTCGTCGACGACGAAGCAGCGATACCGGTCGCGGAACTCCTGCGCCACGGCCGCGTCGCTTTCGATGGCGGCGGCGGTGTGCAACAACAGGTCGTCGAAGTCCAGCAGCGTCGTGCCGTCGCGCCGGGCCTTCATGGCCTCGTACCCGGCGTAGACCTTCGCGACCTTGGCCGCGTCCAACGGGATGTCCCTGCTGACCTTGGCGACCGCCGCCGGATAGTCCTCGGGGCTGATCAACGACGACTTGGCCCACTCGATCTCCCCGGCGAGGTCACGCACGTCGTCGGTGCTGGCCTGGATCGACGCCCGATTCGCGGCCTGCGCGACCACACCGAACTTGCTGTCGAGAAGCTCCCACCCGGTGTCGCCGACCACCCGCGGCCAGAAGTACTGCAGCTGCCGCCGGGCCGCCGCGTGGAATGTCATGGCCTGCACCGCGCCCGTGCCGACGCCGTCGGCACCCTGCTCGTCGAGCGACCGCAACCGGCCCCGCATCTCCCCCGCGGCCCGCGACGTGAACGTCACCGCCAGCACCTGGCTCGGCGCGACGTGACCGGCGGCGACCAGGTACGCGATGCGCCGGGTGATCGTGCGCGTCTTGCCGGTGCCCGCGCCCGCGAGCACGCAGACCGGCCCGCGCGGCGCCTGAACGGCCTCGCGTTGCTCGTCGTCGAGGTCCTTGATCAGACGATCGAACAATGTGGAGGCGGCCTCGGGAGCCTGGGACGGCATGGCGTCCATCCTGTCAGGCGTAGGTGACACGCGCTGCTCCGCCATCCCGCGGCGCCGCCGCCCTGGTTGGTGCAATACGTAGGGCTTCCGTAACGTTGACTGCGCTATGACTGGTAAAGACACGCAGCTGACCATGTACTCGACGACGTGGTGCGGCTACTGCGCACGACTCAAGACCGCCCTGAAGTCGGCGGGCATCGGGTACACCGAGATCGACATCGAGGCCGAGCCAAGCGCCGCCGAGTTCGTCGGGTCGGTCAACGGCGGCAATCACGTCGTACCCACGGTGAAGTTCGCCGACGGGTCGACGCTGACCAACCCCAGCCTCAAGCAGGTTCAGGCCAAGCTCGCCGGTTGATTTAGTCTGCGAACGCCCACGATTCGATGATTTCCCGGGCAATCGAGATCGACCCCGGCAGCAGCAGCCGCGACGTCGAGTCACTGCTCCAGTCGCCCTCGTTCAGCGCCTCGCGGACCTCGGATCGGCTGAACCAGCCCGCCTCGGCGATCTCGCCGTCGCTGAAGACGAACTCCTGCTCCGGATCGCCGATCGCGTGGAAGCCGACCATCAGCGACCGCGGGAACGGCCACGGCTGACTTCCGAGGTACGTCACGTCGGTCACGCTCAAGCCGATCTCCTCGGCCACCTCGCGCACCACGCACGACTCGAACGATTCGCCGGCCTCCACGAACCCCGCGATGAGTGAGAAGAGCCTCTCTGGCCACACGGTCTGACGCGCCAGCACCGCACGGTCGTGCCCGTCGTGAATCAGGCAGATCACCGCGGGGTCCATCCGAGGGAACTCTTCGCGACCGGTGACGGGGTCGACGCGCGCCCAGCCCGCCTTGGAACTCTTGGTGGGTGAGCCGTCGACGGCGCTGAAACGTGCGCTCTCGTGCCAGTTCAGCAGCGCGGTGGCGGTGGCGACGAGCTGAGAGCTCGTGTCGTCGAACACCAAGCCCGCACGGCGCAGGTCGAGGACCTCGGTTTCGGCGTGCGGATCCTCCGGCGCTTCCAGCGCACCGCGGACCGCCCAGACGTGAACGCCGTTCGGCAGCCGGCCAAGGAACACCGCGTGTTCGTCCGGTGTCGCGGAGTGCTTCGCGGCCCGTCCCAGAACCACGCGACCGCCGGAGATCAGCACCTGGTTGCGTTGGTCGACCTTCAACAGCAGGGCGTCGCTCCACCCGGCCACCGCGGCGTCGACGTCGGTGCGCAGTTCGTCGGCGCGGTCGGCACCGACCCGCGACAGCAGGGGGACGTTGCGCAGGGTGAACCCGCTGCGCGCCTGCCCGCCGGTCACCGGTCGGCGTCCGCGTTGCGGATGTAGAGCAGTCGGTCGCCGAGCTCCATGGCGTCGGCCTCCGGGGCGTCGACCCGCAGCAGACTGCCCCCGCGGACCACGCCGAGCACGATCTCGGGTAGGTGGCGGGCCGACCCGCCAACCTCCTTGTTGGTCACGTCGCGCTCGGAAATGGCGAATCCGGCGTCGGGAGTGAGCAGATCCTCGATTAATTCGACGACGGTCGGGGTGTTGGCCGCCATGCCGAGCAGTCGACCAGCGGTCTCCGAGGACACCACCACCGAATCCGCACCCGACTGCAGGAGCAGATGCTGGTTCTCCGACTCCCGGATCGAGGCGATGATCTTCGCGTTCGGTGCGAGCTCGCGAGCGGTCAGCGTGACGAGGACGGCGGTCGGGTCGCTGTTGGTGGCGACGACGATCGCCTTGGCGTGCTGGGCCCCGGCAAGCCGAAGCACGTCGGCGCGGTTGGCGTCGCCGTGCATCGTGACCAAGCCCGCCTTGTCGGCGCGGTCCAGCGCGGCGCGGTCGGTGTCGACGACCACGATCTCACCGCTCTTGGCACCGTCGCCGATCATGGCCGAGACGGCCGTCTTGCCCTTGGTGCCGTAACCGATGACGACGATGTGGTCGCGCACTCTTCTCCTCCATTGCTGAATCTTGAGGGTCTGACGCGAAGCCTCCGTCAGGGTTTCCACGGTCGTACCGATCAACACGATCAGGAAGGCCACGCGCAGCGGCGTGATGACCAGGACGTTGATCAAACGGGCCGACGGCGTGAACGGTGTGATGTCGCCGTAGCCGGTGGTCGACAGCGACACCGTGGCGTAATACAGGCAATCCAGGAACGAGAGCTCGTTGTCCTGCACGTCGCGATAGCCGTCGCGATCCAGGTAGACGATCAGCACCGCGGCGAACAGCGCCAGCAGTGCGTAGACCACCCGCATCGCGATCTTGCGTGCCGGGCTGACCGGCGTCTCGGGGATGCGCAGTGTTCCGACCAGAGCGTGGTCGGGCTGGGTGGTCAGCGTCTGGTCGAGCGCCTCCATCCGACGACGCAATCTACCCTTGGCCACGAGGGCCCATCTTCCGCCCAGCTCGCCGCACAGCACAATGTAACCATGAGCTCACTCACCGCATCATCCGAGAACGCACCAAGCCAGGTCACGGCCCAGCGGATGGGCGCGATGCTCGTCGGCATGGGCGTGCTGCACTTCGTCGCGCCGAAGCCGTTCGACACGATCGTGCCCAAGGAATGCCCGGGCAGCGCACGGTTCTACACGCTGGCCTCCGGCGTAGCCGAGGCCGCGACGGGGGTCATGCTCATCGCCCCTCGCACCCGCCGCGTCGGCGCGCTCGCCGCCGTCGCTCTGTACATCGGGGTGTTCCCGGCGAACATCAACTCCGTGCGGGTGCTGTGGCACAAGGGCTGGCCCGCCCGAATCGGCACGATCGCCCGGCTGCCGCTGCAGATCCCGATGATCACCCAGGCGCTCAAGGTGTACCGCAACGCTCCTCGGTAGCGGCGCCGAGCAACCCGGCCAACTCGTCGGCGTCGGGCAGCGCGTCGGGCGCCACCGTGCGACCGCTGCGCACGTAGTGGAATGCCGTTCGCACCAACTCGGGTGAGACCCCGGCCGTCGCCGCCCACGCCAGCCGGTAGACGGCGATCTGAATGGCGTTCTGCTGCAACGCCTCCTCGGTCGCCGGCGGATCGCCGGTCTTCCAGTCCACCACCGTCACCCCGCCGTCGTCGTCGGCGAACACCGCGTCGATCCTGCCGCGGACCACCGTGCCGCCGATCACCATGTCGAAGGGCACCTCGACGTCGACCGGCGTCCTGGCCGCCCACGGCGAGACCGCGAAGGCCGCCTGCAGTTCGGCGAGCCGCTCCGCCTCCGCCAGCCCCAGTTCGCCGTCGACCGCACCCGGCAGGTCTTCCAGGTCGAACAGCCGCTCGGCGTGGAAGAACCGCTGCACCCAGTCGTGAAAGGCCGTGCCGAGCAACGCATGCGGGTCCGGACGAATCGGCACCCGGCGCTGCAGCCGGCGCAGCGCACCGTCGGGATCGCGGGCGACGTCGACCAGCGCGCTCACCGACAACTGCACGGGCAGCACTGGCGCGGGCCGCACCAGCGCCAGCTCACGCTCGGCGATCAGCGCGTCGACGTCGGCCGCCCAGCCGTCAAGGTCACCCCCCTCGTCACCGTCCGACGGCGCCGCCGCCGGCCCCTCCGACATGGCCCGACCGACGAGCTCGACGCCACGGTCGACGAAGCCTCGGTCGGCACCGGCCGGGTCGACCGGCCAGACGCGTTCGGTCACGTTGTCCCGCAGCGGATTCGACTCCCCCTCGGCGGGCGCCGGAGCCCAGTGTTCGACGACCCCGCACGGATCGCCCGCGGCGGCGGCCTCGTCGATCACGTCCTTGATCTCGAGAAGGAAGTCCGACGGTCCGCGCGGCTTGGACTCCGTCGCGCCCCAGTGATGACCCGACAGCAGCAGAGTGTCCTCGGCACGCGTGAGGGCCACGTACAACAGTCGGCGCTCCTCGTCGATCCGACGCTGATCGAGCGTCTTGCGGTGCGCGGTGATCTTGTCCGACAACGCCTTTCGATCGTTGACGTCGGAGGTGTCCAGCACGGGCACGCCGTGCTCGGAGACCTCGGCGCGGTCGCCGCGCAGCAGCGGGGGCAGGTCACCGGCGTCGGTGAGCCAGGTCCGCGCCGTGCCGGTCGACGGGAACACCCGGGCGCTCAGGTGCGGAACGGCGACGACCTGCCATTCCAGCCCCTTGGCGGCGTGCACCGTCAGGATCTGGACGCGGTCCTTGGACACCGTGATCTCCGCCGGGGCCAGTCCGTTCTCCACCTCCATCGCCGCGTCGAGGAACGCGAGCAGTCCGGCGACCGACGCCGAGGGCCGTGCCGCGAACTCGGCGACGACGTCGGCGAACGCGTCGAGGTGCTCGGTGCCACACCAGCCGGCCGAAACCGTCTGCGTGGCCCGGACTTCGGCGTCCACGCCCAGCATCCACCGGATCTCGGCGATCAGGTCGGGCAGCGGGTGGTGAAGTTGCGCGCGCAACGCGGTGAGCTCGCGGCAGAGCGCCACGATGCGGCCGTACCCCACCGGTGAATAGCGGTCCGGGTGGCCGGGATCGCAGATCGCGTCGGCGAGACACGCACTGTCGGCGTCGGGATTGGCGGACGCGACGATGTGCGTCGTCGACGACCGGTCACCGGTGACCTTGCTTGCGGAGTCCAACTCCACCGCCCGCCGCCACAGCGCCGTGACGTCGGCGGCGCCCAACCGCCAGCGCGGCCCGGTGACCACACGGACCGCCGCCGACCCCGCCGTGGGGTCGGCGGTCAGCCGCAGCATCGCCACTACGTCGGCCACCTCCGGCACCGACAGCAAGCCCGACACCCCGACCACCTCGACCGGAACGCCGCGGGCAGTCAACGCGTCGGCGATGGGCGCGGCATCGGCGTTGCGGCGCACCAGCACCGCCGTCGTGGGCACGTCGTTGCCGGCGTCGACCGCCCCGTGGTAGACCTCGGCGAGTTGGTCGGCGAGCCAATCCCTTTCGACGCTCACGTCGCTCTGCAGCGCGCACCGGACCGTGCCCGGCTGGGCGCCGGGGCGGGGCAGAAGTTCGCGGACGGCCACCGACCGGCGCCGCGCCTCCATCGAGACCGCGTTGGCCAGGTGCAGGGCGCTCGGTGGATTGCGCCAGCTGGTGCGCAGCTCGAGCGTCGGCGCGGGCGTGCCGTCCGAGTGGCAGAAGTCGGTGGTGAACCGAGGGAGGTTGGTCGCCGACGCGCCGCGCCAGCCGTAGATCGACTGGATCGGGTCACCGACCGCGGTCAGGGCGAGGTCGTCGTCCACGCCGCCGCCGAACAACGCCGACAGTGCCACCCGCTGGGCGTGGCCCGTGTCCTGATACTCGTCGAGCAGCACCACCCGGTAGCGCTGCCGCAGCTGTTCGCCGACCTGAGGGACCGTTGCGGCAAGTCTGGCGGCCGCGGCCATCTGCATGCCGAAGTCCATCACGTTCTCCGCGCGCATCCGCTCGTGCAGCGCGTCGATCATGGGCACCAGTTGGGTGCGTTCGGACTGCACGGTCAGAAGTTTCAGCAGCGACTGGTTGGGACCCGTGTCGCGCTGCCGGGGCCCGGCGGGCAGGGTGTGCACCAACCGCTCGAGCTCGACGTGGGTGTCCCGCAGCTGGTCGGTGTCGACGAGGTGCTCGGCCAACTGGCCGGCCAGCCGCAGCACCATGCCGGTGATCGTGGCAGGCGACTTCTCGGTGTCGAGCTCGGGATGGTCGCACACCACGCGAAATGCCAACTGCCACAGTTCGGTTGCACCTATCAGGCGGGTCGACGGTTCCACCGGCAGCAGAAGTCCGTGCTCACGCAGAAGCGTTCCCGCGAAGGCGTGATAGGTGCCGATCGACGGATGCTCGTCGACCTCCGCCCGCTCGCCGGGCACGAGACCCGCACCCGCGAGACGCGCCAGTCGGGTGCGGACGCGACGGAGAAGCTGACCCGCCGCCTTGCGGGTGAACGTCAGCCCGAGTACTTCGCCGGGGCGGGCGTACCCGTTGGCGACCAGCCACACCACGCGGGCGGCCATCGTCTCCGTCTTGCCCGCCCCCGCGCCCGCGATCACCACCAGCGGACCGGGAGGCGCCGATATCACCGCGGCCTGCTCCTCGGTGGGCGCGAAGATGCCGAGCGCGTCGGCCAGTTCGGCCGGGCTGTAGCGATCGGTCACGACCGTCCCCCCAACGCCGCCTGGGCCGGGCACGTCGCCCGCACCGGGCAGTGCGCGCAGCTGTCGTTCACGCGTGCCACGAACTCTGGGCCCTGCGTCGCGTCCGCGGCCTGCCGGACCCGCTCCTGCCACTCGTCACGCCCGTCAGTGGTCATCGGGTTCTGGTCGCGCTCGGCGGCCCCCGCCACCCCGATCTTGCCGAGGTAGACGAGTCGACCGCCCCCGGCCTGGTCACCCTGCGGCAGAACGCCTTCCGCGATGGCCAACTGATACATGGCGAGCTGCGCGTGCTGTTGGGCGTCGTCCTTGCTGACCGGGCTCTTGCCCGTCTTGACGTCCACCACGACGAGCCGGTCCTCGGCGTCGCGCTCCAACCTGTCGACCCGGCCACGAACCCGCACGCCCGGCGCGACGACGCCTTCCACGTCCACCTCGGTGCCCACCTCGGTGAGTTCGTGACGGGTCTGGGCACGCCACTCGACGAACGCCGTCAACATGGCCCGGTGGCGATCCAGCTCGTTGGCCGCGAACCATGCGGCATCGAAGGGAAGCTCGTCCCACACCGATTCGAGTTCGGCCAGCATCTGGCCCTCCGACTTCTCCCCGTCCGACACCAGCGCGTGAACCAGCGTGCCGAGCGCCGACCGGACGTCGCGACCGTCGTCGCCCCCGTGCCGTTCCAGCAGCCACCGCAGCGGACAGTCCGACAGCGTCTGCAGCGTCGACGGCGACAGCGTCACGACGTGCTCGTCGCCCGACCACAGCGGCTGCTCGGTCGACATCGCCGTGGTGGCGTACCACTGCGCCGGAGCCGACCCTGGCACTCCGGCCTCGGCCAACCGTGCCAATTGCCGTGCCGCACAGTCACGCACGTCGTCTGCCACGACGCCGTCCGGTGCGCAGACCACCGCCCGCAGTCTGCCGACCACCGCGGCGGGCGCCAAGACGCGTGGTGCGCGCAGCGGCTCGGCGTCGGCGTCGGGCGACTCGGTCGCCAACGCGGCGAGCTCGTCGCAGAACGGGGACGGCATCATCGCGTCGTCGCCTTCGTCACCGTCGACTGCCGTCACCAGGACCCGCGAGCGCGCCCTTCCGAGCGCGGCGATCAACAGCCTGCGTTCCTCGGCGAGCAGCGGCGCCCTGGTGGACGTGCCGTCGGCGATCCCGTCGAGGACGTCGACCAGCTGCTGGGTACCCAACACTCCCCCGCGCGGAACGACGTTGGGCCACAACCCTTCCTGCAGGCCGGCGATGACGACGAAGTCCCACTCCCGACCCAGCGACGCGTGGGCCGACAGCAGCGCGACCGCCTCACCGTCACCGGCCGAATCGTCACCGCCGACCGGCAGCACCATCGACCGCACGTGGTCGACGAAACCCGTCGACGACGCCCCGGTCGTGTGCGTGACGTACTGCTCCGCCACGTCGAACAGCGCGGTCACGCCGTCGAGGTCACGGCCCGCCTGGATCCCCGACGTGCCGCCACGCTCGGCGGCGGCCAGCCACCGCCGCTGCAGACCGGTCTGGTGCCACGCCTGCCACAGCGTGAACCGGGGATCGAGCCCCTCGGCCTCGCTGCGGGTCGCGGCGGCCAGCACCTTGCGCACCAGCTTCAGCGCCCTGGCCAACTGATCAGGCACGTCACCGGCGACGGGCAGGCGCGGGTCGAGGGCGTCGACCAGCAGGTCGGCGAACTCCCGCGGTGGGCTGCTCGCGTCGACGCGACGCAACGTGCGACGAAGCTGCCGCAGCGACACCGGGTCCACCCTGCCGATCGGGCCGGTCAGAAGCGCCAGCGCCCGGTCCCCGTCCAGACCGTCGACGACCACGTCGAGCACCGTCAACAACGCTGCCACGGCGGGTTGTTCGGCCAGCGGACCGATCGAACCCTGCTGTGCGACGGGCACGCCCGCCACCGTCAACGCCCGCGCCAACCCCGCACCGACCCGCGGCACCGATCGGACGACGACCGCCATCTGCGACCAGGGCACGCCGTCGACCAGGTGCGCGCGGCGTAGGGCGTCGGCGATCACCGCCGCTTCGGCACGCTCGGAGGCGGCGATCCGGACCGCCACAGATCCCGCCCTCTCGCTAGCCGAGGTCAGGTGCCTGGCGTCATCGATGCCGGGGAGCCGGCTTGCGATGCCGGTGACGGCGCGGGCCACGGCGGCGGCGCACCGGTGTGACTCGCCGAGGACGATCGTCGGGTGACCACCGGCGCCGAGCAGGGCCGGGTCCGCGCCGCGGTAACCGAACACCGACTCGTTCGGATCGCCTGCGAGGACGGCGAGCTCCGCACCGGCGGCCAGCAGCCGGACCAGCAGGGCGGCCTGCGGGTCCAGGTTCTGCGCGTCGTCGACGAGGAGCAGACGGATCCTGGCGCGTTCGGCGGCAAGCAGGTCGGGGTCGGCGGCGAAGGCGTCCAGCGCGGCGCCCACCAGTTCGGCGGCGCCAAGCGCCGGGACCGTGGCCTGAGGTGCTGCCATGCCGACCGCGGATCGCAGCAGCATCACCTGCTCGTACACCTGCGCGAACTGTCCCGCCGCCACCCACTCCGGACGACCCGCCCGCCGACCGATGCGTTGCAGCACAGCCGGTTCCACGCCCCGTTCGGTGCAGCGCGCCAACAGGTCACGCAGTTCGTTGGCGAACCCCACCGTGCCGAGGGCGGGCAGGAGGTGCCGTGGCCACGTCACCGATGCGTTGGGACCATCCTCGAGGTCACCGGCGAGCAGCTCACGGATGATGCCGTCCTGCTCGGCGCTGGTGACCAATCGTGGTGGCGGGTCGCCGTTGCGCTGGGCCGCGAGCCGCAGCACCGCGAAGGCATAGGAGTGGATGGTGCGCACCATCGGTTCGCGCACCGCCGCCGGGCCGTTCTCGAGCAGTTTGGCCGTGACCAGGGCGCGAGCCCGGGCGCTGAGCCGCGCCGAACCCGTCAACAGCAGAACGGATTCCGGTGCGACGCCCGCCGCGATGCGCGTCGCCGCCGCGTCGACCAGAAGCGACGTCTTGCCCGTCCCCGGCCCACCGACCAGCCGCACGGTGCCACGCAGACCGGGATCGGTCAGCACGGTGGAAGACGGTGCGGTGCGGGAAGCGGGCATGGGGACATGTCATCACGGGGGTACGACAACACCCGCTGACCGGCTGCTGGCAGCATCGACGCCGTGAACGACGTCTTGAGAGTGCGCCGCTTCGGCCCGCAGGAACCGCCGCGAATCCTGGCGCTCCACGGCTTGACCGGGCACGGGCAGCGCTGGGAGAACCTTGCGGTGCAGCACCTCCCGGAGTACGCGATCCTGGCACCCGACCTGATCGGCCACGGCCGGTCGACGTGGGCGGCGCCGTGGACGATCGACGCCAACGTCGAGGCACTCGCCGACCTCCTCGAGACCGACGCCGACGGGCCGGTCTGGGTGGTCGCCCACTCCTTCGGCGGCGCCGTCGCGCTGCGCCTTGCCGCAACCAGACCCGACCTCGTCGCGGGGCTCGTCCTGCTGGACCCCGCGGTGGGCCTCGACGGCGAGTGGATGCGCGAGATCGCCGACGCCATGCTGGATTCCCCGGACTTCGCCGACCGCGACGAGGCGCGGGCGGACAAGACGTCGGGGTCGTGGGGTGAGGTCGACGCGGCCGAGTTGGAGCGCGAACTCGACGAACACCTCATCACGTTGCCGAACGGTCGGGTCGGCTGGCGCATCGGCATCCCGGCGGTCATGTCCTACTGGAGCGAGCTGGCGCGACCGGTCGCCGTTCCCACCGAGGGCACGCCGACGACGGTGGTCCGGGCGCTGAGAACCCACCCCCCGTACGTCACCGATCGACTCGTCGCGACGTTGCGCGCCCAACTGGGATCCAACTTCACCCTCGTCGACCTCGACTGCGATCACATGGTGCCGCTCGCAAGACCGGCCGAAACCGCGCAGCTGATCCGCGACCTGGTGGGCTGAGCGATCGCCGCCATCACCGACGAGCAGGTGGAGACCGTCCGCGCGCTGGTGGCCTCGATACCGGCCGGGAAGGTCTCGACCTACGGCGACATCGCCGCTGCCGCAGAGCTTCCCAGTCCCCGAATCGTCGCGTGGATCATGCGGACCGATTCGTCGGACCTGCCGTGGCACCGGGTGATCCGGGCGTCGGGGCGGCCTGCGCCGCACCTGGAAACGCGTCAGCTCGAGCTGCTGCGCACCGAGGGTGTGCTCGCCAAGGACGGCCGTGTGCCGCTTGCCGAGGTGCGGCACGCGTTCTGACCGACGACGCCTAAAGGATCAGGCGCACCAGTGCCGCCGTGCGCGCCAACCCTGGGAACGCCGCCGCGGTCGAGCGCGGATGCAGCGCATGGACGGCCAACCGGAACATCAACGCGCGCAACAACATCTGCGGCCACTCGGGTAGGGGGGCCCACCGCTCGACGAGACCGTCGTCGGCCTCGCCCCACGCCAACGCGTCGACGACGACGACCCCGGCCGCCCAGGACGCCGGCCGCCAGTAGGGCGTGATGTCGGTGATGCCAGGAGCGGCGGTCCCGGCGAAGAGCACCGTGCCGTACAGGTCGCCGTGGACGAGCTGGCTGGGGCTGCGCGTCGGCCGCCGCAACGCGGCCAGCTGGGCGATCAGCTCGACGGAGCGTTGCCCGTCGGACCCACCGGGGGCGACGCGGGCACCGGGCGGCAGGCCGTGCAACGGACGGTCCTCCCACGCGGCGCGGTCGGCGGCGACGAACACGTCGACGTCGGACCACGGCACAGACGGCGGCTGGGTCAAGAACCGCGGGCGCTCCAGCTTGGCCGTCGCTTCGTGGAGGCGGACCGCGGCCGAGACGACCTCGTCGTGGCGGGGTTCCGGCGTTCCGGTGACGAACGTGTCGGCGCGCCACCCGGCGACGACGTAGCGGCCGTCGGTCGAGCGGACGGGGCGGGCAAGGCGGACGCCGTCGACGAACAACGTTTCGCGGACCTTCGCCGACCACCCCGCGCGGGCATGCTCGGCGACCATCGACAGCACGACTTCGCCGCAGCGCCAACCACCCTCCCAGCTCGAGCCGAGCGGTACGGGGCGAACACCCGTCAGGCCAAACGCCGCCAGGACGTGGTCGGGCGGCATGTCGGCACTCACAGGGTCAGCCTAAGGTGTGGTCCGGCGAACGAGCCGTCAGTACATCACCATGTCGGGTTCGAGTTGTCGCGCCCACGCCACGATTCCGCCCTGAAGGTGCACCGCGTCGGCGAAACCCGCACCCTTCACGGCCGCCAACGCCTCGGCCGAACGGACGCCGGTCTTGCAGTACAGCACCGGCGTTCGGTCGTGCGGCAGCTTTGCCAGCCCGTCGCCGGCGTCGATCGTCGACTTCGGAATCAGCTCCGCGCCGTCGATGTGGTTGATGGCCCACTCCACGGGCTCGCGGACGTCGATCAGCGCGATCCGTCGACCGGAGTCCAGCATGTCGCGCAGTTCGCGGGGCGTGACGGTGGAGTCGACGGACGCGTCGACGGCGGCCTCGGACACCACACCGCAGAATTCGTCGTAGTCGACCAGCTCGGTGATCTTCGGCGTCTCGGGGTCCTTGCGGATTCCGATGGTGCGGTGGGTCATGTCCAGCGCGTCGTAGATCATCAGCCTGCCAAGCAGCGTCTCCCCGATGCCGGTGATCAGCTTGATCGCCTCTGTGCCCATCACCGACGCAATCGAGCCGCACAGGATGCCGAGCACGCCACCCTCGGCGCACGACGGGACCGTGCCGGGGGGCGGAGGGTCGGGGTACAGGTCGCGATAGTTGAGGCCCCGCCCGTCGGGCGCGTCCTCCCAGAACACCGACACCTGGCCCTGGAAGCGATAGATGGAACCCCAGACGTACGGTTTGCCCGCCAGCACCGCGGCGTCGTTGACGAGGTAACGGGTCGCGAAGTTGTCGGTGCCGTCCACGATCAGGTCGTACTGTGCGAACAGGTCGACGGCGTTCTCGGCTTCGAGCCGGATCTCGTGCAGCCGCACCTTCACCAGCGGGTTGATCTCGGCGATCGAGTCGCGGGCGCTGTGCGCCTTGGGGCGGCCGACGTCGGACTGGCCGTGAATGATCTGGCGTTGCAGGTTGGACTCGTCGACGACGTCGAACTCCACGATGCCGATGGTCCCGACGCCGGCGGCGGCCAGGTACAACAGCGTCGGTGAGCCCAGCCCGCCGGCGCCGATCACCAGTACGCGCGCATTCTTGAGACGCTTCTGCCCGTCGACGCCGAGGTCGGGCATGACCAGGTGACGGCTGTAGCGGGCGACCTCGTCGCGGGTGAGCTCTGCCGCGGGCTCAACCAACGGTGGTAGCGAAGTGGACAACGGGCCGCCCCTCGAGTCGACGTGGAACCTCGTGACGATCACACCAGGCTCGCCGCCTCAACGGTAATCACTTCCGAGCGAGCGCGAGCGTGCGCAATCTCCGGAATTCGCTCGGCGTGTCGCCCGCAGACGCGCACGCTCGCGGGAGAGGCGGCGCGACGGGGTCAGGCGATCGGGTAGGGCCACGGGTTGAACCGGCACGTCTTGCCGTCGGCCTGGACCGACTCCGGATCGAAGCGCGCGTCGTCGTCGTTGTTGGTCGAGAACGTCTGCTGCATCATCACCGGGGCCAACGCACCGTTCTCGGCGCACGGCTCGTGCTTCTGGTACCCGATGGCGTGACCGACCTCGTGGTTGACCAGGTACTGACGGTAGGAACCGATGTCGCCCTGGAACGGGACGGCACCGCGCACCCAGCGGGCCTCGTTGACGAACACCCGGGACTGGTCGCCCAGGTAGGCCGGGTTGTAGCAGGACGCCTCGAGCGGGATGTCGTAGCCGCAGCCCTCGCGCACCGTCATCGGCGACGTCAGCGAGACCCGGAAGTCCGGTGTCTGCGACGGGTCGTCGATGCGGGTGAAGGCGATCTGAGGGTCGTGGGTCCAGCTCTTCGGGTTGGCCAGGGTTTCACTGACCATTCGTGCGAACGCCTCGTCGCCACCGATGGCCGCGGTGTCGACGCCGTCCTCCACCTCGACGGTGTAGGTGAACGACTTGGTGGTGCCAACCCCGATCTTGGGCGTCGATCCTGGGACCAGGTGCCACGTCTTGGCGCCGGCCTCGGTGAACGGGCCGCCTTCGGGAAGGATTCCGGTCGGCAGATTCGCGTCGAACTGAGTCATGCCCTTCGGCGGGGCGCCGATGATCCCCGTGCCCGTGGCACCGATGGTCGGCGGGCCCTGGACGGGTCCTTCCGCGACGACTGGCTTCGGCGCGGTGGTCCCGGTGACGGCTTGGTAGACCACCAACACCGTGATGACGGCCAGGACCGGAAGTGCGTATGCGCGCCACCCGTAGGTGGAGACGAAACGTCCCAGCCAGGACTGTTTGCGCCAGCGCTGATGGTCTCGGTTGGAGCGCACCCGCCCGCCAGCCTCGGCCAACGGGTCGCGCTGAGCGCGCAACGGTTCCCTGAACTCGTTGCGCAGCACGGGCTGACGACCGCCCCCGCGACGCCCCGGGTCGTAGGTCACCGCACCAGAATGGCACAGCCGAGCCGAGGAGAGGCTGTGGCGCGCCACCCGCCCGCTGCCTCAGATGACACGCGGCCTCGACCACCGGTAGTAGTGTCGGATCGATGACCAGCCGGATAAACGGCTCCCACCGGGGCGGCCCGCAGCGGGCCGCAGTACCAAATCCTGACAGAGGAGTGATGAGCGACATCGCCGAGAGGAAGGGTGCCCAGTCCGCAGGTGGCGACGGTTCGACCGGCGCGGCCACCGGCGGAAACCGGCGCGGAAACCGTCTGCCCCGCGACGAGCGACGTGGGCAACTTCTGGTCGCCGCCAGCGAGGTCTTCGTCGACCGCGGCTACCACGCCGCAGGCATGGACGAGATCGCCGACCGCGCTGGCGTCAGCAAGCCGGTTCTGTATCAACACTTCTCGTCGAAGCTCGAGTTGTACCTGGCCGTCTTGGAGCGCCACGTCGACAATCTGGTGACCGGTGTTCAGCAGGCGTTGCGCACCACCACCGACAACCGTCAGCGGCTCCGCGCCGCCGTAGGCGCGTTCTTCGACTTCATCGAGCACGACGGCCAGGGATACCGGCTGATCTTCGAGAACGACTACGTGACCGAGCCGCAGGTGTCGGCTCAGGTCAAGGTGGCCACCGAGGCGTGCACCGACGCGGTGTTCGAGCTGATCAGCAGCGATTCGGGGCTCGAAGCGCACCGGGCCAGGATGATCGCCGTCGGCTTGGTGTCGACCAGCGTGGACTGTGCTCGCTACTGGCTCAACTCCGACCGACCGATCTCCAAGGAGGCCGCGGTCGACGGCACGGTGCAGTTCGCCTGGGGCGGACTGTCACACGTGCCGCTGACCCGCTTCTAGCTGAGCTTGTCGGCGACCGCCGCAGCCGTCGCTCCGATGCCGAAGCCGACTCGCCTCGAGTCGGCGGCGCCGATTTCGACGTAGGCGATCCTGGTGTTCTGAATCAGGTAGCGACGACCCTTTTCGTCGGTCAGTGCGAGCACGCCCGAGTCCTTGCCAAGCGCTGCCGTCACCAGCTCCTCCACCTCAGCAGGGGTGGACGCGCTTTGGAGCACCAGCTCGCGCGGACTGTCGGTGATGCCGATCTTGACCTCCACGTGAACCCTTTCCTTCGATGGTCTTTCCCTTGAGAAGGCTAGTGGACGGTCTGCGTCCTGCGCGCTGGCGGTGGCGGCACTTCGCGGACAGCGCAGCGCCGACCGGTTCGGCGTGGCACGTCACGGCCCGTGAGCCAACCGAGGCCGGACCGTGATCTGACCCCAGGCGCGTCAACCTCGTGCGTCACTTGAGCCTCGTTAGCATCGCCTGACAACCACGAAACGACTCACGGGATAGCGGTAATGGACAGGCCTTACGGAACGTATTCGAGGACGTCGACGACGGCACGCAACGCCGGAGCGACCAGCACCCGCGGCCCTCGGCCGGGCGGATTCACCGACGTCGAGACCGACATCGTCGACGGCGGCGCGGCGTACCGACGCCGGGCCGATTCCGGCTACGGATCGTCATCCGGTTACGACTACCGCTCCGGCTACGGGTACGGCCAGCCCTCCGGTGGCAGCGGCGAGGTCCACGACTACGACGCCTATGGCTCCTATGGCTCCCATGGCTCCACCGACGACCATGACGACTACCTAGACGACGACGTCTACGAGTACGAAGAACCCATCGACCGACGGTGGATCTGGGTGGCCGGGGTCGCGGCCGCGATCCTGCTCGTCGCCATCATTTGCACCGTGGTCATCCTCGGCGGCGGCGACAGCGGCTCGGTGTCCAAGACGATCGCCGCACCGACCCCCACCACGGCAGCCCAGGATGCCGTCCCCAGCTCGATCACGAAGGCCCCGTCGGTCGTCACCTCGGCTCCTCCCCCGCCGCCGGTCGCCTCGCTGTCACCGGAGACCGTCACCACCGTCGCCCCAAGCCCGCCCGTCGGCAGCCCGCCCGTCGGCGCCGCACCGGCACCCGTCGAAGCCGCGCCGGTACCGGCCGTCTCGCCACGCACCGTCACCTATCAGGTGAACGGCACCCGGTCACTGCTGGACTTGGTCACGGTGGTCTACACCGACGGTCAGGGCGCCCTCCAGACGCAGTTCAACGTCGCGCTGCCGTGGGTGCGCTCGGTGACGCTGGATCCGGGAGTGGAGCTGACGTCGGTCACGGCCACCAGCCTGACCGGAAAGCTGAACTGCTCGGTGACCGATGCGAACGGCGTGACCCTGGTGGCCCAGAACAGCGGGTCGATGATCGCCACCTGCACCAAGTAGCGACCGGACCCCACCTCGTCAGCCGAGACCGAGTTCCCGGATCCTGGCGTTGTGGGTGTTCTGCAGGCGGTCGAAGAATTCGGTCAGCTGACCGATGCCCTCACCGCTGGACACGACGAAGTCGACCAACTCGTCGTGCTCGGCGAGCACGTACTGCGCCTGCGTAATGGCCTCGCCGAGCAGCCGCCGCGACCACAGCGCAAGCCGATGGCGCTGCTTGTCGCTCGCGGTGACCGCGGCCTTCACCTCGGCGACGACGAACTGCGAGTGCCCCGTCTCCGACAGCACCGCGCGCACGACGTCGGCCGCGTCATCGGGTAGTGCGTCAGCGATCTCCAGGTAGAAGTCGGCGGCCAGGGCGTCGCCGATGTAGGTCTTCACCAACGCCTCGAGCCACGTGCTCGGCGTGGTCAGGCGGTGATAGTTCTCCAGCGCCGAGGCATACCTGGTCATCGCGGGGACGATGTCGACGCCGCGCTTGGCCAGCGCCTCACGAAGGATCTCGTAGTGGTTCATCTCAGCCGCCGCCATGCTGGCCATGTTGATCCGCCCCGCCAAGTTCGGCGCCATGCGCGCCTCGTCGGTGAGCCGGTAGAAGGCGGCCACCTCGCCGTAGGCCAGGAGCGCGAACAGCTGGTCGACGGCCGCATGCCGCGTCGGCGTGGGGGTCACCGTCTGCTCGGGCGAGGCCCCAGGCTGCGTCGGAGTCATGGCTCGACTCTAGACGGGCAAGGCACGCCGATCGGCGCGGCGACGGCATCGGATTGCCGGCCAGCTATCATGGATGACGGAAGCGGCACGTCTCCTACCCGCTGCTACCAAGAAATGTGCGTGCACGTGTCGGTCCGCTTCTCCGGAAGCCGAGGCCCCCAACGTTCCTTCGTCGAACTCGTGTGCGCGTGTGGACGCCGCGAGATTGACAAACGAAAGGTTACGTCGGCAAACGCATGACTTCACTCACCACTAACCCCAACGGCCCGGAATCCGACGCAGCGACTCCCGACATCGTCGTCGTCGTCGAAGCCCCCGAGGCAGCACCCAAGACCACCACCTTCGCCGAGCTCGGCGTGCGCGAGGAAATCGTGCGCGCGCTGGCCGAAGGCGGCATCGAACACACCTTCGCCATCCAGGAACTGACCCTCCCCCTCGCGCTGACCGGCAACGACCTCATCGGTCAGGCCCGCACCGGCATGGGCAAGACCTTCGCCTTCGGCGTACCGCTGCTGCACCGCATCGTCACCGACGAGACGCGGCCGCTCACCGGCATCCCCCGCGCCCTCATCGTGGTGCCCACCCGTGAGCTGTGCATCCAGGTCTACGAGGACCTCGCCAACGCCGCGAAGTACCTGAGGGTGGGCGACCGCAAGATGGCCGTCACGTCCATCTACGGCGGCCGCCCCTACGAGTCGCAGATCGAGGCCCTCCAGCGCGGCGTCGACGTCGTCGTCGGCACCCCCGGCCGGCTGCTCGACCTCGCCCAGCAGGGCCACCTGCAGCTCGGCGGCCTTTCGGTGCTGGTGCTCGACGAGGCCGACGAGATGCTCGACCTCGGCTTCCTGCCCGACATCGAGCGCATCCTCAAGCAGACCCCGGACGACCGGCAGGCCATGCTGTTCTCGGCGACGATGCCCGATCCGATCATCACGCTGGCGCGCACGTTCATGAACCAGCCGACGCACATCCGTGCCGAGGCACCGCACTCGAACGCCACCCACGACAGCACCGAGCAGTTCGCCTACCGCGCCCACGCGCTGGACAAGGTCGAAATGGTCGCGCGCATCCTCCAGGCCGAGGGCCGCGGCGCGACGATGATCTTCACCCGCACCAAGCGGACCGCCCAGAAGGTCGCCGACGAACTCGCCGAACGCGGATTCAAGGTCGGCGCCGTCCACGGCGACCTCGGCCAGGCTGCTCGCGAGAAGGCGCTCAAGGGCTTCCGCAACGGTGACGTGGACGTCCTCGTCGCCACCGACGTCGCCGCCCGCGGTATCGACATCGACGACATCACCCACGTGATCAACTACCAGATTCCCGAGGACGAGCAGGCCTACGTCCACCGCATCGGCCGTACCGGCCGCGCGGGCAAGACCGGCATCGCGGTCACCCTCGTCGACTGGGACGAGCTGCCCCGCTGGACGATGATCGACAAGGCCCTCGGCCTGGAGAACCCCGATCCACTCGAGACCTACTCCAGCTCCGCGCACCTGTACGAGGAGATGAAGATCCCCTCCGAAGCCACCGGCTCGATCGGCCGCGGGCCGCGCTCCCCCGAGTCCAAGGACCGGCCCAGGCGCGAGTCCCGCGACGGCGAAACCCGCGAGAGCAGCAGCGACCGGCCCGCCCGCAACCGGGATCGTGACCGCACCCGGCAGCGCACCCGCGGCGCCACCAAGTCGACGACCGAATCGGTCGAGACCACCGAGGCCGGCCAGGCCACCTCGGCCTCGGGCGACACCGAGACGGCAGCTGCAGGCGACTCCACCGGCCCGGCCAAGCGCCGCCGCAGGCGCCGTCGTCCCAGCACGTCCGCGCCGACCACCGCCAGCTGACCGGACCCGATGGTTCAACCGGAACGCCGCACCAGGGGCGACTTGCTGGTCGCGGCTGCGATCGTGGTGGTCATCGCCGTCGCCGCGGGGTTGATCTGGTGGAGCAGTGACGCCAGGGCCACGCTGAGCAAGCCCGCCGCCGAAGCTGTCCCCGCGCTGAAGGCGGCACGCGACGTCCCGACCTCACTGCGGGAAGTGTGGACGGCCGCCAGCCCGAAGACGAGCAGGCCCGTCGTCGCGGGCGGCTCCGTCGTCACCGGCGACGGGACCGAGGTCGACGGTCGAGACCCGGCCACCGGCAACGTGCTGTGGAGCTATGCCCGTGGCGTGCCGCTGTGCGGCGTCACCTACGTCTACAACGACGCCGTCGCGGTCTACCCCGACGACCGGGGCTGCGGCCAGGTGACGACCATCGACGGGCAGACCGGGCGCCGCCACTACTCCCGCACTGCCTACGCCGATCCGGCCGTGACCCTGTCATCGGACGGCTCCACGGTGTTGTCGGCCGGGGACAGCCGACTCGAGCTGTGGCGCTCCGACATGGTCCGGATGATCGGCTTCGGCACGCTGGACGCCAGGATCAAGCCCGACGTGCCCGCTCAACCCCTCTGCGGCATGGTGTCCGCGGCGGCGAGTTCGACCGCGGTGTCGGTGCTGCAGAAGTGCCCCGGCCAGGCGGACCTGCGCCTCACCCTCCTCGTCCCCGCCGACGAGGAAGACGAACCCACCACCAAGATCGTCCAGCTGCCCGGCGTGCCCGCGGACTCCGACGCACGCGTCGTCGCCGTCTCCGACACCACGACGGCGGTCTACCTTCCGACGCCGAAGCCGGTCGTCAACGTCGTCGACGACACGGGTACGACCATCTCCAGCACGGCCCTGCCGGGGCCGGTGTCGTCTCACGCCGTCGCGTCTCGCGCCGGTGACCTGGTGACGTGGTGGACCGGTGACGCCGTGATGGTCTTCGAGGCCAACGGCCTGAAGTACAAGTACACCGTGACACCGGTCAACGGGCAGGCGCCGGTCGGCCCCGCGACCCTGATGGCGGGCCGGCTGCTGGTTCCCGTCACGTCCGGCTACGACGTGTTCAACCCCGAGACCGGCGCTGGCGAATCGCACATCGCCGTGCAGCGCCCGCCGAGTCAGACTGCCGTCATCCCCAACGTTGCGGGCACCACCGTGCTCGAGCAACGCGGCGACACCCTCGTCGCGCTGGCCTGACTACACCTCTGGGGTGAACGTCGGCAGCGCCTTGCCCGACTTCCAGTGCTTCAACAGCGCGGCGGCGAGTTCGCGGTAAGCCATGGCGCCCTTGTTCTTTCGACCTGCCAGCACCGAAGCACCCGACGCGCTCGCCTCGGCGAACCGCACCGTCCTCGGGATCGGCGGCGCGAGCACCGGCAGCTGGTAACGGTCGACGACGTCGAGGATCACGTCGCGACTGTGCGTGGTCCGCGAGTCGTACAGGGTGGGCAGCGCGCCCAGCAGAACCAGGTCGGCGTTGGTGATCTGCTGGACGTCGTCGACGGTCCGCAGGAACTGCCCGACGCCTCGGTGGGCGAGCGTCTCGCACTGCAGCGGCACGATGACGTCGTCGGCGGCCGTCAAGCCGTTGAGGGTCAACACGCCCAGCGACGGCGGGCAGTCGACGATGACGACGTCGAAACGGTCACCGATCTTGGCCAGCGCCCGCTTCAACGCGTACTCCCGCCCGGCCCGCATCAACAGCATCGCCTCGGCGCCCGCCAGGTCGATGTTGGCGGGCAGCAGCGTCATGCCCTCCGGTGTCTCGAGCAGCGCGGTGTCGGGCTCCACGTCGCCAAGCAGCACCTCGTGGATGGACACCGCCAGCTTGTCGGGGTCGTGACCAAGGGAAAACGTCAGCGATCCCTGGGGGTCGAGATCGACGAGCAGCACGCGTCGGCCCTGCTCGGCCATCGCCGCACCCAGCGACGCCACCGTCGTCGTCTTGGCAACCCCGCCCTTTTGATTGGCGACTGCCAGTACTCGCGTCATATAGTCCCGTCGCTTCGCTTGCCCTAACCCCGTTCATCCTGGCATGCCTGCGGACCATCGCGTCCGGCACGAGGCAGAATCGCCGAGGTGGGTTCCTCCGAACGGCACCGCTTGATACTGCTCCGACACGGCGAGACCGAATGGTCCAAGACCGGTCAACACACGAGCCGAACCGAACTCGACCTCACCGACGAGGGCCGAGAACAGGCCAGGCTGGCCGCAGGGGCGCTAGCGGACCTGCAGTTGCGCGATCCACTGGTGATCAGCAGCCCACGACGCCGCGCGCTGGTGACGGCCGAACTTGCCGGGCTGCAGGTCGACGAGGTGTCCGATCTCCTCGCCGAATGGGACTACGGCGACTACGAGGGCACGACCACCGAGGACATCCGCAAAGCAGTGCCCGACTGGCTGGTATGGACGCACGGCTGTCCTGGTGGCGAAACGGTCGCGCAGGTGTCCCGCCGTGCCGATGAGGCCATCGCGATGGCGTTGGGGCACATGCGCCACCGCGACGTGGTGTTCGTCGGGCACGGTCACTTCTCCCGCTCGGTACTGACCCGCTGGATAGAGCAGCCGTTGTACGAGGGCATTCGATTCTCGATGGCCGCCGCGTCACTCGGGATCTGCGGTTACGAACACGGGGTCCGGCAGATCACAGCGCTGGGCCTGTCCGGCCACGTCAATCCGTGCCTGCCCCGTTGACCGTCGAGCCGACGTTCGTCATGGCCGGCCGCGACGGCGTGGTGGTCGCCGACGGCATCGCCACCGCCTACCCGGTCCTCGACGATGCACGCGCTGCGCTGGCTTCGGGTTATACCCCAATGGTCCTGGGCGCCTTGCCCTTCGACGTCACCCGCCCGGCGGCGCTGATGAGCCCCATCCAGCTTCGCCGCACCGACACGTTGCCCGACCGGACCACCCCGACGATGCCTGCGGTCCGCATCACCGAGACCGTGCCCGCCCCCGAGGAACACCGCGCACGCATCGCCACGGCGCTCGAGCATCTGCGGGACCCCTGCTCTCCGCTGCACAAGGTGGTGCTCGCCCGCGCGCTGCACCTCGTCGCCGACACTCCCCTCGACCCCGGCGCGATCGTTCGCCGACTTGCCGAAGACCGTTCAGCGACAACGTATTTCGTCGACCTGAGCACGGCGGGCGGAAGCTTCGTCGGCACCGCACTCGTCGGGGCGAGCCCCGAACTACTGGTGGCCCGCCGCGGCGACGTGGTGACCTGCAGGCCGTTCGCCGGGTCGGCGCCACGCTCGGCCGACCCCGAGACGGATCGGGCCAACGGCGCCGCACTGGCCGACTCCGCGAAGAACCTGCACGAGCATCGACTGGTGGTCGACCAGATTCGCACGGCGTTGCAGCCGCTGTGCGTCGACCTCGACGTCGCCCCCGTCCCGGAGCTCAGCAGCACCTCGGCCGTCTGGCACCTGAACACCCCGATCACCGCCCGGTTGCGCGATTCGTCGGTCACCGCACTGGATCTCGCGGTCGCACTACACCCCACCGCGGCCGTCGGCGGAGTGCCCACCGCCGAGGCCGTGGACCTGATCTCCGAACTCGAAGGTGATCGTGGCTTCTACGCAGGCGCCGTCGGATGGTGCGACGAGCGGGGCGACGGCACGTGGGTGGTGTCCATCCGCTGCGCCGAATTGTCGGCCGACCGCCGCGTCGCCGTGGCCCGATCCGGCGGTGGCATCGTCGCCGAGTCGGATCCGGATGACGAAGTCGCCGAGACCAATACGAAGTTCCGCACCATTCTGACCGCGTTGGGAGTGAGCACATGAGCGTGACCATCCGTCGAGCCCGACCCGGTGACGAGGTCGAACTGGTCGCCATGGTGCGGGAACTGGCCGAGTTCGAGCACGCCGCCGAAGAGTGCACCGTCACCGAAAGTCAGTTGCACACGGCGCTGTTCGGCGATCCAGCCACGGTCCAGGCATATGTGGCCGAGGTCGACGGCGAGCCGGCCGCCATGGCGCTGTGGTTCTACAACTTCTCCACCTGGGACGGCGTCGCCGGCGTCTACCTGGAGGACCTCTTCGTCAGGCCCGGCTTCCGCCGTCACGGCCTCGCCCGCGCCCTGCTGTCGACGTTGGCCCGCGAATGCGTCGACAAGGGCTATTCCCGGCTGACGTGGGCCGTGCTCGACTGGAACTCCAACGCCATCGCCCTCTACGACTCCGTTGGCGGCCGGCCACAGACCGAGTGGATCACCTACCGGGTGACCGGTGACGAGTTGACGGCGCTTGCCGCCGGACCCGACGGTTCGGCCTAGGCGTCGTCATCGGGGCGCTGACCCAGCCACTGCACCGCGGAGGGGCTGAACAGCAGCGCCAACCCGGCCGCGGCGACGAGCGCGACGGGAATGCCGTAGGACCACTGCTGCGAGCCCACGGCGATGTACCACGCCACCGGCAGCAGCAGGAGCTGCGCGAAGACCGCAATGCCGCGACCCCACCGCCGACCCGTCCACAACGCCCACGCCGCGGTGAGCACCGCGGCGCCCATCACCACGTACCAGAGCGCGGTGCCGTAGCCGCTGATCGACACCTCGTGGGCACCTTCGAGGGCCCGGACGACGAACACCACCGCCACGACCACAAGTGCGAGGCCCTCCAACGCCACGAGGGCGGCCGCCTGACGAATGGTTGACGGCGAAGGCACGATCACATCGACGAGCGTAGAGCGCGACGGTGCGGCATGCCGATAGGGTTGAGCCCCGTGCGCGCCGTCCTGATCGTCAACCCCAACGCCACGTCGACCACTCCGGCGGGGCGTGATCTGCTGGCGCACGCGCTCGAGAGCCGCGTGAAGCTGACCGTGGCCCACACCAACCATCGCGGCCATGCGATCGAAATCGCAAGGGACGCAGCGCGAGACGGAATCGACGTGGTGATCGTCCACGGCGGCGACGGGACGGTCAACGAGGTGGTCAACGGGATCGTCGGCGATTGCGGTCAGACCCCGCCCAAGAAGGGTCCCGCGATCTCGGTGGTCCCCGGCGGGTCCGCCAACGTGTTCGCCCGCGCCCTCGGCATCAGCCCCGATCCCGTCGAGGCGACCAACCAACTCGTCGACCTCCTCGGCGCCTACCGTCGCGGCATGAAGTGGCGCCGCATCGGGCTGATGGACTGCGGCGACCGATGGGGCGTCTTCACCGCGGGCATGGGGGTCGACGGCGACGTCGTGGCCGCCGTGGAGGCGCAACGGGAGAAGGGCCGCAAGGTCACCGCGTCGCGCTACATCAAGGTGGCCACCCGAGAGGTGCTGGCCAGCGCCCGGCGCGAACCGTCGATGACGCTTGAGATCGCCGGCCGCGCACCCGTGACCGGTGTGCACTTCGCCTTCGTGTCGAACTCCAGCCCGTGGACCTACGCCAACAACAGACCGGTGTGGACCAACCCCGACACCAGCTTCGAGACGGGCCTCGGCGTCTTCGCGACCACCAGCATGAACGTCTGGGCGAATCTCGGGCTGGTGCGCCAGATGTTGGCGAAGAATCCACGCCTGGACGCCAAGCATCTGGTGCGCGACGACGACGTTCCGTGGGTGCGAGTGACGGCCGACACGCCCGTTGCCTGTCAGATTGACGGAGATTACGTCGGCCAGCGCGAAAGGATGACGTTCACGTCGGTGCGGGATGCGCTTGGAGTGGTGGCGCCGCCGGCCAAAAAGCCCTGACCTGGCAATCCGCTGTGAAGTGCCGCGAATTAGGGCGCAAGTGATGTGAGTGTAGTACAAACGTCAGGGGGGTCCGGCAACCCGGCCCCCTCTAACGATGCCAGTGAGATTGCCCACGTGTGAACGCGCCTCTATTGACATCTGTCCAGCCTGTGGAAGCATCGTTTGCAACAGTGCAGAAACATTTGGTGTGCACGCGTTAACAGCCGAAGAAAAGCTCGTGCGCCTTGCTGCGCACCGGAATAGGAGTAATAGAAATGGATTGGCGGCATAAGGCGGTCTGTCGTGACGAGGATCCGGAACTGTTCTTCCCGGTGGGAAACAGCGGCCCGGCACTCGCCCAGATTGCTGATGCGAAGATCGTCTGCAACCGGTGCCCGGTCACCACGGAGTGCCTGAGCTGGGCATTGGAGTCCGGACAGGACGCCGGCGTGTGGGGCGGCATGAGCGAGGACGAGCGTCGCGCGCTCAAGCGTCGCAATGCACGCACCAAGGCTCGCACGGGCGTCTAGCCCTCTCGATTCCTTTTATTTACGGCCCCGGCTTTTGCCGGGGCCGTAAATTTTTGTCCGGACGGCTATTTCCAGGATAATTTCCGGGAAATTTCGAATGTGTTACTGCGCCAGCCGGCCGCGCCGGCCCACGGGGACCCGCAGGACGACGTCGGTTCCGCCGGTCGGCACGGCGTGCATACCCAGTGAGCCGTCCAGCTCGGCGGCCACCAGCGTCCGCACGATCTGCAGGCCCAGGCTGTCCGACTTCTCCAAACTGAACCCGTCGGGCAGCCCGCGACCGTCGTCGTGGACCACGACGTCGAGCCACCGGGCGGAGCGCTCCGCCCGGATCGTCACGCTGCCGTTCTCCGAGGTCGAGTCGTAGGCATGCTCGATCGCGTTCTGGACGAGCTCGGTGATGACCATGACCAGGGCGGTGGCCCGGTCGGCGTCGAGGACGCCCAGATCGCCTACACGGTTGATCCTGACGGGTCTGCCCACCGACGCCACGTCGTTCATGATCGGCACGATGCGGTCCACGACCTCGTCGAGGTTGACTTCCTCGTCGACCGACATCGACAGGGCGTCGTGCACCAGGGCGATGGACGAGACCCGGCGCACCGATTCGATGAGCGCGTCTCGCCCCTCGGCGTTGTTGGTCCGCCTGGCCTGTAGGCGCAACAGCGCGGCAACGGTCTGAAGGTTGTTCTTCACGCGGTGGTGAATCTCACGGATCGTCGCGTCCTTGGACAGCAACGCGCGATCGCGCCGTTTGACCTCCGTCACGTCGCGGATCAGCACGGCGGCACCCGCCGCCTTGCCGTCGACCACCATGGGGATCGTCCGGAGCAACACCGCTGCTCCCCCGGCGTCGACCTCCATGCGCATGCTGGACCCGCCAGAGAGCGAGTCACGGACGTGGTTGGCCAATTCCTGGGCCTCGAACGGGTCGGAGATCAGCGGCCGGGTGACGGTGACGAGGTTGTGTCCCTCGAGTTCTGCCTTCAGCCCCATGCGGTGATACGCCGAGATCGCGTTCGGGCTGGCGAAGCTGACCTGGCCCACCTCGTCGAGCCGGATGAAGCCGTCGCCGACCCGTGGACTCGACCGGGACATCGCGAGGTCGCCGACGTTGGGGAAGGTGCCCTCCGAGAGCATGTGCAGGATGTCGGCGGCGCAGTCCAGATAGGCACGCTCCAGCGGGCTGGCCTTGCGCCGGTCGGCCAACGCGGTTTGGTGCGTGAGCACCGCGACCACTTGGTCGCCGTGCCGGACGGGCACCGCCTCGACGTCGAGCCACCGACCCTCTGGCGAATCGGCTTGTCCCGCATCGCTTTCCCGACCGATCAGGCCGGAGGCGAACGCGGTGACCACCACCGGCATGTCGGCGGCGGTGTTGACCGTGCCCACGGCGTCGGCCAACAGAGCGGTCGGCGCCGTGTTCGGTCGCACCTGCGCGACGCACACCAGGGAGCCGTCGTCGTGGTTCACCCACATGAGGTAGTCGGCGAAGGACAGATCCGCCAGGAGTTGCCACTCGCCCACCACGGCGTGCAAGTGGTCGACGGCATTGCCGGGCAACATGGTGTGCTCGGCGAGCAGGTCACCGAGGGTCGACACGGGTGTTACCTCTCGGTGTCGGGGACCTAGCTGATGACGGCGATGAGATCGCCGGCCTGGATGACGTCGCCGACGGCGACGCTGACCGTGGTCACCTTTCCGGCTACCTCGGCGAGCACCGGAATCTCCATCTTCATGGATTCCAGGAGGACGACGGTGTCGCCCTCGTTGATGTCGTCGCCTTCGCTGACCACGACCTCGAGCACACTGGCCACGATCTCAGCGCGAACGTCCTCGGCCATCTTCACCCACTCGTCTCTAGAGCCGCCCCTGCGGTGTCTATCGAACCACACGCACGGGATTGGAATGCAGCGGCGCGAGCGTGAGACACTAACGGGCAAGCAATTGACTCATTGGAGGATGCCATGGCCAAGCGTGGCCGTAAGAAGCGTGACCGTAAGCACACCAAGGCCAACCACGGCAAGCGCCCCAACTGCGGTTCGAAGGCAGTTACCTAACCACGAATGATGGTGGTGCGGCTGATCTCCACTCGCAGCCGCGCCCGCAGTGAATCCGGCGCCTTATCGCCACTGCACTTGGTGGCGATGAGGCGCTTCACGCGTTCCTCGATGCCGTATTGCCGCAGGCAGGTCGGGCATTCCTCGAGGTGATGGCGCAGCTTGTCACGCGTTTCCGTCGTGCACTCGCCGTCGAGCAGCGTCCACACCTCGGCGATCACCGACGCGCATTCGGGGTGATTGGGGTCGATGGGACCCACCGGTGGGCGGAACGTGTGCTCTTCGGGGCGTGAAAGGTCGTCGCTCACGAAGAAACCTCCTCGGGCTCGTCGATCTGTCCTCTGATGAAGCCGCGATCCCTCGCGACGTCGGCCAGTAGTTCACGGAGTTGTTTCCGGCCACGGTGCAGTCGAGACATCACCGTGCCGATGGGCGTGTCCATGATCTGGGCGATTTCCTTGTAGGGAAAACCCTCGACGTCGGCGTAGTACACGGCCATCCGAAATTCCTCGGGCAGCGCCTGCAGCGCCGCCTTGATCTCGGTGTCCGGCAACGCCTCCATCGCCTCGACCTCGGCGGACCTCAGACCAGTCGACGTGTGCTGCGCGTTGGCCGCGAGCTGCCAGTCGGTGATCTCGTCCGTCGGGTACTCCGCGGGCTGCCGCTGCTTCTTGCGGTAGCTGTTGATGTAGGTGTTGGTCAGGATTCGGTACAGCCACGCCTTCAGGTTCGTTCCGGCGCGGAACGAACGAAAGCCGGCGTACGCCTTGACCATGGTCTCCTGAAGGAGATCCTCGGCGTCCGCTGGATTGCGGGTCATGCGCAACGCGCCGCCGTACAGCTGATCCAGCAGCGGAATGGCATCCCGCTCGAAACGCGCCGTCAGTTCGGCGTCGGTCTCGATTGCAGGCTCTTCGGCCGCGGCTGGCGCTGCTCCGTCGAGATCGGTCATCTGGGTGGACACCGTCCCTTCTCTCGCGGCACCGTCGAACAGAACCGGCTCGTAGACCGGCCGTTCCAGGCAAAGCGTTGGCACCGAGGTGTCTCCTAACTTCCGATCCTAGTGGCTCGTACCGACGGAGTCGCCTCTCAGCGCCCATCGCTGCAGAACAACAGCGGGAGTGGCCGTGAATGTTCCCAGGAAAATTCGCACTATCGTGAGGCCGTGGCCCGCGCAGCAACCCCCGCGATCGCCGCGCTCGTCGCGGCAAACGTCCCCCACGAAGTGCTGAGTTACCACCACGATCCCCGCAACGACGCCTTCGGCGACGAGGCCGTCGCCGCGTTGGCCGCCGCCGGCGTCGAGGTGTCCGCCGAGCAGGTGTTCAAGACGTTGGTGATCACGCTGCCGTCGGGGCTCGCCGTCGCCGTGCTCCCGGTTCCGTACAAGCTGTCGCTGAAGGCCGCCGCCGCAGCCCTCGGGGCGCCGCGCGCCGAGATGGCCGACCGCGCCGCTGCCGAGCGGTCCACCGGTTACGTGATCGGGGGCATCTCCCCCTTGGGCCAACGCAAGGCGCTGCCGACCGTCGTCGACGACTCGGTGTACGCCTGGGACCGAGTGCTGTGCAGCGCAGGCAAGCGCGGGCTGCAGGTGGCAGTCGCCCCCGCCGATCTGGTGCGACTGACCAACGCGGTGACCGGCGACGTCCTCGCGGCGTGACGTTCTAGGGTGAAGCCATGTCGCTTGCGGGAAAGACCATGTTCATCTCCGGCGCGAGCCGAGGCATCGGGCTGGCGATCGCCAAGCGCGTCGCCGCCGACGGAGCCAACGTCGCACTGGTCGCCAAGACCGCAGAACCCCATCCCAAGCTCGAGGGCACGATCTACACCGCCGCCAAGGAGATCGAGGACGCCGGTGGTCACGCACTGCCGATCCTCGGCGACGTCCGCGACGGTGAATCCGTGGAATCTGCCGTTGCGCAAGCGGTTTCGCAGTTCGGCGGCATCGACATCTGCGTGAACAACGCGTCGGCGATCAACCTGGGGTCGATCACCGAGGTGCCGCTCAAGCGGTTCGACCTGATGGACGGGATCAACGTCCGGGGCACCTACGCCGTGTCACAGGCCTGCATTCCGCACATGGTGGGCCGGGACAACCCCCACATCCTCACGCTGTCGCCGCCGATCCTGCTGGAGTCCAAGTGGCTCAAGCCGACGGCCTACATGATGGCCAAGTACGGCATGACGTTGTGCGCGCTCGGCATCGCCGAGGAGATGCGGGCCGACGGCATCGCCTCCAACACGTTGTGGCCGCGGACGCTGGTGGCCACCGCGGCCGTCCAGAACCTCCTCGGCGGCGAGGAGGCGATGAGCCGCGCACGCAAGCCCGACGTCTACGCCGACGCCGCCTACGTCGTCTTCAACAAGCCGGCCCGCGAATACACCGGCAACAGCGTGCTGTGCGAGGACGTCCTGGTCGACTCGGGCGTCACCGACCTGTCGGTGTACGACTGCGTCCCAGGATCCGAACTCGGCGTCGACCTGTGGGTGGAGACGCCCAACCCGCCCGGGTACGGCTCCTGATGTGGGCCGGGGGTCGCTACGAGTCGGTGGCCGAACGCATCGCCGTCGTCGCCGGCGAGACCGTCGCGGCCGCCGAGCGCCGCCGACCGCTTGACGGCACCGCATTGGTCGACCTGGCCTGCGGCACCGGCAGCGCCGCGTTGGCAGCGGCCGCACGTGGTGCGGTGGTCACCGGCGTCGACCTGACGCCCGAATTGGTCGCCATTGCCGAGCGCAAGGCCGCGAGCGCCGGCCATGACATCACGTGGGTGGTCGCCGACGCGACGGAGACGACGCTGCCCGACGCCGCGTTCGACACCGCGGTGTCCAACATGGGCGTCATCTTCGTCGAGCCGAGGCGACAGGTGGCCGAGATCGCCCGCGTGCTGAAACCGGCTGGTGTGCTTGCCTTCTCATCCTGGGTGCGCACCGCCGGCAACCCGCTGTTCGATCCGATCGTCGAGGCGCTCGGGCCCCCGCCCGATCGGGGGTTCACCCCCGACCAGTGGGGCGATCCCGCAATCGCGACCGACCGGCTGGCCGCCGACTTCACCGACGTCGAGATCGACGAAGGAACGCTCGTGTGGGCCTTCGACTCGCTGGATGCCGCACGACACTTCGTGCGGCAAGAGTCACCGATGCACGTCGACCTCTTCGGTCGCCTCGGCGGTGACCAGCAGGATCGCCTCCTTGCCGCGTTCACCGACGCGCTCACCCCCTATGTCGGCGACGACGGCGGCGTCCGCTTCGACGCGCCCTACGCGATCATCACCGCCAGCCGCCGCTAGAGCAGCGTTCCCTGCTCGGCCTGCGGCTCCGCGGGTTCGATCAGCTCGGGTCCGTTGTTGCGGACGCTGTTGACCAGCCGGGACACCTCGCGAACCGCGATGCGGTCCAGGTCGCCGTGACCGCGCAGCAGGCCTTCGTCCATCGGCGCGTCGGGATCCAGCCACCGGTCCCAGTCGCGCTCGCTGATGCTCAGCGGCATGCGGTCGTGAATCTCGGCCAGTTGGCCTGCCGACTCGGTGGTGATGATGGTGCAGGTCAACAGCGGAGGGGCGTCCTTGGCGGGCCGCCACGTCGACCAGAGGCCGCCCATGAACAGGGGCTCGCCGTCAGCGCCGTGCATGAAGAACGGCGTCTTGGCGCCCTTCTTGCCGCCGGCGGCCTCCGCGCCCGGACGCCACTCGTACCAGCCGTCCATCGGAACCAGGCACCGCTTGGTCTTGGCGGAGGCGCGAAACGCGGCAGAGGTGGTGACCGTCTCGGCGCGGGCGTTGATCAGCAGCGGCCCCTTGGTCTCGGGGGTGCCGTCGTCCTTGGCCTTCACCCACGGCGGCACCAGACCCCACCGCATCGAGCGCACCCGCCGGGTCGACTCGTCGTCGGGTTCGGCGTGCCTCTTGACCACCGAGCTGATGGTCGTCGTCGGCGCGACGTTGAAGTTCGGCTCCGACGGCCCCTTGGCCTCCGTCGCCGCGATGGTCTCGTCGATCGCCTTGATCTTCTCGGCCAGCAGCGCCGGATCGGTCGTCACCGCGAATCGCCCACACATGTATCCCATGGTGGCAGAAGTAGGCGACAAGGCAGGATGGACGCCATGACTGAGTACGGAGGTGGGTGGCAGGCGCCGTCGACCACGACGCCCATCCACGCGACCGTCGAGGTGCCGGGCTCCAAGTCCCAGACCAACCGCGCGCTGATCCTCGCGGCCCTGGCGAGCCCGCAGGGAACGTCGACCGTCAGCGGTGCGCTGCGCAGCCGCGACACCGACCTGATGATCGGTGCGCTGCGAACGCTGGGACTCTCGCTCGACGGCGCGGGAACCGAGCTGACGATCGGCGGCGCGATCTCGCCCGCCTCGGACGCCAGGATCGACTGCGGGCTCGCGGGGACCGTTCTGCGGTTCGTCCCGCCGCTCGCGGCACTCGGCAGCGAGGTCGTGACGTTCGACGGCGACGAGCAGGCCCGGTCGCGTCCGATCGCTCCCCTGCTCGACGGCCTGCGCGGTCTCGGCGTGCCCGTCGACGGCGACGAGATGCCGTTCCAGGTCCGCGGCGAGGGTGCCGTGGCGGGGGGCACGGTGCACATCGACGCCTCGTCGTCGTCGCAGTTCGTCTCGGGGCTGCTGCTGTCGGGGGCCACGTTTCGGGACGGCCTGACCGTCGTGCACACCGGCGAGTCCGTGCCGTCGGCGCCACACGTGGCGATGACGGTGACGATGCTGCGCGAGGCCGGCGTCTCGGTAGACGACTCGACACCCAATCGCTGGGTGATCAAACCGGGCCCCGTCGCCGCCCGGCACTGGGACGTCGAACCCGACCTGTCGAACGCGGTCCCATTCCTGGCCGCCGCCATCGTGACTGCGGGCACGGTGCGCATCACCGGGTGGCCGCAGGTCAGCGTGCAACCGTCGGAAAACATCCTCGACTTGCTCACCAAGGCGGGTGCGACTGTGCACCAAGGTGATTCCCACCTCGACGTGAAGGGCTCGATCGACGGCTACCAGGGTTTCGACGTCGACCTGCACGAGGTCGGCGAGCTGGCACCGTCGTTCGCGGCGCTGGCAGCTCTGGCCGAATCGGGTTCGGTGTCGCACCTCAGCGGCATCGCCCACCTGCGTGGCCACGAGACCGACCGGCTGGCGGCGCTGACGGCCGAGATCAACGGCCTCGGTGGACACTGCGAGGAGACCACCGACGGGCTGACGATTACGGCCACGCCCCTGCACGGCGGGGTGTGGCACTCCTACGCCGACCACCGCATGGCGACCGCGGGCGCCATCGTGGGATTGCGGACACCGGGAGTCGAGGTCGAGGACATCGGCACCACCGCCAAGACCCTGCCCGACTTTCCTGGGATGTGGGCCGACATGTTGGCCGGGCAGGTACCTGAAATCCCTTGAGAGAGCTCGACGTCTCTTGAACGAGAACGACTACGACGAATCCGACGTCCGGGTACGCCCCGGCCGCGGTTCCCGCCCGCGTACCAAGACCCGCCCCGAACACCTGGACGCCCAGGCGGCGATGGTCGTCACCGTCGACCGTGGGCGGTGGGGCTGCGCGCTCGGTGGCGACCCGCAACGCGTCGTCACCGCCATGCGGGCCAGGGAGCTCGGCCGCACCCCGATCGTGGTCGGCGACGAGGTCGACGTCGTCGGTGACCTGTCCGGCAGGCCCGACACCCTCGCCAGGATCGTCCGTCGCGGCGAGCGGCGAACGGTGTTGCGGCGCACCGCCGACGACACCGATCCGACCGAACGCGTCCTGGTCGCCAACGCCGACCAACTGCTGATGGTGGTGGCGCTTGCCGACCCGCCGCCGCGCACCGGCTTCGTCGAGCGGTCCCTGATCGCCGCCTACGTCGGCGGACTCGAGCCCATTCTGTGTCTGACCAAGACCGACCTGGCGCCTCCGGAACCGTTCGCTGCGCAGTTCGCCGGGTTGGACCTGACCGTGGTCACCGCCGGTCGCAGCGACGACCTCGCCGTCGTCGACGATCTGTTGGTCGGCAAGTTGACGGTGCTGGTGGGCCATTCCGGCGTCGGCAAGTCCACGATGGTCAACCGGCTGGTGCCCGAGGCCGGCCGCGCGGTCGGGGTGGTGTCCGGCGTCGGCAAGGGCAGGCACACGTCGACTCAGTCGGTGGCACTGCCGCTGCACGACTCGGGCTGGGTGGTCGACACGCCGGGAATCCGGTCCTTCGGTCTTGCCCACATCGCGCCCGCCGACGTGATGATGGCCTTCTCCGACCTCGCCGAAGCCATCGAGAAGTGTCCCCGCGGCTGTGGGCACCTCGGGCCGCCGTCGGATCCCGACTGCGCACTCGACGAGCTGACGGGCCACACCGCCGACCGCGTCGCCGCCACCCGCCGACTGCTGACCGCGATGGCCGCCGACTAGGGATGGACTTCCTCGACCGTACGCGCGACGGATACGACGCCGCCGCGACGGAGTTCGCCGCGATGTTCGAGAACTACCTCGACGACAAGCCGATCGAGAAGGCGCTGCTGGCGGCGTTCGCCGAGCTGGTACGCGACACCGGGAACACCTCGGTCGCCGACGTCGGCTGCGGCACCGGCGTCACCACCAGGATCCTGGCCGACCTTGGCGTCGAACCCACGGGAATCGACCTGTCCCCCAACATGATCGCCGAAGCCCGCGCGCGTGCCCCCGAACTCCGATTCGAGGTGGGGTCGATGACCTCGCTCGAGCTCGCCAATGCAAGCGTCGGCGGAGTCTGTGCGTGGTACTCCACGATCCACGTCCCGGGTTCACATCTGCCGCAAGCGTTCTCCGAATTCCACCGCGTGCTCGTCGACGGCGGCGTCGCACTGCTGGCCTTCCAGGTCGGCGATCGGCCTCGCCGGTTGACAGAGGCGTTCGGCACGCCGCTCGACTTGGAGTTCGTCCGGCGCGAACCCGGGGCCGTCGCCGCCACGCTGGAGGCGGCCGGGCTGCCCGTCTACTCGACCACCGTGCGCGAGCCGGACGACGACGGCGTCCAGACCACTCCGCAGGCCTTCCTCGTCGCGTGCAAGCGCTCGGCTCGATAGCCTGAGACGGACATGACACCGGTACCCGAGATCACGCTCAACGACGGCGCACGCATACCCCAGCTCGGGTTCGGCGTCTACAAGGTCGCCCCCGACGAGACCGCGGCGGCGGTCCGGACCGCGCTCGACGTCGGATACCGCCACCTCGACACGGCGGCGATGTACCACAACGAGGCGGGCGTGGGCCGCGGCATCCGTGAGGCGGGGGTCGACCGGGCCGACGTCTTCGTCACCAGCAAGCTCGACAACGGATTTCACGAACCCGACGCTGCGCGTAGGGCTTTCGACGACACGCTTGCCGCGATCGGATCGGATTACGTCGACTTGTACTTGATTCACTGGCCCCTGCCGACGCGCTACGGCGGTGACTTCGTCTCGACGTGGCGCACCCTCGAGGAGTTCGCGGCCGACGGTCGCGCGCGCAGCATCGGGGTGTCCAACTTCCACGTCCCGCACCTTCAGCGGCTCGCGGTCGAGACCGACACCGTGCCCGCCGTCAACCAGGTGGAGGCGCACCCCTACTTCACCAACGCCTCGGTAAGGGACTACTGCAAGCAGAACGGCATTGCCTTCCAGGCCTGGTCGCCGCTGGGCCGCGGCACGCTGCTCGACGACCCGGTGGTCCAGCGGGTGGCCGCCGCGGCGGGCAGATCACCGGCTCAGGTGGTGCTGCGCTGGCACCTGCAACGCGGCGACGTCATATTTCCGAAGTCGGTGTCGCGCAGTCGCATCGCCCAGAACTTCGCGGTGTTCGACTTCGAGCTCGGTGCCGACGACATGGCGGCGATCGACGGTCTGGACCGGGGCGCCGCGGGCCGCGTCGGCTCCAACCCCGACACGTTCGACGTCATCACTCGGTGAGACCCGCAGCACGTAAAGATCACCCGTCGCGCGATATCCGTTCCGGTGACCGCATGGGACGCTGAACGCGTCTGACCACGGTTTGTGTTCCGGCCGAAACGGGCACGCACACTAGGGCAAATTGCCAAAGGAGGCTCATTCATGACGAACGTACCCACGATCGAACTCAGCACCGGTGCGCACATTCCGCAGCTCGGATTCGGCGTCTACCAGATCGATCCCGACAAGACCGCAGAGGCGGTCAAGACGGCACTGGACATCGGCTACCGACACATCGACACCGCCGAGATGTACCAGAACGAGGCCGGTGTCGGCCAAGGCGTGCGCGATTCGGGGCTGGACCGGGCGGACGTGTTCGTCACCAGCAAGCTCAACAACGGATTTCACGAACCCGACGATGCACGCAAGGCGTTCGACGAGACGCTGAGCAAACTCGGCTTCGACTACGTGGACCTCTTCCTCATCCACTGGCCGCTGCCGACGCGCTACAACAACGACTTCATCTCGACGTGGCGGACGCTGGAGGAGTTCCGGCGTGACGGTCGGGCCCGCAGCATCGGCGTTTCGAACTTTCAGGTCGCGCACCTCGAGCGCCTGGCAAACGAGACCGACACCGTGCCCTCGGTGAACCAGATCGAGGTGCATCCCTACTTCGTCAACGACGAGGTGCGTCAGTACTGCATCGAGCACGGCATCGCCGTGGAGGCCTGGTCCCCCATCGCCCAGGGCAAGGTGCTCGACGACCCGGTCGTCACGCAGATCGCCGAGGCGTCGGGCAAGTCCCCGGCCCAGGTGGTGCTGCGCTGGCACATCCAGCGCGGTGACATCGTCTTCCCGAAGTCGGTGACGCCCAAGCGGATCGAAGAGAACTTCGATCTATTCGACTTCGAGCTCAGCGATCACGACGTCGACGCGTTGACGGCACTCGACAAGGGTGAAGAAGGTCGCACGGGTCCCAACCCCGATACCTTCGACTACATCCCCGACTGACCTACTCACGCCAAAACGGCGGGGTGATCGCACGATTGCGAGCTCCCCGCCGTCTTTGGTTGGGTCTAGGCGTCGACCTTGGCGCGCCGACGGGCCCGCACCGCGGCGATCGCAGACTTGAGTCCACGACGCTCGCTGGGCTCGAGTTCGGCGAACATGCGCTCGCTGCGGGTCTCCGGGGCGTCGTCAGCGGTGTCGCGCAGGAACTTGTCCGGCAGCGACAGCTTGGCGATGGTGCGCCACGTCTTTCCGTACTGCACCGCGAAATTGCCCGTCGTGTAGGGCAGATCGTACTTGTCGCAGATCTGCCTGACGCGGACGGCGATCTCGGCGTACCGGTTGCTCGGCAGATCCGGGAACAGGTGGTGCTCGATCTGGTGGCACAGGTTGCCGCTCATGAACCGCAGCGTGGGTCCGGCCTCGAAGTTGGCGCTTCCCAACATCTGTCGCAGGTACCACTGGCCCCTGCTCTCGCCCACCATGTCGGTCTTGGTGAACTTCTCTGCGCCGTCGGGGAAGTGGCCGCAGAAGATCACGGCGTTGGCCCAGACGTTGCGGATGACGTTGGCCACCGCGTTGGCCTTCAGGGTCGACTTGTACGTGGCGCCAGGCGACATCGCCGTCAGCGCCGGGTAGGCGACGTAGTCCTTGAGCACCTGGTGGCCGGCCTTGACGCCGAACTCACGGATGCGCTCCATCGTGGCTTCGCGGTCGTCGCGGCCCTTGGAGATCTTTCCGAGTTCGAGGTGCTGCAGCCCGACGCCCCACTCGAATCCGATCGCCAGGAGCGTGTTGAACAGCAAGTTGCCGTACAGGTTGAACGGCGTCCACTTCGCGTCCCGGGTCACGCGGATGACGCCGTAGCCGACGTCGTCGTCCATCCCGAGGATGTTGGTGTACTTGTGATGCATGAAGTTGTGGGTGAACCGCCAGTGCTTGGACGCCCCGCTCATGTCCCACTCCCACGTCGAGGAGTGAATCTCGGGATCGTTCATCCAGTCCCACTGGCCGTGCATGACGTTGTGGCCGATCTCCATGTTCTCGACGATCTTCGCCACGCCGAGGGTCACGGTGCCTGCCCACCACGCCGAGCGCTTCGAGCCTGCGGCCAGCATCAGACGGCCGGCGACCTCGAGTGCGCGCTGCGCGGCGATGGTGCGGCGGATGTACCGGGAGTCGCGTTCACCGCGGGAGTCTTCGATGTCCTGCCGGATCGCGTCCAGCTCGTTGCCCAAGTTTTCGATGTCCGCTTCAGTCAGATGCGTGAATGCGGGTACGTCGGTAATTGCCATCGTTCAGCCTCCTGTCAACTGCCTACGCTAGCGTAACCTACGATCCCGTAGGTTACTAGCCGGTAAAGCTCAGACATCCAGCACGCAATCGCCAGAAGCTGCGGAAACACACGTCTGCACCCGGTTGCCCGGCTCGTGCTCGACGCCGGTTCGCAGGTCCCGAACGTGCCCCTCGACGAGCCCGACGACGCAGGACTGGCAGATGCCCATCCGGCACCCGAACGGCATCCGGATGCCCGCGGCCTCCCCCGCATCCATCAGCGAGGTGGCGGCGTCGACCTCGACGGTCTTGCCGCTGCGCTCGAACGTGACGGTTCCGCCCGTGCCGTGCACGGGGGCGCGCGTGGCGGCGAACCGCTCCAGGTGCAGCCTGTCGCCGACGCCCGCCGCCGACCAGACGCGGTGCGCGTCGTCGAGCATCGCACCGGGACCGCACGCCCACGTCTGACGCTCGCGCCAGTCGGGTACGACCTCGGCCAGCTTGGCCAGGTCGAGCCGGCCCTCCGTACGGGTCGACCGCACCGTCAACCGGTAGCCGTCGTGCACGTCGTGGAGCCGGGCCAGTTCATCGGCGAACATCACGTCGGACTCGGTCGGCGCCGAGTGCACGTGGACGACGTCGGTGATCTGGTCGCGGCGTGCGAGCGTCCGCAGCATCGACATCACCGGCGTGATGCCCGACCCCGCGGTCAAGAACAGCACCGAAGCAGGTGCGGGGTCCGGCAGGACGAAGTTGCCCTGCGGTGCCGCCAGCCGCACGATGGTCCCCGGCGTCACGCCTCCCACCAGATGACTGGACAGGAAGCCCTCGGGCATCGCCTTGACGGTGATGGTGATGGTCCGGTCCCGGGTGACGGGAGTCGAGGTCAGCGAGTACGACCGCCAGCGCCACCGACCGTCCATCAGCACGCCGATGCCGACGTACTGACCGGGCTCGTAGCCGAAGTGAAAACCCCAGCCCGGCTTGATCACCAGCGTCGCGGAGTCGACCGTCTCACGGCGCACCTCGACCACGCGGCCGCGGAGTTCACGCGCCGACCACAGCGGGTTGGCCAGCTTGAGATAGTCGTCGGGCAACAGGGGCGTGGTGATGCGCCCGACGACCGAACGCAGTGCCTGCAAACCAGGATGCTTGTTGGCGCCCTTGGGAATTGGACGAATGGTGTCGGCCACGTTGGCCGCAATCTTGATCTCGTTCTTGGCCATGACGGCTCCTGCTCACCTTCGCCTGAATGTCCGCGAGCCGACTCGCGGACAGCAACCTACGGTACCGTAACTTACCGCGCGCCAGCCAGGCCTCAGAGCAGCTCCAGCAGAAACGGCAGCTCCTGGCTGGCGTACCAGGCCAGGTCGTGGTCCTGCGCGTCACCGACGGTCAGCTCGGCATCCTCGTCACCAAAATCTGCCAGGTCGACCACCTCGATCGCGGCCCTGACGGCCGGCTCCGCCCCCGCGTTGTCGAGGTACGCCGCGACGACGTCGCCGACGCCGATCGGACCGGCCAACCTCACGACGGCGTCGTCGAGATCCGGACGGATCGTCGCGCCCTCCACGTCGGCCACCAACACCGCCCGCCGCAGCGGCAGCCCGCTATCGGCCTGGCCCCCCTCGGCCGCCAGCAGACGCAACGACGCCAGCGCAGCCTCACGCAACGCGACTTCCGCGAGTTCGTCGTCGTCGCCCTCCGCGTAGGACTCCCGCAGCGTCGGAGTGACGGCGAACGCCGTCCCACTCAAGGCGTGCATGGACTGATCGGCGACGAGCCGCTGGAGCATGGCCAGGGTCGCGGGAATGTAGACACGCACCAGGGCAGACTAGCGGTCTACTCCATGTCCCCGATCAACGTCGCGACATGGTCGGGTACGTAGGTCGACGACGAACGCGGCGGTCGCTCGTAGGTCCTGCTTACGACGGGTCGCTCCGGCAGCGTCACCCTCGGAAGGTCCACCTCGTGGTAGTCGATGGTGGACAGCAGATGGCTCATCATGTTCAACCGGGCGTGCTTCTTCACGTCGGACTCCACCACGAACCACGGGCTCGCAGGGATGTCGGTGTGCGCCATCATCTCGTCCTTCGCCCGCGAGTAATCCTCCCAGCGGTACACCGACTCCAGGTCCATCGGGCTCAGCTTCCACTGCCTGAGCGGATCGTCCATCCGGGACTTGAACCGGCGAAGTTGCTCGTCGTCGGACACGGAGAACCAATACTTGCGCAGGATGATGCCGTCCTCGAGGAGCATCTGCTCGAAGACCGGCGTCTGACGCAGGAACAGCGAATGTTGTTCGGGCGTGCAGAAACCCATGACCTTCTCGACGCCGGCGCGGTTGTACCAAGAGCGGTCGAACAGCACGATCTCGCCCTTGGCGGGCAGCTCGGCAACGTAGCGTTGGTAGTACCACTGGCCGCGTTCGGTGTCATTGGGCGCCGGCAGGGCGGCAATCCTTGCGACCCGGGGACTCAGGTATTCGGTGATGCGTTTGATGGTGCCGCCCTTGCCCGCCGCGTCCCGACCCTCGAATACGACCGCGACGCGGGCCCCGGTGTGGCGGGTCCACTCCTGTAGCTTCACGAATTCGGTTTGGAGGCGGAACAGTTCGGCCTCGTAGACGGCGTTGAGAATCTTCGGCCTCTTCGACTTCTTCGCAGCCTTGCTCTTGCCCATCGCCGAATCGTAGTGCGATGGCAGCTACTGCGCGGCTTCCAGCAGTTCGTCGAGCGACTCCCGCAACAGGATGGGCAGCATGTCGACGTCGCTCATGGCATCACGATCGGCGTTGACGCCGAAGTAGAGCATGCCGTTGTAGGACGTCACGCCGATGGCGAGCACCTGCTTGTTCAGCAGCGGCGGAACCGAGTAGGTCTCCAACAACTTGGTGCCCGCGACGTACATCTGCTTCTGCGCGCCAGGCACGTTGGTGATCAGCAGATTGAACTGTCGTGCCGAGAAACTGGTCGCAACCCGAGTTCCCATGGCGTGCAATGTCGGTGGCGCAAACCCGGACAGCGTGACGATGGTCCTGGCGTCGACGAGGCTCGCTGCCGTCGAGTGCGATTCGGTGGCATGGGCGATCTGCGACAACCTCACCACCGCGTTGCCCTCACCGGTCGGCAGGTCGACGAGGAAGGGCGAGACCTCGCTGATCGCCTGGCCCGGCCCCGACACGTCGAGCTCTGCCTCCGGGTACACCGACATGGGCACCATCGCCCGGATCGTCGAGGTCGCGGTGACCGGTTCCCCGCGCGACAGCAGCCAGTTGCGCAACGCCCCGGCGATCACCGCGAGGATGACGTCGTTGACGTCGCAGTCGTAGCGCGCCCGCAGCTTCCGGTAGTCGTCGAGCTGATGGCCCGCCACCGTGAAGCGACGATTGCGCGACACCGTCGTGTTCAGCGGACTGCTCGGGGCCGTGCCGCGCGCCAGCGTCCTTGCGACGTCGGCGAACCTTCGGCCCGTCTCGGCCAGTTGCCCGGTGCTGGTGATGGTCTCCACGACCGCCGAACGCACTGCCGCCAACTGGGTGCCGGGCCGGGCGACGAACTCGCCGACGGCGCCGACGGCCAACCAGGCGTCGCTGGGCTCCCGCGCCGGAATCCAGATGTCCTCACCGAACTCGGGGGCCTTCTGCGTGCGGTCGGCGATCACGTGGCCGATCTCCAACGCCGACATGCCGTTGACCAGCGCCTGATGCGACTTCGTGTAGATCGCGATGCGATTCTTGGCCAGGCCCTCGACCAGGTACATCTCCCACAACGGGCGGGACTTGTCGAGCGGCCGCGAGCCCAGCCGCGCCACCAGGTCGTGCAGCTGCGCGTCGCTGCCCGGAGACGGCAGCGCGGACCGCCGAATGTGATAGGTGATGTCGAAGTCGCGGTCGTCGATCCACACCGGGCGCGCCAGCCCGTGGACTACCTCGCGCACCTTCTGCCGGTACCGCGGAATCTGCGGCAAGCGCTGTTCAACCGTCTCCAACAGGGTCTCGTAGCTCAACCCTTGGCGCGGCTTGCGGAGGATCGACAGCGACCCCACGTACATCGGGGTGGACGTGTTCTCGAGGTGATAGAACGATGCGTCGGCGGCCGACAACCTCGTGACCATGACCGACACCTCCCCTCGCTCCACTCACGATCCCCGTCACGGTAACCGGCGTAACCCGGGCGCCGCATTACGGGTGCGTTGAGGTGTCCCCGGGCCGTGGGATCATGAATCATCTGCTCCTCTCCAGCAGATGTCGTCCACCCGAATCGACCGCTGGAGAGCCGCCGTGACCGCATCACGCATACCGACTCGTCGTACCTCGTTCACCTCACCGGTCGTCGACTACGAGCCACCGCCGCTCGCGGCGCCTCCGATCGGACCATGCCCGCCGCCGACGTCCGCGGCCATGCACCGCCGCGCCTCGCGACCGCTGCGGGCGGTACCCGCCGCCACCCCGCACGACGGAGAACCGCCCCCGCCGCAGGCCGCCGCCGTCTTCGCCGAGACCGCCCTTCGGCGGGTTCTCGAGGTGTCGGATCGACGCCGCCCCGTCGCCCAGCTGCGCCCACTCGTCGCACCGGCACTGTTCGACGCGGTGGCGGCGTTCACCAGAGCCGGTTCACGCGACGGCACGGCCGTCCTTCGACGGGTGCGCCTGCGATCGGTGCACGTGCTCGACGGCGAGGCGGCGGCCGCTGAGGTGTTCGCCACCTACTCGCGTGGGCGGCGCGTCCGCGCCATCGCCGGGCGCGTCGAACTCGTCAAGGGACGATGGATGATCGTCGCCCTACAAGTCGGCTGATTCCGCCGACCCGCGTTTACCCGCGGCGAGCCTTCGGTGGACCGCCCCGCGTCTGGCGACGCGCCGCTTCCCGACGCTCGCGCCGTGAGCTACCCGTGGGCGCCGCGTGCCTGCCGCCGCCACCCTCGTGCTGCACCTCGGCCGAACCGTCCTCGGCCGGACCCGTATAGGTCATCGGCCGCGACTGCTCGTCGTCGATTCCCTTGACCCGCAACGCAGCTGGCGCCTGCCGGGCCGGCTCTGGAGCCACCTCGTCCTCGTCGGAGTCGGTGAGGGTGTCCACCTGGCTCGCCCTGGCGGCGGCCTCGGCGGCGAACTGCGCCAGGTTCGGCGGCGCTGCCGTCGCACCCACCTGCGACGCCGGAGCGGGCGCCGCCTGGACCTGAGCGTTGAACAGCAGACCGACCGACTCCTCCTTGAGCCCGTCGAGCATGCCCATGAACATGTCGTAACCCTCGCGCTGGTATTCCACCAGAGGGTCGCGCTGCGCCATGGCGCGCAGCCCGATGCCCTCCTTGAGGTAGTCCATCTCGTAGAGGTGCTCGCGCCACTTGCGGTCGATCGTGGTGAGCAGGACGCTGCGCTCGAGCTGGCGCATGGCACCCTCGCCGCCGATGGCGGTCAATTCAGCCTCGCGCGCCGCGTAGGCCCGCCGGGCGTCCTCGAGGAGCGCTTCGCGCAGCTCGTCGCTCGTCAACTCACCGGGCTCGCCGACCGCGTCCGAGTCGACCAGGTCGTGGTAGTCGATGCCCACCGGGTAGAGCAACTTGAGCGCGTCCCACAGGGCGCCGAGGTCCCAATCCTCCGAGTAGCCCTCCGACGTCGCACCGTCCACGTAGGCGTTTACGACGTCTTCGACCATCTGCTTGGCCTGCTGCTGCACTTCCTCGCCCTCGAGGATGAGCCGCCGCTCGGCGTAGATGACCTTGCGCTGCTGGTTCATCACCTCGTCGTACTTGAGGACGTTCTTGCGGACCTCGAAGTTCTGCTGCTCGACCTGCGTCTGCGCGCTCTTGATGGCCCGAGAGACCATCTTGGCCTCGATCGGCACGTCCTCGGGCAGATTGAGGCGGGTCAGCAACGACTCGAGCGTCGCGCCGTTGAAACGCCGCATCAACTCGTCGCCGAGCGAAAGGTAGAAGCGAGACTCGCCGGGGTCACCCTGACGGCCGGCACGACCACGCAGCTGGTTGTCGATGCGGCGCGATTCGTGACGCTCGGTGCCAAGCACGTACAGGCCGCCGACTTCGCGGACCTCCTTGGCCTCCGCCTCGACTTCGGCCTTCACCTGAGGCAGCACGTCGTCCCAGGCGGCTTCGTACTCCTCGGGGTTCTCGACGGGGTCGAGCCCGCGGTCGCGCAGTCGCTTGTCGGCGAGGAAGTCCACGTTGCCGCCGAGCACGATGTCGGTACCGCGGCCGGCCATGTTCGTGGCGACGGTGATGGCGTTGCGCCGCCCCGCCTCGGCGATGATGTTCGCCTCCTGCTCGTGGAACTTCGCGTTCAACACGTTGTGCGGGATCCGGCGCTTGGTGAACTGCTTGGACAGGTACTCCGAGCGCTCGACGCTGGTGGTGCCGATGAGGACCGGCTGCCCCTTCTCGAAGCGCTCGCTGACGTCGTCGACGACGGCGATGTACTTGGCTTCCTCGGTCTTGTAGATCAGGTCGGACTGGTCGGTGCGGACCATGTCGCGGTTGGTCGGGATCGGCACCACGCCGAGGCCGTAGATCTCGTGGAGCTCGGCCGCCTCGGTCTGGGCGGTGCCGGTCATGCCGGAGAGCTTGTCGTACAAGCGGAAGTAGTTCTGCAGCGTGATCGTGGCCAGCGTCTGGTTCTCGGCCTTGATCTCGACGTGCTCCTTGGCCTCGATCGCCTGGTGCATGCCCTCGTTGTAGCGGCGGCCGACCAGCACGCGGCCGGTGAACTCGTCGACGATGATGACCTCGCCGTCGCGGACGATGTAGTCCTTGTCGCGCTGGAACAGCTCCTTGGCCTTGAGGCAGTTGTTCAGATAGCTGACCAGCGGTGAGTTGGCGGCCTCGTAGAGGTTCTCGATGCCGAGCTGATCCTCGACGAACTCGACGCCGATCTCGTGCACGCCGACGGTGCGCTTGCGGATGTCGACCTCGTAGTGGACGTCCTTCTCCATGAGCGGGGCGAGCCGCGCGAACTCGACGTACCAGTTCGACGCGCCGTCGGCGGGCCCGGAGATGATCAACGGGGTACGGGCCTCGTCGATGAGGATCGAGTCGACCTCGTCGACGACGGCGAAGTTGTGACCGCGCTGCACCATGTCCTCGACCGTGTGCGCCATGTTGTCGCGCAGGTAGTCGAAGCCGAATTCGTTGTTGGTGCCGTAGGTGATGTCGGCCGCGTACGCCACGCGCCGCTCGTCGGGCGTCATCTGGCCGAGGATCACGCCGACGTCGAGGCCCAGGAAGCGGTGCACCCGGCCCATCCACTCGCTGTCGCGCTTGGCGAGGTAGTCGTTCACGGTGACGACGTGCACGCCGTCACCGGAGAGCGCGTTCAGATACGCCGGCAGCACACAGGTCAGGGTCTTGCCCTCACCGGTCTTCATCTCGGCGACGTTGCCGAAGTGCAGCGCGGCGCCACCCATGATCTGGACGTCGAACGGACGCTGATTCAGCACCCGCCACGCGGCCTCACGGGCGACGGCGAACGCCTCCGGCATGATGTCGTCGAGCGTCTCACCACCGGCGACGCGCTTCTTGAACTCGTCGGTCTTCCCGCGCAGTTCGTCGTCGGTGAGCTTCTCCACCTCGTCGGACAGGGAGTTGACATAGTCGGCGACCCTCTTGAGGCGCTTGACCATGCGGCCTTCGCCGAGACGGAGCAACTTCGACAGCACGCTAATTTCCCCTAAGCCTGGATGCGGCCTCGATGGGCCTCGAATCGCTTCAAACGAGGTCCATCGTAGGTGACTGGCCGGCCCGGCCAGCCGAACGCGCCGCACAGCGCGGTCGCGCCGGCCGCGGGTGACTACCGGCTAGGACAGCCGGATGAGTCCGTAGTCGTAGGCGTGACGCCGGTAGACGACGGTCGGCTTGTCGGTTTCCTTGCAGTGAAACAGGAAGAAGTCGTGGCCGACGAGCTCCATTTCGTAGAGCGCGTCGTCGACGGTCATGGGCGTGGCCGTGTGCTCCTTGGTCCGCACGATCCGACCGGGTTCGTGGTCCTCGAGGGCCGGGCCTTCGTCTTCGACGGGCGCTGACAGCGGCTCGACGAGATGGGTGATCGCGGTGGCCTCGGCGAGCGAGACGGGCGTCTTGTCGCCGTAGTGGATCTTGCGGCGGTCCTTGCTGCGCCGAAGGCGGTTCTCGAGTTTGCTTACCGCCGATTCCAGCGCCGCGTAGAAGCTGTCGGCGCAGCCTTCGCCGCGCGCAACGGGTCCTCGGCCCCTGGCCGTGATCTCGACGTGTTGGCAGTTCTTGCGCTGCCGGCGATTGCGTTCGTGGTCGAGTTCGACGTCGAACAGGTAAATGGTGCGGTCGAAGCGCTCGAGGCGAGCCAGCTTCTCGGAGACATAGGTTCGGAAGTGATCGGGAATTTCGACGTTGCGGCCCTTGACGACGACCTCGGCGTGGGGGCCGTCGTGCGACTCCTCCTCAGCGCCCACCATCGTTGATTGGTTGGTGTCCATGGATTGTATTGACATACTTGGCAACTCGCTTCCTCTCGGCGGAGCACGCGCTAAGGCGTGCCGACAGATAACAGGAGCGCAGCGAGGGAACCCGAACGAAGTCCGCCCGCGGCGCAAGGTGTCGAGAGCTCACCTCCTCGCTTTTCGGGCGATGTGGCGCCAATGGTTCTAGACGCCGCCGTGAGTCGTTCACGGGTGGTTGGTCCCGACGGTAGTCCGTGTTCACCCGCCTGTGCCACATATTCGGCACACGTGTTTTTAGTTCTTCATTCCGGTTTGATCTCACGGTAATTTGACGGCTCCGCCGGTCGTGGGATCAGGCGTGCGCGACGGAGAGCACCGCAGCGACACGAGCTCCGTCGGTTTGCAGGACGCGGACCGACTCACGGGCGGTGGCGCCCGTCGTCACGACGTCGTCGATCAGAAGCACTTCCCCACCCACGGGCCCGCGGACCCTGACCCGGCCCGCGATGTTCCGCTCCCGCTCCCCCGGCGACAGCCCCACCGAATCGCGGGTGAAGGCCCGCATCCGCAACGCGGCGACGACGACGGTCCCTGGGACGGCGGCGGCTTCTGCGATGGCCGTCACCGGGTCACCACCCCGCCGACGCGCCGCCGATCGTCTGGTGGGCGCGGGGACCAGCGTCAGTGGGGCCTCGACGACGCCCCACGTCAGGAGGCGCGTCAGTCCCGCGGCGACCGCCGTCGCGAAGGGCCCGACGAGGTCGGTGCGGCCGTGTTCCTTCATCGCGATGATCGCGGCGCGACGCGATCCCGCGTAGCGGCCGAGCGAGAAGACCGGCACACCCGGGTCGAGGCGCGGAGTGATCACCATCGGTTCGTCGGTGTGCACGGTGAGCGCCCGTGCGCAGGTCTGGCACCACCGCGTGCCAGGCGCGCCGCATCCGCCGCATTCCAGCGGGAGGACGAGGTCGAGCAGCATGGGGTAAGTGTGGCGGCCGGGTCCGACATGGTTTTCTTGTCGCCGAGTGTGAACTTATGCATCGCATTTCAGCGAGATGTCGCCAACAAGTTCACACTCGCGGGGACGGCGCAATGAACTCACAGGACTTTGGTGGGTTCCAATCAGCCGGGAAGTACCGGAATCGCCCCCGCGATCATGAGCGGCCGCACCTCGGCCCACATCAAGTCGTTCTCGGCAGCCGATCCCGAAAGCTGCAACACACCGCGCTGATCGGCGACGTACAGCGTCGACGGATTCGCCGCGACGGTCGACACCGGCGCCAGCAGGTTCCGGCTTGGACCGTCGGAGTTGACGCCGTCGAGGTTCACGTAGGAGACCGGATGCTGCGGATCGGTTCGGCTGACGACGATGTCGTCGCCGGTGCGCCAGGACAACGACACCGCCGTGTCGCCCAGACCAAAACCCAGCCGACGCGGATAGGTCAGGGCGTAGAGCCCACCTTGGGTCTGCTCGACCCCGGCCAAGATGACCTGTCCGTTGACGACCATCGCCGCGCGGGTGCCGTCTCGCGACAGTTGAAGTTCCGACACCGGGCCGGGGAACTTCGTGAAGACGGCGGTGGCGTCCACGGGAATCCGCGCGGGCTGACCCGAGGCCGCTTCCTGGATGACGCGGACGATGTTGTTGCCGTCCACCACGACCCAGATCGCGTCGTCCAGTGACCAACTGGGACGTGACAGCGTGCGGCCGTCGATGGCTTGGGAGGAGTCGCCTCCGAGCTGGCCGATCCACAGCGACGACGCCATGTCCGGGGCACCCGGTCGTAGCGTCACCACCGATGCCACCTCTTGGCCGCTGCGCGACAACGTCGCCGCCGTCTGCCCCGGCAGGTTTCCGAAGGAGCCCGCCACTCGCGGCGCCTTCTGGCCGTCCAGCGACACCAGTGACCCGCCGATGAGAGCGTGCAATCCCGCGGCGGCCCCGGGGTCCGCGCCGGGGTCGGTGGCCGCGACGTCGGAGGAGTTCCAGCCCTCGGCGAACCGGTCGTCGAGCGCCGCACCGTCGGCGTTGATCACGTAGGGTCCGTTGACACCGGCCCGGTTCAACGTCCAGATGATCTGTGCCGCAAGCAATTGCCGTGAATGCGGATCGGTCGTCGACAAGTTCTCCAGGTCGACCCGCGCACCGCCGTAACCACGTCCGACACCGGTCTTTCCACCGTCGGCCCTGGTCACCGGCCCCCGCAACCGCAGCGGCGCCCCAAGCAGGTTGCGCACGGTGTTCGCCATCTCCGGCCGCGGGCCGGACACCAACTTGCTCACCAATTCGGTGGGCAACTGGTCCGGATCCGACACGGCGACGTAGCGCGGATCGGGAACGACGGTCTTGCCGGTCGGGTCGACGAAGTACAGCGTGCTGCGCTTGTACGTGGCCAAGAACTGCTGCCAGTCCAGGAATACGCCGTTGGGCAGCTTGTCGATTCGCCAGCCGCCCGGGGTCTTCAAGAGCTCGATCTGTCCGGGATCGGGCAACGCACCGTCGCCGGTCTCGAACACCCCCATGTCGGAAAGGGACCCGAGGATGTCGGCCTTCATGGTCACCGAAACACGGTCGGGCTGACGGGTTTCGACGAACACCACCCGGTCGATCAGCAGCGCGCTGCCCGCGTCGTCCCATTCGCTGGACGCCGACTCGGTGAGAAACTGACGGGCGGCCAGATGGCGGTTCGCGGGATCGGCCGTCGCCTTGAGGAATTCGCGCAGCAGGACGTCGGGATCCATGCCCGGGGTCGGAGTCGGCAAGCTCGGCGGGGCAGGGCGGTCCATGGTGCCGAGGGCTTGCGGCGCCGACGAACTCGGCACACCCGCACACCCGGTCAGGGTCAACGCGACAGTCAGAATCAGCGTGATGGCGACCAGCGCGCGTCTCACGCGCGTTCCCCGGCGGTTTCCCGGTCGCGTGCCGGTGTGATCGACGGCTTGTCCTGGCCAATGGGCTTGAGCGGCAACGGGCTTGCCGTCACCTTGTGGCCGCGCACCAACGGCAACGTCAACCGGAAGCACGCACCCTTGCCCGGCTCTCCCCACGCCTCGAGCCTGCCCTGATGCAGCCGCGCGTCTTCGATGGAGATGGCCAGCCCCAGCCCGGTACCACCGGAGCGGCGCACCCGCGACGGGTCCGAGCGCCAGAACCGGCTGAACACCAACTTCTCCTCACCGGGGCGCAGCCCGACACCGTAGTCGCGCACCGTGACCGCGACGGTGTCCTCGTCGGCCGCCATCCGAATACGCACCGGCTTGCGCTCGGCATGGTCGATGGCGTTGGCGATCAGATTGCGCAGGATGCGTTCCACCCGCCGCGCGTCGACTTCGGCGATGACCGCCTCCGACGGCATGTCCACGACCAGCTCGACCGAGGCGTCCTTGGCGAGATGACCGACGTTCTCCAGGGCGCTTCCCACCGTCAGCCGCAGATCCTCGGACTCCACCGACAGCTCCGCGACGCCCGCGTCGTGGCGGGAGATCTCGAGGAGGTCGCTGAGCAGCGTCTCGAACCGGTCCAGCTCGCTGACCATCAACTCCGTCGCCCGTCGCAGCGCGGGTTCGAGGTCGTCGCTGTGGTCGTAGATCAGGTCCGCGGCCATGCGCACGGTCGTCAACGGCGTACGCAGCTCATGGCTGACGTCGGAGGTGAAGCGGCGCTGCAGGTTTCCGAATTCCTCGAGCTGGGTGATCTGCCGCGACAGGCTTTCGGCCATGTCGTTGAACGACACGGCCAGGCGGGCCATGTCGTCCTCGCCACGCACCGGCATCCGTTCGGTTAGGTGGCCTTCGGCGAACCGCTCGGCGATGCGCGACGCCGACCGCACCGGAAGCACGATCTGCCTGGCGACCAGCAGTGCGATCGCGGCCAGGAGCCCCAGCAGCACGATGCCGCCGGTGGCCATCGTGCCGCGCACCAACGCGATGGTGCTCTCCTCGTTGTTCAACGGAAAGATCAGGTAGAGCTCGAGATTGGTGACCGGCGACGACGTCGGGCTGCCGACGATCAGCGCCGGCCCCGAGAAGCCGTCGGTGTTCACCGTGGCGTATTGGTAGCTGACCTGTCCGGCCTTGACGAAGTCACGAAGCGCCGCGGGGATCTGCTGCACCGGTCCAGCCGCGGTGGCGGCTCGCGGCCCGTCGCCGGGCACCACCAGCACCGCGTCGAAGGCGCCGGCGAGTCCGGCCCCCGAGTCGACCTTGCGGTCGACGAGTGTGTTGCGCGCCAACTGAAGACTACTGTCCAACGAGCGAGTTTCCTCGCCTCCGACGATTCCGCTGACCGTCGTGCTGGCTCGCTCGATTTCCTCGGTGGCCGCACGCACTTTGATCTCGAGGATGCGATCGGTGATCTGACTGGTCAGCACGAAGCCGAGCACCATGATGACGGTCAGCGACAGCCCGATGGTGAGCGTCACCACCCGAAGTTGGAGGGAGCGTCGCCACGCGAAGCCGAGTGCTCGGCCCAACGTGCCGAGACCCCGCAGCATCGGAGCCGAGCGGCTCCGAATGCGTCGGCGGGAACCCCAGATCACGGGGGTCCGGCCTTGTACCCCACTCCTCGAACGGTGAGCACCACCTGCGGGTTCTCCGGATCCGTCTCGACCTTGGCGCGCAACCGCTGGACGTGCACGTTCACCAGCCGGGTGTCGGCGGGATGCCGGTAACCCCAGACCTGTTCGAGCAGCACATCCCGAGTAAACACCTGCCGCGGTTTACGTGCCAGCGCCACCAACAGGTCGAACTCCAGCGGCGTCAGGGAAATCTGCTCTCCGCCGCGGGTGACCTTGTGCGCGGGCACGTCGATCTCGACGTCGGCGATCGACAGCATCTCGGCCGGACCGTCGTCGTTGCGGCGCAGCCGAGCGCGGACCCGCGCGACGAGCTCCTTCTGCTTGAAGGGCTTCATGACGTAGTCGTCGGCCCCGGATTCCAGGCCGAGCACCACGTCGACGGTGTCCGTCTTGGCCGTCAGCATGACGATCGGAACACCGGAGTCGGCGCGCAGCACGCGGCACACGTCGATGCCGTTCATGCCGGGCAACATGAGGTCGAGCAGCACCAAGTCCGGTCGCAGTTCGCGAACCGCCGTCAGCGCTTGGCTGCCGTCAGCGACCACCGCGGTGTCGAAGCCCTCGCCCCGCAAGACGATGGTGAGCATCTCGGCGAGCGACGGATCGTCGTCGACGACCAGAATCCTTTGCCTCATGGTGCCCATCGTGTCACCGAAACGCGATAAACCTGAGTTACCACACCGGGCGTTTTGCCCGCAGATCAGGCAGTCAGCGCTTGGGCCAATTCTTGCGGGACCACGTCGGGTCCGGCGACGGCCCAGCGACCCTGCCAGTTCGCGGCGGCGAGCGCGGCGTAGGCGGCGTTGGTGCGACGCTGAAGGCCGTCGTCGCGCTCGTATGCGTCGCGCGTGCGAGCGGCATCGGCCGCCTCGCGACGCAACGCCCGTTCGGCGGCCAACTCGGTCGGTACGTCGAGCAACACCTGCCAATCGGGCCGCGGCAGGGCGAACCGCTCGAACTCGAGTTCGGCGACCCAGGCCACGACGCTTCCGTCCGCCTCCTGGTGCAACCGCGCGGCGCTGTACGCGGCGTTGGACGCGACGTAGCGATCCAGGATCACGACGTCGTGGCCGGCGCAGAGCCGTTCGATCTCTGGCTTGGCGTCCGCGCGGTCGAGGGCGAACAACGTCGCCATGGCGTACACCGAGGACGACAGGTCGCCGTGCTGGCCGTGCAACGCCTCGGCTGCGATGTCCGCGTGCACGGATTGGTGGTAGCGCGGGAACGCGAGGCGGGCGACGGTCTTGCCCGTCGACTCGAAGGACGCCTGCAGGCCGTCGGTCAGCGTCCGCTTCCCGGCGCCGTCGACCCCTTCGATCGCGATGAGCACGGGGCGAGCGTAACTGGTGCCTTCAACCCCATTGGGCCGCCGATAGGCTTGCCAGCGACCGTCTAGTGGCTGGGAGGTCTGTCGGGTGGGACAGTCGGTTGAACTCGTCGAATCGGAGCTGCACGCCGCATCCGCGCGTCTGGAGAGCGCCGCACAACGGCTGAAGGACGGCTTGGCCAGCGTCAACGACGAGACCACACAACTGCTCGGCTCGGGGTGGAAGGGCGGGGCCGCATCGGCTTACGGCCCGGCGTGGGACGGCTGGCACGAGGGAGCGGAACAGGTGGTTCAGGCCCTGCAACGGATGTCGGAGCTGTTGTCGATCGCCGGCAAGGAGTACGCCAAGACAGACCAGGCCGGCGCCGACGCGCTTGGCTCAACGGTCCAGACTTCGGGCGGGGCGACGGACAGCGGAGCGAGCGGCGGCAGCGGCGCTCCCAGTCCCCAGAGTCCTCCCGACCTAGCCCTGGGCGGCCCGAGCGGCACCAGCGGCACCAGCGGCGGGAGCGTGGGCGGCCAGTCTGGAGACATCGGGCAGCAGGCGATGTCGTCGGTTTCGCAGCTCGGTCAGGCCGCCGCTGGGATGGCCCAGCAGTCCGGCCAAGCAGTGGCCGGACTTGCCCAACAGGCCGCTCAGCTGGCGATGGGGCTGGCTCAGCAGGCTGGGCAAGCTCACGGGACCGAAGACGCTCAGACCGACAAGGCCGATGCACCTGCCACCGATGCCCCTGCTGCTCAGGGCGCCGAGGACGGGGACGAAGACAAGAAGGACGAAGAGCACGAGCGCGAAGAGGCCGAGAAGCGTGACCGCGAACGGGACGGGGCCGCAGCGCCTTCCGGCGAACGGTCGACGGGAACCGCGCCCGTCGACCGTGGCGACGTGACACCGACCCCCAAGGACAAAGCGATCAAGAGGACGCTATGAGCAGGGTGGACGCGACGGGCCAATTGGTAGTCGACTTCGCGATGATGCTCGCGGCCATCGATCACATGTCCAAGTTCGAAGCGGACGTCAAGGAAGTCCTCTCCGACGTCGACCAGGCCATGGCCGCATTGCGCGCGACGTGGCACGGCGACGCGTCGGACCAACAGGCGCAGGCGCAGCAGCAGTGGGACACCGGCGCCGAACAGATGAACACGTCGCTCGAGCAGCTGAAGAAGATCGCTCAGGCAGCGGAGAAGAACTACTCGGACGCGGTCAAGAAGAACGAGGAGATGTGGGCGCAGTAGGCGCGGGTGGCCGAATCGAGGTCGACCCGGTGGTCCTGCTGCGGGCCGGCCAGAGGATGGGTTCGATCGGCGCGCAGCTGGACGCGTTGTCGACGTCTCTCGGCGCAGCGTTGGGTAGCGGCATTGCCTCGGGTTGGGACCCGGCCGGGGCCCACTTCGGATTGACCTTCGGGGACGACGCCCAGAAGTTCGCCAACACGTTGGCGGAAGCAGCGAACGCCTTCAAGTACTCCGGGCAGCGCTTGGAGGCGACGGGTTACAACTACAAGAACGCCGACGCCGGGTCGACCATCGGCGGACGCAGTCCCATGGGCTCGGTGGGTGCCGCGCCCAGTGAGACGAAGGCCGTGGACGTGCCCAAGGGCCCGAGCGGGGCGATCGTTCCCCCGCCGCCCAATTGGTGGCTGATCGACGGGTTGCTCAACGCGATACCTTTCATAGGATCAGTTGCGGGTGCCGTCATGACGTGGCCGCAAGGCAATCCGTCCTTGATGCGCCTCACCGCAGCCCAATGGAAGAACTTCGCCACCGGCCTGGCTGCATTCAACGACGACGTGCCGGCACTGAAAACCGCTGTGTCACAAGAGCGTATCCCCGAGCAGCCAAAGATCCAGGAGTGCCTCGGCCAACTTGGTGAGTACTTGCCGTACTTGGCAGAACTTGCAAAGACCATCGGGGAAAACGTCGACCATTTCGCCAACGGAGTGCAGAAGGCCCAAGACGCCATCCGCCGCCTCTTGGACCGGATCTCCCCCGAAGGCCTGTGGGACACCGTCACGGGCTTCCTCACCGGTGAGGGCGACGACATCCTGCGCCAAGTCGCCGACGACGTCGGCACGGTCCTGGAGAACTTCCAGCAGGAAGTCAAGGGAATCGTCGGACTACTCTCCGACCTCTCCAAGGCCCTCGGCGAGGCCTTGGATGCATTCCAGAAGTGGGTAAAACCCGCCCTGATGGCCACCTTTGGCGATGAAGTGGGAGGCGCCCTCGCCGAGGCGGTCACGTTCTACACCGACGTCCAGCTCGGTTTGGTCAACGGCGTGATCGGCACCGTGTCGGGCTTGGTGTCGCTGGCCGACGTCGACGTCTTGAAGGGCATGGCCGAAATGGCCCTGTCGGTGGCCGAGGATCCAACGAAGCTGCCCGGCGTGCTGGAAAACATGGGCAAGCAGTTCATCGCCTACGACCAATTGACCGGTGACCACCCGGGTCGGGGCGTCGGCGAGGCTGCGTTCAACATCGGAACGCTCTTCCTCCCCGGCGCGGCCGCCTCCAAGACGGGCTCCATCGCCAAGGGCATTAGGTACGGTGGCAAGCTACTCGACGAGGGACGCCTCCCCCGCATCTCGGACATTCCAGGTATGGGCGGCGGCAGATCCCTTCCCTCCGTGGACAATCCGCCAGGCGCCGGGCCCGATCACCCGGGGACTCCGGAGTTCACGCCACCGCGGCTCCCCGAATCTCTTGCCAACCCTCCTTCTGCTCCGCACGCCCCCGAGACACCGCACACTCCGCAGGAACTTGGCGGCTCAGGCGGGCCACCCGGAGGCGGGCCACCCGGAGGCGGCCCTCCCGATCCGCCGGGGGGACGGCCCGTCGGTCCACCCGACTCCGGGCCGGGCCGGGCCGACGGCCCCGCGCCACAGTCGCCATCGCCGGCCGCTGGTGAGCCGTCACGTGTTTCGGAGCCGACGGCACCGTCGGCGCCGAGCCACTCACCCACTACTGGTGATACGCCGGCACCTGCCGCTCCGCACGCGCCCGAATCACCAAGCCCTGCAAGCTCTCATGAGACTGGCGGCCAATCACAGTCGGAGCCCGGCCCGTCACCGAACGAGCACTCGCCGGCGACTCCGGAGCCGCACGGGAATGGTGTGGCCGAACCGCAGACTGACGGCAACTACACGCCGAACGAGAGCCACCAGCCGGCTTCGGAGGGCCACACCGGAGGTACGGGCGACGGGGCGCATACACCCGCCGACCATCAGCCTGCTGCCCATCCGCCTACGACCGAATCCCCCGGCGCGCATGAACCGGCCAGGACGGACAACGGCCAGCCGCACGAACCTACGTACGCACCGAGCGACGCAGCCGATGCCCGTCCGCACGAGCCGGCGGCGACGACACCGGCGGCCCCCATGGCGGGCGGCATGCCGATGGCGCCCCACGCCGGGGGTGGAGCGCACAGTCCGTCCGACGGTCCGGCCAGCAGAGCGCCGAGCCCAGAGCCTCCCGCCCGCACACCGGAATCCAAGGCGCCGCAGGCGGGTTCACCGGAGACCCCACGCACGACGGTGCCTGCGAGCGCCGGGCCAGGCCCGAGTAGCACGCCGTCGGCGCCGGTTGACCCACCCATGAAAGCCGCCCACGGCGCGCCGGGCGAACCACGAGCTCACGGACCGGAGCCGTCCTCTCCACGACCGGCGAGTCACGGAGTGAACGAGTCGAAGGCCTCCACCACGCATGAGGCACCTGTCGATTCGCACCCTCCGAGCGAGCCTGGATCTTCGGAATCAGGCACACCGGCGAATTTCGCAGATGCTCATCCACCGCTGCAGCGGGACAATCCGCTTCCGGTAAAGCACATGCCTGGCCATTTTGCATTTGAAACTGACCCCAACCACCCACGCAATCCGTTCCCTGGACAGAGTGTCGAGCGCTGGTCCCCCGAAAAGCTCGAACAGCACCGTGTTGTCGTCGATGAAAACGGACTCTTGCGCAACACCGACGGTTCTCTCTTCGATACCACTGGCGCCAAGTCGCACTGGACGCCAGATGGCGGTCGGGCAATATTCATCATGGACCGACACGGGAATATCTACGCATCGCTTGAACAAGAACGCGGTCGACTACATCATTCAACTCTTGCAAGCGGAAACCCCGTGACAGGTGCCGGAGAATTGTCCGTGATAAATGGGCGACTCGTCGAGGTGACGGGCAACTCCGGCCATTACATGCCCGGTCGTACCAATACGCAGAACGTTGTTGACGAGCTTGCTAGACAAGGAATAGATATTCGTTCGATTACAGTCGAATGGATCGCACCGGAAGGAACATGAGATGGCAACAGAGTCTTGGCGTGGTGCGATAAATATGATTCTCTATGGGCTGCTATTCAAAGAAAACCTCGATGAAACCAATGCCGCTATCACGGCAGACGCCATCATCGAATATCGTTCATTCGGCCAGGGCCCCCGGTTCTTTTTGGATGCGATTCAAGAAGCACTCTCCTCCAACAAACCCATCATGACTGGCATGTTCGCGGAGCCCCCGCATGGCCTCGATGAACTTCGGCATTCCGAAGATGACATGCGTAGTTTCCTGGCGTCAGTAGCTGAGAACTTGCGCAGGCGCCAACCCTGGCCGCCCAAACCTGAGGCGGAGCACTGAACACCCAACCTTTGCCAGCGGAGAGGCGTGACCATCATGTGGTGGCGTAACGCAATCAGCCAGATAATCTACTGCCTACGGTACGTTTCGACCTTAGACGGTCGAACGGCATTCGAAATGTCGGAAGCAATCGTTGCTCGCCGATGCCTGGAAGATGGTCCTGAAACCTATCTTGAGGCAATTGAGGCAGCACTCACTCACGGTGGAAAACTCGACACAATCGCGACGCCTCACTCCGACGCCGCCATCCGATCCTTCGTTTCCGCACTAGCCACAGAATTGCGAAGAATTCACACGTGGCCGCTACCTCCCATGGTCCGATTAAGACTGGACCAATGGGAGCAACTAATTGGTGCTGCCCAACCGATCGGCAGAATTGAATTGCGCCAACTCGAAGTGAGCAAGCGACTGGGATTCGAATTCGTCGAGACGGGAACCCATCAACCAAGATTACTTCTCCATTTGGAGAATGGAATGGTCGTCGGGTTGGTGGCCTCGTTGAATATCAGCGATTCAGGAGTCGCGGTGTTCGTCAGTGGTAATGCCGGAGCACGACCTATAGCCGAAGAGATCCACCGCATTACCGGACTAGGCCAAACCGATCTGACAGTGTTCGCGCGGTCTAGCGCCCGGCCGTGGCTCGCGAAGGATGCGCTGCAAACCCAACAACGACGCCTCATGCCAGACCTGACATCTCCATCGTCTGGTGTTGAACGGTGGTCGCCCGGTCAGCTAGAACGGCACCGCGTCGTGATCGACGACGAAGGACGATTCAGAACAATTGACGGAGGCGTGTTGGACACTCGGATGGCCACGGCATCATGGCGTCCGAACGCCGAACTCGCCCTGTTCATCCTCGACCCGCACGGCAACTTCTACGTGTCGCTGCGTCGAGTCGTTTCGCGTGTCCACCATTCCACGCTGTCGGGAGGCGGCCCAGTAGCGGCTGCAGGCGAACTCCGTGTTCGCGATGGGCACTTGTTGGCGCTAACCGACCACAGCGGGCACTACCCACCGACCCGCTCGAGTAATCAGATACTTATCGATGAACTGCAGCGTCAGGGAGTAACGACGACGGACGTGCTAGTCGACTTCGCTGCAACGGAATAGCGTGGATCGTGCGTTGCGCCCGCCAACGCAACGATGATCGATGTCCCCCGGCGCCGGAACCCAAACTCCAGACCGGTTCACGCCTAGAATTGACGGAGTTGCAGCTTCGCCTTCTGCTTGTCCAACCAAGCGCTCAAATGCCCAGTCCCTATCGCCGACTCTCCGGCAGCACGTAACCGGGCGTAAATCCCTTCTCTTGCACAACGAGATTCAAGGTACCGAGGCTGAACTCCTCGATGTCGTCGAACGCGATGTCCGGCTTGAGATCGGTATGGAAGATGGGGTGCCCATCCGCGTCGTACCCGCCATATCCCTTGTCGCCGTACACATCCACGTACTTCTCGATGCCAAGGCCACTGACCACTTTGCGCGCATAGGCTTCGCCGCCGCCTGACCACACCATGATGCGGGTGTTCTTCATACTCGACAACGTGATAAGCAGAGTACGGATTCGTTCATTCGCGACGTAGGCATCGGTGATGGTGTTGTCTCGAAGTGTTCCGTCGATGTCAAAAGCAATGGTTACCGTCTTCATTGCGTTTCATCCCCCGGGTCGGTATCGCTTCAGCCATGGCTGGCCTTCAAGCTAGGAGATTCTAGCTGGCGACGGAGAGCGCGCTCTGTACCGAAGCACCACCACAACCTCCACCACCGCAATCAATCGCGCGCAGGCCCTCATCAAGTTCGCGAACTTCTCGCGAGATGACTGGTTGGCATGGACGATTCCGATCTCAATACGTCGATCACCGGAGCGATCGGTCACACGGCTGTGCCGCACGTCGACGGGGAGAAGCTGCTCCCTCCACGGCTCCGAGGTCGGTAGTCAAGTGGCCTCAGACGTTCTCGCATTCGCGCGGAAATGAAACTGGCGCTAGTCCACCGACCGCTTTGCCTGTCGCTTTACGCCCTCACCACAACCGCTCGCCGGTGAACCCGCCAACGATCATGACAACGGGCACCGAGAGAAGCAGCAACCCCGCCACCACTCCCGGCACCGTCAACGCCCCGACAGCGGCGGTCAAAGCACCCAAGACCACCGCGGCGACCAACTGCAGGATTCTGACGACGAGGATATGGTGTTGCCGCAGAACGGATGTGAGCATCGGACCAGGCACGTTGCGTAGCACCGGGATCGACATCACCACCAGCAGCACCGCTCCCACACCCGCGAGGATCCGCGGGATGGCCGTGGTGCCGCCACTATCCCCAATGTTGTAGGTCGCGACCACCGCGATCGTCACGAGCAACACCACCCACGCGGACCGCCGCAGCACTCCGCTGACCACCACCCCGACGTTCCGACGCACCACGTCGCCGAACCGCGGGTCGAGCCGTTCCGCGGCGACGAAGCCACGGACCGCGCTCCATCGCCGGCCGCGCTGGTGCTCGAGTGTCGCCAAGTTGTGTACGACGCTGGCGTCCCTCGGATTCAGTTGCAGCGCATGCCGATAATCGGCCTCGGCCGCATCGAGCTCACCGAGGGCGACGCGGATGTCGCCGCGAAGATTCAGCGGGTCGACGTCTTGTGGGTTCAGCCGCAGCGCCTCGTTGACGGCCGTCATCGCCTCGACGGGACGTCGCGCATCCGACAGCATTCGTGCGTAGGTGTGGTGCGCCAGATGACTATGCGGATGCGTCGTCGCCGCCCGCCACGCCACCGTGAGTGCTTCGGGAATCCGGCCCTGCAGCTCGAGCGCATGACTGTAGACGCGCATCGCGTACTCGTCGTCCGGAGCGACCGACAGCGCCGCGTGCGCGCTGTTCGCCGCTGCCGCAAGGTCACCCTGCCCCAGTTTCACTCGGGCGTAGAGCGTCAGCAGCCGCGGCTGGTTCGGATGGGCGCCCAGCGCCGTCCCGAGGACCGACTCGGCGCGCCAGAGATCACCGGCCGCCAGGTAGCCTTCGGCGGCGTGCACGACGGCGTCGACGTCGTCGAATGCCGCCGTCATCGAAACTGCGTGTGTCGGCGTTGATCTCGCTCGTCCAGCATTCCCCTCAACAGCCTCTCCGTCTCAGACGCCCACCCGATTCGATCCTAAACCGGGCGACCGCGGGCACCGGGCACGAATCACGTCAGGTGCGCGCCCCGGTCAGTACGTGCCGCAGTTGGGTGTGGTGGGCACGCCGTTGAACCGGTCGGCGATCCATTGCATCGCGGCCTCGCCGTCGACGAGCATCGGCAAGGCGTGGTTGATCACCATCTTGTTGAGGAACGGCGGCTGCTCGTTGGTGCGGAACTCGACGTCGGCGCCCTTGGCGCACCAATCCCGACCGAGCTGGTTGGCCGCGGTCCACGGCACCAACGGGTCGAAGCGGTTGCTGTTGATCAACACTGGCGTCGTCGGCTTCAGATATCCGATGCGCTGCATGTCAAACAGCGACTTGAACGGTTCCTGGGCGACCAGCGTGGTGACGTCCTCGGTGAAGTACGGCTGCAGGTGCCGAAACATGAACTTGGAGACTGTCTCCGCGATGCACTGGTCCTGAACCTTCTGCAGCAGATCGGCGCCGCGCGGCGTCATCTTCGACCGGATTGCGTCTCCGAATTCCGGATATGTCGCGATCACCGAGTTGAGTGCATAGCCGACCACCCCGACCAACGCACTGCCGTCGGCGTAGGGGAACAGTTCCTTGAGGTCGGCTGGCGGCGCACCCGCGTAAGTTCCCACGATCGCGAGATCGGGAGCGTAGGTCGGCGCGAGCTCGGCTGCCGACGCCGCCGCTCCCCCGCCCTGCGAGTAGCCCCAAAAGGCCGTTGGCCCATGGGGATCCAAGGACGTGTCGGGTAGGCGCATCGCCGCCCGGCCCGCGTCGAGCATGGCATTGCCCTCTGCCACCCGGTTGACGTAGGTGTGCAGGCCGGGCGTGCCGAGTCCTTGGTAGTCGGTCATGACGATGGCGAAACCACGGGCCACCATCGTCGCCACGAACAGCTCTTCGTAGTTGAACGAGAAGTCGAGATACGGGGCGAAGTGAATACCCTGGTTGAACTGCCGCGACGGCGCGCACTGGTCACCCTGGCCCTGCGTGCCGGGTCCGTAGACGATCAGCGGACGTGGCCCACGCCCCGGCCAGTCGTTGAACGGTTCGAAGTACGTTCCGGTGACGGCCATGGGATTGCCGCGAGCATCGGTGCTGCGGTACATGATTCGCGTACCCGTCGCCATGATGGCGCCCAATTGCCCGGACGGCTCGAGCACCAGCCGTGAGGGCTCGGTGCGAATCAGGTCACCGGGCTGCCCGGGCGGCAACGGCTCGGGCGGAGTGTAGAACGCGGTGTACTCGTCTTCGTTGTACTTCGGATCTCGCACGTCGTTGGTGGGATCGGGTGCCGCATGCGACGACGGCGTCGCCACCAGGGTTGCCATCGACAAGAGGACAAGCAGAACTCCCGCTACCCGGTGCATGATGGCCGAACCGTAGCACCTCGGCACGCATTCGTCCGGCGTTCACCGGGCCGCCGCACGAAAACGCTTATGCCAACACCGCATTAGGCCTACGCCGACCGAAGAAGACGAAAGCCCCCGACCCACCGAAGTGGGCCAGGGGCCTTCAGGAGCTACTAAAGAGCTACGAAACTCAGTAGCGGTAGTGCTCGGGCTTGTACGGGCCGTCGACGTCGACGCCGATGTACTCCGCCTGCTCCTTGGTGAGCTTGGTCAGCGATCCGCCGAGGGCTTCGACGTGGATCTTGGCGACCTTCTCGTCGAGGTGCTTGGCGAGGCGGTAGACCTCGTTGTCGTACTCGTCGTTCTTGGTCCACAGCTCGATCTGCGCGATGACCTGGTTGGAGAAGCTGTTGCTCATCACGAAGGACGGGTGTCCGGTCGCGTTGCCCAGGTTCAGCAGACGTCCCTCGGACAGCACGATGATCGAGTGGCCGTCGGGGAAGATGAACTCGTCGACCTGCGGCTTGATGTTGATGCGACGGATGTCCTTGTCGCGCTCCAGGCGAGCCATTTCGATCTCGTCGTCGAAGTGACCGATGTTGCCCAGGATGGCCTGGTGCTTCATCGACCGCATGTGGTCGAGGGTGATGATGCCCTGGTTGCCCGTGGCGGTGATGACGATGTCGGCCCAGCCGATGGCCTCTTCGACGGTCTTGACCTCGAAGCCGTCCATCAGTGCCTGCAGGGCGTTGATCGGGTCGATCTCGGTGACCGCGACGCGCGCGCCCTGAGCCTTGAGCGCCTCGGCGCAGCCCTTGCCGACGTCGCCGTAGCCACACACCAGCGCGGCCTTGCCGCCGATGAGGACGTCGGTGCCGCGGTTGATGCCGTCGATCAGCGAGTGGCGGGTGCCGTACTTGTTGTCGAACTTGCTCTTGGTGACCGAGTCGTTGACGTTGATGGCCGGGAACGACAGCTCGCCGGAGGCGGCGAACTGGTACAGCCGCAGCACACCGGTGGTGGTCTCCTCGGTGACGCCCTTGACCGACTCGGCGACCTTGGTCCACTTGGTCTTGTCGGCCTCGAGCGAACGACGCAGCAGGTTCAGGAACACCTTGTATTCGTCGGAGTGCTCGTCCTCCTCGGGCGGCACGACGCCGGCCTTCTCGAACTGAGCGCCACGCAGCACCAGCATGGTGGCGTCGCCACCGTCGTCGAGGATCATGTTGGCGGGCTCACCCGGCCACGTCAGCATCTGGTCGGCGCACCACCAGTAGTCCTCGAGGCTCTCGCCCTTCCACGCGAAGACGGGGACGCCCTTGGGCTCCTCGACGGTGCCGTGCGGGCCGACGACGACGGCCGCGGCGGCGTGGTCCTGGGTGGAGAAGATGTTGCACGACGCCCAGCGGACTTCAGCACCCAGAGACACCAGGGTCTCGATCAGCACCGCGGTCTGGATGGTCATGTGCAGCGAGCCGGAAACCCGGGCACCCTTGAGCGGCGCGACGTCGGCGTATTCGCGGCGCAGCGTCATCAGACCGGGCATCTCGTGCTCGGCGAGGCGGATCTCCTTGCGGCCGAATTCGGCCAGTTCCAAGTCGGCGACCTTGTAGTCGACGCCGTTGCGGACGTCGGCGGTCAGTTCTGGTGCAGTCATGTAGAGCCCTTACTTCGTTGGTCATCTCGGGTCGTCAAATGCCATGTGCGCACGCGTGGTGCGCCGGCGACACCCGAAGCCTGCGGACTCGCGGGACAGGCGCTATGGCGCACTGCCGGCTAGGAGGTGTCTATGACACCGTATCGCTCGGCGAACGGTGTCATCAAACGGGCCAGGTCACGGGCAACGTCGTGGTCCGCTTCCGGTGGCATCGAGACGTAGCTCATCGCGAGCCGGACGATGGCTCTGGCCAGCACTCCGGCGTCCTCCTCGCTGGCGCGGACCCAGCTGTGCATGAAGGTCGACGTGAGTCGCTGCGAACATCTCGTGATGATCGGCGCGCTGTCGGTGGTGATGATCTGCAGCAGGTCGGGCTTGGCCGCGCCCGTCAGCAGGGAGATGACCAGCGGGTCGGACGCCGACTCCGCGAAGAAGGCGCGGAAGCCTTCGAGGAAGGCGGCGTAGACGTTGCCGACGTTTCCTTCGATCGCGTCGTCGACGGCGTCGACCAGCCGGTCGGCCAACCGCAGGGCGTAGCCCTCGGCCAGGCCCTGGCGTGACCCGAATTCGTTGTAGATGGTCTGACGGCTGATGCCAGCCGCCTTGGCGACGTCGGTGAGCGTGATGGACGACCAGTCCCGGACCAGGAGCATGTCCCGCATGCCGTCGAGGATCGAACCGCGGAGCAGTACTCGCGACGCCTCGGCGTACGGCACGCGCGCGGCCGTACGCCGGTCGGTCGGACTGTTCATACGCGCGAGACTATCGGTTGTAGGGGCGGTCAACCCCGTGCAACCTCGACCATCTCGAAGTCCGACTTCGCCGCGCCGCAGTCCGGGCAACTCCAGTCCTCGGGGATGTCGTCCCAACGGGTGCCCGGGGCGATGCCGTCCTCGGGCCACCCCTTCTCTTCGTCGTATTCGAAACCGCACTGCACGCAGACGAACAGCTTGTAGTTCATGGCGTCACCCTCACTGTGTCATTTCCCGTCGCTTCGCTCGCCCCGGGTTCGAAGTCGACCTTCTCCCGAACCGCACAGTCCGGGCAGCACCAGTCGTCGGGCACGTCGCTCCACGACGTTCCCGGCGGAAAGCCTTCGCGGGGAGCACCTTTCGCTTCGTCGTAGACGTAATCGCAACCGGGGCAGCGGTAGGCGCTCACTGGGCCGCCCCGTACTTCGCCATCACCTTGGCCCGCATCCGGGGATGGATGTTGACCCGGCTGATGTCGCCGTCGTAGTGCGCCAGCACGCGGTGGTCCATGACCTTGCGCCACAAGGGCGGAAAGTAGGTCAGCCCGATCATTGAGGCGTAACCGCTTGGCAGGTTCGGCGCGCCGTCCATGCTGCGCAGGGTCTGGTAGCGCCGCGTCGGGTTGGCGTGGTGATCGCTGTGCCGCTGCAGGTGGTACAGGAACAGGTTGGTCACCAAATGGTCTGAGTTCCAACTGTGTTCGGGCGCGCACCGCTCGTAGCGTCCGCTTGCGGTCTTCTGGCGGAGCAGACCGTAGTGCTCGAGGTAGTTGACCGTCTCCAGCAACGCGAAGCCGAACACCGCCGAGATCACCACGTACGGGATGAGCGCGACGCCGAAGAACGCGATCAGCGCGCCGTAGAGCACCACCGACATCGCCCAGGCATTCAGGACGTCGTTGGACGGATGCCAGGGGCTCCGGTTCAACCGCCGCATCCGCTGTGCCTCGAGTTCCCACGACGACTTCAGACTCCCCCACACGCTGCGCGGCAGGAACTCCCAGAACGTCTCACCAAATCGGGCCGACGCCGGGTCTTCCGGTGTCGCGACCCGCACGTGGTGGCCTCGGTTGTGCTCGATGAAGAAGTGGCCGTAGCACGTCTGCGCCAGGGTGATCTTGCTCAGCCAGCGTTCGAGGGTGTCCTTCTTGTGCCCCAATTCGTGCGCGGTGTTGATGCCGACGCCGCCCATCATTCCGACTGACAGCGCCAGCCCGATCTTGGCCGGCCATCCCAACGACCCGTCGAAACCGAGCCAGCCGAGATCGGACGCCGTGAACAGATAGGCCCCGAGGACGACGGTCACGTACTGGAAGGGGATGAAGCTGTAGGTGCAGTAGCGGTAGTACTTGTCGTTCTCCAACCGCTCCATCACCGCGTCGGGCGGGTTCTCTCCGTCGGGGCCGAAGCGCCGATCCAGCAGCGGCAGAACGATGTAGACCAGAATCGGGCCGATCCAGAAGGGCACCTGCGCGGCCACGTGCCAGCCGAGCTGGTTGAGCGCCCACACCACCGGCAGCATCACCAACACCGCGGTGGGCACGATCAGCCCCATCAGCCACAGGTACCGCTTCTTGTCCCGCCATCGATCGACCGGAACCGTGCCGTCCGCGGATTCCACGTGTGTCGTCACCACTTCACCTCCATGTGAGTGCCATCACCAACTGCGGTTGACTATATCCGCGCATTTGTCTGGCGTCTAGACACGGGGGCAATATTTGTAAAGCGGCTGTGAGCACGCGGTCACCGAGATCTGCCCTTGGGTCGCGAATCGAGCGCGGGCACAACCGTCCCGCAGAAGTCGGCGAAGGCCGGTCAGCTCGGCACGTCAGCGGCTTCCCGTTGACCGAGCACCGACTTGCGGCGGCCGTACAGCAGGTACACCGCCACACCGATGACCATCCAGATGCCGAAGCGAATCCACGTCAACCCGGTGAGGTTCAACATCAGCCACACGCACGCCACGATCGACAGGATCGGCAGCAGCGGTACCAACGGCGCCCGGAAGCCGCGATCCAGGTCGGGCCTCGTCCTGCGCAGCACGATCACCCCTGCCGACACCAGCACGAACGCGAAGAGGGTGCCGACGTTGACCATCTCCTCCAGACGGTCGATCGGGAACACCGACGCAGCGAGCGCGACGACCACCCCGACGAGCACCGTGATGCGCACCGGCGTTCCGCGCGGACCGGTCTTGGCGAGTTGGCGCGGCAGCAGTCCGTCCCGCGACATCGCGAACAGCACCCTGATCTGGCCGAGCAGCAGCACCATCACCACGGTGGTCAAGCCGGCCAAGGCGCCGATCGAAATCACGGTCGCCGCCCAGTCGACGCCGTTGGCTGAGAAGGCGGACGCCAGGTTGGCCTGCCCGTCGGGGCCCGTCTTCAGATCGGTGTAGGACACCATTCCCGACAGCACCACCGTCACCGCGACGTAGAGCGTCGTCACGATCCCGAGCGAATAGAGGATGCCGCGCGGCACGTCGCGTTGCGGATTCTTCGTCTCCTCCGCGGTGGTGGCCACGATGTCGAAGCCGATGAACGCGAAGAACACGATCGAGGCGCCCGCCAGCAACCCGTACCACCCGTAGGTGCTGCCCTCGGCGCCGGTGATCAGCGAGAACACCGACTGGTCGATGCCAGAACCCGCCTCGCCGCCGGACTCGGCGGGCGGTACGTACGGCGAGTAGTTGGCCGCCTTGACGTAGAACGCACCGACGACGATGACCAACAGCACGACGGTCACCTTCACCGCGGTGATGACGGCGCTGACGTTGGACGACAGCTTCGTCCCCCGCGCCAACAACAGGCAGATCACGCCGATGATCAGCAGAGCGCCCCAGTCCAACGTGACGGGACCGAGGTCGACGGTGCCGCCGGAGAACCCGAACACGGTGCCCAGATACGACGACCACCCCTTGGCCACCACGGCCCCCGCCACCGCGAACTCCAGGATCAGGTCCCAGCCGATGATCCACGCCGTGAACTCACCAAAGGTCGCGTAGGAGAAGGTGTATGCGCTGCCTGCCACCGGCACCGTCGAGGCGAACTCGGCGTAGCACAGCGCCGCGAGGCCACAGGTGACGGCGGCGATGACGAACGACACCGAGATGGCCGGGCCGGTCAGGTCACCGGCGGTGGACGCGGTGATGGTGAAGATGCCCGCGCCGATGACGACGGAGACGCCGAAGACGGTCAGATCACGCCAGGTCAAGTCCTTTCGGAGACGCGTGTCCGGTTCGTCGGTGTCGGCGATCGACTGTTCGACCGACTTGATACGCCACCGATCCGTCATATTTGGTCACCCTTTTCTGGTCGTGTGACGGGGAACATACCCACTACCGTCCAAACCATGGGCGATCACGCGATAGTCATCGGTGGCAGCCTCGCCGGGCTCTGCGCGGCCAGGGTGATGTCGGACTTCTACGACCGGGTGACGATCTACGAGCGCGACGCACTCCCCGACCGACCGGACAACCGCACCGCGGTGCCGCAGGGTCGACACGTGCATCTGCTGATGGCCCGTGGTGCGGCGGAATTCGAAGAATTGTTTCCCGGCTTGCTCGACGACATGGTGGCCGCAGGGGTCCCGAAGCTGGCGAACCGGCCGGACTGCATCCACTTCGGCGCCGCCGGGCACCTGCTTGGCACCAACACCACGCTCAAGCGGGAGTTCACCGCCTACGTGCCGAGCCGACCCCACCTGGAATGGCAGATCCGCGAACGCGCGCTGGCCCTCCCGAACGTCGACCTGGTGCACGCAAGCGTCGCCGAGTTGCGATACGTCGCCCACGAGCAACGCGTCACAGGCGTCCTCCTCGAGGCCGGAGACCCCGCCAGTGTGGTCACCGCCGACCTGGTGGTCGACGCCACCGGCCGTGGCACCCGGTTGCCGGCCTGGCTGGACCAGTGGGGCTTCGGACGGCCGACGGAGGACACGGTCGACGTCGGCATCGACTATGCGACGCATCGAGTGCGCATCCCCGCCGACGCCATCGTGGAGAAGGTGGTGGTCGCCGGCGCATCCCGGGAGCATCCCGTCGGCCTCGGCATGCTGCTGTACGAGGATGGACTGTGGAGTGCCACCTCGTTCGGCACCGGAAAGGTGGCACCGCCGAAGAGCTTCGCCGACATTTGCGACGTGGCCGACGATCTGCTGCCGCCCCATCTCAGCGGTGCGCTCCGCGCCGGGGAACCCGTGGGCGACATGGCCTTTCACAAGTACCCCGCGAGCAGGTGGCGCCGCTACGACAAGATGGACCGCTTTCCCGCCGGCGTCATCCCCTTCGGCGACGCCGTGGTCAGTTTCAACCCGACCTACGGCCAGGGCATGACGATGACGTCGATTCAGGCGCGCAACCTACGGTCCGTGCTGGAGTCGGGGAAAGCCGACATCGCCGGTGAGCTGTCGCGCGCGACGAAGAAGACCACGTGGCCGGTGTGGACGATGAACGCCATCGGCGACGTGGCGTTGCACAACGCCACCGCAGACGACGCGCCGTGGTGGTATCTGGTGGTCGGGAATCTCTTCGAGCAGTTCCTCAGCGCGGCGGAGACGGACGCCGACCTTGCCGAGTGGTTCCTGCGTCGGTTCAGCCTGTTGGACAGTCTCTACATGGTGCCGGATGCCAAGACGCTGGGCCGGACGGTGCGCCACAACATGGGCTTGTTGCTGTCCGAGAAGTACGGCCGGGCCAAGACGTACGTCCGGTCCAAGAGGGCTAATTACTCAGCGCGCGATCGAGATCCGGTTCCAAGTAGATGACGGTTGCCGCGGGCACCGCGGCACGAATCGCCGCCTCGGCGGCGTCGATCGTCGCGGCGACGGTGGCCAGGTCGGTCTTCGGAGCAAGCGAGATCTTCGCGCCGACCAGCATGTCGTCCGGGCCCATGTACTGCGTCCTCAGATGAATCACGCGGTCGACGTTGGCGGTCTGCTCCAGCGCGGACCTGATCGCCTCGTCCTCCCGAGGTGTTGCGCCCTCACCGATGAGAGCGCTGTGCATCTCGACCATCAGGATGACGGCGATCACCGCCAGCAGCCCACCGATGCAGAGCGTGCCGACGCCGTCCCAGACCGGGTTGCCGGTGAGGACCGTCAGGCCGACGCCCGCCAGGGCGAACGCGAGGCCGATGAGCGCGCCGGTGTCCTCCAAGAGCACGACCGGCAGCTCGGGGTTGCGCGAGCTCCGGATGAACCGCCACCAACTGCCGGACCCCTTGAGCGGCCGCGACTCCACCATCGCCGTCCGAAAGCTGTATGACTCCAGGCAGATTGCGACTCCCAAGATGACGATGGCCACCACCGGTGACGTCAGCTCGTGGGGGTGGACGATCTTCTCGTAGCCCTCGTACATGGCGAAGGCCGCACCGAGGGAGAACAACACCAGCGCCACCACGAACGAGTAGAAGTAGCGGCTTCGGCCGTACCCGAACTGGTGCAACGCGTCGGGCTTCTTGGCCGCCTCCCGCTGCCCCCACAGCAACAGACCTTGGTTGGACGTGTCGGCGACGGAGTGCACGGCCTCCGCGAGCATCGACGAGCTGCCGGTGATCAGGAACCCGACGAACTTGGCCGCCGCGATGCCCGCGTTGGCGAGCAGGGCGGCGACGATCGCGCGCTTGCTTCCGGACGCAGACATCGTCGAACTCTTCTCAGATGCCCACGGTGGCACGGAACAACGACGCGGGCTGGTCGGCCACCAGGCGGATGGGTCCGTCATCGGCGGCCACCCAGGCTGCGGCGCCGCGATCGAGGGTCAGCACACTCGACTTCCCGTGCACCTGCACCGAGCCCTCGGTGCACAACAACACTTGCGGGCCGTCGTGACGCGAAGGCGCGTCCATCTCGTGGCCAAGATCGGCACCGTCGAGGCGCAGCAACGAGACCGCGAACTCGGGTGCCGGCGTGTCGTAGACGGTCTCGATTCCCTCGCGCGCGGACCGCGGGCGCAGCGCGGATTCGTCGGTCGGGGTGAAGTCGAGGACGCGGAGCAGCTCGGGCACGTCGACGTGCTTGGGCGTCAGACCACCACGCAACACGTTGTCGGAGTTCGCCATCACCTCGAAGCCGACGCCGTGCAGGTAGGCGTGGAGATTGCCGGCGGGCAAGTAGATGCCCTCCCCCGCCGCGAGGCTGATCCGGTTGAGCAGCAGGGCGGCCAACACACCGGCGTCGCCAGGGTACAGCTCACCCAGCTGCAGCGCGGTCTTCGCCTCCCTGGCGAATTCCGTTGCGCCGGAACGCAGGTAGGTGACGGCGCCGTCCAGCACCAGCGGCACCAGCACGTCGAGGTCGGCTTGCGGTGCGGTGATCCAGGTCGTGAACAGGGCGCGCAGCCCGTCGGCGTCGGCCTGGCCGGCCAGCAGGTTGACGAAGGGGTCCAGGTCCGCCACCGTGAGCGCGCGCAACAGCTCGATGCTGCGTGCGACCGGACGGAATCCCGCCAGTGCCTCGAAGGGACCGAGGGCGACCAGCAGCTCGGGCTTGTGGCTCCGGTCGCGGTAGTTCCTGATGGGCGCCGATATCGGGATGTGGAGGCGATCCTCGCGGGCGAAGCCCTCCATTGCCTGCTCGGCACTGGGATGCGCCTGCAGTGACAGCGGCTCCTCGGCTGCGAGCACCTTGGCGAGGAACGGCAGGGCGTCGCCGAACCTCTCCCGGGTGGCGGCTCCCAGTTGGCCCTCGGGATCTGCGGTGATGGTGTCGAGCAGCGACCGCTCGCCGCCGTCGCCTTCGAGCCGGGCCGGGTCGCCGGGGTGGGCACCCAACCAGAGTTCAGCCTCGGGATGGGGTGTGGGGCTGGGCCTTCCGGTGAATTCGGCAATGGCGGTGTGGGAGCCCCATGCGTAGGTGCGCAGGGCACCACGTAACACGTCCACTGGCTAACCTCGGACCAATCGCAGGTAGACCGCGGCCATCTCGAAGCGCACGGCCAAGATCACGAGTTGCTGTTCACGGCGGCCACTCGGTCGGGACACCGCGTCCTCACCGACGTCGTCGGCGCTGACCACGTCCACGTCGTCATAACCATTGAGTGCCGCAACCATCGCAGGTCGTTCTTCGTCGGTGGCGAACACCATGGCGCGCACCCGCTTGGCCTGCGGACCGTCGATCTCGTCGTCGTGGAAGATCGAAGACTCGTAGGTGGTTGAGCCGCTCGACAACCCACGTCGCAGCGCCGTCATGACGTCGGCGAGGCCGACTGCGGCCGCTGGCCGTTGTGCGACGCGAAGCAAGATCGACGCGGCGTGCCTGGCGAGCGCCACGCTCGCCGCATTGCCACCGGCAAGGACGACGTCGCGGTCCGACATCCGCTCGGCGAGCGACTTGGCCGGGTTGGTGAACAGGTCGCGGCCGGCGCTGTTGCGCAGGGTCTCGGCGTCCAGGGCGTCGGCAAGTTCGGCGAGGTCGACACTCACCCCTGGAAGCACGACGTGCAGGACGGCCAACCCGACGGCGAGATAGCGGACCAGCGCGAACTCGTCGGACACCAGAAGCCGTGGCGCCAACACCACCGCCTTGCCCGCCGCCACCTCGCGGAGCGGACCTTCGTCGGGGGCGGCCACGACAACTCTTGCGCCACGGCGGATTCCACTTGCGGCCGTCGCCACCAGCACCGGATCGGCGGCGTCGTCGCCTGCGACGATCATGACGTCGAGCGCACCGATCCACGGTGGCACCTCGGAGGCAACCACGATCGGCGCTCCCGTCGAGCCACCGAATGCGGCGGCGAGCATCGCGCCCGCACTCTCCGCGGCACCCCGGGTGGCCACCCAGATCACGGTGCGCGGTGGGTGATCCCCGTGGAGCGACGCCAGCGCGCCCTCCTCGAGGGCGGCGGCGGTGGCCCGCATCTGTGCACCCGCCATCGACGCCGCACGCAGCAAACCCTCTCGGTCAGCCGCGAGCAGACCCTCGACGTCGTCGAGGTCGATGGTCGCGTGCGGAGCGCTCACCTCGTGGTCCCGCCTTCGGTTGTCTGGGCGGCGATCTGGGCGCCGATGTCGTCGACGAGTGCCGCGACGTCGTCGGAACTCCGCGCCTCCACGTTGAGCCGTAGCAACGGCTCGGTGTTGGACGTGCGCAAGTTGAACCAGGTGCCGTCGCCGAGGTCGACGGTGACGCCGTCCAGGTGGTCGATCGCCTGGATGCGGCTGCCGAAGGACTTGAGCACCGCGTCGACGCACGCCGGGGCGTCGGCCACGGTGAAGTTGATCTCGCCCGACTCCTCGTACCGCTGGTAGTCGGCCATCATCTCCGACAGGGGTCGGTCCTGCTCGCCGAGCGCGGCGAGCACGTGGAGCGCGGCGAGCATTCCTGAGTCGGCACCCCAGAAGTCGCGGAAGTAGTAGTGCGCCGAATGTTCACCGCCGAAGATCGCACCCGACTCGGCCATCAACGCCTTGATGTAGGAGTGGCCGACCCGTGAGCGCAGGGCGGTGCCACCGCGCTCGACGATGAGTTCGGGCACGGCCCGCGACGTAATCAGATTGTGGATGACGGTGGCGCCGATCTCGCGCCCGAGTTCGCGACCCGCCACCAGCGCGGTGACCGCCGACGGCGACACCGGACGGCCGCGTTCGTCGACGACGAAGCACCGGTCGGCGTCGCCGTCGAAGGCGAGCCCGATGTCCGCCTTGGAGTCGACGACGTGGCGCTGCAGGTCGACGAGATTGGCCGGGTCGAGCGGGTTGGCCTCGTGATTGGGGAACGTGCCGTCCAGTTCGAAGAACAACGGCAACAGCGTGATCGACGTCAGCGGCCCCAGCACGGCAGGCGTGGTGTGGCCACCCATGCCGTTGCCCGCGTCGACGGCGACCCGCAGCGGTCGCAGCGCGGAGATGTCCACCAGAGACCTCAGGAAGTCTCCGTAGTCGGCGAGCACGTCGCGGTCGTCGATCGTTCCGGGTGCGCCGTCGAAGGTGGGCACGCCGGTGATGACCTCGTCGCTGATCGTGGTCAGTCCGCTGTCCTTGCCGACGGGCTTCGCGCCGGCGCGGCAGAGTTTGATCCCGTTGTACGCCGCCGGGTTGTGGCTCGCGGTGAACATCGCGCCTGGGCAGTCGAGAAGACCGGAGGCGAAGTACAGCTGGTCGGTCGACGCCAACCCGATCCTGGTGACGTCCAGACCCTGCGCCACGACACCGTCGGCGAACGCCGCCGCCAGTGACGGGGAACTGTCGCGCATGTCGTAGCCGATCGTCACCCGGTCGGCGCCCTCGTCTCGCATCAGCCTGGCGAACGCTCCGCCGACCTCGGCGACGAACTGTTCGTCGATCTCTTCGCCGACCAGTCCACGGACGTCATACGCCTTGATGACGCGGTTGACAGCCGCAGCAGGCCTCGACATTGATCTCCTCGCACAGGGAACACTTGGCACAAGCCTATCGGCTGAGCTTCCGTCCCGCCGACGGTCATCAGCGCTCGCGCAAATCATTCGGCGGCGAACGTCAGGTCGGACTCGTTCAGTCCAGGGGGTCCGGCAAGACGCGAAGGTGGCCACGCCGTCGGCCGTTCTGTTCGGCGCGTTGCACGGGGGGCGCCATCAGCGCACCTCCGCGCACGCCGGTCCCGGGGTCGGAGAACCCGACGGGTGCGGAAGACACCGCGGGGAGCCCCTCCCGTACTGCGTCGGCAAGCGCCACCAGGTCGTCGTCGTCGGAGTGCGACGGCAGCGGACCCGCGTGTCTGACCAGTTCCCAGCCGCGCGGCGCGGTGATCCGTCCGGCATGGATCACGCACAAGTCCCAGGAGTGGGGTTCGGAAGCGGTGGCGAGCGGTCCGACGACGGCAGTCGAGTCCTTGTAGACGAAGGTCAGCGTCGCCACGGCGTAGTGCGGGCACCCGGGCCTGCAGCAGCGACGGGGAACGTTCACGGACACGAGGCTATCGCGCGGGGACGTCTCGGGTCCGCGACACGCGCAGTACGCAACGCGTCGATCTCCAACCGTTACGATCGCCGCATGGTCGACCGGCAACCCGCACGTGCGCGTCGCGGACGTCGAGAGATGCGGGGTCCACTACTTCCTCCCACGGTGCCCGGATGGCGCAGCCGGGCCGAACGGTTCGACATGGCCGTGCTCGAGGCCTACGAACCGATCGAACGGCAATGGCAGGACAGACTGTCGGGGCTCGACGTCGCAGTCGACGAGATTCCGCGGCTCTCGCCGAAGGACCCGGACAACATCCAGTGGCCACCCGAGGTGATCGCCGACGGACCGATCGCCCTTGCCCGGCTGATACCGGCCGGGGTGGACGTGCGAGGAAACAGCACTCGCGCGCGAATCGTGTTGTTCCGCAAGCCGATTGAGCGACGAGCCAAGGACACCCTCGACTTGTCGGACCTGCTCCATGACGTCCTGGTGGCCCAAGTGGCCACCTATCTCGGCGTCGAACCCTCCGTCATCGACCCGACGATCGAGGACGACTGACCCGCTGGGGGTCAGTATTGGGTCAGATGATGCCGCGCTTGAGGCGTCGTCGCTCGCGCTCCGACAGACCGCCCCAGATTCCGAAGCGTTCGTCGTGGGCGAGGGCGTAGTCGAGGCACCGGTCCTTCACCTCGCAGCCGAGGCAAATCCGCTTCGCCTCGCGCGTCGAGCCACCCTTCTCCGGGAAGAATGCCTCGGGGTCAGTCTGCGCGCACAGCGCGCGCTCCTGCCATTGCTCGTCGTCGAGTTCCTGATCGCCGAAGACGCCTGCCTGCTCGGGCACGACACTCAACTGCGGACGGCCGGTCACCCCACCCTGCGACGGCCCGGTATTGGTATGCGGTTCGTTGCCTACTGAGCCGAGCATCCGATTGTCGAATCGGATGACACGATCGAAATCAACGTGCTCATAAGACATCTTCCGCCTCCTCACCTGTCTTAGAAATTCCCTGCTTCATCCCCACCACGCACCCTAGTGGCCCCAGTAATTCGAACAAGTGATCGAATCTCGGTCTGCGACACTGGAACCGGAAGCCAACCGGGAAATGACACTGATGTGATTAGACACGCGTTAGCTGCGAGGGTCAAGCGCAGAGGGCCGATTTCATACCATCCCGTGATCAAATGTCGGCGCGTCGGATACCTGGCGTGTCGCGAAAGTGACTAAGTCGGCGCCAAAAAGAAAGTCCGGTGGGCCACGTCCGCTCCGAAGCGCCTAGTGTCGATCGATGTGAAAGTCACTGTTCTGGTGGGCGGCGTCGGCGGCGCGCGCTTTCTGCTCGGCGTCCAGCAGTACCTAGGTCTCGGCCAATTCGCCGGTACCGCAACGGGGCCCTCCGGTGAGCACGATCTCACCGCGATCGTCAACGTGGGCGACGACGCATGGATGCACGGTGTGCGCATTTGCCCCGATCTCGACACCTGCATGTACACGTTAGGTGGAGGTATAGACCCCGAGCGGGGTTGGGGCCACGCCAACGAAACTTGGCACGCCAAGGAGGAACTCGCCGCCTACGGCGTGCAACCCGACTGGTTCGGACTCGGCGACCGCGACCTCGCCACCCACTTGGTCCGCAGCCAGATGCTCAGAGCCGGCTACCCACTGTCGCAAGTCACCGAGGCGCTGTGCGCACGATGGAAGCCGGGAGCCCTGCTGATTCCGGCCACCGACGACCGCAGCGAAACCCACGTCGTCGTCACCGATCCCGAGCCCGAAGCGGAGGAAGGCAGTCGGCGCGCCATCCACTTCCAGGAGTGGTGGGTCCGCTACCGCGCCCAAATCCCCACTCACGACTTCGCGTTCGTCGGCGCCGACAAGGCAACGGCCGCACCGGGCGTCCTTGAGGCCATCGCCGAGGCAGACGTCGTGTTCCTCGCCCCGTCGAATCCGGTCGTCAGCGTCGGCGCGATTCTCGCCGTGCCGGGAATCCGTGGCGCACTTCGGTCGACCTCCGCACCGGTGATCGGCTACTCCCCCATCGTCGCCGGGCGGGCGCTGCGCGGAATGGCAGACGAGTGCCTCACCGTCATCGGGGTCGAGACCTCGTCGCAAGCCGTCGGCGCACACTTCGGAGCACGATCCGGCACGGGCCTACTCGACGGTTGGCTCGTCGACGACGGTGACACCGCCACCGTCGACGGCGTCGCCGTCCGTTCCGTCCCGCTGCTGATGACCGACCCCAAGGCAACCGCCGAAATGGTGCGCCACGGAATCGAACTCGCGGGTCTCGAGACGAGCTCGTGACGGGCTCCGATCGGACCACCGAACACGGGGCAGCCGCCGCCGTCGAGATCCTGCCCGTGCCAGGCCTGCCCGAGTTCCGGCCCGGTGACGACGTGGCCGCCGCGATCGCCGCCGCCGCGCCGTGGCTACGCGACGACGACGTCGTCGTGGTCACCAGCAAGGTGCTCTCCAAGAGCGAAGGACGCATCGTCGCGGCACCGACGGACCCGGAGGAGCGAGACGCCCTGCGCCGCAGGCTCGTCGACTCCGAAGCCGTCCGGGTGCTGGCCCGCAAGGGACGAACGCTGATCACCGAGAACGCGATCGGACTGATCCAGGCCGCAGCCGGGGTCGACGGATCCAACGTCGACACGGCCGAATTGGCACTGCTGCCAGTCGATCCCGACGGCAGCGCCGCGCTGCTTCGAGATCGACTCGCAACGATGCTCGGCGTCACCGTCGGCGTCGTCGTCACCGACACGATGGGGCGAGCCTGGCGCAACGGCCAGACCGACGCGGCCATCGGAGCAGCAGGCCTGGCCGTGCTGCACGGGTACGGCGGTGCACACGACGACCACGGCAACGAACTGGTGGTGACCGAGGTCGCGGTCGCCGACGAGATCGCCGCGGCAGCGGATCTGGTGAAGGGCAAGCTGACCGGCATCCCGGTGGCCGTCGTGCGCGGGCTGACGCTGCACGACGACGGCTCCAACGGCCACACCCTCGTTCGAGCCGGCGAAGAGGACCTGTTCTGGCTCGGCACCGAAGAGGCGATCGCGATGGGCCGGCGGCAAGCGCAGCTGCTCCGCCGATCCGTTCGCTCCTTCACCGCCGAGCCCGTCGACCCGGCAGTGGTGGAAGCGGCTGTGGCCGAGGCACTTACCGCGCCGGCGCCACATCACACCCGTCCCGTGCGCTTCGTGTGGGTCCGCAACCCCGAGATGCGCCTACGCCTGCTGAACGCGATGTCGGACCGCTGGCGCGCCGATCTGCTCGGCGACGGTCGATCCCCCGACGCCGTCGAACGACGCGTCAGCCGCGGCCAAATCCTCTACGACGCCCCGGAGCTGGTGATCCCGTTCATGGTGCCCGACGGGGCGCACTCCTACCCAGATGCCACCAGGACGGCCGCCGAGACCACGATGTTCACCGTCGCCGCCGGCGCGGCCGTACAGGCGCTCCTGGTCGCGCTCGCCGTCCGTGACGTCGGAAGCTGCTGGATCGGGTCGACGATCTTCGCCGCGGAGTTGGCGCGCGAGGTTCTGGACCTGCCCTCGGACTGGCAACCGTTGGGCGCCATCGCGATCGGCCACCCCGAGGAGCCGCCTGCCCCGCGCGACCCCGTGCCGACCGACGGCCTGTTGACGATCCGATGAGCCTGCACGCATCCGTCGTCGACGCGTTGACCCGTTGGCAACCCGGCGATCCCGCCCAGGATTCGCTGCGCCATGCGGTGCTCGCCTTCGTCCTCGCCAGAGACGACGCCTGCAGGAGGTCATGTGCCCCAGGCCACGTCACCGCGTCGACCATGGTGCTGAACCACACCGGCACCCACGCACTGCTGACCCTGCATCCGCGGATCGGCCGCTGGGTCCAGCTCGGCGGTCACTGCGAGGAATCCGACGTCGACGTCGCAGCCGCCGCGTCGCGCGAAGCCACGGAGGAGTCCGGGATCGACGGTCTGACCGTCGGCGACCTGCCCGTGGCCCTGCACGTGCACGCGCTGACCTGTTCGCTGGGCCTGCCGACCCACCACCTCGACCTACAGTTCGTGGCTCGGGCGCCCGTGGACGCACACATCGCCATCAGCGACGAGTCGCTCGACCTTCGCTGGTGGCCACTCGACGCCCTGCCGGAAGGGTCCGACTTCGGCCTGCGGCAATTGGCGCGAGCGGCGTCTCAGACGTCCGTCGAGTAGCGGATGCCGCCGTCGGGGATCCGGACCCCCGGCCACACCCTGGCCCCGCGGAGCAGTTCGCACCGCGCACCGATGTCCGCGCCGTCGCCGATGACGCCGTCGCGGATCAACGCCCGCGGGCCGATCCGTGCCCCGAAGCCGATGATGGAACGCTCGATGACCGACCCGGCCTCGATCTTCGCTCCGTCGAATATCACCGCGCCGTCGAGTCGTGCACCGGGACCAATCTCGGCGCCCCGACCGACGACCGTTCCGCCGATCAAGAGGGCGCCCGGCGCCACCGAGGCACCGTCGTGAACGAGCTCCTCACCGCGGTGACCATTCAGCGCGGGTGAGGGCGCAATGCCACGGACCAGGTCGGCCGAGCCGCGCACGAAGTCGTCCGGCGTACCCATGTCACGCCAGTAGGTGGCGTCGACGTAACCGCACACCTTGAGACCGTCGGACAGAAGGGCCGGGAACACCTCGCGCTCCACCGAGACCGGGCGTCCCTTCGGGATCCGGTCGATGACCTCACGCTTGAACACGTAGCAGCCGGCGTTGATCTGGTCGGTCGGCGGATCCTGGGTCTTCTCGAGGAATGCGGTGACCACACCCTCGGAATCGGTTGGCACACAGCCAAATGCGCGGGGGTCGCCGACCCGGACGAGGTGCAACGTCAGGTCTGCGTCGCGGTCGTGGTGGCTGTCCAGCAGGGCGTTGAGGTCGGCACCCGAGAGCACGTCGCCGTTGAACACCAGGGCGGTGTCATACCGCAGCTTCGACGCCACGTTCGCGATGCCGCCGCCCGTGCCGCGCGGTTCGTCCTCCACGACGTAGTCGATCTGCAGACCGAGCTTGGACCCGTCACCGAACTCGGCCTCGAACACCTCGGCCTTGTACGACGTTCCCAGCACGACGTGCTGGATGCCTGCCGCGGCGATCCGCGACAACAGGTGAGTCAGGAACGGAAGCCCCGCCGTTGGCAGCATCGGCTTCGGCGCGGACAGCGTCAGCGGACGGAGGCGCGTGCCCTGCCCGCCGACGAGCACGACGGCGTCGACCTCTGCCGGATTGACCGAACTTCCCATCGCCAGCCCCATCTCTTCATCGTCTTCTGGTGTTCCGCCGAGAGTTGCCGACCACCAGCGCGGCCCGAGCTGCGAGGGCCGACCTGATGGCCCACCGAAGCGGAGCCTGCCACCGGTGAGGATGTCGGTCGGCCAGGAAAGTGTAGGTGCTGGTGTGGTGGGCCGCCAAGTTGCGGGCAGGGTCGCGGCCCGTCGAGTGCCCCTTGTCGTGGAGCACCTCCGCCGACGGCACGTATACGTTCTGCCAACCCGCCGCGGCGAGACGATCTCCGAGGTCAACGTCTTCCATGTACATGAAATAGCGCTCGTCGAACCCGGCGATCGCGTCGTATGCCTGCCTGCGTAGCAGCAGACACGAGCCGGACAGCCAGCCGACGGGACGTTCGCTGGGTTCCAGTCGCTCCTGGCGGTAGGCGGCCGTCCACGGGTTCGACTTCCAGACCGGACCGACCACGGCGTGCATGCCACCGCGGACCAAACTCGGTTGATGACGCGCCGACGGGTACACCGACCCGTCGGGATCGCGGATCAGAGGTCCGAGCGAGCCAGCCCTCGGCCACCGCTGCGCCGCCTCGAGGAGGACGTCGATGCTGCCGGGGCCCCAGACCACGTCGGGGTTGGCGACGATGAAGAATTCGGGATCGCTGTCCGCAGAACCGTCCTCGGCGCCGTCCGCGACGAACTTCCGCACCGCCAGGTTGACCGCCGAGCCGTACCCCAGGTTGGCGCCGGTGTGCAGCAGCCGGGCGTTCGGGTACCTCTCCAGCGCCTCCTCAGGAACCCCGTCGGTGGACCCGTTGTCGGCCATCACCACCGTCACCGGCCGCTCCGTGGCATGGCCAAGTGAGGCCAGGAACCGGTCGAGGTGAGGGCCCGGTGAGTAGGTCACCGTCACCACGATCAGGCTCGGAGTCACGGCGTAGAGGGTAGCGGGCCGTCCGACAGGGCTTCGGCGAGAGCGTCGCGCCAGGGGCGCAACGGGGTCAGGCCGGCGACCGCGGATTGCTCGGACCCCAGCGCCGAGTAGGTCGGCCGCGGGGCGGGACGCGGATGCCGGTCCGTTCCGACCGGCCTGACGCGCTCGGGGTCGGCGCCCACCAGTTCGAACACCGCGCGGGCCTGGTCGAACCGGCTGACCGCGCCCTCGTTGGCGGCGTGGAGCACCGATTCCTCTATCGCTCCCCCGGCCACCTGAAGCAGCGCGCCGACGAGGTCCCCGACGTAGGTCGGCGACCCTATCTGGTCGGCCACGACCTCGACGGTTTCGTCGCCGGCGGCCAACCTCCGCATGACGGAGACGAAGTCGCTTCCGTTCTCGCTGCCCGCGTAGATCCAGGCTGTGCGGACCACGTGCGCGTTGGGCATCGCGGACAGCACATCGAATTCGCCCTCGAGCTTCGTGCGGCCGTACACGCTGGTCGGGCCGGTCTCGTCCCCGATCTCGTACGGGCGCGGCTGACGTCCTCCGAAGTCGCCGCTGAACACGTAGTCGGTGGAGACGTGGACGAGTTCGGTTCCCGCCCTGGCGCAGGCGTGTGCGACGTTCTCCGCGCCTGCGGCGTTCACGGCGCGGGCCCTGGCCTCGTCGGCCTCGGCCTGGTCCACCTTGGTGTAGGCGGCACAGTTGACCACCACGTCACCGGGGGCGAAGTGTCGTTCCGGGGCCGCGGGGTCGGTGATGTCGCATTCCGCCGAGCTCAACGCCAGCACTTGGTGCCCCCGCCGTCGCGCCTCGGCAGCCAACGCTCGCCCGACGAGACCGCCCGCACCAGTGATCACCAAACGCTCAGACATGTCTGAAGAGTCTGGCACGCGGACCCGCGTTACCCCGCTTTCGGGCGACTCGCCAGTAGCCTGGGCTGATGCCAGGTCGCCTATCCCGCATCGTTGCCGTAGTCGCGGCGGCGGTGATCGTCATCGGCACCGGGGTGGCGTGGGGCAAGATCCGGTCCTTCGAGAACGGCATCAACCACGTGACGGCGGCTTCGCTGGGCGGTGGCGGCGAGGACGGCGCCATCGACATCCTGCTCGTCGGCATGGACAGCAGAACCGACGCGCACGGAAACCCCCTGTCGGCCGACGAACTCGCCACGCTGCGCGCTGGCGACGACGTCTCGACCAACACCGACACGATCATCCTCGTCCGCATCCCCAACAACGGTCGGTCCGCGACCGCAATCTCCATCCCGCGCGACTCCTACGTCGAGGCGCCGGGAGACCTTGGAAAGACGAAGATCAACGGCGTCTTCGGCCAGGTCAAGCTGGAGAAGATGAAGGAGCTCGTCGAACAGCAGGGAGAGGACGCCGCCGTCGCCGAGCCGAAGGCGACCGAAGCCGCCCGCGAAGCCCTGATCCACACCGTGGCGAACCTCACCGGCGTCACCGTCGACCACTACGCCGAGATCGGGCTGCTCGGCTTCGCGCTGATCACCGACGCCCTCGGCGGCGTCGACGTCTGCCTCAAGGACCCCGTCTACGAGCCACTCTCGGGCGCCGACTTCCCCGCAGGCCCGCAGAAGTTGGACGGCCCGCAGGCGCTGAGCTTCGTCCGGCAGCGCCACGACTTGCCCCGGGGTGACCTCGACCGGGTGACGCGCCAGCAGGCCGTGATGGCGGCATTGGCCCACCAGGTCATCTCGAGCAAGACGTTGTCGAGCCCCGCGACGCTCAACCGGCTGCAAGACGCGGTGCAGCGCTCGGTGGTGTTGTCCGCCGGGTGGGACATCATGGACTTCGTCACCCAGATGCAGAAGCTGGCCGGCGGAAACGTCGCCTTCGCCACCATTCCCGTCCTGCAGGAGGACGGGTGGAGTGATGACGGCATGCAGAGCGTCGTGCGCGTTGACCCCACACAGGTCCAGGACTTCGTCTCGGGCCTGCTACACGACCAAGACGAGGGCAAGACCGAAGTGCTCGCGTACTCGCCGAGCAAGACGACCGCAGACGTGGTGAACGACTCGGACATCAACGGCCTGGCCGCCTCGGTGTCGGAGGTGCTCACCGCCAAGGGGTTCGTCGAGGGCAACGTCGGCAACAACGAAGCCGAACGCGTGGCGAGCAGCCAGATTCGTGCCGCCAAGGTCGACGACCTTGGCGCGCAAGCGGTTTCGAAGGAGCTGGGCAATCTCCCCGTCGTCGAGGACCCGTCGATGGCGCCCGGTTCGGTCAAGGTGGTTCTCGCCAGCGACTACACCGGCCCCGGATCAGGCCTCGGGAACGAGGTCGCCAGCGGCGATTCCACCGATTCGGTCGACCCGGCCGCCGTCTCGTCCACCGACGTTCCCCTGCCAGCACCGCCCATCATCACCGCGGGCTCGGATGGACCGGAGTGCGTAAGCTGACGAATCTTGGCTCGGCGGTGCTGGATCCGCTACTCGCCCTTCCCTCCGCACCCCGCATCACCTACTACGACGACGCGACGGGCGAGCGCATCGAGCTGTCGACGGTGACCCTGGCCAACTGGGCGGCAAAGACGGGCAACCTGCTGCGCGACGAGCTCGGCGCCGGGCCGGGGAGCCGGGTGGCCGTCCAGTTGCCGGCCCACTGGCAGACCCTCGGCGTGCTACTCGGCATCTGGTTCATCGGTGCGGAAGTCGTTCTCGGACAGGACGGCTGCGACATCGCCTGCTGCACGGTCGACCGACTGGACGAGGCGGACGCCGCCGTCGGGTCGATGGGCGACGTGGTCGTGTTCTCCCTCGACGCCTTCGGCAAACAGGTACCCGACGTCCCCTTCGGCATCACCGACTACGCGACCTCGGTACGTGCGCACGGCGACCAGATCGCCAAGGAGCGCCAACCCGGGCCGGCGCTGAACGGAGTGTCCGCCTCCGAAATCCTCTCGGCCGCAGCCACGTCCGCCACCGCACGTGGTCTGGATTCGACAAGCAGGGTGCTGTCCTCGGCATCCTGGGACACCGCGGACGCCGTCGTCGACCGCGTGCTCGCAGTGTTGGTGGCTGGCGGGTCCCTGGTCCAGGTGGCCCATCCCGACGCGTCCGCGCAGGCACGTCGGCGACAGGCCGAGAAGGTCACCGCGGAGCTGGACTAGCTCCTTCGCGGCGAGACCCCCGCATGCCGAAGTAGGACGTCACCACGCGCTCCGCCGGCTTCGCGGTGCCGTCGGACCGGAAGATCCCGAGGGTGTCGTCCGGCGCGCGGCTCTGAGAGTCTCTGTCCCGCATCGTGTAGACGTACACCGGACCGGCGTAGGGCAGGTTGCGCCACTTGCCAAGCATGTCCTCGAGAAACTCCGCCTGCGCTGCTTCGCCAAGCTCGGAGGAGGGTTCGCCGTACTCGGTGGCCCAGATCCTCTTCTGCGCGTCACCGTTGCCGAGCATCAGCTGACGAATTCCGCTCAGCTGGTTGATCGGTGCGTCGGGATGCACGCTCTCGGAGAACTTCATCGTGTACTGGTACGGGTGGAACGCCAACGCGTCGAAGAAGTCCTTCGCCCCTGAGGCGTACATGGTCGAGACGAACTTCACCGGATCCATGGTGATCGTCGAATGGTCCACGACGGAGCCAAGGCCCGCGGCGACGACCACTGCCGACGGGTCGGCCGCCTTGATCGACGGGTACGCCGCCTTGAGCAGCTCGGTGTAACCGGCCGGATCGGGGGCGGGCGCGAAGAACGCCGCCCCGTTCGGCTCGTTCCAGATCTCGTAGGCCGAGACCTTGCCGTGAAAGTGCTCGGCGACCTTGCCGGCGAAGGACCCGAACGCGGCGGGCGACGCCGGCCGTCCGACGATGGCCGGTTGCCCGGGGACCATCGCCCATTCCGGCGGCGAGTTCAACGTGGCAAGGATCGACATGCGTTGCGCGACAACGGCGTCCACTGTCTTGTCGACCATGGTCCAGTCGTATGAATCCGGGGTGCGCTGGATTGCCGCCCACGGGATGAGCAGGCGGACGGTGGTGACACCCAGCTGCTTCATCAGCCCGACGGCCTTCACGACCTGGTCCCGGGGCAGCCCGAGCAGATCGGAGTCGGCTATGCCGACCGTCGTGGGGCGCTGATCGATGGGCGGCGCGGCGGCCGAGATCCCCGGGTCAACCGCCCGAGGAGACGCATACTCGGCGGGACTGCAACCGGCCACCAGCATCACGCACACGGCGAGCGCGGCACCGAGGCGACGAGGACCCGGCGGTCGCGCTCGGGGCATCGATGTCTCCAGTGCTCGGGAGTCGGGTCGGCATCACACTACTAGAACGTGACGCCGGTCCCCCGGCCACCGAAGTGCCTCAGCGCAGCAGGGCGCGTGACATCACAACACGCTGAATCTGGTTGGTGCCCTCGTAGATCTGGGTGATCTTGGCGTCGCGCATGTACCGCTCCACCGGGAAGTCGACGGTGTAGCCGTACCCGCCGAACAACTGGACGGCGTTGGTGGTGACCTCCATCGCGACGTCCGAGGCGTAGCACTTGGCGGCCGAAGAGATGAAGCCAAGATTTGGCTCGCCGCGCTCGGCGCGGGCGGCTGCGGAGTACACCATCAGCCGGGCGGCCTCGATCTTCATCGCCATGTCGGCGAGCATGAACTGGGTGTTCTGGAAGTCGCTGATGGACTTACCGAACTGCTTGCGTTCCTTGGTGTAGGCGATCGACGCCTCCAGCGCGCCCTGGGCGATGCCGACGGCTTGCGCGCCGATCGTCGGACGGGTGTGGTCCAAGGTGGCCAGCGCGGTCTTGAAACCCGTTCCCGGCTCACCGATGATCCGGTCACCCGGGATGCGGCAGTCCTCGAAGTAGAGGTCGGTGGTCGGTGACCCCTTGATGCCCATCTTGCGTTCCTTGGCCCCGACGCTGAACCCGGGGTCGTCGGCGTGCACGACGAACGCCGAGATGCCGTTGGCACCCTTGTCCGGGTCGGTCACCGCCATCACGGTGTACCAGGTCGACTTGCCGCCGTTGGAGATCCAGCACTTGGAGCCGTTGAGCACCCAGTCGTCACCGTCGGCCTTGGCCCTGGTGCGCATCGCGGCGGCGTCGCTGCCCGCCTCGCGCTCGGACAGCGCGTAGGAGGCGGTGGCCTCCCCCGACCCGATCGACGGAAGCACCTGCTTCTTGAGGTCCTCCGAACCGCTCAACAACATGCCCATGGTGCCGAGCTTGTTGCAGATCGGGATCAGCGACGACGAGGCGCAGACGCGGGCGACCTCTTCGATCACGATGCACGCGGCGACCGAGTCACCGCCCTGCCCGCCGTACTCCTCGGGAATGTGGATCGCCGAGAAACCCGACGAGTTCAGCGCCTTGAGCGCTTCGTCCGTATAACGGGCCTTCTCGTCGACGTCGGCCGCGTACGGCGCAATCTCCTTGTCGCACAGGTCACGAAGGACCTTGCGCATCTCGACGTGCTCGTCGGACAGCTGAAAGACGTCGAAGGACGGGTTACCGATGGACATGTTCCACTCCTCGCTACTCACCGGTAACTTTACCTGCGAGGCGCGCGAAACCCGCTATCGGTCCGGTGCGGCCTTGCCCGAGACGAGCTGCATCCCGCGCACCAACTGCTTGTACGACGCGTGGTAGACCGACCGCGCGGTCTCGCTGCGGCGCAACAGGTCGACGGCCGTCACGGGCGCCATGTAGAGCACGGAATGGCCGGCGAACACCGTCGAATCCGTCTGGATGCGCAGGCTGCCCACGAACGCCGCTTCGAGCTCGGCCCGGTAGGCGTCGCAGAACTCGGGCTGGGTGAAGTAGACCTTGTTGAAGCCGATGGCGAACGGGGCGAGCTTGGCGCCGTCGTCGAGGTATTTCAGCGTGCCGACCGCGACGCCGGGCCACTGCTGGTTGAAGATGTCGTCGGCGATGACGATGCCGCCCTCGGAGAGGGTCTCCTCGGCCAGTCGCATGTCGCTGTAGACGATCTCGGCGGTGTGGCCGCCGTCGACGCTGAAGAACCGGATCGGGCCGCCGGCCTTCTCCGTCAGCACCGCGGCCTCGAGCTTGGTCGAGTCACCCTGGTGCAGGACGAGGCCGTCGGTCGTCGACCAGAGCGCCACGTTGTCGGTGAACTTGTCGAGGTTGCCGTTGCCGGACTTGTCGATGTTCAGCTCTTGGTCACCGAACAGGTCGATGGCCACCGACTTGCCCGTTCCCCGCTGCAGCAGGTGCAGCGGGATGAAGAGCCTGCCGTGGTGCACCCCGATCTCGGCGACGGCGCCCGCGACGTTGCGCGCCCGCTGGGCGTCGTCGAGAACCTTCAGGACCGGGAGGTTTCCTGGCTCGAGAAAGCCACTGACGAACCGATAGCCGACGTTGCTGTACCGCTCGAATGTGCGCTTCATCGACGCTGATCCTACGTTCCCAGGAGCCGATCCCGCAGCGCTGCATCCTTCTGCAGCACCATCTCTTCCAGGCTCGCCTGGAAGGCCTCCATCCGCCCGCGCAAAGTCGGGTCGGAGGCGCCGAGGATGCGGACCGCCAACAGACCGGCGTTGCGGGCGCCGCCGATGGACACCGTCGCCACGGGCACCCCGGCGGGCATCTGCACGATCGACAGCAACGAGTCCAAGCCGTCCAGTCGCGCGAGCGGCACCGGGACGCCGATCACCGGCAGCGGGGTTGCCGCGGCGACCATGCCCGGCAGGTGTGCTGCGCCACCCGCGCCTGCGATGACGACCTCGATACCCCTGCCTGCGGCACCGCGGGCGTAGTCCAGCATCCGGCCGGGCGTGCGATGGGCGGACACCACACCGACTTCGAACGGCACCTCGAACTCCGCCAACGCGGTGACGGCGTCCTCCATCACCGACCAGTCGCTGTCACTGCCCATGATGACGCCAACCCGCGGCCCACCGTTAGACGCCATGTTCATCCCATCCATCCGTCCATTCACCATGCGACAACCAGTGCGCGGCCCGTACCGCCCGTTCCCGGACCTCCGCGACGTACTCCGCGTCGTCGACCGAACCACCCGCCGCGCCGAGCACGTTGACGTGGCCGATCTTGCGGCCCGGCCGTTCCGACTTGCCGTACAGGTGCACCTTCGCCTCCGGCAGTCGGGCGAACAGATGGTGAAGGCGCTCGTCGATGGTCATCGCGGGCGCCTCGGGCGCACCGAGCACGTTGGCCATCACCGTGACCGGCGCGACGGGGGCGGTGGACCCGAGCGGATAGTCGAGAACGGCCCGAAGGTGCTGTTCGAACTGGCTGGTGACGGCACCGTTCATGGTCCAGTGACCGGTGTTGTGCGGTCGCATCGCCAGCTCGTTGACCAGAAGTGCGCCGTCGACGGTCTCGAACAGTTCCACGGCGAGTACACCGACCACTCCCAGCTCACCGGCAAGCCGCAGACCCAGCTGCTCGGCCGCGGCGCCCAGTTCGCGGTCGAGGTTGGGCGCCGGGGCCATCACCTCGACGCAGATGCCGTCGCGCTGCACCGACTGCACGACCGGCCACGCCGCACCCTGCCCGAAGGGTGACCGGGCCACCAGCGCCGACAGTTCGCGCCGCATGTTCACCCGCTCCTCGAGCAGCACCGATGCACCGTCGGCCAGGTAGCGCTCGGTCACCGACCGCGCCTCCGCGACGTCCTTGGCCAGCGTCACGCCCCGGCCGTCGTACCCGCCACGGGCGGTCTTGACGACGATCGGTCCGTCGATCCGAGCCGCGAAGGCGTCCACGTCGGATGGGTCCAGCGCTTCGGCGAACCGGGGAACGGGGGCGCCGAGCTCCTCGAGCCTGCGGCGCATCACCAGCTTGTCCTGCGCGTGGATCAGCGCCTGCGGCGGCGGTGCGACGTTCACGCCGGCGTCGACCAGTGCCTGCAACAGCTCGGTGGGTACGTGTTCGTGGTCGAACGTCAGAGCCGCGGCTCCCTCGGCGACACGGGCCAGCGCGTCGGCGTCGGTGTGCGAACCGATGACCACGTCGCGGGTCACGAGAGCCGCGGGATCATCCGGGGAGGCGGCCAGCACGCGCAGCGTCTGGCCGAGGGCGATCGCGGCTTGGTGGGTCATCCTGGCCAACTGTCCGCCGCCGACCATGGCTACGACTGGAGAAGCACTCACGGCCCCTATGTTGTCACGGCCTCAAGTACCGGCCGCACCCGTCGCGACCTGCACGGCTACGCGTAGCATGACCCGTTTACGTAGAATCGGCTCTCGTGTCCTTTACCGATGCCACCATTGCGCGCCTGCCGCGCGCGATTCGGCCGTTCTTCGAACAGCATCACGAGCTCATCAAGTTCGCGATCGTCGGCGGCACGACGTTCATCATCGACTCCGCGATCTTCTACACGCTGAAGCTGACGATCCTCGAGCCCAAGCCGGTAACGGCGAAGATCATCTCCGGCATCGTCGCCGTGATCGCTTCCTACATCCTGAACCGCGAATGGAGCTTCCGCGATCGAGGTGGCCGCGAACGCCACCACGAAGCCCTGCTGTTCTTCGGTGTCAGCGGCATCGGCGTGCTGATCTGCATGGTGCCGCTGTGGGTGTCCAGCTACGTGTTGGAGCTCCGCGTTCCCATGGTCAGCCTCACCATGGAGAACATCGCCGACTTCATCTCCGCCTACGTCATCGGCAACCTGCTGCAAATGGCGTTCCGGTTCTGGGCGTTCCGCCGATGGGTCTTCCCCGACGAGTTCGGCCGCAACCCGGACAAGGCGGTCGAGGCGTCGATCACCGCAGGCGGCATCGCCGAGGCGCTCGAGGACGAGGCCGAGAAGGCGCACGACGCGGGCTCTGTCACCTCGCTACGGGGCCGACGCGCCCGTCGCGACGATCAGCTCGGCGACTCCTCCGACCCGAGAGTGTCGAAGACTTCGTGATACAGCAGTGAGTGAACCTGCTCCACGCGCGGAATGTCGTTGAACTCGAGGGGATCTTGCGACGCCGACTCAATGATCAACGTTCCGGTGCGGAGCACCCGGTCGACGAGGCCGTGACGGAATTCCACGCTGTTGATCCGTGCCAACGGGATGTCGATGCCGGAACGCGTCATGACGCCGTGGCGGAACATCACCCGTCGGTCGGTGATGACGAAGTGCGTTGAGCGCCAATTCAGCAACGGCCACGCCACCAGCCAGCCGACGAGGATCAGCCAGATCACCCCGATGACGATCATGACGATGTTCTTCGCCGTCTGATCCCAGGTCATGCGGTTGACCACGCCGAGCCCGAAACCCGCGACCGCGGTGGCCAGCAGCAGTACGAACACCGGACCGATCAGCCGCTTCCAGTGCGGATGACGGTGCAGGACGACGCGTTCGTCGCCGGCAAGCACGTTGTCGGGGTATCCCACGGGGCAGACTCTACCCAGCCGCGATCGGCTAAACGGGTCGAAGATGCACGATGTCGCCTGCGGAAACGACGGTGACGTCGCCGCCGGTGTCGATGCGCAGACGACCCTGATCGTCGACCGACACGGCCTCGCCCACCACTTCCCGGCCGCCGGGCAACGTCGCCCGCACCCGGGATGCGACGGTCAGGCTGTTGGCCAGGTAGTCGGCGACGAGACCGGCATCCGCCCCGCCCGCCGCCGTCAGCCCGTCGACTCGTCGCCGCAACTGCCGCAGCAGCGCGACCACCAGTGCGCCGCGGTCGGGGTCCTCGGCGCCGAGAACCCGCAGCGAGGTGGCCGTGGGCTCGGGAAGTTCGTCGGCACCGAGCGAGACGTTGACCCCAACTCCGACGACGATCGCCGCGGCCGGGGACGCCACCTCGGCGAGGATCCCGGCGAGTTTGCGACCGTCGCGCCGGGCGAGGACGTCGTTGGGCCACTTCAGGCCCACGGCGACTCCGGTCACCTCGGCGACGGCGTCCACGACGGCGAGACCGGTGATGAGCGGTACCCATCCCCATGCGGTGGCGGGCAATCCGTCGGTGGGCACCCCCACCGACATGCTGATCTGCGCGCGAGGCACCGCCGACCAGTTGCGTCCGTTACGGCCGCGGCCCGCGGTCTGGTCCTCCGCGACGAGCACCGACCAGGCGATGTCCTGACCGGCGGCGACCCGGGCGACGAGGTCGGCGTTGGTCGACCCGGTTTCGGCGACGACGTCGAGCGTGCGCCAGCCTGCCGGATCGACGACGGCGGCCCGCAGGGCCGCTTCGTCGAGCGGGCGGCGGGTGGAGTCAGCAGTCATTCTTGGCGGGCTTCCCCTCGAATCGGTCGGTCATCCACTGGATTGCGTCCAACGCGTCGCTCGGATTGTGCCCGCCGTCGGGGTCGTACTGGATGGTGATGGTCCCGCCCAGTGCGCAGGCCCGTTGGATCGCTGCCGTGGTCCACGCGGCGTCGATGAACGGGTCCTTGCCGCCGTAGTAGACGTACAGCGGTTCCGACAGCGGCTTCTGCGGCAGCGCCCAGTCCTTCAAGAGCTCTCGCAGGCGGTCGGCGGCCGCAGGGGTCTTCGGGGCGAAGTCCCGCGGCCCGACGCCGCCAACGGCCTGGCTGCGGGCGTAGGCGTTGGCGGGGCTGCAATCGGTGAGGACGTTCCAGTAGTGCTTGGCCCCAGCGGTGCGGAAGTCGTCGCGGTTCAGGTCGGGGTGCAGCCGGGCCAGCGACTCGATTATCGCCTGGATGACACCGCGCTGCTCCGAGGTGAGGGTGCCGTCTTGGGCCTTCTTGACGATCCCCGTCATGTCGGCTGGCGGCGAAGCGGCCAACGCGCCAAGCAGTTTGAGCTCGGGTGCGTAGTCCTTGGCCTGCTCGTCGGCCGCCCACGACGCGCCTGCGCCTTGCGAGTCCCCGAACGCAACCCACCGGTCGGACACGTCGGGGAAGGTGTGCCGCAGCGCGCGTACCGCGTCGATCATGTTCAGCCCGGCGGTGCGGGAATCCGAATAGGGATGAATCCCCTTGGCGCCCAAACCCTGAAAATCGGCGAGGGCCACCGCGTAGCCCATGCCGGTGAAGACGTTGACGTATCTGAGGAAGCCGAGCAGGCCCGAATCGAGTGACGGTGCGCACGGAGTGTCGATGCCGAGGGTCGCGTGTCCGAGCGACACCACCGGCCAACCGCCCTCGGGCGCGTCCCCCTTCGGGACGAAGACCGACCCGGACACGATCGTCGGTGACATGTCGTCACCCGAGGTCGACCGGTAGACGACCCGCGCGGCCTGCAATCCGCGGCCCTCCCACTTGCGCGTCACCAAGGGCAGCGTCGTCGCCTGCAGCACCGAGCCCGGCTCCGAGCCGTTCAGTTCCGCCGATGCAACCTTCTCGGGCGGTCCGGCCGACGGCGCGACCTGGTCGTACGCCCAGACCCCGATGACTGGCGCAAACGGAAACGCCGCGTAGGCAATTCCCAGAACGAGCACCACGATGACCACCGGCAGGACGACTCGCTTCAGCACGCCGGTCACGCTAGTCCGCGCCCGACGAGGCAGCCCGCGTGGTCGAGTTCATGTCGAGCCACCCTATCCGCCGCCACCCGGTGGACACTGGTTGGCCGCCGGCTTGCCCGCGAATCTGTCTGCGATCCAATCGAATCGGGACGCGAGGTCGACGTTGCCATGTCCCTTGTCCGGCTGCAATTCCCACTCGACGTTGCCGCCGAGCGCACAGGCCCTCGCGATTGCGTCGGTGGTCCACTGCGCGTCGATGAACTCGTCGCGCCCCGCGTAGGTGACCGACAGCGGGGCGGTGAGCCGTTGCTGTGGCAGTGCCCACGCGCGCAAGAACGAGCGCAGGCGCTCGGCCGCGGCAGGCGTGGCGGGGGTGAAGTCTCGGGATCCGACGGCTTCGGCAGCCGTCGCCCGACTGGCCGCCTTCGGCCCGGAGCACGCCGACAACACGTCCCAGTAGGTGACGGCCGCACCGCGCCGATAGTCGTCTCGGACGACGTCCGGGTGCAGCCGTGCCAGGGACTCCACAACGGCTTGGAATGCGAGTGATTGATCCTTCGACATCGTTCCCGCGACGGCCTTGTCGACCAGGCCGGTGACGTCGGCCGCCGGCACGTAGGCCACGGCACCGACCAGATCCAAGTCCGGGGCGTATGAGCCGGCCTGCTCGTCGGCGGCCCACGCCGCACCGCCGCCTTGCGAGCCGCCGACGGTGGCCCAGCGCGCCGAGACGCCGTCGAAGGTGTGCCGCAGCGCGCGGACGGCGTCGATCATGTTGAGGCCGGCGGTCTTCGCGTCGGTGTAGGGATGGACGCCCGGCGAGCCGAGACCTTGATAGTCGGCGAGGGCGACCGCGTACCCCTTGCTCACGTACCCGTCGATGATCGAGGAGAACCCCAGGAGCGTGTTGGAAACCGAAGGCCCACAGGGCTCGTCGAGACCAGTGGTGCCGTGGCCGAACGAAATCACCGGCCAACCGCCCTCGGGCGCGTGCCCCTTCGGGGTGAACACCGATCCGGAGACCTCGGTCTGCTGGCCGGTGTCACCGTTGGTCGACCGGTAGACGACCCGGGCCGCGTCGACGAGCTGTCCCTCCGGCGAGCGACTGAATGCGGGCATGGACGTCGCGCTGATCAGCGACCCCGGTCCGGAACCGGAGAGGTCGGCCGTCGGGATGGCAGTCGGCTGGTCACCGACCGCGACGTTGCCGGTCGATCCGCAGGCCGACGACACGATGGCGATCACGACCAACAGGACGAGCACCCACCTCGACGTCGAGTGGCCATTGGCCTCAGTCATCCAGATCGCCGGTCATCGAGATCGCCCGGCACCGTGAATCACCCGGCCGAGCTGGCGCCGTCCAAGAAGTTGGTCCTGCAGCAGACCCCACGCCAGAACCAGCACCAACGAGACGAAGAACCCGAGCCCGCCAGCCTGGACGAGGTTCCGGGTCAGCGAGCCTTCCCGCTTCGCGGGCCCCGCCTCGTCGACGAGCACCAACTCCGTGCCACCGCCGTCGACCTTCGCCAGCTCGCCCGACGCGGCGATCAGGTTGGCGGTGACTGCGTTGGCCACCTCGCGCGTCTCGTCGGGATTGGTGCCCTTGACCACGATGTCCAGCACCGGAGTCAACGACGGGGCGACGCTGATGCGGCCTGCGAGATCCTGCCCGGTCTGCGGGAGTTCCAGCTGGTCGACGGTCGGTCCCGTCACCCGCTCACTTCGGGCGAGGTACTGGTAGGTCAGCACGCGGGTTTTGGAGTTGACCTGCCCGTAGAACGCGTCGAGTGGGGTCGCGTCTCCGGTGGACTTCACCATGACCCGCGAGGTCGAGTCGTACACCGGCGTGTCGGTATGCCACGCCACCCACCCCGTCCCGATCGAGAGCACCGTCGCACACAAGAGAACCAGCCATCCCCTGAGCACGATCTGTAGGTAGTCCCCAAGGCGGGGCGCGTCCGGGGGCGAGATCACGACGCCCCCACGCAGACGTTGCCCAACCGCTGGCCGCCGAACCGGGCGTACAACCAGCCGATGGCGCTCTCGATCACCTGGTCATTGGATGCCTCGGTGCTTCCGGCGCGCTCGATCACCTCGATCTGTTCGCCCTTGGCACAGGCGGCGTCGACCGCGCGGCGGATACCCGCGGGCGGTGAGCTGGCGTCCAGGCTTCCGAAGGTCACCAGCACCGGCGCCGCCCCTGGCGTCGGATACCGCGCGGGCACGCCTGCGGCCGAAAGTCGTTGGCGCAAGTCGTCCGCCGCGGCACGGTCGCGAGGTTTCAGATCGCTCGGCTTGAGGTCGTCGAAGATCTTCTTGGCCGCGTCGGGGTCGGGAGGAACGCAGTCGGCCAGGACGTCCCACTGCTCGCGGGCCAGCCCGGACCGATACAGGTCTAAGTCCAGGCCGGGATCCTGGTTGGCGAGGCTCTGCAGGGACCAGATGTAATTCCGCAGGTCGACGATGCCGGTCAGCTCGCCGCGCTCGGCGGCGTCCACCAGCGGCGACATGTCGGCGAACGGTGACAGGGCCACGGCGCCAACCAAGGTCATGCCGCCGCCGTATGTTCCGGCTCGTTCGGCCGCCGCCCAGGCCGCCAGGCCGCCTTCACCGATTCCGTAGGCAGCCCACTGCGTGCTGGTGGACGGCAACACCCGATGGGCTGCCCTGGCGGCGTCGATCATCGAGTAGCCCAACGTCGTCGCGTCCACCGCCGAATGCGGCGCCTGACCGTCGAGACCGAGCCCCTCATAGTCGGGAAACACGACGACGAACCCTCGATTCGAGAGGTTTGCGATCGCCGAGGAGTAGCCGTAGTACTTGTCGGCGAGAGTTGGGCCGCACTTCGGCTGGGTGCCCGTCATGGCGTGACCGAACGCGATGATCGGCCACCCGCCCTTCGGGGGTTCACCCGCCGGAACGACGACGACGCCGGTGGCCTGCGCCGGTGTGCCGGTGCGGCCCGTCGAGCGGTAGGTCACCTTGACCGCGGTGGCGCCGGCATCCTCGAAGGCCAACATTCCGGTGACCGGTGTGGAGTCGACGAGCGACCCGGGGCCGGTGTCCGACAGGTCCGGGGGCGGAATTTCAGGTGCCCCAGGGAAATTGGGCGACACGTCAGAGCGCGGCGGAAGGTCACGTGCGACTGACGGTGCCCGCGGCGACGGTGCGCAGCCCGAGATAACGGCTGCCGACACGACCGCCGACGTGACCAGGGCGGTCAGAAGTCGCGACCGCACGGTCAGTCGGACCCGTGCCTGGACGCTGCAGGCTCGGACGTTCCCACCAGGCCCTCGGTGGGTGCGTCGCCTTCGCCGGCGGCGGGCGACTTCGGTGGTGCCGCCTTCGAGGGGGCAGGTCCCGAGTTCAAGCGGCGACGGTGCCCGGGTTCGAACGTCGCGACGGTGCCGATGAGGATGGCGTTCGCCGCGTGCAGCGTCTGGACGCCGCGCCGCAACTTCGCACTCGTCGTGCGGCGGATCCTGGCGAGGAGCAAGGCGCCGTCCGACAGGGCGGCGACGAGCGCGCCGTCGTTGTACTTCTCCAGTGGAGGAGTGTCGACGACGACGTAGTCGAAGGAGTCACCCAGTTCGTCGAGGAGGTCCGTCGCACGGTCGCTCGCCCAGAGTTCGCCTGGCCGCGATGGGATGGGCCCGGTCGGCAGGAAAGAGACGCGGTGATGGCCAACCTGTACGTCGGGGATGATCGCGTCGACGACGGTGGTTTCCCCGGCGATCGTGGTGCTCAGGCCGCGGGTTGCGGCGGCCTCCTTCATGGGGCCTTCGAGCGGAAGTCGGTCGGCGAGTGTGGAACCCCGGAAGTCGCCGTCGACGAGGACCACCGAACGCCCCGCCTCGGCCAGCGCCGCCGCGAGGTCGATCGCCAGCGTTGTGCGTCCCTCCCCTGCCGCCGGGCTGGTGACCGCTATCACCTTGGGCGGCTCGGGACCGTCGGTCAACCTGGCGAAGCGCAGATTCGTGCGCAGCTCGCGAAGACGCTCGGCGTAGAGACCGTCCCTGTCGAGGTCGACGACTCCCACCTTGGCTCGCGACGGGTCTGCGGGCAGCCCGCCGATCACCGCGGCGTCGGTGCTGTCGGCCACCGGTTCGCGGCCACGCACCCGCCGGTCGAGCGCCCCGACCAGGACGGCCGCGAGAACGCCGAGCAGCAGCCCTCCCGCGACGCCGAGGCCGACCCTGACGGGCCAGGACATTCCCACGGGTTTGACCGGGTAGTCCGCTTCGTCGACCACCACGGCCCCGGCGGCCGGAGTGCCGCCCCTGCGCGAGGTTTCGAGTTCGCTGATGAGGCCGACGAGCTGATCGGTCACGGCGTTGGCGTAGGTCTGCGCCATGGCGGGATCGGCGTCGGTGACGGCCACGTTGAAGAGGACGGTCTTGGGCGCGGCTACCGCGGTGATCTTGCTCTTGAGCTCCTCGGGCGTGATCGAGCCCTTCAACTGGTCGACCGCCCTGGCGGCCACCTGTTCACTGGTCGCGAGACTGGCGTAGGAGTTCGCGCGGTCGGTGGAGAAGAGGTTGTTCTGGTACGCCTCGGTGACCGTGGTGCCGTTCTGCGTTGCCACGAACAACGTTGCCGTGGACTGGTATTCGCGGGTGCCGAACTGCCATGTCGCCCATCCGATGGCGCCACCGATCACGGCGAGGACCACGATGACCCACCAGTACCTGCTAAAGATTCGCAGGTATTCCTTGATCTCCAACGTCGGACTCCTCGGTAATCGCCATGCAACGTGTCAAGAGGCTAGTCGCCGCCGTCCACGCATGAGCCATGGAACGCGGCCGCACCCGCGTGTTGAGCTTAGCTGGTCGACCTGCGACCATGGTCATCGTGAACCCCAGCAGGGAAACCATTCGCAACATCACGGTGTCCGTCCTGATTGTTGCGGTGACCCTGGCGGTGGTCTGGGTGGCTATTTCATTCGGAAAGCTTTCATTCATCGGCATCGTCGGGCTCGTCGGACTGTTGATCGGCGCCTACATCGGTGTCCGGCACCCGCTGTGGCTATTTTATGGGCTCGCCGCCATCATGGCTGGTCTGCAATTCGGACGAATTCCGGGGATTAGTCTCCCCATCTATCTGCCGCTGGCATTCGGTGCCGTGGTCGCGTCGTACTTTCATCCGCGACTCGCACGGTCCATGCACCCGCTGGAATTCGCCTGGATTGCGTTGATCGTCACCAGCGGCTTGACCATGGCGATAAATGCACACGGGTTCGTCGACTATTCGCTTTACATTCGCTGGCTGATTGCCTCGATGGTATTGCTCGCCCTCGTTCAACTGCCTCGCGAGAATTTGAAGCGCTTCGGCCAGGTCTTCACGGTCGTCGCCGCGGGAAACGGCCTCTTCGGCCTGTACATGGTGGCGTTCGACCAGAACAACACCGCGCTACGCATCTTCCAGCCGTTCGGCTATCTGCCGGAGGCCATCACCCCCATATACGCCCAGGGCGCCGACGGGGTGACGGGGACCATCCGACTTGGCGGCACGTGGGTCAACGCCAACACGGCTGGCCTCAACCTCGCGCTGGCATTGGGTCTCGCCATTCTGCTGTTCGCAGGCTGGCGACGCACCGTGCTGATCCTGGTCCTCACGGCAGCACTGCTCCTGACGCTGAGCCGCGCCTCCATCTTCAGCGTCGCCGTCGGCGTCATCCTGGTGCTGGTGTTCGGCGCAATGCGGACGCGTGATCGTGCGGCGACCATCGGCCTGGGTCTGCTGGTCGCCGCGGGCGCGCTGCTCGCACCCGCCGTCCGCGACCGCCTGACGTCGGCCTTCGCCGGGCGCGACGTCGGCTCGCTCGCACGTGCGGACGCCTTGAGGGTGTTTCCCAGCCAAATGGCGCACCACTGGCAATTCGGCTGGGGCTGGGGTCGCCCGGAATTCATTGATCCGGAGTATTCATACCTCTTCAACCTGGCGTCCAACGCGCCGTTGACTACGCTTTACCGGGGCGGATTCCTGCCTTTCCTCGCCTTTGTGGCGGTCATGGTGATCAGCATTGCGATGTCCTATCGCGCGCTTCGCTCCAATTCGCTTCCGCTGGCCATGTACGGCGGAATTCTGATCGGCGTCACCGTCGTGCAATTCAACTTGGACCACAATGTCGCCGACGTTCCTCAGAACGTGCTCTTGTGGTCGATGCTCCTGGCGTTCGCCCTATACGTCGACGACGCCCGAAAGGACGCGGCGGCTACCGAACACCCCTTGGGGAAGTCACCCGCTACGCCGGAATTACTCCCCCGTTGACGGTGAACTAGCGCCAGTTACGACGGCACGTCGCTACCCGCGGTCATTTCGGCTCGGCACCAAGAAAGCCCGAGGATCATTCACTACTGTTTGCTGACGGCTACGTCCAGACCGCCGGTGACGGGCTCAGGGGTCAGTACGCGCCGGAACCGGTGGCGATCGTGCGAACGGTCTTGACGGCGATCAACACGTCGTTGGTGATGGACCAGTTCTCGACGTAGGACAGGTCAAGGCGCACCGAGTCCTCCCACGACAGGTCGGAGCGGCCGCTGACCTGCCACAGGCCCGTGATGCCCGGCAGAACGAGCAACCGGCGCCGGACCTGGTCGTTGTAGGTGTCCACTTCGCGGCGCAGCGGCGGACGGGGGCCGACGACGCTCATGTCGCGTCGGAGGACGTTGAAGAACTGGGGCAGCTCGTCGATGCTGTACTTCCGCAGGAGGCGTCCGATGTGGGTGATCCGCGGATCTTCCTTCATCTTGAACAGCACACCGCCGACGCTTTCGTTGACGTCCATCAGGTTGACCACTTGCTGATCCGCTCCGTCGACCATGGTGCGGAACTTGATCATCTGGAACGGTTCTCCGTCCAAGCCGATGCGCTCGGACTTGTAGAAGACGGGTCCCTTGCTGGTCAGCTTGATCGCGATGGACGCCGCGATCATCACCGGGAGCGCCATGACGAGCGCGAAGATCGCCATGAAGTAGTCGAATGCGAGCTTCTGGATCTTCTTGGTGCCGCTGTATTGCGGCTTCTCAACGTGGATGAGGGGCAGGCCGGCGACGGGTCGCATCGTCAACCGTGGACCCGCGACGTCGACGACGCCAGGGGTGACCACCAGGTCGACGCCCAGCTTGTGCAGGTCCCACGACAGCTCGCGAACGCCTTCGGGGCCGAGGTGGTCGGTGGTGGTCAGTGCGACGGTGTCGGTGTTGGTCTTGAGGATCGCGTCGTGGACGCTGCTCTCGTCGCCGTAGACGGGCAGCGCGCCGACACCGGGGATGTCGATGGTGCCGCCGGAGCTCCGGCCGGTGAGACACACTCCGACGACGGAGTATCCGTATCCCCAGCCCCTGTTGAGGGATTGGACGAGACTACGAACGGCCCTGGCGTCACCGACGGCCAAAACCGTGACGACGCACCGGCCGCGCTTACGCTGCCGGGACAGGAACAGCCGGCACACATTGCGCCCGACTACGAGTCCGGCGAGGCCGAGCGGAAATGCCACTGCGAGGTATCCCCTGGCGAATTCCGGCCGAAAGATCATGAGTGCGACGGCTACGACGCCAATCGTTGCCAGTGTGGCCGAAACCACACGTCGATACTCCTCGACACCGGCTCCGACGATCCGAGGAGACCGAGTGCGGTAGGCGGCCAGAAGGCTGAGCCAAATGCAGGCGATGAGTACCGACAGGATCGAGAAGTAGATCGATGCTGGATCGGTGGCCGTGATGGGCCGTCCGAGCCTGACGGTTTGGGCACCTACCAGCGCAAGAGCGACGACCACGATGTCGGAGACGACCAAAACCTTGACGTACCGTCGCTGCCACCGGGGGCCACCGCTCCGGTGCGAGGCCGACACCGGCGCGCCAGTGAGAGCCAAGGTTTCTTCGGTCAGAGACAACGTCATCCACCCCTTCTGTTTGCTGGCAGTTAAACGCGTTAACAAGGCCCCCGCCTCGCGCTTACTATGTCACCGTTAGCCAGCCAGCGCCATGCATACAGCATATGTCCAGCTCACTTACATTCGCCTTGTATGGCCGCTTTGGCCAGGCCAGCCCATTGATAAGCGAAGATGAACTCCCAGCCGAGAAGTGAATAGCGATAGCGACGCGGCACGTCGACCATCACCGCGGCTTCCGAGTTGGTTGAGAAACATTGCTGGAATACCAGTCGCGCCCGCGGCAGGTGGTAGCGCCAGCTGATGACGATGATCTTGCGCCACGACCGTTCGTAAGCCAGGCGCCGCATTTCCTCGGCCTCACCACGGGTGGTGCTCGGATCGGGCGTGAAGCAGATGACCTCGACGTCCTCGGGGCTGCGGCACACCCGTTTCATCACGGGGTCCCCGTCCCAGTAGGGGTCGGACAGCACGACGGTCGGTGCCCACCCCTCCCGCGCCAATTGCAACCCGTAGTCCTCCCGACCGTCGTGTTCGCCGCCAAGCACGATGATCGCGTCGGCGTGCTCGAGCTGGTCGACCTTGGCGTTGGCGAACACGAAGTAGCCGCTGAGGCCCATGTCGACCAGGATGATCGCCATCACGAGCACGATGGCTTCGACCGCTGCCAGGAGCCGTCTACTCGCGGTCATACTCCGCCAGATCGTCGGGACACAGCTCGCGATAGCGGACCCACATGGCTCGTCCCATCGCGCGCTGCCCCTCGGCGTTGTAGTGCCGGTCTTCTCCGCCGTTGACACAGCCCCGCTCGCCCGTGGCGAATGCGGTCCGGTGCCTGCGACGCGGGGTGTCGGCGTGGATGGCGTCGATCACCGAATAGTCCTTGCGGCTCAGTTCCATCTCCTCGGGCACCATTTGGCCGAGGATGAATGGAAGGTCGTTTCCGTAGCGCCTGCGTAGATCGTCGATCACCGAGTCGAGCTTGTCCCGGTACGTCGGGCCGGACGTCAACGGCACGTCGCTTTCTCCTTGGTGCCACAGCACCGCGGCCACTGTACTTCCCGGATGGCGGCCAAGCACGGCGTCGATCGCGCGCACACCGGCGACGTAGAGGTTGACCCTGGTGCGGGTGTCCGCCGGATCCCACGTGTACCCGTTCTTCGGTGCGAACGACGTGTCGCCGCGGGCGCCGGGGACCAGGAGGACGTGGCGACCCGTCTCCTCCGCGAGGAGCTTCGCGAAGGTCATGCCGAACCCGACGCCCTTACCGGGGATTTCGTGCATCAACGGTTCCTCGGCGAGGATGATCCGGCCCTCCGCCGGCCCGCTCATGGCGTATTGGTGCACCCGTGGGTGCGAACGATCCAACCCGTCGCGGTCGAGGCCCCTTCCCATCCCGAAGGCATTGGACTGCCCGAGAATCGGCACCACGAGGTAGGGCTTCGGCGGCGGGTCGACGGGCGTCCCCGCCGACGCCAGCCTGCGCTTGACGGCCGACTTGGCCTCGAAGGCCAGCCGACGCCAGTGGGGGACGTCTCCGTCCGGGTTCCTAGCGGCATTCATTGACGGCCGGCTTCCCTTCGAATCGGTCGGCGATCCAGGCGAGTTGGTTGGTGACGTCGACGTCGCCGTGGCCCTTGGCCGGCTGCAAGTCCCACTCCACGTTGCCACCGAGTGCGCACGCCTTGGCGATGGCGTCGGTGGTCCACGCCGGGTCGATCAGGGTGTCCGCGCCGCCGTAGACGACCGACAACGGAGCAGACAGGGGTCGTTGCGGAACTGCCCAGGCGGACAACAGCTTCCGCAATTGGTCGGCTGACGCCTGCGACGCCGGGCGGACGTCGGCGGCGGTCACCTGTTTGAGCGCGTCGGCCCTGGAGTGGGCGGTGTCGCCGGCACACGACACGATCACGTCCCAATTGGTCGCCGCTGCGCCACGCCGGAAGTCGTCCCGGTTCACCTCGGGATGACGGCGGGCCAGGGATTCCACGATGGCGAGGAACGCCGGTCGCTGATCGTCGGTCAAGATGCCCGCCTGCGCCTTGTCGACCACCCGGGTCACCTCTGCGGCGGGCGAATCTGCCACGGCGCCAACGAGATCGAGCTCCGGCGCGTACGTCGAGGCCTGTTCGTCGGCGGCCCACGCCGCTCCCCCGCCCTGCGATCCCCCCAGCGCCAGCCAGCGCGTGGAAGTGTTGGCAAAGGTATGGCGCAGCGCACGGACCGCGTCGATCATGTTGAGCCCCGCGGTCTTGGCATCGGTGTAGGGATGTATTCCACTCTCCCCGAGCCCCTCGTAATCCGCGAGAGCGACCGCATGTCCGGTCTTGACGAAGCCGACGACCAGGTCGGCGAGTCCGAGCAGCGAGTCGGAGACCGACGGAGCGCAACCCTCGTCGATGCCGGTGGTGCCGTGGCCGAAGGACAGAATCGGCCAGCCTCCCTTCGGCGGCTCGCCGAGTGGGGTGAAGACGGATCCGGAGACGGTCGTCTGCGCGCCGGTGTCGCCGTTGGTCGAGCGGTACACCACGCGCGCCGCCTGCAGCTGACGTCCGGTGATCGTCCTCTGGAGAGCGGGCATGGTCATCGCACTGACCAGGGAGCCCGGGCCCGCTCCGCCGAGTTCGGCGGTTTGGACGGGAACCGGTTGCGCGGTCGGCAAGTCGCCGCGGATCGCGTTGACGACCTTGCCCGCGACGCGGAATCCAATCGGGAGGGTGAGCGCGACGAGCACCAGGGCGACCAGCGTCACCACGGTGACCGCGGCCGCCCGCGCACCCCGCTTCATGCCCATCGACACCGGAGGCTTCTGGCCACGCTCATCCGCCGTCTCCTGTTGGGGCCGGCGTCCCCTCTGATCCTGGCGGCGGCGGAGGCGTGACGAAGGACGGGCAGCTGTTGGGGGCAGGGTCGGTGCCGAACCGGTCGGCGATCCATCCCAGCACCGGGCTGACGTCGACGTCGGAGTGCCCGCGGTCGGGTTGCATGTCGATGCGGACGACGTCATCCATCTCGCACGCGGTTTGCAGCGCCGCATCGGTCCAGGCGGGTGGGACGAGGACGTCCTGCCCGCCGTAGACGACGTAGGCCGGAGCCGCCAGGGGGCGCCGCGGGAGATCCGACGTCCGAAGGCGGGCCCGCAGCGCCGCTGCGGCCGCGGCGGTCGACGGCGTCAAGTCGTCGGGGGTGATCTGTTCGGCGGCCGCCGACCGCTCGTCAGCCTTCCCGAAGTCGCACTGCAACAGGACATCCCACTTGTCCGCGACGACTCCGCGTCGATAGTCGTCGAGGTTCAGGCCTGGATCTTCGTTCTTCTGCGAGGCCAGCAGCGCCTGGTAGACCGGCTCCTGTTCCTTCGACAGCTCCCGATTCACGGCGTCGTCGACGAAGCCCGAAACGTTTAGGGGCGGAGACACACTGGCGGTGCCAACCAGCTCAAGCCCGGCCCCGTAGGACGGGCTCAGCTCGTTGGCCGCCCACGCAGCCTGGCCCCCCTGCGACACGCCGAATGCCGCCCACCGGTTGGAGGTGTCGGCGACCACCTTGCGCGCGGCACGCACCGAGTCAATGAGGTTGTAGCCAGCCGTGGTGGCGTCGAGATACGGATGGTAGGTCGAATCGTCGCCCAGCCCTTGATAATCCGCCATGGCGACGACGTAGCCGGCGTTGACGAGCTCGAGAATGGCGGACGACAGATTGGACAAGGTCGGCGACGAGGACGGAGCACACCCCGCGACGACGCCGGTGGTGGGGTGGCCGTAGGCGACGATCGGCCACCCGCCCTCGGGCGGCTTGCCCTTCGGCGCGAAGACGGTGCCCGTCACCTTCGTGGGTTGGCCGGTGACCCCCGACGTCGAGGCATAGGTCACCTTGGCCGCCACCGACGTGACGCCGCTGAGCCGTCGGTCGAGGGTGGGCATGCTGTGGGCCGCGACGACAGTGCCCGGCCCCGAACCGCTGAGATCGGCGGGCAGTGAGATTCCGGCGTCCGGCGGCGGTGCGACCGGTTCGGTCGTTCGTCCACCGCACGCGGACGTCGTCACGGTCACCACGACGATCGCGGAGATGACGGCGCGGCGCAGGCTCATCCGTGCCTCCTCCATCCACCCCCGTCGAGTGTCGTTGCTAGCGGTTTGCGCGCAACGCCCCCTGGTCGTGCTCCCGCCCGTCGATCGTAGGCGATCGAGACGGCGGACGACGTCCGCCCCTGGCTAATGTCGACCATCGCACCGTGGGTCGCCCGCGGGTGCCGAGCCTCGACAAGGCCCGACATTGGCGTCAAATTGTGGCGCCGCCCACCTCGTGCCGTCCGACATCCAGCAAACGTCATGGCCCGCGGAGGCCAGGGACACGACGCTGGTCCGCCCTCCCGCCGTGACCACCCTCGATTCCGGTCACCGCGATCATGACCACAGTCGCTGTCATCGAGGTCACGGCCGCGTAGCGGTGTCATCGGGGCCGCCCTTGATCAGCGCGTTCACCGCCGCCCGTACCGTCCCGTCCCGCCAATGCCGTTCGTTGGCCTGGTAGATCGCCTGCCCCGCAGACACGGCCGCCGCACGGTCGGTCAGCATGCGTCGGCACGCCTGGACGAAGGCGTCGTCGTCCCCGGCGACGTCGAGGGCGAAGATGCTCCCCAGCGACCCCACCGCAGCCTCGGTCCCGACGACCGGAAGTCCGATGCGGGCGGCGTCGAGGATCTTGACGCGCACGCCGCCACCGGTCGTGATCGGTGCCACCATCGCCCGACACGTGCCGAGGAACGCGTGCAGGTCGTCGACGAAGCCGAGATCTCGAACCCCCGCCGGGTAGGCCGGTTCCGGCGCGTTCGGCTTCTTCGCGCCGATGACGCACAATTCCGCGTCCGGCACGCCCGCCGAGATACGTGGCCACAGGGCGAGAGCGCGCAGGAACGCCTCCTGATTCGGCGGCCAGTCCCTGGTGCCCATCAGCACCAGACGCGCAGGCGTCGTCGAGACGTCGACCTGATCGGCGGGCGGCAACGTGAGCTCGAACCGCCTGGCACCACGAACGCCGTTGCGGCGGTATTGCTCTGCCTCGTCGGCGTCGAAGGTGCCGACGGCATCGGCGGCCATGGCCACCCGCAACTCGTCCCGGACCAGCCGCTTGGACTCCACTCGTCCGAGCAGTCCACGGCTGGCGCCCCAGACCAAGGCCTCGCTGACGTGGGTGTTGACCACCAGCCTGCGTTTGCCGACGAGCGAACTCCGGAGGAACGACTCGGCCATGTAGCTGTGCTCGGCGACGAAGACGTCGGCGTCCGCTCGTTCGATCGCCGCGACCAGCTCGTCGCCGTCGAATCGGACGTGGACCAGACTGCGGCGCGACCTGGCGGCGGCCGCGAGCAAGCCCAGCGGCCGCACGGCGGGTTTGCGCACCCTCGTCACCTCGACCCCGCCGGGAACGAAATCGGCTGTGACGGAGCCACTCTCCGCGGCCAGGCAGATGACCGAGACGTCATGACTCTCCGCGGCCAGCTCGACGAAGAGTCGCGACAGGGCGACGTCACCGCCGTGTTCGACCACGGGGTCCTTGGACATCAGGAAGACGACGGAGGTCACTGGCGCCGTCGTCCGTAGAGTGCGGTCGCGAAGACCGCCAGAAGCATGGCGTCCGCTGCCGTCGTCGCGATCGCCGCGGCCACCGCTCCGAGGCCGAGCTTGACCAGGATGGTCAGCAGCGCGAGCTTGACCGGCAGGAGAGCGATCGACGAAGCGAGCCGGAAGCGGTCCCGCCGTTGGGCGTAGAGGATGACCTGGAAGACGCAGATCACGGTTCGCAGGAAGCAGAATCCGGCCATGATCACCATGGCCTCTGCCATGGGCGCCGGCGCGGGCGTGAACAGCATCACCACTCCGGTGACGAGGACGATCATGCCGACGGCGGCCGAGATGGTGAGCGTCAGACGCAACTTGGGACCGGTCTTCAGGTCACCACCGCTCTTGCGAAGGGGTTCGTGATACGTCATCGCGAACGACTGCCCGATACCGGCCAACGCGGTGGCCAGCATCAGCGTGACGTTGTAGTAACCGACCACGGTGCTGTTTGTGAGGAAGCCAAGGAGCAGCACGTCGCCCTGAAGGTAAGCGGCTGTGCCCAAGCCCATCTCGGCAGTGAGGTAGACCATCTGCCGCGGCGAGCCTGGCAGTCCGGGTCGGTGGCCCCGCACGCCTGCACCGGCGAGGACCAGGATCACGGCGTAGGGCGCGCAATAGAGCAGGCTGGTCAGCTTCAGCGTGGGGTCGTCCACCGCGAAGAGGTAGGCACACACCAGCACGACGCTGCTGGTTTGCCTGATGGCGTCATAACGCCACACCAAGTCGGGATGTCCTTCGCGTACGGCGCGGCTCTTGAGGCTGTTGAACGCCATCTCCCCGCCGGCCATGACGAAGCCGAACCACAGCAGGTACAGCTTGTCGAACGGCAGGAGGGCAAGCCCGACGACGACGAGCGCGACGCCCACCAGATAGCGACTCGAGCGCTCCCGGTTGAAGTCGTCCTCGGACTCCCGGATCGCCCGAACTGCCCACGGATTGTCAAGGGGCGGACCGAGAATCGTGGCGAATGAGAACGCCAGGGCATACAGACCGTAGTCGGCGATGCCGAGGCGGGCGATGATCGCGAAGGTCAGCAGCAGGCCTAGGCCTCGGCTGCCGTACATGAAGAAGACGCCGACGAGCGTCTTGAAGAGATTGCGCGACGCGCCTTCCGGGGCTGATTCGGGCGCCGATTCGGGGAGCGTCAGGTCACGAGCCCTTCGTCTCGAGCGTCGTCATCAGCAGAACAGGGGCCGGTAGCCACCCGTGTACTTGAGCGCCTCTGGATCGCGCTTGCCGATCACCTTGGCTGGCACTCCGCCGACGATCTCGCACACCCCGATGTCCTTGGTGACCACCGCTTGGGCGGCGACGACTCCGCCGCGACCGATCAGCGACGGCAGCACCATGGCGCGGCTGGCGATCCACGCGTAGTCGGAGACCACGGTGGGGATGGGCACCGGCAGGAAATCCGGGTGGTTGACGTCGTGTCCGCCGCCGATGATCTGAACGTCGCTGGCGATCGTCACGTCGTTGCCGATGTAGAGACCGGCGCGGGCGTCGAGAAGGCAGCGCGAACCGATCGACGTGTTGTCACCCACGGTCAGGAATTCGATGTCGAGGATCGTGGTGCCGAGCATGATGCAGGAGTTGCCGCCGATGGTGGCGCCGAAAAGCCGGAGAAATCCCTGCCGGATGAAGTGGAAGGGAATGTGGGTGACGATCAGGTTGTAGAGCACCTGCCCGATGCGGTTGCGGAGCTTGCGCTGCAAGCCCATGTTCTGCATCCGGTAGTTGGCCACCCTGCCGTCGGGTTGCAGGTCGTAGGACGGCGGTGGCGGCAACTTCAATCCGGGTGCGGCGGCGACCTTTCTGGCTACGTCTTCCGGGTCCGCCTTTGCGGGTTCGGTGTTCACCGGCGTGGCTCCTGCCATGTTCTAGGCGTACGGCGCGGCAGCGTCGTCTCGGCAACTCGGGGTGTCAGGGTACAGCGGTGAGAGCGGCGACAGCAGCTCACCGGGGCAGCGCGACGAGGCCGTTGACCGCGTCGTGAAGCTTCTCCGAGAACGACGCCTCGCTGAACTGCTTGACGTGGTCCCGGATCTTGTCCGAGTCGAACTTGGTCATCTCGAATCGGTCGACGGCCTCGGCGATGTCGCCGGGGGTCGGCTCGTCGAAGTACATGCCGCTGATGCCCTCGTGGATGGTGTCGAGGAATCCGCCGTACCGCAGGGCGATCGCCGGGCGGCCCCAGATTCCCGCTTCGAGCGGTGTGAGGCCGTAGTCCTCGTAGCTCGCCGCGAGGATGGCGCGGCAGTTGCCGTACAGCCACGCCAACTCGCCGTCGGAGATGTCGGAGACCATGGTGACGTTCGGCGTCTTCATGGCGCGAAGGCGCTCGGCCTGCGGTCCGCGGCCGACGACGACGAGCCGGCGGTCGGTGCCGGCGAACGCGCGGACGATCGCGTCGACGTTCTTGTACGGCAGCAGCCGGGAGACGACGAGGTAGAAGGCGCCGTCGACTGAGTCGATGTTGGCCGCGTCGGCACCCAGCCAGTCCACGACCTCGGGGATCGGTTTGACGCTGTCGGCTTGCGCCATGGTGACCGGGGGGAAGACGACTTCGGCCTCGACGTCGTAGGCGATGCGGATGCGCTCGCGGATCACCGCGGAGTTCGCCAGGTAGCGGTCGCTGGACAGCGCGGCGCGGCGATCCCACGTGGTGAGGTACTTGGCCATCGCGCGAAGACCCAGCTTCGCGACGGTGTTGCCGTGCTCGCCCAGATAGCTGTCACCTTGGTACAGCCAACGTGCCGGCGAATGGCAGTAGATGAGCTTGCGGCCCGTGGTCTGGAATCCGTGCGCCCATCCGCTGCTGCTGGCGAGCACGACGTCGGCGTCGATCTGAACGGAGTTGGCGACGAACGGGAAGAGGGGAAGCGCGGCGCGGTGGTGCTTGCGGATCGCCTTTACCCGGTTCACGGGAGCCACCCGAACGTCGAGATCCCTGAATTCGGGGAACGTCGCGTCGGGGTCGTAGAGCATGGTGTAGATCGGAGCATCCGGAAAAGCCCTGCTCATGGCCAGTACGGTCTTCTCAGCCCCCCCGAGCTGAGTCAGGTAGTCGTGCGCTATCGCCACTCGAGGGCGCGTTGACGTACGCGCTAGGAGGTCTCGGGGCACCGTCAGTAATCCTCACGATGTTTGGCACTTGAACATGCGTGCTGGGCGGGACAGGGGGTTGCGGCCTTCCGTCATACGGGAGGCGCCGCCGACAACTGTACACCGGCTACCGAAATCTCACCGGTTGCCAGAAAATGACTGGCAACTCGTGACCTGATCGTCAGCAAAACGTTCGAAACGTGTCCCCTACTGTCACTTTAGGTGTCAGAACAGCGGCACCTTGAACTTCCCGCTGTACCGCAGAGCGTCCGGATTTCGTTTGCCGATGACCTTGGCGGGGACGCCGCCGGCGATCCCGAGCGGGGGTATGTCGTTGACGACCACTGCATGCGCTGCAACCACCGCACCACTGCCGATGAGGCACGGCAGGATCATCGCCCGGCTCGCGATCCAGACGTGGTGGTCGATGACGATGGGGTCGGGTGGATTTGGCGCCGGCGGAAAGTCGGGATGGTTGATGTCGTGGCCGCCCGCGATCATGTGGGTGTCACTGGCGATGATCACGTCGTCGCCGATGGCAATCCCCGCCCTGGCGTCCAGCAAGCATCTAAACCCGATCGACACCCGGTCGCCGATGACGATCAATCGGATGGACCAGACGTTGGTTCCCCTGTTGATCGCCGTGTCCTTGCCGATCGACGCGCCGAACGCGCGGAGGTAGGCCTGCCGGACGAAGTGCAGGGGAATGTAGGTGACGAAGTTGTTGAAGAACCAGGCCGAGTAGAGGTCGACGAACCTCGACCACGTCGTCTCACCGGCGATGCGGAAGTTGACGATGCGCCCGTCGTCGTCGGTGATCCACTCCATCAGGCCGGGGGTTCGAACATTCGGATTCACCGCGCGCTTCTTGGCGAGGACCTCTGGATCGGACCGCTGGGGTTCGACGAACACTGTGCTTGCTCCCGTCATCGTTCGCTGCCCCGGTAACGTCCGGGAGCAGTCAGCCGGTCATTCTGAATTCTCGAGCAACTCCGACCACACGGTGGTGTAGGCCTTGGCGATCTCCACGGCCGAACGTGCCTTCCGCTGGACCTGCACTTCTTGACCCAATGTCGCCAGCTTGGCGTCGTCGTCGACGAGGGCCGTCACTGCGTCCGCGAACGCCGCGGCAACCTCGTCCGGCGCGTGAGACAGCCCGCGCAACACCACGACGCCTTCGTTCTCCCCTAGATCGCCGAGCGCTCCATGGTCGGTGCAGATCACCGGTGTCCCGTACGCGACGGCATGGGCCATCACCGCCGAGGAGGGGTAGCCCATCCCGTACGGCGAGCGCTTGCCATATGGCATGACGATGGCACGAACCGACTCGAAGAACGCGTCCTCGGCCTCACCTTCGATGCCTCCGACGACGTCGATCCCCTCGATTCGAGGCAGGTCCTCGGTCCCGCGGCCGGCGACGCGAATGGCGATCTCCGGTGGTAGCAGCTTCCTGAGGGCGCCAATCTGCTCGAATCCCTTGCCGCGGTAGACCAAACCGAAGAGCCCAATCGCGAGTGGTCGCTGCTCCGGGGGGCGGATGTCGGGCCGGTCGGCGACCTGATGCGGGACCCGAACCACTCGAGCGTGCGGATATGCCGGCCTGATGGACTTTGCGCCGCTTTCGGTGAGGACGAACAGCGTGGTCGCCCGAAGCCACTTTCGCTGCACGGCGTAGGACACCCTGCGGAGCGGGAAGTGAACGGCATGGTTGACCAGCCAGTGCTGGGCCATGAACCGCGTCCGGGCTGGCCACCAGATCGGATGCGGCGGGTCGTGAATGGTGGCCGTCACCGGGACGTGGTCGGGCAGTTTCGCCGTCGCCCAGAACGGGACGACGGCGCCCCCACTCAGTTCGGCATGCACCAGCACTCGCCCACCCGGCGCCTCAGCCACCAACTTGCGGATCGCGGCGCTGTGCCTACGCAGGTCCGAAACGCTGTCGTCGCCGGGGCCGCCGTGGCGGTACTCGACGACCTCGGCGAAGTGCGACCGAACGGCGTCGACGAACGCCTCCGCGAAGTCTCCGACGCCGCCGATGCCAACCCTCGGCGCGATGTAGACCAGCCGAGTCTGAGAAAGGTCCGTACTCACGAAGGCTGCTCCCGTCCCAAGTCGGCCTCGACCATGGCTGCCACGATTTGGTCGAATGACTTCGTCGTGCGCCAGCCCAGCACGGTGGCGGCCTTGGCCGCATCTCCGACCATGACGTCGATGTCCGCCGGCCGGATCAGGTCGGCGTCCACGTCCACCTTCGTCTCCCAATCCGTGATGCCCACGGAGGCGAACGCGGCGGCGGCGAAGTCGGCGATGGAATGGTCGACACCGGTCGCGACGACGAAGTCGTCACCCGTTTCGTGCGTTGCCATGCGGAACATCGCATCGACGTAGTCCGGTGCCCAGCCCCAGTCCCGCCGCACCGCGATGTTGCCCAACCGGACCGAGCTCTGCTCACCCCTGGAAATCGCTGCCACGGCGGCGGTTATCTTACGTGTCACGAAAGACGTTGGCCGTCGCGGTGATTCGTGATTGAAGAGGATGGCGTTGGACGCTTGCAATCCCCTGTCGCGGTACACGTGGCACATCATGTGGCCCATCGCCTTGGACACCCCGTACGGGGACGTCGGCCGCACGGGCGTGTCCTCGGTCTGACGCGAGCCCGCCGAACCGGCAAAGATCTCCGCACTCGAGGCGTTCACCACGGCGATGCTGCGGCCCGTGGCGTCCTGCACCTTGAGGCAGGCGTCCAGCAATGCGGTCGTGGCGACGGCGTTCACGTCGGCCGTGTACACCGGCCGGTCCCACGACAGCGCCACCGACGAGACTCCGGCCAGGTGGAAGACGTAGTCGGGCGACACTTTGGTGACCAGGTCGAGCACGGCGTCACCGTCGGTGAGGTTGGCGGCGTGCGCCGTGACCTCCGGTATCGCGACCGACTGTGGCCCCTCGTTGGGTCCGACGACTCCGTGAACGGCCACCCCGGAGTCGCGAAGCAGCCGCGACAGGTAGTAACCATCTTGGCCGGTGACGCCGGTGACCAGTGCGACCTTCATGGGCTGGCTGTCCGACTGCATCAACGCATCACGGCGCGGCGTGGCCCGCGTCGCGCGACTGCAGGGCGAGGTCGTTGTGCACCATCATCTCGACGAGGTCTTTGAACGACACCTTGGGTTCCCACCCAAAGGCGTTGCGCGCCTTCGTCGCGTCGCCAATCAATTGGTCGACCTCGGCCGGCCGCAACAGCGCCGTGTCGGTCTGCACGTACGGCTTCCAATCGTCGATTCCGACCGTCGCGAAGGCGACGTCGAGAAGCTCGGAGATCGAATGCGTCTCACCGGTGGCGATCACGTAGTCGTCGGCGACGTCCTGCTGGAGCATCAGGTACATGGCTTCGACGTAGTCGCCTGCGAAACCCCAGTCGCGCTCGGCGTCGATATTGCCGAGGGTGAGAGTGTCCTGCAGGCCCAGCGATATCCTGGCCACCGCCCGGGACACCTTGCGAGTGACGAATTCGACGCCGCGGCGCGGTGATTCGTGGTTGAAGAGAATCCCGGAGCTGGCGTGCATGTCGTAGGACTCGCGGTAGTTGATCGTCAGGTAGTGCCCGTACACCTTGGCCACGCCGTACGGCGACCGCGGCCACAACAGCGTCGACTCGGTCTGCGGAACGTGCTGCACCTTGCCGAACATCTCTGAACTCGACGCCTGATAGAACCGGACGCGCTTGCCTGACACTTCCTGATACAGCCGCACCGATTCCAGCATGCTCAGCACGCCGCCAGCCGTGACGTCGGTGGTCAGGCGCGCGTTTTGCCACGAGTAGGCGACGAAGGACACCGCACCGAGGTTGTAGACCTCGTCGGGCTGCGCGATGGTCATCGCCCGCATCAGGCTGGACATGTCCAGCAGGTCCCCGGCGATGACGTGAACGCTCGGGAGGACTTCCTCCAGCATTGCCGCCTTGGGGTTGTTCTGTCCCCGCAGCAGCCCGTAGACCTCGTACCCCTTGGACAGCAGCAACTCCGACAGGTAGATACCGTCCTGCCCGGTGATGCCGGTGATCAGCGCCCTCTTCGGGGCCCCGGACTCACCCAAGACCGATGCCATTCGTGCTACCTCCGTCGTGACTTCGAACAACCGCGTCAGAAACGCCTGATCGAGATTAGCTGCGATGAATCGTTGCATGCTCGACGGGATCTGTCCGGGGCGGGCGAGTGCCGGGGCGCACCCCGCGCCCCGTGCGGCGTGTTTAAGGGCTGCTTAAGAGTTGCGGCGCTTCTATCGCTACGATCGACCACCATGACGAGCGTTACGGATCCCTCTGCCCCGGCCGCTTCACCCGAGATCGACATTCACACCTCCGCAGGCAAGCTGGCCGATCTCCGCAAGCGCACCGAGGAGACGCTGCATCCGGTGGGAGAGGCAGCCGTCGACAAGGTCCACGCCAAGGGCAAGCTGACCGCTCGCGAACGCATCCACGCACTGATGGACGAGGGCACCTTCGTCGAACTCGACGCGCTGGCCAAGCACCGCAGCACCAACTTCGGGCTCGCGGACAACCGGCCCGTCGGCGACGGCGTGGTGACCGGCTACGGCACCATCGACGGCCGCGACGTCTGCATCTTCAGCCAGGACGCCACCGTCTTCGGCGGCAGCCTCGGCGAGGTCTACGGCGAGAAGATCGTCAAGGTGCAGGAGTTGGCCCTCAAGACCGGTCGCCCCCTGATCGGCATCAACGACGGCGCCGGCGCTCGCATCCAAGAGGGTGTCGTCTCACTTGGCCTGTACAGCAAGATCTTTCGCAACAACATCCTGGCCTCGGGCGTCATCCCTCAGATCTCGCTGATCATGGGCGCCGCGGCAGGCGGACACGTCTACTCCCCCGCGCTGACCGACTTCGTGATCATGGTCGACCAGACCAGCCAGATGTTCATCACCGGCCCCGACGTCATCAAGACCGTCACCGGCGAGGAAGTGACCATGGAGGAGCTGGGCGGCGCCCACACCCACATGGCCAAGTCCGGCACGGCGCACTACGTCGCCTCCGGGGAGCAGGACGCCTTCGACTACGTCCGCGACCTGCTGAGCTACCTGCCCCCCAACAGCGCCTCCGAGCCGCCGCGCTACCCGGCGCCGCCGCACCCCGGCGCCATCGAGGACAACCTCACCGACGAGGACCTCGAACTCGACACGCTCATCCCCGACTCGCCCAACCAGCCGTACGACATGCACGAGGTCATCACGCGCATCCTCGACGACGACGAGTTCCTCGAGGTGCAGGCCGGCTACGCGGGCAACATCGTCGTCGGATTCGGCCGGGTCGACGGACGCACCGTGGGCATCGTGGCCAATCAGCCCACCGTGTTCGCCGGCTGCCTGGACATCAACGCCTCCGAGAAGGCCGCCCGGTTCGTTCGCACGTGCGACTGCTTCAACATTCCGATCATCATGTTGGTCGACGTCCCCGGCTTCCTGCCCGGCACCGACCAGGAGTTCAACGGCATCATCCGGCGCGGCGCGAAGCTGCTCTACGCTTACGGCGAGGCGACCGTCGCGAAGATCACGGTCATCACCCGCAAGGCCTACGGCGGCGCGTACTGCGTGATGGGTTCCAAGGACATGGGCTGCGACGTCAACGTCGCATGGCCGACCGCACAGATCGCCGTGATGGGTGCCTCGGGCGCCGTCGGGTTCGTCTACCGGTCTCAGCTCAAGGAAGCCGCCAAGGAGGGCAAGGACGTCGACTCCCTGCGCCTGGAGCTGCAGCAGGATTACGAGGACACCCTCGTCAATCCCTACGTGGCCGCCGAGCGGGGCTACGTCGACGCGGTCATTCCGCCGTCGCACACCCGCGGCTACATCTCGGCCGCGTTGCGTCTGCTGGAACGCAAGATCGTGCAGTTGCCGCCCAAGAAGCACGGCAACATCCCGCTCTGATCCGCGCTCCTTCCCCGACGAACGGACCACTCATGTCACAAGACGTCGACATCACCGAGGTCTCCGATCCCGACGACCTGACCATCGACGCCCCAGTCGTGACGTCGGTGCCCGAGATCAAGATCCTCAAGGGCAATCCCACCGACTCGGATCTGGCCGCACTGGTGACGGTGTTGGCAGGCAGCGGCGGCGGTACGGCGGAGCCGGGCCCGCAGGAATTGAACCGGTGGGGACTTCCGGTGGACCAGCTGCGCTACTCGTTGATCAGCTGGCAGCGGATCACGCAGGTGGAACGCGCCCACCTGCGTCGCTGATGATGAAGAAAATCAGGGCTTAGCGTGACACGCGTCGTTCTCGGGTCGGCATCGCCTGGCCGGCGCAAGGTGTTGCGCAGCGCGGGTGTCGACCCGCTCATCGTGGTGTCGGGGGTCGACGAGGACGCGGTGGTCGCGACCCTTCCCGCCGATGCGGGTCCCGGCGAGGTGACGACCGCGCTGGCGACCGCCAAGGCCGAGGCCGTCGCGCACGCGGTGGACGCCGAGGTCGCCGCGGATTGCGTTGTCATCGGCTGTGATTCGATGCTGTTCCGCGACGGGCGACTGTGGGGCAAGCCGGCCACCGAGGATGCGGTGCTCGACGCGTGGCGGGCGATGGCGGGTCGGTCGGGGGAACTGTTCACCGGACACTGCGTGCTTCGCATGCGCGCCAACCGGATCGTGGACACGGCGGCAGCGCATACCGTCACCACCGTCCGCTTCGGTCACCCGTCGGCCTCCGACGTCCTGGCATACGCGCGCAGCGGTGAACCCACGGCCGTCGCGGGCGGCTTCACCCTCGACGGCCTCGGCGGGTGGTTCGTCGACGGCGTCGACGGCGATCCGTCCGCGGTGATCGGCATCGGCCTCCCGCTCACGAGGGGGTTGTTCGAGCGCGTCGGCCTGTCTCTCGCCGACCTCTGGGCCGCCAATCCCGTCGCCGACTGAGCGACCGGCCGACGGCACTGGAGGTCTGAACCGCCCCCGACGAACAAGTAGGCTGCAGGGGTGTCGCTGCCTGCAGACCCGCATCCCTCCCTCGCCTCCTACGCCCATCCCGAACGGCTGGTGACCGCCGACTGGTTGGCCGGCAACATCGGCAGGCCAGGGCTCGCCATCGTCGAGTCCGACGAGGACGTCCTCCTCTACGACACCGGGCACATCCCCGGCGCGGTCAAGATCGACTGGCACACCGACCTCAACGACGACCGCGTCCGCGACTACATCGACGGCGCGCAGTTCGCCGCGCTGATGGACCGCAAGGGCATCAGCCGGGACGACACCGTCGTCATCTACGGCGACAAGAGCAACTGGTGGGCGGCCTACGCCCTGTGGGTGTTCACGTTGTTCGGTCATCCGGACGTGCGGTTGCTCGACGGTGGCCGCGACCTCTGGGTGTCCAACGGTCGTGACACCAACCTCGACGTGCCGTCCAAGACGACGACCGGCTACCCCGTCGTCGAGCGCGAGGACGCGCCGATCCGCGCCTTCAAGGACGACGTTCTGACCAACCTCGGACGCCAGCCCTTGATCGACGTCCGCTCCCCCATGGAGTACACCGGCGAGCGCACCCACATGCCCGACTACCCGGAAGAGGGCGCCCTGCGCGGCGGCCACATTCCGACGGCGATGTCGATTCCGTGGGCCAAGGCCGCAAGGGACAACGGGCAGTTCCGCAGCCGGGCCGAACTCGACGAGCTGTACGGCTTCCTGCAGCCCGAGGACGAGACGATCGTCTACTGCCGCATCGGTGAACGTTCGAGCCACACCTGGTTCGTGCTGACTCATCTGCTCGGCAAGGAGGGCGTCCGCAACTACGACGGCTCGTGGACCGAGTGGGGCAACGCGGTGCGCGTTCCCGTCGCGGTCGGCTCCGATCCGGGTGAGGCGCCGGGCCAGGCATGAGCGTGATGCCGGCCGCGCTGGCCGAGGTGGTGTCGGACTTCGCCGACATGCAGGGCCAGGACAAGCTTCAGCTCCTGCTGGAGTTCGCGAACGAACTGCCGCCGATCCCTGCCGACCTCGAAGAGGCCGCCATGGAACCGGTCCCGGAGTGCCAGTCGCCGCTGTTCCTGCACGTCGACGCCACCGACCGCGCACGCGTCCGGTTGTACTTCAGTGCGCCGCCGGAGGCACCGACGACGCGTGGCTTCGCGGCGATCCTGTCGGCTGGCCTCGACGAGCTGTCGGCCGACGAGATCCTCGCCGTGCCGGACGACTTCTATGCCGACCTCGGGCTGGCGAAGCTGATCAGCCCGCTGCGCCTCAGGGGGATGTCGGCGATGTTGACCCGCATCAAGCGCCGGCTCAGCACGTCATAGATCGGTCATCCGCGCCCGACTAGATTGGCGCAATGTTTGCTGCGGCGGCACGACGATGCGAGTGCCGCACCAAGACGGGACGCCCGCCCGCCCGCGTCGATGCGCCACGACGGCACCGGCCGTGACCCCCTCGAAGGCGTGCCGGATTTCCGTCGGCAAAGACCTTGAGCGTGCGGGCGGCGCGACTAAACTTTGGCGGATGGCCGAGATGCGTGAGCAGCGAAGAAGCAGCGTGATAGCGGCCAATCTCGCTCGTCACGACGGGCACACCCGTGCCGACCTCGAGCGGACGGGGCTGGTCCGTCTCGCAGGGGTCGTACCGCCGGAGTGGCTCGCAGCGGCACGCGCCGACGTCGACGGTTTCCTCGCTCGGCACGGTTCCGGCGAACACAGCCTCGTCGACGCCGACCGGTGGGACTGCCCCACCATCGCGGAGTTGGCCGTCGACGAACGAGTCGAATCGTTCTTGCACACCCTGACGCCACCGCCGGTCTCCGCCGCACCCGGGTTCGCCGGCTACCGACAGCGCGTCCTACGCATCCTCGACGGCTCGGCGGTGGATTCGCCGCCGTTTGACTGGCATTACGACGCGAACGCGGTGACGATGCTCGTACCGGTCGTCGTTCCCGACGGCACGGGCGATCTGGCGTTGTTCCCCGACCATCGCCCGCATCGGCGCTCGGCAACGGTCGACGCGGCCGAGCGCTTGCTGGTGCACAACAGCCTCTACGGCCGCCGGCTGCGGCGACGCTTCGACGCCGACCCGTCGGCGTTCACGGTCCACCTCACTCCCGGTGACGTCTACGTCTTCAGGGGCTACCGCTCCCTGCACGCCACGCTGCCCTGGCCAACGGACACGCTGAGGGTGACCCTGCTTCTGCAGTACGGCCACCCCTACGGGGCGGAAAGCTCGGCGCTGCAAGCGGTACGAAACCGCCGGAACGCGATGCGCAAGCGGCGAACCGGCTATCAGCATTGAGACCCAGCTGGCCGAACGTACCTACTCACCAGTAAGGGACCGGCGCGCCGACGACCCTAGCGCGCCGCTTAAACTGCCTCCGATACATTCTTAAAGAGGTTTCTTAGAGAACATGCCATCAGGAGGCGCAGTGCCAAGTCACGCCAGCTCGAAGATCTCCAAGGTGCTCGTCGCCAACCGGGGTGAAATCGCCGTCCGGGTGATCAGGGCCGCCAAGGACGCGGGGCTCACGAGCGTGGCCGTGTACGCCGAACCCGATGCCGACGCACCGCACGTCCGGCTCGCCGACGAGGCCTTCGCCCTCGGCGGCCAGACCTCGGCCGAGTCGTACCTCGACTTCGCCAAGATCCTCGACGCCGCGCAGAAGTCCGGCGCCAACGCGATCCACCCCGGATACGGGTTCCTGTCGGAGAACGCCGACTTCGCCCAGGCCGTGCTCGACGCCGGGCTGATCTGGATCGGACCCAGCCCGCAGTCGATCCGCGACCTCGGCGACAAGGTCACCGCCCGCCACATCGCCGCCAAGGCAAACGCACCGCTGGTCCCCGGCACGTCGGACCCGGTCAAGGACGCCGACGAGATCGTCGCGTTCGCAAAGGAATTCGGTGTGCCGATCGCGATCAAGGCCGCCTTCGGCGGCGGCGGCCGTGGCATGAAGGTCGCGCGCACCATCGAAGAGATCCCCGAGCTGTTCGACTCCGCCACCCGTGAGGCCGTGTCCGCCTTCGGCCGCGGCGAGTGCTTCGTCGAGCGCTACCTGGACAAGCCGCGCCACGTCGAGGCACAGGTCATCGCCGACACCCATGGCAACGTCGTCGTGGCGGGCACCCGCGACTGCTCGCTGCAGCGCCGCTTCCAGAAGCTGGTGGAAGAAGCACCCGCACCCTTCTTGACCGACGCGCAGCGCAAGGAAATCCACGAGTCCGCCAAGCGCATCTGCAAGGAAGCCGGCTACTACGGTGCAGGCACCGTCGAGTACCTGGTCGGCCAGGACGGACTGATCTCGTTCCTCGAGGTCAACACCCGCCTGCAGGTCGAACATCCGGTGACCGAGGAGACCTCGGGCATCGACTTGGTCCGCCAGCAGTTCCGGATCGCCAACGGCGAGGCCCTCGACATCACCGAGGATCCGACTCCCCGCGGCCACTCCTTCGAGTTCCGCATCAACGGCGAGGACGCCGGCCGCGGCTTCCTGCCCGCGCCGGGACCCGTCACCCTGTTCGACCCGCCGACCGGCCCCGGCGTCCGCCTGGACTCCGGTGTCGAGACCGGCTCGGTCATCGGCGGCCAGTTCGACTCGATGCTCGCCAAGCTGATCGTCACCGGCGCCACCCGCGAAGAGGCCCTCGACCGGTCGCGTCGGGCGCTTGCCGAGTTCACCGTCGAGGGCTTGGCGACGGTCATCCCGTTCCACCGCGCCGTCGTGTCCGATCCCGCCTTCATCGGCGACGAGAACGGATTCACGGTCCACACGCGGTGGATCGAAACCGAGTGGGACAACACGGTCGAGCCGTTCACCTCCGGCGCACCGCTTGACGAAGAGGACACCCTGCCCCGGCAGAAGGTCGTCGTCGAGGTCGGCGGTCGCCGCGTCGAGGTGTCGCTGCCTGGCGACCTCGCCGTCGGCGGCGGAGGCGGCGGCGCGACGCCCGGTGTCATCCGCAAGAAGCCGAAGTCGCGCAAGCGTGGCGCAAGTGGCGGTGCCGCGGTGTCGGGTGACGCAGTCACCGCGCCGATGCAGGGCACCGTCGTCAAGGTTGCCGTCGAAGAGGGGCAGCAGGTTTCGGCCGGCGACCTCGTCGCGGTGCTGGAGGCGATGAAGATGGAGAACCCGGTCACCGCCCACAAGGACGGCACGATCACCGGACTCGCCGTCGAGGCGGGTGCCGCCGTCACGCAGGGCACCGTGATCGCCGAGATCAAGGACTGAGAACCCGCCGAGTGGCCACGAGCTGCACGCTCGTTCGCGATCTGCGCGCAGTAAGTGGCCACTCGACCGGTTGACCATCATGGAACCCGTCGAAATCAACAACGGCACGTGGTACCTGCGCGGGCTGCGCTACGACGACCGCGTCGACGACCGCCCCGAGCTCGCCGACCTTGGCGAGACGGACCTCGACTACGTGCACGACGCCGCGGACGGCTGGGCCGACGACAGCATGTACACCTGGGCGGTGTGCGAACCGTCGACCGGTGAGCTGCTCGCCGAGATCACCCTGAATCCGAAGACCGGGTTCATGCAGAGCAGGGCACGCCCCGGCCACGAGGACGCGGCGGCGATGTCCGAGGACACCGTTCGGCGCTACGCCTCGGAGGTGCTCAACATCCGGGTGCACACGTGACACGCCCGACCACCCCGACTATCCCCCCAC
>VIFX01000059.1:0-32510 GCA_006864685.1 Mycolicibacterium hodleri | reverse complement strand
GGGGTGCGGGTGCCGGTTCTTGCCGCCCTGGCGGGCCGTCAGTCGAACTTCGGCCACGGCATCGCCAACCGTCCGAGGTCGGCGCGTTCGTCGGCAGGCGGGCCGCTGGCTGCCGGGCGCAGGTGGTCCCGCGTGCCGTCGCCGCGTTGCTTGTTGCACGTGTCGTGGAGCAGTCGGTCAGCGGTGGTGCCGCCGCGGGCTCTGGCGCGCGAGTGGTCGGCGTGCAGGGCGAGGCCGTCCCAGTTGCGCGCGGCGTCGCGGTGCATCGGTCGACCGCACCACCAGCAGGGGCTCCCCTCCCGGTGGCGGTTGAGGAGGCGTCGCCGGTTCTCCTGGTGGTCCCAGCCGAGTCCGCGGGCGGTGGTGTTCTTGGCGGGTTTGCGTGTGCGGTTCGACATGGGTCCGCCCTTCGGATGGGTGGTGGCGTCCCCGTCGCCGCGTGCCGGGGAGGGGTGGATTGCTGGTGCGGCGGGGTTGCCGGGTCACCGGGTCACGGTTGCGCCCCGACCGCGACTTGAAGGAGAGGCTTCGTCGGGACGCAACCGCGCCGCTACCGGACGCGTGCGACGTCCGGCATGGGGCCTGGGGTACACCGACCGCACCAACGGAGCGCAACCCAGGGGTCTAGTGGGTCAGTAGAACCACGCGGCCGCGTCGGCGACGTCCCGGGTCGTCCCGGTGTCGGCGGCGTGGCCGATCGCGTCGAGCGGCACGGCGGTGCCCGGTGCGATAGACGCGAGGTGCGTGAGCATTTCGTCGTCGTTGGAGCACAACGTGACCCAGTGCTTCTTGCGGCTCGGCATGATGCGCCCGGTGTCGATCGCGCTGTCGACGGCGGCCTCGACCTTGGCGGCGGCAGCCGAGGCGGCTACCCGGCGGCCTTCTGCCGCATCTCGCCGTAACGCGTCGGCGGTGGCGGTGTCGATGACCTCCATGCCGTTGCGCTTCGCGGCGGCGGCGACGGTCGACGGCTTGGCCGGGTCCATCGCTTCGACCTGGTGGGCGAGGTCGGTGATCGTGTCGAGGGTCAGACCGGCGTCGGTGTCACCCGGTGCGACCTCGGGTAGGCCGAGCAGTTTGAGCAGCTCGGCTTCCTGCTCGTCGTTGAATGTGAGTGCCATTGTCTGTCAACGCCTTTCGGGTTAGGTGGATAGGCCGGTGATTTGCTTGGCGGCGTACGGGCGGTCGATTGCGATGGCCGGGACGGCGTAGGCCTGCACCCACTTGGATCGGGTGTGGCGGTCGTCGATGACGTCCACGACGAGCCCTGCACTCTCCCAGCCGATGGTGCCGACTGCGCCCTGTTCGACGGTCCAAGCCACTCCCTGCGGAACACGAGGATTCGAGAACAGGCCGTTGGTGAACCCGGCGGATTCGAGGGCGGCGTCCAGGTCGGGCCCGTACGCGGTTTTCAGCTGCTTGGCCTGCTCGGGGTGGACGATGAGCAGGTCGTGCTTCACGCCCAACTCTTCGAGGTCGGCCATCTCCTGCACCTCGGCCCAATGCGCCGTCGGCCGGTCGTTGGATTCGGTCAATTGGTCGAGCGGTCCAACGAATTTGAGCGAGCCCCAACCGGTCGCGGGGGTGAACATCCCAATCCCGGCCGCCGCCATCTTCGCCACGGCACGGGAGTCGATCTTCTTGGAGATCGTATTGACGAGTTGTGTCGTCTGCTGATCGAGGTAATTCACTGCGTTTCTTGAGATTTGGGCATCGGTAATCTGAAACTTGCCGCCCCAGTCCTCGACCAGCGCCATCCGCGGCTCGGGGTCGACGCCTTCGACGACGCCGTACTCTGCGCCATCTACTCGTGCCGACACATCCGAGGAGTAGAAGTCGGAGGCGTGCACCAGGTAGAAGGCCAAGCCGCCACCGGTCACCGGTGCACCTAACTGCCGCAACAGCTTTGGAACCAGCAGCTGTTCCTCGAGCAGCTTGGCGATGCGGGCTTGGATGAGGGACGGCTGCTTGAGGGCGATGTCGACGGACAGTGTGCGGCCGGTCAAATCGGGCATGAGGGCGGGCATGGTGGTCCTTTCGGGGCCGAAGGTGGCGGGTAGTTGGAACGGGAACGCGGGCACATCGCCGGGCGTGTTCGGGTGGCTAGGCGGGCCAGGCGATCTCGGCGACACCGTTGGCGGCGGCACCGGTGATCGCATGGCCGACGACGACGCCGGTGGTGGCGGTGACGACACCGGCGGCCGCACCAACCTGGACGGCGGCACCGGCAGCGATCACGGCCTCGGCGATCACGCGGACCACCCCGCCCCGGGCCACGCGGACCAGCTGCCCGGCGGCGGCGGCGTCGGCGGCGACACCGAGGGCGATGGCACCGGCGGCACCCGGTGCGACGGCGACGTTTCCATTGGCCGTGCGGTTTCCGGAGACGCGGACCACGCGGCGGGCGGCGACGGGTGCGGTCGCTTCCCCGGTGATCGCTTGGCCGGGCGCGAAGGACCACGGCTGGGTGATGACGGTCGACATGGTGGGTTTCCTTTCCTAGAGGGACGTTCGGGTGGTGCGGGCCCGGCGGGCGCGGGCGACCGCGATGGCGCGGGCATGGTCCGACGACGACGCGGACGCGGACGCAACGAGAACGACGCGGTGGCCGGACGCCGCGACGTCAACGCCGTACAGCGCCCCGATGTCGGCGAGGTTCTTCACTCCCGGCGCGGTGCTTCCCAACACCGCGACCCCGGTGAGCACCCACGGCCACAGGCGGCCGGATTGGTCTCGGTAGTTGATCAGCCCCTCCGTTGACCGAGCAGGGAAGGCGCGCGGCAAGAGCACCGCGATCGGAGCGGGAACATCGACGAAATCGCCGACCAAAGTCGTGCTGTCGATGATCCGCAGATTCTCGACCCGGCCCAGCGCGGGCTGTCCATCAAAACGGGGGTCTTCGTGCCCGATCTTCAACACGACCGGGCGCGCGATCCCGTCGTTGTGCGCCTCAACCGCTGACCGCAGATCGTCGGGTGTGAGGGTCCACCCGTCGGGGTGGCTCAGCGTTTCCCACGTGCCGACCTTCGCCAACTCCACACCGCGGATCGTGCGGACGTTAACGGGCACGGCTACCCCTGCTTGGATGCCCGTTGTTCGGCGCGGGCGGCGACTGCGGCGGCGTCGAACTGCCATCGGGTGCCGTTGTAATGGGCGGCGATGCGTCCTCGGCGGGCGAGGTCTCGGGCGGCGTTCGGCGTGATGCCGAGTCGTCGTGCGGCGTCGCCGGTGCCGATGTCATGCGGCCCAGCGTCCACGGAATTACGTTGAGGCGCACGGACACCGGGGCCAACCGCCAGTGCTTCCGCTGGCGGTTCGGAACGTTCCGCGTGGTCAGCGTGATCGGCGGCCGGATCGCGATCCGCCAGTGAATCGACAGCGCGGCGCAGCTTCGCCGTCGTGTCGACGAGGCGCGGTGACGGCTGCGACGGCGTTGGGTTGCCGCGGGCGTCGCGGCGCTCGGCCATCATCCGGGCGAACTCGTCGAGGGCATTGACGAGGTACGCGGCGTCGGCATGGTCGAGATGCACCCCGTGCTGCGCGCTGATCGTCACGGCGCACCGCCGCCGACGTCGGCAGCGGGATACACCATCAGCGAATCGACCCGGACCAGTTCGGCGCGCAGCCGTTCGGCGTGGGTGTCGGGCGCGACGTCGCAGCCCATCGCCCATACCTGCGACGCGGCGACGCACTGCACTGCCGGGATGCTCAACCCGCCGTGCGGCCGTTCGTAACCCTCCCGCAGCGCCAGACCGCTACCGGCCTCCACCATGTCCTCAGACTCGATGATCTGCCCGAGCGCAGTGACGTAACCGGCCCGCAGGCAACGCAACTCGAAGTCGAGATCTCCGTCGACACACGACAACCGGAGGTTGGCGCGCTCGGTGTCGGTGAGAGTGTCGCGCAACCGGTTGATGACCCGCCAGACCCGCAATGCGACCTGCGACCAGTCGCGCGCGCAGCACGTGGGCAGCATCGTGGTTGCGGCGCGGATGTCGGGGTCGTCTAGTACCCGGCGGGCAGCGCCGCGGAGTCGGACGTCGGCGGCCCGGAACACCTCAAGCGCCATGGCAGCCCAGCCGACGTCATCGGTGCAGCACGTGCAGGGCGTCGATGCGTGGGTGATCGCGGCTACCACTCCAGGTTCTAGACCGGCGAGGCCGAACCAGAGGGCCTGGGCCGCGGTGGCATCGGCCCGTAGTTGTCGCCGCACCTCGGCGGGGTCGGCGTCAACCACCGGATGCATGCCCCTCGCACGCATCCGGGCGACCACTCGTTGGACCACCAGCTCGTCGTCGTCATCGTCGTGCTGGTCTGTCATGTGTCTCCTTCGTTGCAGCGGTTGGGTTTTGGTTGTTGATGCGCTCAGCCGCATCTACGAGCTGGTCGGCGATGGCGACGGCCTCGGCCGGGCTGACGGTGAGGGTGATGGGCCCGGCGCGGATGGACACGCGCGCGGTGTTGAATTTGGGCACCACCTGCGTTCGATGGTCGGTGGTGTCGACGGTGATCCTCACGGCACCTCCGGCCGTTCGTAGAGCGGCTCGGTGACGTCACGGACCGTGTGCGGTTGGACGGCAACGTGATCGCAGCGACGCGCTGTGTCAGCGGCTAACCCGTCCGGCCCGAGCACCCAGCCGAAGGGATCACAGCGACGACATGCCCCTATTGCCCTCGATCGCTCCGAGCGGGACGGCTGCGCATCGGCGGCGTGCCGGTTCACAGCGCCGCCCTATTCAGATCCGTGTGGATGCGGCGGCGCGCGTCGTCCGTCATCGGCGATGCGCGGTGCCCGATCCATCGTTCGAGCGCCTCGCCGCATCGGTGGTGGTCTGGCGGGGTGCCATTCCAGACGCCCGGTACGTGGTAGTGCGGCCCCCCGCACACGCCGCAGTAGTTCCACAGCGGGATCTGGTCGTTGTCGTTGTCGTTACGGTGTCGGGCCATCGTGGGTACCTCTGGGCGTCGGAAGGGCGTGGGGGTCATGAGGCACGGAACCGTCGGAGACTCACGTGCTTCGGGCAAACCGACAGGTCGACGAGTCGGCCGTAGTCATCGCAGTCATGGCAGTCCTCGACCGCCCGTCGGGCGGCCCGCTCATCAGCTGCCGCGGCTTCCTGCGCAGCATCCGCAGCCGCCTCGGACCTGGACTTCCAGAGTCGGTGGGCTTGCCCGGCGTCGCGGCAACCTGGGCAGCTCGGAACCATGCCCTGGCGGGTGACATCCCAGTCGGCATGCTCGAGACATCGCCGCGGGGGCTCGGATTGACTTCGACCGGGGTCGCCATCGGGAGATTTGCCTTCCCGAATTTCTCCTATGGGGGACGTCGGATCGAGGACGGCAGCCCCTGGTGACGTACCCGGCTCGGGTGACCCCCCCGAAGAGAAACCCGAAGAGAGACCCGAAGGGTGGCCCTCTGCTGCCCCTATTTCTTGCCTGCTTTTGCGCCTATTTATCGACTCTGCTGCACCTATTTCCTCGCCCGAAATGGATGCAGGGCTGCCACCATTTGCAGGTTCATACGCAGTTCGAACGACGGCCGGAAGAGTCAGCCGGTACTCGGCGGTTTTGGTGTTCCCAGCCCCTCGAGGTGCAGGCCGCGTAACAACCATGAGGCTCTTCTCGATGGCCGCAGTGCGCGCCCGCTTCACGGTGTCCAGGGACACGCCCAATTCCGTGGCGACCAGATTGTTGGCGCGCCAGGCGTTGCGGCCGCTCTGGTCCGCAGTAGCACCGACGTGCAGGATCACAAGTCGCTGCGCGGCAGGGACGTCCCGGCAACGTCGAACAGCTTCTTGCCACACCATCTTGGAGAACGTCTTCGAGTCACTCACGATCCCGACCTCGGGGGCGCACCGGGCCCGGCATCGGCGGCGCGTCCCCGTCGGGCGTGGCCGCTACGCTCGCGGTGTCGATGTTGCGATGATTGGGCCGCCGCCCCGGATTCCTGGCCGGGGCGGTCTGTTCGCTCGATGGGCATGCGAATCTCCTGCGGTGTCGCGTCAATGGGATTGGTTGGCGCGCATCGCTAGTCGATGCTTCCGACCCTCGAGGCCTCCTCCTGCGCTGCGAGCCACGCCATGACGGAGGTGCGCCGGTACTTGACCGACCGTGTGCCCATGGTGATCGACGGCGGGCCGACCTTGCCGCCCTGCATCCGCCACCACCGCAGGGTTGCCGGGGATAGGCCGATGAGGTCGGCGACCTCGCGGGTGGTCATGTAAAGGGGCGTGTTGGGAGGCATTCCGAGCCTGCCTTTCGATGTTGGTGATCGTTGATGTTGGCCGCCGTGGCGGCGCACGAATAAAGGTGCCACGCCAGGCCGACGGATCGCACGGACAAAGGCTCGACGATGGTTGCAGTGCAACCACATTCGGCCACCAACCTGGACCGCTACGGCCTTGCCCATGTGCCACTTACTGGCGTGAGCAGCGCAGATACCTGCGACGCCCTCCGCGTGGCCTGGATGAACCCCTCGTTGTGCTCGGTGATGATGTCGTCGTAGTTGATGATCTAGAACGTGACGTTGAGCGAATATGCTTGCGGCAGAGCGTGTTAACGGCGTTGGAGCCGTGGGATGATCTAACTAGAACGATCCCGCCCGAACCCGACATGGAGAACCAACGCGATGACTGCCATACGTAAACGCAGGGCCGGTGTCGAGGACCGCTGGACGCGAACCGTTCGCCAATCCGACGGCACCACCAAGACCGAGCCATCGACCAACCACGGCAAGGGATCACGGTGGCGTGCCCGCTACGTCGACATCGACGGCCGCGAACACGAGAAGTTGTTCCCGCGAAAAGTCGACGCGCAGACGTGGCTCGACAACCAGATCAGCGACCAGGTGACGGGTATGTGGACCGACCCGGCGAAGTCGGGCGTCACGTTCGGGACGCTCGCCGAGCGGTGGTTGGGCACGAAGGCCACCCGTTCACCCAAGACCGTTGCGGGGTACCGGTCCATCCTCGACACGATCGTGCTGCCACGGTGGCGTGACGTGCCGCTGCGGGACGTCAGGTACGAGGACCTCCAGGTGTGGGTCACCGGCCTATCCGCCGACGGCTCGGTGCGGTTCGAGGGCAAGGGGTTGTCGGCGTCGCGGGTGCGGCAGACCCACCAACTCATCGGCGCGGTCCTCAAGTTCGCGGTGCGCGCCAAGCATCTGCCCGCCAATGTCGCAGACGGCATGGACCTCCCCCGCCTACCCGAGACCGAACAGGGCTATCTCACCCACGACCAACTGCACCGCGTCGCCGTGGCCTCCGGTCGCCTCCGCACCCTCGTCCTCCTGCTCGGCTACTGCGGTCTGCGGTTCGGCGAAGCGGCCGCGCTACAGGTGGCCGATGTCGATGTGACCGCGCGCCGGATTCGCGTGCGTCGATCGGTGACCTACGTCCGCAAGACGGGGTTGGTGGAGGGCCCGACCAAGAACCACAGCAGCCGAACGGTGCCGGTGCCCACGTTCGTCGCACGCCTTCTCGCGACGGAGATCGGCGACCGGGAGGGGTCGGCGTTGGTGTTCACGTCGGCACGCGGTGGCGGGTATCTGACGCTCGGGCAGGCGCGGTACACGTTCCAGAAGGCGACGGCAGTGGTCGACGGGTGCGACGGTGTCCGGCTGCACGATCTGCGGCACACGTGCGCGTCTCTGGCGATCAGCTCGGGCGCGAACGTGAAGGTGGTGCAGCGGCTACTCGGACACAAGACCGCGGTGCTCACACTCGACCGATACGGGCACCTGTTCCCAGACGACCTCGACGCCGTGGCGGACGCATTCGACGCGGCCGCGGAAGCTACTGCGGGCGGTCTGCGGGCGGTCGTGTCGTAAAACGCAGACAGCCCCCCTCGAAAGGGGGGCTGAGCTGTGTGGCAGGTACAGGATTCGAACCTGTGTAGGCGTTAGCCGACGGATTTACAGTCCGCTCCCATTGGCCGCTCGGGCAACCTGCCGGGATTCGCACCAATCCGGAACCCCGGTTTGGTGCGACTAGCAGGGTACAACGAGGATGGTCCCAACACGAAAACGCATCAACATAGGAGGGAGCAAGTCCATGGCGGATTCCAGCTTCGACGTCGTCAGCAAGGCCGATCGCCAAGAGGTCGACAACGCGCTCAACCAGGCTGCCAAGGAGTTGTCCACTCGATTCGACTTCCGCGGCACCGACACCACCATCGAATGGCAGGGCGAGGAGGGCATCATCCTCGTCTCCTCCACCGAGGAGCGCGTGAAGGCCGCAGTAGACGTCTTCAAGGAAAAGCTCATCCGGCGCGACATCTCGATGAAGGCCTTCGACGCCGGCGAGCCACAGGCCTCCGGCAAGACCTACAAGGTCATCGGCAGCATCAAGCAGGGCATCGACAGCGAGAACGCCAAGAAGATCACCAAGCTCATCCGCGACGAGGGCCCCAAGGGCGTCAAGGCGCAGATTCAGGGCGAGGAGATTCGCGTCAGCTCCAAGAAGCGCGACGACCTGCAGGCCGTGCAGTCGCTGCTGCGGGGTGCCGACCTCGAGGTGGCGCTGCAGTTCGTCAACTACCGGTAGCGCCGAACGTGACGCCACGGTGAGAATGGCGCGGTTTCAGCGCAGTGGCGTCACGTTGGGCGACGGCCAACGGCACTTACCGCACCCGTGAATGCAACGAGCCCGGAGACGATTGACGTCTCCGGGCTCGTTGTTGGTTCAGCGCCCAACTGGCGGGCAGGGTTGGGACTATTCGGACTCGGGGTCCGTTCCACCATTCGTGATGGCGCGGACGAACTGGCCCGGGGCGTTGGCGAGAGCGCCCGCGATGGTCTGCGGCGCGGTCGCGATCTGGTTGGCACCAGCAGCGAACTGACCGGGGAGGCCGACGACTGCGCCAGCGAATTGTCCCGGGGCTGCCGGCAGACCACACGGCTCCGTCGAGGCGCCGCCATCCGGCGGGCAACCGACGCCAGCCAGGTTCGTGATGCTCGGCAGACCACAGTTGCTCTCGTTGCCCGAAGGGTTGGGCTTGTCGGGCTGCGCGCAACCCTGACCGAGGAGCGTCCCGGGCGCCTGCGACAGGCTGATGACGGTGGCCGCCGGAGCGGTCGAAACGTTCTCCGCGATGGTGCACGGAATGGACGTGAGTCCGGGTGCGCAGGCTGCCGACGCCGGCGCGGCTACCCCCGCGAACAAGCCGGCGAAGAGACCGGCAGCGGCGATCACCAGAGCCGCAAAGAACTTCGAAATCACGGATTCTCCTATGTATGTGCAACGAGCGCGTGTGCGATGGGCCATAGCATAACCCCCTGAGCGCCTCCGTAGCGCGCCAAAATGCAAGTCCGTCATCCGGCCGTCTGGCAACCACATTTGACGTGCGAATCAACGATCTTGACCGTGAAAGAAATACGTTGCGTCGCCAAAGCATTCACTCGTTGAGGCCGTCGGCCATACCCTGATCGCCATGGCACCTGCGCAGCGCAAACCGAACGTCGTCGTCCTCGGTGGAGGCTCCTGGGGCACCACGGTGGCCTCCATTTGCGCCCGCCGCGGGCCGACACTGCAGTGGGTTCGCTCGCAGCAAACCGCTGACGACATCAACGACAACCACCGCAACTCCCGCTATCTTGGCGAGGAGGTCGAGCTCGCCGAGAGCCTTCGAGCGACCACCGATTTCGCCGAGGCCGCCAACTGCGCCGACGTCTTGGTGATGGGCGTGCCGTCGCACGGCTTCCGTGGCGTGCTGGAGGAACTCGCCGGAGAACTGCGCCCCTGGGTGCCGGTGGTGTCCTTGGTGAAGGGCCTCGAACAGGGCACCAACATGCGGATGAGCGAAATCGTCGACGAGGTGCTACCCGGTCACCCGGCCGGAATCCTCGCAGGCCCCAACATCGCCCGCGAGGTGGCCGAGGGCTACGCCGCCGCGGCCGTGCTCGCCATGCCCGACCAGCATCTGGCCGCCAACCTCGGAAACCTGTTCCGCACCCAGCGTTTCCGCACCTACACCACCGACGACGTGGTGGGCGTCGAGATGGCCGGTGCGCTCAAGAACGTCTACGCGATCGCCGTGGGCATGGGCTACTCGCTGGGCATCGGCGAGAACACCCGCGCGATGGTCATGGCGCGCGCCGTGCGAGAGATGTCCAAGCTCGGCGAGGCCATGGGCGGTCATCGCGACACGTTCGCCGGGCTGGCTGGTATGGGCGACCTGATCGTCACCTGCACCAGCCAGCGCAGCCGCAATCGCCACGTCGGCGAACAGCTGGGTTCCGGCAAGTCAATCGACGAGATCATCGCGTCGATGAATCAGGTCGCCGAAGGCGTCAAGGCCGCCAGCGTCATCATGGAATTCGCCGACAAGCACGGCCTGAACATGCCGATCGCCCGCGAGGTCGACCGCGTCATCAACCACGGGTCGACGGTCGAGGACGCCTACCGCGGCCTCGCGGCCGAGAAGCCCGGCCACGAGGTGCACGGCTCGGGCTTCTAGCGGCCCGTCAGTTGGCGTACGGGTTCGACGGCTGCGGCCGGTCGATCAGCGGGTTGTTCGGGTCGACGGCAAAGCTGCCCGCCGGGCTGATGACGAAGCCGCCACCGTCGTAGTTGTTGGTGCACGTCGTGGTCGTGCCATCGGTGCCGCACGTGACGTTGCGGAAGCTGATCTTCGTCCCGGGCTCTAGGCGCTTGGGCAAGGTTTCGAATACGTACAGCGGGCGATCGGCGTTCGAGAAGCCCGCCGGGCCGACCTGCTGACCGGTGACCACGTTGGCGCCGTTCGGCGCGGCCGGGATGGGGCCGCTGCAGCCGTAGTTGCCGGAGTTGCGGTTGATGATGCAGGCGATGTCGCCCGGCACGGCGAAACCGTACATCGACCCGTCCTGCAGCAGGAACTCCGACGGCTTGACCGACGCAAAGCCCATGACGTTGGGAGCGGGGGGCGAAGGCGGCGGCACTGGTTCCGGATCGGCGGCGGCCACTCCGGGCACGCCGATCACGGCTGCCCCCACAGCGACCAGGCCGATCAGAAGTCTGCTTAGCACGCGATCAGCGTAGAGCAGGCGTCCCTCGGGTGCGGGCTTACCAAACGGAGTAGTCGTCACACCGGGGTCATCGGTCGACGTCGACGAAACGTTAACCGTCGACGTCAGTACTGCCCGGGGCCTCTTCCGGCCATCTGCTCAAGGCGCGCGATGCGCTCCTCCATCGGAGGGTGCGTCGAGAACAACTTGCCGATCTTCTCGCCGGCCCGGAACGGGTTGGCGATCATCAGGTGCGCCTGGTCGGCCAGCTGCGTCTCGGGAGGCAACGGCGCCAACTCCACACCGTGGGAGATCTTGCGCAGCGCACTGGCCAACGCCAGCGGGTCGCCGGTCAGCTCGGCTCCGGACTGGTCAGCCTGGAACTCCCGCGACCGCGACACCGCCATCTTGATGACGGTCGCCGCGATGGGACCGAGCAGCGAAACGAGCAGGATCGCAAAGGGATTGGTGCCACCCTCGCGGTTCCCGCCGAACATGCTCGCGAAGAAAGCCAGGTTCGCCAGCGCCGTGATGACCGACGCCATCGCGCCCGCCACACAGGAAATCAGGATGTCGCGGTTGTAGACGTGCGACAGCTCGTGACCGAGCACGGCCCGCAACTCGCGCTCCTCCAGGATGTCCAGGATGCCGGTGGTGCAGCAGACCGCCGCGTTGCGGGGATTGCGCCCCGTCGCGAAGGCGTTGGGCGCAGCGGTGTCACTGACGTACAACCGCGGCATCGGCTGATGGGCCGTCGTCGCCAACTCGCGGACGATGCGATACATCGCGGGAGCCTGCATTTCGTTGACCGGCTGGGCGTGCATCGCCCGCAGCGCCAACTTGTCACTGTTGAAGTAGACCCAGACGTTCATGCCGACCGCGAACAGCACGGCGAGGAACATGATGGATCTGCCGAACAGCGCGCCCACGAACACGATCAGCCCGGAGAAGACGGCGAGCAACAAGAACGTCTTGAACCGGTTCGCGTGCGGATGCCAAGTCATTGGCCCTCCTACTCAAACCACCGACTACTCATACCTTGGGAGTCGTTCGCTGAACCAACGCACGGGGGCCGGTGTCTGGTTCCAATCAGCCGTGTCGGTTGATCGTGTAGTCGACCAGGTTGGCCAGCGCCAGCCGGCCAGGCACGTCGGGCAGTTTGGCCAGCTCGTCGCGGGCCTGCGCGGCGTAGTCGGCGACCGTTTCCTTCGCTCGCAGGATTCCTCGTGACGAACGCAACAGTGCCAACGCCTCGGCGACGTCCGCGTCGTCCTCGACGGGACCCTTGAGCAGGTGACGCAGGCGGTCGGCGTCCGGCCCGGTCTCCTGCAACGCGTAGAGCACCGGCAGGGTGTGCACGCCTTCCCGAAGATCGGTGCCGGGCAGCTTGCCGGACTCGTCGGGATCGCTGTCGATGTCGATGATGTCGTCGGAGATCTGGAAGGCCGTGCCGACGATGCCGCCGAGCCTGCCGAGCCGCTGGATCTGCTCGTCGTCCGCTCCGGAGAACGTCGCACCGAACGTTCCGGACGCCGCGATCAGGCAGGCGGTCTTCTCGTACACGACCTTGAGGTAGTGCTCGACGGAGTCCGCGCCCTCGACCACTCCACGCGTCTCGCGCATCTGGCCGGTGACCAGTTGCGCGAACGTGTCGGCGATGACGAGGACGGCGTCGGGACCGAGTTGGGCGACGAGGCGCGAGGCCGTCGCGAAGAGATAGTCACCGGCCAGGATCGCGATGTTGTTGCCCCACCGCGCGTTCGCGCTGTCGGCGCCGCGGCGCACCTGCGCCTCGTCCATCACGTCGTCGTGGTAGAGCGTCGCGAGGTGCACCGCCTCGATGACGGCACCGGCAACGGTGACCTGCCAGGCGTCGGGCTCGGGGCCCAGTTGTGCCGAGAGCACGGTGAACAGCGGACGGAACCGCTTGCCGCCGGCTTGGAAGAGGTGCTGAACGGCCTCGGCCATGAGCTCGTCGGCCTTGCCCAGCTCGGTGGCCATGAGTTCTTCGATGCGCGCCACCCCGTCGCGAACACTCGCCGCGAAGATTGCGTCCCCGAACTCCACGCCGGCGACCACGGTCGCTGGTGTCTTCATTGCTACAACATACTGGGAGGTGTGGATCGCAAAAGTGACGTGGTGGTGATTGGCGCTGGACCTGCCGGTTCTGCAGCCGCCGCGTGGGCGGTCCGCAACGGCCGCGACGTGCTGGTGATCGACGGTCAACGCTTCCCGAGGGACAAGGCGTGCGGCGACGGCCTCACCCCCCGCGCGATCGCCGAACTCGAGCTGCTCGGCCTCGGTCCCTGGCTGGGCGGCAGGGTTCGCCATCGCGGGCTGCGGATGTCGGGCTTCGGCGCCGACGTGGAGATCGAGTGGCCGGGCCCGTCGTTCCCGCCCACCAGCAGTGCCGTCCCACGGACCGAGCTCGACGAGCGCATCCGTCAGGTCGCGGTCGACGATGGGGCGCAGATGCTGCTCGGAGTCAAAGCCGTTGGGGTGGAACATGACTCAACTGGCCGCGCAACGTCGGTGACCCTCGAGGACGGCACCGCGGTCGGGTGCCGGGAGCTGATCGTCGCCGACGGTGTCCGCTCGACGCTGGGTCGGGTGCTCGGCCGCGAATGGCACAAGGAAACCGTCTACGGCGTCGCGGTCCGCGGCTACGTCGCGAGCCCACGCACCAACGAACCGTGGATCACCTCGCACCTCGAACTCCGCTCCCCCGCCGGCGAGGTCCTACCCGGGTACGGCTGGATCTTTCCCCTCGGAGACGGTGAGGTGAACATCGGCGTCGGCGCTCTTGCCTCGGCGAAGCGGCCCGCCGACGCCGCCTTGCGTCCGCTGCTCTCGCACTACACGAACCTGCGGCGTGACGAGTGGGGCTTCTCGGGCGAACCGCGGGCGGCACTGTCGGCGTTGTTGCCGATGGGCGGCGCGGTCTCCGGCGTCGCCGGGCCGAACTGGATGCTGATCGGAGACGCCGCGGCGTGCGTCAACCCCCTCAACGGCGAGGGCATCGACTACGGACTGGAGACCGGACGACTGGCCGCCGAGCTGCTCGGCACCGGCGATCTGACCCAGGCATGGCCCGCCGAACTGCGCCGGCACTACGCCCGCGGGTTCTCGGTGGCGCGCCGGCTCGCTCTGTTGCTGACGATCCCCCGCTTCCTGCCGACCGTCGGCCCGGTCGCGATGCGCTCGCCGTTCCTCATGGAGGTCGCCGTCCGCGTCATGGGCAATCTGGTGACCGACGACGACGCGGATTGGGTTGCCAGGGCATGGCGCATGGCCGGGGCGGGATCGCGCCGGATCGACGACCGGAAACCGTTCAGCTGAGCAGAGCGCAGCGCGTTTGCCAAAGTTGCCGCTGCGAGTATGGCAGGCTTACATGTTAAATCTACGGTGACGTAAGCAATATCGGTTTGCCCTTTGCCCAGAGTGGTTACAGGCGACCAAGGGCGAAATCCGACGACGGGGGGCCCAATAGGTGGTGCGCTCACGGACGGCCGAAACGCGTGCGCTGACTGCATTTCTGGAGTCCACGGCGACGCGACCGTCGGCGCTCGTCATCGGCGGCGAGGCAGGCATCGGCAAGACCACGCTGTGGCTCGGTGCGCTGGAACAGGCCAGGGACAACGGTTTTCAGGTGTTGTCGGCCCGTGGTGGCCAAGCCGAGTCCGGGCTGACCTACGCGGTTCTCGCCGACCTGCTCGAGCCCGTCAGCGCCGAGGTGCTCGACACGCTGCCCCATCTCCAACGGGTGGCGATCGACCGCGTGCTGCTCGAAGGTGACGGCACCGGTCCGGTCACCGACGAGCGGGTGGTCGCGTCGGCGTTCCTGACGCTGCTGGACCGGCTCGCCGCCGACGCGCCCGTCATCGTCGCGCTCGACGACGTGCAGTGGCTCGACTCCTCGAGCCAGGCGGTCATCTCGTTCGCCAGCCGTCGGCTCAAGGGCCGCGTCGGGGTGCTCGCCACGGAACGAACAGGAGCCGACGGACTGCACGGCACCGACTGGCTCAAGCTCAGCCGGCTCGACGGCGTGGAGCGAATCTTGGTGGGGCCGTTGAGTGTTAGCGGTCTGCGGCAAGTCATATCCAGCAAGCTGGGCCGCTCGTTCTCCCGGCCGACGATCGGCCGAATCAGCGAGCTCTCCGGAGGCAATCCGTTCTACGCACTCGAGCTGGCGCGCGCGATCGACGGGCAGTCCAGCCTCGCCGACGCCGCGCTTCCCGGGTCGTTGGCCGACCTGGTCCGCTCCCGACTCGACCAGTTCGGCGAGAACACCCAGACCGTCCTGCTGGCCGCGGCCAGCGTCGGCACGCCGACGGTCGACCTGCTGGCCGACGTCACCGAACAGACCCCGCAACGCGTCGTCGAACTCCTCGAGGTACCCGAGACCGACGGCATCGTGCAGATCGCGGGCAACCGGGTGAGGTTCGCCCATCCGCTACTCGCCCGCGGCGTCTACAGCGTGGTGGGACCCGCCCGCCGCCGACAGATGCACCGCGCCCTGGCCGGGATCGTCGAACAACCGGAGATGCGCGCACGCCACCTGGCGCTTGCCGCCTCCAGCGCGGATCCTGCGACCCTGCTTGCCCTCGACACCGCGGCCGATTCCGCTCGCGTGCGAGGGGCCCCGGCGGCCGCCGCCGAACTGCTGGACCTCGCCATCAACCTCGGCGGCGACACCCCCAACCGCCGGATCCGCTGCGCCGACCACCACTTCCGCGCCGGCGAGGCTCAACGTGCCAGCGAGCTGCTGGTGCCGACGGTCGACCAACTTCCGCCGGGGTCGCTTCGGGCGTTTGCGCTGAATCTGCTTGCCGCCATTCGGATTTACAGCGACAGCATCGTCGAGGCCATCGAATTGCTCGACCGGGCGCGCGCCGACGCCGAGGAGGACGTTGCGCTGACCGTGCGAATCCTGCTGCTGTCGTCGTTTGCGCTGATGTACTCGGGCCAGTTGGACGCCGCCGTCGCACGCACCGACGAGGCGCTGGAACGAGCCCAAGGCCTCTCGCTCCCCGAGCTGACCAGCCAGGTGCTCGCGATGTCGGTTCTGACGAAGTGCACGCGCGGCGACGGCGTCGACGAACCCAGCCTGCAACGCGCCCTCGAATTGGAGGACCTCGACGCCGACATCCCCATGCAGTTCCGGGCCTGCGCGGTCAGGGCGATCACGCACGCGTGGACGGGTGAACTGGAGGCGGCGAGAGCCGAGTCGGCTGCCGTGCGGCAGCTCTGCCTGGCCCGCGGCGCCGAGAGCGACGTGATGATGTTCGACGCCCACACCGCGCTCGCCGACGTGTGGCGGGGCGACTTCGCCGCCGCGGAGGAGCTCGCCGAGGAAGCCATCGAACGTGCGGAACACATTGACACGCAAAACCTTCGAGGTGTGGCGCTGCTGATCCGCGCCACCGTCCTCGCCCACCAGGGCCGGGAGACCGACGCCCGCAACGACGCCAACGCGGCACTTGCGATCGCCAGGGGAACGGGCGCACCGCAGCTCGGGATTCGAGCGTTGACGGCTCTAGGCTTCGTCGAACTTTCCGTGGGCAACCACGCCGAGGCACGGGCCACCCTGCAGCCGCTGATCGACGCCTTCGGGGTGCTGCCCCGCGGCGAGATGCGCAACCTCGAGTACGTGCCGTATGCGATCGAGGCGCTCATCGCCACCGGCCGCGCCGACGAGGCCGAGCCGATGATCGAACAGCTGGAGAACGACGGTCGCCGACTGGACCGGCCGTGGCTGCTGGCGACCGGCGCCAGGGGGCGGGCGATGTGGTTGGCCGCCAAGGGCGAGCTCGACGAGGCCGCGCGTGCCCTCGGTGACGCGCTCGCACAGCACGACCGGCTGCCGATGCCGTTCGAACGGGCCCGAACGCTGCTCGTGCTCGGGCAGGTGCAGCGTCGGCAACGGTTGAAGCAGGCAGCCGCCGAGACCTTCGCCGACGCGCTACGGGAGTTCGAGCGGATCGGCGCGGCGCTGTGGGCAGACCGAGCCCGCGACGAACTCGGCCGCACCAAGGTCGCGGCCCCGCAGAAGCCCACGCTCACCGCGTCCGAACAGCGGATCGCCGAGCTGGCCACCTCCGGTATGACGAATCGCGACGTGGCGGCGACGCTCTACGTCAGCCTCAAGACCGTCGAGGCGAATCTGACTCAGATCTACCGCAAGCTCGGCATTCGGTCGCGCGCCCAACTCGCGGCGATGCTGGCCTCGGGTGAGCTCTAACCGTCAGGGCTTGGTGGCAGCGTGCAGGGCCACGATGCCGCCGGTGAGGTTGCGCCACCGCACTGCCGACCAACCGGCGTCGGCGATCCGCCGCGCCAACGCCGCCTGATCCGGCCAAGCCCGGATCGACTCCGCCAGATAGACGTAGGCGTCGGGATTGCTCGACACCGCGCGCGCCGCCGACGGCAGCGCCCGCATCAGGTACTCCTTGTACGCCGTGCCGAACAACGGGTTCGTCGGCGTGGAGAACTCGCACACGACCAACCTGCCGCCGGGGCGGGTCACCCGCGCCATCTCGCGAAGGCCCTCGACGTGGTCGACGATGTTGCGCAGCCCGAAGCTGATGGTCACCGCGTCGAAGACGCCGTCGGCGAACGGCAGCTTCGTCGCGTCGCCGGCCACCTTGGGCACCTGGCGATCCGCGCCGGCGGCGAGCATGCCCACCGAGAAGTCGGCCGCGACGCACCACGCCCCGGACTGGCCGAGTTCGACGGTCGACACGGCCGTCCCTGCCGCGAGGTCGAGGACCGCGTCGCCGGGGCCGATGTCCAGCGCGGCCCGCGTCGCACGCCGCCAGTAGCGGTCCTGCCCCAGCGACAACACCGTGTTGGTGATGTCGTAACGACGGGCGACGCCGTCGAACATCGACGCCACTTCTTGGGGGTTCTTCTCCAACGTCGCACGGCTCACGCCACCGACGCTACCTGTGAATGTGCACGTCCCGGGAATGGGTAACCGGGTGAGACGTTGGTACGACTCGAGACCCCTCGCGAGCAGTCCACTTCGTGCGGGAAAACCAGAGGAGAAGGCATGGCCGAGAAGGTGTGGTTCATCACCGGGACGTCACGAGGCTTTGGCCGGGAGTGGGCGATCGCCGCCCTCGAGCGAGGTGACAAGGTCGCCGCGACGGCCCGCGACACCTCGACGCTCGACGACCTGACCGAGAAGTACGGCGACGCATTGCTGCCCATCGCGTTGGACGTGACCGACCGCGCCGCCGACTTCGCCGCCGTCCAGCGGGCCCACGAGCACTTCGGGCGCCTCGACGTCGTCGTCAACAACGCGGGCTATGGCCAGTTCGGCTTCATCGAGGAGCTCTCCGAGGCCGAGGCGCGCGACCAGATCGAAACCAACGTGTTCGGCGCGCTGTGGATCACCCAGGCCGCCCTGCCGTTCCTGCGGGCGCAGCGCAGCGGCCACGTCATTCAGGTGTCCTCGATCGGCGGCATCACCGCGTTCCAGAACGTCGGCATGTACCACGCCTCCAAGTGGGCACTGGAGGGCTTCTCGCAGTCCCTGGCGCAGGAGGTCGAGCCGTTCGGCGTCCACGTGACGCTCGTCGAGCCGGGCGGCTTCTCCACCGACTGGGCGGGATCGTCGGCCAAGCACGCCGAGGAGATCGCCGACTACGCCGAGGTGCACGAGGCTGCCAGGAAGGCCCGCGCGCAGCGGACCTCGGCGTCCGGTGACCCGAAGGCGTCGGCCGCAGCGATCCTGAAGGTCGTCGACGCCGAGAAGCCGCCGCTGCGAGTCTTCTTCGGCAGCTTGCCGATTCAGCTGGCCAAGGCCGACTACGAAAGCCGCATCAAGACGTGGGAGGAATGGCAGCCGGTCGCCGAACTCGCGCAGGGGTGAGCTACACCAAATCCTTGCCGGGTTCGGCAGGCATCCGTTCGCGCAGGCTGTCGTAGATCGGCGGCGACCCCAGCAGCTCGGCAGCCAGCACGGCTGCGGCGGTCGCCGCCAGCATCGGCACCAGAACCGACGTCGTGGCCGTCATCTCCACGACGAGCACGATCCCCGTCACCGGTGCCCGGACCGTGGCCGCGAAGAACGCCGACATCCCGACGATCGCCATCGGAACCGCCAGGGACGCATGGCTTCCCGGCCAGACGGCGTCGAAGCAGCCGGAGAACAGCACACCCCACAGCGTTCCGACGGCCAGCAGCGGCGCGAACAACCCGCCGGGGACGGCCGCGGCGTAGGACAGCGGACCGGCGAGGAACCGCAACGCCAGGAAGCCGACGACGACTGAGAGCTCCAGACTTCGTCCGCCGAGGATCGACTGGGTCAGGTCGTCACCGCCGCCGGTGGCCAACGGTTGCACGAACATCAGCAGGCCGATCACCGCACCGATGACGGCGGCCTTCGCGACTGTCGGTATCCGGGGCACCAGCCTCACGTGGTCGACGAAGCCCAACACCAGTCGGTTGTAGAAGACACCGAGACACCCCGTTGCCAAGCCGAAGACGACGAAGAGCGGCAACCACCCCAAGCCCGGCGAATTCACCTCGGGGACGGCGAAGTCGGGGTGATCGCCGACGACGAGCCGGGCACAGCCGACACCGGTGGCGGCCGCGAAGGCCGTCGCGAGGACGGTCTGCAGCCGGAAGCCCTTCGTCACCTCCTCCAGGGTGAAGAGGACGCCACCGATCGGAGCGTTGAAGGCCACGGCCAGGCCGGCGCCACCCACCGCCGTCTGCAACATCCGGACCGTCGCGTCGCCGAGGCGGGCGCACCGTGCGACGGCGGCGCCGATCGCGGCACCCATGTGCACGGTCGGTCCCTCCCGGCCAAGGACCAGACCCGAGCCGATGCCCAACACCCCGCCGACGAACTTGGCGGGAAGCAACCGCAACTCCGGTTGTTCGGCGTCGCCGCGGTACACCGCCTCGACGTGCGGGATGCCGCTGCCCGAGGCCAACGGCTGCCACCGCACCACCAACGCGGCGAGGGCGGCACCGACGGCGGTGGCAACCATCGGGACGAGCCAGCCCGGCCCGGCCAGCCGATGCGCCCAGTCGGACAGGTCGATTCGCAGGGCGTCGGCACGTTCCAGACACCAGCGGAACGCGCCACCGACGAATCCGATGAAGGCACCCGCCACGATGGCGACCGCACAGACGACCACCGACCCCTGCACGCCGTCGTGGGCCGGCGTCGAGCCTGGACTGGACGTCGTCATCGGTATCCCACCTGTCGGCGGCCCGCGTGGTGGACGGGCCCGGTGCGGATACGCAAGCAGTTACGGGAGCCGATCGTCAAGCGGAGTTGAGCGGCGTCTGTCAGGCCGCCTTGGCGCCGCGCCTGCCGAGCACCTCCTCGTAATGGCCGAGGAGCTGATCGCAGACCGCGGGCCAGGTGCGAGTCAATACGCTGCGCCTGGCTGCGATCGAATAGCGCTGCCGCTCGGAGAGGAGATGGTCGACGGCACCGGGCAGCCGGTCGGAGAACTCGTCGACCCCCAACAGCAGCCCGGTGTGCATCGGCGTCACCAAGTCACGCGGGCCGCCGGCGTCGGGGGCGACGACGGGGACGCCCGACGCCATCGCCTCCTGGACGGCCTGGCAGAACGTCTCGTGCTCGCCGGCGTGAACGAATACGTCCATGCTGGCGTACGCGGCGGCCAACTCCCGACCGTAGAGCGCACCGGTGAAAACCGCTGACGGCATGAGCGTTTCGAGCTTCTTACGGTCGACGCCATCACCGACGACGACCAGCTGAAGGTCGTCACGTCTGGCCAAGACCGCGAGCCGCTCGACGTGCTTCTCCGGTGCCAACCGTCCGACGAAGCCGACGATCGGCCTGCCAGCGGGCGACCACACCGACCGCAGCGCGTCGTCGCGTGCCGACGGCGCGAAGCCCGTGACGTCGACTCCTCGACCCCAATGGTGCACGCGCGGAACGTGATGCGCGACGAGGTTCTCGATCGCCGACGTGGACGGTGCGAGCGTCCGGTCGGCCTTGCCGTGGAGGTGACGGGTCCACGCCCACGCCGCCCGTGACATCACCCCCGCGCCGTAGCTCTGAGCGAAACCCGCGACGTCCGTTTGGAACACGGCCACCGTCGGCACGTCCAAGTGCCGGGCGGCCAACAGTCCGCCGTATCCGAGCAACGCAGGCGATGCCAGATGAACCACGTCCGGTTGGAAACCGCGCAGCACGCCGACCATCCTCGGCCGCGGCACCCCGAGGGGCAACGAGGTGACCTTGGGGAACATCTTCGACGGCACCCGGTGGATGCGAACGCCGTCGTGGACCCGGTCGGCGGGCGGCTGACCGTGCGGGGTGTCCGGAGCGATGACGAGCGCTTCGTGGCCCGTCCTGCGGAGATGCTCGATCACCCGGAGTACCGAGTTGCTGACTCCGTTGACATTCGGAAGGAAGGACTCCGCGACGATTGCAACGCGCACCCCAGAAGGCTGACAGCTCCGGTTGTACTGGAGGTTGCGCGCGGGGATACGACGCGCGAAGACTGTCGACTACCTCATAATGCGTGAATGCGAAGCAAGCTCGTCGTCGTCGTTGTGGCTGCCGTCGCACTCATCGGCGCGGTGAGCGGATGTACCCGCGCGGTCAGCGGCACCGCCCAGGGCGATCCGAACCCACCCCGCGTCGCGGTGACCGAGGATTCGTTCGGCATCCGCGCCGGTCTGGAAGACGCACCCGTGCAGCTGGAGATCTACACCGAGCCTCAGTGCACCCACTGCGCTGATCTACAGCACGAGTTCGGCGACCAGTTCGCGTACTACATCGGCACGGGTCAGCTGGCGGTCACCTATCGGCCGATGACGTTCCTCGACTCCCCCGACACCGACGGCCACTCCGCCCGGGTGGCCAACGCCATGTTCGTGGCGGCCACCCCGGGCGGGGAGGGCGACGGCGAAGTCGCCACCACCGGAAGGCAGTTCCAGCACTTCGTCGAACAACTCTGGGCCCATCAGGAGCCCGGCGGCACGGGACCGGACGACTCGAGGATCGCCGACTTCGCCCGCGCGGCAGACGTCCCGGGCTTCCAGGTACGCCAACTCGAATCCGGCGTCACCGAGAAGAGCTCGTCGGACCTGGCCGACATGGAGTCGACGAACTTCGAATTCCTCTACGAGGTCGACCCGCTGAACACCGGCACACCAACGGTTTTCGACCTCAACGCCGGTGAGAAGCTCGACATCTACGACGATGACTGGCTGACCAAGGTCATGGAGTCCTGACGGTCCAGCCGACGCTGTAGGACCGCCAGCCCACTGAGGATCGCCGCAGCAGCCAACCAGCCGAGCACCGCGATCGACGCGGCGGGAATGATCGCCAGTGACGCGTTGCGGTCTTGCACGCGAACGAGATCGGGGTTCGACCTGTCGTACTCGACGTAGATCCGCATGCCGGTGTCCAACTCCGACGGGTACAGCACGCCGAGTTCGGGCCGGTAGGTGACGCGGTCGGGGGTGACGAATTCGATGGTCGACCGGCGGGGGCCGGCGTCGAGAACCTCCGCGGCCGCGACGCCCATGTCAGCCTCGATCTGGCGGTCGTTGCGCCACGCGCCGAGCACCAGCAGGACCGACTGCAACGTCACCAAGCACGCGACGATCACGACCCCGATCCGCACCCGGCGGATGATGCGCTGCGCCCGCGTCTCGCTGGGATCGCCGTACAGGTGCGGAATCAGGCCCTGCCACAACGCCTTCAGGTACCGAACCAGCTGGTCGACCGCCGTCCTCACAGCGCTGCTCTGATCGATGCGTGCAGCGCCCGTAGCGACGAGCGGTCGGCCTTCACCTCCAGAACGCGCATGCCGTCGACGCGTTGGTCGAGCTCGGCGGAGAGGCCGTCCAGCTCCACCTGCCTGCATTCGACGTGATAGGCCCGGCACAGTGCGCCGACGTCGACGTCGTGCGGGGTCCCGAAGACGCGCGAGGACACGTCGGAGAACCTCTGGTCGCCCTGTTCGAGCAATTCGAAGATGCCGCCGCCGTTGTCGTTGGACACCACGATCGTCAGGTTCTCGGGGATCGGTTCGGTGGGGCCGATCAACAGTCCCGAGCTGTCGTGGACGAACGTCAGGTCACCGATGAGGGCAACCGTGCGGCCCCCACCGGCACGGTCATGCGCCAGTGCCGCCCCGATCGCCGTCGACACCGTGCCGTCGATGCCCGCGACGCCACGGTTGGACCGGACCTTGATGCCGTGGGCGTCCAGCCCGACCAGCGCCGCGTCGCGCACCGGGTTGGAGGCGCCGAGTACCAACTGGTCACCCGGGCGCAACCCGTCGGCGACGGCGGCCGCGACGTGCAGACCGGTGGTCAGGGGGTGGGCCTTGAGCTGGGTGCGCACCGTCGCGACGGCGTGGGCGTTGGCGTCCGCGCAGCGGCGCAGCCAGCCCTCGTCGGGCGTCCCCGTGACGACCGCGCGAGTCCCCGTCGCCTGCGAGTTGCCCGACACGTCGGGCCACCGCGGGCCGGTGGTCAGGGCGAACACGGGCACCGACGAGTCGGCGAGCAGCGCCGACACCCCGCGGTGCAGCGTCGGACGGCCCAACATGATGACCTGCTTGGGCTTCAGCGACGGGAGCGCCAACGGGTGCAGCGCGTTCTCCGTGGGCGGTGCGGTGGGTTCGGCGACCGTCGGCAGTCCCGCCAAGTTCGGATGGACGCCTGCACCGTGTCCGGCGATCACGACCGTGTCGGGGGTGACGTCGACGTCCAACGGTTGGTCGAACGTCACCGGCGGCGTGTACGTCCACGGCCGCCCGTCGGGCCTACCCGCCGGCGCGTACTCGCCCGCCTCGTCCACGCCGGGTACCAGCGGCTCGCGCAGCGGAATGTCGAACTGCACGGGTCCCGCGTTGGCACTGCGAGAACCCTTGGCCGCCACCAACACTCGGCACGTCGCCGAGCGCCACTGGGCGTTCAGTGCCGCCATCGTCTCGGTCGCACCCTCGGCCAATCCGAGGCTGATGGTGGCCCGGACCTGGGTGCCGAAGTAGCCGAGCTGTTCCATCGTCTGGTTGGCGCCCGTGCCGAGGAGGTCATAGGGCCGGTTGGCACTGAGCACGACCAGCGGCACGCGGGCGTAGTTGGCCTCGACGACCGCCGGGCCGAGGTTGGCGACCGCGGTGCCGGAGGTCATCGCCACGCACACCGGCGAGCCGGAGGCAGCCAACCCGATTGCCAGGAACCCCGCGGTGCGCTCGTCGATGCGCACGTGCAGCCGCAACCGTCCGGCGCGGTCCGCGTCATGCAGGGCGAACGCCAACGGGGCGTTGCGCGAACCGGGACACAGCACGACGTCTCGGACGCCGCCGCGGATCAATTCGTCGACGACGATGCGTGCCTGGGTCGTCGACGGGTTCACTCTGACAGCCTGTCATACCCCCGCGGCGAAGAATTCGAGCATGGCGGCGTTGACGACGTCGGGACGCTCGATGAATCCGAGGTGCCCGGTATCGGGTATCTGCAGGTAGCGACCGTTGGGCAGGGCGTCGGCGACCTCACGGCCGAGGTGCGGCGGCAGCACCACGTCGTCGGCGAAACCGATCACCAGGGCCGGCGCCGTAATGTTCCGGTAAGCAGGTAGCCGGTTGCCCTCCGGGCGGATTCTCAGCTGGCTGCGCAGGCCAGGAGTCGACTTCGTCGGCCACATCGTGAACATCTCGATCCAGTCGCGCACGGCGGCCTCGTCGTTCAGCGTCTTGGGCGAGAAACTCTCCAACAGCCGCAGCTTCGCCTCGAACTTGGGCGGCAGTTCGACACCTGCCTGCAGGAACTCGTATTCGGCGGCGCTGAAGAACTCCCTGGTGCGATCCTCGCGGCCGCGGGTCGCCATCAACACCGCGGCGGACACCAGGTCGGGCCTGGCCAGCATCAACTCTTGGGCGATGAACGACCCCATCGACACGCCGACGACCCGAACCGGGCCCGCGTCGAGCTTCTCGATCATCTTCGCGGTGTCGAACACCACCTGTTCGGTGGTGAATCCCTGCGCGTTCTCGGTGGCGCCGATGCCGCGGTTGTCGAACGTGATGATGCGATAGCCGGCCCGCTGGAAGGCGGGAACCTGATGGAGATGCCACGTCCGGCCCGCTCCCCCGCGGCCGGAAATGAACAGGACGGGCTCACCCGAGCCGCGGTCGTCGTACGCCAGATTCACCCGGCCGACCCTACTTGGGGCGGTATGGGGTGTCCCAACTGCCGCAGGTCGGCGCGAGTCCCTGGCCGGTCATCCGAATGGCACGCTATGCGCATCTTCTGCATCAGGGTCGTGGGTTTGCGGTCCGCGGTCCCGACGCGCGACCGTGGCGCAGAAAACGGCCATAGCACGCAGTTCGGGACCACCCAGAGAGAGTCCGGACGCTCAGCGGGCCGACGGCGTCGCGTGGCCGCGTTTCTTGCCGCGAGCCCGGGCGGCGCGGATCGCCTGCTCCCACAGCAGCAGCGTGGTGGCCTTCAGCTGCGCGGGCTTCATCAGGTCGCGGCCCATCATCGCGGTGGCGGTAGCCCTGGTCTTCGCCGACGCCTTCGACATGTGCCCCGAGTCGAAGGGCGGCTGCGGGTCGTACTCCATCGACAGCTGAATGGCCTTGGCGCGGTCCTCGCCGCCGATCTGGGCCGCCAACCACAGGCCGAGGTCGATGCCCGCCGACACGCCCGCACACGTGACGAGGCCCTCCCCGGAGTGGACGATGCGCTCGTCGCTTACCGGGGTGACGCCGAAGGCCCGCAGCGTCGGCACCGCCGCCCAATGCGACGTCGCACGCTTGCCGTCGAGCAACCCTGCCGACGCCAGGATCACCGAGCCGGAACACACCGACGCGGTCCACGTCGCCGTCGCGCTGGCCTTGCGCAGCCACCCGAGCAGCACCTCGTCGCGGGCGTGCTCGAAGGTGCTGAAACCGCCTGGCACCAGGATCACGTCGGGCGATGGAGTCTCGTCGAACGAGTGCGTCGCGCCGACCAACAGCACGGCGGAGTCGGCGGCGACGGGTCCGGGCTGGTGCCAGACGAAGCGCACCTCTGCGTCGGGCAGCCACCGCAGCGATTCGTAGGGGCCGATGAAGTCCAGCGCGGTGAAGCCGGGGTAGAGCACGATCGCGATCTGCATCAGTTCTCCTCTAGGCGAAGCTCTTGCGGTACTGGTCGGGCGAGATGCCCATCCGTCGAACGAAGTTGCGCCGCATGGTTTCCGCGGTGCCGAAGCCACAGCGCCCGGCGATGACGGTGACGGTGTCGTCGGTCTCGGTGAGCTGTCGTCTGGCGGCTTCGGTGCGCACCCGCTCGACGTAGGCGCCGGGCGCCTCGCCGACTTCGTCGGTGAAGACGCGGGTGAAGTGGCGCGGACTCATTGCCGCACGGCGGGCCAGGTCGGGCACGCGGTGCGCGCCGCCAGGTTCGCCCTCGACGGCCTCCTGCACGATCCGGATCGGCTCGCGTTTGGCCCTCGGCACCCACACCGGCGCGGCGAACTGCGTTTGGCCACCCGGCCTGCGCAGGTAGAGCACCAGCCAGCGGGCCACCGTCTGGGCGACCTCGGTGCCGTAGTCGTCCTCCACCAGCGACAGGGCCAGGTCGATGCCCGCCGTCACCCCGGCCGCCGTCCACACCTTGGGTGAACTTCTCAGGAAGATGGGCTCGGGATCGACTGTCACGCTAGGGAATTCGCTCGCCAACTGCGTGGCGAACGCCCAGTGCGTGGTGGCGCGGCACCCGTCGAGCAGGCCCGCCTGGGCGACGAGCAGCGCCCCGGTGCACACGCTGACGACGCGCCTGGCGTTCGCCGACAAGTCGCGAATCCACGTCACGAGGTCGTCGTCGCGACGGGCTTCGTCGGTGCCGACCCCTCCCGGCAGGACGACGGTGTCGACGGCGAGGTGGGCGGCGGGCAGCGGGGCGGCCACGATCTGAAGACCGGTACCCGTGCTCACGGGGCGGCCGCCGACGGAGGCAACCGTCACGTCGTAGCCGTCGTCCGCGCGGCCCTGACCCGAGAGGCACAGGGTCGCACCCGTGAAGACCTCGAACGGACCCACCAGATCGAGGGCCTGCACGCCGGGGAACCCGACGAGCACCACCGATCGCTTCACGCCCTTCAGTGTTGAGCACCGATGCGATGGCGTCTACGCCATGCACCCCACGGATTAGGACAGCAGCGGGTAGCAGTCCGCGATCCGCTCGACCCACCACCGACGCCGGTCCGGCGGCGCGGCCAGCCCGGACAACCGCGCCGGGTCGGGCGCCACGGCCCCGACCGGCAGCTGACCGTCCACGGGGGGCGCGGGGTCGACGACGTCCTCGACGAACAGACCACCCGTGCCGAGCCCGCAGGCGTACCGCAGGTCTGGCAGACACGCAGCCGCCAGCAGCCCCCGCGACATGCCGACCGCCGAGTCGAGCGCACTGGACACCACGATCGGAACGTCGATCTGGCTGGCGATGTGCAGCAGCGGCGCGACGCCACCAAGCGGCGCGACCTTCACCACGGCCACGTCGGCGGCGCCGGAGTTCACGACGTGCAACGGGTCCTCGGCCTTGCGGATGCTCTCGTCGGCGGCCACCGGAACGTCGACCAGCGCGCGCACCTCGGCCAACTCGGCGACGGTCGCGCAGGGTTGCTCGACGTACTCCAACGCGCCGTCGGCGGTGAGGGCCGCGCAGGCGGCCACCGCCTCGGCGACCGTCCACCCGCCGTTGGCGTCGACCCGGACCAGCGGCACCCGCTCGCGGACGGCGTTGACCCTGGCGACGTCCTCGGCCAGAGTCTGCCCCCGCTCGGCGACCTTGACCTTGGCGGTACGCGCGCCGGGGAAGCGAGCCAACACCTCGGGCACCCGGGCCACGGGGACGGCGGGGACGGTCGCGTTGATCGGGATCCACTGGCGCAGCGGCGCGGGCGGTGCGACCCAGGCCGCCTCGACCGCCGAGGCCAACCAGTTCGCCGCCTCGGCGGGTTCGTACTCGAGGAAGGCGCCGAACTCGCCCCAGCCGGCAGGGCCCTCGATCAAGGCGACCTCACGAACGTCGATGCCGCGGAAGCGAACTCGCATCGGCAACGAGACGACGTAGAGGCGCTGCAGCAGATCGTCAAGGGTGGGCGGTGTTCTGCGCTCGCCGACACCCTCATCGTCCACGGATCGAAACCTACACTCGGGTGATGCCACTCATCGAGGTGTCGACCTACCAGCGGTGGATCGAGAACGTCGCAGACCGCATCGATCCCCTCGTCTCGGCCTCCAAGCCCTACCTCGACGGGCTGGACAATCTTCCGAGCAACGGCCGCTTCCTCCTCGTCGGCAACCACACGCAGGCGGGCACCGAAGCCCTGCTGATTCCGTACGTGGTGCGACGCCAGATCGGCATCCGGGTGCGCCCGCTCGCCGACCGCAGGTTCGGCAACGTCAAGGGTGTGCCCGCAGACCTCTTCGCCGCCGCGGGGGCGGTGGTCGGGACGCCGGAGACGGCGCGCGAACTCATGACCGCCGGCGAGCCCATCCTGGTGTTCCCCGGCGGTGGCCGGGAGGTCAGCAAGGCCCGCGACCAGCTGTACACGCTGATGTGGCAGGGCCGCAACGGGTTTGCCCGGCTCGCGGTTGAGCACGACTACCCGATCATCCCCGCGGCGCTGGTCGGGGGCGACGACGTCTACCACGTGCTCACCACCAGCGACGGCCGCTGGGCGCGGTGGTCCAAGCCCCTCGCCGAACGCCTGACCGGCACCACGGACATGGGGATGCCCCTGGTGCGCGGCGTCGGACCGACCATGATTCCGCGCCCGCAACGCACGTATCTGCGCTTCGGCACGCCGATCGACACCACCCGCCCCAAGGGCGCGGTCGCCGAGAAGTGGACGGCGACGGTGCGCGAGCGGGCCAAGGCCGCACTCGAGGGTGAGCTGGCCGCACTGCTGGAGATCCGCGAAGGCGATCCCTATCGTCAGCTCGCGCCGTGGGCGCGCAGCGCCGCCGTCTCGCCTTAGACCTTGCGGCCGGCCTTCTCCCAATGTGGTTGGCGCAGATCCTTCTTCAGGATCTTGCCCGTCGGATTGCGAGGTAGCTCGTCGACGACGTCGACGGTCTTGGGGCACTTGTAGGCGGCCAGCCGCTCCCTGGCGTAGGCGATGATCTCCGCCTCCGTGGCCTCGCCCTCGAGCGAGACGACGGCCTTGACCGATTCGCCCCACCTCTCGTCGGGCACGCCGATGACGGCGACCTCGGAGACGGCGGGATGCTCGGCGATCACCCGTTCGACCTCGATCGAGTACACGTTCTCGCCGCCGGTGATGATCATGTCCTTGAGCCGGTCCTCGACGAAGATGTAGCCCTCGTCGTCGACCCTGCCGATGTCACCGGTGCGGAACCATCCGTCGTCGGTGATCGCCTCCTTGGTCGCGTCGGGCTTGTTGTGGTAGCCCTTCATCAACTGCCTTGACTTGAACCACAATTCGCCCTGCTGACCCTGTTCGACGTCCTCGAGGCTGTCGGGATCCACGACGCGCACCTCGGCGCCGGGGACGACCCGACCGGCGCTGCCCATCCGCTCCTCGTTGCCGTTGCGGTGATCCTCGGGTGCCAGCAGGCTGATGACGCCGCCCACCTCGGTCAGCCCGTAAGCCTGGATGAAGTCGGTGTCGGGCCACGCCTCGAGCGCTTTGCGCAGCAACGGCAGCGGCATCGGCGACGCGCCGTACCCGTAGGTCTTGAGCGCGCTGAACAACTTGACCGCGTCGTCGCCGGACTCCAGCACCTTGGCCAACACGGCAGGCACCAGGAAGGTCCGGTTCGCCCCTGCGAAGATTCCGCCGGCCAGCTGCGCACCGTCGACGTCGCGCGTCATGTAGCTCGCCACCCCGGTGTGCAAACCCAGCTGCATGTACGACGACCCGCCGACGTGGAACAGCGGCATCGCGACCAGGTTCTTGTCGCCCTCGTCGAGCTCCCACCCTGCGAACGCGCTCTCGGTGTGCGCAATCAGGTTGGCCTGCGTCAGCGACACGCCCTTGGGTCGTCCGGTCGTGCCGGAGGAGTACATGATGATCGCGACGTCGTCGGGGTCGACGTCCGCCGACCGGTCGACCGGGGTCGCCGCGGCCAGCATCGCCTCGTACTCGTCGCCGTCGCCCCCGTCCGGGGTCACCTCGACGACCTTCTCCACGGCCGTCAGCTTGTCCCGAATCTTCTCGACGCCCGGCTTGAGCTCCGCTCCCACTATCAGCACCTTGGCGCCCGAATCGTTGAGCACGTAGTCCAGCTCGTCGGCGGCGAGCCGGAAGTTGACGATCGCGGTCGCCGCCCCCAAAGACGCTGCCGCCAAGGTGGTTTCCACACACGCCGGGTGGTTCTTGTCGAGGAACGCGACCACGTCACCGCGCTTGACGCCCAGCTCGGTCAATGCGCCCGCCAGGTGGCGGATGCGGTCGTACCACTGCGACCACGTCCACGTGCGGTCCCTGAAGGTGACGGCTTCGGCGTCGGGCTTGGTCTTGGCCCAGTGAGCGGTGCGTTCGTCGAGGAAACGAGGTGTTGGCAACTCTGACATGAGCGCCAGCGTGCCATGACGGAACCGGCGGCTAGTCAGATTTCGAATAAACGCGCCGCCCCGCCAGGTACGTGGCGCGAACGTCCAGGTCGGCGATCGTCGCCGGCGGCACCAAACGCGGATCGGCCGACAGCACCACCAGGTCGGCGTACTTGCCGACCTCCAACGAGCCGATGACGTCGTCGGAGAACAGCTGCCACGCCGCATCCAACGTCTGCGCCCGGATCGCCTGGTCGACCGTCAGCCGCTCCTCTGGCCCGAGCACCCGCCCGCTCGGGGCCACCCGGGTGGCCGCGACGCTGATGTTGCGCAGCGGCTCCTCCGGAGTGACGGGCGGATCGTTGTGCAGCGAGATGCGCATTCCGGTGGCGACGGCGGAGCCGGCGGGCATCCACCGCGAGCCGTGCTCCGCCCCGAAAAGACCGTCGACGAGGACGTCGCCCCAGTAGTGGATCTGGTCGACGAAGATGCTGCACGTGACGCCGAGGTCGTGAGCACGCTGCAGCTGTTCGTTCGAGATGGCGCCGACGTGCTCGAGCCGCAATCGGTGGTCCTCACGCGGATGATCTTGCAGCGCTTGGGAATACACGTCGAGGATGGTGTCGACTCCGGCGTCGCCCTGCACGTGGCAGGCCATCTGCCACCCCAGCGGAAAGTAGGCGGCGACGATCTCGGTGAGCTGCTCGCGGGTGTAGTTGGCGTGGCCGCAGGAGCCAGGCGTCACCCCGATGGACCGGGTGGCGGCGGTGTCGAGGTACGGAAACGACAAGTCGATGTTGCCGATCCACGGTGACCCGTCCACCCAGATCTTGATGCCGACCTGCCGGACGACGTCGTCGCCGTTGTCGATCACCTCGGTGGTCGACATCGCCGCGGTCGACATCTCGTAGGTGCGCAGCCGCACGGTCAGGTCGTCGTGCAGTGCGTCCAACGCCGGCCGGAACATCGGGTCGAACGCCATCTCCGAACACGTCGTCAGACCGGCCTTGTTCAGCCGCGCGCATTCGGCGAGCAGCATCGCCGGGTACCCGGCCGGGTCGATCGCGCCGCCGATCAACGGGAACACCGCGCCCGTCTCCTCTGCGGTGCCGTCCAGTTCGCCCGCGGCGTCGCGCCCGAACTTCGCACCCTTCGGATCGGGGGTGTCGCGGTTCAGCCCCAGGTTGCGCGCGGTTACCGAGTTGAAGAACGCCTTGTGGCCCGAGTTGTGCACGATCACCAGGGGCGTGTCGGGCGCCATCTCGTCGAGCCAGGCCAGGGTCGGCTCGGGCAACCCGACCTGGAGCAGCGGATCCCACCCGTTGAGGTACGCCCCCGACTCGCCGCGGGCGGCGACCTCGTCGCGGATCGCGGACAGGACCCGATCCGCGTCGCCCATCGTGACCGGTCGGACGTCGACGATGCGATCGGCCAGCACGATCGCCTCCATCAGCGGGTGCCCGTGCGCCTCGATCAAGCCCGGCATGACGCACCCGTCGCCGAGCTCGACGACCTCGGTGTCGGGTCCGACCCAGCTCTCGACCGCGGCCCGGTCACCCACGGCGACGATGCGCCCGTCGGCGACGGCGAGCGCACCCGCGGTGGGCATGGCGTCGTCGATGGTCAGGACGGTACCGAAAAAAGCCAGGTCAGCGGGCATCCCGACATCCTCGCAGAGGCGGAAGGAGAATTCGTCGAAACTCCGTCCTCCGCGGGATCGCGCCGACTAGAAGAACTCGCTGGTGTTGGTCGTCGTCCCGTTGTCGCACTTCACGGTGACGTTCCAGTTCTGGAACTTCGGGATCGCGGGCACGATCACCAAGTCGAACGTCGCATTGGCTGGCAGGAAGAAGCTGCGCTGATAGAAGTCCGAGGTGTACGTGCACTGCGACGCGACACCGCTGCGGTCGGTGATGTGCGCGGTCAGTCCGCCGAGCCTGGGCTCCCAGGACACCCCGGGGCCTTGCTTCGGCGCGGGCGGCGGCGGAGGCGGGGGTGG
>VIFX01000058.1:0-33080 GCA_006864685.1 Mycolicibacterium hodleri | reverse complement strand
GGTGCCGCGGGCAGGGGAGCCGCTGCGGGCTGCGGCGTCAGGCAGAACACCTGACAGTTCTGTTGCGGTGCCGCCGGCGCCTGCGGCGTCAGGCAGAACACCTGGCAATTTTGTTGCGGCGCCGCGGGAACACCCGCACCGGGCCCCGGTGGGATGCCGAGCTGGTTCTGGCCGCCGGCGTCGACGAGGGAGATGGTGGCGAGCGGATCGTTGGCGGGCAGCCCGATTCCGGGGCCGATGCCCTCGGGGCTGGCCGCAAGATGGGCGTCACCGATCGGCGGGGCCACCCCGATGGGCGGCAGGTCGACGGGCGCCACACCGGTCGCGTAGGCCGCTGCCCAGCCGAGCACGTTCTGGGCGTACGCCATCGAGTTGTTGTAGCGCAGGATCGCCGAGAGCACCTGCGAGCGGTCGCGAAGGTTCAGGTTGCCGCTGCAGAGGTACCTGGCGGCCCCCAGCGACGCGTCGTACAGGTTCTGGATGTCGGCCTTGCCGTCACCGTTGGCATCGGACGCGTACCGGGCCCACGTGCCCGGCAGGAACTGCATCGGACCCATCGCCCTGGCATAGGTCACCCGGCCGGCCTGGACGCTCTGCACGATGACCTCGTTGCCCGCGAGGGTGCCGTCGAGCGAGGGACCGAAGATGCCCTTGACCGGGTTGCCCTGGGCGTCGGTGGCGCCGCCGTTGGCGTGCACCGACTCGATGCGGCCGATCCCGGCGAGCAGATTCCAGCTGACTCCGCAGCCAGGGTATGCCGAGGCCATCATGCGTTCGGCGTTGCGGTATGCGCTTAGTGCGATGGCCGGAATGCCAAGGCTGCCAGGCGATTTCACCACGATTGGGGGCGGGGGAGCCGACAGGTTCGCCATGGCGAAGCGGAACGGGGTCGGTGGTCGCGGAGCCATGACCAGGACGACGCCGGAGTCGTCACCGGTGCGGGCCACCGCCGCAAGGGGCGTGATGGCGGAGTCGGCGACGTCCACGGCATGCCTCGGCGTTGGCGCGGACGCGCCGACGGCCAGCAACAGGATCAGCGGGGCGATGACGGCGACGCCGAAGGCGGGAGTGCCCGCGACTCGGCGCGCGCGGCGTCGTACCGCTGCATACGCGGATCCGCCTCGAAGCTGCACTGGACCGTCCTTGATCCCCGGTGACCAAACGCCGCGCCTGGCAAAGCCCGGCAAGCGTTGTGAACGACGCCACCATACCGATCAGGTGTTGCCCGTGTTACGGCATTGGCTAGACGGACTCGTCAATGTCACGGACGCTCTTCGCGGGCGCATTCTTCTTGGGTTTCTTGGCTGCCTTCAGCTCATCCAGCAGCTCACGCACTTCCTCGAGTTCGCGGCGAAGGTAGTCGCGTGTGACGACCTCGCCGACCGCGATGCGGAGCGCGGCGAGCTCACGTGCCAGGTACTCGGTGTCGGCCTTGGTCTGCTCGGCGCGACGCCGGTCCTCCTCCAGCGACACCCGGTCGCGGTTCTCCTGCCGGTTCTGAGCCAGCAGGATCAGCGGTGCGGCATAGGCGGCCTGGGTGGAGAACGCCAGGTTGAGCAGGATGAACGGGTAGGGGTCGAACCGAAGGGACACCGCCACGAGGTTGAACGCGATCCACACGATCACCAGCACCGTCTGCATGGCGAGGTAGCGGCCCGTGCCGAGGAACCGGGCGACGGACTCGCTGACCCGGCCGACGGCCTCGATGTCAACCCGCGGGGTGAAGCGACGGCGCCGGGTGCGCGGGGTGTCGAGGCGCTGGCGTGCCGACAGATCGCTCACGACGGACCTCCCGGCGTCGGGACGGCGGCGTCGGTCAGCTCATCCTGGCCGGGCAGCTCGGGATCTTCCTGACGTACCCGCCAGTCGTGGGGCAGCAGATGGTCGAGGAGGTCGTCGACGGTGACGGCTCCGAGGAGGTGCTTCTCGTCGTCGACCACGGGCCCGCAGACCAGGTTGTAGGCCGCGAAGTAGCGCGTCACCGCGGCCAGCGTCGTCTCGGGGTCGAGGCTGGGCAGATCGGAGTCCATGATGCCGCTGACCAGGGAGGCCGGCGGTTCCCGGAGCAGGCGTTGCAGGTGGACGCAGCCCAGGTAGCGGCCGGTCGGGGTGGCCGTCGGCGGGCGCACGACGAAGACCAGCGACGACAGTGCCGGGGTCAGCTCGGGATCGCGGACCCGGGCCAGCGCCTCGGCCACCGTGGTGCCGGGACCGAGGACCACGGGCTCGGAGGTCATCAGACCACCGGCGGTGTCGGGGGAGTGCTGCAGCAGCCGTCGCACCGACTCCGAATCCTCGGGATCCATCCTGGCCAGCAGCGCCTCGGCGGCCGACGCACCCAACTCGCCGAGGAGGTCGGCGGCGTCGTCGGGGTCCATCGCCTCGAGCACGTCGGCGGCGCGTTCGGGCTCGAGGCGCTCCATCAGATCGGCCTGCTCGCTCTCGGGCAGCTCCTGCAGGATGTCGGCGAGGCGTTCGTCGTCGAGTGCGTTGACCACCTCGTAGCGGCGCTTCGCCGGAAGGTCGCGGATCGCGTCGGCGACGACGATTGGCCGCTGTCCGGCGAACTGCGCCAACAGATAGGCGACACCCTGACCGGGCAGCGACATCGCCGAGTGCGTCAGCCCGGTGACGTTCTGCCAGTCCACGATGTGCACGGAGGTGCGGCGGCCGAGCCTGCGGTGGCTGCGGACCGCGACCCGCGTCACCACCCAGTCCCTGGTGCGGATCTGTTCGATGGCGAGGTCGACGACGACGAGGTCGACTCCGGCGAGTTCTTCGAGTTCGGGATCCTGCACGCGCACGCGGGTGTCGAGTACCTGACCGAAGACCAGAACCTCACCGGGCCGCTGCGCGAAGCGGCGCAGTGAGACGTTGGCGGTCGTCAGCGTAACCGCATTGGGTTCGATCGCGGTAACCCGGAGAAGTCCGACGAAAATCCTTCTGCGCGTAAGCAATTCGACGACAAGGCCGAGGACGCGCGGCTGTTGGCGGCCGATGCCGATGCTGATCACCACGTCGCGGACGCGGCCGATCGACTCACCGTCGGGGCCGAGTACCAGCAGCCCCGCTAGTCGGGCCGCATAGACCCTCGTTACCGCCACCATGGGTCAAAGAGTAGAGAGTGAACTCGTGGAGAACCTCTATCGCCCCCGCAGAACCTGTCTTTCGGTCCCCGGCAGCAGCGCGAAGATGATCCAGAAGGCCAAGCAACTGCCCGCAGATCAGGTGTTCCTCGATCTCGAGGACTCGGTGGCGTCAGATGCCAAGGCGCACGCCCGTACTCAAGTCGCCGCCAGCTTGGCCGAGGGCGGTTGGGCCGGGCAGCTACGCGGCGTGCGCGTCAACGACTGGACGACGCCGTGGACGCACGCCGACGTCATCGAGGTCGTCGCGACGGCAGGCCGTCATCTCGATGTCGTGATCCTGCCGAAGGTGACCGACGTCTCCCACGTGCAGGCGCTCGATCTGTTGTTGACCCAACTCGAGGTCACCCACGGGCTGCCGGTGGGACGGATCGGCGTCGAGGCGCAGATCGAGAACGCCGAGGGGCTGACCAACGCCGACGCGATCGCGGCGGGGCCGCGAGTGCAGGCCCTGGTGCTCGGGCCCGCGGACATGATGGCGAGTCTCAACATGCGCACCCTGGTCGTCGGTGAGCAACCCGAGGGGTACGACGTCGGCGACGCGTATCACCACGTGTTCATGCGGATCCTCGTCGCGGCCCGCGCGCGTGGGATCAACGCGGTCGACGGTCCGTTCCTGAAGGTGCGCGACGTGGAGGCGTTCCGACGAGTGGCGGGCCGGGCCGCAGCACTCGGCTACGACGGCAAATGGGTGCTACACCCGGACCAGATCGCGGCTGGCAACGAGATCTTCAGTCCCCGCCAGGCCGACTACGACCATGCCGAGCTGATCCTTGAGGCCTACGAGTGGCACACGTCGCGGGTCGGCGGAGCCAGGGGAGCGGTGATGCTCGGAGACGAGATGATCGACGAGGCGAGCCGCAAGATGGCGTTGGTCGTCGCGGGCAAGGGCCGCGCCGCGGGCATGACGCGGACGACGGCCCCGTTCGAACCGCCGGCTCAGTAGCCGTAGGTCGAGGTCGAGGACGCGGCGATCACCATGAAGATGACGACGACGTAGACCAACCAGCCGACGACGGACAGTGCGCCCACGATGACGCCCGCCAGGGCCATGCCGTGGCCCTCCTGCCCGGTGCGCTTGGTCTCGCGCATCGCGATGATCCCGAGGATCAGCCCGACGATCGACGGCACCCCGCAGAAGAAGAGTCCGGACAGGGACGTCACCAGGGCCGCGATGGCCTTGCCGTTGGTGCCGACCGGTCGGGCCGGCGCGTAGGGGTCATACGGCGCGCCGTATCCGCCGTATCCGCCTTGATACTGCGGTGGGTACCCGGGCGGCGGCATTCCGGGCGGCGGGTAGCCCGGCTGCTGGTAACCCGGCTGCTGGTATCCCGGCGGCGGCGGGTACCCGGGCTGTTGGAAGTCGGGCTGCTGGAAGTCGGTGGGAGGGCCGTAATTCGGCGGCTGGTTGACGGAGTCCGTCGGATAGTCCACCGGCGCATACGGATCGCCCTGCGGGGCCGAGTTCTCCAGCGGCGGGTACTCCCGGCCGCGGGCCGGTTCGTCGGATCCAGTGCTCATAGCGTGCTCAGTCCCATCACGATTGCGGTCATGCTCAACAGCAGGGTGACGGCGCCGACGAGGATCCCCGCCGTCGCCAGGCCGCGACCGCCCTCGCCGGTCACCGCGATGTGGTTGAGGGCGTAGACCCCCAGGGCGATGCCGATGATCGAACCGATCCCGAACAACGTCACCACCGACGACGCCAACGACACGACGGCCGTACGGTTCGTACGTCTCGCCGTCCTGCTGGGCGATGTCATGGTCTCCAACCTAGCGTTCCCGAGGGTCGGGTCGGGACGTGAACCTACCGGACAATGGATTAGCCAGGGTTCGTCGGCCGGACGGCACGTATCTCGGGCCTCGAACGTTGAGAATGTATGGAGCAGCTCCACGCGAACGCGACTGAACACGACAGGACAGGGACACCGACGATGACGAACCCAATTCACAATCCGGGGCGGGCTGGACAGAATCAGGGCCGTGGGGGATTCGCTTCGCTTCCGACCCCGCCAAAGGGCTGGCCCATCGCCTCCTACCCGACCTACGCCGAGGCGCAGCGCGCCGTCGACCACCTGTCGGACCAAGAGTTCCCCGTGCAACAGGTGACGATCGTGGGCGTCGACCTCATGCAGGTCGAGCGCGTCACCGGCAGGCTCACGTGGCCGAAGGTGCTCGGGGGAGGTGCGCTGACGGGCGCGTGGCTGGGCCTTTTCATCGGACTGGTCCTCGGCTTCTTCGGGCCGAACGTGTGGAGTTCGCTCATCGCCGGACTGCTCGCAGGTGTGTTCTTCGGCTTGATCACCTCGGGCCTTCAGTACGCGATGGCGCGGGGCACAAGAGATTTCAGCTCGACGATGCAATTGGTTGCCGGACGCTACGACGTGCTGTGTGATCCGCAGAGCGCCGAGCAGGGCCGGGATTTGTTGGCGCGCTTGACCATTTAAGCCCGGCCTTTCGCTCGACCCGCGCGTGCCGATTGGAACGCGCGAAGGTTGCTGCCGCATCACGATTTCGACGCGCCTGCGCGGATGTGTTGCACATCCCGCGTAACTCGCTCTACGGTTTGCGCGCGGGACGTTCCCGCCCGAAGCCGCCCCGGCGGTGAGATCGGGGATGCGGACGGGAGACGCTGGTGCGCGTTAGGCGGCTATGCGCTGCGGCGTTGGCTGGGCTGACGACGGCGTCACTCGTGTCGGCCTGCGGTGTTCACGATGACGGGATCGTCGTCAACTACTACACACCGGCCAACGAGATGGCCACCTTCACCGCGGTTGCCAAGCGGTGCAACGAAGAACTCGGCGGTCGCTTCACGATCAAGCAGATCAGCCTGCCCAAGGGCGCCGACGACCAACGCCTGCAACTGGCGCGCCGGCTCACCGGCAACGACAGGTCGCTCGACGTGATGGCACTCGACGTGGTGTGGACCGCCGAATTCGCCGAGGCGGGTTGGGCGCTGCCGCTGTCCGACGATCCAGCAGGCCAAGCCGAGGCCGACGCCCGAGCGAACACGCTTCCCGGCCCACTCGAGACGGCCACGTGGCACGATCGGCTCTTTGCCTCGCCGATCACCACCAACACCCAATTGCTGTGGTACCGGGCCGATTTGATGCAAAGCCCACCGCAGACCTGGGACGACATGGTGAGCGAGGCGACCCGCTTGCACGACGAGGGCAAGCCGAGCTGGATCGCGTTGCAGGCCAAGCAGTACGAGGGCCTGGTCGTCTGGTTCAACACCTTGCTGACCAGTGCGGGAGGGCAGGTGCTCTCCGACGACGGCAAGACAGTCACGCTGACCGACACCCCCGAACACCGAGCGGCCACGGTGAAGGCCCTGGAGATCATCAAGGCCGTCGCCACCGCCCCTGGCGCCGATCCGTCGATCACCCAGACCGACGAGGCCACCGCGAGGTTGGCTCTCGAACAGGGCAACGCCGCGCTGGAGGTCAACTGGCCGTTCGTCCTTCCGTCGATGCTGGAGAACGCCGTCAAGGGTGGCGTGCCCTACCTGCCGCTCAACGAGCGCGACGACCTCAAGGGCAGCATCGACGACCTTGGGACGTTCAAGCCCAGCGACGAGCAGTTCGACGCGGCGTACGACGCCAGCAAGGAAGTGTTCGGCTTTGCGAACTACCCGGGTGTGGTGCCCGGCCAGCCGGCCAGGGTGACACTCGGCGGGCTCAACCTCGCGGTGGGCAAGAACACCCAGCACCGGGCCGAGGCGTTCGAGGCCATCCGCTGCCTGCGCAGCGTCGAGAACCAGCGCTACACCTCCGTCGAGGGTGGCCTGCCCGCCGTCCGCACGTCGCTGTACGACGACCCGGAGTTCCAGAAGAAGTACCCGCAGTACGCGATCATCCGCGAGCAGCTCACCAACGCCGCCGTCCGGCCGGCGACGCCGGTCTACCAGTCGGTGTCGACCAGGATCTCGGCGACGCTGGCTCCGATCACCGACATCGACCCGGAGCGCACCGCCGACGAGCTCGCCGAACAGGTGCAAAAGGCCGTCGACGGCAAGGGTCTGATCCCATGACTGCACCCACCACCGACGACAGAAAGGACGAGCGCCGCCTCGCCTTCTGGTTGATCAGCCCCGCCGTCGTGCTGATGCTTGCGGTGACGGCGTACCCGATCGTCTACGCCGTGTGGCTCAGCCTGCAGCGCTACAACCTGGCCGCACCGAACGACACCACGTTCGTCTGGTTCGACAACTACGTGACCATCCTCGGCGACCGGTACTGGTGGACGGCCTTCTTCGTCACGCTGGCGATCACCGTCGTTTCGGTGGCCATCGAGTTCGTGCTTGGCATGGCGCTGGCGTTGGTCATGCACCGGACGATCTTCGGCAAGGGCGTCGTGCGCACCGCCATCCTGATCCCGTACGGCATCGTCACCGTGGCGGCGTCCTACAGCTGGTACTACGCGTGGACACCCGGCACGGGCTATCTCGCCAACCTGTTGCCAGAACGCGTTGCGCCACTGACGGAGCAGATCCCGTCGCTGGCGATCGTGGTGCTTGCCGAGGTGTGGAAGACGACGCCGTTCATGGCGCTGCTGTTGCTCGCCGGCCTGGCGCTGGTGCCCCAGGATCTGCTCAACGCCGCCCAGATCGACGGCGCCGGCGCGTGGAAGCGGCTGACGAAGATCATCCTGCCGCTCATCAAGCCGGCAATCCTGGTGGCGCTGTTGTTCCGCACCCTGGACGCCTTCCGCATCTTCGACAACATCTACGTGCTGACCGGTGGCGCCAACGACACCGGATCGGTGTCGATCCTGGGCTACGACAACCTGTTCAAGGCCTTCAACCTCGGACTCGGTTCGGCGATCAGCGTTTTGATCTTCCTGACCGTCGCGGTGATCGCGTTCATCTACATCAAGCTGTTCGGTGCCTCGGCACCTGGTGCTGACCAGGAGTCCCGATGAACGAACGGGTGAGCCCAGGCCGCGCCACCGGGTGGACGGTCGTCAACGTCATCGTCGTGCTCTACGCACTGTTCCCGGTGCTGTGGATTCTTTCGTTGTCGCTCAAGCCGAGCTCAACGGTCAAGGACGGCAACCTGATTCCAACGCAGGTGACGTTCGACAACTACAAGGCGATCTTCCAGGGCAACATGTTCAGCTCGGCGCTGGTCAACTCCATCGGCATCGGGTTGATCACCACCGTGATCGCCGTCGTCGTCGGCGGCATGGCCGCCTACGCGATCGCCAGGTTGGTCTTTCCCGGCAAGCGGGCACTGGTGGGTGTCGCGCTGCTGATCGCGATGTTCCCGCAGATCTCGTTGGTCACACCGCTTTTCAACATCGAGCGCAAGATCGGGCTGTTCGACACCTGGCCAGGGCTCGTCATTCCCTACATCACGTTCGCGCTGCCGCTGGCGATCTACACGATGTCGGCGTTCTTCAAGGAAATCCCCTGGGATCTGGAGAAGGCGGCGAAGATGGACGGGGCAACGCCGTGGCAGGCGTTCCGCAAGGTGATCGCGCCACTTGCCGCCCCCGGCATCGTGACCGCGGCCATCCTGGTGTTCATCTTCGCGTGGAACGACCTGCTGCTGGCGCTGTCGCTGACGGCAACCCAGCGGGCCATCACGGCACCCGTCGCGATCGCGAACTTCACGGGCAGTTCACAATTCGAAGAGCCGACCGGATCCATCGCCGCGGGCGCGATGGTCATCACCGTGCCGATCGTCATCTTCGTTCTAATCTTCCAACGACGGATCGTCGCCGGTCTGACGTCCGGTGCGGTGAAGGGGTAGGTCATGGCCGAGATCGTGTTGGACCGCGTGGCGAAGAGTTACGCCGGAGGCGCGGCGGCGGTGAAGGACCTGTCCATCACCATCGCCGACGGCGAGTTCATCATCCTGGTCGGCCCGTCGGGCTGCGGCAAGTCCACGACGCTGAACATGATTGCCGGCCTTGAGGACATCACCTCCGGCGAGCTGCGCATCGGCGGCGACCGCGTCAACGAGAAGGCCGCGAAGGACCGCGACATCGCCATGGTGTTCCAGTCCTATGCGCTCTACCCCCACATGACGGTGCGCCAGAACATCGCCTTCCCGCTCACGCTCGCGAAGATGAGCAAGGCCGACATCGCCACCAAGGTCGACGAGACGGCCAAGATCTTGGATCTGACCGAACTTCTCGACCGCAAGCCCGGCCAACTCTCCGGCGGCCAGCGTCAGCGCGTCGCGATGGGGCGCGCAATCATCCGTAGCCCCAAGGCATTTCTCATGGACGAGCCGTTGAGCAACCTCGACGCCAAGCTGCGGGTGCAGATGAGGTCTGAGATCGCCCGCCTGCAGAACCGGCTCGGCACCACGACCGTGTACGTGACCCACGATCAGACCGAGGCCATGACACTCGGCGATCGCGTGGTCGTGATGCTCGCCGGGGTAGCCCAGCAGATCGGCACCCCCGACGAGCTCTACCACCGCCCGGCCAACCTGTTCGTCGCCGGCTTCATCGGGTCGCCGTCGATGAACTTCTTTCCCGCCACGCTGACCGACGTCGGAGTGCGGCTGCCGTTCGGCGACGTCACCCTCATGTCCGAAGTGCACGACATGCTGGCGCGCCACCCCAAGCCGAGGAACGTGATCGTCGGCGTCCGGCCCGAACATCTCGAGGACGCCGCGCTGATCGACTCCTATGCGCGGATCAAGGCGCTGACCTTCGAGGTGACCGTCGACCTGGTCGAGTCGCTCGGGTCCGACAAGTACGTCCACTTCCACACCGAGGGCGAGGGAGCTCGGGCAGCCCAGCTCGAGGAGCTGACCACGGAGTCCGGGATAGGTGAGAACCATTACGTGGCAAGGGTTCCCGCCGAGTCGAAGGCAGTCGCCGGACAGCCGGCCGAGCTGGCCTTCGACACCTCCAAGCTGACGCTGTTCGACGCGGATACCGGCGCGAACCTGTCCATCCCGCCCGCCGAGTGACCGACGTCCTGGCCGAGGTCCGCACGCGACTTGGCGAGCACTTCGACCGAATCGGCGCCGGCCCAGAGCCTGCCGTCGCCAGCATCACCTTCCTCGGCGCGGAGTCGATCGACGTGCTGCGCTTCGGACCGGACGCCGACGGCATGCTTCATCATGTGTCGCTTGGCTGTTCGCGGCACGCGATGCTCGATCCGATGGCAATGGTCGTCGACTCGGCGAGCGGTCCGCGCGCGGAAGTCGTCGTCGCACTGCGTGGTTCGACGCCGATGGGTCTGGCCCGTTCGATCGCGATCGTGGCGGCGTCACCCGCCGTCGAGGGTCTGGTGCTGGTGCCCGACGCCCTCGTCGACCTGGAGACGCCACTGTGGGAGGGCGCGCCGTTCACCGCGGTGTTGTTGGGGCCCAGCGACGTCGACGACGTCGTGCTGCCCGCGCCGTACGAGCCGGTGAACATCCTGTCGGCGACGCCGATCACGCCGACCGAGGCGGCCTGGGTGCGGCTCAAGGGCGCCGAGGCGATGCGCGAGGCGTGGCGGACCGACGGCGTCGACGTCCGGGATCCACGGCGGCGGGCCAGCTCGCCGAGCTGAGTGCCGGTTGAATCATGGTCCCGCGGTGAGTTCGCCGAGGAACTGGTCGAGCGTCTCCAGGTACGTGGCGACGTCACCGTCGTCGTGAGCGAAGGACACTGCCGGGCCCGCCGAGGCGATGGCCTCCCATATCCCGCGGTTGGCGAGGTACACCCGGCGTGTGTCGATCAGTTCGACGTCGAGGGAGCGGGCGGCGTCCTCCGCCGTGCGGGGTAGCTCCGCTTCGAGGCAGTATCCCGATCGACCGCCTAGGCGATGTGCGCGCCACGACAACCGGTGGCGCTTGGCCGCGGCGTCGATGCCGTCTGCCAGCTTGCCTCCCAATCGTTGGGTGTGGGAGTACGCGTCAACCGTCATCACCTCGCCGAGCGCCGCGCGCGCGGCTACCAGCGACAGCGGATTGGCGTATGTCGTTCCGCCGGTTGCCAAGCCCGCTTCACCGGCGTCGTCGTCTCGGTGCCGATCCATGAACTCCGCGAGCTGAGGGGTCATGCCATAGGCGCCCAGGGGGACTCCGCCGCCCACGCTCTTGCCAAGGGTGAGCAGGTCGGGTTGCAGCGACCAGGCGCGGGTCAATCCGCCCCATGCCGCCATCTGGGTATGCGTCTCGTCGATGATCAGCAGGGTTCCCTGCCGGGTGCACAGCTCGCGGAGGCCCTGGTGAAAGTCCGGGTCGGGTTGCACCACACCGACATTGGTCAAAGCGGGTTCGGTGAGTACCGCTGCCACGTCGTGATTGGCGAGGAGGCGTGCCACGGTTTCGAGGTCGTTGAAGGGGGCGATGACGGTTTCCGCGGCGGCCGAGGGGGTCAACCCCAGTAGTTCGGCGTGGGTCTCTCGCTCCGTGCCGTCGACCAGTGCCTCGTCCCAGTGGCCGTGGTAGTGCCCCGCGAACATCAGGACTTTGGTGCGGGCGGTCGCGAGTCGGGCCAGGCGGAGGGCCTCCACGTTGGCGGTCGACGCGCTCAAGGTGAACTGCCAGTGGGAGAGGCCGTACCGCGCTGCGAGCAGTTCGGCGACGTCGATTGCCGCCTCGACGGGTAGGAGGAACTGCAATCCGCGCTTCGCCTGGGCGACGATCGCGTCGACGACCGGTTGCGGCGAGAAGCCGCAGGAGGCGCTCAGATCCGCCTGGTTCATGTCGAGGTAGGTATGGCCGTCGGCGTCGACGAAGTGACATCCCTCCCCGGCCACGACGAACATCGGGTCGTGCCGGTACAGCCCGGCCATCCACGCCATCGGCACGCCGCTGGGCATGACGAGGCGCGCGCGTCGGCCGAGTCGCTCCGACGCCGCGGTGCGTTGGCGAAATGTCGCATCCTCGCGCCGCCGCATGCGCTCCAGCCGACTTCGGTCGACACCCGCAACTTCGCCTTGGTTCACGTGGTCAGATTGCATGGTTGTTGGACAATATGCAAAATGAGGCGTGCTCGCAGACCTGCATTCGTCGAAGGATCTCGACAGGCGTTCGACCGCCGAACGCATCGGTGAGCGGCTCGCCGAGGAAATCATGGGTGGGGCGCTGGCTCCAGGGGCGTCGCTCCGCGAGTTGGAACTCGCTCGTCGATTCGGCGTCGCGCGCAACACCGCCCGCGAAGCGCTCCGTTTCGTCGTCGACCGCGGGCTGGCTCAGCACGTGGTTCACCAGGGTGCCCGCGTCGTGACGCTCACCGAGACCGACGTCGTCGAGCTCTACCAGGCCCGCCGGCTGCTCGAACTGTCCGCGCTGCCCGCGGCTGCATCTGCACCCGCCCATCGTCACGATGCCCTCGACGCCGCCGTCTCGTTGGTCGAGGAGGCGTCGGTCGTCGAGGATCCGCGTGCCGTCGACGAGGCCGAGCTCGCGTTCCACGCCGCGATCGTCGGTCTGCACGACAACGCGCGTTTCGACGTCTTCTTCGCCGACATCGGCGCGGGAATCAGGGTGTGCCTGGCCATGACGAACCGGGCTGAGGACGTGCGAAGCGACTCAGGGGAGTTGGTCGCCTACCACCGGACGATTCGCGAGGCGATTTTCGACGATCCGGCCCGGGCGCGACGCCTACTCGGCGCCCATCTCGACCACTACGAAGAGCAGATGCGCCGCCTCGTCCGCACCGCGGCGCGGTGACCGGGGAAGGGTCGCCAGCCCACTGCCGAACGTGGACCTTTGCCACGCCTGCCCCGCCGGGAACGTGGCATAAGTCCACGTTCGGCGGGTGGGCGCTACAGCCAGCTCCGGCATTGCGACCTTGACGATCGCCTGAAACTTCGTATCCTCGGCTACGAGGGGAGTACCCACCTCGCTCGTGATCGTCATTACGGCAGCCCCGTGCGGCTGCCCGGTCCGAGCACCGTCGCCCGCCCCCTAGGCGTATGACGGTCGGGGAGACCTCCGGTGCCGTCGACCGGAGGAATTTACCCGTGACCGTTCCACTTTGGGCTTGGGCGGCCGTACTCGCCGTCATCCTGGCGATGCTGGCCGTCGATCTCTTCGCACACCGCGATGCGCACGTGGTGAGCATCCGCGAGGCCGCCGCCTGGTCGGTCGTCTGGGTCACCCTGGGGTTGACCTTCGGCGCAGTGGTCTGGTGGGTGTGGGGTGGTGAATTCGCCGCCCAGTACTTCGCCGGCTACGTGATCGAGAAGTCGCTGGCGGTCGACAACGTCTTCGTCTTCGCGATCATCTTCAGCTACTTCGCCGTTCCGCGGGAGTATCAGCACCGGGTGCTGTTCTACGGTGTGCTCGGTGCTCTGGTGTTCCGGGCGGTGTTCATCGCCGCCGGTTCCGTGCTGATCGCCAGCTTCGCCTGGATCCTCTACGTCTTCGGTGCCTTCCTGGTGGCGACCGGATTGCGAATGGCGTTGCACCGCAACGAGACCATCAACCCGGAACGCAGTCTGGTCCTTCGATTGTTCCGTCGAATCATCCCGGTCACCGAGGAGTATCACGGCCAGAAGTTCCTGGTTCGGCGCGCCGGACGCTGGGTCGCCACACCGTTGCTGGCGGTGCTGGTCCTCATCGAGGTCACCGACGTCGTCTTCGCCGTCGACTCCATCCCCGCCATCTTCGCCGTCACCCAACAGCCGTTCCTGGTGTTCACCTCCAACGCCTTCGCCATCCTCGGGTTGCGCGCCATGTACTTCCTGCTGGCCGACCTGATGCACCGTTTCGTGTACCTCAAGTTGGGGCTGGCTCTGGTCCTGGTGTGGGTGGGCATCAAGATGCTGCTGCTCGAGATCTACAAGATCCCGACCGGTATCTCGCTTGGCGTGGTGATCGCATTGCTCACCGTCGCCGTCACCGCCAGCTGGATCCGCACCCGCCGCGAGGATCCCGACGTGGTGAAGACGGTGAATCCTTGACAAGCGCAGCACCTTTCGGCATTCTCGGGGACGAGGGGAGTACCTCACCCAGCCCTCCGTCGTCAACACGTTCCGCCGTATGCGGATCCGGCGGAGGCACCCGCGACGACGATGCGGGTCGAGCGAGACCTCGTTTCACGACGGAACGGGACTCCCCATGATCAATGCCACCAGCACGCCGACGACCGACCCCACGCCGGCCGGATCCGGACGGCGCCGGCGTCGCATCGCGGCGCTGAACGTCGCGACGGTGACCGAACTGCAATCGCTTCGGGCCTATCCGAGTGTCTCGATCCTGGCGAGCACGCAGCCGGGTCCGACGATGCGCGGTCACGACGTCGCCACCCTTCGGTCGTTGACGGTGCAGGCGGCGCAACGGCTGACGGCCGAAGGCATCGATGACGCGCCCCTGCTGATCGCTTCCTTGAACACCATGATCGCCGAGGCGGCCGGCCGCCCGACGGGGCGAGGTGTCGCATTGTTCGTCAGTGCCGAGCACGTCGGTCGCGTGGATTTGACTGTGTCCGTGGTAGATCGGTGTGTCATCGACCCGACGTTCGCGACCCGCGATCTGGTCAGGGCACTGCACCACACACCCCGCCATGCCGTGCTCCTGCTGTCCACGGATCGGGCGCGGTTACTTCACGGTCACGGCCCCGTCTTGGCGTCCGCCGCCACCGGTGCCTTCCCGGTTCGTCGTCGCACGGCCGGCCGCAAGGGTGCCAGGGACGAGACGGCCACCGACTTCCTGCGCCGTGTCGACCGCACCCTGGGGGCGGCGCTGCGGCTCAACCCGATGCCGCTGGTGCTCGCCGCCGCGGAGCCGACGGCCTCGGCCTTCCGGCGACTGTCACGCCACACCGAACGTCTGGCCGGCGTCGTCAAGGGCAACCACCTCCACACTCCGACCGAGGAACTCGTCGACCTGACACGGCCGGTGTTGCGTGACTATCTGCGATCCCGCGCCGGGCAGGCCCTCGAGTTCATCGAGCAACGGGCCAGCGGTGGACGCGTCGTGCGGGACATGAGCAGCGCCTGGCTGGCCGCCCGGTGGGAGCGCCCGGAGATGCTCGCCGTGGAGGAGGATTACTTCTATCCCGCCCGCCTTGGCCCGGGCGGCGACAGTCTCCTGCCCGCGTCCGACGTCGACCATCCCGAGGTCATCGACGACGCCGTCGACGAGCTCATCGAGATGGTGCTGAGCCGGGGTGGCTGGGTCGCCCTCATGGCCCCTGGCGAACTTCCCGACGGCAGTCACCTGGCGCTGACGCTGCGCCAGAAGTGAACTACAGCCAGTGGTTGCGGCGGAACGTGAAGTACAACCCCGAACACACCGTCGCCATCACCAGCAGCACCATGGGGTAGCCGTAGGTCCACGCCAACTCCGGCATGTGTTCGAAGTTCATCCCGTAGATGCCGGCCAGCGCCGTCGGGACGGCCGCGATCGCCACCCACGCCGAGATCTTGCGCATGTCCATGTTCTGTTGCATCGACACCTTGCCGACGGCGGCCTGCACCAGCGAGCTGAGCACCTCGTCGTAGCTGGCGATCCGGTCGGACGCCTGGGTGTTGTGGTCGACGACGTCGCGGATGTAGCGACGGACTTCCTTGGAGATGAGGTCGTTGTGGTCCGAGCCAAGGCGCTGCAGTGCGAGGTTGAGCGGGCCCACCGCCCTGCGCATCTCGACGACCTCCCGCTTGAGCAAGTAGATGTGCTCGATGTCGGTCTCGCTGGTGGGGGAGAAGACGTTCTCCTCCATCGCGTCGATGTCGAACTCGACGAGGTCGGTGACCTCGAGATAGTGGTCGACGACGTGGTCGGCGATCGCATGCAGCACGGCGTACGGTCCCAGCGCGCAGTTCGCCGGGCTGGAGTCCATCCGCTTGCGCACCTTGGCCAGGCCGCCGTGGTCGCCGTGCCGGACCGTCACGACGAAGTCCGGCCCGACGAAGATCATGATCTCGCCGGTCTCGACGATCTCACGGGCCTTGGCCACCGACTCGTGCTCGACGTACATGATGGTCTTGAGCACCAGGAACAGCGTGTTGTCGTAGCGCTCCAGCTTGGGTCGCTGATGGGCGTGCACGGCGTCTTCGACGGCGAGTTCGTGCAACCCGAACACGTCGGCGACGGCCTGCATCTGGCGCTCGTCGGGCTCGTGCAGACCGATCCAGACGAAGGCCCTGACTTCCGCGACTTGGAGTTCCCTGACCTTGGCCAGCGCCGCGGCGTGGGTGTACTTGCCTGGCAGGCGCTTGCCGTCGGCGTAGACGCCGCAGTCGACCATCGCCCGCGAAACCGGCACGTGGATGGAACTGGCGTCTGGCTCTGGAAGCTTGCGGTTCGTCGGACGCAGCATCGACGGCTGCAAGGCGCGAAATGACGGCACGAACGTCCTCCCCTGAACGGGCGGAGCAGCTACGTTGAGCCCCGAATTGACCGTTGCAGATGGTACGCCCAAAGCCTGTGTGCGCTGGCCTCACAACCTGGCAACCAGCCAAAGTGAGATCGCACGGTGAAGTAGCCTGACGCGATGACTGAAGCGGTCCGCACACCCCAGGTCGTCATCGATGACGCCGCCATCTTCGACGCGCACGAGGGGGGCAAGCTCTCGGTCGCGTTGAAGGCGCCGCTGGACACCCAGCGCGCGCTGTCGATCGCCTACACGCCCGGTGTCGCGCAGGTGAGCCGCGCGATCGCCGCCGATCACACCCTGGCGGCGAAGTACACCTGGGCCAACCGGCTCGTCGCGGTGATCAGCGACGGCAGCGCCGTCCTCGGTCTCGGCGACATCGGCCCCGCGGCGTCGCTGCCGGTGATGGAGGGCAAGAGCGCGCTGTTCAAGACCTTCGGCGGCCTTGACTCGATTCCCATCGTGCTCGCCACCAACGATCCCGACGAGATCGTCGAGACGGTCATCCGGCTGCGCCCGACGTTCGGCGCGGTGAACCTCGAGGACATCTCGGCGCCACGCTGCTTCGAAATCGAGCGCCGTCTCGTCGAGGCGCTCGACTGCCCGGTCATGCACGACGACCAACACGGGACGGCGATCGTCGTGCTCGCCGCCCTGATGGGAGCCACCAAGGCCCTTGATCGCGACATGCACACGCTGCGGGTCGTGATCTCCGGGGCAGGAGCTGCCGGCGTCGCCTGCGCCAACATCCTGTTGGCTGCCGGCATCCGCGACGTCACGGTGCTGGACAGCAAGGGCATTCTGCACACCGGCCGCGAGGACCTCAACCCGTTCAAGGCCGAGCTGGCCGCGAAGTCGAATCCGGCCGGGCGCACCGGCGGCACCGCCGAGGCGATGGACGGGGCGGACGTGTTCCTCGGTCTGTCGGCGGGTCTGGTTCCCGAGGAGATCGTCGCGACGATGGCGCCGAACGGCATCGTGTTCGCGCTGTCGAACCCCGATCCCGAGATCCACCCGGACGCGGCGCGCAAGTATGCCGCCGTGGTGGCCACCGGCCGCAGCGACTTCCCCAATCAGATCAACAACGTGCTGGCGTTCCCCGGTGTCTTCCGCGGTGCGCTCGACGCAGGCGCCCGCCGCATCACCGAGGCGATGAAGGTGGCCGCCGCGGAGGCGATCTTCTCCGTCGTCGGCGACGATCTGGCCGTCGACCACATCGTGCCGAGCGCGCTGGATCCGCGGGTGGCTCCTGCGGTCGCAGCCGCGGTGGCGGCAGCGTCGACGCTCTGAACGGCTCGATGGTCCTGCGACGGCTGGCGGCGCTGCTCGTCGTGCTGGTGATCGCCGGGTGCGGGAGTGCACCCCCGGCGACGTCAATTGCCGTCGGCGCGGGACCCGACCCCGCCACCACCCTGCTGGCCCACCTGTACGCGGCCGCGCTGCGGTCGTACGGCAACGCGGCGCACGTCGAGCCGAGTCCGGATCCGCTGGCCGGGCTGGACTCCGGTGACGTCGAGGTGGTGCCGGGATTCACCGGGCGACTGCTGGTCCGCTTCGACCCCGACGCGACGGCTCGCGCTCCCGAACAGGTGTACCGCTCGATGATCTCGGCGCTGCCCGAGGGCATCGGTGCGGGCGACTACGCGCAATCCGCCGAGGACAAACCCGCCCTGGCGGTCACCGAGGCGACGGCCACGAAGTGGGGGAGACGTGACGTCGCGGCGGTGGTCCGCCACTGCAAGGGCCTGACGGTCGGCAAGGTCGTCGGCGACCGATCGCCTGCGGCCGTTGCCACGTGCCGGCTGCCCGCGGCGACGGAGTTCCCCACTGCCGCGGCTCTGGTGGGCGCCCTTCGATCGGGTCGGGTCGCCGCCGCGTGGACGTCGACCGCCGTGCCGGAGACTCCCGACGACGCCGTCGTCCTCAGTGACAAGACCTCGGCGATCCGGGCGGAGAACGTCGTCCCGCTCTACCGGCGCAACGAGTTGAACGAGCGACAGGTGTTGGCGCTCAACGAGATTGCGGGCGAGCTGGACACCGGATCATTGGCCGACATGCTTGGCAAGGTGGCCTCGGGCATCGATCCCGGCGCGGTCGCCGACGACTGGCTCGCCGCGCATCCGCTCGGCCACTAGTCCCGTCAGCGGACTCCCGGCATCGCCCTGGCGATGACCGAGGAAAACAGTCGCTGGTAGCCCGACCCGGTGATGCGCACGATGACGTCGAGCACCTTGGCGTCGGCGCCGACGAGCACGCGCGCCTTGTTCTTGCGGACGGCGTCGAGGATGATCACCGCGGCGCGCTCCGGGGTGGTCTTGGCCAGCTTCTTGTCGAAGGTGTTCGCAAGCTTCTCGGCGTCGATGCCCTCGGCCGCCGCCGCGTTGCGCGCGATCGCGGTCTTGATGCCGCCGGGATGCACCGTCGTCACCTTCACGGGGCGCTTGCCGGCGACCATCTCCTGGCGCAGCGCCTCGGTGAACCCGCGGACCGCGAACTTGGCCGCGTTGTAGGCGGCCTGGCCGGGCACCGAGAAGATGCCGAACAGGCTGGACACGTTGACGACGTGGCCGTCGCCCGACTCGATGAGGTGCGGCAGGAACGCCTTGGTGCCGTTGACGACGCCCCAGAAGTCGACGTCCATCACGCGCTCGATGTCCTTGTAGGAGCTGACTTCGACATCACCGGTGTACGCGATGCCTGCGTTGTTGTAGATCTGGTTGACCTTGCCGAAGTGCGCCTTCACGGCGTCGGCGTACAGCTCGAACGCCTCCCGCTCGGTGACGTCGAGGCGGTCGGCCTTGACGGGAGCACCGATCGCTTTGAGGCGGGCCTCGGTGACGGCGAGCCCTTCGAGGTCGACGTCGCTGATCGCGAGCTTTGCGCCTGAGCGGCCCAGTTCGAGGGCCAGCGCCTGGCCGATACCCGACCCGGCTCCCGTGACGACGGCGACCTTACCGGCGAAGCCCTCCATGAACACTCCTTCTCTCGACGTCGAGCGCACGCTTGTTGCACCCATCGCCCGAGAGCGGGTGTCAACAAGCGTGCTTTCGGCGTGAAGCCTAACCGGTACCGCTGGTCCCGCCTAAATCGGTCAGGCGAAAGCGGGGGTCAGGCGAAAGCGGTCAGGCGAACGCCTCGTCGATGATCTCCTGCTGCTCGACGGCGTGCACCTTCGACGAGCCCGACGACGGAGCCGACATCGCGCGCCGCGAAATGCGCTTGATGCCGGTCAACTTGTCGGGCAGCTGCTCGGGGAGGGCGAGGCCGAACGTCGGCCACGCACCCTGATTGGCCGGCTCTTCCTGCACCCAGAAGAACTGCTCGGCGTTCGGGTACTCGTCGAGCGTGGCCCGCAGGCGACGCTTGGCAAGCGGGTAGAGCTGCTCGATGCGGACGATGCCGATGTCCTCGCGGCCGTCCTTCGCCTTGCGGGCTGCCAGGTCGTAGTAGATCTTGCCGCTGGTCAGCAGGATCCGCTTCACCTTCGAACGGTCGCCGTCACCGTCGGTGTAGGTCGGTTCCTCCATCACCGAGCGGAACTTCTGCTCGGTGAAGTCGCGGATGTCGCTGACGGCTTCCTTCTTGCGCAGCATCGACTTCGGGGTGAAGACGATCAGCGGCCGGTGAATCCCGTCAAGGGCGTGCCTGCGCAACAGGTGGAAGTAGTTGGCAGGCGTCGACGGCATCGCGACGGTCATCGACCCCTCGGCGCACACCTGCAGGAACCGCTCGATGCGGCCCGACGTGTGGTCGGGGCCCTGGCCTTCGTGGCCGTGCGGCAGCAGCAGCACGACGTCGGACAGCTGGCCCCACTTGGCCTCACCGGAGCTGATGAACTCGTCGATGATGGACTGCGCGCCGTTGACGAAGTCGCCGAACTGCGCCTCCCACAACACCATTGCGTCGGGGTTGCCGACGGAGTAGCCGTACTCGAAGCCCACGGCGGCGTACTCGGACAGTGCCGAGTCGTAGACCATGAACCTGCCGCCGGTCGGCGCGCCCTCCTCGTCGAGCGTCAGCAGCTCGATCGGCGTGAACTCGGCACCGGTCTTGCGGTCGATGATCACCGCGTGCCGCTGGGTGAACGTGCCGCGGCGGGTGTCCTGACCGGTGAGCCGGATCAGCTTGCCCTCCGACAGCAGGGATCCCAGCGCCAGCAGCTCGCCGAACGCCCAGTCGATCTTGCCCTCGTAGGCCATCTCGCGGCGCTTGTCCAGGACGGGCTTGACGCGCGGGTGCACGGTGAAGCCCTCCGGCACCGCCAGATGGGCGTCGCCGATCCTGGCGAGCAGCGACTTGTCAACGGCGGTACTGAGTTTCGCGGGCAGCTGCTGGTCGGCTTCGACCGACTCGCTGGGCTCGATGTCGTGCTTCTCGAGGTCGCGGACCTCGTTGAAGACGCGCTCGAGTTGACCCTGGTAGTCGCGAAGGGCGTCCTCGGCCTCCTTGATGGAGATGTCGCCGCGGCCGATGAGCGCTTCGGTGTAGGTCTTGCGGACGCCACGCTTAGTGTCGATGACGTCGTACATCCCCGGCTGCGTCATCGACGGGTCGTCACCCTCGTTGTGTCCGCGGCGGCGGTAGCACAGCATGTCGATGATGACGTCCTTGTTGAACTTCTGCCGGAAGTCCACCGCGAGCCGCGCCACCCAGGACGCGGCCTCGGGGTCGTCGCCGTTGACGTGGAAGATCGGTGCTCCCACCATCTTTGCGACGTCGGTGCAGTACTCCGAGGAACGGGAGTCCAACGGCGATGTGGTGAAGCCGATCTGGTTGTTCACGATGATGTGGATGGTGCCGCCGGTGCGGTACCCGCGCAGAAGCGCGAGGTTCAGCGTCTCGGCCACCACGCCCTGACCGGCGAAGGCCGCGTCGCCGTGCAGCATCAGCGGTACGACCGAGAAGCTCTCGGTTCCCTTCTCGGCGTCCACCAGGTCCTGCTTGGCGCGGACCAATCCCTCGAGCACCGGGTCGACGGCCTCGAGGTGCGACGGGTTGGCCACCAGCGAGACGTCGATGTCGTTGTCGCCGAACATCTGCAGGTAGTTGCCGGTCGCGCCGAGGTGGTACTTCACGTCGCCCGAGCCGTGCGCCTGGCTGGGGTTCAGGTTGCCCTCGAACTCCGAGAAGATCTGCGACGCAGGCTTGCCGACGATGTTGGCCAGCACGTTGAGCCGGCCACGGTGCGGCATGCCGATGACGACCTCGTCGAGGTTGTGTTCGGCCGCCTGGTCGAGAACGGCGTCCATCATCGGGATGACGGTCTCGGCGCCCTCCAGCGAGAAGCGCTTCTGCCCAACGTACTTCGTCTGCAGGAACGTCTCGAACGCCTCGGCGGCGTTGAGCTTGCTCAGGATGTACTTCTGCTCGGCGACGGTGAACTTGTCGTGCTTGACCTCGACGCGTTCCTGAATCCACTTCTGCTGCTCGGGTTCCAGGATGTGGGTGTACTCCACGCCGACGTGGCGGCAGTACGCGTCACGCAGCACCGACAGGACGTCGCGCAGCTTCTTGTATTCCTTGCCAGCGAAGCCGTCGACCTTGAACACCCGGTCCAGGTCCCACAATGTCAGCCCATGGGTGAGGACGTCGAGATCGGGATGGCTGCGGAAGCGCGTCTTGTCGAGTCGCAGGGGGTCGATGTCGGCCATCAGATGGCCGCGATTGCGGTATGCCGCAATCAGTTCGATGATCCGTGCGTTCTTGTCGAAGATCGAGTCCGGGTTGTCGGTGCGCCACCGGACGGGCTCGTACGGGATGCCCAACTCGCGGAAGATCTCGTCGTAGAAGTCGTCGGAGAGCAGCAGGTTGTGGATGGTGCGCAGGAAGTCGCCTGACTCGGCGCCCTGAATGATGCGGTGGTCGTAAGTCGAGGTGAGGGTGATCAGCTTGCCGAGACCCATCTCGGCGATCCGCTCCTCGCTGGCGCCCTGGAACTCGGCCGGGTACTCCATCGCACCGGCGCCGACGATCGTGCCCTGCCCGCTCATCAGCCGCGGCACGGAGTGCACGGTGCCGATGGTGCCGGGGTTGGTCAACGAGATGGTGACGCCCGAGAAGTCCTCCGCGGTGAGCTTGCCGTCGCGCGCTCGGCGCACGATGTCCTCGTAGGCGGCGATGAACTGCCCGAAACGCATTGTCTCGCAACGCTTGATGGCGGCCACGACGAGCTGGCGACCGTTCTTGGTCTGCAGATCGATGGCGAGGCCCAGATTGGTATGCGCCGGCGTGACCACGTTCGGCTTGCCGTCCACCTCGGCGAAGTGCCGGTTCATGGTCGGGAAGCTCTTGAGGGCCTGCACGATCGCGTAGCCCAGCAGATGGGTGAAGCTGATCTTGCCGCCGCGGGTGCGCTTGAGATGGTTGTTGATGACGACGCGGTTGTCGATCATCACCTTCGCCGGGATGGCCCGCACACTGGTGGCGGTCGGCACGCTCAACGAGGCGTTCATGTTCTTCACGACGGCAGCGGACGCGCCGCGGAGAATCGACACTTCGTCCTCGTCGGAGGACTTCGCGGGCTCGGTCTTGGAGTCTGTCTTGGACTCGGTCTTCACGGGTTCGGCCTTCGGCTTCGGCTCGGTCTTGGTCTCGGCCTTGGCGGGTTCGGCCTTCGGCTTCGACTCGGGCTTGTCGGCCTTCGCGGGCGCGGCCTTCGCGGCGGCGGTCTCTGCCTTCACCGGCGCCTCGGCCCTGCCGTTACCGGTCGACGGCGGCGCGCTCGCCTCGGTCGACGGCTCCGGGGAGTAGTCGACCAGAAACTCGTGCCAACTCGAATCGACCGAAGAGGGATCTTCGCGAAACTTGCGATACATCTCCTCGACAAGCCATTCGTTCTGTCCAAATGGTGAAGGTGAACTGCTCACGGCAGCTACTCGCCTCGATTCCTTCTAACTCCGCGGGCGCGCCGTCTGCCGCTCGCTCTCTCGCCGCATAAAGGCTAGCGCTTCAGCAGCGACCAGTAACGGCCAACGCCCTTAGTTACCTGGAGCCGACGTCGATGGCGGCGTGCGCACGTCCCAGTGGGACGCGCCCCTTACTGCTCCAACCCGCGCAGAACGTGCAGCGTCGCAGGCCACCGCGGCGGTGGATTGCCGAACGCGCTCCGCGCATTGGAGATGATCTTCTTGCCCATGGCACGGTTTCCGACGCCGCCGACCACGGCGCCGATGCCGACCGGTAGCAGCTTGCCGAACGCGATCGCGCCACGCTTCAACGCGTACTTCTTGACGAAGAACTTGAGCAACCGACCGTTGAGCTGCGAGACCGCGGGCAGCGGCAACGACGCCGCCCCGTCGGCCAGCCAGCCGCCGCCGGTACGTCCCGTTCCGATGAGGTCGGCAACGGCGCGCTTGCCGTCCTCGCCGACCAGCACCGCGAGCACCAGTGCGCGCCGACGCTCGCGATGGGCGGCAGGAATGCCGTGGACCTCCGCGACGGCGAGCACGAACACCGCCGTCGCCTCGAGGAACACGACGGTCTCACCGGCGACCGCGGACATGGCCACCAGCGTGCCGATGCCTGGGAACGCCGCCGCCGAGCCGACGGCCGCGCCGCTCGCCATGACCGCGGCGAGATAGTGGTTCTCCAGCTTGCCAACGATCTCGGCGGGGGAGGCATTGGGATTGTGCTCGCGCAGCCGGTCGACGTAGGCCTTCACGGCCGGGGCCTGGACTCGGGCGCCGCGTTCGATGATCTGGGACAGTGCCCGCGCCGTGACGCTTGGATCGTCGTCGAGCTTGGCGGGCACCTGACTCTTGGCACCGGAGCGAGCACTCATGGTTTGGGCCTCCCCGTTTGCGGACTGGCTCGTCAAGGCTAGTCCGTCGTCCTGCCTCTCCAACGTACTGCGGGGCGCCGGAGTGCCCGGCGGTGACGGCGGTCACCGTTCGCTCAGGGAAGAAAATGCTCGTAACCCTTGCTAAACAGTTTCATGGCAGCATCTGGATACGTGGACCTCGAGAACGCTGCACCCAACCGTGCTGGGGTGGCTGGTGGGACGAAGGTGCCGAGCAACGCCCGGATGATCGTGGTGCTCGGTCTTCTGGTCGCCCTCGGCCCCCTGACGATCGACATGTACCTGCCGGCGCTGCCGCAGATCGCCGACGACTATGCGGTGTCGTCGTCGGTGGTACAGCTGACGCTGACGGGCACCCTGGCCGGTCTGGCCATCGGCCAGCTGATCATCGGTCCGCTGTCCGATTCGTTGGGCCGCCGCCGTCCGCTGATGGCCGGAATCGTGCTGCACATGCTGGCGTCGCTGCTGTGCCTCGTCGCGCCGAACATCGTCGTCCTCGGCGTTGCGCGGAGCCTGCAGGGCGTCGGAGCGGCGGCGACCATGGTGGTCGCACTCGCCATCGTCGGCGACCTCTTCACCGATTCCACGGCGGCAACCGTGATGTCGCGGCTGATGCTGGTGCTCGGCGTCGCCCCGGTGATCGCGCCGTCCCTTGGCGCGGCCGTTCTGCTGCGCTTCTCCTGGCACTGGGTCTTCGCGGTCCTGGTGGTGCTCGCCGGTTTGCTGCTGCTGCTCGCCGCCCTCGCGCTCCCCGAGACGTTGCAGGTGTCACATCGCAGACCGCTGCGCATCCGCGGAATCCTCGGCACCTATGGCGAACTGCTGCGAGACCGGCGTTTCGTCATCCTGGTGCTGGTGGCGGCGCTCGGGATGTCGGGCCTGTTCGCCTACATCGCCGGTGCGTCGTTCGTCCTTCAGGGCCGCCACGGCCTCGACCAGCAGGCGTTCGCGTTGGTGTTCGGCGCGGGCGCCGTCGCGTTGATCGGAGCGACGCAGTTCAACGTCGTGCTGTTGCGCCGCTTCACGCCGCAGACCATCACCGTCTGGGCCCTTGCGGCCTCGGTGGTCGCCGGGGTGGTGTTCGTCGCGCTGGCCGCAACGGGTGTCGGTGGCATCTACGCCTTCGTGCTGCCCGTGTGGGCGATCCTGGCCGCGATGGGCTTCGTCATTCCCAATGCACCTGCGGTGGCCCTGTCGCGTCATCCCGATGCGGCAGGCACCGCGGCGGCGCTGCTGGGCGCCGGTCAGTTCGGCCTCGGTGCGGCCGTTGCGCCGTTGGTCGGCGTGCTCGGCAACGACGAACTCGCCCTTGCCGCGGTCATGACGGCCGGCTCGGTCATCGCGCTGCTGGCGCTGCTCGCCGTGGGGTCGAAGGCCCCCGTCGAGGGCCACGCGCTGCCCGCGGGCGCCGTGCCCGACGCGGCGTGACCCCGACTTGTCGCCGGTCCTGCTGATCCGTAGCGTCGGCTCTCCAGCTTCGCAACGCTTGGTCGAGTAGATGCCGCAGACACTGACATTCACGCTGACGTCCCACGCCGTCACGGCGATCGAGGGACGGCGATGACGGCGGCGCTGCAGTTGCTTCGGCCCCGCACCGACAACCCGTGGAACGCGCTGTGGGCGCTGCTCGTCGGGTTCTTCATGATCCTGCTCGACGCCACCATCGTCTCCGTCGCCAATCCGTCGATCATGGACGCGTTGCACGCCGACTACGACGCGGTCATCTGGGTGACCAGCGCCTACCTGCTGGCCTACGCGGTCCCGCTTCTGCTCGCGGGCCGGCTCGGCGACCGGTTCGGGCCGCGCAACCTCTATCTGGCCGGGTTGGCGGTGTTCACCGCCGCGTCGCTGTGGTGTGGGTTGGCGGGCAGCATCGAGGTGCTGGTCGCCGCGCGCGTCGTGCAGGGCGTCGGTGCGGCGCTGCTGACACCGCAGACACTCTCGACGATCACCAGGGTCTTCCCGCCGGAGCGACGGGGTGTCGCGCTCAGTGTGTGGGGCGCCACCGCGGGCGTGGCGACGCTGGTGGGGCCGTTGGCCGGAGGCGTCCTGGTCGACGGGCTCGGCTGGCAGTGGATCTTCATCGTGAACGTGCCGATCGGTGTCGTCGGGCTGGTCCTCGCGCTGATCTTCGTCCCGGTCCTGCCGACCGAGAAGCACGGGTACGACGTGATCGGCGTCCTGTTCTCCGGCGTGGGCCTCTTCCTCATCGTGTTCGCGCTGCAGGAGGGCCAGTCGCACGACTGGGCGCCGTGGATCTGGGGCACGCTGGTGGCGGGCGTCGTCGCGATGGGGGCGTTCGTCTACTGGCAGGCGGTCCAGACCGGAGAGCCGCTGATACCGCTGAGGATCTTCCGGGACAACGACTTCAGCCTGTCCAACCTCGGCATCGCCGTCATCGGCTTCACGGTCACGGCGATGATCGTGCCGGTCATGTTCTACGCCCAGGCCGTCTGTGGGCTCTCACCAACCCGGTCGGCGTTGCTCACGGCGCCGATGGCGGTGATGTCGGGTGTGCTGGCACCCTTCGTCGGCAAACTCGTCGACCGGTCCCATCCGCGACCCCTCATCGGTTTCGGCTTCTCCGCCGTGGCCATCGCGCTGACCTGGCTGTCGTTCGAGATGACGCCGACGACACCGATCTGGCGTCTGGTGTTGCCGCTGGTCCTCATGGGTGTCGGGATGGCGTTCATCTGGTCCCCGCTGGCGGCCACCGCCACCCGCAACCTGCCGCCCCGACTGGCGGGCGCCGGTTCCGGTGTCTACAACACCACTCGGCAGGTGGGCAGCGTGCTGGGCAGTGCGGGCATCGCCGCGCTGATGACGTCGCAGATCAGCGCGGCCATGCCGGCGCAGTCCGATCCGGCGGTCGGGCAGGCCGCCGTGACCCAGTTGCCGAGCTTCCTGCACGAGCCGTTCGCCGAGGCGCTGTCGCGGTCGCTGCTGCTGCCCGCGTTCGTCGCGCTTTTCGGCGTCATCGCCGCGCTGTTCCTCCGGGGCTTCGGGGACGGCTCGGCCCTGGAGGACCGACCGGTCACCCCCGCCCTCCCGGTTGAACCCGACTACTTTCCCGACGACGACGACTACTTCGAGTACACGGTCGACTGGTCGTCGACGGACGACTCTTCGGCAGACGACGACGGCCACGAGGAGTGGGACGATCCCCATCGCGCCGAGCAGTGGCGTGCCGACGAGAGCGTCACCTCGCCGCTTGCCGTCCACCCCGTCCAAGACCCCGAACCCGACCCCGACACCGTGCCCGAACTGATCACCGTCGACGAGCCGTACCGAACCCCGCAGCCCATTCCCGCTCGCAACGGCCATGCCCCCTGGCGCGGCCTGCTCGACGACCAGCTCGACGGATCCGCCGCCGTTGATCCCGGGCCGGACCCGATCGGTTTCGCCCACAACGGGTTTCACGTGCCCTTCGAAACGGTTCCAGAAGCGGCTCAGGCTAATGCTTCTCCAGCGGGCAGGCACTCCCGTCGGGAGGTGCCGCCGGACGACGACGCGGGAACCTACGGCAAGCACTCGATGCGATTCCGCGACTGACTCTCAGCCGAAGAGCACCGCGGGATTCAGGCGACCGTCCGGGTCGAAGGCCGTCTTGAGCGCGCGCATCGCGGCCACGTCCGCGTCGGTTCGCGACATCGTCAGGTAGTCCCGCTTCTTGGTGCCGACTCCGTGTTCGCTGCTGACGTTGCCCCGGCTGTCGGCGATCAGCGTCATCATCGCGGAGTACAGCGCCCGCTCGCGGTCGGCGTCGAGGACGCAGCGCACCAGGTTCAGGTGCAGGTTGCCCTCGCCGACGTGACCGAACAGCACCGGGATCGCATCCGGGGCGTGTTCTGAGACCAATGCCGTTGCCGCCGTGGCGAACTCGCTGATCATCGAGAGGGGCAGCGAGACGTCGAACTTCAGTGGCGGACCGTAGACGCCCAGCACGTCGGCGACGGCCTCGCGGACCTGCCAGAGGCGGAACTGCGTCGCGGCGTCGACCCCGACGGCGGGCTCACCGGCCAGCTCGGCGTCGGAGAGGAGGTCGGCCAACCGCTCGGTGAGGTCGACGTCGCCCGCGAGCTCGATCAGCAGCTGCCACGCCCCGTCGACCGCGGGACCCACCCCGGCGTGCTCGGCGGTCAACGCGCTGGCCCTGGCGTCGACCAGCTCGAGTGCGCCAATCCCGTCGACGTCGCGGAACTCACGTCCGACGGCGACGAGTGCGTCCAGGTCGTCGAATCCGGCGATGGCGGTAACCCGTTGTGCGGGCGTGGGATGCAGCCGCAGATCGAGGCTGGTGATCACCCCGAGGGTGCCCTCGGCGCCGACGAACAGCGACGCCAGGTCGTACCCGGTGTTGTCGCTGCGCACCTCGCTGTGGCGGCGCACCACCGACCCGTCGACGAGCGCCACCTCGAGTCCGAGCACCTGTTCGCCCATGTTGCCGTAGCGCACGGTGCGCAGACCGCCCGCGTTGGTCGACGCCATGCCGCCGACCGTCGCCGAGTCGCGGGCGGCGAGGTCGACGCCGAACACCAGGCCCGCCTCGGTCGCGGCGCGTTGGACGGCACCGAGGGTGGCGCCTGCGCCGGCGCGGACGCGGCGTTCGACGACGTCGACCTCGCCGACGGCCGAGAGTCGTTCGGTGGACAGCAGCACGTCGTCGTGCTCGGGCACGGTGCCCGCGACCAGGGACGTCCTGCCGCCCTGCACGGTGACGTACGCGCCGGCGTCCCGACACGCCCGCAGCACCGCGGCGACCTCGTCGTCGGAGCCGGGCCGGGCCAGCGCGGCTGCCCTGCCGCGATAGCGCCCGGTGTAGTCGACGCAGCGACCGGCCAGCACGTCCGGATCGGTGCTGACGTACTTGGCGCCGACGATCGCCGCGAGCTGGTCGGTCAGGCTGTCACTCACCCCGTCGGTGTATCACAGGTCGATGGTCGGCTCCGCCGACGTGGCAGTCAGGGACAGGAACGCCCCGAGTTCGATCAGGCCGTCGGGAGTGGACGGCAGGTAGTCCGTCAGCAGCCGGGACCGCACGACGACCGCCGCGTACTTGGCCCGGCTCACGGCCACGTTGAGCCGATTGCGGTTGAGCAGGAACGAGATTCCGCGCGGCACGTCGTCGGCCGACGACGCGGTCATCGAGACGAACACCACCGGCGCCTGCCGACCCTGGAACTTGTCGACCGTGCCGACCTGGACCTCGGTGAGGTGCGCGGCGTCGAGCCGGCGCCGCAGGGTGACCACCTGGGCGTTGTACGGGGTGACGACCAGCACGTGCCCCTGGTCGAGGGGGACGGTCTCCTCGCCGTCGGTCCACGGGGTGCCGAGCAGCCCCTGGATCTCGGCGACGATCGCATCGGCCTCCTCGGGGCTGTCGGTCGAGTTGCCGTCGTGGTCGACCTCGAGAAGCCGGACGCCGGGGGTGACACCGTCGAGTTGCCGCGCCCCGCTGACGTCGTCCTTTGCGCGCAGGCGCCCGTCGTAGGACAGCCGGGACACCGGTCCGCACACGTCGGGATGCATGCGGTAGGAGAACTCCAGGAAGTAACCGCGTTCCGGGGGCAGCGTGTGGTGGCCAGCCGATCCGTCCGAGACCAACCAGCCCAGCGCCGAGTGGTCGACGGGCTCGGGGTGGGTGCCCTGACTGACCTGCGGCAGTTGCTGCGGGTCGCCGAGCAGCAGCAGGTTCCTGGCCGCGCTGGCCACCGCGATGGTGTTGGCCAAGCTGTACTGGCCCGCCTCCTCGACTACCAGCAGGTCGAGCGAGCCACGCGGCACCCGGCCGGCGTTGGCGAAATCCCAAGCGGTACCGCCGATTACGCCCCCGGCGGGGTCGTCGATGAACGCCGCGTAGTCCTTCTCGGCGACGTCGCGCCACGGCGCGTTCGGGCTCTTCTTCTTGCCGACTCGGTCCGGATCAACCCCCGCGTCTACGACGCAGCCGAGCAGGTTCTCCACCACGGCGTGTGACTGCGCGACCACGCCGATGCGCCAGTGGTGCTCGGTGACCAGCCTGCTGATCACCTTGGCTGAGGTGAACGTCTTGCCGGTGCCCGGCGGCCCGTGCACGGCCAGGTAGGACGAGTCGAGGTCCAGCAGGGCGGCGGTGACGTCGGCGGCGACGTCACCGCGGCGGGGGAGTGCACCACCGGTCACGGTGCGCGGTGGGCGGCGAAGCAGGATGTCGGTGACCGCGTCGGCGGGCAGGTTCGGCAAGCCCGCCCCGACGAGTGCCGCGGTCGCTTCAGTGGACTCCTGCAGCGGCCTGGTGTTGATCGGTGGCCCCGGCGTGAGCGCGAACGGCACCTGAGCGAAGACTTCGCCGTCCTTGGGCTGCTTCTCCACGATCAGCGCCTCCGTCGGCGCCTCGGGATCGTCGCACCCGATGACCTCGACGCCGGCGAATCCGCGGCGATCGGGGTCGTCGGCGAACCCCGCGGGAGCGGGCGGCTCGTAGAGGGCGTACATGCTTCTGCCCAGTTCTCCGGTGGCGATCTCACCGAAGAGTCGGACGTGCCGTTGCGGCTTGCGGGCCCGCGGCGGCTGGTGCCAGTCGGCGACGATCTCGTGGCGGTCCGCGACGAACACGTCGCCGTTGTCGGACCACTCGTCGACCGGGTTGTTGACGCGGTCGAAGTGCGACCACCAGAACGGCTTGTCCTCCCGTTTGTGATAGCCCCTGGCGGCCGCCACCATCGCGACGGCGGTCTGCTCGGGGGTGCGTGGCTCGGACCCGTCACCGGCGAACGTCATCAGTCGGCGCTCGAGGGCGTCGGCGATCTCGACCGCTTCGTCGGCCGCGGCGCCACGCACGCGTTGCGGACCGCGCGGGGGAACCTCGGATTCGATGGCGCGGGCCACCAACCAGTCGCGGAGTCGGCGCGTCGACCGGCAGTCGTAGCGGTTGTAGTCCTCGATCTCCTTGAGCACGATCTGCGCGTCGTCGGCCTTGCCCTCGTCGCGCAGCGAGCAGTAGCGGGCGTACTGGGTGATCGAGTCCGTCGCGGTGGTGACCTCGCCGTCGCGCAGTTCGTTGCCCATGTACAGCGGCTCGAGGTACTTGATGGAGTAACTCTCGGTGCCGACGCGAATGCTCTTGCGCACCAACGGGTACAGGTCGACCAGCACGCCGTTGCGCAGCAGCTCGTCGACGTCGTTCTCGCCGACTCCGTACCGGCCGGCCAACCGCAGCAGGGTGCTCTTCTCGTACGCGGCGTAGTGGTAGACGTGCATGCCGGGGTACTTCTTGAGGCGCTTGCGGACCATGGCAAGGAAGTCGACGAGGGCTTGGCGCTCGCTGGGGCGGTCGTGGGCCCAGTAGGGCGTGAACTCCTCTTGCGCCGTCAGCACGCCCCACAGGTACTCCAGACCCCAGTCCCTGCCGTTGAGCGTCCACAGCGGGTCGCCCTCGAAGTCGAAGAACAGGTCGCCCTTGTTCGCGTCGGGAAGCACCATGAGGGGCTGGGCGTCGACCACCTCGTAGGGCGGCTTGCCGTCCACCCGATCCGCGACCTGCAGCCGCGCCTGGGCGGTGAGGGCCTTGACCGTGCGCGCGGACAGCTCGGGCACCGCCGCGTCCAGCTCGGCGAGGTCGTGCACGGTGGTGACGCCGGAGTCGATGAGGCGGGCGCGCTGGCTCACCCGCATGCCGGCGACCAGAAGCAGGTCGTCGTTGGCGCGGACCTCGACGCTGCACTCCGGACACCGGAAGCAGGCGCGGACGTCCTCGTCGTCCCAGCTGATCGGCCTACCGCGGGCGAGGTGATCGTCGAGCAGCCGCTGCAGGGCCGCGCGCCGGGGCAGGTAGACGGGAAGCAGTTCGTCGACCCGGTAGGGGGACACGGCGCCGTCGCCGAGCACCAGCTCGACCTCGTCGGCCACCGGGACGCCGCGGCGCGCGAGCGTGTCGGCGTACGCGGCGAGCTGCAGCAGGGCCTCGACCTTCACCGAGCGGGCGAGTTTGGTGTCGCGCAGCACGTAGCGGTCGCCGGCCAGACCGTTTTCGAGGATCAGGAAGTCGGCGAAGCCCACGAAGCGGCCGTCGAACATCGCCGCCTGGTAGATGACCGGCGCGCGGCTCTCGACGGCGCGCATCGTCTGCTCGGCCGCGGCGCTCAGCCCCGAGGCGGTGTAAGTCGGGCGGCCGATGACGGTGACGTCTCCGAACTCGGCGCGGAGGTCGTCGAGCTGACGGCGTTCGTGGTCGTCACCGAGAGACGACGTGCGCTCGAGCAGCTCGTCGGTGACGACGATCTTCGGGCTGCGTCCGAGCTTCGCGTCGAAGGCGCGCAACAAGGCGTACTCGCAGCGCGCGGCGGCGGCGAGATCGGATGCGCTGTAGACGACGCGGTCGTCTCCATCGGCTAGGACGAACACGAACTCGACTGTAGGTCAGCGGTCCGACGTCACCCCTTGGCGAACTAGCCCGTGTTGCCGATCAATTCGACGCCGTTGCCGTTCCACCGGAACCGCACCACGCTCTTGAGCTTGCTGGTCTCGTTGAGGTACATCAGCGCGATGGTGTCGCCCGTCGTGGCGGTGTCGTCGATGCCGTTGAAGCCGTACGTGTCCGGAACCCCGGTGGGGATGACCTTGCCGAGGTGGAACAACACGGCGCGGGTGTTCGGGTTGTCGGCGTTGGTGTTGGCCTTGATGACGATCGCCGACAGCGGCGCGCATTCGTTGTAATTGCCCGCCAACGGCTCGGGGCTCCACGGTTGTCCACTCCGAGGGTCCTTCGGCAGTTCGGACACGGCCTTGGCGATCTCCGGTGCGGCGAGGTCGACCGCGCAGGGATCGGCGGGTGCCGGCGCCGGGGAAGGGCCGGAGGCGACGGTCGGGGCCTGTCT
>VIFX01000057.1:0-33386 GCA_006864685.1 Mycolicibacterium hodleri | reverse complement strand
TGCGGCAGCACTGCGCCGGACGTCGCCCAGGTCATCGGCAGGGTGCGCGAGACGGCCAAGGCAGGCGGCGCCGCGCAACGCCGCGACGTCCGGCGCAGTGCTGCCGCGGCCGCCCCGACGGACGCCGTCGTCGTGGCCCGGCCCGATCCCAAGGATCCGACGCTGTGGCCGCAGCGCGAGGCGCTCAAGGCGGCACTGCAGTACCCGGCGATCGCGGGGCCCGTCTTCGACACGTTGACCGTGGAGAGCTTCACCCATCCCGGGTACGCGGCGGTGCGGGCTGCGGTGACGGCGGCAGGCGGCATGTCGGCCGGCGGTTCGGGTGGGCAGTGGATCGACTCGGTCCGCGAGCAGGCGGCCTCGCCGCACGTGGCAAATCTGATCAACGAGCTGGGCGTCGAGGCGTTCCGGGTCGAGGACGACGATCGCCTGCCCCGCTACATCGGCGGAGTGCTGGCCAGATTGCAGGAAGTATGGGTCGGCAGGGAGATCGCCGAGATGAAGTCCAAGCTGCAGCGCATGTCGCCGGTGGACAACGACGAGGAATACAACGCGTTGTTCGGCGACCTGGTCGCGATGGAGACCTACCGGCGCAGCCTGCTCGAGCGAGCCAGCGGCGACGACCTTACTGCGTGAGTCGCCCCGTCGCGCTATGGTGAGCTCGCCGTCAGTTCCAACGGAAGGGCACCTCATGACCATCAGCGCACGCCGTATCGCCACCGCTGGAGCATTGGCGGCTGCCGCCGTCGCCGCTCCGCTCGCGATTGCGTTTACCAGTGGTGCTGGTCAAGCCGTCGCCGCACCGTGTCTGGCCACCGTCACCACCAACGGCTCCGATCCAGTGTGCGTGGGGTACTCCAACGGAAACCCGACCAACATCGGAACGCCGAACTTCGGCACCTTCGGACCCAACAACGGTCTGGGCGTCTCGACGGGCAACCTGGCCCCCGGCCAGACCTGGCGTCAGCCGATCGCCTAGCGGTTCTTCCCGGGCTGCCACACCGCAGTCTCGGCGTCGATCGGCGTCAGCGAGCCGATCGACGCATCTGGTGACACCCGGTCGGCGATCTTGCGTCGACCCGCGTCCAGCACGGCCTTGGTGGCTGGGCTGCCGGTAACCGTACGGAACGTGCCCGCAATTTGTTCGTAGCGGCGCCTGCCTGCCTTGGCGCCCAATACGTATCCAACAGCCATGACGGCGGCGACGCGGATCACGGGGTCCCTCTCTCGCGGTAGTGCATTGCTTCCATCCTGCCTCGTGCGGCCGAGTGGCGAGAGAACGAGCCCGTCGGCCCCAGCTCACCTGCCCGATATCGGACTTCCGGAGTCCATGCGCTAGAGTCAACGCTCGGTCAGCGTGCACGTCCCGCGGACCGAGTGCTATTCCCCTGTAGCTCAATTGGCAGAGCAGCCGACTGTTAATCGGCAGGTTCGTGGTTCGAGTCCACGCGGGGGAGCTTCACCTCTCGAAACACCGAACTGCGGGGAGACCGCCGTTTCGGCTGATCTCCCCGCAGTGTCGGTACCTACTCCGCGTTCTGTTCCTCGTGCTCGTCGGCGTCGGGGATGTGCTCCGGGTGCAGCATCTCGGCGTAGCGAAGCTGCTCGGGAATCCCGAAGCCCTCGACCAGAAGCTCGGCGTGGGGGCGCAGCTTGCGGCAGCGGTCGTTGATGCCGCGGGTGACGGCCTTGGAGCGCTCGGTCGACAGGAATCGGTGCTCGATGAACCAGGACTTGTCGTCCTCGATCACCGACAGGGCGTACAGGTCGCACACCGTGCCGAGGATCTCGCGGGCCTCGTCGTCCTCGCAGGCGTCAATCCCCGCGACGAACGACTCCAGGATGATCCGGTCGATGTGGGCCGTGGCGGCGTGCAGCACGTGGTCCTGGACGGAGTTGAAGGCGTCGAACGCGGACATCTCCTTGGACTTGCCCTGCAACCGGCGCGCGACCGAGGCGATCATGTACTCCTCGCGGTCCTCGAACATCTTGACCTGCGTGCCACGGTTGAACAGCGAGCCCTCTTCCTCGTTGTCCTGGCGGGTGTCCACGATGGTCTGCATGATGGTCTGCGCCGCGGTGCGCTTGAGCACCCGCTCGCCGGCGAAGTTGGCGGCGAACCGCACCCACTGCGCCGGGCTCATGCCCTTGACGTCGTCGGCGTAGGCCGTCAGCAGTTCCTTGGCGACCAGCTGCGTCAGCACGTGGTTGTCACCCTCGAAGGTGGTGAACACGTCGGTGTCGGCCTTGAGGGCGATGAGCCGGTTCTCGGCCAGATAGCCTGCGCCGCCGCACGCTTCGCGGGCCTCCTGGATGGCGCGCGTCGCGTGCCAGGTGTTGGCGGCCTTCAGCCCGGCGGCGCGGGACTCGAGCTCGCGCTGCTCCTCGGCGTCCGGGTCATCGGAGGTCTGCAGCTCGTGACACTTGGCCACCAGCTCGTTCTGGGCGAACTGCAGGGCGTAGGACTTGGCGATCAGCGGGAACAGCCGGCGCTGGTGCACCAGGTAGTCCATGATCAGCACCTCTTGCTCGGCGCCGGGGGCTTCGAACTGCCTGCGCTCCAGCGCATATCGCGTCGCGATGTCGAGTGCCACCCTGGCGGCGGCGCCGGCGCTGCCGCCGACGGTGACGCGGCCGCGGATCAGCGTGCCGAGCATCGTGAAGAACCGGCGGCCCGGGTTCTCGATCGGTGAGGTGTACGTGCCGTCCTCGGCGACGTCGGCGTACTTGTTGAGCAGGTTCTCCCGCGGGATCCGCACCTGGTCGAACTGGATGCGGCCGTTGTCGACGCCGGGCAGTCCACCCTTGTACTGGCAGTCCGACGTCGTGACGCCGGGGAGGTCGTTGCCCTCGTCGTCACGGATGGGCACGACGAAGCAGTGCACGCCGTGGCCCTCGCCCTTGGTGATCAGCTGCGCGAACACCGCGGCCACCCGGGCGGTGTTCGCGGCGCCGCCGATGTAGTCCTTGCGCGACGACGGGGTGGGGGAGTCGATGACGAACTCTTGGGTGTCGGGATCGTAGGTTCCCGTGGTCTCGAGCGCCTGCACGTCGCTGCCGTGCCCGGTCTCGGTCATGGCGAAGCAGCCCAGCAGCTCCAGGTCGATGAGCTTGCGGACGTAGGCGTCGTGGTGGCGTTTGGTGCCGAGGTTCTCGATGGCGCCGCCGAACAGGCCCCACTGCACCCCGGCCTTCACCATCAGGGACAGGTCGGACATCGCCAGCATCTCGATCTGGGTCACCGCGGCTCCGACGTCGCCGTTGCCGCCGTGCTCCTTCTTGAAGCCGTCCTCAGCGGCGCCGTTGGCGGCCATGATGCGCATCTGCTCGGTGACCTTGGTCCGGGCGATCACCGTGTTGGGCGTGTAGTGCGGCTTGAATATCTCGGAGGAAAGCTCCTCCCGCATCCGGTTCTTCATGTCGCGCCAACGACCGTCGAGGGCATTACGAAGGTGATCCGCAGTGGTGGTCATGAAGGCCACGTTATCCCCCGAATCCCGTCGTGAAACTGTGATGTGGCAAACCCAGGCCATCCTCATCGAATCGGTCTGCCCGGCTTGGCGTTGAATCATCGTCATGACCGATCCGGAGTCCGTACCGCCGTCGGCGGGGACACCTCACCAGATAGATCACCGTCATGCCGACGTCACGGGCGGCTGGCTGCGGGCCGCCACGTTCGGGGCGATGGACGGGCTCGTCAGCAACACGGCGCTGATCGCGGGCGTCGCCGCCAGCGCCAGCACACAGGCCGTGGTGCTCGCCGGTGTGGCGGGCCTCCTGGCGGGGTCGTTTTCGATGGCGCTCGGCGAGTTCACCTCGGTGACGACGGCCAACGAGCAGGTGGAATCGGAGGTCCGGGTGGAGCGCCGCAGCTTCCGCATGTACCCGGACGAGGAACGGGCTGAGCTCGTCGGGACGCTGACCGACATGGGCATGAGCGTCGAGACCGCGACCAAGGCCGCCGAGGAACTCCACCGGGACGAGACCCGGGCGTTGAACTTCCACCTCGTCCAGGAGCTGGGCGTCGACCCGAACGAGAAGCCGTCACCGTGGGTGGCGGCGGGGTCGTCCTTTGCGATGTTCGCGATCGGCGCCGTCATCCCGCTCATCCCGTTCCTGCTGGGGTACTCGTCGCTGTGGCTGGGGTTGGCGTGCGGTGGGGTCGGCCTGCTGGTCGTCGGCGGGGTGGCCGCTCACTTCACCAGGAAGGCGGCGTGGCTGGGGTCGTTGCGGCAGTTGACCTTTGGCGGAATCGCAATTGCGGTGACCTACTTGGTGGGCCACCTGATCGGGGCGGCGGTCAGCTAGCCGCGGTCACTGCGGCTCGACGCCGAAGCCGCCGCGAAGATCCTTGCGGGCGGCCGCGATCGTGCGGTCGCACAGCGTCAGCAGCGCGTCGACGTCGAGGTCTGATTCCTCGCCGAGTCGCCTGAGCCATGCCGCTTCCTCGCTCTTGAGGGCGTTCCACTCCTGTTGGTCGTCGCATGGCGCGACGAGTTGCTGCTTGCACGTGTCCAGTTGCGTCAGCGAGTAACCGTGGTCACGGAACTGTCGGTCCCATTCGTCGAGCAGCAGTTCGGTGAGCTGGCGGACGGGCTCGGCGGCGTAGATCAGCACCTCCGCCACGCCGTCGTCGAGGCCGAGGCGGCCGCGAAGTTCGTACAGCTCTTCGATCGCCTCGGAGCGTCGTTGCTCGACCGTCTGGTGGGCGCCGGCGAGCGGTTCGGCGCCACGCCTGACGCGCATGGTGGCGGAGAGGAGGGTCTTGAGGGCGACCTTCTTCTCCTCGCCGGCCCGCTGCTCGAAGTCGAGCAACAGCGCGTGCTCCCGGTCGTCGCGCTTGCTTCTGACGTCGATGCGCTTGGTCCAGATGGCCACCGTTGCGGTCGACACGACCGACACCACGGGTACGAGGACGGTCGCGAGGGCGCTCAACCAGGTCATGGTGGTTCAGTCTGCCCGACGGGCGCGGTGCTGACACGGTTCGGGGTGCAGCCGTCGCTCCGTATGTGTACAGCACAGTTCCCAATGTTGGGAATTTGCTGGAGCAATCGTTGCGGCGGCGCTATCGTGGACAACAGTTACCTGACCCAGCCACTGTCAGCGTAGGCAAGTAGCTTGCGAGAGCTGCATTTTCGATTCACGGGGGTGAATAGTGGCAAACAGTCGTAAGGGGAGGCAGTCGACCGGAGGCCTTTGTCCGATGCGGAAGATCACCGAGGCCGCCGCCGCTCTCGACGCGGCGAAGCGGAGCGGGGTCGACGCAGCGGTATGGCAAGCGGAACGGGACTTGCAGGATGCCGTTCGTTCGGCCCGTGGCCCTGGGTTCTGGCAAGCGGTTGGCTACGCCGTCAAGGGCAGTCGGAGGCGGCCCGATCGTCGGTTGGGTTGGCGGAGAGCCGCTTTCAGCGGTCCTGGGTGGCGTCGGCGAGTATCGACCGCATCACCCGGACGGCCTCGGTGAGGGACTGGCGGTCGGCGGGATCAAGGCGCGCCAGGTAGGGGTCGACGACGGCGCTGCGGTCGGCGCGCACGCGCGCCAGAACTTCGCGGCCCTTCGCGGTGATGCTGATCAGCACCGCTCTGGCGTCGGCGGGGTCGGTGACGCGCGAGACCAGGGCCGCCTCCTCGAGCCGTCGGACCTGGGTCGTCATGGTGGGCTGTGAGCAGTGGTCGAACGCGGCCAGGTCGGAGATGCGCGCCGCGCCCTGGTCCTCGATCGTGGACAGCAGTCGAGCTTGGGCGAACGGGAGCTTCATCTTGACCCGCTGGGTGGCCAGCCGGTTGAGTCGGGCGACCACGGACAGCAGATCCGCGGACAGCGCGGTGTCCGGAGAATGCGTAGCGGGGCTCGATGACATGCCCGCCAGTTTACATAGGACCTCTATAGGTCCGTCGTGGGTTGGGGTGGCGCTCCTCACAGCCTGCTGAGACTGCTCTTGGGCGACAGCTGGCAGAATCGAGAAATGGCCAAGACCGGCAGCGAGACCGGCGGCGGCGCACCTCGGCGAGCTGGTTCGATGAAGCCCGACGAGCTTGCGCACGCCGCCATCATGGCTGCGCTGTGCGCGGCCACCGCGATCATCGCCGTCGTCGTCCCCTTCGCCGCCGGCCTCTCGGTACTCGGCACCGTCCCCATGGGACTGCTCGCGTATCGCCACCGCTTCAGGGTGCTGGTCGCCGCGACGGTCGCCGGTGGCACCATCGCCTTCCTCATCGCCGGGTTCGGTGGCTTGATGACCGTCGTCAACTGCGCCTACATCGGAGGTTTGGTCGGCATCGTCAAGCGTCGTGGCCGCGGGCTGCCGACGATCTCCGTCGCGGCGGTGATCGCGGGCGCGCTCTTCGGCGTGCTTGGGGTGGGCTTCCTGCTGGTGTTCTATCGGATCCGCGAACTGGTCTTCGCGTCGATCACGGCCAACGTCACCGGCATCGCCGCGGTTCTCGAGCGCATCTCGGGAATGGAGCCCCTTGCGAAGCAGCTGCGCGACGACTTCGGCACGGTGCTCACGTACTGGCCGCTCCTGATCATCGGTTCCAGCGTGCTCAGCATCGGTTCGGTGACCCTGATCGGATGGTGGGCGCTGTCCCGGGTGCTCGTCCGACTGTCCGGAGTGCCCGACGTCCACAAACTCGACTCCGTCGACTCGACCGAACCCGTCGGCCCGGTGCCCGCCCAGTTCCGTGACGTCCGCTTCCGATACGACGGCGCGGCCCAGGACGCCCTCGGTCCGGTGTCGCTGACGATCGGCGAGGGCGAGCACGTGGCCGTCACCGGACCCAACGGGTCGGGCAAGACGACGCTGATGTTGGTGCTGTCGGGTCGGCAGCCGACCGCGGGCAGCGTCGACCGGCCCGGTGCCGTGGGTCTCGGCAAGGCCGGTGGCACCGCCGTGGTGATGCAGCACCCCGAAAGTCAGGTCCTCGGCAGCCGGGTCGCCGACGACGTCGTGTTCGGGCTTCCTCCGGGAACCAAGACCGACGTCGACCGTCTGCTGGCCGAGGTCGGGCTGGACGGGCTGGCCGAGCGCGACACCGGCAACCTCTCGGGTGGCGAACTGCAGCGCCTCGCGGTCGCGGCCGCGTTGGCCAGGCAGCCAGCATTGTTGATCGCCGACGAGGTCACCAGCATGGTCGACCAGCAGGGGCGCGAGGGTTTGATCGAGGTGCTGTCGGGGCTGACCAAGAAGCATCGGATGTCGTTGGTGCACATCACGCACTACAACGACGAGGCGGCGTCCGCGGACCGGGTGATCGACCTGACCGGCAACGGCGGCAGCGCCGACAACGTCGAGATGGTCGACACCGCGCCGGCACCGGCCGCCACCAGTGCGCAGACTCGCCGAGGCGGGTCACCGCTGTTGGAACTCAAGGGCGTCGGGCACGAGTACGGGCTGGGCACGCCATGGGCGTCGACGGCGCTGCGGGACGTCGACCTCGTCGTCAACGAGGGTGACGGGGTGCTGATCCACGGGCTGAACGGGTCCGGCAAGTCGACGCTGGCGTGGATCATGGCCGGGTTGCTGACGCCGACCTCGGGCACCTGCCTGCTGGACGGCGAGCCCGTCTCCGAACAGGTTGGTGCCGTTGCCATTTCGTTCCAGGCGGCCAGGCTGCAGCTGATGCGTGGACGCGTGGACATGGAGATCGCGTCGGCCGCGGGGCTCGACTACTACGACCACTCGCAGATCGTCGCCGCGTTGGCCATGGTCGGCCTCGATCCGGCGATCGGATTGCGGCGCATCGACCAGCTCAGCGGCGGGCAGATGCGTCGGGTGGTGCTGGCGGGTCTGCTGGCCCGCAAGCCGCGGGTGCTGATCCTCGACGAGCCGCTGGCCGGCCTGGACGCCGCTAGCCAGCGCGGCCTGCTTGGCTTGCTGTCGGCACTGCGTCGCGACGCGGGGTTGACGGTCATCGTGATCTCCCACGACTTCTCCGGCCTCGAGGAGCTGTGCCCGCGGACGTTGCACCTTCGCGAAGGCGGCGTGATGGCCGCACCCACCACGGCGGGAGGCGTCGGATGAGCGCCCCGCAGCGTCAACCTCGGCCCGTCGTGCTGCTGCGACCGGTGCCCGGCCGCACCGCCATTCACGAATTGTGGGCTGGCACCAAGCTTCTCGTCGTCGCGATAATCGGCGTGCTGCTGACGCTGTACCCCGGCTGGGTGCCGATCGCGTTGGTGGGCTTGTTCGTCCTGTTGACCGCCAAGATCGCCCACATCCCGCGTGGCGTGCTGCCGTCGGTGCCGCGCTGGCTGTGGTTCCTGCTGTTCCTCGGCGCGTTGACGGCGTCGTTCGCCGGCGGGGCACCGCACCTCACCGTCGCCTCGGTGGACTTCGGGCTCGGCGGGCTGTTGAAGTTCCTTCAGATCACCGTGCTCTCGATAGTGCTGTTGGGCCTCGGCGGGCTGGTGTCGTGGACCACCAACGTCGCCGAGGTCGCGCCCGCGGTGGCCAAGATCGGTCGGCCGCTTCGCCTGTTACGACTGCCGGTCGACGACTACGCCGTGGCGTTGGCCCTGGCCCTGCGCGCCTTCCCGATGCTGATCGACGAGTTCCGCGTGCTGTTCGCCGCACGCAAGCTCAGGCCGCGCGACCCCGCCACCACCGCGAGGGAACGCCATCGCCGGTTGAACGCGGAGATCATCGATCTGCTCGCGGCGGCGGTCACCGTGGCGTTGCGTCGCGCCGACGAGATGGGCGACGCGATCACCGCACGCGGTGGCGCCGGTCAGATCTCCGCGCTGCCGTCACGGCCGAAATGGCCTGACGCCGTGGCCTTTGCGGCCGTGCTGGTGCTGTGTGCCGTGTCGGTGTACGTGGAGGTCTTCACGCCGTTGGCGACGACCTAGCGCTCGGCGGCGGCGTTGGCGGCCTTTTGGGCGGCGGCGAGACTGCCCGGCACGTCGCGGCGGCCGAGGAACATCTCGTCGAAGTAGGGCGTCAGCGCCTGGTATCCGGCGGCGAAGCCCGGTCCGCCGGGCGCCGGGATGCGTGGTCCGTCGAGCACTTTGAAGAACGGTGTCACGTCGATACCCCTTGCCGTCCAGTGGTCGTAGTAGGCGGGCTGGGCCGCGGTGACGGCCGGGATCGCGGCGCCGCCGCTGCCGAGGAACGCGTTGCCGCGGGTGCTGCCCATCCATTCGAGGACTCGACGCACGGCGTCTGGGTGCGGTGAGGCGGCGTTGCCCGCGGCGGTGATGCCGTTCGTCACACTGACGCGGCCCTTCGGACCCGTCGGGAGCATCGTCACGCCCCACCGGAACGGAGCCTGGTCGGCGATCGCGGCCAGGTTGTAAGTGCCGGACTGGAACAGTGCCATCCGGCCCTGGAGGAACTGGTTGCGGGAGAAGTCCCCGTTGCCGTTGGTGTCCGACGCCGGGGGAGCGACGTGATCGCGGTTGACGAGCCCGACCAGGTACTCGAACGCCTGGACGGCGGCGGGATTGTCGAAGGAGAAGCGGTCGCCGTCCTGGAACGCTCCGCCCGCGGAGCCGACGTAGTTCAGGTAGATGCCCTGCAGGTCGTTGGCGGCGTTGTACCCCCACTGCCGGGTCCTCGCCGGGTCGAATCGTGGTGCGTCGGCTCGGTTTCCGTCGGCGTCGACGGTCAGCCGGGCCAGCAGCGGTCGCAGGGTGTCCTCGGCAGGGTCGGGCGACCACGTCAGATCGTCCAGGTCGGCGGGTTCGACACCGGCCCGGTCGAGCAGGTCGGCGTTGTAGTAGACCGCGATGCCGGCGTCGGTGAGTTGGGGCACGCCCCACAGCACGCCGTTGCGGGTGAACTGCCGAACCACCGAGGCGTCCCACGCCCGGGCCGCGTCGGCGCCGAGGGTCTTCCCGACGTCGAGCAACCTGCCGTTGTCGGCGTAGTTCGCGAAATAGGCGTTGGACAGCCAGAAGACGTCGTCGGCGCCACCGCCGGCCACGTCGGTGCGCAGCGTGTCGAAGTACGACGAGTACGCCACGACGTTGAGGCGCACCTCGACGTCGGGATGTTCGCGGCTGAACGCGTCGAACGACTGACGGTAGGCCGCGGCGACCTGCTCGTCCCACAGTCGCACCGTCACCACGGTCTTGCCGGAGCGCTCGCTCGACCCGCCGAGGAGCACCGCGGCGCCGAGCAGGAGGACCAGGACGAGGGCCAGTGCGCCGACGAACAGCGTGGAGAACTTGGGCTTCACGCGCCCCACCCCCTCGTCGAGTGTGCTGTGGGGTCGCGATATTCGGCCGCGGGGCGATCTGTACGCACACGCGATGGTGGTGGGAATGTCACTTGAGGCCCGTCACCACGATGGAGCCGACGATCTGGCGGCCGAACGCGACGAACAGGCCGATCAGCGGGACGATTGCGACCGTCGTCGCCGCCATCACCAGCGTCCACTGCGCGTCGTAGCGGGATTGCAGGCCCGCGGTGGCCACGGTCAGCACCTGCCACGTGCGCCCGCTGGTGATGACCAGTGGCCACATGAAGTTGTTCCATTGGGACACCGCGGTGATGAGTGCGAGGGTCACCAGAATCGGGCGGCTCGCGGGCAGCACCACGTGCACGATGACGTCGAGGGTGCTGGCGCCGTCCATCCTGGCGGCCCTGATCAGGTCGGTGGGAATCGTCCGGAAGTACTCCCGCAGCAGGAAGATCGCGTACGGCGAGCCGAACATGAACGGCAACACCAACGCCCAGAACGTGTTTCGCAGACCAACCTCGGCGAACATCAGATACAGGGGGACGACGGTCACGGTGGCGGGCACCATCAGCGTCGCGACGTACACCCAGAACAACGCGTCGCGACCGGGGAACTCCATCCGCGCGAACGCGTAGGCGGCGAACACCGAGAACGTGAGTTGGCCGAGCAGCACGACGGCGGTCACCAGCGCCGTCACCACGATCGCCCGGCCGAAGCCCGCGTCGCCCAACCCCAGGTAGTTCGCCAACGTGGGTGGCGACGGCACCGACAGCGGCGACTCGGTGTTGAACTGGCGGGCCGAGGTGAACGACGTCAGCAGGCCCAGCCCGAACGGGACCAGCGTGACGACCGCGAGGACGACAAGGCCCGCGTATACGGCCGCGTTCCTAGACCAGGTCATAGCTGATCCTGCGGCGGAAGTAGACGTGCTGCACCAGCGTCACGCCGAGCAGCAGAACGAACAGTACGACCGCCATCACCGCCGCCCGGCCGACGGCTGCCGCACCGAACGCCTCGGCGTAGATGCGGTGCGCGATCACGTCGGTGCGGCCCTGGGGTCCGCCGCCGGTCAGGGCGTACACCGTGTCGAAAACCTGCGCGGCGCTGACGATCCCGGTGACAAGCACGAAGAACAGCGTCGGCCGGAGCATCGGGAACGTGACGTAGCGGAACCGCTGCCAGGTGGTGGCGCCGTCGGTGCGCGCGGCGTTCTGAATGTCGCGGGGAATGGCCAGGATGCCCGCGAGGAAGAACAGCGTCACGTAGCCGACGTTGGTCCACACCGTGACGGCCGAGACGACGGGCAGCGCGAGCGTGGGATCGGTCAACCATTCGACGGGACGCCCGAGCACGGTGCTGACCGCGCCGTCGGTGGGGGCAAGGATCCACTTCCACAGCACTGCGATGGCCAGCGGGGAGCAGATCCACGGCAGGACGTAGAGCGTCCGGAAGAAACCACTGGCCGGCAGGTTGACGGCCAGCAGTGTCGCGGCGAGCAGTCCGAGCACGGTCTGCAGCGGGACCACCAAAAGGATGAACGCGAGGGTGGCGATCATGGACGTGCCGAACGTCTCGTCGGTCAGCACCGACCGCCAATTGCTCAGGCCCACATAGCGGATCGGGCCGAGCAGGTCCCAGCTGTGCAGGCTCAACCACAGCACGACGAACATCGGCAGCACCAGAAACGTCACCACGCCGAACAGGCTGGGTGCGAGCAGCGAGTAGCCCGTGACGGCGTTGCGTACCCGCTGGCGACCCACGGCGTCATTATGTGCCACTACGGTGGAGGCGTGACAGCGCGCAGACGTGTCGACCCCGACTTCCTTGGGCTGCCGCGGCACCAGCTCGCCGACGCAGCTCTTTCGGCGGCCACCGCCGCGGGTGCCAGTTACGCAGACCTGCGGATTCACCGCATCACCACCGAGATCGTGCAGCTGCGCGACGGCGAGCTGGAGACGTCGGTCATCACCCGCGAGGTCGGTCTTGCGGTCCGGGTGATCGTCGACGGGACGTGGGGTTTCGCCTCGCATGCCGAGCTCGACCCGGCCGTCGCGGCCGAGACGGCCCGGCGGGCGGTTCGCGTCGCGACCACGCTGTCCCCGCTCAACGCCGAACGCATCGAGCTCGCGCCGGAGCCGGTGTACTCCGACGTGACGTGGGTGTCGGACTACCTCGTCGACCCGTTCGACGTGCCGGCCGCCGACAAGATCGCCGTGCTCGACGAGTACTCGGGTCGACTGCTGGCCGCCGACGGCGTCGACCACGTGTCCGCGGTTCTGCAGGCCGTCAAGGAGCAGTCGTTCTACGCCGACACGTTCGGCTCGTCGACCACCCAGCAGCGGGTGCGCCTGCAGCCGACCTTCGACGCCGTCGCGGTCGACGCCGCGGCAGGCACGTTCGAGACGATGCGCACGCTGGCGCCGCCGACGGCGCGCGGCTGGGAGTACGTCGCGGGCGACGAGGTGTGGGACTGGTCGGGCGAGCTCGCCGAACTGCCGTCCCTGCTGGCCGAGAAGACCAAGGCGCCGTCGGTGGTCGCGGGGCCGACGGATTTGGTGATCGACCCGTCCAATCTGTGGCTCACCATCCACGAGTCGATCGGCCACGCCACCGAGTACGACAGGGCGATCGGGTACGAAGCCGCTTATGCGGGAACGTCGTTCGCGACGCCGGACAAGCTGGGCGTGATGAAGTACGGCTCCCCGGTGATGAACGTGACCGCCGACCGTACCGTCGACTTCGGTTTGGCGACAATCGGTTTCGACGACGAGGGGGTGCGCGCCCAGAAGTGGGACCTGGTGCGCGACGGCGTCTTCGTCGGCTACCAACTCGACAGGGTGTTCGCACCACGCCTCGGCGAAGCCAGGTCCAACGGGTGCTCGTATGCCGATTCGCCGCACCACGTTCCGATCCAGCGGATGGCCAACGTGTCGCTGCAGCCGGCGCAGGACGACACGACCACCGAGGACCTCATCGCCAAGGTGGAGGACGGCGTGTACGTCGTCGGCGACAAGTCGTGGTCGATTGACATGCAGCGCTACAACTTTCAGTTCACCGGCCAACGGTTTTTCCGGATTCGGGACGGCCGCCTCGACGGCCAGCTCCGCGACGTCGCGTACCAGGCCGTCACGACGGACTTCTGGGGGGCGATGGAGGCGGTCGGCGGCCCGTCGACCTGGCGGCTCGGCGGCGCGTTCAACTGCGGCAAGGCCCAACCCGGTCAGGTCGCCGCCGTCAGCCACGGGTGCCCGTCGGCACTGTTCCGAGGGATCAACGTGCTGAACACCCGAGAAGAATCAGGACGGCAGGAATGATCAGCGCACCCGACGTCGCGGGTCTCGTCCTCGTCGAAGCCGCCCGCCGTGGCGGAGCCGACGAGACCATCGTGGTGGTCACCGACCGGGCGACGGCGTCGCTGCGGTGGGCGGGCAACTCGATGACCACCAACGGCGAGACGCGCGGTCGCGACACCACGGTGATTTCGATCGTGAGGAAGGGCAACGGCGCCCACGTCGGCTCGGTGAAGTCCAGTGAGGTCGACCCGTCGGCGATCGCCGGTCTGGTCGCGGCGTCGCAGGAGGCGGCGCGCTCGGCCCCGGAGGCCCGTGACGGTGCGCCGATCCTCGGCGGCGACGAGGTGCCCTACGACTGGGACGAGCCCGTGCCCGAGACCGCCACCGACGTGTTCGCCGGCGTGGCCAAGAGTTTGGCGAAGGGTTTCCGCGGCGCCGACCAGTTGTACGGGTTCGCGCGCCACGAACTGGACACGACGTTCGTCGCGACGTCGACTGGTCTGCGGCGACGCTTCACCCAGCCGACCGGTTCGGTGGAGGTCAACGCCAAGCGCGGCGGTGCCAGTGCGTGGGTCGGGGTTGGGACGCCCGACTTCGTCGACGTGCCAACGGATTCGATGCTCGAGGAGCTGTCGACCCGGCTGGGCTGGGCCCACCGCACCGTCGAGCTGCCCGCCGGTCGCTACGAGACGTTGATGCCTCCCTCGACGGTGGCCGACATGATGATCTACCTCGGCTGGACCATGGACGGCCGCGGCGCACAGGAGGGGCGCACCGCGCTGTCGGCGCCGGGCGGAACCCGGGTGGGGGAGAAGCTCGGCGATCTCGGGCTGACGCTGTACTCCGATCCGGCAGCGGCGGGTCTGGAGTGTGCGCCGTTCGTGGCGGCGACCAGTTCCTCGGAGCGAATGTCGGTGTTCGACAACGGTTTGGACGTCGAGCGCGTCGACTGGATCCGCGACGGGACGATCAACGCGCTGGCGTATCCGCGCGCGGCGGCGGCCGAGTTCGACGTGCCGGTGGCGATCCCTGCGGACAACATGCTGATGACCGGCGGGTGGGCGAGCCTGTCGGACATGATCCGCCGCACCGAGCGCGGGCTTCTGCTAACCACGCTGTGGTACATCCGCGAGGTCGACCCCACGGTGCTGCTGCTGACGGGCCTGACCCGCGACGGCGTGTACCTGGTCGAGGATGGCCAGGTCACCGGTGCGGTCAACAACTTCCGCTTCAACGAAAGCCCGCTGGACCTGTTGCGCCGCGCCACCGAGGCCGGGGTCAGCGAAGTCACCCTGCCGCGCGAGTGGGGCGACTGGGCGACCCGGGCGAAGATGCCGTCGCTGCGGATTCCGGATTTTCACATGTCCTCGGTCAGTCAGGCGCAATGATCACCGGCATGGACGACGACCAGCTGTACGGGTTGCTGACCCGGTTGATGGCACTCTCGCCCGAGGGCGACGCGGGCCGCAACGCCTTGGTGCGTGCGGTGTGCGCCGACGCGATGTCGTTGCCGCCACTGCCGGCGCAGGGTGAGCCCGACGACGACACAGTGCTCGCCGAGTTCGCCGAGCAGTTCGCCGTGGACGTGTCGGGGATCAGCGCCGAGCAGCGCGCCGCGTTCATGTCGGCGTTGGGCGACAAGGCGTTTCGGATGATCGGGCTGATCTTCGTCGCCGACTTCGTGCCGCGGGTCAGGTCGGGTCTGACTTCGTTGGGCTTCGCGCCGGTCGTCGAACCCGTCGTGTGGGACCGCGACACCGATCCGCTCGACGTGCTGCTCAACCAGTTCGTCCCCACGGTGGGGGCGCTGCGCGCACTGGACCCCGTCACGACCGAGGTGGTACGGCTCCGTGGGGCCGTCGCGCACAACTGCCGACTGTGCAAGTCGCTGCGTGAGGGCGCCGCGCTCGACGCGGGCGGGACCGAGTCGATGTACTCCGACATCGAGCAGTACGAGTCGTCCAGCCTGCTGAGCGCGCGGCACAAGGCCGCGCTTCGCTACGTGGACGCGTTGATCTGGACGCCGTCCGCGATCGACGCCGACGTGGTGGCCGGGGTGCGCGAGCACTTCTCCGACGCCGAGGCCATGGAGTTGACGCTGGACGTGATGCGCAACGCGGCCAACAAGATCGCCGTCTCGCTCGGTGCGGATGCGGCGCGGGTCGAGGAAGGCACCGAGCGGTACCTCCTGGGGTTGGACGGGCAACCGGTCTACAGCTGACTAGGCGAGCTTCTTCTTCACGATGAGCATCGGCAGCAGCAGCGTCGCGATGGCCGTCACCAGCCACACGACCACCGTCGCCCACACCCAGGAGCCGATGCCGCGGATGCTCAGGCCACTGGTCAGCACGGACGCCAGGATCAAGGCGGCGAGGGTGGAGACCAGGCCGATGCCGCCGAGGAAGGCCGACGCGTAGCGACTCGCCATCTTCAGGAAGAACGGGGCGAGAATCGCCTGGGCGATCGTGAAGACGACGACTGCGACGATGAAGCCCAGCGGCCGCACGGTTACTCCGGGCACCAGCCATGCCGCCACAAGCAGTCCGATGGCCGAGGACCCGAAGAAGATCGCGGCGCGCGCGAGGAATCGGAGCACGGTGTGAGCCTAGTGAGCAGGGCACGCGGTGGGCGCGATTCGGCACACGATGGTTGGCATCCGGTGGTGCGGGTAGAACCAGACCGTGACCGTGCCACGCCGACATAGGGGACAATTCGCAGCATGAGCATGAACTCCTCCGGTCTGCCCAGGGCAGTAGTGCCGAGCACCTTCGACGTCGAGGCGCCGTCCTACGACCGACTGGTCGGTGCGAATCCGGGATATCACGAGCACCTGCGAATTTCGGCGCGGCGCATGCGAATTCCCAACGGCGGCAGGGGTCTTCGACTGCTGGACGCCGGTTGTGGAACCGGGGCGTCGACGGCGGCGCTGCTCGACGCCGCCCCCGAAGCCGAGATCGTCGCGGTCGACGCGTCGGCGGGGATGCTGGCCCAGGCCGCCGCCAAGTCGTGGCCGGAGACGGTGACGTTCGTGCACACGCCCATCGAGGACCTGGCCGAGGCCGGGGTGGACGGCCCGTTCGACGGAATCCTGGCGGCCTACCTGCTGCGCAACCTGGCCGATCCCGACGCCCAACTGCGGCGGTTCCGCACCCTGCTGCGGCCGGGGGCGACGCTGGCCCTGCACGAGTACTCCGTGGCCGACTCCAAGCTGGCGACCGCCGTCTGGAACGCCGTGTGCGCCGGCATCATCATTCCGATGGGCTGGTACCAGACCAGGGACGCCACCCTGTACCGCCACCTGCGGCGCAGCGTCGCTACCTTTGACGGGGCGTCGGCGTTGCGGGACCGCCTGAGGGCCGCCGGTTTCGCCTCCGCCGTCAGCGAGACGGTGCCGGGATGGCAGCGCGACATCGTGCATACGTTCCTGGCCGACGCGCCGCGCTGAACGACGCTCCCGGATCCTGCGTGCGGGGCGGGCGTGCAATCATGGGTGCCGCGCGCGAGCGCGATGGGGCGATAGCTCAGTTGGTTAGAGCCGCGGACTCATAATCCGTTGGTCCTGGGTTCAAGTCCCAGTCGCCCTACGTCAGAGGCTGTTTTTCAAGATCGAAAATCTTGAGTCGACGTTTATTCGACGTTTATGGCCCGATCGAGCAGGTCGGCCACCTCGATATGGCTCCGACCTCGGGCCATGTACCTGTCCTGTGTCATGGACACGTTGGTGTGCCCAAGGTGGTCGGCGCCGATCCGCGCGGACAGGCCGCCGCCGTCGATCAGCGTGGCGACGGTCTTGCGGAAGCTGTGCGTGGTCACGCCGGCGCCCCCGACCCCGTCCCGCACCTGACGCCATTGCTTGTTGAAGTTGTTCGGGTCGCGCCAGGTGCCCGCCGTCGACGGAAAGATCATCTGCTGCTCACCGAGGAACGGCCGCCCCCGCCGCGCCGTGAGGGCATCGACCAGCTAAGGCATGCATCGACGCCCTACTGGCCAGCGACCAGTGCGAACCGGTCGCCGACTATGGAGTACCGGTGGCGGACTTTCACGTGCAGCCGCGTCGTCATTTCAATCCATGACAACGAATAAGGTCGGTGTACGCAGGTAGCGTCAGGTTCTGTGGACGGCTCAGCAATCGAAAATTGGGTGTGTGTATGAGCGCAAGCCAGTACGAGCGCGAATTGGAGAGGAAGCGTAGACAGCGCCTCGACGCTGAGAGTAAGGCGGGGCAACACCGTAGTAGGGAGTCGAAGTATCGCTCGGACGCCGCGAAGTCGAGACAGGCAGCAGCGAAGGCAAGAACTGATTCCATCGCTCGAAGTAAGCAGCGTGAAGCAGAACGACTTGAAGCCAGCGCTGCGGCCGCTGGGAGCGAGGCCGCCAGGTTTCAGAATAAGGCTTCGTCCTATTCGAGGGATGAGGCCGCATTGATCAACAAGCTCGCGCGGGCCCAACAGACGGAGGCTGCGGCCGTTGAGCGTCGGCGGAATCGGGAGGATCAGCGCAACGCGCGGGCCGCCGCCGCTGGCTCGTCTGCATTGGATGCTCGTATACGGCGTGTTGAGTCAGCCGTCGACTTCGCAGGCCAAATTTGGTCGCGGCCTCCGCGCGTAGAGAAGCTGCGAGTTCTGATCCTCGCTGCATCTCCGGAGGGAGACCTGCGGATCGGGCGCGAGCAGAAGCGAATACGCGCTGCCGTCGAATCCTCCCTGCACCGGGATTTGATTGAGTTCGATGTGCGTCCAGCTGCCACAACAGACGACTTGTTGGACGGTTTGTCGAAGTTCCGCCCACACGTCATTCACTTTTCCGGCCACAGTGATGAGACGTTGATTCACTTTGAGGAGGATTGCGACGACTGGAACGGTGGAACAGTTGTTACGGCCGGCGCATTCATTCGGGCCATACACGCAACCGACAGTCCACCGCTATTGGTGCTGTTAAATGCATGCAAGTCTGCTGGTCAAATAGACGACCTCGTTGCCCAGGTGGTGCCGTTCGCCATTGGAATGTCTGACAGTATCGCCGATGGGGATGCTATCGCCTACGCCGCCAGATTCTACGCCTCGGTGGCCAACGGGGAATCCATCAGATCCGCGCACCTGTTGGGGAAGTCGGCGCTTGAACTCGCAGGCCTCGAGGGTGCAGAGCTACCAACACTCGCATGGTCCGGCGGGGTTGATCCCGCAGATACATTCCTTGTGCAACCTCCTCCGGAAGTATGATGACGTGTCGCGCGCCTACTCATGAATGCTGTCAGATCATGAGGTTGGCGCTCGATATGACGCAGACCATCTACGGGCATTATTGCCTCGGCGGTGACCGGACCTCCGCCGAGTCGGTGCAGTCACACATCGCCCCGATACACCAAGTTGCCGCCCTAGTAAATGCAGGGTTCCGGAGAGGGTCGACACTCGAGGGTATCAACGGCAATGGTTGTCGGTTCAGGCAATTACTCGGCGCGCCCGCTCACCCCAGGGCTGTTCAGTTTGCGGGATCAGGAAACTTCAGCGATTTAGCGTCATTCTCCAAGCGAGTCTCGAAATCGCGAATTTCCCACCACCGTTCCGGCACGTCATCGATCGTGTCGGATATATGCGACTCCCGGTTGCGTACCTGCGATTCCCAATCATCCAGTCTAAGTTGCAATTTCAGCGATTCCGAGAGTCGCTCCCAGGTGTGGTGATTTGCGAAACTTGATGCAAAGACAAGCTCCGGAAGTTCAATGAATCGGCGAATCTGATCCTTGATGAAGTTCGCCATTACCGGTTGGCGGTTGCGGAACCCCACGTGATCACCCAGAAACTGGTTAGCGAAAAGGGCGATCGTAGCGAGTTCAGATGCCTTCTTGAATCGATGTCGGTTCGGACTGGAGTACGGTTCGCTGGGGAGGAAGTAAACGCCGCCTTGACGGTTGATTAGCAACACTTCGGACTCAGCTTTTTCGTTGAGCGTTCGATTCTCGTCGATGACGAAATCAATGACCGAACCACCTAAATCCTGCGGTCTCGCAGCGTCCGTCAACAATGCAACAAGATTGCGATGGAAGGCTTCCGAAGGTGGGGTCCCGTACATCGCTTCGCTTGTAATTTGAAATAGAAAGTAGTCGCGATACGAAATATTCTCGGTAGGAAATTCTGGCCCGCCGCGAGCCACTCCAATAAACCGTCTCATTATAGAGTCGACACTCGTTGCGGACCGGGGCGTTCTCAACTTGCGCAGTTCGGAATATAGGCCTTCAAACCACCCGCCAGATTCTGGATAATCTAGTCTGCCTTTGACTTTCGTCACCAAGACACCTCCCGGAAACAGTTCACCGGTGATGGAGACGATTCTGAGCGGATGGCTGCCGAGTTGGTTCTCGATGAAATAGGGGAGCCTATTGAGCTCCGAACCGCCGTCGACCGTCCGAGACAGCAGTCGGTGTAACCCATCTGTCGGAGTGAGGGAGTACGGAACGATCTGATGTTGGGTTTGGACGTCGAACTCTGACATCAGGCCGCGATGCGGCCGGACGTTGAAGTATTTGAGCAGCCGTTTGTCATGCCACGAAAGCGATTCGACGCTCGCGACGCCGAACCAATGGATCTCGATTGTCACTGATGGCTCGTTCATACGTGGTGCGTCAGGGACTCGAACCCCGCCCATGCTCCGTAGATCATGTCCCCCACCAGGAGGACGCACCTCGACGGTGTGGGGGACAGCTTAATGGCAGCATGGCCTGACACATTTTGTTGGGGTTCCGCGTACTACGCGCTGAGCGTGAGGCGCTGACAGGTGAGGGCAGATAGCGTCGGTCGGTCAGCGGTGGCATCTAGGGGATCGGCAGTCGACGACGTCCAGTTCCGCGTGGGCGGCATGACCGCCGGTGTCCTCAACTCAGGTTGCGGGGCCTGCTGCGGCGACGGCCCTCTTCGCAGCTTCGACGAGATGTGTTGCGGCACGGTTCATCTTCTTGCGCTCGGCCGCCGATAGTGACTGGTGGGTGTAGGCCGCCTTGTTCTTCAGGCTGAGCAAAGCAATCAAGTGCTTTTCGGATCCCCTGTCCGCCTTACTGAGTAAGTTGGCGGCTTCAGTGTGGCTCCCGCTGGACGAGTGGATCCCAAGCCGGATGCAACAGAGGACATCGGAGGCCGCGATGCCGGCGTCGACGAACAGATCGCCTGCCGCGTTGCGCTTGTCGTCGTCCAGGGACTCGGCGGCGTCCAAGAACTCGATTGCCTTGGACAGTCGGCCCGCCGTGATGGCTGGATTGCACCCACGCGTCGTGGCCATCAGGCATTCCTATTTCTCTGAGTCTTACCGATCGGCCGGAGCTGCGTATTGAGCCACGCCCGCGTCCCGGCAACGGTCAAGCCCTCTCTGGCAACGTCATTCAGCAGCGGCTCGCCGGCGGAGGCTGCGGCGCGAATCTCATCTTGGGTGTACTCGACGACGCGGCCGTCGTTGCCCGTCCACGCAGTGACCAGGCGTCCCAGTTCGGTTACCCGTTGATCCCACGTGTCCGGATCCGCGTTGTCGTTTCGGTCTTCGGGGTCGGAGGCGCGCACCAGGAGCAGGTCGATGTCGCTGTCGAGGGTCATCCGGCCTGTCGCAGCTGATCCGAAAACCGCCGCGTACTTGAGAGCATCGCCCCATCCCTCCAGATGTCTTTCGAGACGATTGAGGAACGTCGCAGTGATCCGCGACAATGCGATGATCGGCTCGGCTGCGAGATGTTCGGTGTTGAGCTGGTAAGTGTTGGTCCTTCCGACCTGATCGTGGAGGACCACACCCTGAGCGGTGAGTCGGGTGAGGACCTTGCGGATGCCTTCACCGGAGGCGGTGGTCAGGATGCGCTGAACCTGTGTGATCGTGAATGTCACGTCGCTGGTTGCCAGCACGGCCAGGACGTCGCCGTCCAACGTCGGCGTTACCGTGGCGAACGGTCTGTTCAGCTGCATCGTGGGCCCCCAATTTCTCCAACTGAAGTTAGAGTATCGCAACTATAGTTGCATTGGCCGTTGACGTGCGGCATCCGTTCGGCTCCGCTTCGAGCGGACTGCCGCAGGCACGAACCGGCATGAAGTAGCGCCCGCATGGCGCGGATTTGCGAACGGATTTGTGAACGAAACTGGATGAGATAGCCGAGACCGCGCGAGATTAGCTGCACCTAGGCAGACGGCGCATGCGTCCTGAGCTGGTCGAATGCATCAAGGGGAACACGCCCAGGATTCTTCTTGGCTGTCTCATAATCCAGCGGGCGCAAATTCGAATATCTCCGCTGCCAGATAGACGGTTCAGTGAACGTCAGTGGTCGTCGTGCCAGGCGGATCCGGCAGAACGATGCATCCTGCTCGGCCGCTGGGCGGTCGTGTCCTCGGGTTCGTCGGCGTCGGTCGAGCAGTGCATCGCGTTCGGCACGATCGCGACGAAGGTCTCAACATCGTCATCTGATTTCAACGGGAATCTCCTGTTTACAGCGCTTGTCCAGCCGCGTAGCTTCGGCGGCACGCAATCGACAGTGAAGGAGGGGAATCAATATGGCCATTAAGGTCAGTGATCCCGCCGTGGGAGAGAACGACGACTATCCGGGAGTGACCGAAGTCGTGTTCCGGCTGTCCGAACCGGCCTCGGAAGCCTTTCAGGGTGCCCTGGGCGAAGCAATCAATGAACGCAACGTGAGTTACCGCAGCATTGACGCCGACTCCGTCAGCTTTAACGTTGACGGAGACGACGATGCGGCGTTCCTCAAGGGCGTTCTTGAAGCATCAATCGGGGACGTTGAAGATGCACTCGGATGAAGGATCGGAAGGCCCGACCTAAGTTGGCGAGAGACCGTCGGACAGTGGACTGGTCATTTTGATTCAAGGTGCGGGAGCTGGGTGCTGATTCCGATCGCAACAGCACGGCGGCGAACGGTGCGATCTCGCGCCGCCGAGTTCGGCGTCGAAGCGGGTGATTTCGTGGCTGGCGTCTTCCATGTGGGCGAGCGCCGTGGGTGCGCCCACTATTCGCCGTGGAGCAACGCCGCGCATCCGCTGGAGTTCCGCGGACGCGTCGGCGCGCGACCGATGTCGAGTGCTCCACGATCGCGGGCCAACAGGTCGGCCACGGTCTCTCGTCGCACCAGTTCGCGCACGCGGCCATCGGCGACAGAGACGACAGGAGGCCGACCTACGGAGTTGTAGGTCGAGGCCATGCTGTGGTTGTAGGCCCCGGTGCAGGCGAAGGCCAAGAGATCACCGGGGCGCAGGTCGGCCGGCAGCAGCACGTCGCGCGCAAGTTCGTCGCCTGCTTCGCAATGGCGGCCCACCACCGTCATGGGCGTGACCTGGCTGGCTGACTGTCGATTTGCCAGCGCCACAGTGTAATTCGCACCGTACAGCGCCACTCGCGGGTTGTCGCTCATCCCGCCGTCGACCGCGACGAACGTCCGGCCACCGGGCCGACTCTTCAACGTCTGGATGCGGTACACGGTGACCCCGGCGCGCGCACTGATCGCCCGGCCTGGCTCGACCGTGATGTTCGGGCGCGGGAAGTCTGCGGCCGCGCAGGCCTCCGCCAGCGCGCGGTCAACCGTCACCGACAGAGCCTGCAGGTCGAGCTCGGGCTCACCCGCCAGGTATGGCACCCCGTGGCCGCCGCCGATGTTCAGCTCGCTCAGTGTCATACCGTGGCGGGCGCGGATGTCGGCCATCGCCGGCACTAGCCGGTGAATGGCTCGACCGTAGAGCGTCGGGTCGGTGATCTGTGACCCTAGGTGACAGTGCAGACCCACCAAGGTCAACAGTCGGTGCTGCGAAATCCGGTCGACCGCCTCGCCGAACTCTGCGTCGTCCACGGTGAAGCCGAACTTTTGGTCGGCCACCCCGGTGTTGATTGCACGGTGGCCGTGGATGTCGATGTCCGGTGTCACCCGCACCAGCACGCGTTGTGGGCGGCGCACCACGCCCGCGAGGTGAGAGATCTCGGTCAGGGAGTCGACGACGACCGTGCCCACCCCTGCGGTCACGGCGTCCCTCAGCTCGTCGACCGTCTTTGCGTTGCCGTGCATCACGATCCGTGCAGGGTCGGTCCCGGCGGCCAACGCAACGGCCAGTTCGCCGGCCGAGCACACGTCGAGGCCCAGGCCTTCCTCGGCCACCCATCGCGCCACCGTCGTGGTCAGGAGCGACTTTCCGGCGTACACCACGCGAACTCCACGCAATGCAGACTGGTAGTGCCGGATTCGGCCGCGGAAGTCAGCCTCGTCGATGACGTAGGACGGGGTGCCGAATTCGTCGGCGATGGACGTCAGCGCTATCCCGCCGACGCAGAGCCGTCCTGCGGAATCCACTGCACTGGTAGACGGGCACACCGCCCGGTCGGGGTGGGCGTGACGCAACGGGGGCAGGTGATCGAGAAGGGTCATCGCTCGAGGATGCCCGCGACGCGACCCTCTGGACTCGACCTTGACGATTCTCCTACGACCGCAAAGCAATTCCTAACGGAACACCACCGAGACCGCCACTGCCAGTTTGGCGCATCGCGGGGTGCTGTGCGTCAACACCTCGTCAAAGTTCACCACCCGTGCGTATGGAGATCGTCAGGATGTGGTTCTGCAGCGCTGGTCAAGCGTAATAGTTGACTGTCGCCCCAGAACGCGGCCCAGCCAGGAGAGTGTCCGGTGACCATCTTCGAGTTATTTCATCCCGCACTCGACGACGTTGCGTCGCCTCCATTCACCGCGCAGGACGCACTACGCCGCTACCGGCAGTATCGGGCAGTGTTTCCCCGGACGGGTATCAGCGTTGCCGCGCAAGCACTTCGCCTACCGGCGGTCGCCGAAGCGGTACAGAAGCGAGGACACTCGGTCGACGCACACTCCTACGAGGAACTGGCGCTCGTCCTGGCCGCAGGAATCCCGGCGCAGCGGATTGTGATGCACGACGACGGGATCACCGCCGGACCGATCCGGCGTGCGGTCAACGTCGGTGTCGGCCGCATCGTCCTGAAGTGTTGCCAACAGGTGGGCGTTCTGGAGGCCTGCGCCGGTCGGCCCCCGCGGGTGATGCTCGACGTCACCACCGATTGCATCGACGACGCCGTCGCCGCGGTACTGGCCGGGCCCCGACTCGATCTCATCGGCTTTCATGCTCGGCTGAAGCGTGACGCGCGCTGCCCCGCGTATGCCGAGACGGCCGTCGAGATGATCTCCCGGATGGCGCATGTTCGCCGTGAACACGGTGTCATCCTCACGCGGATCAGTCTGTCCGGCGGTGCGATCCTGTCCGACAGGACCACTGCGCCAATCGTTCTGCGTGGTATGGCTGCGGAGCTCGACGACGCGTTCGACGACGCCTGCGCCCGCTACCGCTTTCCGCGCCCTGCGTTGATGCTCGCGCCGCGATAGCGCACCGCAACGCAACGAACCCTTCGCCGATCTGAGGACTTCCATGCGAAACCTGTTCGAGCTCTTCCAGATGTTGGCCCTGCCAGCCTCTGTCTTCCTGGTATGCCGCCACCTCAACCGTCGGGCCGATCGAGCAGCAGAGCACGTAGGTGTCCGTCCGCAGGACGATCGAACGGCGAGGTAGTTGATGCCTGCACACCGGGTGGATCAACATGCCGTAAGGATTCGTGCGGGTGATGTCAGAGGTACGTATGGAGTCGGCACGACGAGCCAAATTCGGCGTAGACCTGAAACATGACACTTGCGCTCGACACTGCGGATGACACACCCCGAATACACACCTCCATTCAGCTCATGCGGCACGTCATCTCCGGTGCTGGTTACGGAGTTCCAGCCGCCGCGTTGAGCGACCGCAGTCTGGCCGCCTGGGTTCGCACCCATGGCGTCACGGTGACCGCGCAGGGTGACAACGAACTAGACCTGTTGCAATACAGCGGTATTCGTCCCACGCAGGTCGTCTATCGATGCGGCCCGGACATTGGCTCCATCCGCAGAGCGGTGAACCTGGGGGTCTTCAGGTTCATCGTACGCACGCCCCCGCAAATCGCACGACTGGGCGAGTGCGCCCAGCGGACGAAGTACATCTACCTCGACGAACAGTCACCCTTGGTGATCGCCGATCGCCGGTTGAAGGTCATTGGCTTGCACAGTGACGTCGACGACTCCGCCGGCACGGTGGAATGGGCGGCCGCAGCGGAACGACTGCTCTGCCGTTCGGCGCTCTTGAAGACGTGTGGGTCGCCAATCAAACGAATGATGCTCAGCGGCGGATCAACCGACGTGTGGCTGAACGACCAGGCGCCGCAACTGGAGTCGATCGTGCACGCCGTCGATGATGCCCTGCGCGAGGGGTGCGCGCGGTGGCAGCTCGAACGACCCGCCGTCACCTTGGCCCCATTGATCGCGACGGTGGGCCCGGCCACGCAGGACGCGCGTCGCGTGCGTCGGCCCCATCTGGTGGTTGCCGGCTGATCCACGCATTCCCGGGTGCCAGACTCGGCGAACCGGGCGTTGGTTCGAGACCAACGCCCGGTTCGGTTTGCCGTGACTGGGCCTTGCGGCGGGTGGTCAAGGTGTCTCAGGAGTGGCGGGCTGAATCCGATGATGTCGTCACACAGTCTGAGCCAGGGGAGTGCCCCGACTTCGGTTGACTCGCGGGGTGTGAATGTGAGGCCGCGTAATCCGCTGTGCGACAACATATGAACGAACAGTTGAGATCCGCCCCGGCTGCACCTGGCGGAGTGCCAGGTTCCCGCGACCGGTCAGCGCACATGCCCACCCAGCGAGGCGGTAATGAGGGCCGGTGGGGTGTAGGACACGAACAGGTTGGCACGTTCCTGCGGGGTGAAATGGCTTCGCCTCCAGAGCCGTTCGACGATCCTGCGGGCGAGAACAAGCCACGGGTTGCGTTCATTCGTCCAGCATGATGCGTGCGCCGCTGCCGCGGTGGGGATTTGCGGCGGCGCCGTTTCGTCGCCTGTCGTCTCACTGCTGGAAGCGGTAGCCCATTCCGGCTTCGGTCAGCAGGTGCTTGGGGTGCGAAGGATCGTCTTCGAGTTTGCGCCTCAGTTGGGCGAGATAGACACGCAGGTAGTGTGTTTGGTTGACGTGACTGGGCCCCCACACCTCGTTGAGGAGTTCCTCCTGGCCCACCAGCTTGCCGTGGTTGCGGACCAAGAACTCGAGCATGCCCCATTCGGTGGGCGTCAGGTGCACGTTGTTCCCCTGCTTGGTGACCCTCTTGGCGGTGAGATCCACGCTGAAGGCTGCGGTGTGGACGACGGGCTCTACGCCATCGGAGGCCGCTGCCGCGCCGCGGCGGACCGCAGCGCGCAGTCGGGCCAGGAATTCGTCCATGCTGAACGGTTTGGTCACGTAGTCGTCGGCCCCGGCGTCGAGCGCCTCCACCTTCTGGGAGGGGTCCATTCGCGCTGAAAGGACGATGACGGGCGCGGTCATCCAGCCTCGCAGTCCCGCCAGCACGTCGATACCGGACATATCGGGGAGTCCGAGGTCGAGGATCACGACGTCGGGGCGCCGTTCGGCGGCCGCACGCAGGGCAGCGGCGCCGGTCGCTGCGGTGACGACGTCGTAACCCCGGACGGAGAGGTTGATGCGCAAGGCGCGCAGAATTTGCGGCTCGTCGTCGATCACGAGGACCGTCGTCTTGGCCGTGGTTGCCGTGGGCGTCACTGCTCGTCCTTCGTCGGCGCGGCGAGGTCGATGATGACGGTCAGCCCACCACCGGGGGTGTCGGTGGCCTGCACCGTGCCACCCATCGCCTCGACGAAACCACGCGCCACCGAGAGCCCGAGACCGACACCGGTGGTGTTGTCAAAGTCGCCGAGCCGCTGAAACGGCTCGAACACCTGATCTTCGGTGCCGCGCGCAATTCCGGGTCCCTCATCGGCGACGTTGAGCAGGACACGGTCACCGACACGCGCGGCGTTGATCCGCACGACACTGTCGGGCGCGTATCGCAGGGCGTTGTCGATGAGATTGCCGAGCACCCTCTCGAGCAGTCCACTGTCGGCCATCACGATGGCGTCGTCCACCTCGACCTTCACCCGGGACATCCCGGAGCGCGCGAATCCGGTTGCACCCTTGTCGATCCCGACCAGCGCACGCTGCACCGCCTCCTCCAGGTAGACGCAGCTCAGCCGCGGCGTCACCACGCCTGCGGCCAGTCGCGAGGAGTCCAGCAGGTTGCCAACCAGTGCGGTGAGTTGGTCGATCGACTCCTCAACGGTGGCCAGCAGTTCGGCCGTGTCCTCTGGCGAGAAGCCGACGTCGTCGGCACGCAAGCTCGACACGGCGGCCTTGGCACCGGCCAGCGGGGTACGCAGGTCGTGGCTGACCGCCGACAGCAGGGAGCGGCGCAGTTCGTCGGCCTGGGCGATCGCGTGCACCTTTCCGGCTTCCTCCGTGAGCTCACGTTGCTTGATGAGGCCAACGGCCTGTTTGGCGACGACGCCGAGCACGCGGCGGTCGCGTGCGGCCAGTTGCCTTCCTGTCATCAGCATCCAGAATTCGTCGTCGCCAACCTCGATCGCAGTGTCGGCGGAATCGACGGTGACGCAGGGACTCTCGCCAACACAGGCGACGATGCCAGACCCGCTGCGCAGGACGCTGACCGCGCGCTGCTGATAGGTCTCGCGGACCCGCTCGAGAAGCGTCCCCAGGTCGGCGCCGCGGAGTACTGCGCCAGCGAACAGGCTGAGCAGTTCGGCCTCCTGGGAGGCGCTCCGGGCTTCGCGGGTGCGGTTGGCGGCGCGGTCGACCAGGATGGCTACGGCGATGGCCATCGCCAACAGGACGACCTCGGTGACGGCGCTGTCCGGCTCGGCGATGGTGAAGCTGAAGCGGGGGGCGGTGAGGAAGTAGTTCAGGAGCAGTCCGGAGAGCAACGCGGACAATATTGCCGGGGCGACGCCGCCGAGGAGCGCCACTACCAACACGCCGACGAAGAACAGGGCGGTCTCACCGGAGATGCCGAGGTAGGGGTCGATGAAGACGTAGGTGAGCGCGCAGATCACCGAGGGCACGACGATTGCCGCCAGCCAGGACAGCAGCCGTCGCTGCCGCGGCGCCAGGGACTGCAGCGAGATGCCTTGGGCGGCTTCGGCGTGGGTCACCATGTGCACGTCGATCTTGCCGGAAAGCTGCACCGTTCTCGCGGCGATGCCCTCGTCGAATATGCGAGCCCAGCGGGATCTCCGTGACGTCCCGACGACCAGCTGCGTGGCGTTGTTCTCGCGGGCGAAGTCGAGCAGCGCGGCGGTGACGTCGGTTCCGGTCACCGCGTGCACCGTGGCGCCGAGGCTGGTGGCGAGTTCGCGCACCTTGCCCATCTGTGGAGCCGAGACACCCGCCAGGCCGTCACCACGGACGACGTGCACGACCATCAGTTCGGCGCTGGAGCGGGAGGCGATGCGGGAGGCGCGGCGCACCAAGGTCTCGGATTCACTGTCTCCGGTGACGGCCACGACGACGCGTTCCCTGGCCTCCCAGGTGTCGGTGATCTCGTTCTCCGCGCGGTACTTCGCCAGGGCCGCGTCGACCTGATCGGCCAGCCACAGCAGGGCCAGCTCGCGCAGTGCGGTGAGGTTGCCCCGGCGGAAGTAGTTCGACAACGCCGCGTCGACCTTCTCCGGTGCATAGACGTTGCCATGGGACATCCTCCGCCGCAACGCCTCCGGCGAGATGTCCACGAGCTCGATCTGATCCGCGCCACGGACGACGTCGTCCGGAACGGTCTCCTGCTGTTCGATTCCCGTGATCTGGGCGACCACGTCGTTGAGGCTCGCAAGGTGCTGGACGTTGACGGTGGTGATGACGCTGATGCCGGCGGCCAACAGCTCCTGAATGTCCTGCCAGCGCTTGGCGTTCCTGCTGCCCGGGGTGTTGGTGTGGGCGAGCTCGTCGACCAGAACCACCTCGGGTCGCCGTTCCAAGACCGCCTCCACGTCGAGTTCGGTGAACCTGCTACCGCGGTAGTCGACGTAGCGTGGCGGAATCAGGGCGATTCCAGCCATCATCTCTGCGGTCTTCTTGCGGCCATGTGTCTCCACCACCGCGGCCACCACGTCCGTGCCGCGGTCGAGGCGGCGGCGGGCTTCCCCGAGCATCGCGAAGGTCTTCCCGACGCCCGGGGCGGCTCCCAGATAGATCCGCAACTCGCCGCGCTTGGCCCTGTACTGGGAGTTCGTCACGCCCGCCATCCGATCGGGTCAGCTCTTCGCCGGGAACTTCTGGTCCAGCTCCAGGTTGAGCTCCAGTACGTTCACCCGTGGCTCGCCCATGAATCCAAGGTCGCGGCCATAGGTGTTGGCCAGCACCACATTGCGGATGTATTCCTCACTGGCGCCGCGGGCCTTGGCAACCCTGCTGATCTGAAGGTCGGCATAGGCCGGGGAGATGTTCGGGTCGAGGCCGCTGCCGCTGGCCGTCACCGCGTCGGCAGGCACAGCCGGCTCGGCCGAAGCCGCTCCGTGAATTGGCACGATCTGGCCGATGGCGTAGTCCTCGCCGAATTTCGCGCATTCGACTTTGACGCCTTCGTAGGTGGCCAGGAACGGTGCCTTGGTGGCGTCGCACGGCTCGTTGACGCTGATCACCCGGGTGGGGTTGACGACGTTGCCGCGGGCGTCGCGGGGGCCGATCACCGACAGCACCGCCCCGACTCCGTCGCCGGTGCAGAATGGACGCGCGCCGCTGACTCCGTCCAACTCGGCCACCGCCTTGCTTCGCGAGCACACCAGGGTGAGCAGGCTCGCCTTGTAGCCGTTGTCTTCCTCGGGCAGCGACGGGTCCGCGGGGGTGTCGATGATGCTCTCGGGTCCCAGGTTGCTGGCACTGGTGGCCATCGGGTCGTACCCGTCGCCGGCCGCGGAGGGCCTGCTCTGGAAGTACTTGGGGATGGGATTGCCGTCGGCATCGGTGAACATCTGGCCGATCAGCGAACTGCCGACCGGTTTTCCGGCTTCGGTGATGATCGAGCCCTGAGCCTTGTCGTCGAGGCCGGGCAGCATGGCCACCGCCCAGACGACGAGTGGGTAGGCGATGCCGGTGATCGCGGTGAGCACCAGAAGTGCGCGGATCGCGGCGAGGTGTTGGCGAAGAATGTTTTGAATTTTCATGTCTTAGGACATCCCGGGGAGGAATTGGATTACCAGGTCGATGAGCTTGATCCCGACGAACGGGGCAACGATGCCGCCGACGCCGTAGATCAAGAGGTTGCGGCTCAACAGCTTTGACGCGCTGGCCGGGGTGTAGCGCACCCCACGCAGTGACAGCGGGATCAGCGCGATGATGACGACGGCGTTGAAGATGACCGCGGACAGGATCGCCGATTGCGGGCTGTGCAGGCGCATCACGTTGAGCAGGTCGAGGCCGGGGAACAGCGTCACGAACAGCGCCGGGATGATCGCGAAGTACTTGGCGATGTCGTTGGCGATCGAGAACGTGGTCAGGGCGCCGCGGGTGATCAGCAGTTGCTTGCCGATCTCGACGATCTCGATGAGCTTGGTCGGGTCGGAGTCGAGGTCGACCATGTTGCCGGCCTCCTTGGCCGCCGACGTGCCGGTGTTCATCGCGACGCCGACGTCGGCCTGCGCCAGGGCGGGGGCGTCGTTGGTGCCGTCACCGGTCATCGCGACGAGCTTGCCGCCCTCCTGCTCGCGCTTGATCAGCGCCAGCTTGTCCTCGGGGGTGGCCTCGGCGAGGAAGTCGTCGACTCCGGCCTCGTCGGCAATCGCCTTGGCGGTCAGGGGATTGTCGCCGGTGATCATCACCGTGCGGATGCCCATCTTGCGCATCTCGTCGAATCGTTCCCGCATGCCCTGCTTGACGACGTCCTTGAGGTGGATGACGCCGAGGACGGTGGCCGTGCCGTTTCGGACCTCACCGACGGCCAGCGGTGTGCCACCGGCGGCGGAGATCTCGTCGACGACAGCGCCGAGCGCGTTTGGTACCGACCCGCCGTTACTGCGAATCCATTCGGCGACGGAATTGGTTGCACCCTTGCGCAATTGGTGACCGTCGGTGAGATTGACGCCGGACATCCGCGTCATCGCCGTGAACTCGACCCATTCGGCGCCGTCGAGCTCACCGGGGGTACGGGCCCGCAGGCCGAACTCCTGTTTGGCGTACACCACGATCGAGCGGCCCTCGGGCGTCTCGTCGGCCAGGCTGGAGAGCTGGGCGGCGTCGGCGAGCTGCTCCGGGGTGACGTCGGGCAGCGGAACGAAGTCCGACGCCTGCCGGTTGCCGAGGGTGATGGTGCCGGTCTTGTCGAGCAGCAGCACGTTGACGTCACCGGCAGCTTCGACGGCGCGGCCCGACATGGCCAGCACGTTGCGCTGCACCAGGCGGTCCATGCCGGCGATGCCGATGGCAGAGAGCAGGGCGCCGATGGTGGTCGGGATGAGGCACACCAGCAGGGAGACCATCACGATGCCGCTGATGCCGTCGCCGTTGAGCGCCAAGGAGTCCGGGACGCCGGGGTTGTTGGCCTTGGAGAAGATCGCCAGCGGCTGCAGGGTGGCCACGGCAAAGACGAAGATCAGCGTCAGGGCCGCGAGCAGGATGTTCAGCGCGATCTCGTTGGGGGTCTTCTGCCGGTTGGCACCCTCGACGAGGGCGATCATCCGGTCGATGAAGCTCTCGCCGGGCTTCTGGGTGATCTTCACGACGATCCGGTCGGACAGCACGGTCGTGCCGCCGGTGACGGCGGACCGGTCGCCACCGGACTCGCGGATCACGGGGGCGGATTCACCGGTGATGGCGGATTCGTCGACCGAGGCGATGCCCTCGACGACGTCACCGTCACCGGGGATGGTCTGGCCGGCTTCCACCACCACGAAGTCGCCCTGGGCGAGCTGAGGCGCGGCGACCTCCTCCTCGGTGCCCGCGACGTTGGGCGCCCATCCGGTCAGACGTCGCGCCACCATGTCGGTCTTGGCCTTGCGCAGGGTGTCGGCCTGGGCCTTGCCGCGCCCTTCGGCGACGGCTTCGGCGAGGTTGGCGAAGATCACCGTCAGCCAGAGCCAGACGACGATCAGCCACGCGAACCACGACGGTTCGACGAACGCCAGAATCGTGCTCCAGACGGCACCGACCTCGACGATGAACATCACCGGGTTGCGCCACAGGGTGCGTGGATCCAGCTTGCGAACCGCGTCGGGCAGTGACTTCAGCAGCATCTTGGGGTCGAGCAACCCGCCCTTGACCGCGCCCTTGGGCGCCTGTGGTCCGGAGTGCTCGATGGGGGTGGAATCGATTGTTGGGGTGGACATGTCAGTGAATTCCTTCAGCGAGTGGCCCGAGCGCTAGGACGGGTAGGAAGGTGAGGGCGACGAGGATGACGGTGACGCCGACCACCATGCCGACGAACTGCGGTCGGTGGGTGGGCAGGGTGCCGACCGATTCGGGCGTGCTGCCCTGTTTGGCCAACGAACCGGCCAGGGCGAGCACCAGGATGATCGGCAGGAACCGGCCGAGCACCATCGCCAATCCGAGCGCGGTGTTGTACCACGTGGTGTTGACACTGATGCCTGCGAAGGCGGAGCCGTTGTTGTTGGCCGCAGACGTGAAGGCGTACAACACCTCTGACAAGCCGTGCGGTCCGGTGTTCAGCATCGAGGCCCGCTGATCGGGGCCCGCCATCGCGATCGCCGTCCCGGTCAGCACGATCAGCGGCGTCACGAGGAAGTAGGCGGCGGCGAGCTTGATCTCGCGCGGGGTGATCTTCTTGCCGAGGTATTCCGGCGTGCGGCCGACCATGAGCCCGGCGACGAAGACGGTGATGACCGCGAGGATCAACATGCCGTAGAGGCCGGAACCCGTTCCACCCGGGGCGATTTCGCCGAGCTGCATGTTGAACAGGGTCATCAGGCCGCCGAGGCTGGTGTAGGAGTCGTGAAAGGAGTTCACGGCACCCGTCGACGTGAGGGTGGTGGCGCTGCCGAAGATGGCCGAGT
>VIFX01000056.1:0-38617 GCA_006864685.1 Mycolicibacterium hodleri | reverse complement strand
GCATCGAACCCGTGCAGGACCGGCCGCGCAGGCGCAGCACCGCGCCCGTCGACCCGCCCGCCGAGCCACGCCGCCGTCCCCGCGCGACCGAGTCCCGCACCCGCGAGCCCCGGGAACCCCGAGAGCGGCGCCCAATGCCCCCGCTGGACCGCAGGAGCAGCGCCCTGGACCGCGACCGGCCCGAGCGTCCGCAGCGGCGGGAGCGCCCCGATGCCTACGAGCGTCCCGAGCGAAGTGAACGGCCCGAACGTCGTCGGCCGCGCCCTACGGACTACGAACCGTATGAATCCTTCGAGCCGCCGGTGACGCGCACCAACGGCAGCAACGGCACGCATCACCCAATCTCGCGGGTGCGTTATCGCGGGTCCGAAGACGACGACTCACGGACCGAGCACCGCACGAAGCCGCGTCGGCCCCGCCATTCGGCGCCCGACTCCTGGGAGTAAGCGGCTAGCTAGGCGTTGCGCTTGGCGCGGATCGCCTTCGGCAGCGTGAACACCAACGTCTCGTTGGCGGTCGTCACCGGCTGCACCGTGCCGTAGCCGTAGTCGGCCAACCGTTCGAGCACGCCGCGCACCAGCACCTCGGGCACCGAGGCACCGGAGGTCACGCCGACCGTCGTCACCCCGTCCAGCCAGGCCGGGTCGATGTCCTCGGCGTAGTCCACCAGGTACGACGCGTCCGCGCCGGCTCCGAGCGCCACCTCGACCAGCCGCACCGAGTTCGACGAGTTGCGCGAACCCACGACGATCACCAGCTCGCACTCCGGTGCCATCACCTTGACCGCCACCTGGCGGTTCTGGGTGGCGTAACAAATGTCGTCGCTGGGCGGGTCCTGCAGTTTCGGAAAGCGCTGACGCAGCCGCTGCACGGTCTCCATCGTCTCGTCCACGCTGAGCGTGGTCTGAGACAGCCAGATGACCTTGTTCTCGTCGCGCACGGTGACGTCGTCGACGGAGTCGGGACCGTCGACCAGCTGAACGTGGTCGGGGGCCTCACCTGCGGTGCCGACGACCTCTTCGTGGCCTTCGTGACCGACGAGCAGGATGTCGTAGTCGTCGCGGGCGAACCGCTTGGCCTCGTTGTGCACCTTGGTGACCAACGGGCAGGTGGCGTCGATGGTGGTCAGGTTCCGCTCGGCGGCCTCGACGTGCACCGTCGGCGCGACGCCGTGGGCGGAGAACACCACGATGGCGCCCTCGGGCACCTCGTCGGTCCGCTCGACGAAGACCGCACCGGCCTTGGCCAGGGTCTCCACCACGTAGCGGTTGTGGACGATCTCGTGGCGCACGTAGACCGGCGCACCGTGCTTCTCCAGGGCCCGCTCGACCGTTTCGACTGCGCGGTCGACGCCAGCGCAGTATCCGCGCGGCTCTGCGAGCAGGACTCGCTTACCCTCAACCGGCGCGACGACGGAAAGGGTCGCGCCCGGCATACCCATGTTGATCGTCTCCGGCATGGGTCCAGGGTACTTACCGTCGGGCTACCAGCACCACCTGCGGACTCGCCCGTACTCTTGCACTCATGGCTACTGCACCATATGGAGTCCGTCTGCTGGTCGGCGCCGCGGTGACCGCGCTCGAGGAAACTCGCAGGCTGCCGCAGACCGTCATCACCTACCCGATGACCATCGTCAGCCAGTTCGCCCAGTTGGTGATGAAGATGCAGCAGGACGTCGCGGACCTGGTGAACCGGGGCGACGAAACCTTGGAACAGCTCTTTCCGCCGAAGGACGAGCAGCCCGAGTGGGCCACCTTCGACGAGGACGACGACGATTCCGACGAACCCGAGGACGACGCTCCCCGCAACGGCGAGCGCCTCACCGAGGGCAGGTTCGCGCTCTACAGCACCGGAGAGCCGGAATCGCGCGACGACGCCGAACCTGCGACGAGCGCCGTCGTCGACGCCCCCGCGCCCGGCGTGGTCGCCGACTTGGACTACGAGTCGTTGACGCTGGCCCAGCTGCGAGCGCGGCTGCCCTCGCTGAAGGTCCCCGACCTCGAGGCGCTGCTGGCCTTCGAGGAGGCGACCAAGGCGCGCGCTCCGTTCCAGACGCTGATCGCCAACAGGATCACCCGCGCGTCCGCCAAATGACCCGGCCCGTCCTGCCGTGACAGAACCCGCCCAGGGCAAGTCCGCCGACAACCCGTGGCCGGTCCGATCCGTCGCAATGATGGTCAAGGACTGGATCGACAAGCTGGGCACGGTGTGGGTCGAGGGTCAGATCGCCCAGCTGAACGTCCGGCCGAACTCCTCAACGGCCTACATCACGCTGCGTGATCCGGCCGCCGACATGTCGCTGCAGATCACCTGCCCCAGAGACCTGGTGTTCAACGCACCGGTGAAACTCGCAGAGGGCACCCAGGTGATCATGCACGGCAGACCCAACTTCTTCGTCGGCCGCGGGTCGTTTTCGTTGCGGGTCAACCAGATTCGCGCCGTCGGCATCGGCGAGCTGCTGGCCCGCATCGACCGGCTTCGCCAGCTGCTCGCGGCGGAGGGCCTGTTCGACAGCCGGCTCAAGCGTCCAATTCCGTTCCTGCCCAACACCGTCGGGTTGATCACCGGACGCGCGTCCGCCGCCGAGAAGGACGTCATGTCCGTGGCCGAGGCGCGCTGGCCCGCCGTGCGCTTCGCGCTGCGCAACACCATCGTGCAGGGGCCGAGCGCGGTGCCCCAAATCGTCGAGGCCCTGCGGGAACTCGACGCCAACGCGGACGTCGACGTCATCGTGCTCGCCCGTGGTGGCGGCAGCGTCGAGGACCTGCTGCCCTTCTCCGACGAGACGTTGTGCCGCGAGATCGCCAAGTGCACCACGCCGGTGGTGACCGCCATCGGCCACGAGCCCGACAATCCGCTGTGCGACCTGGTCGCCGACGTCCGCGCCGCCACACCCACCGACGCCGCCAAGCGGGTGGTCCCCGACGCTGCGGCCGAGCAGGCGCGCGTCGCCGACCTCCGCGAGCGCAGCGCCAGGGCACTCCGCAGCTGGGTGCACCGCGAACAGCGCACGCTGGATCAGCTGCGCAGCCGTCCGGTGTTGGCGCAGCCCCTGGCCGCGCTGACCGCACGCGTCGAGGAAGTCCACCGGGCTAGGGCGACGGCCCGTCGCGACGTCATGCGTCTGATCGAGACCGAATCCCGCAGTGTCGGCCACCTGTCGGCGCGGCTGACCACCCTGGGGCCGGCGGCCACCCTGGCACGCGGCTACGCGGTGGTGCAGGTCGCGTCCGACTCCATGGCGGTTCTACGGTCGACGACGGACGCGCCAGCGGGAACCCGACTTCGAATCCGCGTCGCCGACGGCGCGATAACAACGGTGAGCGAGGGACCAGATGAAGCCCATTAGTCAACTGGGATACGAGCAGTCCCGCGACGAACTCATCGAGGTGGTGCGCCAACTCGAAGAGGGCGGACTCGACCTCGACGCGTCGCTCAAGCTATGGGAAAGAGGCGAGGAGCTGGCCAAACGGTGCGAGGAGCACCTGGCCGGCGCCCGGGAGAAGGTGGAACGGGCATTGGCCGCCAGGGACGACGCCGACGCCTGACCGCACGACCCCCAGAAACCGCGGGGGTCGAAACTGGAACACGTTTCAGTTACCCTCACCCCATGGGTGACACGACTCTGACCACTGACCTCGGCCGAGTGCTGGTGACCGGCGGCTCCGGCTTCGTCGGCACCAACCTCGTCACCGAGCTGCTCGACCGCGGCCACGCCGTCCGCTCGTTCGACCGCGCACCGTCGCCGTTGCCCGCGCGCGACCGGCTCGAGACCGTCGTCGGGGACATCACCGACGACGGCGACGTCGCCCGTGCCGTGGAGGGCGTCGACACCGTCATCCACACCGCCGCGATCATCGACCTGATGGGCGGCGGTTCCGCGCCGGCACGTGAGCGCAGTTTCGCCGTCAACGTCGGCGGCACCAAGAACCTCGTTCACGCCGCCCAGGCCGCAGGGGTGAAGCGCTTCGTCTACACGGCCTCCAACAGCGTCGTCATGGGCGGTCAGCCCATCACCGACGGCAACGAAAACCTGCCATACACAACGCGGTTCGCCGATCTGTACACCGAAACCAAGGTGGTCGCCGAGAAGTTCGTGCTCGCCGAGAACGGCACGGCCGGCATGCTCACCTGCAGCATCCGCCCCAGCGGGATCTGGGGACGCGGCGACCAGACGATGTTCCGCAAACTGTTCGAGAGCATCCTGGCCGGTCACGTCAAGGTGCTCGTCGGCGGCAAGAACGTCAAACTCGACAATTCCTACGTACACAACCTGATTCACGGTTTCATCCTCGCCGGCGAGCACCTGGTGCCCGGCGGCTCGGCACCCGGGCAGGCGTACTTCGTCAACGACGGCGAACCCGTCAACATGTTCGACTTCTCCCGGCCCGTGATCGAGGCGTGCGGTCACAGCTGGCCCCGGTTGCGGGTGTCCGGCCGGCTGGTCCACAAGGTGATGTCGGTGTGGCAGTGGCTCCACTTCCGCTTCGGACTCCCCCGGCCCTTGCTGGAACCGCTTGCGGTGGAACGCGTCTACCTCGACAACTACTTCTCGACGGCGAAGGCCGAGCGCGACCTGGGCTACCGCCCGCTGTACACCACCGAGGCCGCCATGGCCGACTGCTTGCCGTACTACGTCGACCTGTACGCGCAACTCAAGGGTGCTGGCTCGCCCGTGCCCGCTCCCGCGTGACGTTTTGATTCAAACCCTGACGGGTGGCACCCAGCAGGCCTAGCGTGAAATCCCTACGGTTCGATTCGAACGAGGGAGCTCATCATGCCCGGCGGAAAGCCCAACATCCTGGTCATCTGGGGTGACGACATCGGCATCTCGAATCTGAGCTGCTACAGCGACGGCATGATGGGCTACCGCACCCCCAACATCGACCGCATCGCGAACGAGGGCATGCGCTTCACTGACTCGTACGGCGAGCAAAGCTGCACCGCGGGCCGGGCGGCGTTCATCAGTGGGCAAAGCGTGTACCGCACCGGAATGAGCAAGGTCGGCGTTCCCGGCGTCGACATCGGTTGGGCGGCTGAGGATCCGACCATCGCCGAACTGCTCAAGCCGCTCGGCTACGCCACCGGCCAGTTCGGAAAGAACCACTTCGGCGACCGGAACAAGTACCTGCCGACCGTGCACGGCTTCGACGAGTTCTACGGCAACCTGTACCACCTCAACGCCGAGGAGGAGCCCGAGCAGTACGACTATCCACACAAGGACCAGTTCCCCCGGCTCTACGAACTCGCCCTCCCGCGTGGGGTGCTGAAGTGCACGGCACTCGACGAGGACTCAGCCGAACCCGACGACGAGAAGTTCGGACCGGTCGGCAAGCAGACCATCGAAGACACCGGGCCCCTGACCGCCAAACGGATGGAGACCATCGACGACGACATCGCCGACCTCACGGTCGACTACATCCGGCGTCAGCACGAGGCCGACACCCCGTTCTTCGTCTGGTGCAACTTCACCCACATGCACCTCTACACCCACCTCAAACCCGGCAGCAAGGGCCAGGCCGGCATGTGGCAGTCCGAGTACCACGACGCGATGATCGACCACGACCGCAACGTCGGCACCGTGCTGGACGCCCTCGACGAACTCGGCATCGCGGACGACACGATCGTCATCTACTCCACCGACAACGGCCCCCACCGCAACAGCTGGCCCGACGCAGGCACCACGCCGTTCCGCAGCGAGAAGAACACCAACTGGGAGGGCGCCTACCGGGTGCCGGAGTTGATCCGCTGGCCGGGAAAGATCAAGGCGGGCAGCATTTCCAACGACATCGTCCAGCACCACGACTGGTTGCCGACCCTGCTGGCCGCGGCGGGAGATCCCGACGTCAGCGAGAAGCTGAAGAAGGGGCACAAGGCCGGCCGCGACGGCGACACCGAGTACAAGGTGCACATCGACGGCTTCAACCTGCTGCCCTATCTGATGGGCGAGGTCGAACACAGCCCTAGGCGCGGCTTCTTCTACTTCAACGACGACGCGCAGATGGTGGGCATGCGCTTCGAGAACTGGAAGATCGTGTTCGCCGAACAACGCGCCCAGGGCACGCTGCGGACGTGGGCCGAACCGTTCACCGAACTGCGGGTGCCCAAGCTGTTCAACCTGCGCACCGACCCGTTCGAATACGCCGACATCACCTCGAACACCTACTACGAGTGGTTCCTTCGCCGCGACTTCTTCGTCTTCTACGCCACGGCGATGGCGTCGATGTTCCTCGACACCTTCAAGGAGTTCCCGCCGCGGCACGAGCCGGCCAGCTTCAGCATCGACCAAATCGTCAAGAAGCTCAACGACTTCCTGGCCGCCGACTAGATGCTGGAGTTCTGGCGCGACGGGCCAACGAAGGCGGCGATCGTCGACTTCGTGGAGCGCGTGGTCAGCGACGTCCCGCCCGAGGAACGGGTCGCCGTCTTCGACAACGACGGGACGCTGTGGTGCGAGAAGCCGATGTACGTGCAGCTCGACTTTCTGTTGCGCCGCTTCAAGGAGCAGGCCGAGGCCGACGCGTCGCTGCGCGACAGGCAGCCGTACCTGGCGGCCTACACCGGTGACCTCGGCTGGCTCGGCGACGCCGTCACCAAGCACTACGGGGGTGACGACGCCGACTTCAAACTCCTTCTGGCAGCAGTCCTCTCGGCACATCACGCGATCACCGTCGAGGAACACGCCAGCCGGGTCGACGCATTCTTCGCCGAGGCAAGGCACCCGACGCTGGGGCGGCAGTACACGTCCTGCGGGTACGCCCCGATGGTGGAGTTGCTGCGGTATCTGGAGGACAAGGGGTTCACCAATTACATCGTCTCCGGCGGCGGTCGGGACTTCATGCGTCCCGTCACCTGGCAGATGTACGGCATCCCCCGCGAGCGGGTCGTCGGCAGCTCGGTCGGCCTGAGGTTCGAGGGCGCCGACGTCTACACGACCGCCGAACCCGAATTCCTCGACGACGGCCCGATGAAGCCCGTGCGGCTGTGGAGCCGAATCGGCCGTCGACCCATCCTGGCGGCGGGAAACTCCAACGGCGACATCGAGATGCTGGAGTTCACCCGGGGTCTGCGGCTGCTCGTCAGGCACGACGACGCCGACCGCGAATTCGATTACGTCACCGGTGCGGAGAAGGCCCTGGACCTCGCCGCGGCCGAAGGATGGACGGTCGCCAGCATGAAGTCCGATTGGACGACGGTCTTTGACCCCGGCTGACCATCGAGTGTGCGCACAGATCGCGAAAGTGAACGGATGCCCAATCCCACAGCACACTCGATGACGGGTCGCGACGGTATGGCTTGGATCCCGCCGCAGACCGCGATGCTCGGCTCCGACGCGCACTACGCCGAGGAGGCACCCGTCCGTGAGGTGACCGTCGACGGCTTCTGGATGCAGACCCACCAGGTCACCAACGCCGACTACGCCGCCTTCGTGGACGCCACCGGCTACGTGACCGTGGCGGAGCGGCCACTGGACCCCGCCGACTACCCGGGCGCGCCACCGGAGAACCTGCAACCCGGGTCGATGGTCTTCCGCCGCACCCCGGGCCCGGTCGACCTGCGCCACCTAAACCAGTGGTGGGCATGGACGCCGGGCGCCTGCTGGAAGCATCCCCGCGGACCGCGGTCGACCACGCGCGGCCGCGAGCACCATCCCGTCGTGCACGTCGCGTTCGAGGACGCCGAGGCGTACGCGCAGTGGGCGGGGCTGAGCCTGCCGACCGAGGCGCAGTGGGAGGTTGCGGCGCGCGGCGGACTGCACGGCACCACCTACACCTGGGGTGACGAGCCGGAACGGCCTGGCCAACGCCTCGCGAACTACTGGCACGGCGAGTTTCCGTACCTTCCCGACACCGGATATGGCACCACCGCACCGGTCGGGAGCTTCGCCGCGAACGGCTACGGCCTCTTCGACATGGCGGGCAACGCCTGGGAGTGGACCACCGATTGGTGGTCGGACACCGGTGACGTCGAATCATGCTGCGCAGCAGACAGTTACGATCCAGCCCAGCCGCAGTTCGCGATCGGACGAAAGGTCGTCAAGGGCGGTTCGTTCCTGTGCGCGGACGGCTACTGCCTGCGGTACCGGCCCGCCGCGCGGCGCCCACAGATGCTCGACACCGGAATGAGCCACATCGGATTCCGCTGCATCCGGGAGGCCAACGCTGGTGAACCACGACGGTCTAGGCAATGATGCCTGCAACACGTTCTAGTTGACTAGGGAGCTGCATGACGGACGCCGTACTGGTGACGGGCGCCTTCGGGCTGGTGGGATCCTCGACGGTGAAACGGCTCGCCGCAGACGGCCGTCGGGTGGTGGCCACCGACCTCGACATCCCGGCCAACCGCAAGGCCGCCGAAAAGCTCCCGCCGGGCGTCGAGGTTCAGTACGCGGACCTGACCGACCCCGCCGCGGTGGACGCACTCGTCGCGGCCGTCGCGCCCGCCGCGATCATCCACCTCGCCGCAGTCATCCCGCCGTTCATCTACATGCGACGAGAACTCGCCGAGAAGGTGAACGTCGGAGCGATGGGCTCGCTGCTGGCCGCCGCCGAGAAGCAGCCCACCAGACCGCGGTTCGTCCTGGCGTCCAGCATCGCGGTCTACGGGGCACGCAACCCGCACACCCACCCCGACGTGTTGACCGCGGACACCCCGCTCAACCCGGCCGACGTCTACGGCGCACACAAGGTCGCGGCCGAAGCGCTGGTCCGCGCGTCCACGCTGGACTGGGTGATCCTGCGCCTCGGCGGGGTGTTGACCGTCGACCCCGCGGCGTACATGAAGATGGACAACCTGTACTTCGAGGGCGTACTTCCCGTCGACGGCCGCATCCAGACAGTCGACGTGCGCGACGTGGCACGGGCCTTCGCCGCCGCGACCACCGCCAACGCCGTCGGCGAGACGCTGCTCATCGGCGGCGACGACACGCATCGCCTCGTCCAAGGAGACGTCGCCCCCGCGATGGCCGCGGCGATGGGCCTCGTCGGTGGCCTGCCGACCGGGTTGAAGGGCGACCCGGCCCGCGACGACGACTGGTTCAACACCGACTGGATGGACACCTCCCGTGCGCAGGAAGTGCTCAAGTACCAACATCATTCGTGGCCCGAGATGCTGATCGAGACGGCCAACAAGGCCGGCGTCAGCCGCCACCTGCTGCGCGTCGTCGCACCGCTGACCAAGGCCATCTTCACCCGCCGCGCGGCCTATCACGGCCGCATCGAGCCCTACGCCGACCCGTGGGGCGCGATCGCCGCGAAGTGGGCCGACCCGCGACCGGACGGCGGCAAGCCATGAAAACGGCAGTCGTCGTCGGAGGAGCGTCGGGTATCGGCTGGGCGTCGGCTCGGGCACTCGCCGCCGACGGGTACCGGGTCGTCGTCGCCGACCTCAACGGGGACGCCGCAGCAGCCAGGGCCGCCGAGCTGGGTGATCCGCACTTCGGACAGTTCGTCGACGTCGCCGACGAAGCCGCCGTGGCAACACTTTTCGAACAAGTCGGCGAATGCGACGCGGTCGTCAGCTGCGCGGGATTCTCGACCTTCGGCCCCATCGTCGACCTGCCGGTCGAACAGTTCCGCTCGGTCCTCGACGTGTGCCTGACCGGTGCGTTCATCGTCGCCAAGTACGCGGGACGCCACCTCGTCGACGGCGGATCGTTGGTGTCGATCTCCTCGCTCAACGCCCGCCAGCCCGCCATCGGCATGAGCGCGTATTGCTCGGCGAAGGCCGGGCTGTCGATGCTGACGCAAGTCGCAGCACTCGAACTCGCACCGCGGGGCATTCGGGTCAACGCCGTCGCACCGGGGTTCGTGCTCACCCCGCTCACCGAGGGCGCCGCGCTGGTGCCCGGCGTCGTCGAGGAGTACGTCGAAAACACGCCGCTGGGTCGGGCGGGCACACCGGAGGACGTCGCCGAGGCCGTGCTGTATCTGACCAAGGCGGCGTGGCTCACCGGCGAGGTGCTTGACCTCAACGGCGGCGCCCACCTGAAGCGCTACCCGGACATCCTCGGCCACCTGACCAAACTGGCAGCGCCGTAGGCTCATTCCCGTGGCCATGACGACGGAGTTCACCCAAACGCAGAAGCGCGCGCTGGCCGTCGCGGTCGTCGTCGCCCTGGCCTTCGGCGCGTACTTCCTTCGCGGCTACTTCATGCTCGTCGTCGTGGCGGCCGTCGCGGCCTACCTGTTCAACCCGCTGTTCAACTGGTTCTTGACGCGCTTCAACCGCGGGCTCTCGGTGACGTTCACGTTGTTGGCCGCGATCTTCGCGGTGATCATCCCGTTGTCGTTGCTGATCCTGTTGGCCGTGGTGCAGATCAGCGCCATGGTCCGCAGCGTGTCGGACTGGGTGTCCCACACCGACCTGAACTCGCTCGGTGATCAGGCGCTGAAGTGGACCAACGACGCCGTCGACAAGATCCCCTTTCTCGGTGACGTCCAGGTGACACCGCAACTGCTGCAAGAGAAGATGAGCACGGTCGCCCAAAGCGTGGGCGAATACGCGCTTGGCGCCCTGCAGGGTGCCGCGGGCGGACTCGCCGGTGGGCTGACCGCGGCCGTGCTGTTCATCTACGTGTTCATCTCGCTGCTCTCCAACCGCGAACGCGTGCAGACGCTGATCCGCCAGCTCAACCCGCTCGGCGAGGAAGTCACCGACCTCTATCTGGAGAAGATGGGCGCGATGGTGCGCGGCGCGGTGTTCGGCCAGTTCGTCATCGCGCTGGCCCAGGGGTTGGCCGGTGCGGTGTCGATCTATCTAGCCGGCTTCCACGACGGCTTCTTCATCTTCGCAATCCTGCTCACCGCACTGTCGGTGATCCCGCTCGGCGGTGGCATCCTCAGCATCCCGTTCGGCATCGGAATGATCTTGTTCGGCAACGTCTTCGGCGGCATCTTCGTCATCGCCTGGCACGTGATCGTCGTGACCAACATCGACAACGTCCTGCGGCCGATCCTGATCCCGCGGGCCGCCCGCCTGGACTCAGCCCTGATGCTGCTGGCGGTCTTCGCCGGCATCACGATGTTCGGCTTCATGGGCATCATCATCGGGCCGGTGTTGATGATCGTCATCGTCACCACGGTGAGCGTCTACCTCGCGGTGTTCAAGGGCGTGCCGATCGACGACCCCGAGGACCACGACGAGGACAAGGGTCCCGGTCCCGTCGCCCGCCTGATCGAGAAGGCGAGGCGACGGATCTGGAGCCGCCGCGACCGCAAGCGGCAGCAAGCGCAGACCGCGACTACGCGGCCAGCCTCTGCTTGAGAAATTCGACGACCCGCTTGCGGGCCTCGTAGGCGGGGTGACCGTCGACTTCACGAACCTCGAGGGTCAGCACCGAGTGGGCCATCTTCCCGAACCCGTGCGCGTTGCCCTTCTTCGAATCGATCTCGATCACCTCGAAGGCGTCGCCCAGCCGGGCCTTCAGCGTCGCGAAGCGCGCACCGGGCGACAGCGGGTCCTCGCTGAACCGCAACGCCAGCGCGCACAGACCGTCCTCGGCGACGCGGCGTTCGACGACCTTCAGCTCGGCTTCCGACAGGCCGGGATCGGCCTTCTGCTTGGCGGTCAGTCCGATCGGCAGCGACGGCTGGCTCATCACCGGGGCCAGCACGCTGTCGTCCACCGCGGCAGCCAAGGCGAAACCACCGCTCCAGCACTCGCCGATGACGCCGACGCCCTTGCCAGGCGTCCGCTCGTTGAGGTCGCGGGCCAGCGCGCGCAGGTAGTGGGCGACGGGCCGGTCGGCGTTGGTGGCGAAGGCGGCGAACTCCTTGGCCACGCAACCGCGCAGCATCACCGGAACCGCACCGGGCCGGACGCCCTTGGCCCCCGGCGTGCCGTACAGCGACGGACACGCCACGGTGAACCCGTTGTCCACCAAGTGGTTTCCGAGAGCCAGCACGCCTGGGTGGATGCCGGGCATCTCGGGAATCAGGACGACGCCGGGACCCTCACCCTTGCGGTAGACGTCGTAGGTGAAGCCCTCGGCGGTGAAGGGCGCGACGGCCCATCCGGTGAGGTCTGCTTCCGGAGCCGCCCCGGCGGCGACGTCCGACTTGCGTCCGGGCATGGGCACTCCTAGACGACGGGCAGCGGAGGCTGCGACTGCGTGGCCTTCGCCAGCGTACGGTACTCGCCGGTACCCGCCGGCCCCGTCACCGCTATCTGCGCCGGACCGGTCGGCCCCTTGAGCCGGGTCGTCCACACCGGCCGGGAGTCGTCGCCGCCCTCGTAGACGATCCACCGCACGCCGTCGACGTCCTGGGTCCCCGTTGGCACCACGTTGGTGTCGACCCACCTGACGAGGCTCTGCTCGTCGGCGTCGCTCTGGATCAGACTGATGAACATCCCCGTCGGCGCCAGGAACCCGGTCCTCGAGATGACTGCCCGAGCGGGTCGTCCGTTCTCGGTGCGGCCGCCGTCGATGCTGGCGCGTGAGCCGGAGTTCGCGCGCCACCCCTCCGGCAACTGGGGCTGACGGATCGGGATCTTCAGCGTCTCGGCGTCGGCCTTCATCGCCGCGGTCGTGTCATAGGGCAGCACAGGCCCTTGACCTGGTCCGTTCGGGGCGAAGGAGCACATTCCCAGGATCCCCGCCAGCACGATGCAGACCAGGACCAGAGGTGCCATCGACCAGAACATGTCGCGGCCGTCCTGCAACAGCCGCGACTTGGCCGGCTTCGGTTCCGGAGCCGCCTGGGGTGTGGTCACTCTGCCAGTATCCCAGCTCCCAACCTGTGAACGGTTAATGGGAGAATCTGCGCATGACTGCGCCTGATGCTTCTTCCGCCAGCGGCTCGTCGCGATCCCGACGCGAAGCCCCGGATCGCAACCTCGCCCTCGAGTTGGTACGGGTGACCGAGGCGGGCGCCATGGCCGCGGGCCGTTGGGTCGGCCGTGGCGACAAGGAGGGCGGCGACGGGGCCGCCGTCGACGCCATGCGCGAGCTGGTGAACTCGGTGTCGATGCGCGGCGTCGTCGTCATCGGCGAGGGCGAGAAGGACAACGCCCCGATGCTCTACAACGGCGAAGAGGTCGGCAACGGCGACGGACCGGACTGCGACTTCGCCGTCGACCCCGTGGACGGCACCACGCTGATGGCCAAGGGCATGCCCAACGCCATCTCGGTGCTCGCGGTGGCAGAACGCGGCGCCATGTTCGATCCGTCGGCGGTGTTCTACATGAACAAGATCGCCGTCGGCCCTGACGCGGTCGACGTCCTCGACATCACCGCGCCAATCGGCGAGAACATCCGCCGCGTCGCCAAGGTGCGCAAGTCCTCGGTCGCCGACATCACGGTCTGCGTGCTCGACCGCCCCCGGCACAGCCAGCTGATGGCCGACGTCCGCGAGGCGGGCGCCCGCATCCGGCTGATCTCCGACGGTGACGTCGCCGGTGCCATCGCGGCTTGTCGGCCCGGTTCCGGCACCGACATGCTGGCAGGCATCGGCGGTACGCCAGAGGGCATCATCACCGCCGCGGCCATCCGCTGCATGGGCGGTGCCATCCAAGCCGTCCTCGCCCCGACCGACGACGCCGAACGCCAGAAGGCGATCGACGCGGGCCACGACCTCGACCGCGTGCTGCACACCGAAGACCTGGTGTCCGGGGAGAACGTGTTCTTCTCCGCCACCGGCGTCACCGACGGCGATCTGCTGCAGGGCGTCCGCTACTTCGGCGGCGGCTGCACCACGCAGTCGATCGTGATGCGCTCCAAGTCCGGCACGGTCCGCATGATCGAGGCGTACCACCGACTTTCGAAGCTCAACGAGTACTCGGCGGTCGACTTCACCGGTGACATGTCCGCCGCCCACCCCTTGCCGTAACACCCTTCCCCCCAACCGAGACACGAACAGGGAGCCAATGCCCGACAACGAAGTCGAATACCGCATCGAGCACGACACCATGGGTGAAGTCCGGGTGCCGAAGAGTGCCCTGTGGCGGGCGCAGACCCAACGCGCGGTGGAGAACTTCCCAATCTCGTTCCGGCCCTTGGAGCGGACTCAGATCCGGGCCCTCGGCCTGCTCAAGGGCGCCTGCGCCCAGGTGAACAAGGACCTCGGCCTGCTCGACGCCGACAAGGCCGACGCCATCATCGCGGCGGCCGCCGAGATCGCCGACGGCAAGCACGACGACCAGTTCCCCATCGACGTCTTTCAGACCGGGTCGGGCACCAGCTCGAACATGAACGCCAACGAGGTCATCGCCTCGATCGCGAAGGCCAACGGGGTCGAGGTACACCCCAACGACCACGTCAACATGTCGCAGAGCTCCAACGACACCTTTCCCACCGCGACCCACATCGCCGCGACGGAAGCCGCTGTCCGCCACCTGATTCCGGCTCTCGAGGTGCTGCACGAGTCGCTGGGCAACAAGGCCCGGCAGTGGCGCACCGTCGTCAAGTCCGGCCGCACGCACCTGATGGACGCCGTCCCGGTGACGCTGGGCCAGGAGTTCGGCGGCTACGCCCGTCAGATCGAGGCCGGCATCGAACGCGTCAAGGCCACGCTCCCCCGGCTTGGTGAACTGGCCATCGGCGGCACCGCCGTCGGCACCGGCCTCAACGCACCCGACGGATTCGGACCCCAGGTCGTCGACGTCCTCGTCGACCAGACCGGCATCGCCGAATTGCGAACGGCCGTCGACTCGTTCGAGGCGCAGGCCGCCCGCGACGGGCTCGTCGAGGCGTCCGGCGCACTGAAGACCATCGCCGTGTCGCTGACCAAGATCGCCAACGACGTCCGGTGGATGGGCTCCGGCCCGCTGACCGGTCTCGGCGAGCTTCAGCTCCCCGACCTGCAGCCGGGCAGCTCGATCATGCCGGGCAAGGTCAATCCCGTTCTGCCAGAAGCCGTTACGCAGGTCGCCGCCCAGGTGATCGGCAACGACGCCGCCGTCACAATGGGAGGCGCCTCCGGAGCTTTTGAACTCAACGTCTACATCCCGATGATGGCGCGCAACGTGCTGGAGTCGTTCACGTTGCTGACCAACGTCTCAAGGCTTTTCGCCGAGCGGTGCATCGACGGCCTCGTCGCCAACGAGCAGCACCTTCGCGAGCTCGCCGAGTCGTCGCCTTCGATCGTCACGCCGCTGAATTCGGCGATCGGCTACGAGGAAGCCGCGAAGGTCGCCAAGGAAGCGCTCAAGGAGCGCAAGACGATTCGGCAAACGGTCATCGACCGCGGCCTGATCGGCGACAAGCTGTCCGAAGAGGAACTCGACAAGCGCCTCGACGTGCTGAAGATGGCGAAGGTCAAGCAGGGCGACTAGCGCGGTCCGGCGTGGCCAGCCACTTGATGCCTGGCCACGCCGACACGCTGTGCAGTAACAGGCTGAGCGACACGGTCACCGCGACCACCTGGACGATGAGCGATTCCTGCTCGATGCTGCCACGTTCCAACACCAGCAGGCCCAGCACCAACGTGCCGATGCCACGCGGGCCGAACCAGCCGATGAACACCCGCTCTCGCACCGGCACGTCACTGCGCAGCAGCGCCAGGCAGACCGCCACCAGGCGCACGCCGAACAGCACGACGATGGCGAATACGACGACGCGCCAACTGACGTCGCTCCACCCCACGATCACCGCATAGCCGCCGAACAACGCGAAGACGGTCAGCTCGAGCAGCTGACCGGCGGCGTCGGACACGTTCGTCTCGGGCCGCGAACCCGCCCGGCGCGCCGCATAAGCGAACGCCAGACCGCCTGCGAAGGCTGCGACGAAGCCGCTGCCGTGCAACATCTCACCGATCTGGAAGCACACGAGCGCCACGGCAAGCGTGGCGAGCTGCGCCCAGATGTCGCTCATCCAGCCGCGCTGACGCGACCTGCCGATCACCCAACCGCCGGCCGCCCCAATGGCGAGGCCGACGGCCACCGACACCAGCTCGGTGCGCACCAGGAAGTAACCCCAGTGCACGTCGGATTCGTTGCGCTCCGAGGCGAACGCCACCGCCGCGAGGAGCGCCGCGAGCGCAAAGCCGTCGTAGAAGCCGCTCTCGGTGGACAGTGCGTGACGAATCCGCTCGGGGACGCGGTCGTCGTCAAGGAGTGCGTCGATCAGCGCGACTTCGGTCGGCGCCACGATCGCGGCCAGGCACACCGCCTCCCACAGCGGCATCACCGGAAACAGCAGCAGAGCCGTACCGACCCCGAGCGCGATGGCCAGCGGAATCCCGATCACCAGCAATCGGAAGGTCACCTCGCGGCGACCGACGACCGCCGACAGGTCGAGCTCGGCGGCCTGGTTGAACAGGATCACCGTCAACGCCAGCTGCGCCAGCACCGTGAACGTCGAGGTGTTCGTCCCACCCTCGAGAAGATCCAAACCGAACGGCCCCAACGCCATTCCGCACAGCACGAAGATCAGAGCCGGCGCCAGGTACCACTGCTTGACCAGACCGGAGACCACCGCGTAACAGAGCACCAACAGCGTCAGGACGAACGCCGTGTTCGTCGTCATGACGTGCCGTCACGCCCCATTGGTCGGGCCACCGGAGTTCTGGTCCGGAATGTCGGTGATCGGGAAGTTCGGCATCGGAGCGGGAGACGGGGTGTTCGGCAGCGTCGGGATCTCCGCCGGCGGGATGTCGGTCAAGTCGTTGGCGGGCGGACCGTTGTCGCGGCTGCCATAGCTGCTCCCGGGTGCCCGCTCGCCGAGCATCTGCGTCACGGTCACCATGTGGTAGCCGTTGGCCTTGAGCACGGGGATGAACTGCTGAACCAGGTCGACGGTCGACGAGTACGTGTCGTGGAACAGGACGACGGAGTTCGGCTTGATCTGGGTCATCAGCATGTAGCGGGTCGCGGCGGTGTTGCCGTCGTTGGCCCAGTCGAACGGGATGACGTCCCAGTTGATGTCGGCGAGGCCCTGCTTCTTGGCCTCCGCGAGCACCTGGTCGTTGATCAGACCGCCCGCGGTGCGCACCAGCTTGGGGCGCTGACCCGTCGCGGCCTCGATCGCGTCGCTGGCCTTGCTGAATTGCGCGGGGATGTCCTCGGGCGGAATGGTCGTCATGTTGGGGTGCTCCCACGTATGACTGCCCAGTTCCATGCCCGCCTCGACGACGCGCCTTGCGCCGTCGGGATTGGCCGCCACCTTGTTGCCGATCTCGAAGAACGTCGCCTTGGCGTCGTTGTCCTTGAGCACCTGAAGCAACCGGTCGGTGTACGGGCTTGGCCCGTCGTCGAACGTCAAGGCTATGCACTTGAACTGCGAGCAGTCGACCTCGTCGGCCTTGGCCACGTGCCCGGTCAGGCTGCCGACCACGACGATGGCCACCCCGGCGCACACGCCGATGACGGTTCGCCAGTAGGACCAGGTCGGCTTCTCAGGGCGCTTTCGCACCAGCACACCTTACCGACCCCGCCTGGCCGTCACGCGTGTGCCGTGAGATCGCGAAATCGCGTCGAATCGCGATCCCACAGCACACGCGATGGGCATCAGGGCAGGGCGCCGGGGCTGAACTCCTCCAGCATCTCGGTGACGAGCGCGGCGATCGGCGAACGCTCACTGCGCAGCAGGGTGATGTGGGCGAACAGCGGATGGCCCTTGAGCTTCTCGATGACCGCTGCAACCCCGTCGTGCCGCCCCACCCGCAGGTTGTCGCGCTGGGCGACGTCGTGGGTGAGCACCACCCGCGAGCCGGCGCCGAGCCGCGACAGCACGGTCAGCAGAACGTTGCGCTCCAGCGACTGCGCCTCGTCGACGATGACGAAGGAGTCGTGCAGCGAGCGGCCGCGAATGTGGGTCAGCGGAAGCACTTCGAGCATGCCGCGGGCGTTCACCTCGTCGAGCACCGCCGGACTGGCGAGCCCCTCGAGGGTGTCGAAGACGGCCTGCGCCCACGGACCCATCTTCTCGCTCTCGCTACCCGGCAGATAGCCGAGATCTTGGCCGCCGACGGCGTACAGCGGCCGGAAGACGACGACCTTGCGGTGCGTTCGGCGTTCCAGCACCGCCTCGAGGCCCGCGCACAACGCCAGCGCCGACTTTCCGGTGCCCGCCTTGCCGCCGAGGGAGACGATCCCGACCGACTCGTCGAGCAGCAGGTCAAGGGCAACGCGCTGTTCGGCTGACCTTCCCCGGAGGCCGAACACCTCCCTGTCGCCACGGACCAACTGCACCCTCTTCTCGGCGTTCACCCGGCCCAACGCGTGCGAGTTGCCGCCGAGCAGCCGAACACCGGTGTGGCACGGCAGGTTTCGCGCCTCCTCGAGGTCGATCTCGCCGTCGGCGAACAACGCGTTGACGTCGTCGGCGCTGACCTCCACCTCGGACATCCCCGTCCAGCCCGACGCCACGACGTCTTGGGCGTGGTACTCGTCGGCGGGCAGGCCGACCGCACCCGCCTTGACGCGCAACGGGATGTCCTTGCTGACGAGGGTGACCAGCTTGCCCTCGGCCGCGAGGTTGGCCGCGCAGGTCAGGATTCGCGCATCGTTGGTGCCCGTACGGAACCCGGCCGGCAGCACCGACGGATCACTGTGGTTGAGCTCGATCTGGAGCGTTCCGCCTTGAGTGCCAATGGGAATGGGCTGATCGAGTCGTCCGTGTTCGAGTCGAAGATCGTCGAACATCCGCAAGGCCTGGCGCGCGAACCAGCCCAGTTCGTGGTGGTGCCTCTTGTCCTCCAACTCGCTGATCACGACGAGGGGGACGACGACTGCGTGTTCGGCAAACCGACTGCATGCCCATGGATCGGACAGCAGCACTGAGGTGTCGAGCACGTAAGTCCGAACGGCGGAATCAGTCACGTGGCGCTCCTAGGCCCGTGCGGCACCGCACGAACTCTCCCTCGGCGGAAACCGCGGTACCAGGACCGGGGCCGGTCCCTTCGTCGAAACGACGGGTACCGCCCGGATAGCAGAGCATGTCGGCCATCGAAGCCGACGCTACTCCCGTCCCGAGGATTGCGCCGGGCAGGCGCGCCGTGGCCGAAATGTGACCACTCGGTTAACTATTTGGCGACGAATTCCGCGAGTTCGGGAGCGTCCGCGACGCCCCATGCCTCGATGCGATCGGAGAGCACCTTGCACAGTGCCGCGTCGTCGAAGATGCCGGCTTCGGCGACGACGCGGACCTTGTCCGCGTAGGCGTCGATGTCGGCACCGATGGGCTCGAACGCGGCGGCGCGGGTGGCGATCGCGGCGACCGTCTCGTCACGCTTGGTGGTGAGGCAGTGCGCGATCAGGTTCGCGAAGAACTCCTCGTGACGCTCCTCGTCCTTGGCGATCCGGCCGACCATCGACGCCAGGGTCGGCTCGGTGATCTGGGCCTGCAGGTTGCGGCAGAAGACGGCGTGCGCACGCTCGAGGAACGCCATGTTGACCAGCGTCTCGATCTGGCTGAGCTTGTCGGCGCGGTAGCCCTTCATCACGTGCTCGACGCGGACGTCCTCGTTGGCACTGGGGTCGATCTCGCGCGTGACGACCAGGTAGTTGCGCAGGGCCACCGCGTGCAGGTGCTCCTCGGCGGTCCACCTGCCGAGCCAACGACCCCACTTCTCGTCGAGGATGAAGTGCTCGACGAGCTCGCGATGGTAGCCGGCCAGGTTGTCCTTGACGATGAGCAGGATCTCCAGCGCATCGGTCACCGGCTTGGGCAGCGTCACCGACGACTCGTCCCAGTCCGTGCCGCCGAGGAAGGCGAAGTTCTCACCCTTGTCGAACGGCACGAAGTCGTGCGCGTACCACATCTCCTCCGTGGCGACGTGGCGCGTCAGATTCTCCTCGACGACGGGCTCGAGCTCGAGGGTCAGTGCGTTGGCTACGGGCTTCTCTGCCATAAAACTAACTGTAACCCGTGGACACACGTTCCCCGAAATCGGGCCGCGGCGTGTCTTACTGGAGCGTCAGCCCCGGGTACAGCGGGTTGGCGTTCAACAATTCGGCCGATGCGCTGCGCACGCGGGCGGCCACCCCGTCGGCCAAGACGTACTTGGCCTTCGACGCCCCGTCGGGCTGGGTGTTCGTCAATACCTCGACGACCAGCTCGGCCACGCGGTCGAAGTCACCCGCACCGAATCCGCGCGTCGTCAACGCCGGGGTGCCGAACCGGATGCCGCTGGTGTACCAGGCGCCGTTCGGGTCGGCCGGAATCGAGTTGCGGTTGGTGACGACGCCGGCGTCGAGCAACGCCGACTCGGCCTGACGACCGGTCAAGCCGAACGACGTGACGTCGAGCAGCACGATGTGGTTGTCGGTGCCGCCGGTGACCAGGCGGGCGCCGCGGGTGAGGAAGCCGTCGGCAAGCGCCTTGGCGTTGTCGGCGATGCGCTGGGCGTAGAGCTGGAACGACGGCTGACGGGCCTCGGCGAACGCGACGGCCTTGGCCGCCATGACGTGGGCCATCGGACCGCCGAGAACCATCGGGCAGCCCTTGTCGACGGCCGCGGAGTACTCCTCGGTTGCCAGCACCAGACCGCCGCGGGGGCCGCGCAGCGACTTGTGCGTCGTCGTGGTGGTGACGTGTGCGAACGGCACCGGATCCTCGTCACCGGTGAAGACCTTGCCTGCCACCAGACCGGCGAAGTGCGCCATGTCGACCATGAACGTGGCGCCGACCTCGTCGGCGATCTCCCGCATCTTGGCGAAGTTCACCCGCCGCGGGTAGGCGGAGTAACCCGCCACCAACACCAGCGGCTTGAATTCGCGGGCGGCGGCGGCGACCTTGGCGTAGTCGAGCAGGCCGGTCTCCGGGTCGGTGCCGTAGCTGCGCTGGTGGAACATCTTGCCGGAGATGTTCGGCCGGAAGCCGTGCGTCAGATGGCCGCCCGAGTCCAGGGACATGCCCAACAGGCGCTGGTTGCCGAGCTTCGCGCGGAGCTTCTCCCAGTCCGCCTCGGACAGGTCGTTGACGTTCTTGGCTCCCAACTCGGCCAGCTCCGGCGCTTCGATGCGGGTGGCGAGGATCGCCCAGAAGGCGACGAGGTTGGCGTCGATGCCGGAGTGCGGCTGCGCGTAGGCATAGGGCGCACCGAACAGCTCGCGGGCGTGCTCGGCGGCCAGCGCCTCCACGGTGTCGACGTTCTGGCACGCCGCGTAGAAGCGGTGGCCGACGGTGCCCTCGGCGTACTTGTCGGAGAACCAGGTGCCCATCGTCAGCAGCACGGCCGGCGACGCGTAGTTCTCGCTGGCGATCAGCTTGAGCGAATCACGCTGATCGGCAAGCTCTTGGCGCGTCGCCGCGGCGATGCGCGGTTCGACGGACTCGATGACCTTCAAGGCAGCGGTGTAGGCGGCGCTCGCGGTCTCGGCGTACTCCGCGCCCAGCGCTGGAGTAGGGCTTGTCACGGAGTCAGAAGTCATGCCCACCAGCCTAATGGCCGCGGGTCGCTCCGTTTGTGCCCGCCGTACCTAAGACGCCGGGCGCAACGCCGACGGCACCAACGGCTCGTCGAGAAGCCTGCCGAACCGCTCGATGAGCGTGACGTCGGCTGGGCGGGCGTCGAGCCACGCGCGCAACAGTCGATAGCCCTCGACGTAGGTGCTCGTGTACGCCCGCCACAGCGGGGACGACAGGAACCGGAGCGACTGCCGGGCCCGTGCGTCGCTGGTCAGCTGCCATCGCCGCAGAAACGCGACCACGTCGTCGACGTCCCGGTGCTCGTCGTGCAGCATCAGCGCGGCGTCCTGCCGGACGTCGGCCAGCGCGGCCGCGGCGTTGGACACGGCCACCGCGCGCTCGCCGTCGAACCGCAACCCGAGGTCGGCGTAGATCTCGGTCGCCCACGGGCCCCAGTCGGGGCCGATCGCGGCGTACAGCGCAAGGTCGGCGAGGCCCTCGGCCATCAGACACTGCGGCGTGTTGACCAGGAAGATCGTCTGCTCGGTCTGGTTCTTCCCGGCGACCAGGCCGAACTCCTTGCGGCAGTGCTCGGTGTGGTGACCGGGATAGGACTCGTGCGCGACGAGCCGCGGCAGCCCCGACATCTGCTGCTTGAGGTCGGCGTTCACCGCGACCGTTGAGCGGTAGTCGCCCTCGTAGTAGTTGAACCCCGACCACGGCTTGTCAGTGACGATCTCGTAGTTGATGGTCTCGGCGTCGGGCAGTGGGAAGTCGGCACGGACCTTGTCGCGCAGGGCGCTGGAGAACGCGTGGATGCACTCCTCGAGCCGTTCCGGTGGGATCTCCTCGCCGCTGCGGTAGCTCTGCATCCGCTCGGCGAGATCGCCCGTGCCGCCCAGCGCCTCGTCGAGCTTGCGGTGCGCCTCGCGGTACTTGTCGGGATCACCCTTCACGATGTCGACGTCGAAGTAGTCGTGCACCTCCTGCACGAACCCGATGTCCTCGCCCGCGAACTTGCGGCCCGCGCTGGCCAGCGCCCGCAGGTGCGCCGCGATGTAGTCGGCACGCTGACCGTCGAGACCCTCGGCGCCGGGCAGTTCGGCGATCAACCGCGTCGCCTGCCGCGCGAGCTCGGCGGGGTCCGGCGGCGGCTCCGCACCGACGACGGCGCGTAGTGCGGGGTCCCCGGTGTAGGAGTCGACGTAGCCCTCCTCAATGCGGTCGAACCTCAGACCGAGGAGCAGATACTCGCGAATGACGGTGGTGGCGTCCATGGCCATAACCGTAAATGCAACACTGGCTGCATGGCGCGGACGAGCGAGCCGAGTCCGTACGTCGAGTTCGACCGGAGTCAATGGCGTTCGCTACGGATGTCGACACCGTTGAAACTCACGGAAAGTGAAGTCCTCGGGCTTCGCGGTCTCGGCGAACAATTGGACCTGCTCGAAGTCGAAGAGGTCTACCTCCCGCTGGCCCGGTTGATCCACCTTCAGGTCGCCGCGCGTCAGCGGCTGTTCGCGACGACCGCCGAATTCCTCGGTGAACCGCAGCAGAACCCCGATCGTCCGGTGCCGTTCGTGATCGGCGTGGCCGGCAGCGTAGCCGTCGGGAAGTCCACGACCGCCCGTGTGCTGCAGGCCCTGCTGGCCCGCTGGGAGCACCACCCCCGCGTCGACCTGGTCACCACCGACGGCTTCCTCTACCCGAACGCCGAGCTCCTGCGTCGGAACCTGATGCACCGCAAGGGCTTTCCCGAGAGCTACGACCGGCGGGCGCTGATGCGCTTCGTCACGGCGGTGAAGTCGGGATCGGATCAGGTGTCCGCGCCGGTGTATTCGCACTTGCTCTACGACATCATCCCCGACGAGCAGATGACCATCAAGCACCCCGACATCCTGATTCTGGAGGGCCTCAACGTCCTTCAGACCGGCCCGGCGTTGATGGTGTCCGACCTCTTCGACTTCTCCGTCTACGTCGACGCCCGCATCGAGGACATCGAAGGCTGGTACGTCTCACGGTTCCTGGCGATGCGGGCCGGCGCGTTCGCCGACCCGCAGTCGCACTTCCACCACTACTCGACGCTGACCGACGAGCAGGCCGTCTTCGCCGCGCGCGACATCTGGCATTCGATCAACCGGCCCAACCTGATCGAGAACATCCTGCCCACTCGACCGCGCGCGACGCTGGTGCTGCGCAAGGACGCCGACCACGCGATCAACCGGCTGCGCCTGCGCAAGCTCTAAGCGATTTCGGCGCGCTCACCCGCGCTCACCGCGGACGAACGCGCCGAAATCGCAGGGGGAGCTAGCGGAGGCGGCGCAGACCCAGGTACTGCAGGTCGGCCATCACCAACGTGTAGACGCCGCTGCCGAGCGTCAACACCACGCCCATGGTGGTCAGCGGCCACACGCCCGCGAGGACGACGGCCACCGCGGCGACGGTGAAGACGACGTTGCCCGCGACCACGAGGCGGCCCGGCGTGCGGACGTGCGCGAGTCGCGACAGCGCGTACACGGCAATTCCGTAGGCGACGAAGAAGGCCGACAGCGCGTACTCGGTCGTCGGAGTGGTGCCCGACAGCTCGGCGATGCGGGGCGCCAACGCGAGGCCCGCGATTCCGATGACGCCGGTCAGCACGGCGTCGAGCCGCATGGCGAACCTCAGGAATGCATCCTTGGTCCCGGTGTGGGCGGTGGCGGTGATGGTGGTCATGAATCGTCCCTTCCTGGTTGAATTTTCGAACATCCGATGGCCGGTGCGGGCCACTCGCGGTGACCTCTCGCCTCGGGTGGCCGCGCACCGGTTCTCCGCGGGGTCACGCCAGCCGGCGGACTCCGAGGTACTGCAGGTACGCCAGCCCGAGGGTGGCGGTGACGGTGGCCAGCATCATGGCCACGCCCATCCCGGTGAGCGGCAAGACCCCTGCCGCCACGACCGCGACGACGGCCATCGCGAAGACGACGTTGGCCACGACGATCCCGATGCCGATGCGCCGGACGAACGGCATGGCGGCCAGCACGTAGAGCGCCACGCCGTAGACGACGAGTGCGGCCCCGGCCAACCATTCAGAGGTGGCCGAGAGCCCGGAGAGTCGCGACAGCGGGTCGGCCGCCATCGCGAGCAGCAGGCCGAGGCCTGCGCACAACGTGGCGTCGGCCCGCATGGCGAAGCGAAGGAGGCTGTCGGAACTGTCGGACAGGGGTCGGTAAGTAACGGTGGCGGTCATCGCGGGGCTCCTCGACGGTGAGGGATGTGGACCCCTCCGACGATGGTCGGGAAGCACTGCCACCTCGACGCCGAACGCTGCCAAACACTGCCAACCGCAGGTCAGGACGTGTGGTCGACCGCCGTCACCCGACTGCCACGCAGATCCGCGGCGATCACGCGGGCCGCCGCGTTCTGCCAGTTGTGCAGCGACCGCTGCGGAACCTCGGTCACGAACCACTGCCACGCCCGCTTGGCGACGGGGTCCAGCCCCGCGGCCGTCGCGTTCTGCGCGTACGCCCGCACCCCTACGACGTACGGGAAGTACAGCGAGTTGTAGTGCCGCCACTGCTCGGTGGTGCCGAACTCCCCGCCGTCACGCGGTCTCAACGCCGCGATCCGGTCGGCGAGCAGGGCCCGCAATTCATTGGCTCGTTCCAGTGGCTGATCCGGCGCGCCGCGGCGGGCCAGCCGCTCGTCGAGGATCGGCAACGCGGTCAGCGGGCTGGCGACCAGTTTGGACAAGTCGCCGTAGTGACCAAGCGCCCGGCGAGTCAACCGGACGAACGTCTCGTCGTCGACGCCGTCCAGCGGATTGTCCGACCGCAGTGGCAGCGCGGCCTCGGTGCGACGGAGCGCGGCCCGGTCGGCCCGCAGGGTGGGCGACCGGGAGAACGCGAGGCGGTCCAGCACGCCCGCCAACGGGTCGGCCATGACGTTGATGCCGATCGCCACCGCAAGGCTGGTGAACAGCAGCACCGAGAGCGCCGCGTGTTCGTCGGTGACCGCCATCCCGACGAGCACCTGCCCGCCGAAGAGCACGGCGACGACGACGCTGCCCGTGAACGACCGCAGCATGTCCGCCCGTAGCGCCTGACCCTCGTCGAACGAATCCCACAGTGCCACCGCGACACCGAGAAGCAGCACGTCGAAACCGGTGGACGCCAACGCCAACCAGTTCGGCACCAAACCGAGCGGAATTACCAGGATCGCGTTGCCCAACGCGAAGAACAACGTGGCGAGCACGACCGAACCCGTCACCGAACTGGGCCGTCGTCCCCCGGCGAGCATTCTGCCCATCGCCCCGAGCGTCGCCAACGAGACGACGGCGAACATCACCCAGTGGCCGGTGCGGAGCGGACCGTCGACCGAACCCGCCATCGACGCGCCAAGCAGGGCGAGTGCGGCGACGATCGCGACCGCCGAGGTCTCGCCGATGCGACCACGCCACGTGTCGCCGGGCCGCGTCAGCTCGAGAAGCACCGCGAACCACGCCACTCCTGGCACGACGACGAGGTACACCTCGAGGTGGCTGAGCGTCCCGGCAAGCGACGAGCCGAGGTGGCGGACGGCGTCCAGCGCCACCACCACGGCGAAGCTGGTCAGCCCAACCGCGGCGAGCACGAGAACGGGTTTGCGCGGATCGCGCGCCAGCAGGTACAGCCCGAGCCACCAGCTCAGGCCGAACACCACTGCGGACATCGCAGCCACGGGTTCAGTCTGGCACGGCGACGAGCGCTTGCGCGAAGAGCTTCACACCCGTTAGTGCCCGTAGCGCCGGTCTCGCAGCGTGTAGTCGCGCAGCGCGCGAAGGAAGTCGACGCGCCGGAAGGCCGGCCAGTGGGCCTCGGTGAACCACATCTCCGAATACGCGCTCTGCCACAGCAGGAAGCCCGACAGCCGTTGTTCGCCGGAGGTCCTGATAACCAGATCGGGGTCGGGCTGGCCGGAGGTGTAGACGTTCTCGGAGATCGCCTCGACGGTGACCGACTCGACGAGCTGCTCGGCCGTCGCCCCGTTGGCGAGTTCCTTGCTCAGCACGGCGCGCACGGCGTCGGCGATCTCCTGACGTCCGCCGTAACCGACGGCGACGTTGACATGGAAGGCGCCAGCGGGTGCCGTGGCGACGGTGCCGTCCACGGCGTCGCGAAGGCGTCGCGCCGACTCCTGCCCCAGCAACTCGAGGTCGCCGACGGTTCGGACGCTCCAGCGGTTTGCGGGCGCGCAGATCTCCTCGACGACGTCGGTGATGATGCCGATCAGCGACGCCAGCTCGGCCGGGTCGCGTTGCAGGTTCTCGGTGGACAGCAGGTACACGGTCGCCATCTCGACGCCGGTCTCCTGACACCAGCGCAGCATCTCGGCGATCTTCGCGGCGCCCATCAGGTAGCCGTAGCTGACGTCGGCGTGACCCTCGTCACGCGCCCAGCGCCGGTTTCCGTCGCACAGCACCGCGATGTGCCTTGGCAGTTGGGATTTCGATCTCGACAGCTGGTGGCGTAGCCGTGCCTCGTAGACCCGGTAGGCCGGTTCCTTGAGTCGCGGGGGAATGAGTTCCACGAGGATCAAGACTACTGTGACGTTCGGGTCCACCCATGCCAGATAGCGGAGGCGACATGGCCACTTCGATCGACACGACCGACTCAGATCCGCCGTCCGTCGGCCACCACGAGGCAGAGGATCTGCCCGAGGCCGTTGCGCAGTTCTTCGGTAGGCCACGCGCTCGCGGCTGGATTCACCTCTACTCGGCGGGCGTCGCCACCATCGCGGGCACCGCTCTGGTGTCGGTGTCGTGGGCGCTCGAGGGTTCCCGCGCCGGGCTCGCCACCCTGCTCTACACGTTGACGATCGTGGCGATGTTCGCGGTCAGCGCGACCTATCACCGGGTGACGTGGGTGTCGCCGACCAAGCGCAAGTGGATGAAGCGCCTGGACCACTCGATGATCTTCCTGTTCATCGCGGGGAGCTACACGCCGTTCGCCCTGCTGGCCTTGCCGTCGAACCAGGGCATGACGCTGTTTTGGATCGTCTGGGGAGGCGCCATCGCGGGTGTGTTCCTGAAGATGTGCTGGCCGTCGGCGCCTGCGTGGGTGGGCGTGCCGCTCTACCTGCTGCTCGGGTGGGTGGCCGCGTTCTTCATCGTGCCCATCATGCACGGCGCGGGCGTGGCGGCCCTGGTGCTGCTGATCGTCGGCGGCGCGCTCTACAGCGTCGGCGGGGTGCTGTACGGACTCAAGTGGCCCAACCCGTGGCCGACGACGTTCGGTCACCACGAGTTCTTCCACGCGTGCACCGCGGTGGCGGCGATCTGCCACTACATCGCGATGTGGTTCGCGGTCTTCAGCAACTAGCCCCCTCGCGATTTCGGCGCGTTCACCCGCGCCCACCGCGGATTTGCGCGCCGAAATCGCGGGAGTGGAACCATTCGCGACGGTCACACCGTCTATTGAGCATGCTCGACGACTTCCTGCGCTCTCACGACGGCGTCATCACGACGTCACACGCCCGCGTTCTGGGCATCAGCAACGACGCCCTGGAACGTCGTGCGCGCTCCGGACATTGGCGCCGATGCTCGCAAGGTGTCTACTTCGTCGACGACCGACCGTTCACCGATTCGGCGCGGATCAGGGCCGCGGTGTGGGGCCACGGCCCGCACGCAGTCGCGAGTGGACTGGCGGCAGCCTGGTGGCACGGTGTGACCAAGTACGCGCCCGCCGTCGTGGAGGTCACCGTGCCCCGCAACAGCCACGGCCGACGCCATGAAGGATCACGCGTGCGGCGCCGCGAACTGCCGGCCAAGGACGTCGTCGAATGGCGCGGACTCCAGGTCACTGCACTCGAACTCACGGTCGTAGAAGCCGCCACCAGACGGGGCGGCGGACCCAAGCTGATGGACTCCGCGCTGCAACGTCAGGTCGAGTTGGGTCCGCTGTGGGCGGCTCACCTGCGCAACAAGGGGCGGTATGGCGCGCCCGCTTCGCGTCGACTGCTGCAGGCTGCGGAGAGCGGAGCCCGCTCCGCCGCGGAACGCCTCCTGATTCGCTTGCTCGAGGAAGCAGGCATCGAGGGCTGGATCGCCAATCATCCCGTCGCGGGATACCTCGTCGACGTCGGCTTCCCGGGGTGCTCGGTCGCAATCGAAGTGGACGGTCTGGCATTCCATACGGATTCGGACGACTTCCACCACGACCGCAAGCGACAGAACGCGATAATCCTTGCCGGCTGGCAGGTGCTCCGCTTCACCTGGCTGGACGTCACCGAGTATCCGGATCGAGTCATCGCCGAGATCCGCCGGGCGATTTCGGCGCGTTCCTCCGCGGCTGCCGCGGATTAGCGCGCCGAAATCGCAAGGGGGGTTAGAGCTGGGTGATGTTCTCCGGGCCCCAGTAGGCCTTCATCGCGGTGATGTTGCCGTCGGAGTCGAACGCCATGACGCTGAGGATCTCGATGCGCATCTTGGCGCCCTCGCCGAGATCCATGGTCAGCGTCCACAGGTAGGCCGCCTCATGCCCGAGCGCCCGCAGCGTGATGATCTCGGTCTCGGACTTCGTGCCGATGACACCGGAGTAGAAGCCCAGGATCGCCTGACGCCCGATGTGCACCTCGCCGCCCACCGGGTCCTCCACGGTGGCGTCGTCGGTGTACAGCTGGGCGATCGCGTCGGGGTTGCCCTCGGACACCAGTTCCAGGTAGCGATTGACGGTCTGCTTGATCAGGTCGGCACTCGGCATGTGCCGCACGCTACACGGGCGCCCCGAGCGCGGCAGCGAGATGCTCGGTGGTCGTGACCGGCAGGTCGCATACGTGGCCACGACAGACGTAGGCGGCGTCGCGGCCACCGATCCGGTCGCGGCCGCGCAGCAACTCAGACGAGTCGACCGCTCCCCCGACGACGATCGCCCCGCCGGGTGCCAGCTGTCGGGCGGCGTCCAACAGCTCGGAGTCGAGCGGGTCGCAGGCCACCGCGATCTGCAGCGGCCCGCGCACGGCGGCCTCCGCCACGGCGAGCCAATGACCGCCCGAGCGTGGCAATTTGACCAGGATCGGGGTCGCCGCCGCGAGTGAGGCGCGGGCCGCCGACGCGTACCGCTCGGACCCGGTCAGATGCGCGGCGAGCTGCAGCGCTTCTGTGATGAGCGACGCCCCCGCCGGGGTGGCGCCGTCGAGCGGATCCGACGGCCGGACCATCAGCCGCTCCGCGTCGTCCGCGGTGTCGAACCAGCGTCCCTCCCGGTCGGGATCGGTGAAGTGGTCGAGCGCCACGTCGAGCAGCCCGGTCGCCGCGGCCAGCCACTCGGGGTCACCGGTCACCTGGTGCAGCGTCAGCAGCCCGGTGGCCAGCCCGGCGTAGTCCTCCAGGATGGCTGCGCTGTCACCGACGCGGCCGCCGAGACTGGCGCGCCGAAGGCGGCCGTCGACGACGTGGAGTTCGAGGATCGAACGGGCGCATTGCGTTGCGGCGTCGAGGAATTCGGGACGGTCGAGTGCCACGGACGCGTCGACGAGCGCCGTGATGGCGAACCCGTTCCAGGCCGTCACGACCTTGTCGTCGCGCGCAGGTTGCGGTCGCCCGAGCCGCGCGGCGAGCAGTATCGTGCGCGCCCTCACGAAACGGGACAGTGAGTCGGGGTTGTCCCGCAGCTGCAGCACCGACGTGCCGTGTTCGAACGTTCCGGCCTCCGTGACCCCGAAATAGTATGCCGCCCAAGCACCGTCGTCGTCGCCGAGCACCTCGCGCAGTTGCGCGGGCGTCCACGCGTACGTGAGACCCTCCACCCCGTCGGCGTCGGCGTCGAGCGAGGAGGTGAACATGCCACCGTCACCGAGATCGCGCACGATGAACGCCGCTGTCTCGTCAGTGATCTTGCGCGCCATCGTTTCTCCGGATCGGCGCGCCCAATGCGCGTACACCCGAAGCAGCAACGCGTTGTCGTAGAGCATCTTCTCGAAGTGCGGCACCACCCACGACGAGTCGACGCTGTAGCGGGCGAAGCCACCTGCCAGCTGGTCGTAGATTCCGCCCCGCGCCATCGCGTCGAGCGTCCGCTCGACCGTCGCGAGCACGCGAGCGTCACCCGTGCGCTCGTGGCTGCGCAGCAGCCCCTCCAGCAACGCCGACGGCGGAAACTTCGGGGCGCCGCCAAAACCGCCGCGGGCCACGTCCTCGTCGGCCAGCACGCCGGCGACGGCGTGATCGCACACCGCGGGTTCCAGCGCGGGACCCCCGCCAGGCAGACCGGACGCCATCGAGGCGAGCTCACCGGCGATCCCGTCGGAGGCCTGCTCCACCTCGGCGCGACGGTGCCGCCACGTGTCGGCGACGGCGTCGAGCAGCTGTAGGAAGCCGGCCTTCGGGTAGTACGTGCCGCAAAAGAACGGCCGCCCGTCCGGGGTCAGGAAGCACGTCATCGGCCACCCACCCTGACCGGTCAGCGCCACCGTCGCGGACATGTAGACGGCGTCGAGGTCGGGGCGCTCCTCGCGGTCGACCTTGATGCAGACGAAGCCGGCGTTCATGACCGCGGCCACGTCGTCGTCGGCGAACGATTCGTGCGCCATCACGTGACACCAGTGGCAGGCCGCATAGCCGATCGACAGCAGAATCGGCACGTCGCGCGCCGCCGCCTCCGCGAGCGCCTCCGCAGTCCACTGCTGCCAGTGCACGGGATTGTCGGCGTGCTGGCGAAGGTAGGGGCTGGTGGCCTCTCCGAGGGCGTTAACCGCCACCGTCTGGACGCCCGCCCTTGGCCAGGCCGGGATCACCGGGCTCTACGACGGTTCCGTCGTCGACGGCTTGATCGGGTTCGGGATGTTCGGGGTCGAAGGACTCCGGCAGCTTCTTGAGGTGCTTGTTCATCGACCAAACGAGTAGGAACGTGCCGATCAGCAGGATCACGATGACCACCAGGCCGAACGGACTGGCCTTGCCGAAGTCGGGACCGGTGTCCCGTGGCGCGTCGTCGGCGAGCAGCCCGACGACGAGCAGAAGGCTGTCGGTCACGGCTCGATCCCGGCGAAAAGGTCGTCCTCGGGCAGCGTCACGGGGATGCGGGACCGCGCCAACTCGTACTCTTCGGTCGGCCACAGCCGCTCCTGCCACTCGATCGGAGTGGTGAAGAAGAAGCTCTTCGGGTCGATCTGCGTGGCGTGCGCGAGCAGCGCCTGGTCGCGCTGGCCGAAGTACTTCGCGCATTCGACGCTGGTGGTGATCCGGCTGTCCATGACGTCGAGCTCGGGGTCCCAGTCCTTGAGCCACTTCTCGAACGGACCCACCTGGCCGTTCCTGGCGAACTCGTCCTGGAACGCCTGCATGCGCTTTCGCAGGAAGCCGTGGTTGTAGTACACCTTCGACACGGCCCACGGCTCACCCGCGTCGGGGAACAGGCGGTAGTCGGCGGCGGCCTCATAGGCGGCCATCGACACCTCGTGGCAGCGGATGTGGTCCGGGTGCGGGTAACCGCCGTTCTCGTCGTACGTGGTCAGCACATGCGGCCTGAACTCGCGGATCGACCGGACCAGACGCTCGGTGGACTCGACCAGCGGAACCAGCGCGAAACACCCCTCCGGCAGCGGCGGCAGCGGGTCGCCCTCCGGCAGACCGGAGTCGACGAACCCGAGCCACTCGTGCTCGACGCCGAGGATCTCCGCGGCGCGCGCCATCTCGTCGATTCGGATTTCGTGGATTCGGCCGTGCACCTCGGGCAGGTCCATGGCGGGGTTCAGGATGTCGCCCCGCTCACCGCCGGTCAGCGTCACCACCTTCACGCGGACGCCCTCGTCCACGTACTTGGCCATCGTGGCGGCGCCCTTGCTCGACTCGTCGTCGGGGTGGGCGTGGACCGCCATCAAACGCAGTTCGCTCACGTGTGCCTATCTTGATCTCTCGCCATGGTCGTCACGGTTCAACCAGTTTGGGTGCCCCTATAGTTCCAGTCCTAGTCCAACCATCCGAACTCAGACCCACGCTGACCGTCCCACGGAGGGGTGAAGCACCTCGTGATCGAGCGCCCCGCCGCCCGCTATGGGCGCCAACGGCTGGCCCACAGCTCTCGTCGTCGGATGGCAGCCGTGCTCTTCGTCGTCATCGTGGTGGCGGGCGTCGCGCTGGCGTTCGTCGGCTACCAGCGGCTCGGCACCGCGGAGGTCAAGGGCGAACTGGGCGGCTACCAGCTGCTCGGCGGGAACACCGTCGAGATCACCATCAGCGTCACCCGGGAGGATCCGTCGCGCCCCGTGGTGTGCATCGTCCGCGCCAGGTCGGTCGACGGCGCCGAGATCGGTCGGCGCGAGGTCCTGGTGCCGCCGTCGACCGCCGACACGGTGGTGGTGTCGACGATCGTCAAGGCCACCCGGCAGCCCGTCGTCGGCGACGTCTACGGCTGCGGCACCGACGTCCCCGCCTACCTCCGGGCACCCTGACGAGGTTTGGCCGACGGGGGCGTCGGGCAACCGTCCGGAGAACGCCGAACAGCCAATACATGAAAATCGGCTGTCCTGGCGGTGCTAAGATGGAGGACGTACACGGTTCCTACTGGAGCCGTGTATTGCTGCTTTAATGCGCCCTCAGCGCCTGCGATTGCGGCACACGCCGAATGATCCCGCTGACCGCGCGAGACGAAGACAGGAGCGCCACGACATGACGGATACCCAGGTCACCTGGCTCACCGAAGATGCATTCGACCGGCTGAAGGCCGAACTCGACCAGCTCATCGCGAACCGACCAATCATCGCCGCCGAGATCAACGATCGACGCGAAGAGGGCGACCTCCGCGAAAATGGCGGCTACCACCAGGCGCGTGAGGATCAGGGGCAGCAGGAAGCCCGGATTCGTCAGCTCCAGGAGCTGCTCAACAACGCCAAGGTGGGCGAGGCCCCCAAGCAGTCCGGCGTCGCGCTGCCCGGCTCGGTCGTCAAGGTCAAGTTCGCGGACGGGGACACCGAGACGTTCCTGATCGGAACCCGCCAGGAAGGCGTGACCGACGGCAAGCTCGAGGTGTACTCGCCGAAGTCACCACTCGGCGGCGCGATCATCGACGCCAAGGTCGGCGACAAGCGCAGCTACGTCGTGCCCAACGGCAGCACCATCGAGGTCGAGCTGATCAGCGCGGAGCCGTACCACTCCTAGCCCGTGGCGCAGATCGCCGAAGACCTCTTTCTCCTGCTCGTCGACAACGCCACCGCCCAACTCGCGCTGGAACGCCAGCGGCGGGAACGGGTGTTGGCTGCCGGCGTCTTGCTCGACCTCGCGTTGGCGTGCCGGATTCGTCCGTCCGCTCCCGGGGACGCCGTCGAGCCGGGCCGGCTGGTCGCGCTGAGGGCAGGCACTGCCACCGATCCCGTCGTCGAGCCGGCATTCATGCTGCTGCAGAAGCAGCCGCTCTCACCGTCACGCGCCGTCGCGAAGGTGAGCAAGGACGTGCAGGAAAACGTGGCACTGCACCTCGAGCGCCTTGGTCAGATCAGCCGCGTGCGGGTGCCGTCGTCGCGCTTCAATCCCTTGTATGCCTGGCCTCTGACCCGTCGCGAGCGGGTCGCCGCCGCCAGGACCGATCTGTTGGCTGCGCTGTTCGACCGTCGGCCTCCCACGCCTGCGACGGCGGCCATCGTCACCGTGCTTCACGCCGCCGACGGACTCGGGGCACTGCTGAGCCTCAACGACCGCGGCTGGCGCTGGGTGCACTCACGCGCCACCGAAATCGCCAGCGGCAGCTGGGTCGACGAGTATCCGACGGCTTACCCAACGCCACTGCCCGAGGTCAACCTGGCGGTCACCGCCTCCGCGTTGCGCTCAGCCCTTTCCTAGGGCCTGTTCCAGGTCACCGAGCAGGTCGGCGACGTCCTCGATGCCGACCGACAGCCGGACCAGGTCGTCGGGCACCTCGAGCTGCGAACCCGCCGTGGACGCATGGGTCATCGCGCCGGGATGCTCGATGAGCGACTCCACCCCGCCGAGCGACTCGGCGAGGATGAAGATCTCGGTGCGCGCGCACAGCTGGTGCGCGGCATCCCTTCCACCCTTGAGCCGGGCCGACACCATGCCGCCGAAGCCGGACATCTGCCGGGCCGCGACGTCGTGGTTGGGGTGGCTCGCCAAGCCGGGGTAGAGCACCACGTCGACGGCGGCGTGCTCGGCGAGGAACTCGGCCACCCGGGCGCCGTTGGCGCTGTGCCGCTCCATCCGCAGCGACAGCGTCTTCAGCCCGCGCATCGTCAGGTAGGCGTCGAACGGGCCGGGCACGGCGCCAGCGCCGTTCTGCAGGAACGCGAAGGCGTCGTCGAGTTCCTCGTCGTTGGTGAGCAGTGCGCCGCCGACGACGTCGGAATGGCCGCCGATGTACTTGGTGGTGGAGTGCAGCACGATGTCGGCGCCGAGGGACAACGGTTGCTGCAAGGCCGGCGAGGCAAAGGTGTTGTCCACCAACACCTTGACGCCGGCGTCCGACGCCAGCTGGGCGATCCCGGCGATGTCGGCGATCGACAGCAGCGGGTTGGTGGGCGTCTCGACCCACACCAGCTTGGTGGCGGGCGTGATCGCGGCGCGCACCGCGTCGAGATCGGTCAGCGCGACGGGGGTGTGCGTCACGCCCCACTGCGTGAACACCTTGTCGATCAGCCGGAACGTGCCGCCGTAGGCGTCGTCGGGGATGACGACGTGGTCGCCGGGGCGCAGCACTGCCCGAAGCGTGCAGTCGGTGGCCGCCATGCCCGAGCTGAAGGCCCGCCCGAACGTGGCGCCCTCCACCGCCGCCAGGCTCGCCTCGAGTGCCGCGCGCGTCGGGTTGCCGGTGCGGGCGTACTCGTAACCGCCACGAAGCCCGCCGACGCCGTCCTGCGCGAAGGTCGAACTCGCGTAGATGGGCGCGTTGACCGCGCCGGTCGCCGGATCGGGCCGGTAGCCGGCGTGGATCGCCCTGGTCGCGGGACCGTAGGCGCGGTACGCATCTGCCTTGGAACGCTGCTCACTCATTACCGTTCAGGGTAACGGTGTCGAGTATCGGCGAGCGCCGGTGTAGAACAAACAGCATGTCCATGACGATCGAAAGTCTTCTCGACCTCGACACGCTGCTGACGCCCGAGGACCTCGAGCTGCGCACCATGGTCCGGCAGTTCGGCGAGTCCCGGCTGCGCCCGCACATCGCCGAGTGGTTCGAGACCGGCGAGGTTCCCGTCCGCGACCTCGCCGTCGAGATCGGCAAGCTGGGGCTGCTCGGCATGCACCTGGAGGGGTACGGCTGCAGCGGGTCGTCGGCCACCGCCTACGGGCTGGTGTGCCAGGAGCTGGAGGCCGTCGACAGCGGCCTGCGCAGCCTGGTGTCGGTGCAGGGCTCCCTCGCGATGTTCGCCATTCACCGCTGGGGAAGCGAGGAACAGCGCGAGCAATGGCTCCCCGGGATGGCGGCGGGCGAACTGATCGGCTGCTTCGGGCTGACGGAACCGGACTTCGGATCCAACCCCGGTGGCATGCGGACGACCGCCCGGCGCGACGGATCCGACTGGATTCTCAACGGCTCGAAGATGTGGATCACCAACGCTTCCATCGCCGACGTGGCGATCGTGTGGGCCCGCGCCGACGAAGGCGTGATCGGGTTCGCGGTCCCCACGACGACGCCCGGCTTCAGCGCCCGGGAGATGACTCACAAGATGTCGCTGCGGGCCTCGGTCACCTCGGAGTTCAGCCTTGACGACGTCCGCCTGCCCGATGACGCGAAACTTCCTGGCGCACGTGGCTTGTCGGGTCCGTTGGCCTGTCTGTCGGAGGCACGGTTCGGCATCGTGTTCGGCGCGGTGGGGGCGGCCAGGGACTGCCTGGAGACGGCGTTGGACTACGTCGGCACCAGGGAGGTCTTCGACAAGCCGCTGGCCGGCTACCAGTTGACTCAGGCCAAGATCGCCGACATGGCAGTCGAACTGGGCAAGGCGCAACTGCTGGCGTTGCACCTCGGCAAGCTCAAGGACGACGGCAAGATCAAGCCCGAACAGGTCAGCTTCGGCAAGCTCAACAACGTGCGGGAGGCGATCAAGATTGCCCGCCAGTGCCGAACACTGTTGGGCGCCAACGGAATCACGTTGGAGTACCCGGTGATCCGCCATGCCAACAACCTCGAGTCGGTGCTGACGTACGAGGGCACCTCCGAGGTGCACCAGTTGGTGATCGGCGAGGCGTTGACGGGCGTCAGCGCGTTCCGCTGACCACCGTCGACGACAGCTTGTCGGCGAAGGTCTGACGCCTGCCGTCCCACAGCGGCCACAGGAAGCCGACGCCGAGGGACACGACGTCGACGAGGTGGGTCAGATGGCGAATCACCGAGCGCCAGAAGCCAATCGGCTGCAGCGTCGTCGCGTCGAGCACTCGGATCTTCAGCAGGCTCTTGCCGACGCTGGAACCGGAGCGTCCCTGGCACATGCCGAAGTTCCACACCGCGTAGCCGACGACCGCCAGCCAACAGGCGACGAAGCACCACCAACCCACCGTGGTCGCGCCCGAATCACCACACTGCGGGCCGAGATCGCGCACGGACGGATCCCCGTCGCACGACGGGTTTCTCGTCACCCACACCAGCGCGACGGCCAGGAGCGCCAGCGCCACGATGGGAAGCCAGTCGACCGCGGCCGCCGCCACCCGGCGCGGCCACGAAGCATGGCTCGACCTCTCCACGGGAAGCGAACGACTCACGGTTCGACGCTACCGAACGACGATGCCGCCTGCCCGCGCACGGCGGACAGGCGGCATCGTCGACCAGATCAGAGCGGAACGCAGACCGTCTTGACCAGCTTGTCCACCAAGGACTGACGTTTCTGGTCCCACAGCGGAAACAGCACGGCGACGAGCCAGGGGATGAAGCACACGGCGTAGGCCACGATGTAGATCAGCTCGCGCACGACGGACTTGCCGAAGCCGATCGGCTGGCCCGTCTCCTCGCCGACGACCTTGAACTTCATGATGCCCTTGCCGACGCTGGAGCCCGTGTTGCCCTGCTTGAGGCCGAGGTTCCAGATCAGGTAGGCCAGCGAGATGAGCTCCAGCACTCCGTAGATCGCCCAGGCCACGCCCGAAGGACCGTTGCTGCCCGTGGCGCAGAAGTCACCGAGCTGGTACTCGGAATCGTCGGTGATGCAGACGGTTTCGACCTTCTGAAGGGTGACCAGGAAGATCGAGCCGATGCCCGAGAGGATCGCGACCGGAGCCCAGTCGATCAACCACGCAAGCACCCGGGTGAGCCACGGCGTGTACTGCTCGGGCCCCGTGCCGTATCCACCGCCGACCCCGTATCCACCGGGCTGCGCGTACCCGCCGCCGGGAGGCGGAGGCACGTATCCCCCGCCGGGAGGCGGAGGCGCCGGATACCCACCCTCCGGCGGCGGCGGGTAGTTGCCACCGGGAGGGGGTGAGGACGGGAAGTCACCAGGAGGCGGCGATGGATTCGTCATCTCGGTCCTACCTTTCGTGGGCGTTGAGGGCAGCGTACGAGGGCACGGTCAACCGGACCGCCGTTTTGCTGCAAGCCCATGGTCGGTCATGGGGTCAGTGGTGCGACCTGTCCACCGGTCAGCTTCCGGTACGCGTGCACGAGGAACAGTGCGGCCACCGGAGCTGCAACCAGAAGGCCGATACCGCAGAGCAGCGCGCCGACACCGACGATGACGAGAGTGATCAGCCAGGTGAGCAGCGCCGGAACGAAGTTGGCCTTGACGATGTCGATGCTCGCCTTGATGCCGTCGATCGGCGACAACCCGCGCTCGACGATCGAGACCGTCGTGAAGAGCGTGAATATCCCGACGATGAGACCCGGGATCACGCAGAGCAACGAGCCGATCGAGCTGGCGATGCCGACGAGCACGCTGGCGATCAGCACGCTGCCGACGTTGCGCGGCTTGAAGAACGAGCCAATCTCGACCGGTGTCCCGTTGGCGATGTCCAGCAGACCGCCGTAGTAGGCCGACGAGATGGCGCCGACGACGACGAACAGCACCAGGTACCCGAGGAGCATGGTGATGATGCTTGCCACGCCGAGGCCCGCGCTGAACGAGTAACTCGCTCCGCCCTCATAGGAGTCGTAGGAGCTTTCCGACGTCGGGGCCAGCGCACCCGAGGCGAAGGTGATGATCCCGTAGAGCGCGCCGAGCACGAGCCCGTAGACCAGCGTCGGGACGATGAGCACGACGGCGTTCTTGCTGAACTTGTTCCATGCCCAGCCGAACGTCTCGCCGATGTCGACCCCGGAGTTGCCGGCCGGCGGGTAGCCGCCGTAACCAGCCTGCGGCGGGTAACCACCCTGCGGCTGACCCCAATCGCCCTGCGGCGGTGGGTAACTGCCAGGAGGAGGTGGTGCGTAGCCACCC
>VIFX01000055.1:0-39340 GCA_006864685.1 Mycolicibacterium hodleri | reverse complement strand
GCCTGGATCTACGGCAACGATCACCGTCGACGGATCAAGCGCAACTTCCAACACCGACATAAGTAGCCTCCTCCGAACCGGACCTCCTACGAGGATCCGCCCAGTGACTACTCACGGCCTATCAGCTAGAAGGAGTGCTCCTCGGCCGGGAATACTCCGGTCGCCACGTCCGCCGCGTATTGCGTTGCCGCACGGCGCAATTCGTCGCCCACGGCACCGAACTTCTTGACGAACTTCGCGGTGCGGCCCGCGGTCATCCCCGCCATGTCCTGCCAGACGAGGACCTGGGAATCGCAGTTCGGCCCCGCGCCGATGCCGATCGTCGGAATGGTCAGCTTGCCGGTGATCTGCGTGGCCAACTCGGCGGGAACCATCTCCAGCACGACGGCTATCGCTCCGGCCTCGGCGACGGCAATGGCGTCGTGGACGGTCTGCTCGGCGGCGTCACCCCGGCCCTGCACGCGAAAGCCGCCAAGTCCGTTGACGCTCTGCGGGGTGAACCCGATGTGCGCCACCACCGGGATGCCGGCCTGCGTGAGAGTCGCGATCTGCTCGGCGACCCGCTCGCCGCCTTCGAGCTTCACTGCGGCCGCACCAGTTTCCTTCATGAAGCGCGTCGCGGTGGCCAAGGCCTGCTGTGGACCCGCCTCGTAGCTGCCGAACGGAAGGTCGGCCACCACCAGCGCGTGCGGGGCGCCCCGCACCACGCCACGTACCAAGGGGATCAGTTCATCGGCGGTGACGGGGACCGTGGTGTCGTAGCCGTAGACCACGTTCGCCGCCGAGTCGCCCACCAGCAAGACGGGGATCTCGGCCTCGTCGAAGATGCGCGCGGTGGAGTAGTCGTAGGCCGTCAGCATGGCCCACTTGTGGCCCTCGGACTTCCACTTCAACAGGTGGTGGGTCCGGATCTTGGTCCGCGGAGCTTGCGGAGCGGCCGATTCGGCCGAAGTCCGCGGAGCCTGCGAATCGGTGGCAGCACCGTAAACCGTCATTTCAGACATCGTCGTCCTCAATCTCGTCGATTCATTCCTCGAGGCCCATCCGGGTCCCCGGGTCATCTGACCCAACAAGTCTGTCACCCCGACCAGAGAAGATGAACCATCCATCGAGTGCGGTTCCTCACACCCGGACCGCTAGCGGGCCTAACATCAGCGTCATGCAACGGCTCAGCGGACTCGACGCCAGCTTTCTCTACCTCGAAACCGCCGCACAGCCGCTGCACGTGTGCTCGATCCTGGAGATCGACACGTCGACCATTCCCGGCGGCTACTCCTTCGACCGCATGCGCGACGCCCTGAACCTGCGCATCAAGGCCTTGCCCGAGTTCCGGGAGAAGCTCGCCGACAACCGGTTCAACCTCGACCATCCGGTGCGGGTGGAGGACAAGGACTTCGACGTCGACAGGCACCTGCACCGCATCGGTCTTCCGTCGCCAGGGGGCCGCGTCGAACTGGGTGAGATCTGCGGACACATCGCCTCGCTGACGCTGGACCGCAGCAGGCCGCTGTGGGAGATGTGGGTGATCGAAAACGTGGCGGGCACCGATCCGCACGACGGCGGCAGGCTCGCCATCCTCACCAAGGTGCATCACGCCAGCGTCGACGGCGTCACCGGGGCCAACCTGATGTCGCAGCTGTGCACCACCGAAGCCGACGCGCCTGCTCCCGAACCCGTCGACGGGGTGGGCGGTGGATCGGACCTCGAGATCGCCGTCAGCGGCGCGTTCAAGTTCGCCACCCGCCCCCTGAGCCTGGCCAACGTGGTGCCCTCGACGCTGTCGACCGTGGTGGACACGCTCCGTCGGGCACGCAACGGTCTGACGATGGCGGCGCCCTTCGCGGCGCCCAAGACCCGTTTCAACGCGACGGTCACCGGGCGCCGCAACGTCGCGTTCGCCCAGCTCGACCTCGAGGACGTCAAGACCGTCAAGAACCACTTCGGCGTCAAGGTCAACGACGTCGTGATGGCACTGGTGGCGGGGGTGTTGCGGCGATTCCTCCTCGACCGCGACGAGCTCCCCGACAGCCCCCTGGTGGCGATGGTCCCGGTGTCGGTGCACGACACGTCGGACCGGCCCGGTCGCAACCAGGTCTCCGGCATGTTCGCCAGCCTGCACACCGACGTCGACGATCCCGGCGAGCGGCTCAGGGCGATCGCCGGCGCGAATTCCGTTGCCAAGCAACACAGTGCGGCGATCGGGGCGACGCTCCTGCAGGACTGGTCGCAGTTCGCCGCCCCGGCGGTGTTCGGCGTCGCGATGCGCGTCTACGCGTCGAGCCGGCTGACGAGTGCTGCCCCCGTGCACAACCTGGTGGTGTCGAACGTGCCGGGGCCGCAGGTGCCGTTGTACTTCCTCGGTGCCAAGGTCAAGGCGATGTTCCCGCTCGGGCCGATCTTCCACGGGTCCGGGCTCAACATCACCGTGATGTCGCTGAACGGCTCGCTGGACGTCGGCCTGATCTCCTGCCCCGAACTGCTTCCCGACCTGTGGGACATGGCCGACGACTTCGGGGCCGCGCTCAAGGAGTTGTTGGCCGCCACTCGGTAACACCCTCAACTGGGCCGACGACGCGCCATGGCAGCATGACAGCCATGAACCTCAGACGCGGGGTCCTCGCGGCCGCCCTAGTGGTGTTGCTGGTGGCCGGCTGCAGCACGGTGGTCGACGGACGTGGCGTCGTCGCCACGCCGAGGCCGGGCACCCCGATCGACTGGTCGCAATGCGACGTCGCGGCGTCGGACGTCCGCATCCCGGCGGGCGCCGAATGCGGAAAGCTCTCGGTACCGGTCGATTACGCGAAACCCGACGGTGACGTGGCGCGCCTGGCGATGATTCGGTTCAAGGCGACCGGGGACAAGATCGGCTCGCTCATCATCAATCCCGGCGGCCCCGGCGAGTCGGGTGTCGGAGCGGCGGCCTCCTTGGTTGGCGCGATGCCCGCCTCCATTCGCGAACGCTTCGACCTCGTCGGCTTCGACCCCCGCGGAGTCGGCGCGTCTACGCCGGCGGTGTGGTGCAACTCCGACGCCGACAACGACAGGCAACGCGCCGACGACCAGGTCGACTACACCCCGGAAGGTGTCGCCCACATCGAATCGGAGACCAAGGACTTCGTCGCGCGGTGCGTCGAGAAGATGGGCGACGAGTTCCTCGCCAACGTCGGAACGTCAAACGTCATAAAGGATCTCGACGCCATGCGGGCGGCGCTCGGTGACCAGAAGCTGACGTACCTTGGCTACTCCTACGGCACCCGCATCGGGTCGGCGTACGCGGAGGCCTACCCGCAGAACGTGCGCGCGATGATCCTCGACGGCGCAGTCGACCCCAATGCGGACCCGGTGGAGGCCGACATCCGTCAGGCCGCCGCCTTCCAGACCGCGTTCAACGACTACGCCGCCGATTGCGCCAAGAGTCCGGATTGCCCACTCGGGACCGACCCCGCCAAGGCCGTCGACGTCTACAAGAGCATGGTCGAACCACTGGTGAAGAACCCCGCCAAGACCAGGGACCCGCGCGGGCTCAGCTACAGCGACGCGATCGTCGGCACCATTCTTCCGCTCTACTCGCCGAACCTCTGGCGCCACCTCACCCAGGCGCTCTCCGAGCTGAAGGACGGTTCCGGAGACACCATGCTGAAGCTCGCAGACCTCTACATGGGTCGCGACGAGGACGGGCACTACAACAATTCGACCGACGTCCGGGTGGCGGTCAACTGCGTCGACGAGCCGCCGATCACGGACCGCAAGACCGTCGTCGACGAGGATCGCCGCGCCCGTGAGGTCGCCCCGTTCATGAGCTACGGGCAGTTCACCGGAAACGCGCCACTCGGCACGTGCGCCTTCTGGCCGGTGCCCGCCACGTCCAAGCCGCACCGGATCTCCGTTGCGGGACTGCCTCCCGTTCTGGTGGTGTCGACGACGAACGACCCCGCGACGCCGTACCAGGCGGGTGTTGACCTCGCCAAGCAACTCGGCGGCACGCTGCTGACGTTCGACGGCACGCAGCACACCGTCGTGTTCCAGGGCAACAAGTGCGTCGACGACATCGCCGCCAAGTACCTCGTCGACGTCGTGGTGCCGCCACCCAACTCGACCTGCTGACACCAAGGTCACCGTCGGATCACCGTCCGGTTGCCGACTAGTGTCTGGCCGAGCCCCACTCGGCCACCGAACACCTTTGCGTGCAACGATGTTCGCCATGTGGTTGGTGGGCAGGCTGATCGCGGCACTGCCCGCCGTCGTCGTAGCGTCGACGTTGCTCGGTCCGGTGGCGACGGCGTCCCCCGAGGGCTCGCCCGAGCTTCAATACGGACAACCCCCGGTGTGGGAGAGCTGCGCAAGCTTCCTCGGGTCGGCTACCGCGCTGCCGACCGCCCAGTGCGGCACCGTCAGCGTGCCCGTCGACTATGCGAAACCCGAAGGGCCGCAAGCCCAATTGGCGGTCATCCGGGTACCCGCCACCGGTGACCGGATCGGCGCGTTGATGGTCAACCCGGGCGGTCCGGGCGCGTCGGCAGTCGACGCCGTCGCGGCGATGGCAGGCAGCATCGGCGACAACGACCTCACCCGTCGCTTCGACCTGGTCGGCTTCGATCCGCGCGGCGTCGGGCGCTCCACCCCGCAGGTGCGGTGCCGCAGCGACGCCGAATTCGACGCCTACCGCCGCGAAGCCCTCACCGACTACAGCCCCGCAGGAGTGGCCCGCATCGAGCAGATCTATCAGCAGATCGCCCAGGAGTGCGTCGCCCGCACCGGCCAGGACTTCCTCGCGAACGTCGGCACCGCATCCACCGTGCGCGACATGGACGTCGTCCGGGCGGCGCTGGGCGAGAACCAGATCAACTACCTCGGCTACTCGTACGGAACCGAACTCGGCGCCAGGTACGCCGAACAATTCGGTGACCGCGTGCGGACCATGGTCCTCGACGGTGCGGTCGACCCGGACGCCGATCCCGTGGCCGAGAACGTCCGTCAGCTCGCCGGCTTCCAGACGGCGTTCGACGACTACGCCGCGGACTGCGCGCGGTCGTACGACTGCCCGCTTGGCCAGGACCCGACCCAGTTCGTCGCGCGCTACCACCAACTGGTCGACCCGTTGGTGCAACAGCCGGGTCGGACGTCGGATCCGCGGGGGCTCGGCTATCAGGACGCCATCACCGGCACGGCCAACGCGCTCTACACCCAGCGCTACTGGAAGTTCCTGACCAGTGGGCTGCTCGGCCTGCAACGTGGCACCGACGCCGGCGACCTGTTGCTGCTCGCCGACGACTACCAGGAACGCGACACCGCGGGGCACTACACCAACCAGCAGGACGCGTTCTTGGCGATCAGATGCGTCGACTCGCCGTATCCGACCGACCCCGCCGTATGGGCCGAGGCCGACCGGCAGGCGCGGGCCGCGGCTCCGTTCATGGCCTACGGCGAGTTCACCGGCTTGGCTCCTCGGGATGCCTGCGCCATGTGGCCGGTGCCCCCGACGTCGGCGCCCCACGCGGCGTCCTCGCCCGGCCCCGGCAAGGTCGTCGTCGTGTCGACCACCCACGATCCGGCGACGCCGTACCAGGCCGGGGTGGACCTGGCCCGCGAAATGGACGCGTCGCTGATCACCTTCAACGGCACGCAACACACGGTCGTCTTCAACGGCGACGCCTGCGTCGACTCCTCCGTCGTCAACTTCCTGGTCACCGCGAGTCCCCCGGCACCGAACCTTCAGTGCTAGCCGGCGGGCGCGCGTCGGGTGGCCGCGCACGATACGCAGCAGGCATGTAACACGGAATTAACAGCGGGTGCCTACGCTTCGCACATGGATCGGCAGAAGGAATTCGTGCTCCGGACGCTCGAGGAGCGTGACATCCGATTCGTGCGGCTGTGGTTCACCGACGTGCTCGGATACCTCAAGTCCGTGGCGATCGCGCCTGCCGAGCTGGAGGGCGCCTTCGAAGAGGGCATCGGCTTCGACGGCTCGTCGATCGAGGGCTTCGCGCGCGTGTCGGAATCCGACACCGTCGCCCGCCCGGATCCCTCCACGTTCCAGGTGCTGCCCTGGACCACCAGCGCAGGCAAGCACCACTCCGCCCGGATGTTCTGCGACATCACCATGCCCGACGGTTCGCCCTCCTGGGCGGACTCGCGGCACGTTCTGCGCAGGCAACTGGCCAAGGCCAGCGAGCTCGGCTTCTCCTGCTACGTGCACCCGGAGATCGAGTTCTTCCTCCTGCAGCCCGGTCCGTACGACGGCTCCGAGCCGGTTCCCGCCGACAACGGCGGCTACTTCGACCAGGCGGTGCACGACTCGGCCCCCAACTTCCGCCGGCACGCGATCGACGCGCTGGAGTCCATGGGCATCTCGGTGGAGTTCAGCCATCACGAGGGCGCGCCCGGCCAGCAGGAGATCGACCTGCGGTACGCCGACGCGCTGTCGATGGCGGACAACGTGATGACGTTCCGCTACGTCGTGAAGGAGGTCGCCCTCACCGAAGGCGTTCGGGCGACGTTCATGCCGAAGCCGTTCTCCGAATTTCCCGGCTCGGCGATGCACACCCACATGAGCCTCTTCGAGGGTGACGCCAACGCCTTCCACACGCCCGACGATCCGCTGCAGCTCTCGGACATCGGCAAGTCGTTCATCGCCGGCATCCTCGAACACGCCAGTGAGATCAGCGCGGTCACCAATCAGTGGGTCAACTCCTACAAGCGCCTGGTGCACGGCGGCGAAGCCCCCACCGCCGCCTCGTGGGGCGCGGCCAACCGGTCGGCGCTCGTCCGGGTGCCGATGTACACGCCGCGCAAGGCGTCCTCGCGCCGCATCGAGGTGCGCAGCCCCGACTCGGCTTGCAACCCCTACCTGGCGTTCGCCGTCCTGCTGGCCGCGGGGCTGCGCGGTGTCGAGAAGAACTACGTGCTCGGGCCGCAGGCCGAGGACAACGTGTGGAATCTGACGCCGGAAGAACGCCGCGCCATGGGCTACAAGGAGCTGCCGGGCAGCCTCGGCGTCGCCCTCGGCGAGATGGAGAATTCCGAGTTGGTCGCCGAGGCGCTCGGTGAACACGTCTTCGACTTCTTCCTGCGCAACAAGCGCGCCGAGTGGGAGAACTACCGCAGCAACGTGACGCCGTACGAACTGAAGGCCTACCTGTCCCTGTAGTGCCGTCGCCGAAACCCCCTGCGTTACCTTGGGGGGGTGGCAAAACCCGCGACGCAGCGCCCGACGCTGCCCAGCGTCGGCAGACTCGGCTTGGTCGAACCTCCGGCGCGTGCGGACCTCGATCGGCTGGGTTGGACCACCGACGACTACGTCGAGCTGTTGTGGTCGCTTTCGCGTGCCCCCGACGCCGACACCGCGCTGAGGACGATGGTGCGTCTCGCGGACGCACTCGATGACGGCTGGGACGAACTCAACCGTGCCCTGGTGAAGGACCGCGGGCTACGGGGCCGACTCTTCGGCGTGCTCGGCTCGTCCCTGGCGCTCGGTGACCACCTCGTCGCGCAGCCGACCTCTTGGCACCTGCTGTCGGGTCAGATCACACTGCCGAGTGCGACCGAGCTGCGCCGCATCTTCACCGAGATGGCCGAGAACACTTCGGAGACAAACGATTTGCGGGTGCTCTACCGCGACCGGATTCTGGTGCTTGCGGCGCTCGACCTGGCCCCGACCGTCGAGAACGAACCCGTACTGCCGTTCCCGACGGTGGGGGAGCACCTGGCCGACCTCGCCGACGCGGCGCTGGCGGCCGCCCTCGTCGTCGCGAACAGGACCGTGTGCAAGGACGAAACCCCACCGCGACTGGCAGTCATCGCGATGGGCAAGTGCGGTGCGCGCGAACTGAACTACGTCAGCGACGTCGACGTCATCTTCGTCTGCGAGAAGGCGGACGCGATGACCGCCAGGGTCGCCGGCGAGATGATGCGGTTCGCCGGCGAGGCGTTCTTCGAAGTCGACGCCGGGCTGCGGCCCGAGGGCAAGAGCGGCGAGCTGGTCCGCACGCTGGAATCCCATGTGGCGTACTACGAGCGGTGGGCCAAGACCTGGGAGTTCCAGGCTCTGCTCAAGGCGCGTCCCGCGGTGGGCGACGCCGAACTCGGCCAGCAATACGTGACGGCGCTGATGCCGATGGTGTGGGCGGCGTGCGAGCGGGAGGACTTCGTCTCCGAGGTGCAGAAGATGCGCCGACGCGTCGAACAACTCGTGCCCGCAGGCGTCAGATCCCGTGAGATCAAGCTCGGCACCGGCGGTCTGCGCGACGTCGAGTTCGCCGTTCAGCTGTTGCAGTTGGTCCACGGCCGCAACGACGAATCGCTGCACGTGGCGTCGACCGTCGACGCCCTCGCGGCGCTGGGGGCCGGCGGCTACGTCGGCCGTGACGACGCCGCGAACCTGACTGCCTCGTACGAGTTCCTGCGGCTGCTCGAACACCGCCTGCAGCTGCAGCGCCTCAAGCGCACCCACATGCTCCCCGAAGCGGGCGACGAAGAGGCGATGCGATGGCTGGCCCGCGCCGCGCACATGCGCCCCGACGGTCAGCACGACTCGCTCGGCGTGCTGCGGGAGGAACTCAAGCGCCAAAGCCTGCGAGTGTCGCGCCTGCACGCCAAGCTCTTCTACCAACCGCTGCTGGAGTCCGTCGAGGGCAACGCCGTCGAACTCTTGCCGAGCATGTCGCCGGAGGCGGCCGAACGTCAGCTTGCCGCACTGGGATACGAAGGGCCGCAGAGCGCACTGACCCATCTGGCGGCGCTCACCGGAAGCAGCGGACGGCGCGGCCGGGTCCAACAGGTGCTGCTGCCGACGCTGCTGGACTGGCTGTCCGACGCGCCCGATCCCGACGCCGGGCTCCTGGCCTACCGCAGACTCAGTGACGAGATGGCCGAGCAGCGGTGGTTTCTCGCGTCGCTGCGCGACGAGGGCGCGGTGGCCAAGCGGCTGATGCACGTGCTCGGCACGTCGGCGTTCGTGCCCGAACTCCTGATGCGGGCACCCGAGGTGATCCGCCAGTACGCCGACGGACCGTCGGGACCCAAACTGCTCGAGGTCGAGCCGGAGAGCCTGGCCCACGCGCTCGTCGCGTCGGTGAGCAGGCACACCGACCCGTTGCGCGCGATCGCGGCGGCGAGAACGCTGCGGCGCCAAGAGCTGGCTCGGCTGGCGTCGGCGGATCTGCTCGGCATGCTCGAGGTCACCGAGGTGTGCCGGGCGCTGACGTCGGTGTGGGTCGCGGTGCTGCAGGCCGCGTTGGACGTCGTCACCCGGGCCAACACCCCGAAGGACGGCCCGCCCGCCAAGATCGCGGTCATCGGCATGGGCCGGCTCGGCGGTGGGGAACTGAGCTACGGGTCCGACGCCGACGTCATGTTCGTGTGCGAACCAGTGGGCGGCGCAGAGGAATCCGTCGCGGTGAAGTGGTCGGTCACCATCGCCGAACAGGTTCGCGCGCTGTTGGGCACGCCGAGCGCCGACCCGCCGCTCGAAGTCGACACCAACCTGCGCCCCGAGGGTCGCAGCGGGCCGCTGGTCCGCACGCTCGCGTCCTATGAGGCGTACTACTCGCGGTTCGCGCAGACCTGGGAGGTTCAGGCCCTGCTGCGGGCGCACCGCGTCGCCGGCGACGAGGACCTCGGGTACCGCTTCCTGCTGATGGCCGACAAGACCCGGTATCCACCCGGCGGGGTGTCCACCGAAGCGGTGCAAGAGATTCGACGGGTGAAGGCGCGCATCGACGCCGAACGCCTGCCCCGCGGCGCCGACCCGAACACGCACACGAAGCTGGGTCGCGGTGGGCTCGCCGACGTCGAGTGGACGGTTCAGCTGCTCCAACTGCGCTACGGCCACGAAATCGAGGCACTGCACAGCACGTCCACGCTGGACACCCTCAACGCCATCGGCGCCGCCGAACTGATCGCCGAGGGCGACGTCGACGTCTTGCGGCAGGCCTGGTTGACCGCGACGAAGGCGCGCAACGCGCTGGTCTTGGTGCGCGGCAAGCCAACCGATCAGCTCCCGGGGCCGGGCCGCCAGCTCAACGCGGTGGCCGTCGCGGCCGGGTGGGACAACAGTGACGGCAGCGAGTTCCTCGACAACTATCTACGGGTGACGCGACGCGCGAAGTCGGTCGTGCGACGGGTCTTTGGCGAATGAGCACGGACTTTCCGTTCGACGTCGTCACCGCCGAGGAGTACGAGCGTCAGCAGGTGGTCCACGGTGCGCTGACCCACGCGATTCGCGAACTGATCGACGCGGGCATTCGCACCGACGTCGACGACGACACCGCCCACGAGGCCCGGGCTGCCATCGAGGCGGTCACGGCCCAGCTGCGCGGCACCCAGCGCGCCACTACGTCGACGCTGCGGCACGCCGACACCGGCCGTCCCCTCGCGTGGGCGAATCCCGCTGTGGGACTTCGCAATGCGATCGCGCCGCCGATGGACATCCACCACGAGGCTGGCGGTCGGTGCTGGTCCGAGTTCGACCTGGGGTTGGCCTACGAGGGACCACCGGGCCTGGTGCACGGTGGCATTTGCGCGCTGGTGCTCGACCACCTTCTCGGCGAGGTGGCCAGCGACGGTCTGACCAAGCCGTTGTTCACCGGCACCATCACGCTGCGCTATCTGCGTGGCACCCCACTCGGTGCGGTGCGTGCCGAGGCCTTCGTCGAGCGGACCGAGGGCATCAAGACGTATGCGCGCGGGTATCTCGGCGACGCCAACGGGTGGACGGTGGAGGCCGACGGGGTGTTCATCATGCCGGCCTGGGCGAGGGGAGCCGGGTGAAGTTCTACGTCAGTCCCGCGTTCCTGCCGACCCGTGAAGTCGTCGAATTGGCCAAGGCGGCAGACGATTTGGGCTACGACGGTTTCGGGATTCCCGACCACGTCGTCAACCTGGAGAAGCTGGCCACGCCCTACCCGTACACCAAGGACGGGGAACGCCGGTGGCAGCCGTTCACCGACTGGCCGGACCCGTGGGTGTTGATCGGGGCGCTGGCCCTGGTCACCGAACGGCTGCACTTCGTCACGACGGTGTACATCCCGGGGATGCGTGACCCGTACTCGGTGGCGAAAGCCGTTGGGACGGCCGCACATCTGGCCGGTGGTCGGGTGGAGCTGGGAATCGGCGTCGGATGGTGTGAGGAAGAATTCGCGTTGATGGGCCAGCGCTTCGACCGTCGAGGCAAGCGCACCGACGAGTTGCTCGAATTGCTTCGCGCGCTGTGGCAGCCGGGATGGACCGAATTCGACGGCGAGTTCTACCAGACGCCGCGCCTGGAGATGGAGCCGACGCCGCCGCCCATTCCGATCTACGTCGGGGGATTGAGTGACGTCGCGCTCCGTCGGGCAGCTCGCAACGACGGCTGGATCGGTGATCTGATCACCACCGACCGCGCCATCGCGAGTGCCCGACGGTTGCGCGAACTGCGCGCCGAAAACGGGCTCGGGATGGAGGATTTCACCATTCTGACCCCGCTCGTCGACGCGGTGAGCATTGCGGACTACGAACGTGCCGAAGCCGCCGGGATCACCCACATCCTGACGATGCCGTGGATGTTCTACTCGGGCCCGGAGGCCACGACGGTGGAGAAGATCGACGGGATGAAGCGCTTCCGCAAGGACTTGGAGCTGGACCGGTGAACGGTCTCGACGTCAGCCCCGCGTGCGGGTGGCGGATGTCGCGCCGGTGCGGCGCCGAGCGTCGATGGCCCACGCGCCGCCACCGGTGAACACCAGCAGGAAGAACGCGAAGCAGTAGAGCACGGCAGCCTCGCCACCGTCGGCCAGCGGAATGGGGCCCATCGGCAGGTGCTGGGTGAAGTACGCGAAGGCCATGGTGCCCGAGGCGAAGAAGGCCGCGATGCGGGTGAACAATCCGAGTCCGATGAGGACGCCGGTGACCAGTTCGATGACACCGGCGTACCAGTACGGCCACAGGCCGACCGGCGCCTGCTGTTCGGCCATCGGCCAGCCGAATAGGTGTGAGGTGGCGTGGCACAGGAACAGCAGCGCGAAGACCACGCGGAAGATGCTCAGTACGGCGGGGGCGTGGGGGGACAGTCTGGCGTCAAGATTCGTCAGCATGGCGACGACTCTACTATCCGGACTTCGGTCCGCATAGTCGTACCTCCGCCGACACGACGAAGCCGGGCGGAGTGAACTCCGCCCGGCTTCGTTTGCTGACTAGATGCGCTACCGATTAAACGTCACATCGGCGAGCCGATCACACGTCGTAGTACAGCGCGAACTCGTACGGGTGGGGCCGGATCTGGATCGGCATGATCTCGTTCTCACGCTTGTACGAGATCCACGTCTCGATCAGGTCCTCGGTGAACACGCCACCCTCGGTGAGGTAGTCGTGGTCTTCCTCGAGACGGTCGATCACCGCGGACAGCGACGTCGGGGCCTGAGGAATGTTCGCGGCCTCCTCGGGAGGAAGCTCGTAGAGGTCCTTGTCGACGGGCGCCAACGGCTCGATCTTCTTCTTGATGCCGTCGATGCCTGCCATCAGCATCGCCGCGAACGCCAGGTACGGGTTACCTGAGCTGTCCGGGCAGCGGAATTCGAGGCGCTTGGCCTTCGGGTTGTTGCCCGTGATCGGGATGCGGACGCACGCCGAACGGTTGCGCTGGCTGTAGACCAGGTTGATCGGAGCCTCGTAACCGGGCACCAGACGCTTGTAGGAGTTCACCGTGGGGTTGGTGAACGCCAGCAGCGACGGCGCGTGGTGCAGGATGCCGCCGATGTAGTGACGCGCCAGGTCCGACAGACCCGCGTAGCCCGACTCGTCGTGGAACAGCGGCTTGCCGTCCTTCCACAGCGACTGGTGGGCGTGCATGCCGGAACCGTTGTCACCGAACAGCGGCTTCGGCATGAAGGTGACGGTCTTGCCGTTCTTCCACGCCGTGTTCTTGATGATGTACTTGAACAGCAGCACGTCGTCGGCGGCAGCCAGCAGGGTGTCGAACTTGTAGTTGATCTCGGCCTGGCCTGCGGTGCCGACCTCGTGATGGCCGCGCTCCAGGACGAACCCGGCGTTCTGCAGGTTGGTGGCCATCTCGTCGCGCAGGTCGACGTAGTGGTCGTACGGCGCGACGGGGAAGTACCCGCCCTTGGGCCGGACCTTGTAGCCCAGGTTGGGGCTGCCGTCGGCTTCGAACGGCTCGCCGGTGTTCCACCAGCCCGACTCGGAGTCGACCTCGTAGGAGGTGCCGTTGATCTTCGAGTCGAAGGTCACCGAGTCGAAGATGTAGAACTCGGCCTCGGCACCGAAGAAGCAGGTGTCGGCGATGCCCGTGCTGGCCAGGTAGTTCTCGGCCTTGCGTGCCACGTTGCGCGGGTCACGCGAGTAGGCCTCGCGGGTGAACGGGTCGTGCACGAAGAAGCTCAGGTTGAGCGTCTTGGCGGCGCGGAACGGATCGATGCGCGCGGTGTTGGGATCCGGCAGGAGCATCATGTCGGACTCGTGGATGGACTGGAATCCGCGCACGGACGAGCCGTCGAACGCCAAACCGTCCTCGAACACGCTGGCGTCGAACGCCGACGCGGGGATCGAGAAGTGCTGGACGACGCCCGGCAGATCGCAGAAGCGAATGTCGACGTACTCGACGTTCTCGTCCTTGATCAGCTTGAAGATGTCGTCTGCAGTCTTTTCTGGCACTGAGAATTCTCCTTTGACTGGTGATCCGCCGTTCGACGCTAAGGACACCATATTGCGCGGCGGTCAAAGGCATGTTGCGCCGACGTTACGCAGTGGTGGTGCCGGAGGCTCACCCTATGCTGGTTTCATGGCCCGCACCTTCGGTTCCTGGCTCTCCGGCCCGCCACCGTCCGAAGCTGGCGACGCCAGCCAGGGACCCAACGACTTCGCCGGCCAACGTCTTGGCCTGCCACAGTCGGGGCCGGGTTCGCTGGTCGGCACCGGTCGACGGGTCCTGGCCGTCACCCTCGACTGGCTGATCGCGATGGGACTGGCGTCGCTGGTGGCGTCGGTGGACCGCACCGGCACGCTGGCCGATCATCGTTCGCTCGTGCTCGAAGTGATCTGGCTGGTGCTCGGCGCCGTGTCGGTACGGCTGTTCAGCTTCACCCCCGGCCAACTGGCGCTGGGGCTTCAGGTGGTCTCCGTCGACCACCGTCAACACGTCGGCATCGGCCGCGCGACCGCCCGCGTGCTGCTCGTCGCGCTGGTGATCCCGGCCCTGTTCACCGACGCCGACGGCCGCGGGTTTCAGGACCGGTTGACGGGGACCGCCGTCGTCAGACGCTAGACCTCGTGGCGGATCTGCCCGTTCATCATCGTCATCGTGACCTTCGCCCGGTGAATGTCGTGCGGCTCGGCGGTCAGGATGTTCTGGTCCAGCACGATGAGGTCGGCCAGCTTGCCGGTCTCGAGTGATCCGACCCTGTCGTCGAGCCGGATCTGATGAGCTGCCCCAAGCGTGTTGGCGTGCACCGCCTCGGCCACCGACAACCGCTGGTCGGCGGGTTCCAGCACCGGTGCGTCCGGCTGTCCGATGAGTTGGCGGGTCACGCCGATCTGGATCGACTCCAACGGCTTGTACGTCGAGAAATACCCTGCCGCAGGCCAATCCGTGCCGAGTGAGATGCGGCCACCCGACTTCAGCACCTCCTGGGGTCGGTAGAGCAGGTCCTTGCGCGGGGCGCCATACCTGGCGCCCATGTTCGTCACGGTGTCCGGATCGGCCGACATCCAGTTCGCGGAGAACTGCGCGATGACGCCGAGTTCGCCGAAGCGCGGATTGTCGGAGTCCTCGACGTAGACCAGGTGCGCTATCGCGTGGCGGCGCTCCCGCGGGGGGTTGGCCGTGATCGCCTCGGCGATGGCGTCGAGGGACACCCTGGCAGTGCGTTCACCGCAGGCGTGCACGTGCAGGTCGAAGCCGGCGGCGTCGACGTCGCGAACCACCCGGTGCCATTGCTCCTCGGTGAAGGGCGACCCGCCGGTGCTGTCGGGGTTGTCGGCATACGGCTCGACCAGCCAGGCGGTGTAGCCGCCCTGCGTGCCGTCGCCGACGATCTTCACCACCGTGGCCTGCACCAGGTCGGTGGAGATTCGGTTGCGCAGCTCGGTCATCTTGGCCACCGTGTCGTCGACCGGCGGTCCCTTGATCGCATAGGACGCGACGACGCGGAACGGCAGCTCGCCGCGCTTCTCGGCGTCGACGTACAGCTCGAGGATCGCCCCCTGGTCCTCACCGATCGGTGGCACCCCGGCGTCGAACACCGACGTGATGCCCGCCTCGGCCGCCTTCGGCGTCCACGACGTCAGAAGCTTCGCCATGGTCTCGGGGGAGATGGGTTCGACCGCGTTGACGATGTTCAGGACGGCGACGACCTCGAGGACGTACCCGGTGGGGTCGCCGTTGGCGTCGCGGGCGTAATAGCTGAAGCCAGGAATGGGATCGGGGGTCTTGCGGTCGACCCCGGCGATCTGCAGCGCCTTCGAGTTGACCCACAGGCTGTGGCCGTCGATGGCGAAGAAGAACGCGGGACGGTCCGGCAGGATCCGGTCCAGGTCGGCGCGCGTTGGCCCCTCGGGGCCGAACATGTCCACGCGCCAACCGAATCCACGGACCGGCCCGACCGGGTTGTCCGCGGCGTACGTGGCGATCGCCGCGAGGGCGTCCGCCCCGGTGGGCAGCTGCAGGTCGAGCCCGGAGGTCAGGAAGGCGCCCATGAACGGATGGATGTGGGCCTCGACGAAACCGGGCATCAGCAAGCGGCCGTCGAGGTCGACCACCCGGGTTCCCTCGCCGACCTGGGCCATCGCCCCTGCCTCGTCGCCGACGTGGGTGATGGTGTTGCCCGTGACCGCGAGGCCCGTGGCCCAGGGGTCGGCCCCGGTCACGGTGTAGATCGGACCGTTGCGGAAGACGAAGTCCGCGGGCTTGCCTGGACTCGGAGCGCCACTCGGAGCGCCACTCGGCGAGGCGGATTCCCGGGTTGGTGAGCACGCCGTCATCGCCGTCGTCGCCGCGGCCATCGCCGCCACGGTGAGCACCGTCCGTCGGGTTGCCCGGGCGGCGCCGAACGACGCGAAGTGTGGCGCCCACTGGCATGCAGTACACATCGAAGCCCCCCAATGGCGTCAAAGTCCATGGCCGGAACGCCATTTGGAGCCCATCCAGGGATAGGCGCAGTGGGGAGATTAGCGGGTGGCCCGGGGAGCGGGGCCGAATTGCGCTACTTGCGACGCACGGTGCGCTGCACGCCGCGCATCTTCGCGCCAGGAGGCAACGGACCCTTCGGCATGGCGGCCGGTCCCATCCGGGAACCCAGCGCAGCCAGTCGCGACTCCAACGAGTCCATCTGCTTGGCCGTGATGTTGGCGGGCAGCTTGGTGAGATGGCGCTCCAGCTTGGACAGCGGCACCTCGCCCTCGCCGTTGCCGACGACGAAGTCGTAGATCGGGATGTCACCGATGAGCCGTGCGGTCTTCTTCTTCTCCTGCGCCAGCAGCGGCTTGACGCGCGTCGCCGATCCCTCGCCGACGAAGATCACGCCCGGCCGGCCGATCACGCGGTGCACCGCGTCGAAGTGCCCAGTCGCCGCGACACCGGGGGTGACGCGCCACTTGCCGCGCAGGTTGTCCAAGGCCCAGGCGGCCGCGCCGGTCTGCCCCTCGGCCTTGCGGTACACCGACTTCTGCGCACGACGCCCGAAGATGATGAACGCCACCAGGAGGCCGAGCACCACGCCAAGCGGAATCAGCGTGACGTAGGTGAACACGTTGCCGACGACGACGCCGATGACCACCGCGATCGCCACGATCAGCACGAACGCGCCGATCATGTACGGCAGGAGTCGGGTGTCCTCCTTGCGCTGAATCTGGAACGCCTGCCAAAGCTGACTGCGGCGCTCCTTGGATGCGGCCTTGCGGGCAGCCTTCGCCTCGGCCTTGGCGGCCTTGTCGACAACGGGCTTGCGGGTCTTCGCCATCGGATCAGGATACGGGTGGTGCGTTATTCGCCCGCAGTTGCGCCGCCTGCGCGTACAACTTGCCCGCCCGGTAGGACGATCGCACCAACGGACCGGCCAGAACACCGGGGAAACCCAGGTCCTCGGCGAACTTGCCGTGCTCGACGAACTCCTCGGGCTTGACCCACCGCTCCACCGGATGATGGCGGGCCGTCGGCCTCAGGTACTGGGTGATGGTGATGATGTCGCAGCCCGCCTCGTGCAGGTCGACCAACGCCGTCCGCACCTCCTCGGGGGTCTCGCCCATGCCGAGGATCAGGTTGCTCTTGGTGACCAGGCCGTAGTCACGCGCAGAGGTGATCACCGAGAGGCTGCGGTCGTACCGGAACGCCGGCCGGATGCGCTTGAAGATGCGCGGAACGGTTTCGACGTTGTGCGCCAACACCTCTGGCCGCGTCTCGAACACCGTCTCGAGCTGTTCGGGGATCGCGTTGAAGTCCGGGATCAGCAGTTCGACGCCGGTGTTCGGGTTGAGTGCCTTGATCTGGCGCACCGTCTCGGCGTACAGCCACGCCCCGCCGTCTGGCAGGTCGTCACGCGCCACGCCGGTGACGGTCGAGTACCGAAGACCCATCGCCTGGACGCTCTCGGCGACGCGGCGGGGCTCGTCGCGGTCCAACTCCGACGGCTTGCCGGTGTCGATCTGGCAGAAGTCGCATCGCCGCGTGCACTGCTCGCCGCCGATGAGGAACGTCGCCTCGCGGTCTTCCCAGCACTCATAGATGTTGGGGCAGCCGGCCTCCTCGCAGACGGTGTGCAAGCCCTCGCGCTTGACCAGCGCCTTGAGTTCCTTGTACTCGGGACCCATCTTCAGCTTGGTCTTGATCCACGGCGGCTTGCGCTCGATGGGAGTCTCGGCGTTGCGCACCTCGAGGCGCAGCAGCTTGCGGCCGGTCGAGGAAACGGGCAGCTGGGAGATCTCGGACGGTTCGACGGTCACTTCGACAATGCTAGCGCTGGTCGGCCGTCGAGGGAGTCGGGCACCGCCACGGCCACGACGTCGGCGACCTCGTCGACGGTGATCCGGCGACCGAGTTCGGCCGTCAGGGACGTGACACCTGCATCGGAGATGCCGCACGGCACGATCGAGGTGAACGCGGAGAGGTCGGAATCACAGTTGACCGAGAAGCCGTGCAGGGTGGTCGCACGCGCCACCCTGATGCCGATGGCGGCGACCTTGCGCGCCGGTCGGCGGTCGTCGCCGGGAACCCAGACACCCGACCGGCCGTCGACGCGACCCGTCGCGAGCCCGAAGCTCGCGCACACCGCGATCAGCGAATCCTCCAGCCGGCGGACGAACTTCACCACGTCCAGTGGCTGCGCCAGGCCGATGATCGGGTAGCCGACCAACTGACCGGGACCGTGCCAGGTGATCTTCCCGCCACGGTCGGTGTCGACGACGGGGACGTCCGACGACACCGGACGCTCGTGGGGCTCGGTCCGCCTGCCGGCCGTGTAGACCGGGGGATGTTCGAGCAGCAGCAGGGTGTCGGGGCCACCCGCCAGCCGTGCGTCGGCCAATTCGCGCTGCATCTGCCATGCGTCGAGATAGTCGACCGAACCCAGTCGTCGCACGACGATGTCGGTGTCCGCCGACCGGACCGATGCTGCGCCCATGCCGTGAACGGTACGCGCGTCAGGATCCCTTCGGCGCGGTGACGTAGCCCATCGCCTCGCCGATCGTGTGGTGGCGAAACTCGAAGCCGACCCGCTCGAGCGCGGCGGGGATCGCACGCTGCCCGCCGAGAAGTCCTTCCTCGGCGAACTCACCGAGGACCGCGCGCAACGCGAACCCGGGGACCAGCATGGGCGTCGGCCGGTTGAGAGCCCGCCCAAGTGCGGCGGTGAACTCGGCGTTGGTGACCGGCGCGGGTCCCGTGCCGTTGACGGGCCCGGCGACGTCGTCGCGTTCGATGGCGAACGCCAGCGCCCGCACCTCGTCTTCAAGGCTGATCCAGGGCATGTACTGCCGACCGTTTCCCAGCCGCGCGCCGAGGCCGAGCCCGAAGAGCGGCTTGAGGCGCGCCAGCATGCCGCCCGAGGGTGACAACACCAGGCCGGTGCGCATCAGAACCACCCTCACGCCCGCGGCGGAGGCCGTCTCCGTCGCCGCCTCCCAGTCCCTGCAGAGACCGGCGAGGAAACCGTGACCCGCGGGCCCCGATTCGTCGACGACGTGGTCACGCGTGTCGCCGTAGTAGCCGACGGCGCTCGAGTTGACCAACACCGGGACACCGGATTCGACGACCGCTCGCGACAACACCTCGGTCGGGCCGATCCGGCTGTCGCGCAGGCTCTGCTTGAACGCGCCCGACCACCGTTTGGCGGCGACGCCGACGCCGCACATGTTGACGACTGCATCCACGCCGCGCAACGCACTCGCGTCGAACTCACCGGTGTCCGGGTTCCAGAAGATCTCGTCGGCAGTGGCCGGTGCGCGTCGCACCAGTCGCAGCACTCGATGATCGGCGGCCCGAAGAGCCGACGTCAGCGCCGAACCGATCAGACCCGAGGAACCCGCAATCGCGATGACGGCATTTCGCACGAGGCCTACAGTCCGAGGTCGGCCTCGAACGCTCCCTCTTCGAGACGCCGTTTGACCGTCGTCAGGAAGCGGCCGGCGTCGGCCCCGTCGACGAGGCGGTGGTCGTAGGTCAGCGGCAGGTAGCAGACCGACCGAACACCGATCGACTCGTTGCCGTTCTCGTCGACCACGACGCGCGGACGCTTGACGATGGCACCGGTACCCAGCATCGCCGCCTGCGGCGGAACCAGGATCGGCGTGTCGAACAGCGCGCCCTGACTACCGATGTTGGTGATCGTGAACGTGCCGCCGGACAGCTCGTCGGGCTTCAGGTTGCCCGAGCGCGCGCGGGCCGCGATGTCGGCGATCGCCCGTGCGATGCCGCCGAGGGACAGATCGCCCGCGTTCTTGACGACGGGGGAGAGCAGACCCTGTTCGGTGTCGACTGCGAAGCCCAGGTGCTCGGCGTCGTAGTAGGTGATCTCCTTGGAGTCCTCGTTGTAGCTGGCGTTCACGTTCGGGTGCGCCTTGAGAGCGTCGATCACCGCGATCGCGAAGAACGGCAGGTACGTGAGGTTGACGCCCTCGCGCTCCTTGAACGTCGCCTTCGCCCGGGCCCGCAGCGCCACGATCTTGGTCAGGTCGACCTCGTGCGTCTGCGTCAACTGCGCCGTCGTCTGCAGTGATTCACGCGTCTTCTTGGCGGTGATCTGCCGGATGCGGTTGGCCTTCTGCGTGGTGCCGCGCAGGTGCGACAGCTCTGGTGCGGCGGCGGGTGCCTTGGCCGCCGGGGCCTCGGCGGCGGGCGCCGAGGGCGCGGGTGCCTTCTTCTCGTTGGCGGCGGCGAGCACGTCCTGCTTGCGGATGCGGCCTCCGACGCCGGTGCCCTTGACCGACGTCAGGTCGACGCCGTTGTCTGTTGCCAGCTTGCGGACCAGAGGCGTCACGTACGGGCTGCCGTCGGACGCGGGTGCCTCGGCCGCGGGTGCGGCCTTGGGCTGCGGCTTCGGCTCGGGCTTCGGTTCCGGCTTCGGCTCGGGCTTCGGTTCCGGCTTGGGCTCCTCGGCCTTCGGCGCCGGCTCTGGTTCGGGCTCCGGCTCCGGTTCCGGCTCCGGCTCTGGTTCGGGCTTGGGGTCCGGCTTGGATTCCTGGGCCTTCGGCGCGGCGTCGGCGTCGGTGTCCGTCTGCTCTTCGCGCGAGCGCTCATCGCCGATCTTGGCCAGTTCGCCGCCGACGGCGACGGTGTCGTCCTCCTCCGCGGTGATCGACAGCAGGGTGCCTGCGACCGGCGACGGGATCTCGGTGTCGACCTTGTCGGTGGAGACCTCGACCAGCGGGTCGTCGACCTCGACGGTGTCGCCGACGTTCTTCAGCCAGCGGGTGACGGTGCCCTCGGTGACGGACTCACCCAGTTCGGGCATCACGACCGAGGTGGACTTGCCTCCACCGCTGCTCGGCGCGGCGGCCGGCTCTTCCTTGGCTTCGGGCTCGGGCTCGGGCTCCGGTTCTGGCTCGGGCTCCGGCTCGGACTTCTCCTCGGCCGCGGGAGCGCTCTCGCCGCCGTCGCCCTCGTCGGCGTCACCGATCGTGCCGAGGTCGCCGCCGACCTCGACGGTGTCGTCCTCATTGGCGATGATCTTGGTCAGCACACCTGCGGCGGGTGACGGGATCTCGGTGTCGACCTTGTCGGTGGACACTTCCAGCAAGGGCTCGTCGACCTCGACGGTGTCGCCTTCTTGCTTCAGCCATCTCGTGACGGTCCCCTCGGTGACGCTCTCACCAAGTGCGGGCATCTGGACGGTGATGGCCATGTGATGTGACTCCTCGAACGGTCGCTCGTAACGGTCGAAAATGCTCGCTGCCCATCCTGTCACGTCCGGGCCCGCAGGTCGTCGCAGACCGGCCGAGTTGCTCCTCTGGCACCATTGAAGGGCAGATCGAAGGGAGTTGAGGTCCAGTTGGGACTGTTCGATTCGTTCCGTCGACGCGGCTCCAAGGGCGGCTCCGACCGTCGAGACCCCGCGGCCGACCTCAAGTACCTGAAGCAGTGGGTGGCCGAACACCACGGCGTGGAGGCCTTCGTCGAACCCAAGACCACCGTCACCGAGGTGACGGTGGTGTTGGTGGCCGCCGACGGCGAATGGACCCGGCGCCGCGCCGGCGGCGACAAGGGTGCCCGCCAGCTCTCCGACAAACTCGACATCCCGGTCTACGACGTCCAGAAGGTCGGCTACCCACAGCGCATGCGTGACTTCGACGCGCGCCGACGCATCGAACGCAAGCGCGAACTCAGACGGGAACTCGAAGATGACTGACGTGACGCACACGACCGTCGCCAGTGCCGACGGCGTGCGCATCGCGGTCTACGAACAGGGCAACCCCGACGGGCCGACGATCGTCATGGTGCACGGCTGGCCCGACTCGCACGTGGTGTGGGACGGCGTGGTCGAACTGCTCGAGGATCGCTACCGCGTCATCCGCTACGACAACCGCGGCGTTGGCAAATCGGCTGTGCCCAAGCATCATTCGGCGTACACCATGGCGCGTTACGCCGACGACTTCGACGCCGTCGTCGGCGCGCTGAGCCCGGCCGCACCCGTTCACGTTCTGGCCCACGACTGGGGCTCGGTCGGCATCTGGGAGTACCTGTCCCGGTCGACGGCCGCCGATCGCGTCGCCTCGTTCACCTCGATCTCGGGCCCGAGCGCCGAACACGTCGACCGCTACGTCTCGACCCGACTCCGGCGCCCGTACTCGCCGCGGCAGTTCACCCGCGGTCTCGCGCAGTTCCTGCGGCTGACCTACATGGCCGCCAACTCGATCCCGGTGCTGGCGCCCGCCGCCGTCCGGGTGGCGTTCCGCGCCGGACTGCTCGACCGCATGCTGGCCAAGGACCGTGTCCCCGCCCATCAGATCCACCACTCAGCCGACCTCGTCGACGACGCCGTCAACAGCATGAAGGTGTACCGGGCCAACTACTTCGGGTCGCCGGCCGTCGACGGTACGGAGGGTCGCGTCGACGTGCCGGTCCAGCTCGTCGTCGCCACCGGCGACCCGTTCGTGCGGCACTACGTCTACGACGACGCCGCGTCCTGGGCGTCGCGGCTGTGGCGCCGTGACGTGGTGGCGGGCCACTGGGTGCAGCTGTCGCACCCCCGGATGGTGGCCGACGCGGTCGCCGAGTTCGTCGACCACCTTGGCGGCGCCGCACCCGCCCGCTCGCTGTTGCGCGCCGAGGTCGGCAGGGCACGCGGCACCTTCGGCGATTCCCTGGTGTCGGTGACCGGTGCGGGAAGCGGCATCGGCAGGGAGACCGCGCTGGCGTTCGCCGACCAGGGAGCCGAGGTCGTCGTCAGCGACGTCGACGAGGCCAGTGTCGCCGAGACGGCGGCGATGATCACCGCGCGCGGCGGCGTTGCCCACCACTACGTGCTGGACGTCTCCGACGCCGAGGCCGTCGAGGACTTCGCCGAGCGGATCTGCACCGCGCACGGCGTCCCCGACGTCGTGGTGAACAACGCGGGCATCGGCCATGCCGGTTCGTTCCTGGACACCCCGGCCGAGCAGTGGGACCGCGTGCTGGAGGTCAACCTCGGCGGCGTGGTCAACGGCTGCCGATCCTTCGCCAAGCGGCTCGTCGAGCGCGGCACCGGGGGCCACGTGGTCAACGTGTCGTCGATGGCCGCCTACGCACCGCTGCAGGCGATGAACGCGTACTGCACGTCCAAGGCGGCGGTGTACATGTTCTCCGACTGTCTGCGCGCCGAACTCGACGCAGCAGGCGTCGGCCTGACGACCATCTGCCCCGGCGTGATCGACACCAACATCGTCAACACCACCCGGTTCGACGCGCCCGCGGGACGCGGCGGCCAGGTCGCGGGGCGACGCAAGCAGATCGAGGCGATGTTCGCCGCGCGGCGCTACGGCCCCGACAAGGTCGCCAAGGCCATCCTGTCGTCGGTCGCCAAGAACAAGGCGATCCGTCCGGTCGCGCCGGAGGCGTACCTGCTCTACGGCACCTCGCGGATCGCGCCGCAGGTGCTGCGCAGCACAGCGCGCGGCTCGGTGATGTAACCCAGCGCCTCAGAGCTGGGACGCACCGCCGTCGACCGTCAACTCCGCACCCGTGGTGTACGTGGCGTCGAAGCCCAGGAAGACGATGGCCTTCGCCACCTCCTCGGGCTCGCCGAGACGCCGCATCGGATTCACGGCCCGCTGCGCCGCGAGGAATTCGCTCGCCGCCTCTGCGGGCATGGACCGCTCGAGGATGCCGGTGTCGACCGGGCCGGGGGAGACGGCGTTGACCCGGATCCCGCGGTCGACCAGCTCCGCGGCGAACGTGCGCGTCATCGATCGTAGGGCGGCCTTGGTCGCGGAGTAGACGCTCGTCGTCGCGATGCCCTTGCGGTTGGCGATCGACGTCGTCAACACCACCGCGCTGCCGGGTGGCATCAGCCCGACGATGCGCTGCACGGTGAAGAACGGCGCCCTGGTGTTGACGGCGAACAGGTCGTCGTACTGGTCACCGGTGGTGTCCTCGACCGTGGCGCCCGCCGTCGCGCCGGCGTTGAGCACCAGCAAGTCGACGCCGCCGAACGCGGCGGCCGCCCGGTCGGCGAGCCCGTCGACGTCGGCCACGTCGCGGCGGTCCACCAGTGCCCGCGGCCCGAGGGCGGCCGCGGCGGCCGCCAACGACGCGGGGGTCCGGCCGGTCACCAGGACCCGGGCCCCGCCCGCGTCCAACACCTTGGCGGTGGCGAGGCCGATCCCGCTGGTACCACCGGTGATGACGACCCGCTTGCCGTCGTAGTTCGACATGTGAATCCCTTTCGTGGACAACTGGTTAGAGCTGTGAGTCGCCGCCGTCGACGACCAGTTCGACGCCCGCGACGAACGTCGCGTCGAAGGCCAGGAACGCCACCGCAGGGGCGAACTCGCTCGGCTTGCCGAAGCGCTGCATCGGGTTGCTCGCCGTGAACGCGGCCTTGAGTTCGGCGGCCCGCTCCGGCACCTCCTTCTCCAACTTGCCGGTGTCGATCGAGCCCGGGCTGACGGCGTTCACCCGGATGCCCCGCGGCAGCAACTCCCGGCTCAGCGTGCGGGCCATCGATCGCAGCGCTGCCTTGCTCGCCGAGTACACGCTGAGCGCGTCCCAGCCCGTTTGGTTCGCCGTGGACGTCGTCAGCACCACGCCACTGCCTTCGGCCATCAGCGGCGCCATTTTCTGCACCGTGAAGAACGGGCCCTTGGTGTTGATCGCGAACACGTCGTCGAAGGTCTGCTCGGTCACCGCGTCGAACGGGTCGAAGCTGCCGATGCCCGCGTTGACGACCAGGGCGTCGACCGTGCCGAACTCGGCGCGCACCCGCTCGGCCAGCGCCTCGATCTCCGTCAGCGAGCTGGTGTCGCTGCGCACGGCGACGGCGCGGCCGCCCAGCTGAGCCGCCGCGTCGTCCAGCGTCTCCTGGGTTCGTCCCGTGACCAGAACGCGAGCGCCCTCGTCCACCAGATGCCGGGCCGCGGCCAGCCCGAGGCCGCTGCTTCCGCCGGTGATCACTGCCGTCTTGCCGTCGTATCTGCCCATGACAAAGAGTCTTTGGCAGTTCGGCATGGGTGTCCAAGACCCGTTCGGCACCCCGTCATGCCGAAACGGAATGGCGGCACCGGAATAGCCGCGGTCGGCAGCCGGGTTGAACCAGCCCATGAGGACTTGCCGGTGAACGACTTCGGGACCGACCTCGAACTGCGGCTGGTGCGGTACTTCACCGTCGTGGCCGAGCAGCGCAACTTCGGCCGGGCGGCCGCCGAGCTCCGCGTCGCACAACCGGCCCTCAGCCGCCAGATCCAGCGGCTGGAACGCCAGCTCGGCGCGCCGCTGTTCAACCGCACGCCCCGTGGCGCCGTGCTCACCGCCGCGGGCACGGCGTTCCTCCCCGAGGCGCAGGCCTTGCTGCGCGCCGCGCACCGGGCCACGCTCACCGCCAGGGCCCACGCGCCTGCGGGCAACGTGGTCGTCGGCTACGTCGAGGACCTGGTCGTCACGCCGGCCGTCCGCGACCTGCGACGCCGCCACCCGCAGGCGACGATCGGCACCCGCCACCTGGAGTGCCACGACGACCGCGTGCTCGCCGACGGCCTGGTGGACGTGCTGGTCGCCCGCGCGCCGCTGCCGCACCCGGCCGACGACGTGCGCGTCACCCTGCTCTACGAGGAGCCGCGGATGCTGGTGCTGCCTGCCGACCACCACCTGGCCGGCCGGGCGTCGGTGTCACTGCAGGACTTCGCAGGCGGTCTGCCCGTCTACTGCGCGCACGGCGCACCGCGCTCGATCTACCCGACCGACGCCGGCTCGCTCGCCGCGGGCCCCGTCGTCGAAAGCTTCGAGGACAGACTGGAATTGGTCGCCAGCGGCCAGGCCGTGGCGGTGGTCCCCGTCGGTGACCGGCGCAGCACGTTGCGAGCCGACCTGGCGTCCGTCCCGATCGAGGACGTCCCCGCCAGCGAGGTCGTCGTCGTCACCCGGGTCGGCGACGCGAACCCACTCGTCGCCGACTTCGTCCTGGCCGCCCAGGCTCACCTGATACCGGTGGCGGCGTAGCCCCTCAGCCGTTCTTGGCGATGTCCTCGAGGACGGCGAACATCGTCCGCGTCGGCACTCCGGTGCCGCCCTTGCCGGTGTAGCCCCACGGGCCGCCGGTGTTGTACGCCGGTGCGGCGACGTCGATGTGGGCCCACTGCACGCCCTCGGCGACGAACTCACGCAGGTAGACCCCGGCCACCAGCATGCCCGCGTAGCGGGAACCGCTGACGTTCGCGAGGTCGGCGACCGTCGACTTCAGGTCGTCCTTGAGCTCGTCGGGCAGCGGCATCGCCCACCCGTTCTCGCCGACGGCCTGCGACAGTGCGGCGACGCGGTCGCGGAACTCGTCGTTGCCCATCACGCCGGGGGTGCGGGCGCCGAGCGCGACGGTCTGCGCACCGGTCAGCGTCGAGGTCTCGATGAGGTAGTCGGGCCCGTCCTCGCAGGCCCGCACGATGGCGTCGGCCAGGATCAGCCGGCCCTCGGCGTCGGTGTTGAGCACCTCCACGGTGATGCCGCCGTACTGAGTGAGGACGTCGCCGGGCCGCTGGGCGCTGGCCGACGGCATGTTCTCGGCCATCGGCACCGTCGCGACGACGTCGATGGGCAGACCCTGCTTGGCGGCCAACACGACGGTCGCGATGACGGCGGCGGCACCGCCCATGTCGGAGGTCATGTGATGCATGTTCGCGGCGGGCTTGATCGAGATGCCGCCGGTGTCGAAGGTGATGCCCTTGCCGACGAGGGCGACCTTCTTGGGCTTTCGCCCCTTGCCGCCCTTGTGGGTCAGGCGAACCAGCCGCGGCGGCCGGGTCGAACCCTTGCCGACGCCGACGATGCCGCCGTAGCCGCCCTTCTCGAGGGCCTTCTCGTCGAGCACCTCGACCTGCAGGCCGACCGACTCGCCGAGAGCCCGTGCGCGCTTGGCGAATTCGTCGGGGAACAGATGGCTCGGCGGGGTGTTGACCAAGTCGCGAGCCGTCGCGACCGCGGTCGCGACGTCGGTGCCGCGGACGGCGTCGGCCTTGGCGCCCTTGGCCGTCGACAGCACCGTGATCTTGGCCAGACCCGGCTCCTTGGGAGCGGTCTTGGTGCTGCGGTAGTCGGTGAACCGGTAGGCGCCGAGGATCAGACCCTCGACCGTCGCCGCCACGTCGAGCTCGGACAGCGTCGTGACGACGTGCTCGACGCCGCTCAACGCCCGCGCCGCCACCCCGGCCGCGCGCCGGATCGCGTCGCCGGACCACTCGTCGCGCGACTTGCCGAGGCCGACCGCGAGCACGCTGGCGACCGGCAGGGCGGGGATGACGAGGCGAGAGGTCTGATCGCTGCCGCCTTTGGCGCCGAGCGCCTTGAGTGCCACCTCGATCTCGCCGACGGCCTCGGCGTCGAGGAAGGGATTCGGGACGACCCGGGCCCGATCGTCGTCACCGGTGACGACGGGAACGATCAACACCGCCGCTCCGATGCCGCGCTTGGGCAGGCCGGTGGAGACGGTGACGGTGGGGGACTGGTAGCCGGGTGCAGTGCTCACGGAAGTCACCCTAGCCAGGGGCGGTCGACCGTCGCGACCGCGCGACTTCTGCGGTCGGGTCGTGATCGCCGAGAATGCGCAGCCCTGGCGCAGAAGTCGACGGTGGCCAGCCAGGCATTAGTGTGGTTCGCCGTGAGTGACAACCTGCTGAAGGGTCCGCTGGAGGACCGCCACCGCGAACTGGGGGCGAGCTTCGCCGAATTCGGGGGCTGGCTGATGCCGGTGTCCTATGCGGGGACCGTCAGCGAGCACAACGCCACCCGCAACGCCGTCGGCCTCTTCGACGTCAGCCACCTCGGCAAGGCCTTGGTGGTCGGGCCGGGCGCCGCCGACTACGTCAACTCGACGCTGACCAACGACCTTCGTCGCATCGGGCCGGGCAAGGCCCAATACACGTTGTGCTGCAACGACTCCGGTGGTGTGATCGACGACCTGATCGCCTACTACGTGTCCGACGACGAAGTGTTCCTGGTGCCGAACGCATCCAACACCGCCGCCGTCGTCGCCGCCCTGCAGGCCAAGGCGCCTGCTGGACTGACCATCACCGACGAGCACCGCTCGTTCGCGGTGCTCGCCGTGCAGGGCCCGAAGGCGGCCGAGGTGCTCGCCGCGCTTGGACTGCCGACCGACATGGACTACATGGGATACGCGGACGCGGAGTTCGGCGGCGTGGCCGTCCGAGTCTGCCGGACCGGTTACACCGGCGAGCACGGCTACGAACTGCTACCCGAATGGGACCGCGCCACGATCGTCTTCGACGCGCTGGTCGAGGCCGTCAAGGCCGCCGGCGGCGAACTTGCCGGACTCGGCGCCCGCGACACCCTGCGCACCGAGATGGGCTACCCGCTGCACGGCCACGAACTCTCACTCGAGATTTCGCCGCTGCAGGCCCGCTGCGGCTGGGCCATCGGCTGGAAGAAGGACGCGTTCTGGGGCAGAGAGGCGTTGCTCGAGGAGAAGCAGGCCGGCCCGCGCCGGGTGCTTCGTGGGCTCAAGGCCGTGGGGCGCGGCGTGCTCAGGGCCGACATGACGGTGCTCGACGGCGACCGCCCGGTGGGCGTCACCACGTCGGGAACCTTCTCTCCGACATTGAAAGTCGGCATCGCCCTGGCGCTGCTCGACGCCGACGCAGGCATCGCCGACGGTCAACGGGTGGCGGTCGACGTCCGCGGTCGGGCACTCGAATGCGAGGTCGTCGCACCGCCGTTCGTAGAGGCTAAAACTCGGTAGTCACGGGTTATACAATCGGCACATGACTGGTCCCCTCGACTTCACGCTTGCCCGCAACGCGAACCCGGCAAGCGACGAGGTACGGACCGGAATCCTGGCCGACCCCGGCTTCGGCCGATTCTTCACCGACCACATGGTGACGATCGACTACAGCGAGGCTGACGGATGGCACGACGCCAAGGTGCTGCCGTACGGCCCCATCCAGCTGGACCCCTCCGCGGTGGTGCTGCACTACGCCCAGGAAGTCTTCGAGGGCCTGAAGGCCTACCGCTGGGGCGACGGTTCCATCGTGTCGTTCCGGCCGGAGGCCAACGCCGCCCGACTGCGCAGCTCCGCCCGTCGGCTGGCCATCCCCGAACTGCCAGAAGAGGTGTTCCTCGAGTCGCTGCGGCAGCTGATCGCCGTCGACGGCGACTGGGTGCCCGCCGCGGGCGGCGAGGAATCGCTGTACCTGCGCCCGTTCATCTTCGCCACCGAGCCCGGCCTCGGCGTGCGGCCGGCCGTCGAATACCGCTACATGGTCATCGCCTCGCCCGCAGGCGCGTACTTCAAGGGTGGCCTCAAGCCGGTGTCGGTGTGGCTGTCCACCGAGTACGTGCGGGCCAGCCCCGGCGGCACCGGTGCGGCGAAGTTCGGCGGCAACTACGCCGCGTCGCTGCTGGCGCAGGCGGAGGCGACGGAGCACGGCTGCGACCAGGTGGTCTGGCTGGACGCCATCGAACGCCGCTACGTCGAAGAAATGGGTGGCATGAACCTGTTCTTCGTCTTCGGCAGCGGTGGCACCGCCCGTCTGGTCACCCCGGAACTCAGTGGCTCCCTGCTGCCCGGCATCACGCGAAACTCGTTGCTGCAGTTGGCAACCGACGCGGGATTCTCGGTCGAGGAACGCAAGATCGACGTCGACGAGTGGCAGAAGAAGGCCGCCGCGGGGGAGATCACCGAGGTGTTCGCCTGCGGCACCGCCGCGGTGATCACCCCGGTCTCGCACGTGAAGTCGGGCGACGGTGACTTCACCATCGCCGACGGTGAGCCCGGCGAGGTGACGATGGCGCTGCGCGACACCCTCACCGGCATCCAGCGCGGCACGTTCGCCGACACCCACGCCTGGATGACCCGACTCGGCTGAGCTAGCCGACCGCCAGTCCCAGCGCGGCGATCGTCGTCGTCAGCTCGACGCACGCGCCGAGCACGTCTCCGGTGACGCCGCCGAACCGTCGGACGCAATGCGCCACCAGCACGGCGCTGACCGCCACCGCCACCACCACCGCGACGGGTCCCTGCCACGGCCGGTCGGTGGCGAAGACGGCGCCCCCCGCGAGCGCGACGATCCAGGCGGCCGCCACCCACACCGGTTGCGTGCCGGCCACCAACGCCGCCATCGTGCCGCCTGGTACCGCCGGCACCCCCCGACGACAGGCCACCACCACCGCGACCCGGCCCGCCACCACGGCCACCACGACCGCGATCGGGTCCAGCATGGTGAACGTCAGGCCCTGGACCACGATCGCCACGACGATCGCGGCGACGCCGAAGGGGCCGGCGGGCCCGTCGCGCATGACGGCCAGCGCACGCTCCGGCGGCCCGTAGCAGCCGAGCCCGTCGACGGTGTCGGCGAAGCCGTCGACGTGCAGACCTCGGGTCGCCAGCAGCAAGATCGTCACCACCGCCATACCGGTCAACGGGTTTCCGGCGCCGAACGCGTGCGCGGCCAGCCACGCACCCGCGGCTGCCACCACGCCAAGCGCCACGCCGACCACGGGTAGCGCGGTCAGCGCGCCACGACCGAAGACCTGCCGGGTGCGCACCGGTAGGACGGTGCCGAACGCGAAAGCCGATGCGACGGAGCCGATCACGTGGACGGCCGCCCCTTGACCGTCAGGGGCTGACCCGCGATGACGAGGACGACCTCGTCGCAGGCGGCGGCGAGGCGTTGATTCAACGTCCCCAGCGCGTCGGCGAATCGGCGACCGGACTCGGTGGCGGGCACCACCGTCAGCCCGACCTCCGGACTGACGAGGGCAAGCGGGCCGCGGAATTCGCATACCGCGGCGACCAGCTCGTCGACGTCGGGTGTGACGTCCCCGCCGGTCCACGCACGTCGACGATCCATGGCGGCGACCAACCAGCCGCCGACGTCGTCGACCAAGGTGGGAACTTCGGGACCGGTGCGCAAATGCGTTGTCACGTCGGTGCTTTCAACGGTCGACCATCGATCGGGCCGGCGCTGCCGATGGATGGCGACCCTAGCCGCCCACTCGGGACCGTCGGATACCGCACCGGTGGCCACGTACCGGACCTCGCCCGAAATGGCGGCGCGGCTGATCTCCGCTTCCGCCCACTGCGACTTGCCGGATCGGATGCCGCCGAGCGCGAGGACGCGCACGTCGAATCAGGCGATCGTGGCGCCGCGCTCGACCTGGGGGCGGGGTGCCCGCATGCGGCGCAGCTGAGACGCCCGACTGGCGGCGTAGAAGCCCAGCTTCCAACCACTTTCGGTGTTGTCGGGGAACTTGGCGTCGACGGCCTTGTTGACCCGCCGACCGATCAGAACCCCGTCGATCACCATGACGGCCACCAGTCCGAGCATCACGAACTGCACGTAGTACTGGATCTCGACCGACGGCAACGACAGCATCACGAACACCAGGGCTAGCGCGGCAGGCATGAACAGCCCGAGCAGGTTGCGTCGTGCGTCGACGATGTCGCGCGTGTAGCGGCGCAGCGGGCCCTTGTCGCGAGGAAGCAGATACGAGTCCTCGCCCGACATCATCTTCTCGCGGCGTTCGGCCATCGCGGCGCGGCGCACCAGCTTGTCGGCCTTGCGCTCTTCCTTGCTCATCGTCTGCTTGGCGGCCTTCTTGCGCTTGCGCGCCTCCGCCGACGTCATCGGGGCAGGCGCGACCGGACCGCGGCTGCGGGTCTGGTTGCGCTTGGGGGTGGGCCGTCCCTTCGGAGCGGTGGCACGCGCCCTGGCCTCCTGCTCGGCCACGGACATCCCGGCGACGGAGGAGGACGCGTCGCTCTCCTCGGGTGGGGGATTGTCCTTCTTGCGACCCAGCAGATTCACGCCTCCCAGGTTACTTACATCCTGGCGGCGTCCGACATGCACCTCCGATCTGCCGCGTGGCCGGGGCCGGTTCCCCTTACCCTTCGGGGGTGACGATCCACGACCTGCGTGTCCTCATCGCCCCCGACTGTTACGGCGACAGTCTCACCGCCGTCGAAGCCGCCGAGGCCATCGCCACCGGGTGGCGGCGCGGAAGGCCGGGGGATCGGTTGACGCTCGCGCCGCAGTCCGACGGCGGTCCCGGTTTCGTCGACGTGCTGGCCAACCGCTTCGGCGGACTCCGGTCCGCACAGGTCAGCGGACCGCTGGCCGCCGAGGTCACCGCGGAGTGGGTCTTCGACGGCGAATCGGCGACCGCGTACGTCGAGTGCGCCCAGGCCTGCGGGTTGGCCATCCTCGGCGGAGCGCCCACCGTGCAGACCGCCGTCGAGGCACACAGCCGCGGCGTCGGCCAACTCGTCGACGCCGCTCTGGTGGCGGGCGCGTCCCGCATCGTGGTCGGGTTGGGTGGCAGCGCCTGCACCGACGGTGGACGCGGCCTCGTCGACGCCCTCGGCGGGCTCGAGGTCGCCGTGGCACGGCTGGCCGATGTCGACCTGATCGCCGCCACCGACGTCGAACACCCCCTGCTCGGACCACGGGGAGCGGCGCACGTCTTCGGACCACAGAAGGGTGCCGACCCCGCGACCGTCGACCTGCTCGAGGACCGGATGGCCGCGTGGGCCGACGCCCTCGAGGCGGGCACCGGTCGCACCGTCCGCGACGAACCGGGTGCGGGCGCGGCCGGCGGCCTCGGAGCGGCGCTGATGGCGCTGGGCGCCCGCCGAGAGTCGGGTGCCGCCGTCATCGCCGAGCACACCAACCTCGACGGCGACGTGGCGGCCGCCGACGTGATCGTCACCGGCGAGGGCCGATTCGACGACCAGTCGCTGCACGGCAAGGTGGTGAGCGCCCTGGCCGCGGGAGCCCGACACGCCCCGGTGTTGGTGTTGGCCGGCCAGGTCACTCTCGACGAAACCGCCCTCGCGGGAGCGGGCATCGCCGCCGCCCACTCGATCAGCGACTACGCAGGGTCGGTCCAGCTCGCGATGGACGACGCCGCGCGGCAGCTCACGGGGCTCGCGGAGCAGACGTCGTCACGTTGGGCCGCCGCCGAGAGTCGGGAATAGCGCGCAGGCAAGGTACCGTTGAGATATCCGACGCATGACAATGCCCAGGGAGTAGGAATGACTGTTCAGGACGAGTCGACCACGACTACCACCGCCGCTCATGGCGCCATCCTCACCGACGCCGCCTCGGCCAAGGCCAAGTCGCTGCTGGACCAGGAAGGCCGCGACGACCTGAAACTCCGCATCGCGGTTCAGCCTGGCGGCTGTGCAGGTCTTCGCTACGAGCTTGCCTTCGACGACCGGTCGCTCGACGGCGATCTGAACGTCGACTTCAGCGGTGTCACGCTGACCGTCGACCGGATGAGCGCTCCGTACCTCATGGGTGCGACCATCGACTTCGTCGACAGCATCGAGAAGACCGGCTTCACGATCGACAACCCCAACGCCGGCGGTTCTTGCGCCTGCGGCGACTCCTTCAACTGAGTCCTTGCCGCGCAATTCCGGCTAGAACTGGCCGGAATTGCGCGGTAAGTATGAGCACACCAGGATGTTCTGATCCTGGAGCAACAGCTGAGCTATGCCTTGACGCTCGACCTCGCCCTGGTTCCGACCGGCCGGGGTCGCCCGCATCGTGAAGAGCACCTGTGACTGAGTGGGTGACCAGGTGACGATCTTGTCGATCGAGGACACCTTCACCTCGCCGTACTGGCGGCGGAATGCATCGCTGGTGAGATTGGCGAGCGTCATGTCCGATCGACGATCGGTGACCGCGTCGAAGAACCCGCACGAATTGTTGCGGGCCACGGTCTCGTCGTCGCCCTTGGCCAGCGCGTCCAGATAGCCCTGAATGGCGGTCGCCGCCGAAGCGTCGGTCACCGTCACCTCGTCGTCGCCGCTGCGTTCGGCGACGACGACCGCGGCGACCACGGCCGCCACCAGCGCGACGACCGACAATCCGATCAGTGCGACACGCCGTCCTCGCCGTGGCGAGGGATAGTCGACGGGCGGCGGCAACGTGCCTGGATACGCCGACGGCACGGGTCCCGGGTACGGCTGCGGACCGGGTGGCCGCATGCCGGCGGGCGGAAACGGGTGATGGGGCAGCGATTCCGGGTATGGGGACTCGGGGTACGGGATTGGACCAGCCATGACGTTGTTAGGCTAGCGCACCGACCTGCTAGTTAGTCTTAGGTAGACGGCTTAACCAAATGAAGGGCATAGCTTCGTGACGATTGTGGTGACCGGATCCATTGCGACCGACCATCTGATGAAGTTCCCCGGCAAGTTCTCCGAACAGCTGCTGGCCGACCACCTTCAGAAGGTGTCGCTGAGCTTCCTGGTCGACGACCTCGTCCTGCACCGCGGCGGAGTGGCGGGCAACATGGCCTTCGCCATCGGCGTCCTCGGCGGTGACGTCGCGCTCGTCGGGGCGGCAGGCAAGGACTTCGACGAATACCGGACCTGGCTCGACGAGCACGGCGTCGACTGCTCCAACGTCCTGATCTCCGAAAGCGCCTACACCGCCCGGTTCGTCTGCACCACCGACGAGGACATGGCCCAGATCGCGTCCTTCTACCCGGGTGCGATGTCGGAATCCCGCAACATCAAGCTCGCCGACGTCGCGAAGAAGGCCGGCGCGGTCGACCTCGTCATCGTCGGCGCCAACGATCCCGAGGCGATGTTCCTGCACACCGAGGAGTGCCGCGCGCTCGGACTGGCCTTCGCGGCCGACCCGTCGCAGCAGCTGGCCCGCCTGTCCGGTGAGGAAATCCGCAAGCTCATCGACGGTGCGACCTACCTGTTCACCAACGACTACGAGTGGGATCTGCTGCTGCAGAAGTCGGGGTGGTCCGAGGTCGAGGTGATGAACCAGATCGGGCTTCGGGTCACGACCCTCGGCCCGAAGGGCGTCGACCTGGTGTCGTCGGACGGCACGTTCGTCCACGTCGACGTCGTCCCCGAGACCCACCAGGCCGACCCGACCGGCATCGGCGACGCGTTCCGCGCCGGCTTCCTGACCGGACGCGCCGCCGGACTGAGCCTCGAGCGGTCCGCGCAGCTGGCCTCACTCGTCGCCGTGCTGGTGCTCGAGGCGACCGGCCCGCAGGAGTGGACGTGGGACCGCGACGCCGCGATCGAGCGACTGTCGGCGGCCTACGGCGCCGAAGCCGGCCAGGAGATCGGCGCGACGCTGGCCTAACCGGCCTACAGCTGCACCGGATACGTCGGTTCGGCGATCTGAGGCACCACGCTGCGCTCGACGAAGATCGCGTGCCACAGCATGAAGATCAGCACCGTCCACAGGCGGCGGCTGTGATCGGCCGCTCCGATCCGGTGTTCGTCGAGCATCCGGGCCACCGCGGGCTTGTCGACCAAGCCGTCGGTCTGGGACGACGCGAGCGTCGCGTGGGCCCAGTCGAGCAGTTCGCCCGACCGTAGCCAGTGCCGAATCGGCACCGGGAAGCCAAGTTTCGCGCGGTTCAGCACATGGGCAGGCACGATCGGCTCGAGCGCGCGGCGCAGGGCGTACTTCGTGGTGGTCCTGGTGATCTTCTGGTCGAACGGCAGGCGGGACGCCACCTCGAACACCTCGGGGTCCAGGAACGGCACCCGCAGCTCCAGCGAGTTCGCCATCGTCATCTTGTCGGCCTTGACCAGGATGTCGCCGCGCAACCAGGTGAACAGGTCGACGTACTGCATCCGCGCCACCGGATCCCAACCCTCGGACTCGGCGTACAGGGGAGCGGTCACGTCGGTGTGCGTCCACTCCGGCCGGAAGCCCGGCAGCACCGCACGCAGTTGAGCGTCGGAGAAGCTCCTGGCGTTGCCGTAATACCGCTCCTCGAGCGTCAGCGACCCGCGGTGCAGCAGGCTCTTGCCGCGCATGCCGTCGGGCAACGGCCGCGACGCCTTGCCTAGGCTGCGGCGCAGCCGGCCGGGAACGTAGTCGAAGGCCTTGAGCGACAACGGTTCCCGATAGATCGTGTAACCGCCGAACAACTCGTCGGCACCCTCGCCGGACAACACCACCTTGACGTGCTTGCGCGCCTCCCGGGCGATGAAGAACAACGGCACCAAGGCCGGATCGGCCACCGGCTCGTCCAGATACCAGACGATCTCGGGCAACGCGGCGACGAACTCTGCCTGGCTGACCACCTTGGCCACGTGGCGGGCGCCGATCGCCTCGGCGGACGCCACCGCGACGTCGATCTCGGAGAAGCCCTCCCGTTCGAAGCCGGTGGTGAACGTGATCAGGCGGGGGTTGTGCCGCATCGCCAGCGCCGCAATGGCCGTCGAGTCGATGCCACCGGAGAGGAACGCGCCCACCGTGACGTCGGCGCGCATGTGCTTGGCGACCGAATCCTCCAGCACCGCGGTGATCTCGTCATACCGGCTCTTCTCGGCGCCCGCGACGAACGGCACCGCCGAGAACCGGGGCACGAAGTAGCGCGTCACCGCCGGGGCCTGACCCGGGCGGATGCGGGCGTAACTGCCCGACTCCAGCCGCCGCACGCCGCGATGCAACGTCTCGGGTTCCGGCACGTACTGCAGAACCGTGTAGTGCTGCACGGCGCGCTCGTCGATGTCGAGGTCGACACCGGCGACCGGTGCGAGGTCCAGGAGCGACTTCTTCTCGCTGCCCACCACGGTGCCGCCGCCTCCGGTCGCCATGAACAGCGGCTTGATGCCGAACGGGTCGCGCGCGCAGAACAACTCTTCGTCCACCGAATCCCACAGCGCGAAGGCGAACATGCCCCGCAGCCGGTTCAACGCCTCGGTGCCCCAGTGGTGATACGCGGCGAGGATGGCCTCGCCGTCACCGTCGGTGGCGAACTCGGCGCCGTATTCGGACCGCAGGACCTCTCGTAATTCCAGGTAGTTGTAGATCTCCCCGTTGAAGACCAGCTTGTAGCGGCCCGGCTGCTCGGGCGGACCCCAACTCAGCGGCTGATGGCTGTGGGCGATGTCGATGATCGACAGCCGGTTGAAGCCCAGCACCACGGTGGGGTCGGCGTCGTCGTCGGCCCAGGTCCCCGGCTCGTCCGGCCCACGGTGACGCATCAGGTGAGTGGCCCCGGACACCGCGTCCACCAGCCCGGCGGACGGCGCTGCGGACGGGTTACGTAGGTAGGCAAGCAGTCCGCACATCGCGCCAGTATGCCGAATCGCCAGGGGTCACGGAACCGACACCCCGGTCGCTTCGCTCCTGGCCAACGGTGTGGTCTACGCTGCGTAGTATTCGCCTGGTTTCACCCACTTCTAGGAGGCACCGACGTGACCGCACGCGGGTTCCGGATGGTGGCGTTGTCGGTTGTTCTCGGTGGGACATCGCTCCTGCTCAGCGGCTGCAGCTGGTCTGAGGCTCTTGGCCTCGGCTGGCCCAACGGCATCACCCCCGAGGCCAAGCTCAACCGGGAGCTGTGGATCGCCTGCGTCATCGCAGCGCTGGTCGTCGGCGCCATCGTCTACGTCATGTTGTTCTGGACGAGCGTCTTCCATCGCAAGAAGAAGACCGACACCGAGATGCCCCGGCAGTTCGGCTACAACATGCCGCTGGAACTGGTGCTGACCGTCGTGCCGTTCCTCATCATCTCGGTGCTCTTCTACTTCACCGTCGTGGTGCAGGAGAAGATGCTGCACAAGGACCCCAACCCCGAGGTGGTCATCGACGTCACGGCCTTCCAGTGGAACTGGAAGTTCGGGTACCAGAAGATCGCGTTCAAGGACGGCACGCTCAACTACGACGGCGCCGACGCCGAGCGCAAGGCCGCCATGGTGTCCAAGCCCGAGGGCGTCGACGAACACGGCGAAGAACTCGTCGGCCCGATCAAGGGACTCAATCCCGAGGACCGCACGTACCTGAACTTCGACAAGGTCGAGACGACGGGCACCAGCAACGAGATCCCGATCCTGGTGTTGCCCAAGGGCAAGCGCGTCGAATTCCAGATCGCGTCCGCCGACGTCATCCACGGCTTCTGGGTGCCTGAGTTCCTGTTCAAGCGCGACGTGATGCCGGATCCGAAGGCCAACAACTCCGACAACGTCTTCCAGGTCAGCGAGATCCAGGAGACCGGAGCATTCGTCGGGCGCTGCACCGAGATGTGCGGCACGTACCACTCGATGATGAACTTCGAAGTGCGGGTCGTGGAGCCCAACGTGTTCAAGGCTTACCTCCAGTACCGCATCGACCATCCCAACGGAACCAACGCCGACGCGCTCGGAGCGGTGGGTCTGCCCGAGTTGGCAGTCACGACGCACCCGTTCGAATCGCGCCGCGGCGAGCAGGTTCCGATGGCGAGCAAGTAGGGACGACGACTCATGCACATCGAAGCGAGACTGTTCGAGTTCCTCACCGCGTTCTTCGCGGTCTGTGCGATCGGCTACGGCGCGCTCACCGCGATCTACGCCAACGGCGGCATCGAGTGGGCGGGCACCACGGCGCTGGTCCTCACCACCGGGCTGTCTTTGATCATCGGCACGTTCTTCCGATTCGTGGCCCGGCGCCTCGACACCCGGCCCGAGGACTACGAAGACGCCGAGATCTCCGACGGCGCAGGGGAGTTGGGCTTCTTTAGCCCCAGCAGCTGGTGGCCCCTTCTCATCGCCCTTTCGGCGTCGGTGACCGCCGTGGCGATCGCCATGTGGTTGCCGTGGTTGATCTTCGCCGGTGTCTGCATGGTGCTGGCAACGGCCGGCGGTCTGGTGTTCGAGTACTACGTCGGACCCGAGAAGCACTGATCCCGTACGGCCGAAGGTCACGATAAAGGCCTCACTTGACGGACGGAGCGTGCCTCGGAAGCCTTCGGCGCGTCACGTTCGGTAAGGTTGCCGAGGCACGACCACCAGTCACGACCCCGACGTTGACGTCGCGCCGACCGGGCAGTCGAAAAGGACAGGCGTAGATGAGCGGGCCGAATCCCCCAGAGTCGGATTCTCCAGGATCGAAGTCACTGGGGCCGGACGAACCGGCTCGGGACGCACCCAAGACGGGCGAGACGGAGATCTACTCGCGGGCGTACTCCGCCCCCGAATCCGAGCAATTCACCAGCGCACCATACGTCCCGCCGGACGTCGCGCTGTACGACTACGACTCCTACGATCCGAACTCCGAGGACGACGCCACCCCGCCGCGCTGGCCCTGGGTGGTCGGCGTGGTCGCCATCGTCGCCGCGATCTCTCTGGTCGTGTCGGTAGCCGTCCTGGTCACCCGCACCGACAGCGAGACGCTCGCCACCCCGGGAACCAGCACGACGACGTCGGTGCCGCCGGTTCAGGACGAGATCACCACGACGACGCCTCCACCCCCGCCG
>VIFX01000054.1:0-43460 GCA_006864685.1 Mycolicibacterium hodleri | reverse complement strand
AGATGTGTATAAGAGACAGTCCGTATTCGGCGCCCAAGTCCCGAACCGTCATCTGACCATGCTACCGCGTCTGACGTGCAGGAAGAGCGCTCGTTGAGCCGACGGCCCGAATCTGCTTGCGCGTCAACCCTCCTCGTCGCCCTGGTTGCCGAACGTCGTGGCTCGGCGCGCGGGAGAGTGCCCGTGGACGCCTTCGGCGTAGGCCGTTTCGGCGTGTTGGCTGAAGTCGATCCCCGCGGTCTCGTCCTCGGCGCTGACGCGAAAGCCCATCAGACGGTCGATGATCTTCGCCAGACCGTAGGACACCGCGAACGCATAGGCGGCTACCACAACGGCTGCCAGCAGTTGTTTGCCGAGCTGAGTGAGGCCACCTCCGTAGAAGAGGCCCCGCGGCCCGCCCGTCATGACCTCGGTGGCCAGCAGCCCGATCAGGAGCACGCCGACCACTCCGCCGACGAAGTGCACACCGACGACGTCGAGGGAGTCGTCGTAGCCGAAGCGGAACTTGAACCCGATGGCGAACGAGCAGACGACACCCGCGGCAAGCCCGACCAGGACCGCGCCGAGGGTGTTCACGGTGCCGCAGGACGGCGTGATCGCGACCAAGCCTGCGACGACGCCGGAAGCGGCACCGAAGGTCGTCGGCCGGCCGTCACGGATGCGCTCGACGGTGAGCCAGCCCAGCATGCCGAGACAGCCCGCCACCAGTGTGTTGAGGAAAATCGCCGCGGCAGTTCCGTTCGCGGCCAAGGCCGAACCCGCGTTGAAGCCGAACCAGCCGAACCACAATAAGCCGACGCCCAGCAGGACGAACGGCAGATTGTGTGGCCGCATCGCCTCCTTCTTGAAGCCGATGCGCGGCCCGAGGACCAGCGCCAGGGCCAAGGCCGATGCGCCAGAGACGATTTCGACCACCAACCCGCCGGCGTAGTCCAGCGCACCGAGCTTGAACAGCCAACCGCCGGGTGACCACACCCAATGCGCGACAACCGAATACACCACGATGGTCCAGATGGGCACGAAGACCATCCAGGCCGAGAACCTGGCTCGGTCGGCGATCGCACCGCTCACCAGAGCGGCGGTGATGATTGCGAAGGTCAGCTGGAAGGTCGCGAAGAGCAGTTCGGGAACCGAGCCGTGCACGGTGGTGGGGTCGACGCCGAGCATCGCCAGGTGCGAGAGATCGCCGATCAACCCAGCGTTGCCCTCCCCCGAGAACGCCAACGTGTAACCGAACAGCAACCACGCGATCGTCACCAGCGGTATCGCGATGAAGCTCATCATGATCATGTTCAGCACACCGGTCGTGCGCACCATGCCGCCGTAGAAGATGGCCAGCCCGGGCGTCATGAGCAGCACCAGTGCCGTACTGGCCAGCAGCCACGCGGTCGCCGCCGGATCGATCGTGTTCATTCGCCACTCCTCGCCAAAGATTCGGACGAGGTTAGCGAACTGCCCTGATCCGCCGGCGAGGCGATCGAGATGAACAGTCGGCGCGTCTTTTGCGAATTCTTGACCGATTCCAGAAAAGACCGGCATAGTGGTCCGCGTGACACCGTCGCCGGACTACGCGGAGCAGCTGCGCCATGCAGGCCTTCGCGTGACCCGGCCACGTGTCGCGGTACTCGGGGCGGTGTGCGAGCACCCGCACGCCGACACGGAGACGATCTTCGACTCCGTTCGCACAGGTCTGCCCGAGGTGTCTCGCCAGACCGCGTACGACGTGTTGGCGGCCCTGACCACCGCGGGATTGGTTCGTCGGATTCAGCCATCCGGCTCCGTTGCCCGTTACGAGTCACGGGTCGACGACAACCATCACCACGTCGTGTGTCGATCGTGCGGCGTCATCGCCGACGTCGACTGCGCCGTTGGCGACGCTCCCTGCCTGACCCCGTCCGACGGCAGCGGCCTTCTCGAGGGCTTCTCCGTCGACGAGGCCGAGGTCATCTATTGGGGGCTGTGCCCCGACTGCTCCACCGCACGAACAGTTTGATCCGTTCCACTTCTCAATCGATCAGCCCCGAACGAAAAGGAACCCCATGGCCGAAGGCAAGACTCCGAACGCCGAAGTCGGAGAAATGAACGAGTCGAGCATCGAGGGCCAGTGCCCCATGCGCGCTCCCTACCCGACCGAGAGCGCAAGGACCAACGAAAGCTGGTGGCCCAAGAAGCTCAACCTGCGGATCCTGGCCAAGAACCCCGTTGAGGTCGACCCGTTCGGTGGCACCTTCGACTACGCCGCAGCGTTCGGCGCCCTCGACCTGGCTGCGGTGAAGAGTGACATCGAAGCCGTTCTGACCACCTCGCAGGACTGGTGGCCCGCCGACTTCGGTCACTACGGTCCGCTGATGGTCCGGATGGCCTGGCACAGCGCGGGCACCTACCGCGTCAGCGACGGTCGCGGTGGCGCGGGCGCCGGTCAGCAGCGCTTCGCCCCCCTGAACAGCTGGCCCGACAACGGCAACCTGGACAAGGCCCGCCGACTGCTCTGGCCCGTCAAGAAGAAGTACGGGAAGAGCCTGTCCTGGGCCGACCTGATGGTGCTCACCGGCAACGTCGCGCTCGAGTCCATGGGCTTCGAGACCTTCGGCTTCGCCGGCGGCCGGGCCGACGTGTGGGAGCCCGAGGACGACGTCTACTGGGGCCCCGAGACCGAGTGGCTCGGCGACGCCCGCTACACCGGCAAGCGCGATCTCGAAAACCCGCTCGCCGCAGTGCAAATGGGTCTGATCTACGTCAATCCCGAAGGCCCCAACGGACATCCGGATCCGCTGGCCGCGGCGGTCGACATTCGCGAGACCTTCGCCAGGATGGCGATGAACGACGAAGAGACCGTCGCACTGATCGCAGGCGGTCACACCTTCGGCAAGACCCACGGCGCAGGCGATCCCGACGCCAACGTCGGCCCGGAGCCGGAAGGCGCGCCGCTGGAGCAGCAGGGCCTCGGCTGGAAGCAGTCGCTGCGCTCCGGCAAGGGTGCCGACACCATCACCTCCGGCCTCGAGGTCATCTGGACCCAGAAGCCGACGGAGTGGACGAACCTCTTCTTCGACAACCTGTTTGGGTTCGAGTGGGAGCTGGAGAAGAGCCCCGCGGGCGCCAACCAGTGGGTGGCCAAGGATGCACCCGAGTCGGCCTACGTGCCCGGCCCGGAGGCGACGTCGGAGAAGCGCAAGCCGACGATGCTCACCACCGACCTCGCGTTGCGCATGGACCCGATCTACGGTCCGATCTCCAAGCGCTTCCACGAGAACCCGGAGCAGTTCGCCGACGCGTTCGCCCGCGCCTGGTTCAAGCTGACGCACCGCGACATGGGACCGATTCAGCGCTACCTCGGCCCCGAGGTTCCGTCGGAGACCCTCGACTGGCAGGACCCGATCCCGACCGGTCAGAGCCAGCTCTCGACGGAGGACGTCGCCAAGCTCAAGGGTGACATCCTGGCGTCGGGTCTGACTGTCCCGCAGCTGGTTTCGACCGCCTGGGCCTCCGCGTCGACGTTCCGCGGGAGCGACAAGCGCGGCGGAGCCAACGGCGGCCGCATCCGGCTGCAGCCGCAGTCGTCGTGGGAGGTCAACAACCCCGACGAGCTCGCCCAGGTGATCCGCACGCTGGAGGGCATCCAGTCCTCCTTCGGCGCTGACAAGGTGTCGTTCGCCGACCTCGTCGTGCTCGGCGGGGTCGCGGCAGTCGAGAAGGCCGCGGCCGACGCCGGGTTCTCCGTCTCGGTGCCGTTCACCCCGGGTCGCGGTGACGCCACCCAGGAGTGGACGGACGAGGAGTCCTTCGCCTACCTCGAGCCGAAGACCGACGGGTTCCGCAACTACCTCGGCAAGGGCAGCCTGCCTGCTGAGTACCTGTTGGTCGACCGGGCCAACCTGCTCACCCTGACCGCGCCGGAGTTGACGGTCCTCGTCGGCGGCCTGCGCGTCCTCGGAGCGAACTGGGACGGGTCGAAGCACGGCGTCTTCACCGATCGGGTGGGGACGTTGACGAACGACTTCTTCGCCAACCTGCTCGACATCGGCGTCACCTGGAAGGCGACCGACGACTCGTCGGACACCTTCGAGGGAAGCGACGCATCGGGCAGCGTGAAGTACACCGGAACGCGGGCCGACCTCGTGTTCGGGTCGAACTCCGAACTGCGCGCCGTCGCCGAGGTTTACGCCAGCGACGACGCCAAGGAGAAGTTCGTCACCGACTTCGTCGCCGCGTGGGCCAAGGTCATGGACCTCGACCGGTACGACCTCGTCTAAGCCACCTCTGCAGCCCCAAGGACACCCCGCGAACCCTCACCGGATCGCGGGGTGTTCTTGCGTCAGAATGGCGTGATGGGTACCCGATGGCAGGACACGGACGCGCCACGCGGCGACAGCTACGACCAACGGTGGACACAGCTCGCCGAGTCGGGCGAGAGCATCCACGGCGAGGCGGACTTCGTCGAGAGCCTGCTGGGGCAAGCGGGCGAACGCCGCGTGCTCGACGCAGGGTGTGGCACCGGCCGCGTCGCAATCGAATTGGCCCGTCGCGGGCACTCGGTGGTGGGCGTCGACGCCGACCTCGGCATGCTCGCCACCGCGCGCACCAAGGCCCCCGACCTCAGCTGGATTCACGCCGACCTGGCGGACCTCGGCGCGCACTCCACCGAGACGTTCGACGTCGTCCTTCTCGCGGGCAACGTGATGATCTTTCTCGCCCCGGGAACCGAGGAACGGGTCATGGGTGAGCTGGTCGACCGGCTCGCCCCCGGCGGACTTCTGGTCGCCGGCTTCTCGATTCGACCCGACCGGCTGTCGCTCGCGGAGTACGACCGCGTCGCCGCGGGCGCAGGGCTGGAGTCCGTGGCCCGGTTTGCGACGTGGGACCGCGAGCCGTACGACGGCGGCGACTATGCGGTGTCGGTGCACCGCCGAGCAGGTGCGGCAGGGCCGACGACGTAGACCCCCTTCGGTCTACGTCGCGCCACCTGCGTAGGGGAAGTAGTCGACCTGCGGAGGCGAATCGTTGATCTGAACGTTGCCCCTCGACTCACACAGGGATTGCGTACTTCCCAGGCTGCTGCAGGCTTGATGCGGCTGCGCGGGATTGCCTGGATCTGCTGCCGCGACGGGCGCCGCAGCGATGGCCACCACTGCTCCCAGGGACACGAGCAGCGGCACGGGCATCTTCGGTGTGATCCACATGGTCATCTCCTCGGGTGGCACGTCAGAGCAGCAGGGCGTTGCCGCCGTAGGGATAGAACTGAACCGGCGGTGGCGCATCGTTGATTTGGGTGTTCCCCGGCGACTGACAGACGTTGCCGCCGAGACTGGTGCAGGCCTGATGGGGCTGGGGCGGTGCGGGTGCAGTGCCGTCGGGATCGGCCGCCGCGGTCGGCGCCGCGGCGAGCGCGACGGCGATTGCGCCGGCGGCGAGAAGAGATGTCAGGGGGGTCGTCGGAATTCGCATGATCGGTACCTTCTCGCCGGTGGTTGTTGCCTTCACCGACAACGATTCCGGTTGCAGAGTCGGGCGTCGATCCGGCTGGCACCCCACCCGTGCTGGTGCCATCGGGAGTCTTCGAGTACCTGCTGGCACCCATGGCCTACGGCAGGTCTTTGGACTTGCGGGTCCATTTTTCCGAGCGCACGGTGATGGGAGCAGACGGTCTCTGGAGAGGACGGAATCAATGAAGGCAATCGTGATGAACGGTACGGGTGGCCGCGAGATGCTCGAGTACGTCGAGCGGCCCGAGCCGGGGGCCGGTCGGGGCGAGGCGTTGGTCGAGATCGCCTATGCCGGAGTCAACTTCATGGACGTGGGCGTGCGACAGGGCATGGCGTGGAACGATCCCAACCCCAAGATCCTCGGCGTCGAGGGCGCGGGCCGCGTCCTGGCCGTGGGAGACGGAGTCGACGGCGTCACGCTAGGCCAACGCGTCGCCTGGGTCTACGCACCGGGAAGCTATGCCGAACGGATCGCCATTCCGACGACGTCGCTGGTGCCGATTCCCGACGCCGTCGACGACCGCACCGCCGCGTCGGTGATGATGCAGGGCCTGACCGCAAGCCATTTCGCCACCGACTTCTACCCGGTGCAACCCGGCGACGTCGCCCTCGTCCACGCGGCGGCGGGCGGAGTGGGACTGCTGCTGACCCAGATCATCACGCTGCGCGGCGGTTCGGTCATCGGACGGGTCTCGTCGCAGGCGAAGGTCGCCGCCGCCAAGGACGCGGGCGCCGACCACGTGATCGTCGACGCGAGTGGTCGATTCGCCGAGGAGGCGTTGCGACTCACCGGCGGTGACGGGGTAGACGTCGTCTACGACGGATCCGGACCGACGACCTTTCAGGGGTCACTCGACGCGCTGCGACGCTCGGGCACGCTCTGCTGGTACGGCCCGGTGCTGGGCGGCCCGGGATTGATCGACATCACGAGCCTGCCGAAGAGCGTCAAGATCGGCTATGCGACCTACTACGACCACGTTTACACCCCGGCCCTGTTGCGGGCACGCACGGCGCAGCTGTTCGACTGGCTCGCCGAAGGTCGGCTCACCGTGCGGGTCGGCGGCGAGTATCCACTCGTCGACGCGGCGCAGGCGCATGCCGACATGGAGAGCCGTGGCACCATCGGCAAGCTGCTGCTCGTCCCGTGAACGTCGGTCGCTTCCAGCGCACGCGACCTGGGGCGGTGTCGGTGCATTGTCGGCCCGCGTCGGTAGGGTCCCCGGCGTGACGTCTGACTCCCCCACATTGCGCATCGGATCGGTGTCCGTCGACTGCCCCGACCCCGGCACGCTCGCGGACTTCTACGCCGAATTGTTCGGCATGACGCGGATCGTCGAATCACCCGACGGCAGCGTCGTCGCCATCTCCGACGGCACCCACACGCTGGCGATGATGAAGGTCGACGACTACGTCGCACCGACCTGGCCCGAATCCGGGCAGGGTCAGCAGATGCACTTCGACGTCTCGGTTCCCGACCTCGACGCCGCCGAGGCACGCGCGCTGGCCGTCGGAGCCCGGCTCGCCGACCATCAACCGGCGCCCGACCTGTGGCGAGTGTTCCTCGACCCGGCCGGGCATCCCTTCTGCCTGACCACCTTCGGCGCGTAGCGGCCGACACCCGGCGTCACGTGCGGCCAATCGCTATGCTGGCGCATTCCAGCGGCCCGATGGCCGGACGTTCGACCCCCGAGGAGCGAGCATGGTCGCGCACATCCGACTGACCTCGCACAGCGGCGGGGTGGGCGCCCTGCCCATTACGTGGGACGCCCCGACCGCCACCGAGCGCGGACCGATCATCGGCACCACCACCAAGCGCGCGCACCGCAACGTGATCGGCACCCACAGTGGCTCCTACGGCGTGTACCGCGCGCTCGCCGTCGCCGCGGGCGCGCTGTCGCGGGAGCACAAGGCCGACCTGACCAACACCTCACCCACCGACGTCGTCGGCCCGTACCCGCAGTGGAGCGAGCCGGGCAAGATCGTCAGCCTCGACCCGTGGGGGGCGATGGTCGCCGACGTGTTCGCCGACGAGCTGGCCGCCGGGCACGACATGCGCCCGTCGATCGCCATCACCAAGGCGCACGTCATCCTGCCCGAGGTCGTCGATGCCGTGCAGAAGGGCCGGCTCGTACCCGACGGACGCGTACTGCTCCCCAGCGGCGCCGCGCTGGTCACCAAGGCCGCGATCGAACCGGTCTGGTACCTGCCCGGCGTGGCGCGACGATTCGACTGCACCGAAACCGACCTTCGCAGAGCGCTTTTCGAGGAGACCGGCGGAATGTACCCGGAGCTCGTCACGCGATCCGATCTCGAGGTCTTCCTTCCGCCGATCGGCGGCCAGACCGTCTACGTATTCGGTGCGACCAAGGATCTGGCGGATCCGTCGGTCGAGCTGACCGCGCGGGTGCACGACGAGTGCAACGGCTCGGACGTCTTCGGCTCCGACATCTGTACCTGCAGGCCGTATCTCACCCACGCCATCGAGGAGTGCATCCTCGGCGCGCAGCGCGGCGGAGTGGGACTGGTGTCCTACTCCCGCAAGGAGGGGCGCGCACTCGGCGAGGTCACCAAGTTCCTGGTCTACAACGCACGCAAGCGGCAGGTCGGCGGCGACACGGCCGACCAATACTTCGCCCGCACGGAATGCGTTGCCGGCGTTCAGGACATGCGGTTCCAGGAGCTCATGCCCGACGTTCTGCACTGGCTGGGCGTTCGCAAGATTCACCGGCTCGTCTCGATGAGCAACATGAAGTACGACGCCATCACCGGATCGGGCATCGAGGTCGGCGAACGCGTCAACATTCCCGACGACCTGGTGCCTGCCGACGCTCGCGTCGAGATCGACGCCAAGATGGCCGCGGGCTACTTCACCCCCGGCCCGGTACCGGACGCCGAAGACCTCAAGAACTCGAAGGGCCGCGGGTTGGGCGGATGAGCGCCGCCCAGGCCGACGGGGCCGCGGCGCTGCTGCGCACCACCACCGCCGTCCGGGACAGGGCCGGTTTCCTGCTGGGGCGAGCACGCGCCGGCGAGTCGCCCTGGTTCGTCGTCGACGACGACTCGACCCCGGTGGCGGTGGCCGAAGTGGTCGCCGTGACGCGACACCGCTACCCCGACCTGAACATTCCGTTCCACAGCCGGTGGCGCCACTTCGAAGCCGGCGGGGTCGACCGCAAGGCCGAACTCGACGCGCGGCTCGCGGCCCTGGATCCGGCCGGCCGAGCCCGCGCCATGATCGACCTCGCCGTGGTCAGCGTGCTGCTCGACGCCGGCGCGGGGCCTGATTGGCACTACGACGAGGCCGCCAGCGGACTGCGGTTCGACCGGTCGGAGGGGCTCGGTGTCGCGTCCTGGAACGCGTTCGCCGATGGGGTGTTCTCCTCCGATCCCGGTGCACCGCTGCGGGTCGACGCCGAGGGACTGCGGGCCTTGACCCCGGCGCGGCTGGCCGAGACGTTCCAGATCGCCCCGGACAACCCGCTGGTCGGCGTCGACGGCCGGGTGGAACTTCTACACCGTTTGGGCTCGGCGCTCGCCGCGCAGCCCGAGGTCTTCGGGCCGCTCGGCCGGCCGGGAGGGTTGTTCGACCGGCTGCTTCCCCAGCACGGACCCGAGACGGTCACCGCCCACGACATCTTGTCTCAACTGCTCGCGTCGCTGTCGGGAATCTGGCTGGCGGACAACGCAATCGGAGACCAGCGACTGGGCGATTGCTGGCCTCACCCCGCCGTCCCCGGGCCCGGCCTCACCGCGGGGTGGATGCCGTTTCACAAGCTGTCGCAGTGGTTGACCTACTCGCTGCTCGAGCCGTTCGGCTGGGCAGGCGTCCAGGTCTCGGGCCTCGACGCGCTGACGGCACTCCCCGAGTACCGCAATGGCGGGCTGCTGCTGGACACCGGCGTGCTCCGACTGCGCGACCCCGGTTGGCTCGACACCGCGTGGGCAGTCGGCGACGAATTGGTGGTCGAATGGCGGGCGTTGACGGTGGCCCTACTCGACGAATTGGCTCCGCTGGTGCGCGCCGAACTGGGCGTCGACGCGGATCGAATGCCGTTGGCGTGCGTGTTGGAGGGTGGCACCTGGGCCGCGGGACGAGCGCTGGCGCAGCGGCAGCGCAGCGGGCTGCCACCGTTGACCGTCGTCAGCGACGGCACCGTCTTTTGACCAGCACCGCCTTCTAGGGAATGAGTTCGCACATGACGTCGCTACACCTCGTCGACCACCCGCTGGTCCAGCACAAGCTGACACTGCTGCGCCGAAAGGACGCTTCCACCAAGACCTTTCGTCAACTGGTCAACGAGATCGCGGCGCTGGTGGCCTACGAGGTGCTTCGGGACATCCCACTGCACGACATCGAGATCGAGACGCCGCTCGAGACGATGACCGGCCGCGTCATCGACGGCAAGAAACTGGTGTTCGTCTCGATCCTTCGGGCGGGCACCGGCATCCTCGACGGCATGCTCAGCGTCGTGCCCGGTGCGCGCGTCGGACACATCGGCCTCTACCGCGACCCCAAGACCCTGGTGGCCGTGGAGTACTACTTCAAGATGCCCGGCGACCTCGAAGAGCGCGACGTGGTGATCGTCGACCCCATGCTCGCCACCGGCAATTCGGCCATCGCCGCGGTCGACCGACTCAAGGAATGCGCGCCGAAGTCCATCAAGTTCGTCTGCCTGCTGACGTGCCCGGAAGGGGTAGCCGCCATGCAGGAGGCACATCCCGACGTCCCGATCTACACCGCCGCCGTCGACCGACAACTCGACGAGCACGGGTACATCCTGCCGGGGCTCGGCGACGCGGGTGACCGCATCTTCGGCACCAAGTAGTCAGACCCGCCGCGGCAGCTGGTCGCCGATCAGCGGCGCGATCTTGTCGGCCATGTAGGCGTGTCCGGCATTGGTCGGATGGACGCCGTCCGGGCCGATGAGATCCGGCCGGTCCACGAACCACCGCTCGGCGATCGGATCGATGAACGTCGCACCCGCGAGCATCGACTGGAACGACAGGATGTCGCGGATCTGCAGCACCGCGGGCGGCACGTCCGCCGTCGGCCATGGCGGTCCGATCACCAACAGGCGGGCGGTCGGCGCGATGTTGCGGGCCAGCGAGAGCGAGCCGAAGACCTGCCCGTTGAGTGCGTTCGGGTCGACACCCTGATCGTTGCGGGACCCGTAGAACACCACGACCGAGTCGTCGGGCTTGACGGCTCGCGGGGTGAGGTCGACGAACAGGTTGCCCTGATCGCCCCGTACGCCGTAACCGGCCCGGCCCTCGGCCGCGACGTCGGCGTTGACCTGCATGCCCCTGCGCGCCAACGTCTTCCAGGCGAGCACGGGCCACGCGTTGGGGCCCTGACCACCGATGGCGGTGCCATTGGTGTACGAATCGCCGATGACCGCGACCCGCATCACCGGCGTCCCCGCCGTCGTGGCGTCATAGGGCGTCGTGCGGACCGACGGGGCATTGAGCAGCACCCCGACGAGCAGGGTCACCGACAGGACGAATGTGACTAACCGGCTAGCTAAGACCTGCATCAACCCGCCTGGACTCGGAGTGTCGTGGCTCGATCCCCGAGTGTGCCCCGAATCGGCGGGGGCTCGGGAACATCAGGCTCGGGGGAATCGGGATCGGGCGAATCTGACTGCGGCGTGTGCTCGAGGTCCACCGGCGGTCTGCGCTCACCGACCATCCTTCGCATCCACATTCGGGCGGGCTCCTCCACGAAGTGGAACAGCAGAACCGCCAGGATCGTCGCCACCAGAATCAGCCCGGCGAAGACGAGCTTCGCACCGATACTGGGCTCCATCGTGATCCGGTATTGCGCCATGATCCACAGCCAGGCGGTGTGAACCAGCTCGTGCACCATGTACAGCCCAAACGAGACCTGCCCGCCGTAGACCATCAGCCTGGTGGACAGGACCGCAGGCAGAGTGCCGGAACCAATGGACAACGTGACCACCAGCGGCAGGAACAACACGTCGACGAGACCGAAGTCGTCGCGGATGTTGGGCACCGGATGGCCGTCGAACCAGTAGAGGGCCCCGACGATGGCGGCCAGCAACACCACCGACGCAACGCCCGCGCCGCTGCGGGCCCGGTCGGTTGGCCTCATCTTTCGCACCGCGGCGCACGCCAGCGCGCCTGCGGTGAACTGAAGGACGATGCGGGGCAACCAGCTCCACGGCGTGTAGAACTGTCCGCCCGACCCGACCAGCAGCAACAGCGGCGGCAGGGTGGCGGCGAAGGCGAGCAGCAGCAGACCCCGCACGCTCGTCGCCCGCGCGATGCGGAACACCACCAGCACCAGCAACCCGAACAGCAGGTACGCCAACCACTCCGCGCTGATGGACCACGCCGGGCCGTCCCAACTCGAGAAGTCGAAGAACGGCTGGAACCACAGCTGCACCATGACCAGCTGGCGCAGATAGTTGATCGCGGTCAGGGACGCAGCCTCCGGCGAAGGGAAGTCGCCGTAGAGGAGCGTGAAGATGATCCACAGCGCCGCGAGGTGCATCGTCACCAGGTACAGCGGCCACACCCTCGCCAACCGCAGCCACAGGAAGTGCATGGTGGCCTTCGTCGACCACTTGTCACCCATCCGCTCCAGATAGTTCCAGGTCAACACGAAGCCACTGAGAATGAAGAAGAGGTCGACGCCTTGGGCGCCGCAGTCCAGGATCGGCTTGAGCGAGTCGTAGAGCGGGGGCGACGCCATCTGCAGCAGGGGCCGGAAGTGGAACAACACCACCCACAGAGCGGCAACGATGCGCAGGCCGGACAGGGCCTTGATTTCTCCGGTGCGCACAACACTCTTTCCGTGATTCGGGCCGGTCGGTTCGCGTGTGATCCGCGCCGTTGCGTCAGCTGCCGTGCGGTCTTCGAACCTGCTGTCGGCTCCTGGCAGGGTAACAGCGCCGCCTTGGCGGTGGCATGTCCGCAACGCTGTGCGATCGCTGAGACGAGGCGCCACTTTCGGGTTCCGCGGTCGGCTGCCAGCTTCGGGGGCCACAATTCGTTCAGGACCCTGCGCAGCCCCGCACGGCCCCTGCTCCCACCCTGGAGGATTTCCTCGTCATGCTCGAACACATTCGTCCACCCCGAAGAGCGGTCATCGTCGGCGCCGGCCTCGGCGCGCTTGCCACGGCCGCCGCGGCCTGCAGTTCCGCCGACACACCGTCCGCTCCGGCATCGGAGTCCCCGGCGGCGGCGTCGCCAACGGGCGCGCCGGCGTCGGGTGCCCTGACCAAGACGACCGACGTGCCGGTCGGCTCGGGTGTCATCGTCGGCGACACGGTGATCACCCAGCCGACGACGGGGGTCTTCAAGGGCTTCTCGTCGGTGTGCCCGCACGCCGGATGCAACGTCAACGCGATCACCGACGGCAAGATCATCTGTCCGTGTCACAAGAGCGAGTTCAACCTCGACGGCACGGTCGCCCAGGGCCCCGCGAAGAAACCGCTGGAGGCGAAGGCCGTCACCGTGCAGGGCGAGTCGATCGTCGCCGGCTGAGCTATCCGGCGGCGTTGGGCCGCAGCGGCGGACAGGCGCCCGTAGCGTCCACGGCGAGCTCGAAGTGCCAGATCTCGTTGGCGTAAATCTGACACAGTCCGAACCGCGACCCGTTGGCGATCATCCATTGGTCCGCGACCACGGGCCCGACGTCGACCGCCTTGCCGAACACGTGCATCGACTTCTCCGGCGACGCCACGAACTGCGCCGCCAAGTCGGCGTTGCCGTAGGTGGTCACGGCCTGGTCGAACAGCCGCTGCTGAAAGCCCTTGGACCGCCAGCCCGACGTCAGCAACACGTCCACGCCCTCGGCCGCAGCCGCGGTGGCGGCATCCTGAATCGCCTTGAGCAACGCCGGCTCGAGAAATTCGACGGCGGGGTTCTTCACGTCGAACGGTGAGATCAGCTGACCGTCGGGAATCGATCCACCCGTCGTGTCGACGGCCCCGGCGCCGATCGACAGCGGTTCGACGGCGACGGCAGGTCCGGGTGGCGGTGCGGCAGCGTGCGGCGCCGCGGAGCTGCAACTCATCAGCATGGCGCTCAGTCCGACGGCAGTCACCACCGAGCCGCTCACCCCCTGACGCATGGGATGAGCGTATTCGCCGTGGACGACGACTCTCGCCCCGGCGCCTGTGGCAGGCTCTGACGTCGTGGACACACCGCGCCCGGACCCCGGTCTCCCCCACCTCGCCGACGTCGTCCCCTCGGTGTTCTCGGCGCTCGGCGCTCCCGACTTCGATCGTCGAATTCCGCTGCGCGACGGACTTTCCGGGGCCTGCGTCTTGCTGATCGACGGGCTCGGCGCGGAGTTGCTCGACGCCCATGCCGCCGACGCACCCGTCCTGGCGGGGCTCCGTGGGCAGACGCTGAGCGTCGGCTTCCCTGCGACGACGGCGGCCGGGCTGGCGGCGGTCGGCACCGGATGCCGCAGCGGCGAACACGGCATGGTCGGCTACACCTTCCGGCTTGGCGACGCCGGTGTGGTCAACGCGCTGCAGTGGCGCAAGCACCCGTGGGGTGAGGATCTCCGCGACGCGCAGCCACCCGAGCGGGTGCAACCACTCCCGACGACGTTCGAGCGGGCCGCGGCGACGGGTTTCGCGGTGAGCGTGGTGTCCAACGCGCAGTTCGCCGACTCCGGGCTGACCCGCGCGGTGCTGCGGGGCGCCCGCTACGTCGGCGTGCAGGGGCTTGGCGATCTGGCCGCGGGCGTGCAGCACGCCGTCGCCGCCGGCGGCTTCTGCTACGGCTACCACGGTGACCTCGACCTCATCGGCCACCTGCACGGCCCCGGCTCCCCGGCGTGGCGGATGCAGCTGCGCCAGGTCGACCGACTGGTCGAATCGGTCGTCGAAAGCCTGCCGCCCGGCGGGATGTTGGCCGTCGTCGCGGATCACGGCATGGTCGCCGTCGGCGACGCCGACCGGGTGGACGTCGACGGGAACGAGGCGCTACTCGCCGGTGTGAGCGCCATCGGCGGCGAGGCGCGGGCCAGGCACGTCTACACGGTCGACGGCGCGGCGGACGCGGTCCTCGCGGCCTGGCGGGAGACGCTTGGCGACCGCGCCTGGGTGGTGTCCCGCGACGAGGCGATCGCGGCGGGCTGGTTCGGCGAGCGCGTCGCCGATCGCGTACTGGAGCGCATCGGCGACGTGGTGGCGGCGGGCCGCGACTCCGCGGTGATGGTGCGACGCACCGCGGAGCCCGTCGAATCGGCTCTCATCGGACACCACGGCTCGCTCACGGCCGCCGAGCAGCGTGTCCCCCTGCTGTTGGCGTACGGCTAGTCTCGTCGCCGTGATCGTGCTGCTGCCGCCGTCGGAGACCAAGCGGGACGGAGGCGACGGCCCGCCGCTGCACCTGGATTCGTTGAGTTCACCTGAGTTGGGCGCCGTGCGCGCCGCGCTGGTCGACGAACTGGTCGACCTGGCCGCCGACCGCCCCGCGGCCCGTCGTGCGCTTGGGATCTCCGCATCGCAGGACAGTGAGATCGACCGCAACGCCGCACTGCGGAGCGCGCCGACGATGCCCGCCGTCGAGCGGTACACGGGAGTGCTCTACGACGCCCTCGACATCGAATCCCTCAGTGGCGCAGCCGCTTCGCGAGCCCGGTCTCGCCTCGCCGTCGGCTCGGCACTGTTCGGGCTCGTCCGGGCGGGCGACGCCGTCCCCGCCTACCGGTTGTCGGCGGGCTCGAAACTGCCCAGCGGCGCGACGCTGGCAGCCAGATGGCGCCCCGTCCTGGAGCCCGTGCTGGCTAAATTGGCGCAGGACGAGCTGGTCGTCGACTTGCGGTCGGGCTCCTACGCCGCACTGGGCAGGTTGCCCGGCGCGGTCGACGTCGACGTGGTCGCCGAGCACGCCGACGGGCGGCGGACCGTCGTCAGCCACTTCAACAAGGCGCACAAGGGCAGGCTGGCGCGGGTACTGGCGTCCAGCAGGGCCGAACCGGGTGACGCGGCGGCGGTGGCCACCTTGGCCCGCCGCGCGGGCATGCGCGTCGAACGCACGGGCAACGAGCTGATCGTCGTGGTGCAAGCCTGAGGTAGTTCCGGCCTGACGACGACCGGATCAGAGCGTCCCGAAGAATTCGATGGAGTTTCCGTCCGGGTCGGCGACGAACATCCAGCCCATGCCGGGCACCGGAGCAAATTCGGTCGGCGCCTCGACGATCTCGTAGCCGGCGGCCTCCACCTTCGCGGCGAGCTCCCGAAGGTTGCGCACGCCGACGGTGAAGTACCTGAGCCCGGCCTGCGCCCGACCGCCACCCGTCGCGGCGGGCAGGGGTGGTGGCGTGTTGTAGGTGACGAGCTTGATGACGCTTCCACCGAGGGTGTATCGCCGTTGCGTTCCGTCGGCGAAGTCGATCTCGCCCTGAGGTTCCAGACCGAGGAACCCTTCGTAGAATTCGACCATCGCCTCGACGTTCGTCGTGACGAGGCCGATTTCGACACCGGGGCTGAGCAAGTCCAGGATCACGAGCCCAATGTAGGGCCAGTCGAGCCATGGGCGCGGGAGAATGGTTCCCGGTGCGGCGCGGGGAGGGAGATCGCCAGGTGGAGACGTTCATCGCCTACGTCAAGATTCAGGCGTTCGTGTTCCTCTGCGGGATCGTCGGCCCGATCTTCCTGGTCGTCTACTTCTCCATCCAGCCAGAACAGGACTCGAGGTGGCTGTACTGGATTGGGCTCTTCATCACCGCCGGGGATGTTCTGATCGCCCTCGCCATCACCGACTCGTCCGCCCGCGCGGATCGGGCGCTCAAGAAGTCCAAACCGATCGACGAGCGCGGCTGATTTCCCGTCGTGCCAGTCGTCTGACAGACTGACACGCGAGGGGAGTATTCCTTCGCTACGGTGTCGTCATCACGTTGTCCAAAGCTGGGCAGCCGGTGCCGTGGATCGCACGCGGTGTGCGGTGGCAGAGACCTCGGCCGTAGAACTACGTCCGGAGGCAGTCTTAGCCCATGCAGGTCACTCAAATCGAATGGATCGTCACGCTGGGCGTGACCCTGGCGGTCCTCCTGTTCGACATCATCTTCATCGCCCGTAATCCCCACGAGCCGACGTTCAAGGAATGCGCGATCGCGCTCAGCTTCTACGTGGGTCTGGCGATCGCGTTCGGCGTCTGGGTCACGTACTTCCACGGCACCCAGTTCGGGGTGGAGTTCTTCGCCGGCTGGCTGACTGAATACAGCCTGTCCGTGGACAACCTGTTCATCTTCCTGATCATCATGGCGAGCTTCAAGGTGCCGAGGAAGTACCAGCAGGAGGCGCTGCTGATCGGCATCATCCTGGCGCTGATCTTCCGCGGCATCTTCATCGCGCTCGGCGCCGTCGCGATCAACCAGTTCTCCTGGATCTTCTACGTCTTCGGCGCGTTCCTCGTCTACACCGCGATCACGCTGGTCCGCGACACCGACCACGACGACGACGCCGAGAACGGCGTGGTGAGGTTCGCCCGCAGGCACCTGACGCTGACCGACAAGTGGGACGGTCTGAAGCTGTGGATCAAGGAGGACGGCAAGCGTCTGATGACGCCGATGTTCCTCGTGATCGTCGCGCTCGGCACCACCGATCTGCTGTTCGCGCTGGACTCCATTCCCGCGATCTACGGGCTCACCAAGGAGCCCTACATCGTGTTCACCGCGAACGTGTTCGCCCTGATGGGTCTGCGCCAGCTGTACTTCCTGCTCGGCGACATGCTCAAGCGCCTCGTATACCTGTCCCAGGGCCTCGCCTTCATCCTCGCCTTCATCGGCGTCAAGCTGGTGCTGCACGCCCTGCACGAGAACGAGCTGCCCTTCATCAACGGTGGCGAGCACGTCCCGGTGCCGGAGATCCCGACGCTGGCCAGCCTCGGCGTCATCATCGTGACCCTCGTCATCACCACCGCCGCGAGCCTCTACAAGACCCGCGTGGTGGACAAGAAACCCGAAGCGGCCGACGAGCCCAGCTAGCGCCGAGTTGCCGAAACCGGAGCCAGCCTTCAAGATCCGAGCCAATGGACACGCAACAGGCTCGCGAGCTGGCGTCGGTCGACGCACTCGGTCAAGCGGAGCTCGTCGCGTCGGGTGAGCTGACGGCCGTCGAACTACTCGACGCCGCCATCACCCGGCTCGACGCGGCCCGCGGACTCAACGCCGTCGTCGCCGACCTCTTCGACAGGGGTCGGCGGCAGGCCGCCTTACTCGACGACTCCGGTGCCCTGCGCACCGGAGAGGTGGGCCCGCTGGCCGGAGTTCCGTTCCTGCTCAAGGATCTTGGCGCCTCGCTGGCGGGTGCGCCTGAGGTGATGGGGTCGCGGGCGTTACGGGGTTACGTGCCGACCGAGTCGTCGTGGGTCGTCGAACGGTATCTGGACGCCGGCCTGGTCGTGTTCGGCAAGACCAACACCCCCGAGTGGGGCAACCACTGCACCACCGAGCCGTTGGTGTTCGGTCCCACCGTGAACCCGTGGTCGCCGGACGTCACCCCCGGCGGCTCCAGCGGCGGTTCGGCGGCGGCCGTGGCGGCAGGCGTCGTGCCCGCGGCATCCGGCGGCGACGGCACCGGGTCCATCCGGGTACCGGCGTCGTGCTGCGGATTGGTTGGCCTCAAACCACGACGCGGCCGCAGCTCGTTCGCCCCGGACGGCGGCCAGGGAATGGAGGGGCTGGTCAACGGGCACGCACTGACCCGCACCGTCCGCGACAGCGCCGCGCTCCTCGACGCGATCACCGGAGCCGCCACCGGCGATCCGTATACCGCGCCGCGTCCCGACACCACCTTCCTGGCGGCAATCACCCAGCAGCCGAACGGCATTCGCATCCTCACCACAACGGACTCGCCGTTCCCCGGCGCGCCGACGCATCCGGAGGTGGTCGCCGCCGTCGACGCGACGGCCAGCACCCTTGCCGCCCTCGGACATCACGTCGACCAGGGCCAGCCCACGTTCGACCCAGACGCGGTCGCCGATGCGATCGCCGTGCTGCACGCCGTCAGCAACGCGCAGTTGCACGCGTTCGGCAAGCAGGTGCTCGGCCGCGAACCGGAGGAAGACGACTTCGAGCCCAGCAGCTGGGTGATGATGCGCGAGGGCTTCACCACGACGGGCGTCGCGTACGCCGAGGCCATCGGCGCCGTGCACGCGCAGACACGTCGCTTCGCCGCCGGAATGGCCGCCCACGACGTGCTTTTGGTGCCCACACTGCTGACTCCCCCGCCGCCGTACGGGCTGCTGAACCAGCCGCGCGGGACGACGAGGGCGTTCTTCGACGTCGAGTTCGCCACGACGGGCTGGACGACGATGGCCAATGTGACCGGCTGGGCGGCCATTTCGCTTCCGCTCGGGGTGACGTCCACCGGCCTGCCGATCGGTGTCCAACTGATGGCACCCGACGAGACCGTCCTGCTACGACTGGCCGCTCAGCTCGAGACGGCGACGCCCTGGTCGGGCCGGCGACCCGGCGCCTGGGTCGGCTGACCGACCGCCGCACGTTCGGGTTCGTCGGCGGCAGCCACGGGGATGGTCGCCGTCAACATCGTGCCCTCGCCGACGGGGCTCGAGACCTCGAGCCGGCCCGACACCGCCTCGACCCGGTCCCGGAGTCCGATGATCCCGGATCCGCCTCCTTCTGAGGTGGCTCCCCCGACGCCGTCGTCGCTGACCTCGATGCACAACGCGTCGTCGATCAAACCCACCCGGATGGTGATGCCAGAAGCCTTGGCGTGCTTGGCGGAATTCGTCATCGCCTCGGCGACCACGTAGTACGCGGCCACCTCGACGGGTTCGGGGAACCGCCTGTCGAGGTCGACCCTCACACTGGCCGGCACCACCGAACGGCGGCCGAGCGCCCGAAGCGCCGGCCCGAGGCCACCCTTGGACAGGATGGCCGGATGTATGCCGCGCGACAGTTCCTGGAGGTTGGTGTACAGGTCGGCCAGACCGTTGATGACGTTGTCGAGCTGCTTGCGGACGGTGAGGTCGTCCGGCGGCACGGATGCCTCGATGGTGCGCAGGCCGAGTCCCAGCGCCACGATGCGCTGCTGCGCGCCGTCGTGCAGATCGCGTTCGAACCCCCGCCTGGCCTGGTCGGCCGCCGCCACGACCCGCGCCCGGGATGCCTTCAACTCTGCCTTGGTCTCCGCGTTGGAGATCGCCGTCGCAACGAGGTCGGCGAAGTCGCAGACCCGTTGCTCGGTGCCGTCGGGCATGGGGCCGGACATCCCCGAACCGACCATCAGTGCGCCCCTGGGCTTGCCGTCGACTGTGACGGGAGCGCCTGCGCCCGAGCGCAATCCGAGCCCACGCATGCGGACGGCGATGGTGCCCGTCAGCTCCGAGTAGTCGTCGATGCGAGCGGTGCTGCCGGTGCTGCGGATTCGGCTGGTGATGCTGTCACCGTCGATCGGCAGCCGCTCCCCCACCTCGAGGGTCTCGCGGCCGGGCCGGTCGTGCGCCGCCAGCACGGTGCAGTTGTCGTCGGCGTCGAAGCGGACCAGCGTCACGTGGTCGACGTCGAGGCCGCGCGCCAACTCGGTGACCGTCACCGGATACACCGCGGCCGGCTCGGCGCCACGGGCCACCAACGTCGCCACCCGTCGCAACGCCTCCTGCTGGGTGGCCAGGGCGGCGGCCTCGCGGCGACGCTGGTCGGCTTCCAAGGCACGCAGTCGCGCCTGGCCGGCCAGCACGTTGGCCAACAGCGCCACGGGCAGGAAGACGGTCAACGCGGCGGTCACGCCGTCGAGATGGAAGGACAGATAGACCAGGGCGCTGGCGATCGAGGTCGCGATCGCCAAGCTAAAGCCCCAGCCCGCGGAGATGACGAGCACGCCGAGCAAGAAGATCGCCCCAAAGGCGTTTTCGGGGGCCACTCTGGTCAGATAGAGCACCACCAGCGTCTCAGCCGCCAGGAAGCCGACGGAGACCACGATTCCCCAGCCCAGCGGCCGTGCGGTCGGGCGCAGGAACAACGTGAGGAGGCGGCTGGGAACAAGGCGAAACCAGCCTTCCTGCTGGTGGTCGGCAGTCGAAAGTCGCTCGTTCATCGCACCGGATGCTATGCCCTCACAGGTAACTTTGCCTTCACAGGGAAGTTTCCGGCTAGCAGCAATGCCGGACGGGTACTCGCCTGACAAGCTCGTCTCATGATGTTCTCCAGGGGTGCGCAATGCGTTGTTTGATCGTCGACGACAGTGCCGACTTCCGTGACGCCGCGACCGACATGCTCGGCCGCGCGGGAATCGACGTCGTAGGCGTGGCGTGCACGGCCGAGGAAGCGTTGGCCCGATACGCGGATCTGCATCCGGACGTCACCCTCGTCGACGTCGAACTGGGCGGCGAGAGCGGATTCGACGTCGTCGAGCAGCTGCACGACGCGGACGGTCCCACACCGTCGGTGATTCTCATCTCGACGCACTCGGAACAGGACTACGCCGAGATGATTGCCGAGAGTTCGGCGCTTGGCTTCCTGGCGAAGTTCGCGCTGTCACCGAACGCGATCAGGGGCATGCTGGCTCGGTGACTCGCCGTCACAGCGAGTCGAGGTACATGATCACCGCTCGGACCCGACGGTGCTCGTCATGGGTCTCGGGCAGGTTTAGCTTCGTCAGGATGCTGCGCACGTGCTTCTCGACGGTGCCCTCGGTCACCCAAATGCGGCCTGCGATACCCGAATTCGACAGCCCCTCGGCCATCAACGTCAGGACCTCGCGCTCGCGGGTGCTCAACGCTTCCAACGGGTCGTCGCGACGGCGAGCCGACACCAGTTCCTGAACCAGCGCGGGATCGATTACGGACGCGCCGGCCGCAATCCGGCCCGCGGTCTCGACGAAGTCGTCGACGTTGGTGATGCGGCTCTTGAGCAGGTACCCGACCGAATGGCCGCCGGCCAGCAGTTCCATGGCGTGTTCGACGTCGACGTGCGCCGACAGCACCAAGATCGCGATGTCGGGCCACTGTTCACGGATGGACTTCGCGGCGTCGAGGCCCTCGGTGTCGTGCGACGGCGGCATCCGGATGTCGGTCAACACCAACCCCGGCTGACGGTCGCGGACCATGTCGAGCAGCTCGACGGCGTTGCCCGCCTGACCGACCACCTCGAAACCCGATCGGGTCAACAGGCTGGCCAGTCCCTCACGAAGGAGGACGTCGTCGTCGGCCACTACCACGCGCACAGCATTCATCGAGGTTGATTCTTGCACCCCTTGCCGTGCGACGTACTCCACGCCCGCCGCGGTGTCGAAACCGCGGGCCGCGGCAAACTTCCGTCCGAAACCCGCGTGCGACACTCTCCTGATGGTTCCGTCAATTGCACGTCCCAAGCTGGAGGGCAACGTCGCCGTCGGGGACGACCGCCAGATCGGATTCGCCGAATTCGGTGATCCGCTGGGCCGCGCCGTCTTCTGGCTGCACGGCACTCCCGGCGCCCGCCGCCAGATTCCCGTCGAGGCGCGCATCTACGCGGAGCGCAACCACATCCGGCTGATCGGCGTCGACCGACCCGGAATCGGCTCGTCGACCCCGTTCCAGTACGAGAACGTGCTGGCGTTCGCCGACGACCTCCGCACCATCGCCGACATTCTCGGCATCGACAAGATGGCGATCATCGGTTTGTCCGGTGGCGGGCCCTACACCCTGGCCTGTGCGGCGGCGATGCCCGAGCGCGTCGTGGCGGTAGGCGTGCTCGGCGGCGTCGCGCCAACCGTCGGTCCCGAACGCATCGGTGGCGGTGCAATGGGACTGGGCTCGGCGATGGCGCCGCTCATGCCGTTCATCGGGCTGCCGCTGCGGTTGGCGGCCGTCAGCCTGCTCCGGTTGGCCAAGCCCTTCGCCGATTGGGGCATCGACGCCTACGGGCGGGTGTCGCCCATCGGTGACCGGCAGCTGCTGGCCCGCCCGGAGTTCAAGGCCATGTTCCTCGACGACCTGCTCAACGGCAGCCGCAAGCAGATGGCGGCGCCGTTCGCCGACGTCGTCGTCTTCGCCAAGGACTGGGGCTTCCGCCTCGACGAGGTCAAGGTGCCGGTGCGCTGGTGGCACGGCGACAAGGACCACATCATCCCGTTCGCGCACGGCGAGCACGTGGTGGCCCTGCTGCCCGACGCCGAGTTGTACACGCTGCCCGGCGAGAGCCATCTCGCCGGTCTCGGCTACGCCGAGGAAATCCTCGACCGCCTGATGGCGTTGTGGGACGACCTCGAGCCGGGTGTCTGACTACGTCTGCTCGGCGGGAGCCTGAGCTCGCCCGAGAATGCGGTCGATCCAGTCGAAGGCGTATCCCTCGAACAGGGTGCTGCCCAACCCTTCACAGTGCCCGCCCGCACCCTCGGCCTCGCTGAACGTGGTCAATCGTCGCTCGCACCTCAGCTTGTCGAACAGCAGCTCGCCCTGCGCCGCGAAGTCACCCTCACCCTCGGTGAGCAGAGTCGGGCACTTGATCTTGCCTGCGGCGTCCTCCAACGTGAAGGTCAACTGCTTGCGGAGGAAGTCGCCTACCGTGGCCGTCCCCATCGCCGCCATGCGCGAGCCGTACCACTCGACGTTGCGTGGGCCGTCGACCGCCTTCTCGAGCTCGGCGTCGAGTTCTGCGTCATGGGCCAGCAACCGCGCCAGGAAGTCGTCGGCGTCGTCGTGACCCAGGCTCTTGGCGAATGCGCCGATCCGCGAAGCGAAGTCGTACTGCCCGGGGTCGGCCACCAGGGCAGCCACCCTGGACTCGAACGCCGTCGCCCGGGGACCGAGGTACCCGCCGAAGGAGCGGCCCATCACGATGATCGCGTGCGGGTGGACGCCGTCCTGCTGAAGCAGCCAGTCGAAGGCCTCGGCGAACGGCACCTCGAAGTCGGGACGGAAGGTGCGCCGGTGCTCGTAGAGGGTGCCGCCCTGCCCAGGACCTTCGAAGACGAAGAAGTTGTACCCGCGCGGCAGCGCCATGTAGCCGGTGGACACGTAACCCGCCTCGGCGGTCGAGTCGAAACCGCACGGCGCCAGGATCGTCGGCCGCGGCGTGTCGGCATCCGCCGGGCGAAACAGGTAACCGGTCATCGTGACGCCGTCGTACGGGATCTCGACGGTCGTGGTGTGGCAGTCGAGCAGCGGCAGCGCCGCACGGAAGGCGAGGCGATGCCGGCGCCAGGCTTCCTGGAGTCGCTCGTCGTCGATGTCGTGGCGGATGAAGAAGAACGCCTGGCGCCAGTATTCGGACGCGCGCAGGAAGGCCTTGCGGGCCGTCACGACGTGCCCGCCGCGCAGGGCGTCCTCGGCCAGCGTGTTGGCCACCTCGGCGGTCGCCGACCATTCGGCGTACCAAGAGTCGTAGTCTCCGTCGACCACTCGGCCGGCGGTCGTCATGACTTCGCCAAGGTCGGCGGCATTGGCCGAGACGGCGATCATCGTCCGCCCCAGCTGGGCGTCCATCTCCGTGTCGTCGAGCAGTATCTTCACTAGCCGTTGATTCCCATCTGCGGACCTTCGTCGGGAGTACCCATGTTCACACCGTCAAACTGACGATTCCGTGAAGCCCGTCCCGGCACCGGCGAAGAGCCTATCGTCGGCGGCGCCTCGAGCGTCGTCCATCCCTCAGCGGATCCGCGTGTTGGACGGGTCGTACAGGGGCTTCAGTGAGACGGCGACCGGGTGCAACACCCCGCCGACGTTGACCTGGTACACGCCGGCGTCCACCCACGTGGCGTCGACCTTCTCCTGGTCACCGGACCGCACGTAGGCAAGGCCCACGCACGCACCCGTCGTCTCCGCCCACGCCGCTGAGGTCACCTGACCGGCGACCTCACCGTTGCGCAGGATCAGTTCACCGCCCCAGAGCATGGCGTCGGGCGCGTCGACTCGAAAGCCCACCACCCGGCGCCGCGGCCCGTCGGCCTTGGCCTTCTCGAGTGCAGCCCGACCCAGGAAGTCGACGTCGGTGGCTAGCTTGCAGGCGAAGAGCAGCCCGGCTTCGACCGGATTGTCGCCAGGGGTCAACTCGCGGCCGAACGCCCGGTAGCCCTTCTCCAACCTCAACGATTCGATCGCGTAGTAGCCGCCGCGGACCACCCCGAACTCGGCGCCCGCGGCCATCAGATCCTCGTACACCCCGACCGCGAACTCGCTGGGAACGTAGAGCTCCCAGCCGAGCTCCCCCACATACGTGATGCGAGTGGCGCGAACGGTCGAGTAGCCCAAGCTGATTCGCTGGCTGGTGCCGAACGGGAACGCCTCGTCACCGAGGTCGGCGTCGGTCAGGGTGGCCAGCAGGTCGCGCGACCGGGGACCCATCACGCCGAACACCGCGAGCGAGGACGTGACGTCCACCAGTTGAGCCCGCGCGCCGGCGGGCAGGTTCCTGGCGATGTGGTCCTTGTCCCGTTCGGTCGTGGCGGCGCTGCTGACGATGAGGAACTCGTCGTCGGCGGTGCGGGTGACGGTGACGTCGGACTCGTAACAGCCGCGATCGTTGAGCATGCCGGTGTATACGCACGACCCCACGTCGACGGCCATGTCGGCGGTGCACAGCCACTGCAGCGCCGCTTCGGCGTCGGGTCCGGCCACGAGGTACTTCGAGAAGGACGTCTGGTCGAAGACCGCGACCGCGGTGCGGGTGGCGACCTGCTCGGCGGCGGAGTACGGCAGCCAGTTCTGCTTGCCCCAGGAGTACTCGATGGTGGGCTCGACGCCCTCGGGGGCGAAGAAGTTTGCCCGCTCCCAACCCATCCGGCTGCCAAAGTTGGCGTTGGCGGCGACGAGGAGGTGGTGCACCGGCGAGCGACGGAACGGCCGCGCCGTCGTCATTTCCCGGTTGGGCCAAGGGATTTCGTAGTGCAACCCGAGCACCTCGGACACCCGGTCGTGCAGCCACCTGGTGTTGCCGTTGAACGGGGCGAACCGACGCACGTCGACGCTGGTGAGGTCCGTCGTCGGCGACCCGTTCGAGATCCACTCGGCAAGTGCGCGTCCCGCACCACCGGCGGACGCGATGCCGACGGAGTTGAAGCCCGCGGCGACGAAGAAGTTGGCCACCTCCGGTGCCTCACCGAGGATGAACTGGTTGTCCGGGGTGAAACTCTCCGGGCCGTTGTACAGCTTCTTGAGCCCGGTCTCCTCGAGCACGGGGATCCGCAACAGCGCGTTGTCCATCAGGATCTGAAAGTGCTCCCAATCTTCTTCCAGCAGTTGGAATTCGAAGGGGTACGGGATGGCGTCCGGGCTGACCCACGGCTTGGCCTCCGGCTCGAAGCCGCCGATGACGAGGCCGCCGACCTCCTCCTTGAAGTAGGTGTAACCGTCGGGGTCCCGCAGGATCGGCATGTCGGGGTGCACGCCGACGATGGGCTCGGTCACGACGTAGAAGTGCTCGGCCGAGTGCAGCGGGACGTTCACGCCCGCCAGCGAACCGATCTGCTTGGCCCACTGGCCAGCACAGTTGACGACGATCTCGGCCTCGACGTCGCCGAGATCCGTCCGTACCCCGGTGACCCTGCCACCTTCGGTGTTCACGCCGACCACCCTGGTGCGCTCCATGATTCGAGCACCCCGCATCCGGGCACCCTTGGCCAGCGCCTGGGTCAGATCGGACGGATTGGCCTTGCCGTCGGCCGGCAACCAGATGGCCCCGACGAGGTCGTCGATGCGGATCACCGGGTAGTGCTCGAGCGCCTCCAGCGGGGTGAGAAGCTCGCACTCCAGGTCGAAGGCCGCGGCGTTGGCGGCGGTGCGACGCAACTGAATCATCCGGTCCTCGGTGCGTGCCACCGTCACCCCGCCACACTGCTTGTAACCCGCCGTCAGCCCGGTCTCGGCTTCGAGTTCGCGGTAGAGCTCCGTCGAGTACTGCACCAGCCGGGTACCGCTCTCCGAGGCGCGCAGCTGACCCACCAGACCCGCGGCGTGCCAGGTGGTTCCGCAGGACAGCTGGCCCTGTTCGAGCAGCAACACGTCGGTGATGCCGAGCTTGGTCAGGTGATAGGCCACGCTGGTGCCGATCACACCGCCGCCGATCACCACGACCCTGGCGCGACTTGGCAAGGTGTTGTCGCTCATCGGTTCGTCTCTCCCATGGTGTCAGTCTCCGGTCCTGGCGTCGTCGAGCAGGCGGGTGAAGTCTGGGCCCCTGAACTCCTCGACGGCGTTGTCGTAGCGTTCCATCGCCCACTCCCAGAAGTCGAAGTCAAGTGTGCTGCTTCCATTTTGGATGCATCCCCACAACGTCCAGCCGTACTGCGAGACGGTGCCCTGGAGCCGCGCCCTCGCCAGTTCGTGACGCGTCGTGCGGCCGTAGTACGCGGTGACCAGCTCCTCGAGTTGCTCGAGGGACAAGCCGTTGTCGCGCCAGATGTTTCCGAGCTCGAAGGTGGGGTCGTTGTTACCCGAGTACTCGTAGTCGATCAGCCAGATCTTGTCGCCGTCGAGGACGAAGTTGGCCGCCAACAGGTCGTTGTTGCATGGCACCGACACCCGATCGGGATGTGCGAGCGCCGCCTGAATCGACTCGAACTGGCCGGCGAAGTCCAGATATCCGGCGGGGAGCCGGAATCCGTGCGACTCGACGATTCTCAAGTACGCCGACTGCCGCGCGAACATGTCGAAGTCGTTGCGGAACCGCGGCCCGCCGTGCAGGGTCCGGCAGGCCACGGCGGCCTTGGCGATGACGCCATCGCGCGCGAAGTCGTCCTTGGTCAGCGTCACGCCGTTCAGGTATCCGATGAGCAGGATGCCGAGGTCGGGCCGGTAGTCGACGACGGGTGCGCCGACGCCGGCTTCCTCAGCGGCTCGGGAGTTGAAGTACTCGTCGTCGCGGTCGATGGCCAGCAGCTCCGAGGAGCTGCCCGAGCACCTCGCCACGTATACGCCGTCGGAGGTGGTGATCTTGACGTTGCGGTTGGTGAGCCCTCCCTCGAGGTCCTCGACCACCCGCTCCCGCCCCGCGAGCACCGGCAATCGATCCAGACGATCGTTGAGCTCGGAGTCGCTGAGCGAGAAGGACATCGGCGCTCAGTCGGCGTCGCCGGGCGCCGTGAGGATGCGCCGTAGCAGGTGCATCGCGACGGTGGTGGATCGCTCGCGGACGTCGGATCGGTCGCCGGGCAACAACAGCGTCCTGGTCAGCGTCGGCCCCTCGGCGAGGCGGACGCAGAAGCAGACGGTGCCCACCGGCTTCTCGGCACTCCCCCCTCCCGGGCCCGCAATCCCGGTGATTGCGACCGCGGTGTCGGCGCCGAAGCGGTCCAGGGCGCCGGCCGCCATGGCCTCGGCCACCGGTTCCGACACCGCGCCATGGGCCGCCAGCAGCTGCTCGTCCACGCCGAGCAGGTTCGTCTTGGCGTCGTTGGAATAGCTCACGACACCGCCCGCGACGTACGCCGACGAGCCTGCCCGGTCGGTGAGTCTCGCGGCAACCATTCCCGCAGTGCAGGATTCGGCCGTCGCGATCGTCCGGCCCGCCAACAGATCCGCGACCTGGTCGTCCACCAGGGCGCCGTCGGTGGAGAACAGTTGCGCCGCATGCCGTTCGCGCAACAGTTCCAGCAGGGCGGCGTAGACGTCGGCGGCGTCGGGTTCGTAGCGGGTGACGATCTCCAGTTCACCGCGCCGCAGACAGGTGGTGATCTCGAGCCGGTCGAAGCCGGCGATGCCGACCTCGCCGTCGCGCAGGGTCTCGGCGAGTGCCGATTCGGGCAACCCGAACATGCGGACCGTGGCCTGGACGAACTCCGTGCGGCCGGCGATCGCCGCTTGCACCCCGGCCGTCCCAACGGCCTTGTCCCACATGGGTTGTAGCTCTCGCGGCGGGCCGGGAAGCACCACCACGGTCGGGGTGCCGGGCACGACGACGCCGGGGGCCGTTCCCACCGGGCCCAGAATCTCCGCACCGGCCGGCACCATGGCCTGCTTGCGGTTGGCCGCCAGCACCGACTCGAAGTCGACGCCGTTCCAGGACTGCGAGCGGCTCATCATGTTCTTGAGGATGTCGGCGATGGTGGCCTCCAGCGCCGCGTCCAGCACCAGGTCCCGGCCGCAGAACTTCGCCACCGTCGCGACCGTCATGTCGTCCGCGGTGGGGCCGAGCCCACCGCTGGTGACGATCAGGTCGACACCCTCGTCGGCGAGGAAACGCAGCTGGGCCTCGATGTCGGACGGCCGGTCTCCGCAGATCGTGACGTGCGCCAACTCGACGCCCAGTTCCAGCAGTCGGTCGGCGAGCCAGGGACCGTTGCGGTCCTGAACCCGACCGGTGAGAACTTCGGTTCCGGTGACGACGATTCCCGCGCGTGCGCTCACGGGGTATGACACTACGACCCCGGACCGCATTCGGTTCGGGACGGTGTGGTGTGGCGGTCGGGCGCCGTTGGCCCTGCGGCAATGTCCGGCGGCTACCGTCGGCGGCCGTGACGACCTACGTGGTTGCTGCCCTGCCCGCCGTCATGGACCCGATGTACTGGCTCGGTCACGACGGCATGTTCGGCTCGGCGGTGCTGCCGGGCGTGATGCTGATCGTCTTCCTCGAGACGGGGCTGCTGTGCCCCTTCCTGCCAGGGGACACGCTGCTGTTCACCTCGGGTCTGCTCGCGGCGCAAGACGGCGCACCCGTGGAGATTTGGACGCTGGCGCTTGGCACCACGGCGGCTGCCGTCGCGGGCGGCCAGGTCGGATACCTCATCGGGTGGCGACTTGGGCCCGCGTTCTTCAGGAAGGAGGACGCGCGGATCTTCAAGAAGCGCTACCTGGCCTCGTCGCACGCGTTCTTCGCCAAGCACGGCCGCAAGGCGATCGTGATCGGGCACTTCGTCGGCGTGGTACGGACGTTCATGCCGGTCGTCGCCGGCGCGTCGGGAATGCGGTACCGCGTCTTCCTGGCCTACGACGTACTTGGAGCGGCGGCCTGGGGCGTCGGGCTCACCGTCGTGGGTTTTCACCTGGGCAACGTGGCGTTCGTCAGCACCCACCTCGAGCTGATGGTGGTGTTGATCGCGGTGCTGTCCACGCTGCCGGTGGCCGCGTCGGTGGTGCGGGCCTGCCTGGCGCGGCGGGCTAGCGGGCCAGCCAGCCCTTCACCGTCTTCAGATCCCTCGAGTACGTCTCCAGGTTGTCCTCCTGGAACCGGGATGCGCCGCTGATCGCGTCGTCGCCCCGCCAGATGACTCGGACCCGGGTCTGGCCACGCAGGTAGATGTCCACGCGGTCGTCGATCCTGCGGTCCCAGCCCGCGGCGGCGGTGATCTCGGCGAGTTCGGACCGTAGGTCCGTCGTGGTCGTCGCCGGCCCCTCTTCGGATGAACTCATGGGAACATCCTCCCGGTAGCGCTGCAGACCCGTGCGGCCACCCCGGCTTTCAGGAAGTATCCAGCCAGCCTCAGTAGCTTCGCCTCGATGTCGACGAAGCCGAACACGTGGGTGCGCGTCTACGGGCCGGTGATCCTCCTCGTGGCGCTCGTCGCCTACGCGGGGGCGTATCTGCGGTGGCCCGGCCTCGCCGGTCAGGTCGACCTGCTGGTCTACCGGTTCGGAGCGGGACGGGTCCTCGCAGGCCAGGATCTCTATTCGGTCGGGCTGACGGGAAACCCGCGCACATTGCTGTTCGACTACACGCCCTTCGCGGCGCTGTGTTCGCTTCCGCTGACCCTGCTCACGTCGCCGGCGGCGCAGGTGATCGGACTCGTCGTGAACGCCGCGCTGCTGGTCTACGTCGTCCGGCGCACGCTGGTCCGGCTCGGGGTGACGACCTCGACCGGGTTGTGGAGCTTGGGCGCGCTGCTAGTGGGCTTGCTGTGCTGGCTCGAGCCTGTGCGGTTGTCGCTGCAGCTCGGGCAGGTGAACCTGCTGATCCTCGCCGTCGTGGTGGCTGACCTGCTCGGGACGGACACGCGCAGGTGGGCCGGTGTCGGCATCGGTCTCGTCGCCGGCGTGAAGCTCACCCCCGCCCTGTTCGTCGTCTTCCTGGTGCTGACGGGGAGACGACGCGCCGCGGTGGTGGCGACGGTGACGTTCGCGGCCACCGTGGTTCTCGGGTTCCTGGTGCTGCCCCGCGACTCCGGCTACTTCTGGCTGCGCGGCGGGTTCGACGACGTCGCCCGCATCACCAGCGATCCCGTCGCGAACACGAGCTTGAAGGGGTTGTTCGTCAGGATGCACCTCGCCGGGGTGCCGACGGTTGCCGTGACCGCCGCGCTGGCGGTCGCCGCGTTGGCCGTCGCGGTGCTGGCGTGGCGGCGGGGTCAGGCGGTGCTCGGGGTGGCCGTGGTGGGGATGGCGTCGGCCGCGTTGTCGCCGTTCAGTTGGAGCCATCACTGGGTGTGGGCGGTGCCGCTGATGGTTCACCTCGGGTATCGCGCGTACGTCGTGGGCAGCCGATCGGCGGTCGTCGCGTTGTGGCTCTCCTGGGGCGTGTTCGCCGGCTGGGTGGTGCGGACGACGGGTGACACCCCGGAGACGGGTCTGTTGTCGCTGCGCCCGGGAGGATGGTGGGACGTCGTGATCCCGGCGGCCTACCTGGCGGGCTTCGCCGTCGTACTGGTCGGCACCGCGTGGTGGTTGCGCGGGCGGCCCTACGAGATCGGCGCGACCACCGGTGCGGAGTTGTACCCGGTGACGCGGACCCAGTCGGCGGGGGCCGAACCGCGCGGCAGCGTCGCGCGGACGTCGACCGTCTCGCCGGGGAACACCGTCACGTAGTTGTCGTCATAGGTGATCGGCAGGACCTCGTCGCCGTCGCGGGTCGCGGTCACCTCGGCCCGCTCGAAGAAGGCGACCTGCTTGGTCGGGTTGCGCAGTGAGATCACCACGTCGCCACCCGACCGCGTAGCCGACACGGTCAGCGGCACCTTCGCCATGGTGTTGAGCGGGGTCATGTCGGCCCAGGCGTCCTGGTGAAGCTCGAAGGCGAAGTCCCCGTCGGGATCTCCCACGTCGTCGTTGCGCTGGGACTGCCAGTACACGTTCTCGTCGACGACCTTGCCCGAGGCGTCGAGCACCTCGCAGCGGACGAAGAAGACCCGGGAGTCCCGCGCTTCCCGCGGCAGGGTGACGGCGCGCGCGGTGCCACCCGACGGCACCGCGAGGGCGGCGCTGGTCTGGTCGTCGCGGAGCTTGCCCTGCAGGTCGTACACCCTGACTCGGACGCGGACGTCCTTCGCCTCGGCCGGCGTCTGGTTGACCAGGGTGACGTTGGCCCGACTGCGGTCCCCCGTCGCGTAGGAGTCGAAGACCGCGGACAGTGGCCGCAGGCCCTGCTTGGCTCCGAAGTACGCGCCGCCGGGGCGCAGGTAGTAGTCGAACAGGTTGCCGAAGAACGACGGCCAGTGGCTGTTCAGCATCCAGTAGATCGTCATCTTGTGCCCGGCCCAGCCGAGGGCGGCGAACGACTCGAACTGGGCGCGAGTGGACTCGTAATGCGCAAGCTGGGCCTTGCGGGCGAACTCGTACGCGCTGCCCGAGGACCCGTAGCGGCGGTTGACGGCCAACTGGATGCTGGTCAACCGTTCGTTGCCGGGGTTGGAACCGGCGTGAAAGTACCAGTAGTCGTTGGGCGGCCACAGCTTGTCCGGCGGGATGAACTGCTGCAGGCTCGCGAACGGTGGGATGTGCTCGTTGTCGCCCTGTTCGGCGGAGGCGCCCCTGGCGGCGCGGTACTCCCCGCTGAACCAGTACGACGGCGGGCGCCACGTGTACGGTCCCGCCATCTGGATGCCGTCCCACAGGCGTTTGCCCGTGTCGTCGGTGACGTAGGACGACACGGTGTCGACGACGGCGTTCTGCCAGTGCAGGTCACGCAGAATTTGGTGGTAGTCCTCGCGGACCTTGTCCGGTGGCCGCCCGTCGCTGGCGTTGGCCCAGACGGCCGCCGAGGCGTGCGAACGCAGCATGGTGATCTGCGAGCTCAGGCTGTCCCTGGCGACGCGGTTGTCCTCGTCGTCCCACTGCGGCCACTTCTCCCACTGGTTGCAGCACATCCAGCCGACCATCAGGGGGATGCCGAGCTCGTCGGCCGCTTCGACGAAGCGCTCGTCGGGGATCTTCGACTCCAGCCGCAGCATGTTCAGCCCGAGGTCGCGAACGTAGGACAGGATGGCGTCCTCGCGGCCGGGGTCGTAGGCGTACAACAAATCTGGGGTGTAGGTGGCACCACGCACCAGGAAGTCGCGGCCGTTGACCTGCAGGTAGAAGCTGCCGCCGGTGCCCAGCTCGGGGAAGCGTTCGTCGTCGTCGCGGAACTGCGAGATGGTCCGCACACCGAAGCGTTGGTGGGTTTCGTCGACCGCGTTGCCGAACTGGCGGAATTCCAGGTGCAGGTCGTACAGATTGGGTGCGCCCATCGTGTAGGGCCACCACAGATCCGGATGGTCGACGGTGAGCTGACCGAAATCGCTTGGGCTGAAGCTGACTTCGCGCTGTTCGCCGGCCGCCAGGCTGACCGCCTGTTCGACCTCGACGTCCGGTTTGCCGGGGCGACTGATGGTGCCGCGGACGACACCTCGGATGCGGTCGTTCGACGAGTTCCGCAGGGTGGTGAAGATGGACAACCGCGCGGAGTCGGTGTCGGGCAGCGGCAGTTCGGTGTTCACCGTGGCGGCCGCGATCGTCACCGCACCGGACATCCGCAGCGTGACGGGTTTCCACACGCCCGCGTTGCGGTCGGCGACGAACGAGTTTCCGTTGCCCGGATTCTTGTTCGGCCCCTGGTAACCCAGGTAGTTCCAGTTGATCCAGTCGAACCAGCTGTCGGCGAGCTCGACCCCGTCGACGTCCTGCAGCGACCGCTCGGGCGTCACCTTGACCGCCAGGGTGTTGGGCTGACCCGGCCGGATCCATCGGGTGACGTCGAGGTCGTGGTCGACGTACATGCCGACGATCTGCCTGGCGTCGGCGACCAGTTGGCCGTTGAGCCAGATCTCTGCGCGGTAGTTGATCCCGGGAAAGTTCAACTGGTACGAGCGGTGTCCCGCCTCGGCGTCGAAGGTGGTGCGGTACCACCAGTCCTGCTTCCACAGGTCTTGCGGCACCTCGTCGAGGAGGTTCTTGCCGTAGTAGAGATTTGGATACGTGCCGTCGTCCTGGAGCGCTTGCAGCACGGTGGCGGGCATGCGGCGGACGTCGTGCCACTTCGCATTGCGGTAGGCCGGGAGCGAGATCGCGGACCCCTCGTCGGTGACCTCCCGCGCCGACGCCAGCTGCCAACCGTCGGCCAGCACGACGTCCTTGGCCGGTGGTTCCGGCCGGGCGAAGCGGGGCACGTCGCCGACGCTGAGGACGAGCAGGACGAGGAGAACCACGAAGCCCAGGACGGCGGTGCGGCGCATCGAGGGCGCGATGGGGCTACTCCGTCCTGGCATGGGGGCACCTCACGGTGGAGGCGGGGGTCCCTCATTGTGCCTGCCGACCGACGGGACGGCCGAACGCGTCGACGATCCGCAGCTCAGGCGGCCTCGCTAGAACAGGTCCTTGTGCGGCACGTCGGTGACCAGTCCGCCGTCGACCACGAACTCGGCGCCCGTGGAGAACGACGACTCGTCGCTGGCGAGGAAGACGACGAACGTCGCCACCTCGTCGCATTCACCGGGACGGCCAAGTGGCGCGGTGACCATGTCGTCGGGGAAGTGCTTCGTCATCGGCGTGCGGATGAAGCCGGGGTGCAGTGAGTTGACCCGAATGTTGAACTTGCCCAGTTCGATCGCCGCGGACTTGGCAAGGCCGCGGACGGCCCACTTGGTCGCGACGTACGGGTGCACCATCGGGGCACCGCGGAGGCCCTCGATCGAGGACACGTTGATGATGGAGCCACCGCCGGCGGTCTTCATCGCCTCGACGGAGGCCTGCATACCGAGGAAGGTGCCGGTGAGGTTGACGTCGATGACCTTTTGCCACTTGACCATGTCGAAGCTGCCGATCTTGCCAAGCGCCACGATGCCGGCGTTGTTGACCAGAACGTTGAGCTTGCCGAAGTCGGAGATCGCGGTGGCGACGGCGGCGTCCCACTGGTCGGCCTCGGTAACGTCGAGGTGGACGTAGCGCGCGGACTCACCGAGCTCGTCGGCGAGTGCCTTGCCCTCTTCGTCGAGGATGTCGCCGATGATCACTTTTGCGCCCTCGGCCACCAACATCCTGGCATCCGCGGCGCCCATGCCCCGCGCCCCGCCGCTGATCAGTGCAACTTTTTCGTCCACGCGTCCCATGACGGGACAGGCTACCGCATGGCCCTTTCGAACTAGAACCTGTTCCAATTCTGACCCCGGGACCGCATACTCCCAAGGCATCCATCGTGAGGAGAAATGAATGGCGATACGCGTCGCACTCATCGGCACCGGCAACTGCGGCAGCCTTGCACTCAAGCAGCTGATCACCGACGAGCGCTTCGACCTGATCGGGGTTTGGGTGTCCTCCGACGCCAAGGTCGGCAAGGACGCGGCCGAACTCGCGGGGCTCGACACGTCCACCGGTGTCCTCGCGACGAACGATCTCGACGCGATCATTTCCGCCCGACCGGAGTGCGCTGTCTACTGCGCGATGGGCGACGTCCGCCTCAAGGAGGCGATGGCCGACGTACGACTGCTGCTCAGCGCCGGCGTCAACGTGGTCGGCTCGGCGCCTGGCGTGCTGCAGTACCCATGGCAGGTCATTCCCGACAAGTTCATCGAACGCGTGGAAGACGCTGCCCGAGAGGGCAATTCAAGTGTCTTCATCACCGGCGTCGACCCTGGATTCGCCACCGACCTGCTGCCGTTCGCGTTGGCGGGAACCTGCCAGACCATCCAGCAGATCCGCACCATGGAAATCGCCGACTACTCCACCTACGACGGCGTCACGGTGATGTTCGACGTCATGGGCTTCGGCAACCCGATCGGCGAATTTCCGATGCTCTTCCAACCCGGGGTGCTGAGCATCGCCTGGGGCACCGCGATCCGACAACTCGCGGCCGGCCTCGGCGTCGAGGTCGACGAGATCAGGGATTCCGTCGAACAGGAACCGGCACCGGAGGACCTCGACGTGGCGGCCGGGCACATCGCCAAGGGCACCGTTGCGGCGCTGCGCTTCCAGATCGAGGGCATGGTGGGCGGAAAGCCCGTCATCGTCGTCGAGCACGTGACCCGGCTGCGCGCCGACCTGCGGCCGGACTGGGCGCAGCCCGCGCATCCTGGCGGCTCGTATCGGATCGAAATCATCGGCGAACCCTCGTACTTTGCCGACATCGTGCCCACCAGCGCGCACGGCGGCGCACCGTATGCAGCGATCCTCGCCGCCGCGGCCCGGATCGTGAACTCCATCCCCGACGTGATCACCGCAGCACCTGGCATCCGCACCACCCTGGACTTGCCGCTGCCGACGGGCAAGGGCGTGGTCGTCCTCGACTGACCGTGCGTCAGCGGCGACGGATGCCCGTCCACACCAGGCGAACGGTGGTGCCGCCGGTCGACGTCTGGATCGACGCTCGATCGGCCAGCGCCTTCATCAGGGCGATCCCCCGGCCGCGACTGCGGTCGGGTGGGGACGACGGGGCCGTCCTCCACTGCCCTCGATCCGCGACTGTGACCGACAGTGCCGACTCCGACGGATCGTGCGCAGCGCGCAGGTCCATGGTGCCGACGCGCCCCATCGAGACGTACGCGAATTCGGCGGTGTTGGCGAGTGCCTCGTAGATCGCGAGGACCAGATCGCTGGCCTTGTAGGAATCGAGGTCGAAGGTGCCCTGCAACCACCGGGAGAAGTCGTCGCGAGTTCGCGCGGCCGCCCCGGGGTCGGCAGGCACGCCTACCCGCTCGAAGCGCTCTGCGCTGGAGACTGTCTTGGAAAGTGAGTCGATCATCTCAGTGAGGCTGGTACCCAATCGATCGATCGACTATGCGTGCTCAAGCCGTAAAGGTCGCGAGCGCCTCGTCCAGAGTGGCGTGCAACGGCATGATGTCGGCGATGCCGACCAGCTTGAGGGGCCGACTGGTGGCGGGTCCGTCGGCGACGATCAGGATGTCGACGCCCTCGGGTGCGGCGTCGTGCGCGGCAACGAGGACCCCCATGCCCGCCGACGCCAGGAACTCGACGTCGGTCAAGTCCACGACGAGACCCGCGGGCGACTTGGCAAGCGCCGCGGTGATGGCGTCCTCGAGTTGAGGCGCCGTGATCATGTCGACGACACCCGAGGTGGCGATGACGGCGACCTGTCCGACCAGTCGTTCGTTGACCACGCAGGTCGAACCCGGTGCCGTCGAAGTGCCGTCAGTCGTTTCCCGTTGTTCGTTCAAAGCCCGTCTTCCATGTTCAACCGCGGCAAGAGTTGCGCGGCGCCGTGATTCTCGTTCACAGGGGGCTCCGGCTGAACCCCGTCTGAATTTGAAACCGCCACGTCGAACCTATCCGATGGGTGGTCCATCGTCCCTATCAGCCGGGTGGTTTGCCCTCGCGACCCACCGGGGCCTCGGGGTTCGGGCGGCTGCCACCACCTGTATACCTGGAGTGAAATGAACTCCGACGAGTCCGTGGCGCATCTGCTCGAGGAGATCGCCGCCGCCCCGCCCGGTGAGGGTGTCGGCGCCTTCTTCGACCTCGACGGCACGCTGGTGTCCGGATTCACCGCGACCGCCCACGCAGGCCACCGGGTGCACGCCCGGCAGGCCAGCATCGGTGAGGTGCTCGGGGTCCTGGAGGCGTCACTGCGGTACCGGCTGGGGCGAATGGAGTTCAAACGGCTGGTCGTGCGCGCGGCAGGCTATCTGCGGGGCGATTCGATGGCCGAACTCGACGAGCTCGGCGAGTACCTGTTCCGCCGCCACATCGAGCACAGGGTCTACGCCCAGATGCACGACGTCGTCCGCGCCCATCAGGACCGCGGCCACACCGTGGTGCTCAGTTCCTCGGCGTTGACGATCCACGCCGAACCGGTCGCCCGCTTCCTCGGCGTCGACGACGTGATCTGCAACCACTTCGAGGTGGACGACGACGGGCTGCTGACAGGCGGCATCGTCGCGCCCGTCGTGTGGGGTCGCGGCAAGGCCGCGGCGGTGACGCGGTTCGCCGAGAGCCGCGACGTCGACCTTCGACAGAGTTACTTCTACGCCGACGGCGACGAGGACGTGGCCCTGATGCGGGTGATCGGCCATCCACGGCCGGTCAATCCGAGGGCCCGGTTGGCCGCCGAGGCGGTCCGCATGGGATGGCCGGTGCTGCGGGTGGGCGTCGGTCAGGGACGGCGCGGGTCGATGCGGACCAGGCTCTGGAACCGCCCGACGAACACCGGCGGGTAGGCGCCGACACCGGCCCTCGTCAGCCATTCGGCGGCCAGCTCGGAGTTCTGCAGCCAGTGCTGCGCGTGCTCCTCGTCGTCGATCTGCAGCAGCATCATCACTTCGAGCGGGTTGTCCAGCGCGCTGAAGACCGACAGCCGCAGGACGCCCGCGCGGCTCATCTCGTCTCGGGTGTCCCTGACGTGGTCGCGCAGGACTTCCAGATCGCCCACCGGTGTCACCATCGACACGACGACCCCGGGGACCGTGTCCGGCGCACTCGCGGCCAGTTCCAGCCGCTCGACCAGTTCGCCCGCGAAGACCGCCGGGATGTCGTCGACTCCGATCGCGTCGAACCACTCGAAGAAGACGCGGGATTGCAGGATGTCGAGCAGTGGCTCGTGGGCATGGACCGCGATCACGACCAGTACGCGCTCCGGATCGGTTGTCGAGGCGTACACCAGCACGTGGTGGGCCCCGACGTCGAGCAGGGCGGGCGCGCGTCGCTCGAGCAGCAGACCGACGCGTTCGGGGTGCGAGACCCGGTAGTCCGACGCCAGCACCAGCGAGTGGTCGAGCCAGTGCGTCATGGCCGGTCCTTCGCGATCGGGGTCCTCCGGCGATCTCGCGTGTCGAAGTTCGTCGAGACTACGGAAGACGACGCAGTCTGGGCCCCATTTCGTCAACAACCGAAGTCTCGACGAGGCGTTGGCGGGCTCGTCATCGGCGAATGCGCCCGGTCGCCACCGAAACCGTGGCAAGGTACTAAACTAGAACACGTTCTAGTTCACCCCCGTCGTCCTTCGGGGCCCCACTTCGAGGAGCACCAGGCATGCACACCCCACTCTGCGACCAACTGGGCATCGAGTTTCCGATCTTCGCCTTCACCCACTGCCGCGACGTCGTCGTCGCAGTCAGCAAGGCCGGCGGGTTCGGCGTCCTCGGCGCGGTGGGCTTCAGCCCCGAGCAGCTCGAGGTCGAGCTGAACTGGATCGACGAGCACATCGGCGACCACACCTACGGCGTCGACATCGTGATCCCTAACAAGTACGAGGGCATGGACTCGAACCTGTCCGCCGACGAGCTGGCGAAGATGCTGGTCGACATGGTGCCGCAGGAGCACCTCGACTTCGCCAAGAAGATCCTCACCGATCACGGGGTTCCGCTGACCGAGGAGGACAACGAGAGCACGCTGCAGTTGCTCGGCTGGACCGAGGCGACGGCCACGCCGCAGGTCGAGGTCGCACTCAAGCACCCCAAGATGACGCTGATCGCCAACGCGCTCGGCACCCCGCCCAAGGACATGATCGACCACATCCACGCCGAGGGCCGCAAGGTCGCCGCGCTGTGCGGCTCACCGAGCCAGGCGCGCAAGCATGCCGACGCGGGCGTCGACGTCATCATCGCCCAGGGCGGCGAAGCGGGCGGACACGCCGGCGAGATCGGCTCGATCGTGCTGTGGCCCCAGGTGGTCAAGGAGGTGGCGCCGGTTCCGGTGCTGGCGGCCGGTGGCATCGGAAGCGGTCAGCAGATCGCCGCCGCATTGGCGCTCGGCGCCCAGGGCGCCTGGACCGGGTCGCAGTGGCTGATGGTCGAGGAGGCCGAGAACACGCCTGCGCAGCAGGCCGCCTACGTGAAGGCCGGTAGTCGCGACACCGTGCGCAGCCGCTCGTTCACCGGCAAGCCGGCCCGCATGCTCAAGAACGACTGGACCGACGCCTGGGAGAACCCGGACAACCCCAAGCCCCTCGGCATGCCGCTGCAGTTCATGGTGTCCGGACTGGCGGTGGCCGCGACGCACAAGTACCCGAACGAAACCGTCGACGTCGCGTTCAACCCGGTCGGCCAGGTCGTCGGCCAGTTCTCGAAGGTGGAACGCACCTCCGCCGTCATCGAGCGGTGGGTGCAGGAGTACCTCGAGGCGACCGGCGTGCTCAACGACCTCAACGAGGCTGCCGGCGTGTAGCTGCGGTACGTCACTCGGCACTGCACTCAGGGCTGCGATTCGTCGTGAATCGCAGCCCTGAGTGCATTCTCGACGCGCCGCACCCTATGTATGATGCTCTACATAATGGTGACTCCCCGTGAACGCATGATCTCCTCGACGGCGCTGCTCATCCGCGAACGCGGCGCCCACTCGACTGCCATCTCCGACGTTCTGGCGCACAGCGGGGCGCCCCGCGGCTCGGCGTATCACCACTTTCCCGGCGGACGGACCCAGCTTCTCAGTGAAGCCGTCGACTTCGCCGCCGACCACATCGCGGCCCAGATCACCAGTACCGCAACCGGACTCGAGCTCCTCGACACCGTCGTGACCAGGTTCCGCGACGCGCTGGTCGAATCCGACTTCCGTGCCGGGTGCCCAGTGGTCGCGGTGGCCGTGGAAGCCGACAACGGAACGGTGCTGGATCGCGCGGGCGCGGCCTTCACCCGGTGGATCGACCTCATCGCCGAACGCCTCGTGCTCGACGGCGTCGCCGAGCCCCGCGCGCGGGATCTTGCGGTCTTTCTGACCTCCTCGATCGAGGGCGCCGTCGTGATCGCCAGGGCGACCCGCGACGTGGCGCCATTGGATTCGACGCACCGCCAACTGGCGGCGCTGGTGCACGCCGAGATGGGGAGTACCCGAGATGACCGCTGACTGGCAGCCCACCGCATGCATCCTCTGCGAGTGCAATTGCGGGGTGATCGTCCAGGTCGACGACCGCAAACTCGTCAAGATCCGTGGCGACAAGGAACACCCGGCATCGCAGGGCTACACCTGCAACAAGGCGCTGCGACTCGACCACTACCAGAGCAGCGGCAACCGGCTGACCTCGCCACTGCGCCGTCGGCACGACGGCAGCTACGAGGAAATCGACTGGGACACCGCCATTGCCGAGATTGCGGAGGGCTTCGCCGCGATCCGCGACGAGCACGGTGGCGACAAGATCTTCTACTACGGAGGCGGCGGCCAGGGCAATCACCTCGGTGGTGCCTACAGCGGAGCGTTCCTCAAGGCCATCGGCTCGCGATACCGGTCGAATGCGTTGGCGCAGGAGAAGACTGGCGAGCACTGGGTCGACGCACAGCTCTACGGTGGGCACACCCGTGGCGAGTTCGACCATGCCGAGGCGTCGGTGTTCGTCGGCAAGAACCCGTGGATGTCACAGAGCTTTCCGCGAGCCAGGGTGGTGCTCAACGACATCGCCAAGGATCCGAACCGCTCGATGATCGTGATCGACCCGGTGGTCACCGACACGGCGAAGCTGGCGGACTTTCACCTGCGCGTGCGACCGGGGACCGATGCGTGGTGCCTGGCGGCGCTGGCCGCGGTGCTGGTGCAGGAGCAACTCTGCGACGAGGCGTTCCTCGCCGAGCACGTCACCGGCGCCGAGGCGGTCCGCGAGGTGCTCGCGGAGGTCCCGATCGGCGACTACGCGCAGCGGTGCGGAGTCGACGAACAGTTGCTGCGTGCGGCAGCCCGTCGCATTGCCTGCGCGGCAAGCGTTTCGGTGTTCGAGGATCTCGGCATCCAACAGGCGCCCAACAGCACGCTCTGCTCGTATCTCAACAAGATGCTCTGGATCCTCACCGGCAACTTCGCCAAACGTGGTGCGCAGCATCTGCATTCGTCGTTCGCACCGCTCTTCAGCCCCGCCGGCGTCGGCCGCACCCCGGTCACCGGCGCCCCGATCATCGCGGGCCTGGTGCCCAGCAACGTGGTGCCGCAGGAGATTCTGACCGATCACCCCGACCGCCTCCGCGCGATGATCGTGGAGAGCAGCAACCCGGCGCACTCGGTCGCGGACTCGGCCGCGGTGTCCGAGGCGCTTCGGTCACTCGAGCTGCTCGTCGTCGTCGACGTCGCGATGACCGAGACCGCCCGGCTCGCGCACTACGTGCTGCCCGCGGCGAGCCAGTTCGAGAAGCCAGAGGCGACGTTCTTCAACCTCGAGTTCCCGCACAACACCTTTCACCTGCGCCACCCCGTGATGGAGCCGCTGCCTGGCACCCTGGCCGAGCCGGAGATCTGGGCGAGGCTGGTCCGGGCGCTTGGGGTGGTCGACGACGCCGAGTTGACGCCTCTGCGCCGGGCGGCCGCCGAGGGGTTGGACGCCTACGCGCAGGCGTTCCTGGTCGCCGTCGGCGCCAATCCACAGCTGGGCCGGGTGCTGCCGTTCGTGTTGTACGAGACGCTCGGGCCGGCACTTCCCGAGGGCCTGGCCGGCGCGGCGGCCCTGTGGGGTCTGGCGCAGAAGACGGCCATGACCTACCCAGCGGCCGTCCAGCGCGCCGGGCACGCCGACGGCAATGCCCTGTTCGAGGCGATCCTCGCCGAGAAGTCCGGCGTGACGTTCACCGTGCACGAGTACGCCGACGACTTCGCGTTGATCTCCCATCCCGACCGCATGATCGCCATGGAAATCCCCGAGCTGCTCGACGACGTCCGAGCCTTGCGTTCCGCACCGACGGCGCTCACCAGCACGGAGTTTCCGATGGTGCTCTCCGCCGGGGAACGGCGCGCGTTCACCGCCAACGACATCCTGCGCAATCCGAGCTGGCGCACGCGCGACGCCGACGGCGCGCTGCGGATCAGCCCCCAGGACGCCACCGCGATCGGGCTGGCCGACGGAGGGCGGGTCAGGATCACGACGGCGGCGGGTACGGCCGAGGCGACCGTGGAGATCACCGACACCATGCTGGCCGGGCACGTCTCGCTGCCCAACGGCTACGGAGTCGACTACCGGGAGGCCGACGGCTCGTCGACCACACCGGGCGTGGCGCCCAACACCCTGACCTCGACCGACTGGCGGGACGCCTACGCGGGCACGCCCTGGCACAAGCACGTTCCGGCCAGGGTGGAGGCGGTCGCCGGTCTCGGCTGACTTGCACCCGGCGTGACCATGCGACTTACATGGTCGACATGCCTGAAATGGATCGTCGCCGGATGCTGATGACGGGGATCGGCGTGCTCGGCGCCGCGGTCGCCCTTCCCGGAGCCACTGCCCACGCCGCTCCCGCGCCGGTCAAGTACCTGTTCCGCGACGAGTTCGACGGCCCTGCCGGGTCGGCGCCGGACGCGTCCAAGTGGGAGACCGCGACGGAGCGCGAGTCGATGGAGGACCCGACGTTTTGGGAACTCCCCGGCAACGTCGGGCAGTACCGCGACGACCGGCGCAACGTCTACCTCGACGGCAAGTCCAACCTCGTCTTCCACGCGGCCAAGGACGGCAACACGTTCTACAGCGGGAAGCTCTTCGGCAAGTACCGCGGACCCATCGGCACCACCTGGGAGGCGCGGATCAAGCTGAACTGCCTCACCCCCGGAGCATGGCCGGCCTGGTACCTGGCCAACAACAACCCCGTCAACGGCGGCGAGGTCGACATCATGGAGTGGTACGGCAACGGCAGCTGGGCGCCGGGCACCACCGTGCACGCCAAGCTCAACGGCGGTGAGCACTCGAGTCAGACCATCGCGGTCGACAGCGCCTGGCACACCTGGCGCGCCCAGTGGGACGCCAACGGGATCCGCTTCTGGAAGGACTACGTCGACGGCGCGCAGCCGTACTTCGACGTGCCGGCCAGCGCGTTGCCGGACTGGCCGTTCAACACCCCGGGCTACACGCTGTTCCCGATCGTCAACCTCGCGGTCGCCGGATCCGGCGGCGGCGATCCCTCGGGTGGCACGTATCCGGCGGACATGCTCGTCGACTACGTGCGGGTCTGGTAGCCAGGTCGGTCGCTACGGGGTCGCCGGCGGCGGACCCATCGGCGCCGGCGGGGGATCCATCGGGGC
>VIFX01000053.1:0-44288 GCA_006864685.1 Mycolicibacterium hodleri | reverse complement strand
GTCGAGCCCCCACCCCTCCCATCGAGTGTGCTGTGGGATCGCGCGAACGCGAGGATTCACGATCTGTCAGCACACTCGACGGGGGTGTGGGGCGGGCGCCGGACGGCGGCGGTCACGGGGTCACCGCGCCAGGACGCACGATCATCAGCACCACGACGATCACCCAGAGCAGGTTGAAGATCCCGCCGAGCATGCCCATGCGGCCCAGCTCGGCTCGGGTTGCGTTGCGCGCGAGCACGTCTCGTTGCGCGGGGACGATGCGCAACCCGAGCAGTGCACCCGCCGCGGCGGTGAGCACCATGGCGACGACGATCCACACCTCGGTCATCCGATGTTGGACGGTCGCCAGCACGATGCCCAGCACCGGCACCGCGACGGCGAGCAGGCCGTAGACGCGGGTCACGCGATGAAGCAATTGCGCCACGGCGACGTTGCGCTCGCCTGCCCGTTGCGGCGCGGACTCGACGTCCGCGGTGGCGGGAACGAACCGCGGAAAGAGACTGACCGCCACTGCGGGTGGGCCGACGAACAGGATCGCGAAGACGACGTGGACCGACAGAAGGAACGCCTGCATTCCTTCAATGTAGTTGAAGGTTGTCGAGGTGGCTAGTCTTCCTCCGGCCCGATCACCAACGCGCGCAGAGCCTCCTTGAGTCCACCGACGAGCTCGGGCGCGGTGTCGCGGATGCGGTCGTCGATGGCCTCGCGCCGCCGATGGGCCAGCCGCAGAGCCTTGAGCCCCTCCTCAGACACCCGCAGCGTCGACGCCGCGCCCGCGTGCGCCGTACCGTCGTTGACGAAACCGCTGGCGGACAACGCCTTTACCGCCACGTGGACCGACTGCACCGAGATGCGGGACCGCCTGGCAAGCTCACTGAACGAGACGTCGGGAGAGGCCTTGATGTGCCCGAGAAGGGCATACTTGCGCGGCGTGAGACCGACGGTGCGCAGTTCCGCCGCCAGCTCGGCCTCCCATGCGTGCGAGACGACCAGCAAGGCCAGCATCGCGCTGAACGGAGGCGGATCTGTCACCGGAAAGCTCCTGGTAGATCATCTGACTGGACGTACCAGGGCTCATGCTATCCGGCGGGCCGGCTCACACCGGCCCAGCACGGGCACTGGCGCGGGCCACGTGCACACCCCAGCGCCCGAGCCGCACGGTCACCTCGGCCGTCACGACGACGTCGAGCTCGGCGACGGTGCAGGCCGCCATCGTGGCCGACATCGCCGCGGCGAGCGACGCGGCGGACGCGCACGCCACCTGCGGACCAGCCGCCAGCTGCCCCGCCGCCGCCAGTGCGGCCAGATCCGCGGTGGCCTGCGCGCGATGCCTGGCGATCACCGCCGAGCCCACCGCCGCGCCACCCACGGTCAGCGCCATCAGCACCGCCATCATCGCGGCTGCCACCACACTGGCCGAACCACGGTCAGACTCCGGGCTCGACCGCGGCCACCGCCTCTGCGCTAATCGTGATGCCGGGCACCAAGACTGACCGTGAACTGACCCGTGCCACGACGAACCCGCCGTCACGGCGAAGGGCCAGTTCCGCCCCAACCGGCCCAGCCCTGCGCACCACGTCCGAGGCGGCGCCCTGGTCGCCGCGGGCCGCCAGCCGGGCGGCCTCTCGCGACGAGTCGACGCACCGCACCTGCATCCCGACCGCCGCGAGACCACCGACGCACAGCACCAGGACGACCGCCAACGCGGCAACGGCGAACGCCGCCTCGACGGTGACGCCACCCTCGTCACCACCTAGACGTTGGTGTTCAACGCCCGGGTGATGATGTTGGTCAGCGCGCTCGTGATCGAGTCCCCGGTGACCACCGTGTAGAGAATCGCCCCGAACGCCGCCGCCGCGATGGTTCCGATCGCGTACTCGACGGTGGACATTCCCGACTCGTCCACCGCGAGCAACACCAAGCGCGCGTGCAACCGTCGAAACACGTTGTCCTCGACCATATCCGTCCCCATTCATCTTCCAGGGGCGCGCGACCTTCCCGCGCGCCACGACTTGGTTCACCACACGCCCGACTGCAGCACGTCACCGGCCAGACCGACCACCACCGGGACGATCCCGAGACAGACGAAGGCAGGCAGATAGCAGACGCCGAGCGGACCCGCGATGAGCACCGACGCGCGTTCGGCGGCCGCCCGTGCGGAATCCGCCGCATCCCGCCGCGATTGGTCGGCCAGATCGGACACCGCCTGCGCCAGAGCGGTTCCCGACGACGCCGAGCGACGGGCGAGCCGGCACAGCGCGTCCACGCGGGGGTCACCGACTGCGTCGGCAGTGGTCCAGACGGTCGCCGCATCGGCGCCGAGGGCCAGCAGATCCGCGGCGCGTCCGAGTACGTCCGCCAACGCCTGCGGCGCGAACGGCGCAGTCGCCCTCGCCGCGCCTGCCACCGCCATGCCCGACGACAGACATGCGGCGAACACGTCGAGTGCTGATGCCACCGCGAGCGGATCATCGACGTCGCCGGCCAGCGGGGCGGGCAGCGCGTCCGCCGTCGGCGCCCTGGTGGTGCGCACCCGACCACCCGTGAGCAGCATGGCCATCGCGAGAAGCACTGCGGCCAGGCTCATCCGAGTACCCGATCCGTGATGCGATCGGACCACCACAATCCGACGCAGGCGAGGGTCACGCCGATGACCAGGCACCACCCGCCGACACCACCGGACAGGAGGAACCGCAACGGCTGCGCCCCGATGAGGTGCCCCAGCCCGACGCCGAGCACCGGCAGCCCCGCCAGGATCGTCGCGGTGGCGCGGGCACCTGCCATTCCCGCCGTCACCCCGGCGGCAAAGCGCTCGCGCTCGACGACGTCTTGCTCCGCCGCGCGGATGAGCGCGACGATCGCCAAGCCGCGGGTCTGGGCCAACAGCCACGTGGCCGACAACCTCTCCCAGTACTGCGGCACGGTCGATTGCGTTGCCGCCGAATGCAATCCAGCGGACACGTCCGCACCGAGTCGGGCTCGGGCCGCGACCGCCCGCAGCGAGTCGGCGACGGTTCCCTCGACTTCGGCTGCGGCTCGTTCGAATGCGACGACCGGATGCGCCCCCACCCGCAGCTCGCCCACCAGGATGCCCAGCGCGGCCTGGAGTGCCGCCGCTTCGTCGGTCCGTCGAGCCCTCGCCCGGGAACGCCTGCGGCGCAATGCGATCGACGCGACGACGACCGCGGCGGCCGCCGACGCCGCGATGGGCGCGAGTACCAGGATCGTGGTGGCCGCGACCACGCACGCCCCGATCACGACGGCACGACGGCCCTGCCTCGGCGGGAGCTCGGGACCCAGTCGACGACGAGGCGGCCTGGGACCGACCATCAGCGCCGCGGCCAACGCCAGCGCCGCGACCGTCACGGGCGGCGCGCTGACACTAGGCCCGTCAACCGGTCCATCCCGTCGCCGCATCCTCGGTCGGCGTGCCAGGCGGTCGTCGCGGCGACCAATCCGTCGTCACCCCTACCCAGGACCGCGATCTCCTCGAGGCGGCGAGCACCCGCCCGGTCGCGTCCGACGTGCAACACAACCCTGACCGCGGCGGCGAGCTGACTGTGCAGCGCGGCCCTGTCCAGCCCACCGACCGCGGCAAGGGCCTCCAGACGCGCGGGCACCTCGGCCGGGTTGTTGGCGTGCACCGTTCCCGCGCCGCCGTCGTGACCGGTGTTGAGCGCGGCGAGAAGGTCGACGACCTCGCCACCGCGCACCTCCCCCACCACGATGCGGTCCGGTCGCATCCGAAGGGCCTGCCTGACGAGATCGCGCACGGTCACCTCGCCGACGCCCTCGACGTTGGCGTAGCGGGCGACGAGGTTGACCAGATGCGGGTGCCGCGGCGCGAGTTCGGGCGCGTCCTCGACGCAGACGATGCGCTCGTCCACCGCGACGGCGCCCAAGGCTGCCGACAGCAGCGTCGTCTTCCCCGCACCCGTGCCACCCGAGACCAGGAACGCCAGCCGGGCAGCGATCACGTCGCCGAGGATCGCAGCCGCCGCGGGGGCGATCGCACCCGAGCTGACGAGCGCGGGAAGGCCCTGGGTGGCGGGCCGCAGGACCCGCAGCGACAAGCAGGTACCCGCCGGCGCGATCGGAGGGAGCACGGCGTGCAGTCGCACGGTGAAACCGCCGGTGCCAAGGCCCAGAAGTTGGCCGTCGACCCACGGCTGGGCTTCGTCCAGTCGGCGTCCGGCCGCCAACGCCAGCCGTTGGGCCAGCCTGCGCACCGCGGTCTCGTCGTCGAAGCGGACGTCGGTGCGACGCAGCCCGCGACCGTCGTCCACCCACACCGCATCCGGCGCCGACACCAAGACGTCGGTCGTCCCCTCGGCGCAGAGCAGCGGCTCGAGGATCCCCGCGCCGGTCAGCTCGGTCTGCAACACGCGCAGATTGCTCAGGACGTCGGTGTCGCCGAGCAGACCGGACGACTCGGCGCGGATCGCCTCGGCGACCACGTTCGGACCAAGCGGTCCCGACTCTGTTGCCAGCCGCTCCCTGACCCGCTCGACGAGCGAACCGCTCATGCGACCAGCTGCTTGTCCGTCGCGCCGGGCTGGCGATGAAGCACCTCGAGGACCTTCCTGGCCGCCGACATCAGCGGCGAACGGCGCCGCGGCCTGAGCCCGTCGCGTTCGAGTTCGGCGGCCAGGCCGGGCTGGGTCCGCATCGATGCCAGGAGTGGAAGGCCAGCGATCCGCGACACGTCGGCGGCGCGCAGCCCACCGGGGGCGGGGCCTCGGACGACGAGTCCGACGTTCGGATTGGCCTCCACCAGCCACCGCCCAACTGCCGTTGCGGCGGCGCACGACCGGACGTCGGCGGGCGTGACCAGCACGACGAGGTCGGCCGCGTCGAGCGCGGCCCCCACCGCGGGCGTCGCGCGGCGCGGTAGGTCGCAGACCGTGGTGACGCCCGCGCGGCAGGCGCCGTCGACCACCGCGGTGAGTGCGCCGGCGTCGATCTCGCCGCCGGTTTGACCTGCCGACAACACCGTCACGCCGTGGCGCGAGGGCAACGCCGCCGACAGTGCGGCGTACCCGACTCGTCCACCGCCGATGGCGAGGTCGGGCCACCGCAGCCCGGCGTCCCGCTCGCTGCCGAGCGTCAGGTCGATTCCACCGCCCCAGGGGTCGACGTCCACCAGCAGCGACGTGGTCGCGGCATGGGCCAGTGCCGTCGCGAACACCGAGGCACCAGCTCCGCCGCATCCGCCGACGACGGCCAGCACCGCGCCGCGTCGGCCGTCGTCGGTCGCGGAGTAGGCGGCGTCGGACAGTTCGGACACCAGCGCCGCCTCGTCCGCCGGCAGGGACAGGACCCGTTGGGCGCCAACCGAGATTGCGACGTGCCAGAGCTCGGGGTTGGGCTCGGCGGTTCCGACCACCAAGACGCGATCCCGTCGGGGCAGGCCAAGTTCGGCACAGCGGCGGGCCCCGGCGAGATCGAGGACGACGGCGGACGCCGCCAGCCACGCCTTGCGACTGGATGGCGAGTCGACGTGGACGATCCGCACGCTTGCCGCCGCCGCGACGCGGTCGACGTCGCGCAAAAGAATGGCGTCGACGACTACGGCGAGGATGCCGTTGCTCGAATTCATGCCACCACTGTGTGGCTACGACGGACGCGCCGCCATCCCCATGTCACGAAATGTGGATGAAAGTGCGTCTGTGGATGAATCGGCCGCGAATCCCGCTGCGCAAACATCGACCGGCTGAGACCAGCCGTCGGGGGAGGATTTCACGAACTTACCCAGAAAAAGGGACGACCCCCGCCAGGGGGGAGGAGGCGGAGGTCGTCGTGTATCAGCCCCGGGGGGTCGGGCTGATCCACACCCGACATAAGCCGGGTAATGCTCACTATACACACGTCAATACGGGCGAGCGCAAGTCATCGAGACCCTATGAATCTGCAATGAAATCGCGCGGTGACCTGGAAAGTTACACGGGGCGACACGTGGCGGAGACTGCCACTTCGGGACGACGGGCCTCTCACCCGACACGACCGCCGCATATGCTGGCACCGTGACTGCTTCCGGCGCCGCCCCGGCGGACCCGACAGAGCCGCATTCCGCCACCCCCGGAGACCGCCAAATACGTACGGCAGCGTTCTTTGATCTTGACAAGACGGTGATCGCCAAGTCGAGCACGTTGGCTTTTAGCAAACCCTTCTTCGACCAGGGACTAATTAACCGGCAAGCCGTCCTCAAGTCGACCTACGCGCAGTTTCTCTTCCACATGTCCGGCGCCGACCACGAGCAGATGGACAGGATGCGCTCCTACATCACCACGATGTGCGCAGGCTGGAACGTCGAACAGGTGAAGTCGATCGTCTCGGAGACGATGCACGACATCGTCGACCCCCTGGTCTTCGTCGAGGCCGCCAATCTCATCGCCGACCACAAGCTGTGCGGCCGCGACGTCGTCGTCGTGTCCGCGTCGGGCGAGGAGATCGTCGCCCCAATCGCCAAGGCCCTCGGCGCCACGCACGCGATGGCGACCCGAATGGTCGTAGAGGACGGCAAGTACACCGGCGAAGTGGCCTTTTACTGTTACGGCGAGGGCAAGGTCGAGGCAATCCAGGAGCTCGCCGCCCGCGAGGGCTACACGCTGGAACACTGCTACGCGTACTCGGACTCGATCACCGACCTCCCGATGCTCGAGGCGGTCGGGCATCCGACCGTCGTCAATCCCGACCGCGCGCTGCGGAGGGAGGCGGCCGGCAGGGACTGGCCCGTGCTGACGTTCTCCCGAGCGGTGTCGTTGAGGGAACGCATCGGCGCCCCGTCCGGCGCCGCCGTCGCCACGTCGGTCGCCGTCGGCGTCAGCGCGTTGGCCGCAGGCGCCCTGACCTATTCGTTGCTGCGACGCTTCGCCTTCTAGGCGCGCAAAGCATCTTCCCGGGCGGTTGCTGGTGGCCTCCGGGTCACGATCTGGCGACTCGCCGAAACTGGCCCTTGATGTGACCGCGGTCACGGAGTACAAAGGAGTCACGGAAGCCGCTAGAGGCCAAGTTCGAACCGGAAGAGAAGGTTCGCACTCCCGACAGAGGCATCCCAGCACGGAACCTGCGAACCCACGCGGAGCACATACCGCGATAATGGTAAAAGTGTTGCGGGCCTGCGTAATTGCGAAGAGCGGACGCCAAGCGACGACCCCTTGGGTGGGGTCAGCAGCCGTAGCGCATCGTAAGAACGCCGAGGCCACCCACGCAGCCCACGAAGCACGCATGGTATCCGGAGTTCCGTGCTAGCGGGCGGCGAGCCGAATCACTTCGGAGCGCCGCCCGCCTCATTTTGCTGACGTCACTTCTTCGAGGCCGCCTCGGCAATCGCCAGCGCCTCGCGCGCGCCCGCCTTCAGTGCGTGGCTGCTGTTGACGAGCCAGGCGGTCAGGCCCTCACGCGTGCCCGACTCGAACCCTCGGGCCGCCGCTCGGTAGTCGCCGGGCTTCTGCATCCAGAACTGCTCGGGAACCCCAAGGCCGCGGGTGTCCAGCCCACTGGCGATGGTGGCCAGCCGCGAGACGCCACGCGCCACCACACCGTCCGCGACGCCGAAGGGTGCGAGCACCAGCAGTTCACCGTGAACCACCGCGGCGAGCACCGGAGCTGGCACGCGCGTGGTCGTGACGACGTCGGCGAGCATCTCGAGGCGACGCCCGACTCCCGGGTCCGCCCGCGGCCGACCGAGCCGGTCGTCGTCGGTCAGGTCGGCAGCTGCCAGAGCGTGAAGTTTCGCGATCGCCTGCAGCGGCGCGCGCTGCCACACCCCGATGAGCGACGAGGCACCGCCCTCGAGTGCTTCGGCGACGCGCAGGGCGCCCGCCAACACCGGGTCGGGTCCCTCGTCGGGGTTGAGCACCAGTGATCCGCCGTCGAGGACGGACGAAGCCCGCGCGGCCCGCATCGCCGCCTCGGCCGCAGTCGCGGGCCAACCCCGCCGGTTCGTCTTGTGTCGATGGGCAAGGGCGAGCGCCTCGCGGGCCTCTTCACCGGCGTCGGCGACCCCCGGCAAGTCCGCCAGTGGGGCAAGGGGATCGGGAGCGGCCACGAGGACACGCTAGTGCCCCGGCGCGTCGCACCCGCGCGGGGTGGCCGACCGCTGGACCCGTCCACGTGCACGTTCGGCGCGTACCGGGCACCGTCCGCAGCCAGCGGTGTGAGTTGTTCGGAGAAGAGGCATCGGGGGTGACTACGCTCACGTTCATGGCATCGAATGACACCGTGGCGCCGTCCTATCCGCCCTCCGCCGCATTCTCCGAGCAGGCCAACGCGTCCGCCGCCCTCTACGACGAGGCCGAAGCCGACCGCCTGGCGTTCTGGACGACCCAGGCTGAGCGTCTGTCGTGGGCGAAACCCTTCACCGAGGTCCTCGACTGGTCGGAGGCACCGTTCGCGAAGTGGTTCCCCGACGGCAAGCTCAACGTCGCCTACAACTGCGTGGACCGCCACGTCGAGGCAGGCAACGGTGACCGCGTCGCCATCCACTGGGTCGGTGAACCGGTCGACGACGAGCGCACCATCACCTACGCCCAGTTGAAGGACGAGGTCTCCAAGGCCGCCAACGCCCTGACCGAACTCGGCCTGGTCGCCGGCGACCGCGTCGCCATCTACATGCCGATGGTGCCCGAGGCGATCGTGGCGATGCTCGCCTGCGCCCGGCTCGGCGCGATGCACTCGGTGGTGTTCGCCGGATACTCCGCCACCGCGTTGAAGGCACGCATCGAGGACGCCGAGGCCAAGCTCGTCATCACCACCGACGGGCAGTTCCGCCGCGGCAAGGCCGCCTCCCTGAAGGAGGCCGTCGACGAGGCAGTCAAGGAGTCCGACAGCGTCGAGCACATCCTCGTGGTGCGCCGCACCGGGATCGACGTCGAATGGACCGAGGGCCGCGACCTGTGGTGGCACGACGTCGTCGATCGTGCGTCGACCGATCACACCCCCGAGGCGTTCGACTCCGAGCACCCGCTGTTCCTGCTGTACACCTCGGGAACCACCGGCAAGCCCAAGGGCATCCTGCACACCACGGGCGGCTACCTGACGCAGTCGTCGTACACCCACTTCAACGTCTTCGACGTCAAACCCGAGACCGACGTGTACTGGTGCACCGCCGACATCGGCTGGGTCACCGGGCACACCTACATCGTCTACGGCCCGCTCTCCAACGGCGTCACCCAGGTGGTCTACGAGGGCACCCCCACCTCGCCCACCGAGCACCGGCACTTCGAGATCATCGAAAAGTGCGGTGTCACAATCTATTACACCGCACCCACGCTGGTACGCACGTTCATGAAGCTCGGCCGCCAGATCGCCGCCGAGCACGACCTGTCGAGCCTGCGGCTGCTCGGCTCGGTCGGCGAGCCCATCAACCCCGAGGCGTGGCGCTGGTACCGCACCGTCTTCGGCGCCGACGAGACCCCGATCGTCGACACCTGGTGGCAGACCGAGACCGGCTCGATCATGATCTCCCCGCTGCCCGGCGTCACCGACGCCAAGCCCGGGTCGGCCATGACCCCACTGCCGGGCATCTCCGCGATGATCGTCGACGACGACGGCAACAAGCTGGAGCCGGGCACCGACCACGGCGAACAGGCCAGCGGCTACCTGGTGCTCGACAAGCCGTGGCCGTCGATGCTGCGCGGCATCTGGGGCGACCCCGAACGCTTCAAGGAGACCTACTGGTCGCGCTTCGCCGAGCAGGGCTGGTACTTCGCCGGCGACGGCGCCCGCTACGGCAAGGACGGCGAGATCTGGGTGCTCGGCCGCATCGACGACGTCATGAACATCTCCGGACACCGCATCTCCACCGCCGAGGTCGAGTCCGCGCTGGTCGGGCACTCAGGGGTCGCCGAGGCCGCCGTCGTCGGCGCCACCGACGAACAGACCGGCCAGGCCATCTGCGCCTTCGTCATCCTGAAGGCGTCAGCTCACGGAGGCGCCGAGACCATGGTCGAGGAGCTGCGCGCGGAGGTCGCCAAGGAGATCTCCCCCATCGCCCGGCCGCGAGAAATCCACGTCGTCCCCGAACTGCCCAAGACCCGCAGCGGCAAGATCATGCGACGCCTGCTGCGCGACGTCGCCGAGGGCCGCGAGCTCGGAGACACCTCCACCCTGGTCGACCCCAGCGTCTTCGAGGCCATCCGCGCCAGCAAGTAGGGCCGAAAGACAGGGCCCATCGGCGGCCAACGGGACTATCGTGGCTCCCACGCGGGCCGACGACACGCCTCGCGAGGAGCGTGATCACCGGTGAGTTCATCGAAGGCGGCGGACGCCGACGTCCGCGCGGTCCACGAACTCTTCGTCGCGGGCGAGGTCGACGCGTCCTACCTCGCGTCGACCCCACTGCGCCGCGTCGTGGTCGAGAGTTGGCAGCGCAGCCTGGCCAGGGGCGTCGACCCCGACCGCGGCGGCGCCCAGTCCTCCGAGCTCGCGCTCAGCGTGGCCCGCATGCGGGCCACCCACCCCCTGGCCTCGGCGTTGCCGGTCATCCGCCGACTGCTGGTCGACGACGCGCGGTCCTCGGGGGTCATGGTCGCGATCAGCGCGGCGGACGGCACCCTGCTGTGGGTCGAGGGTGACGCCACGGCATGCCGTCAGGCCGAGTCGATGAACTTCGTCCCCGGCGCGGACTGGAGCGAACGCGGGGCGGGCACCAACGCGCCGGGCACCGCGCTGGCGCTGGACGCCGAGGTGCAGATCCGCGGCACCGAGCACTTCTCCCGGCTCGTCCAACCCTGGAGTTGCACGGCGGTTCCGGTGCACGATCCCGTGACGGGGACGTTGATCGGCGCGATCGACCTCACCGGGGGCGACGACGTGTCGTCGTCCCAGACCCTTGCCTTGGTCCGCGCCACCGTGGTCGCCGTCGAGAACCATCTGGCGCTGCTGCGCTTCACCGAGGCACCCCGCGTCGAATCTCGTTCGGCAGCACCACGTTTGAGAGTTCTCGGCGCCGACCGGCCGCGGTGGGAAAGCAGCGACGCCACCGGGCGGCCGACCCGGGCCGCGCTCACCGGCAGGCACGCCGACATCCTGGTCCTGCTGAGCAGACACCCAGAGGGGCTGAGCGCCGACCACCTCGCCACCCTGTTGGACGACGGGCACCTCGACGTCGTCACCATCCGCGCCGAGATGTCGCGGCTGCGCAGGGTCGTCGGCCCCGAGCTGTTGTCGTCGCGGCCCTACCGGCTGACGGCACCGATCTCGAGCGATCTCGCCGAGGTCTTCGACGCGCTCGCCCGCGGGGACGTGGCGGCGGCGCTCGACGCCTACGCCGGGCCACTGCTGGGCAAGTCGGTGTCCCCGGCCGTCGGACGGCTGCGGACCGAGCTGAGCACCGGCCTGCGCGGCGCGGTCATGGCGACCGGCGACCTCGGGCTGCTCCGCCGTTGGCTGCAGCTGCCCGAGGGGTCCGACGACCGCGACGGGTGGCGCCGACTGTTCGACAGCGCCGAACCGGTGGACCGGGCCAGGGCCGGCGGACACCTCGCCGGCCTCGACTTCGAATTCGGCTGAACCGTGCAACCGTGATGCAACCCCTTTTCGCCTATCTTCAGTGACGACCGACACACTTACTGGGTGATGTCGACCCGTTCGTTGGAGAGGAACCCATGACTGTTTACGCGCGGCCCGGCACCGAAGGCTCGGTGATGACCTTCGACTCCCGCTACGACAACTACATCGGCGGCGACTGGGTCGCCCCCACCGCCGGCCGCTACTTCGAGAACCCGACGCCGATCACCGGCAAGACGTTCTGCGAGGTGGCACGGTCCGACGAGTCCGACATCGAGAAGGCGTTGGACGCCGCCCACGCCGCCGCCCCCGCCTGGGGCAAGACGTCGCCCGCCGAGCGGGCCAACATCCTCAACAAGATCGCTGACCGCATCGAGCAGAACCTCGAGTCGATCGCCGTCGCCGAAGCCTGGGACAACGGCAAGCCCGTCCGCGAGACGCTCAACGCCGACATCCCGTTGGCCGTGGACCACTTCCGCTACTTCGCGGGAGCCCTTCGCGCACAAGAGGGTTCGCTGTCCCAGATCGACGAGGACACCGTCGCCTACCACTTCCACGAGCCCCTCGGCGTCGTCGGACAGATCATCCCGTGGAACTTCCCCATCCTGATGGCGGTGTGGAAGCTCGCTCCCGCGCTCGCCGCCGGCAACGCGGTGGTACTCAAGCCCGCCGAGCAGACCCCGGTGTCGATCCTGTACTTGATGTCGATCATCGGTGACCTGCTGCCCGCCGGTGTGGTCAACGTGGTCAACGGTTTTGGCGTCGAGGCAGGCAAGCCGCTGGCGTCGAGCAACCGGATCGCGAAGATCGCCTTCACCGGTGAGACCACCACCGGGCGCCTGATCATGCAGTACGCGAGCCAGAACCTGATCCCGGTCACCCTGGAGCTGGGCGGCAAGAGCCCCAACATCTTCTTCTCCGACGTCATGGCCCAGGTCGACGACTTCCAGGACAAGGCGCTCGAGGGCTTCACGATGTTCGCCCTCAACCAGGGCGAGGTGTGCACCTGCCCGTCGCGCTCCCTGGTGCAGGCCGACATCTACGACGAGTTCCTCACTCAGGCCGCGATCCGCACCAAGGCCGTCCGCCAGGGCGACCCACTGGACACCGAGACGATGATCGGCGCCCAGGCCTCCAACGATCAGCTGGAGAAGATCCTGTCCTACATCGAGATTGGCAAGGACGAGGGTGCCAAGGTGATCACCGGCGGCGAGCGTGCCGAGCTCGGTGGCGAACTGGCCGGCGGCTACTACGTGCAGCCGACGATCTTCGAGGGCAACAACAAGATGCGGGTGTTCCAGGAGGAGATCTTCGGCCCGGTCGTCGCCGTCACGTCGTTCAGCGACTACGACGAGGCCATCTCGATCGCCAACGACACCCTCTATGGCCTCGGTGCCGGTGTGTGGAGCCGTGACGGCAACACCGCCTACCGCGCCGGTCGGGACATCAAGGCCGGTCGCGTGTGGACCAACTGCTACCACGCGTACCCCGCGCATGCGGCGTTCGGCGGGTACAAGCAGTCCGGCATCGGCCGCGAGAACCACAAGATGATGCTCGACCACTACCAGCAGACCAAGAACCTGCTGGTGTCCTACGGCAACAAGGCGCAGGGCTTCTTCTAACCCCCGCCGAACGTGAAGAAGTGCGCGAGAAATGCTCGAGATCTCGCGCACTTCTTCACGTTCACGGCAAGCGCATGGCCCTGATCGCCGGCGCCGTCGAGGCGGCGAGCAACGTCGCCCGGTCCGGCGGGTAGCAGACGTCGACGACCGCGGCCGACGGGAAGCGATACGGCCGGCCGTGCACCAGCCCCGCGAGTTGCCTTCGCAGCCGCGACATCTCGGCCCGAACCGTCACCACGCGCGACCGGTCGCCGTAGAGGTCGTCGGCGAGTTCGGGCGCCGACCGCCCGTCGCGGTGCGTGGCGAGGATCAACAGGATTTCGGCGTGCCGCGGCGAGATGTCGTGACGCCAGCAGCCGAACTGGCCGACCATCTCCAGTGACGGCGCCCCCGAATCGCGGACGTCGAGGGTGACGCTGGAGATGCCGGGAGTGGCGTCGTCGTCGGTCGGGCGCACCAACCAGCCACCGGGCAGCAGTTCGATCTCGCACATCCCCAGCGGCGGCACCCAGGCCCGGCCGGGCGCGATCTCCACGGGCAACAGGATTCGGTTGTGCATCGGCACCGAGTCCACCGCAGCCACCCACCCGTCCTGGTCGACGGCGAGGGCAGGCGCGCCAATGCGCGCAAGGATGGGCGCGGCCACCGCCCGCAACCGGTTCAGGGTTTGGTCGTGTTGTTCGCGCAGCCGCGACTCGGCGAGCCGCGCGACGACGTCGACCAGGGCGACCGTCGTCGGGTGCACCGTCGCCGCAGGCCCGGAGACGTCGACGACGCCGATGACCTGGCCCGTGCGCGGGTCCTTGATCGGCGCTCCCGCACACGTCCACGGGTGATGACTGCGCTGGTAGTGCTCGGCGGAGAACACCTGCACCGCCCGGTTGGAGGCCAGCGCGGTCCCGATGGCGTTGGTGCCGACGGCGCTCTCACCCCAGTGCGCGCCCTCGATGAAGCCCAGCCGGTCGGCGTGGTTGAGCACCGACGCCGACCCGCTTCGCCACAGCACCCGCCCCAGCGCGTCGGCGACGACGAGGATGTTGTCCCCGTCGGCGATCAGCGACTCCAGGTTCCGCGACACCTCGTCGAGGACGCCAAGCAAACCGGAGGACTTGCGCAGCATCTCGAGACCCGCCAGTTCGACGACGGGCGCCGACAGTCGATCGGGCGCAAGGCCGTTGGCGATCATCCGCTGCCAGGAGTCCTCGATCACCGACCGTGGCCGGGCAGGCGCGCGCGCACCCGACATCGTCGCGTCGTACACCGCCGACATCAGCCGCGCATAGTCCCGAGGATCCTCACCGACCGCGACGGCCGGTTCGGGAGAGGATAGGTCTTGCATCACCCCTGATTGTGCTCCCGATCACACTCCGGCGCCATCATCGGAATATGAGACCTCCGTCGATCAGCCCCGCCTGTCCCGTCATGTAGTCGGCATCAGGGCCGGCCAAGTAGGACACGAAGCCCGCGACGTCGTCGGGGGTCTCCGCGCGGCCGAGCAGGATGCCGCCGACGAACTTGTCGTACGTCTCACCCTCGGCGGCGCCGGTCAGCTCGGCGAACCGCTTGTCGATCTCGACCCACATGTCGGTGCCGACGACGCCGGGGCAGTAGGCGTTGACGGTGATGCCGTCGGCGGCGTGCTCCTTGGCTGCGGCCTGGGTCAGCGCGCGCACGGCGAACTTGGTGGCGCTGTACACGCCGAGCATGGCGAACCCGTCGTGGCCCGCGATCGAGGAGGCGTTAATGATCTTGCCCCTCGTCCCCTGTTCCTTGAACTTGGTCACCGCGGCCTGGATGCCCCAGAGCACCCCGTCGACGTTGACGGCCCAGATCTTGGCCACGTCTTCCGGCGTGGTGTCGAGCAAGGGGGCGACCAGTGCGATGCCGGCGTTGTTCACCATGATGTCGAAACCGCCGAGAGCGGTTGCCGCATGGTCGACGGCGGCGAACACCTGGTCGCGGTCGCTCACGTCGGCGACGAAAGTGGTTGCCTTCGAACCGAGTCCGGTGATCTCGTCGGCAACCGCGGAGATTCCGTCCGGCCCGAGGTCGACCAGCGCGACGTCCGCGCCGTCGCGGGCCAGCCGCAACGCGATGCCACGGCCGATGCCGCGCCCGGCACCGGTGACCAGTGCGACCTTGCCGTCCAGTGCCCCGCTCACGACACCGCGTCCGCGGTCGAGGGGTCGACGAGGACCTTCATCTTCGTGCCAGCATGAAGCGCTTCGAACCCCTCGTCGACGACGTCGTCCAGCGGGATCGACGTCACCCAGCCGGTGGTGTCGTACTTGTCCTCGGCCATCAGGGCGATGACCGCTTCGAAGTCGTCGGCGGTGTAGCAGAGCGACCCCTGGATGCGGGATTCGTTCATCACCAGATTGAGAAGCGGTGTCGTCAAAGGTTTTTCGTAGATGGCGACGCTGACCATCGGCCGGCGCGCCCCAACACAGGCGAGTGCGGTCGCGACCGCGGGCGCGACGCCGGCGGCGTCGAACACCGCGTCGGCACCGGCGCCGTTGGTGTGATCGGCGATGAAGGCCGCCACGTCGACCGCGGTCGGATCAAGCGTGCGGGCGCCGAGCGCTTCAATCGACTCGCGCCGGGTGGCCGACGGTTCGACGACGAAGACGTCCTCGACTCCCTTGCCGCGCAACGCAAACCACAGACCGATGCCGATCGGTCCCGCACCGAACACCATTGAGGTGCCGTCGGCGTTCGGCTCGCCGAGGGTGGCCGCGTGGTACGCCACCGACATCGGTTCGACGAGGGCGCCGAGTTCCATCGAGACGTTGTCGGGCAGGCGGTGCAGCATGTCGGTTGGCACGACGGTGTACTCGGCCATGCCGCCGTCGGACATCAGGCCGTGGAAGCCAATCTGTTGGCAGATGTTGTAGGTGCCTGCCCGGCACGGTCCGCAGTGCCCACAACGGTAGAGCGGCATGATGGCCACCCGGTCGCCCGCCGAGTAGTCGGTGACGCCGTCGCCCACCTCGGTGATGACGCCGGAGAATTCGTGGCCCATGGTCAGCGGCAGCTGCTGTCCGGTCAGGGGATGCGGCGTCGTCGGTATGAAGATGGGACCCGCGTAGTACTCGTGTAGGTCGGTGCCGCAGATGCCGTTGAACCCGACCTTGACCTTGACGGTGCATGGCGTGGGATGGGGCTCGGGGACGTCGGCGACCTCGAGTTTGTTGGGTCCGTAGTACACAGCTGCTCTCATGAGCCATGTCTATGTGACGGCGGCCACGTTCCGAAAGAGTTGCACCCCGTTGCATGCTCCCGCTGCAACCCGCTGCAACCCTTGCATCCGATGCCGCGGTGGTGTGCTCTGAGTCACATGACCGAAACGATTGAAAAGCCGGCCTCCGCGGCCCTCACCCCACAGGCTCGCGTCGACGCCTGGCTCGCCAACTTCGAGGCGGCGTTGGCCGTGCGTGACGTCGAGCGGGTGGTGGCGATGTTCGCCGTCGACAGCTTCTGGCGCGACCTGGTCTCCTTCACCTGGAACCTCAAGACCGTCGAGGGGCGCGACGGCGTCGCCGACATGCTGCACGCGCGCCTGGCAGAGACCAGCCCTTCTGGTTTCCGCACCCGCGAAGAGGCCACCGCCGACGGCGACGTCGCCTCCGCGTTCATCGAATTCGAGACGGCGGTAGGCCGCGGCACCGGGCATCTGCGCATCAAGACCGACGCCGACGGCAACGACGTGGCCTGGACCTTGCTGACGGCGATGCAGGAGATCAAGGGCCACGAGGAGCGCAAGGGCGTGACCCGCGTCCTGGGCGCCGTGCATGGTTCCGACACCGACACCAGGTCGTGGGCCGAGAAGCGGGCGGACGAAGAACGGGCCCTTGGCCGCAGCGAGCAGCCCTACACGCTGGTGGTGGGCGGCGGTCAGGGCGGCATCGCGCTTGGCGCGCGGCTGCGTCAGCTCGGCGTTCCGGCGATCGTCGTCGACAAGCACGACCGCCCCGGCGACCAGTGGCGCAAGCGCTACAAGTCGCTGTGCCTGCACGATCCGGTCTGGTACGACCACCTGCCGTACATGCCCTTCCCGCAGAACTGGCCGGTGTTCGCGCCCAAGGACAAGATCGGCGACTGGCTCGAGTTCTACACCAGGGTCATGGAGGTGCCGTACTGGTCGAAGACCAGCTGCCTGTCCGCCTCCTTCGACGAGACCGAGAAGAAGTGGACCGTCGAAATCGACCGCGACGGGGAGCGGCTGACGCTGCACCCCACGCAGCTGGTGCTGGCCACCGGCATGTCCGGCAAGCCGAGCATCCCGACGCTGCCCGGTCAGGACGTCTTCCGCGGCGAGCAGCACCACTCCAGCGCCCACCCCGGCCCGGACCGCTACGTCGGCAAGCGCGCCGTGGTGATCGGGTCCAACAACTCCGCCCACGACATCTGCAAGGCGCTCGTCGAGAACGGCGTCGACACGACGATGGTGCAGCGCTCGTCGACCCACATCGTGAAGTCGGATTCGCTGATGGACATCGGCCTCGGCGACCTCTACTCGGAGCGGGCCGTGGCGTCCGGGATGACGACCGAGAAGGCCGACCTGACGTTCGCCTCGCTGCCGTACAAGATCATGCACGAGTTCCAGATCCCGGTCTACGACGCGATCCGTGAACGCGACAAGGAGTTCTACGACCGGCTGACGGCGGCGGGCTTCGAATTGGATTGGGGCGACGACGATTCCGGCCTCTTCATGAAGTACCTGCGCCGCGGCTCGGGCTACTACATCGACGTCGGCGCGTGCGATCTGGTCGCCGACGGCACCATCAAGCTGGCCCACGGGCAGGTCGAGAAGCTCACCGAGGACGCCGTGGTGCTGACCGACGGCACGGTGCTGCCCGCCGACGTCGTGGTCTACGCCACCGGGTACGGCTCGATGAACGGGTGGGCGGCCGACCTCATCGGCCAGGACGTCGCCGACAAGGTCGGCAAGGTTTGGGGTCTTGGCAGCGGGACGACGAAGGACCCGGGTCCGTGGGAGGGCGAGCAGCGCAACATGTGGAAGCCGACGCAGCAGGAGAACCTGTGGTTCCACGGCGGGAATCTGCATCAGTCCCGGCACTACTCGCTGTATCTGGCACTCCAGCTCAAGGCGCGCTACGAAGGCCTGCCCACCCCGGTGTACGGGCTACAGGAAGTGCACCACCTGAGCTAGGAAACAGGAGCGCCGACCGGGACGAAACCGGAGCCCGGTCGGTTCTTCGCGTTGATGTCGGCCAGCACCGAGGTCATCGACATGGTGACCGCAGGCGTGTGCAGCGGGACGAACTTCACCACGCAGGTCGGAAGGTCCTCGCTGAAGGCGCCGTGGATCATGCCGACCAGCAGGTTGTTCACCGTGACGGGGGCACCCGAGTCGCCGGGCTGGCCGCACACCTGGTTGAGGATGGTGCCGGGTTTGTCGCCAGGCCCCCAGGTGACGCCGCACGACTGGCCCGTCGTGCGGCCGAGCTTGCAGGCGTTCTCACCGAACACCGGATCGGGTCCGAGGCCGTCGATCTCGAAGCCGTCGATCGAGTTGACCGGCTGCACCTTCGCGGGGTCGAACTGGATCACCGCGTAGTCGAGACCGTCGTTGCCCGCGACCATCGTGCCGACCACGCCGCTGGACTGGGCGCGTTCGGACGCGACCTGTGCGCCGGGTCCGCCGCAGTGCGCGGAGGTGAATCCGATGAGGTTGCCCTTGGCGTCGTTGCCGATGGTGGTCAGGGTGCAGAAGGTGTCGCCGTCGATCACGATTCCCGACCCGCCCCCGAGGACCACCTTGTCCTCGGCGTGGGAGACCGCGGGGTGAGGTGTGGTCAGGGCGGCTACCAGGACGACGAAGAGCGCGGACAGGACGAACTGACTCCGGTGACTTCGTACGAACTGCAAGGAACCTCCTGGGGACTGCTCAGGCCGACGGCCGAGCGACGTCAGTCTAACGTCGGCCGGAATCGTTGCAGAGGCCTCGACATGGCAACATGGGCGCCGCACCCCATGAACTGCGGGACTGTACATCGAACGGGGAGGACGTGTCCGTGAGCAATGGCGACCGCAAGAGCGGCGTTCCGACGACGGTGACCTCGATTCCATTGGTGGATCCGCACGCACCGAAGCCCGACCCCTCCGTGGGCGACCTGGTCAAGGATGCGACGGCGCAGATGTCCACGCTGGTGCGCGCCGAAGTGGAACTGGCCCGCGCCGAGATCACCCGCGACGTGAAGAAGGGTCTGACGGGCAGCGTCTACTTCATCCTCGCCCTCGTCGTCCTGTTCTACTCGACGTTCTTCTTCTTCTTCTTCGTCTCGGACCTGTTGGACCTGTGGCTGCAGAAGTGGGCGGCCGACCTGATCGTCTTCGGTCTGATGCTGCTGACGACCGGACTGCTGGCGTTCCTTGGTTACCTCAAGGTGCGAAAGATCAGGGGCCCGCGGAAGACCATCGAGTCGGTCAAGGAGGCGCGGGTCGCGCTGACGCCCGGCGGCGACAGGACTCCGGTGAAGCCTTCCGCGCCGACGGCAGATCCCTCCGGCTGGTAGTGGCGCGCTCCCGGGGGCGCATCACACAGCCGCCACCCGATCCGTCGGTCACGCGCATCGCCGGCCCGTGGCGGCACATGGACGTGCACGCCAACGGCATTCGCTTCCACGTCGTCGAGGCCAACCCCACGACCGACGACGAGCGGTCGGCCGATCAACCGCTGGTGATCTTGCTTCACGGCTTTGGCTCGTTCTGGTGGTCGTGGCGGCACCAACTCCGCGGGCTGAGCGGCGCCAGGGTGGTGGCGGTCGACCTGCGCGGGTACGGCGGTAGCGACAAGCCGCCACGGGGCTATGACGGCTGGACGCTGGCCGGCGACACCGCGGGCCTGGTCCGAGCGCTTGGGCACGAGACCGCGACGCTCGTCGGGCACGCCGACGGCGGGCTGGTCTGCTGGGCCACCTCGGTGCTGCACCCCCGGGTGGTGCGATCGATTGCCGTCGTCAGTTCGCCGCACCCGGTCGCGCTGCGCGCATCGGCGTTGACGCGCCGCGACCAGGGCATGGCGCTGTTGCCGTGGATGATGCGCTATCAGCTGCCCTTCTGGCCCGAACGGTCGCTGACTCGCGACGACGCCGCCCAGCTCGAGACCGTGGTGCGCAGCAGGGCCGGTGCGAATTGGCTTGCCTCAGAGGACTTCTCGGAGACGATGCGACACATGCGTCGCGCCATCCAGATCCCGTCGGCGGCACATTCGGCGCTGGAGTATCAGCGCTGGGCGGTCCGTAGCCAGCTTCGCGGCGAGGGGCGCCGCTTCATGCGGTCGATGAAGCGGCCGCTGTCGGTGCCCGTCCTGCACGTGCGGGGCGACGCCGACCCCTACGTGCTGTCCGACCCCGTGCGTCGCACGCAGCGGTTCGCTCCCCACGGACGGTACGTATCCGTGGCCGGCGCGGGCCATTTCGCGCACGAGGAGAACCCCGAGCTGGTGAACGAGCAACTGACGAGGTTCCTCGCGGGCGTCTACGGCGCCCGAGGCTAGGAGATGCAGGTGTCGGTGGACACCCGCTGGGTGTTTCCGACCTTCGCCATCTGCTTCTCGACCTCGTGGGACGTCAGCACGAAGCCCGTGTCCGCGTCGTCGACCGCAGCGCCGAACACCACGCCGAGCACCTTGCCGTCCTTGTCGATCAACGGACCGCCCGAATTGCCTTGCCGAACAGTGCCTCTGATGGTGTAGACCTCGCGGGTGACCGTGTTCGTGTGATAGATGTCGGGCCCGTTGAGCTGGATGATCTCGCGGATGCGGCCCGGGGTGGCCGTGAACTCGCCGCCGCCGGGATACCCCATCACCACCGCGTCGGTCCCCGTCGGCGCCTCCTGCATGTCGAACTGCAGCGGTGCCGCCGGAAGGTCGGGAACGTCGAGGATCGAGATGTCGGCGTTCGGGTCGTAGGACACGACCGTCGCGTCGTAGGTCTTGCCCTCGGATTCGACGGTCACGCTCTCCGACCCCGCGACCACGTGCGCGTTGGACATCACGCGGTTGGGCGCGACGACGAATCCGCTGCCCTCGAGCACCTTTTGGCAGCTGGTCGCCACACCGCGAATCTTCAGCACGCTCGGCCGGGTGGCCGCGACGACGGGGTCGCTGGCCAGGGCGGCGTCCGGTGCGTCGACGTTGACGATCGGGGTGCGGCCGAACGGCTGCAGCACGTCGGGCAGCCCGGAGGTGTCCAACAGCGACGACAACCGCGTCGGGACCCGCTTGAGCCAGGCCGGCGCGGCCTGGTCGACCGTCGACAGCACCCGTGAACCACGCACGGCCGCAGCGAGATCGGGTTGATCGGAGGAGGTCAGCGGCGTGGCGAGCAGCCAGGCCGCCACCAGAACCGCAACCAGTTGCAGCGCGACCCCGACCACGGAGTCGACGGTGCGCAGCCCGCCGTTGCGGATCGCGCCACGCACGGCCCTGCCCAGGACGACGCCGGCGATCTCACCGATGACGACCAGCCCGAGGATCAGGAACAGCGCAACGAACAGCTTGGTCCGCGGCCCGTCGACGTGACCGACGACGTGCGGTGCCAGCAGCACACCCGCGACGGCACCGAGGATCACGCCGACGAAGGACAGCAGCGAACCAAGCGCCCCGGAGCGCCAACCGGAGATGGCGGCGACGAAGGCGATGGCGAGGACGGCCAGATCAAGCCACTGCGACGAAGTCATTGTGGGCCCTCACGGTAATCGCTGCCGCCGCCGACGAGCGCCATCGCCACGTCCAGTTCGCGGACGTCGTCGGCGTCCCACGGCTCGGCCCAGCCCGCGACGTCGAGAATCGCGGAGATGACTTGGCCGGTGAAACCCCAGACCAGCATCTGGTTGAGCATGAAGGCGGGCCCGGCGAATCGGGTGGTGTTCTCCTTGCGGTACACCATCAACCGGTTCTCGGGATTGACGAAGGCGCGGATGGGCACGCGGGCGACGATCGCCGTCTCGCCGTCGTTCACGACGCCGACCGGTCCCGGGTCTGGTGAGTAGGCCAGCACGGGGACGACGTGGAACCCCGACGGCGGGATGAACATCCGATCCAGCGTGACCAGCGGCTGCAACCGGGTGACGTCGACCCCGGTCTCCTCGTTGGCCTCCCGCAGCGCGGTGCCGACGGGTCCGCCGTCGCCGGGGTCGGACGCACCGCCGGGAAAGGCGGCCTGACCGGCGTGCTGGCGCAGCGTCGAGGCCCGGACCGTGAGCAGCAGGTCGGCGTCGGGCGGCAAGCCGCCTGACGGCGAGTCGAACGGCCCGGAGAACAGCACGAGGACGGCGGCGTCACGCTTGGTCCCCGTCACGGTCGCGGCGGCGTTGGCGACCTTGATGGCGGCGAGCACCTCGGCGGGCACCCGCTCGCGGTACGCACGCGGCACGTCGGCGACGTTCTCGAGCAGCGGCTTCAGCCACGACGGAGCCGCTGCGGCATCGAGGGCGGCCGACGGTCCCCCGTCACCGTTCGAGATCAACCGCGCACTCCCATCGCCGGATTCACCGCCGCGGCAATCTCATCGGCGCTGGTGAACGCACGCGGCAGGATTTTGGCCACCGTACCGTCCGAACGCAGCACGACGGTGGCGGGCATGACATTGGGCACCTTCAGCGCGGCGGCGACCAGCCGTCGACCGTCCTGCAGGGTCGGCAGCTTCACGCCGAGCTCGGTGAGCCGCAGCAGCGCCGCGGTCTCGTTCTCGTCCTGATGGACGGTCAGCACCGTCACGGCCGGTCCCATCCGCCGCTGGTACTCGGCCATCGCGGGCAGTTCGTCGGCGCAGGGCCCACACCAGTAGGCCCACAGGTTCAGCACCACGTTGCGGCCCGCGACCATCGCCGCGACGTCGGCGCGACTGCCGTCGGCGGCGCACTCGGTCGTGATTTCGCGAAGCGCCTCGGGCGAGGGTCCCGTCGACGGGGTGGGGCACGGCGGCAGGTCGGCCTCGGCACGCGGACCCGCCAGCGCCTCGGCGGTGTCGGCGTCACGGTGTTCCCTGGCTGCGCCCGCGGACAGACCGCCACCGGGGTTCCCGGCCGGGTCGTCGGCGCCGACCTCGCGCCACAACGCGACGACCAGCGCCACGATGACGACGAGCCCGGCCAGGGTCCATCGAGTCGATGCGCGCATGAGGCAGGCAGGCTCTACAGACCGGCCAGCGCCAGGAGGTGTTCGGTCTCGGGGCCCCTGACCAACGCGGCGGCGGTCAACGGATCCGTCGGGCCGAGGCCGAACGACGGGCAGTCCTTGGCCAATACGCAGACTCCGCAGGCCGGTTTCTTGGCGTGACACACCCGGCGGCCGTGGAAGATCACCCGGTGGCTGAGCAGCGTCCACTCCTTGCGCGGGATGAGGTCGCCGATCGCGAACTCGACCTTGACCGGGTCCTCGAGTTCGGTCCACCGCCAACGGCGCACCAACCTGCCGAAGTGGGTGTCGACGGTGATGCCGGGAATGTCGAAGGCGTTTCCCAGGATGACGTTGGCGGTCTTGCGGCCGATTCCCGGCAGCGTCACCAACTCGTCGAGCGTCCGCGGCACCTCGCCGTCGAAGCGTTCGACCAACTCCTGACCGAGCCGCATCAGCGAATTGGCCTTGTTCCGGTAGAAGCCCGTGGTGCGGACCAGGGCCTCCAACTCCTCGCGGTCGGCGGCGGCGTAGTCGGCCGCGGTGCGGTACTTCGCGAACAGGGCGGGGGTGGCCAGGTTGACGCCCTTGTCGGTGCTCTGCGCCGACAGGATGGTCGCGACGGCGAGCTCCAGCGGGTTGGTGAAGTCGAGCTCGCAGTAGACGTGCGGAAAGGCTTGGGAGAGCGTGCGATTCATCCGCCTCGCCCGCCGGACCAGGCCGGTGTGAGTTTCGTTGTCGTACTTGGCGGATTTGGGGGCCACCACTGCTCGCGCTGCCACGATCATCAGCCTACTGAGCGAACCGACAAGTCTAAGCGCGGACCGGTGGCAATTCGTGACCCCGCCGAGACCTTCGGCGTGTTTACTTCGCCATGTGTCCTGGTTGCTCGTAGCGTTCATTCCGGTGTTGCTGATGTTGGCAACATTCGGGCTTGACCGCTTGGAGGCGGGTCTGGACGACGACACCGTGTCTCCCGCGGACGTCACCGCGTTCCTCGAACAGGCCAAGGCAGACTGCGCCAAACCCGCGTCGCGCACCGGCGTCGTCGGGAGTTATGAATTGCTCGACGACGGATACGACGACGTCTGCCGGGAAAGCGTGTTCACCGATTCGGGTCGGCATTTGCCGACGCGCGTGATCATCCCGCACGAATCGAATACCGAATTTCGACCGACTCGGCACGCTTATCGTGTGTAGCGTTGGCACCTCGCGAAGGCGCCAACGCTTAGACTGATTTCGCCATCCCGTAGGGGTGGCCTTCGTGTGTCATATTTCCAACGGCTTAAGGGGCAACGTGGACGAGATCCTGGCGAGGGCCGGAATCTTCCAGGGAGTGGAACCGACTGCGGTCTCCGCGCTGACCAAGCAGCTGCAGCCAGTCGACTTTCCGCGCGGGCACACGGTGTTCGCCGAGGGCGAGCCCGGTGACCGGCTGTACATCATCATCTCGGGCAAGGTGAAGATCGGTCGCCGTTCGCCGGACGGCCGCGAGAACCTGCTCACCATCATGGGTCCGTCGGACATGTTCGGTGAGCTGTCGATCTTCGACCCCGGTCCCCGCACCTCGAGTGCCACCACCATTACCGAAGTCCGCGCCGTGTCGATGGACCGTGATGCGTTGCGCGCGTGGATCGCCGACCGGCCCGAGATCGCCGAGCAGCTCTTGCGCGTGTTGGCCCGGCGTCTGCGTCGCACCAACAACAACCTCGCCGACCTCATCTTCACCGACGTTCCCGGTCGCGTCGCGAAGCAGCTGCTGCAGCTCGCGCAGCGCTTCGGCACCCAGGAGGGCGGCGCGCTTCGCGTGACGCACGACCTGACCCAGGAGGAGATCGCCCAGTTGGTCGGCGCGTCGCGCGAGACGGTCAACAAAGCGCTCGCCGACTTCGCCCACCGCGGGTGGATTCGCCTCGAGGGCAAGAGCGTCCTGATCAGCGACTCCGAGCGGCTGGCCCGCCGAGCTCGCTAGCCCCCCTGCGATTTCGGCGTGATCAGCAGCGCTCACCGCTACCGATCACGCCCAAATCACGCTCTGAGGTAGTCGAGTTGGGCCTGCACGCTCCATTCGGCGTGCTCCCACAGCTTTTCGTCGACGTCGGTGTAGACGTGCTCGACGATCTGGCGCGCGGTCGCGTCCTCGCCGAGCACCACCAGTGCGTCGCGCACTTGGTTCAACCGTTGTTCGCGGTGGGCGAGGTACGTCGCGGTGACCGCCTCGAGGTCCGCGAGATCCGGCCCGTGCCCGGGCAGGACGGCACGCCCGCTCAGGCCGTTCAGCCGTCGCAGCGACTCCAGATAGTCCCGCAGACTGCCGTCCTCGTTGTCGATGACGGTGGTCCCCCGGCCGAGCACCGTGTCCGCCGTCAGCACCGCGTCGTCCAGCACGAAGGACAACGAATCGGCGGTGTGCCCCGGCGTCGCCAGCACCGTGATGCGCACGCCCGCGGCGTCGATCACCTCGCCGTCGGTCAGCGGACCGCCAAGCCCGCGAAGAAAACCGCTGCCCACCGAACGCACGACGGCGCCGGTCCGGTCGACGAGCTTGTCGATCCCGTCGGTGTGGTCGCCGTGCTTGTGACTGATCAGCACCAGCGGGATCTTGCCTAGTGCCGCGATCCGCTCGACGTGCGCGTCGTCGTCGGGCCCCGGGTCGACGACGACCATCTCGTCGCTGCCCGACCCCCGCAGCACCCAGGTGTTGGTGCCGTCGAGCGTCATCAGCCCGGGGTTGTCGCACAACAGGACCGACGCGGTGTCGGTGACCCGCCGCAATTGCCCGTAGGCGGGATGCGTCACGCGACCTCTACGATCAACTCCACTTCCACCGGCGCGTTCAACGGCAACTCCGACACTCCGACCGCCGAGCGCGCATGGACACCGGCGTCGCCGAAGACGTCACCGAGAAGTTCCGAGGCTCCGTTGACAACGCCGGGCTGGCCGTTGAAACCCGGTGCGGACGCCACGAACCCGACCACCTTGACCACGCGGACCACGGAGTCCACGCCGACGAGGGAATGAACGGCGGCGAGCGCGTTCAACGCGCAGGTGCGCGCCAGGCCCTTGGCCTCTTCGGCGGTGACCTCGGCGCCGACCTTGCCCGCCTGCGGCAGCTTTCCGTCGATCATCGGCAGCTGCCCGGAGGTGTAGACGAGGTTGCCGGTCCGAACGGCCGGAACGTAGGCGGCCAGGGGCGCGACGACGGCGGGCAGTTCGAGGCCGAGCTCCGTCAAACGTTCGGAAATCGTCATTTGGGCCGCTTCATGTACGCGACGAGCTGCTCGCCCGTCGGCCCGGGAACGATCGAGACCAGCTCCCATCCGTCCTCACCCCACTGATCGAGGATCTGCTTGGTCGCGTGCGTCAGTAGTGCCACGGTCACGTATTCCCACCGGGTCAGTTCGCTCATGGGCCTGAGCTTATCGGTGCCTGTGCGTCCGATGGCTAGCATGCAGTTGTGAGCAACGATGTTCCCGAATCCAGCAGCCGGAGTTCCGTTGGCTGGCCGTCGCGGTTGAACAAGGCGCGGCTGCACTTCGTCACCGGCAAGGGCGGCACCGGGAAGTCGACCATCGCCGCGTCCCTCGCGCTGGCCCTCGCGGCGGGCGGCCGCCGGGTGCTCCTCGTCGAAGTCGAGGGCCGCCAGGGCATTGCCCAGCTCTTCGACGTACCGCCGCTGCCGTATGAAGAGGTGAAGATCGCGACCGCCGAGGGTGGCGGTCAAGTCAACGCGCTCGCCATCGACACCGAGGCGGCGTTCCTCGAGTACCTCGACATGTTCTACAACCTCGGCATCGCGGGCCGGGCGATGCGTCGCATCGGCGCCGTCGAGTTCGCGACGACGATTGCACCCGGCCTGCGGGACGTGCTGCTCACCGGCAAGATCAAGGAAATCGTGGTGCGGTCCCAAAAGGACGCCGCGAAGGGGTCGAAGGGTAAGTCGACCGGTTACGACGCCGTGGTGGTGGACTCGCCGCCGACGGGACGCATCGCCCGGTTCCTCGACGTCACCAAGGCCGTCTCGGACTTGGCCAAGGGCGGGCCCGTGCACTCGCAGGCCGACGGTGTCGTCAAGCTGCTGCACTCCGAGCTGACGGCCATCCATCTGGTCACGCTGTTGGAGGCCCTGCCCATTCAGGAGACCATCGAGGCGATCGACGAGCTCAAGGAGCTGGGGTTGCCGATCGGCAGCGTCATCGTCAACCGCAACATTCCGTCCTACCTCGACGCCGACGACATCGCGAAGGCCGCCGAGGGGGACGTCGACGCCGACTCGGTGCGGGCTGGTCTCGCCAAGGTCGGAATCACGTTGGGCGACGACGACTTCGCCGGCTTGCTCACCGAGACGATTCAGCACGCGACCCGCGTCAGCGCCCGAGCGGAGAGCGCGGCGCAGCTCGACGAGGTCGACATCCCGCGGCTCGAACTGCCCGCCATCTCCGACGGTGTCGACCTTGGCAGCCTGTACGAACTCGCCGAAGCACTTGCCCAGCAAGGAGTCCGATGAGCACCGCACCCACCGCGCTCGACCTGCATTCGATCCTGATGGATCGATCCAATCGCGTCGTAGTGTGTTGCGGCGCAGGCGGTGTCGGCAAGACGACAACCGCCGCGGCCATGGCGCTGCGGGCTGCGGAGTACGGCCGAACCGTTGTCGTGTTGACCATCGACCCGGCCAAGCGGCTTGCGCAGGCCCTTGGCATCAAGGATCTCGGCAACACGCCGCAGCGGGTGCCACTGGCCCCCGAGGTGACCGGCGAACTGCACGCGATGATGCTCGACATGCGTCGCACGTTCGACGAGATGGTCATCCAGTACTCCGGCGGTGACCGCGCGGAGGCAATTCTGGAGAACCAGTTCTACCAAACCGTCGCCACGTCACTCGCGGGAACGCAGGAGTACATGGCCATGGAGAAGCTGGGACAGCTACTCGGCGAGGACAAGTGGGACCTCGTCGTCGTGGACACTCCCCCGTCGCGCAACGCGTTGGACTTCCTCGACGCGCCGAAACGGCTCGGCAGCTTCATGGACAGCCGGCTGTGGCGACTGTTGTTGGCGCCGGGTCGGGGCATCGGCAAGCTGGTGACCGGTGCGGTCGGCCTGGCCATGAAGGCGCTGTCGACCGTCCTGGGATCCCAAATGCTCTCCGACGCAGCCGGTTTCGTTCAGGCTCTCGATTCGACGTTCAGCGGGTTCCGCGAGAAGGCCGATCGCACCTACGAATTGTTGAAGCGCAGGGGCACGCAGTTCGTCGTCGTCTCCGCCGCCGAGCCGGATGCCCTACGCGAGGCGTCCTTCTTCGTGGATCGACTGTCGACTGAGAAGATGCCGCTCGCCGGCCTGATCCTCAACCGCACCCATCCCACGCTGTGCGATCTGCAGACGGACAAGGCACGGGAGGCGGCGGATCAACTGGCCGCCGGCGGCGAGGCGGACGCGCTGGCGGCGGCGGTGCTGCGCGTGCACGCCGATCGGGCGCAGACGGCGAAGCGGGAAGTGCGGCTGCTGTCGCGATTCACCGGCGCCAACCCCCACGTGGCGATCGTCGGCGTGCCGTCGCTGCCGTTCGACGTGTCCGATCTGGAGGCGCTGCGCGCCATCGCCGATCAGATCACCGGCGACGTGGAGTTTGCCTGACGACTTAGACGGCGCTGCGGTGCTTGCGCTGGGCGGCGAAGAACTCCGACCAGGACACGACCTCGGGATGCTGCTTGAGCAGGGCTCGGCGCTGACGCTCGGTCATGCCGCCCCACACACCGAATTCGACGCGGTTGTCCAGTGCGTCGGCACCGCATTCGGAGATCACCGGGCAGTGGCGGCAGATGACCGCCGCCTTTCGCTGAGCGGCGCCACGGACGAACAACTCGTCGGGATCGGCCTGGCGGCAGCGTGCCTGGGAAACCCACGCGATGCGCGCTTCGGCTTCGGCGCTTTGGACCACCACACCGTTGACTGGGGAACTCATGACTGTCCTGCGCGCCGCGGGCCGTATTCCTGACACCAGCGATCCCTTCGTCCAGCCGCCCCCTGCGACGGCCCAGTCCTCGGTGTAGAACGCAACTGCGATCTACGCCACATTGCGATTTGGAGTGTTACCTAGATCGCACTGTCAGTCAAAGCTAGGTGGTCAGGGTGGTTTTGCGCAACAGTCAAATCACGATTTTATGGGACGACCGTGCCGTGATACGTGTTTGCGCGCGTTTTGCGCTTGCGAATCACGTGCCCCACGGGTTAGAAGGACCGCTGCGATGCTGGTAGCGATCGGTCTCGCTACTCTGTAGCCATGTCCGACCGATCGCAGGCGACGCCGCCACCGCGGCGCGTGCCAGCCGCGGTCACCCTCATCAAGCTCGCCTGGTGCGTTTTGCTCGCCAGCGTCGTCGCCGCAGGTCTGATGTTCCCGGTGGTCGGCGGCTTCGGGCTGGTGTCCAATCGCGCCTCCGACGTGGTCGCCAACGGCTCCGCCCAACTGGTCGAGGGCGAAGTGCCCGCGGTGTCGACGATGGTCGACGCCAAGGGCAACCCCCTCGCGTGGCTGTACACCCAGCGGCGATTCGAAGTGCCGAGCCACCAGATCGCCAACTCGATGAAGTTGGCGATCGTCTCCATCGAGGACAAGCGGTTTGCCGAGCACAACGGCGTCGACTGGAAGGGCACGCTCACCGGCCTGTCCGGATACGTGACCGGGGCGGCCGACACCCGCGGCGGTTCCACCCTCGAGCAGCAGTACGTGAAGAACTACCAACTGCTGGTGATCGCGCAGACCGACGCCGAGAAGCGCGCCGCGATCGAAACCACGCCCGCCCGCAAGCTGCGCGAGATCCGCATGGCGCTGACGTTGGACAAGACCTTCACCAAGCCGGAGATCCTGACGCGCTACCTCAACCTGGTGTCGTTCGGAAACGGCGCGTTCGGGGTGCAGGACGCCGCGCAGACCTACTTCGGCATCAACGCCTCCGAGCTGAATTGGCAGCAGGCCGCCCTCTTGGCCGGCATGGTGCAGTCGACGAGCACGCTGAATCCGTACACCAACCCCGAGGGCGCCCTGGAACGTCGAAACGTGGTGCTGGACACCATGATCGACAACGTGCCTCAGGAAGCGGAGGCGTTGCGCGCGGCGAAGCTGGAGCCGCTCGGCGTGCTGCCGCAGCCCAACGAATTGCCCCGCGGATGCATCGCCGCCGGCGACCGCGCCTTCTTCTGCGACTACGTGCTCGACTATCTGGCCCGCGCGGGGATCAGCAAGGAACAGGTCGCCAAGGGCGGCTACCTCATCAAGACCACCCTGGACCCCGACATCCAGAACTCGGTGAAGTCGTCGATCAACGATCTCGCCCCGCCCGACCTCGACGGCGTCGCCAGCGTGATGAGCGTGATCAGGCCGGGCAAGGACAGCCACCCGATCGTCGCGATGGCGTCCAACCGCACCTACGGCCTGAACACCGACGCCGGCGAGACCATGCAACCGCAGCCGTTCTCGCTGGTCGGCGACGGCGCCGGGTCCATCTTCAAGCTGTTCACCACCTCGGCCGCGCTGGAGATGGGCATGGGCATCAACGCCCAGCTCGACGCCCCGGGCCGGTTCGAGGCCAAGGGGCTCGGCAGCGGCGGCGCGAAGGGCTGCCCGCCCGCCACGTGGTGTGTGATGAACGACGGCAACTACCGCGGCGCCATCAGCGTCACCGACGCCCTGGCGACCTCTCCCAACACCGCCTTCGCCAAGCTCATTTCCCAGGTCGGCGTGCAGCGCACCGTCGACATGGCCGTCAAGCTCGGCTTGCGTTCCTACGCACTGCCCGGCACGGCCCGCGCCTACGACCCAGACAGCAACGAAAGCCTCGCCGACTTCGTCAAGCGGCAGAATCTCGGCTCGTTCACCCTCGGTCCGATCGAGGTCAACCCGCTGGAGCTGTCCAACGTCGCCGCCACCCTTGCCTCAGGAGGCACGTGGTGCCCGCCCAACCCGATCGACAAGATCTACGACCGCAACGGCAAGGACGTCTCCGTCACGACGGAGACCTGCGAGCAGGTCGTCCCCGAGGGCCTTGCCAACACCCTCGCCAACGCGATGAGCAAGGACGACCAGAGCGGCACCGCTGCCAGCGCGGCCAATTCGGCTGGCTGGAGCCTGCCGGTGTCCGGCAAGACGGGCACCACGGAGGCACACCGGTCGTCGGGCTTCTTCGGGTTCACCAGCGCCTACGCGGCGGCCAACTACATCTACGACGACTCGACGTCGCCGTCGGACCTGTGCTCGTTCCCGCTGCGACAGTGCGGCTCTGGCAACCTCTACGGCGGCAACGAACCGGCGCGCACCTGGTTCAGCGCGATGAAGCAGTTCACCCCGGAGGACGTTGCGCTGCCGCCGACCGATCCGCGCTACGTCGACGGGGCACCGGGTTCGAAGGTGCCCAGCGTGGCGGGCCTGACCCAGGATCTGGCCCGGCAGCGACTGAAGGACGCCGGCTTCCAGGTCGCCGACCAGGCGACACCGGTCAACAGTGGCTCGCCAGCGGGTGCGGTCGTCGGAACGTCCCCCAACGGTCAAACCGTGCCGGGGTCGATCATCACGATCCAGATCAGCAACGGCATTGCGCCGGCTCCGCCACCCCCGCCGCCAGGATTCCCCTTCGACCCGAACGACCCGAACGCGATTCCTGCGCCGGTGGGTTCGACTGTCGTGATGATCCCTGGTCTGCCGCCCATCACCGTCCCGGTGCTGGGTCCGCCACCGCCGCCGCCACCTCCGTAACCGGCCCGCGGGGGCGGCAACCCGCGATGGCGGCCGCGATGTGGCAGTAGGCTGCTCCCATGTTCGCCCGTTCGACGGTACTGAAGAATTCCGCAGCTGCGGCCGCCGGATCACTGGCCGCGGGGATCGCCTACGCAACCTTGATCGAGCGCAACGCGTTCGTCGTGCGGGAGACGACGATGCCGGTGCTGACGCCGGGGTCCGCTCCGCTGCGGGTGCTGCACCTGAGCGACCTTCACATGACGCCACGGCAGCGCCGCAAGCAGGACTGGATCCGCGAGCTCGCCGGCTGGGAGCCCGACCTCGTCATCAACACCGGTGACAATCTGTCGCACCCGAAGGCGGTGCCGTCGGTGGTCCAGGCGCTTGGCGACCTGTTGTCGGTGCCTGGACTGTTCGTCTTCGGCAGCAACGACTACTTCGGGCCGTCACCGAAGAACCCGACGAACTACCTGTTCAGGAAGTCGCACCGCATCACCGGCGAGCCACTTCCGTGGCAGGACCTGCGCGCGGCGTTCACCGAGCGCGGCTGGCTGGACATGACGCACACCCGCCGCGAGATCGAGGTCAAGGGTCAGCTGGTCGCCGTTGCAGGCGTGGACGATCCGCATCTCTCCCGCGACCGCTACGACACCGTCGCCGGCGCGCCGAATGCGGCGGCGAACCTAACCCTCGGCATGAGCCACGCGCCGTACACGCGCGTCCTGGACCGCTTCGCGGCCGACGGGTATCAGCTGGTGTTGGCCGGACACACGCATGGCGGGCAGCTGTGCCTGCCGTTCAAGGGTGCGCTGGTCACCAACTGCGACCTCGACCCGTCGCGGGCCAAGGGCCCGTCGCGGTGGGGCGCCAACATGCAATTGCACGTCTCCGCGGGGCTGGGCACGTCGCCGTACGCTCCGTATCGGTTCTGCTGCCGTCCGGAGGCGACCCTGCTGACGTTGGTGGCGGCACCGACCGGCGGTGGCAGCCTCGGTAGCCGGGTGAGCATGTCGCACCCGACAGTATCGGCGCGTTGACCGGCCACGACTCCATCGCCGTTCGCCGCCACCAACGCGAGTGGGTGGACAACGCGATACGGCTGATCGAGGCCGACGCGAGACGAAGCGCTGACACTCATCTGTTGCGGTACCCGTTGCCCTCGGCGTGGTGCGATGGCATGGACGGCGTTAACGTCCAGCTGTACTTGAAGGACGAGACCACCCACATCACCGGCAGCCTCAAGCACCGTCTGGCACGGTCGCTGTTTCTGTACGCGCTGTGCAACGGCTGGGTCGGCGAGAACACGACGATCATCGAGGCGTCGTCGGGCTCGACGGCCGTCTCCGAGGCGTACTTCGCGGCGATGCTGAGGTTGCCGTTCATCGCGGTCATGCCGTCGTCGACGAGTGCCGCGAAGATCCGCCTGATCGAATCACAGGGTGGCCGTTGCCATTTCGTCGCCCAGTCCGGCGAGGTGTACGCCGAGGCGGAGCGGCTGGCGAAGGAGACCGGCGGCCACTACCTCGACCAGTTCACCAACGCCGAGCGGGCGACCGATTGGCGCGGAAACAACAACATCGCCGAGTCGATCTTCGACCAGATGCACGACGAACGGTTTCCGATTCCGGACTGGATCGTCGTCGGCGCGGGCACCGGCGGCACCAGCGCGACCATCGGCCGCTATCTGCGCTACCGGCGACACGCCACGCAGTTGTGCGTCGTGGACCCACAGAACTCGGCGTTCTTCCCGTCCTACGCCAAAGGCAGTCGTGACGTGGTGGGTTCGTCGTCGCGGATCGAAGGGATCGGCCGACCGCGGGTCGAGCCGTCGTTCCTACCCGGGGTGATCGACCGCATGATGGTGGTGCCGGACGCCGCGTCGGTGGCGACGGCACATCACGTCAGCGCGGTTCTCGGTCGCAAGGTCGGGCCATCGACGGGCACCAACGTGTGGGGGGCGTTCACTCTGCTGGCCGAGATGATCTCGGCGGGGCGTAGCGGGTCGGTGGTGACGCTGCTATGCGACGCCGGTGAGCGCTACGGCGATACCTACTTCGACTCGGAGTGGCTCGCCAGCCAGGGGTTGGACCCCTCGGAGTCGACTTCGGTGCTCCACGAATTCGAGCGTTCGGGCCGCTGGGCCTGATCGCCGCTCTGGAATGCGCTGCGGCTGAAACGGTCGGACGTCGCGAACAGCCACAATGCGGCGATGGCGAACAACCCGAAGTACATCGTGGCTCCCAAGCCGGTCATGTGAACGCCTCTCCCGAGAAATCGTCGAACGTAGTGGTTACAACGCTGTCGCGCGGGGATTCCATTCCGCACGTCGGCGTCGGTGCCGTGGTTCGACACTGTCTACCCATTCACCTCGGGGCTAACCAGGAATGGCGACGGACGTGGGCGTTTCGCGTCCGACTGGCATGGTGCGTTAAGCTATCGACGCTCTACGCGGGGTATGGCGCAGCTTGGTAGCGCGCTTCGTTCGGGACGAAGAGGTCGTGGGTTCGAATCCCGCTACCCCGACCGCGTAATGGCAGAACAGAAGCCCCAGCCGGTTCCACCGGCCGGGGCTTTCTGCTGTCCAGGGCCGCCCGTCAGGGCAGCAGGATGTACGTCATCCCCGCGACGTTCTGAATGTCGCGGTCGTTCCAAAGTCCTTCGCCTGCGACGCCGTTCATCTCCGTCACGTGGATGAATTGCCCACCCGCGGAGACGGAGTCCACCCACGCGACGTGGCCGTAGCCGCCCGCGCCGGCGACACCCGGCTGGAAGACGACGATCGACCGGTTCTGCGGGGTGTCGACGACGGTGTACCCAGCAGCTGCCGCCGTATTCGTCCATTCCAGGGCGTTGCCGCGCATCGCCGGATAGGAGCCGGTTGCCTCGTACCACTTCTCCGCGACGCCCCAGGTGCACTGCCCGGGCGTGCCCGGGTTTACCGACTGGGTGCGGCCGACCGTGCGGATGGCGATTTGGTCGACGGTGTCGGCGGATGCCGGGGCCGCGACGACGACGGCCTGCGCGCCCATTCCGGTCGCAAAGGCGGCGACTGCTAGTGCCGCAAGCCCGCGACGGACGACGGCCCCGAACGACCTCGACTGATGCTTGGTGGTGCTGTGGCGTGCATGCGATTCAAAATCGGACATGTTAAACCTCTCGCGCGATGGTCCTCCCCGACCCGCCACATGAGGTTATATCAAAACGGTCACGATTTCGTACCGAATCGTCACCGTCGCGCGCTACCTAGACCTTGACGAGCACCCGGTCGGCGTCTTCGTCGTGCTTGTGCGCCTTGGCGTACATCGCGAATGAGCCGTATTCGGCCAGTCCAAGCAGTAGGACGGGCCACACCGCGCCCGCGGCGAGGCTCAAGCCGAGGCGTTGCGGCCCGGGACGCTGCTCGTCGCCGAGATGGGCGCTGGCGACGAACACCACGACTGCGGCGACCAACGCCATGGCGGTGTACCCGACGAGCAGTGTCACGACCACGATGTCTCCCTCGTAGGTTTGCTATTGGCAAATGGACTTCCCATAATGCCGGAAACCAAACCGACGGCCTCTAACCAGCGGCTTTGCGCAGTTTGTCGAGCAGCGGAGCGGCGGCCTGATCGAGGAAGCGGTCCTGCCCCTCGTCGCCGACCTGAACCAGGGCGATGTCGGTGAAGCCAGCTTCCCAGTACTTGCGCACCGCCTCGACGATGGCGTCGAGGTCCGGTCCACACGGGATGGAGGACGCTACGTCCTCCTCGCGGACGAACTGGGTGGCCCCTGCGAAACCCGCCGTCGTCGGAAGGTCGGCGTTCACCGACCAACCGCCTGCGAACCACCGGAACTGCTCGTGGGCCCGCGCGACGGCGGCGGCCTCGTCGGTGTCCCAGCAGATGGGGATTTGGCCGACGATCCGGGAGTCCCCGGGCAGGCCGGTGCCCTTGCGCGCCGCGTGCCAGCCGTCGACGAGCTCCTTGTCGGGCTCGACCGCGATGAGGTGATCCACCAGCGGCGAGAACGTCTCGACCGACCGCTCCCCGGACACCGCGGCAGCGATCGCGACGGGGACCTCGGGCACGTCCCACAGCCGCGCGGAGTCGACCTCGAAGTAGTCGCCCTTCCAGTCGACCAGCTCGCCGGTGAACAGCTCGCGGATGATCTGGACGGCCTCACGCAGCATGTCCTGGCGCCGCTTGATCGTCGGCCAGCCTTGGCCGACGACGTGCTCGTTGAGGTTCTCCCCGCTGCCGACGCCGAGGGTGAACCTGCCGTCGGCGAGGATCTGCAGCGTCGCGGCCTGCTGGGCGACGACCGCGGGGTGGTACCGGACCGTCGGACAGGTGACGTAGGTGAAGAGCTCGACCCGCTCGGTGGCCTGCGCCACGGCCCCGAGCAGCGTCCACGCGTTGGGCGCATGGCCCTGCGCCGCCAGCCACGGCGAGTAGTGGTCGCTGGACACTTCGAAGTCGAAGCCCAGACGTTCAGCCGAAACCGCGTACTCCACAAGCTGTTTCGGGCCGCTCTGCTCTGTCATGAGGGTGTAGCCGAATCGCGTCATGCATGAACGGCTACCCAGGAACCGCGGCGGAAAACCGGTTAGAGGCGGTCCTTCACCGCGGCCGAGAGACGCGACGAATCCGCCTTGCCCTCGGCGATGGCCATGGCCGCCTTCATCACCTGCCCCATCTGCTTGGCTCCCGGGCGCTGACCGATCTCCTCGGCCACCTGGGCCAAGGCGGTGTCCACGACGTTGGCGAGCTCGTCCTCGTTGAGTTGCCTTGGCAGGTAGTCGTCGATCACCTGAGCCTCGGCGCGCTCGTTGGCGGCGAGCTCACCCCGGCCGTTGGTGACGTAGATCTCGGCGGCCTCGCCGCGCTTGCGCGACTCGCGAGCCAACACCTTGAGGACCTCGTCGTCGGACAGCTCGCGCACCTGCTTGCCCGACACCTCCTCGGACTGGATCGCGGCGAGCAACATCCTGATCGTCGCCGTGGTGAGCTTGTCCCGTGCCTTCATCGCCACCGTGAGATCGGCCCGCAGCCGCTCCTTGAGTTCCGCCATGGCGTAGACGCTACGCTCGGGCACCCCGTGCACGTTGTGAATAATCACCGGCATCGACAGGATGGGAAACATGAGCAGCGACGCCGGCGGCCCAACCGCCCCACCGCCGCCCGCATATCCGCCGCCCGGCTACGCGCAGGTCCCCCCGGGTCATTACCCACCGCCCGGGTACGCACCTCCGGGATACCCGCCACCGTCCGGCTACTACCCACCGCCGGGGTACTCGGGGTATCCGCCGCCTGGTTACCCACCGTCTGGTTATCCGCCGATGGGGCCGCCGCCCGTACTCAAACCCGGCATCATTCCGCTGCGTCCACTCGGGATGGGCGACATCTTCAACGCCGCGGTGTCCTACATCCGCGCCAACCCCAAGGCGACGCTCGGCCTGACCACCATCGTCGTCGTGGTGGCCCAAGTCGTCGCGCTGCTACTGCAGATCGGGCCGTTGGCGAGCAGCGGACTGCTGTCACCGAGCCTCGGCGAGTACGGCCAGTCCGACCCCACGGAGATGTCCGAGGGATCCATCGTCGGACTGTTGCTGTCCACCGCCGCAGGCTCCATCACCACCGTCTTGGCCGGGATCGTGCTGAGCGGTCTGCTGACGGTCGTGGTGGGTCGCGCCGTGTTCGGCGCGACGATCGGCGTCGGTGAGGCGTGGCGACGAGTGCGGGGTCGCCTCCTCCCGCTGCTCGGCATCACCGCACTCGAGGCGGTCGGCGCCACGGTGCTGATCGCCGTCGTCGTCGGCGTGGTGTTCGCCGTCGTCGAACTCGTCGGTGGCGCAGCGGCATTCGTCGTCGGTGCGCTCCTCGGCCTGGCGGTCGTCGCCGCGCTCGCCTACCTCTACACGATCCTGAGCTTCGCACCGACGCTGATCGTGTTGGAGCGCATCGGCGTCGGTGCCGCGATCACCCGGTCCGTCCGCCTGGTCAGAGGTGACTTCTGGAGGGTGTTCGGCATCCGACTGCTGGCAGTCGTGGTCGCCGGCGTGGTGTCCGGTGCGGTCACGGTGCCGTTCAGCCTTGTCGGCCAGGTCATGCTCATCGTCGGCGAGTCGACCAGCACGATCGTCATCGCCGTGGTGCTGATCAGCGTTGGCGGCGCGATCGGCCAGATCATCACGGCGCCCTTCAGCGCCGGCGTCGTCGTGCTCCTCTACGCCGACCGACGGATCAGAGCCGAGGCCTTCGACTTGGTGCTGCAGACCGGGGCGACGGGGACCGTCGACTCCACCGACGACCTGTGGCTCACCCAGCGCCGCTGACGTGTCCACCATCGACATCGACCGCGACGCGGCGCACGACGCCGCCCAGCGCGAACTGAGCAAGCCCATCTATCCGCGCGGCTCGCTCACCGACCAACTGGCCCGACTGCTGGACGACCTGCTGTACGACATCATGTCCGGTGGCGCATCGGTACCCGGCGGCTGGCTCACCATCACCGTCCTGCTCGTCCTCGTGGCGGCGGCCGTCGTCGTGGCCGTTCGAGTGGCGCGACGCACCATGCGAACCAACCGTGGCCGCCAAAGCGCATTGTTCGGATCGGTCGAGATGAGCTCGGCCGAACACCGGTCGGCCGCCGAATCAGCTGCGGCGCGCGGAGATTGGGCCTCGGCGATCAGGCATCGCCTTCGCGCGGTGGCCCGCCACCTCGAGGAGACTGCAGTCTTGTTGCCCGTCCCCGGTCGCACCGCGACCGAGCTGGCCCGCGACGCAGGTCAGGCCGTTCCGGGTTTGTCGGAGGAATTGCGGCACGCTGCAACGGCTTTCAACGACGTCACCTATGGCGAGTTGCCCGGCACCGAGAGTGCGTACCGGATGATCGCCGATCTGGACGGCCATCTCCTCGACCACGTCGCAGGCGGCGCGGCCGACCAGAGCGCGTCCGGCACCACGGACGGCTGGGTCGAAGTGCGATGACCGACACCACGTCCGCGGTCGGCGCCACCGTCGTCCAGCGGTGGCGGACCATGCGGTGGGTGCTGTTGGCCCTGGTGCTCATCGTGGGCGTTTCGGCGGTCTCCGCGTATCTGACCGCTCCCCGCCAGGGCGGCCGGATGAATCCCGACGCCACCTCGCCGGACGGCGCCCATGCGCTGGTCACACTTCTTCGAGATCGTGGCGTCGACGTGGTCATTGCCAAGGACCTCGCCGGGGTCGAGCGGGCCGCGCGCCCCGACTCCCTGCTCCTGATGGCGCCGACCCCCTACCTCGTCGACGACGCTGCCCTGCAACGCATCGCGAACCTTCCGGTTGACGTACTGCTCGTCGAGCCGACGTCGTGGACGAGGGAGGCGTTGGCTCCGAAGATCGAGCGTGCCGAAGACCCCAGCTTCGGCGGCGAACCCCGATGCGACATGCCCGAAGCCACCCGCGCGGGTCAGGTGCAGCTCAACCTCAGCGACACCTACGAACCGGTCGACGGCGCCGCACTCACCCGCTGCTACGACGGCGCACTGGTCCGCTACACCGACGGCGGCCGCGCGGTCACCGTCGTCGGCACCGCGGACTTCATGACCAACGCGGGGTTGTTGCGGGAGGGCAACGCCGCTCTGGCGATGAACCTGGCCGGCGCCCGGCCCACCCTGATCTGGTACATCCCCGACCGGATCGAGGGCGAATCGGACGGCGCCACGTCGGTCATGGACCTCATCCCCGGTCGGGTCGGCTGGATCGTCCTACAACTTTGCCTCGCAGTGGGTTTCGTCGCGCTGTGGCGGGGCCGTCGGATCGGTCCGCTGGTAGCGGAAGACCTCCCGGTCGTCGTGCGGGCCTCGGAGACCGTGGAGGGTCGCGGCAGGTTGTACCGGTCACGGCGGGCCCGCGACCGCGCCGCGTCGGCGTTGCGGACCGCGGTGCTGCTGCGCATCCTCCCCCGGCTCGGCCTCGGCTCGCAGTCCGATCCCGCATCCGTCGTCGAGACCGTCGCCCACCGCATTCGGTACGACCCGGCCGCCGTCGAATACGCACTCTTCGGGCCCGATCCCTCCGACGACGCACAACTGTTGAGCCTCTCGCGGCTACTCGACGACATCGAAAGGCAGGTCGCCACCTCGTGAATCACCCAACGACTTCCACCACCGACGCCGACGGCGCTCGAAACGCCTTGCTTGCACTGCGTTCCGAGATCGCCAAGGCGGTCGTCGGACAGGACGCCGTGATCAGCGGCCTGGTGATCGCACTGCTGTGCCGGGGCCACGTTCTGTTGGAGGGTGTCCCGGGAGTCGCCAAGACGTTGCTGGTGCGCACGTTGGCCGCGGCGCTTCAACTCGACTTCAAGCGCGTCCAGTTCACCCCGGATCTGATGCCGGGTGACGTCACGGGGTCGCTGGTGTACGACGCCCGCACCGCGGAGTTCGAGTTCCGCGCAGGGCCGGTGTTCACCAATCTCCTTCTCGCCGACGAGATCAACCGCACGCCACCGAAGACCCAGGCCGCACTTCTGGAAGCCATGGAGGAGCGTCAGGTCACCGTCGACGGGGACGCCCGCCCATTACCCGACCCGTTCATCGTCGCGGCGACGCAGAACCCCATCGAGTACGAGGGCACCTATCAGCTGCCTGAGGCTCAGCTCGACCGCTTCCTGCTCAAGCTCAACGTGCCACTGCCGCCGCGCGACCAGGAGATCGCGATACTGTCCAGGCACGCACGGGGTTTCGACCCCAGGGACCTGTCCAACATCCGCCCCGTCGCGGGACCCGCCGAGCTCGCGGCCGGACGCGAAGCGGTGCGCCAGGTCCTGGTCGCCGACGAAGTGATGGGCTACATCGTCGACATCGCCGGGGCGACGCGGGCGTCCCCGGCCCTCCAACTCGGCGTCTCACCCCGCGGCGCGACGGCGCTGCTCGCGACGTCACGGTCGTGGGCGTGGTTGTCGGGGCGCAACTACGTCGCCCCCGACGACGTCAAGGCGATGGCGCGGCCGACGCTGCGGCACCGGATCGCGCTGCGGCCCGAGGCGGAACTCGAAGGAGCCACTCCCGACGGCGTCCTCGACGGCATCCTGTCCTCGGTGCCGGTACCCCGCTAGTGGTGCTCACCGGGCGGGCCGGACTGGTCGCCCTGATCTGCGTTCTGCCCGTTGGCCTTTCACCATGGCCCGCGCAGACCTTCGTGGTCCTGCTCGTTCTGCTGGCGGCGGCAATCGTGGTCGACGCGGCGTTGGCCGCGAACACCCGGCGGCTGCGCTTCACCAGGCTGGGTGACGGCGCCGCTCGCTTGGGCGAACCAGTCGACGCGGCGCTGATCGTCGAGAACCCCGGCCGCCGCGAACTTCGCGGCTGGATTCGCGACGCCTGGGCGCCGTCGGCGCGCGCCGAGCCGCGCACGCATGTCGTGAATATCCCTGGCGGACAACGACTTCGGATCGATACGACGTTGCGCCCGATCCGCCGCGGTGACCAACAATCGGCATTGGTCACAGCCCGGTCCGTCGGACCCATGGGCCTGGCGGGCAGGCAGAGCTCGCACCGGGTGCCGTCCCAGGTGCGAATCCTGCCGCCGTTCCTCTCACGCAAGCATCTGCCGTCGCGATTGGCGAAGCTCCGCGAGCTCGACGGTGCCATCCCCGTCCTGATCCGCGGCCAGGGCACCGAATTCGACTCGCTGCGCGAATACGTCGTCGGCGACGACGTCCGGTCCATCGACTGGCGCGCCACGGCGCGGCGAGCCGACGTCGTGGTCCGCACCTGGCGCCCGGAGCGGGACCGCCGGGTGGTCATCGTGTTGGACACCGGTCGGACCTCCGCTGGGCGTGTCGGCGTCGACCCCACGTCGGGGGACCCGAGCGGCTGGCCGCGCCTGGACTGGTCGATGGACGCGGCACTGTTGTTGGCGGCCTTGGCATCCCGGGCCGGTGATCACGTCGACTTCATCGCACACGATCGGGTGCCGCGGGCCGGGGTGTACGGCGCGACGCGCTCCCAGCTGCTGCCTCAGCTGGTCGAGGCGATGGCGCCGCTTCAGCCCGCGCTGGTCGAGTCAAACGCCGCGGCGACGGTCGCGACGGTGCAGCGGCGAATCCGGCGTCGGGCGCTGGTGGTGCTGCTGACCGACCTGAACTCCTCGGCGCTCGACGAGGGCCTGATGGGCGTGCTGCCGCAGCTGGCCACCCGACACCAGGTGGTGCTCGCCGCGGTCGGCGATCCGCGCGTCGACCGCCTCGCGGCAGGGCGGGCCGACGCCGCCCAGGTGTACGACGCGGCGTCCGCCGAGCGGTCCCGCAACGACCGCGGCGCCATGGCGGCGCGGCTGCGGCGACACGGCGTCGACGTCGTGGACGCGATGCCGGAGGAGTTGGCTCCTGCGTTGGCGGACCGCTATCTGGCGATGAAGGCCTCCGGCAAGCTCTAGCGCGCCCCTGCCATCCCCGCGAGCAGACGCATAGGGCCCTGAATGCGGGCGAATGAGGGCCGTTTACGTCTGCTCGCGGGGGGAAGCGTCAGGACGTCGGCAGCAGATCCGGGGCGTCGTCGACGTCACCCGTCTCGCCGGCACGGTCGGCCTTGAGGCCGAAGTGGACCACGTACGACAGGAACGCGAGCTCGGCGGCGACACCGATCGCGATGCGCAGAAACGTCGGTAGCGGGGACGGCGTCACCAACGCCTCGATGAGACCCGAGACCAGCAGCACGACGACCAGCCCGACGGCCACCGAGACGACGGCACGCCCCTGCTCGGCCAACACCTGACCGCGCGGCCGGTCGCCGGGTGACACCACCGACCATCCGAGCCGCATCCCCACCGCCGCGGCGAGGAACACCGCCGTCAGCTCGAGCAGCCCGTGCGGGGTCAGCAGCCCCAGGAAGACGTCACCCTTGCCTGCGTCGAACATCAGCCCGCCGACGACTCCGGCGTTCGCGGCGTTCTGGAACAGAACGTATGGGATCGGCAGGCCGAGGACCACGGCGTAGCCGATGCACTGCGCAGCCACCCACGAGTTGTTGATCCACACCCGCAGCGCGAACGAACCCGCCGGGTTCTCGCTGTAATAGGAGGCGAAGTCGTGGTTGACCAGATCTGCGACGTCGGAGGGGGTTCCGACGGCGGCCTGCACCTCGGGGTTGCCCGCGACCCAGCTCCCGATCAGAACGGCCACGACGAGGGACGCGACCGCCGCACCCAGCCACCATCGCCACGCGCGGTACGCCACGACGGGGAACGACACCGTCCAAAACCGGGCGAACTCGCTCCACACCGGGGCGTGCGCGCCGGTGACCGCAGACCGCGCCGAGGCGACCAGGCCCGAGAGCCTGCCGACGAGCACCGAGTCACTCGACGCGCTGCGCACCATCGACAAATGCGTCGAGACGCGTTGGTAGAGGTCCACCAGCTCGTCGACCTCGGCACCGGTCAGTTTGCGGCGACGCTTGACCAGAGTCTCCAGCCTGTCCCACGCGGGCCGGTGGGCCAGCACGAATGCGTCGACGTCCACACGGGCGAGCCTAGTAGCGTGGGGCGGCATGGTGGCCAAGCCCGAGCCGATGGTCACGGGTGACGCCGTCGTCCTCGACGTTCAGATCGCCCAACTGCCGGTGCGTGCCCTGGCCGCGCTGATCGACCTGACGGTGGTCTTCATCGCCTACATCCTCGGGTTCACACTGTGGGCGGTCGCCGATCTCGACGACGCGCTGTCGGCGGCGGTGCTCATCGTCTTCACGGTGCTGAGCATCGTCGGCTATCCCGTCATCTTCGAGGTTGCCACCAGGGGACGGTCATTGGGGAAGATGGCGCTTGGCCTGCGCGTCGTCTCCGACGACGGCGGCCCGGAACGCTTCCGCCAGGCCCTCTTTCGAGCGCTGTCGGGGTTCATCGAGATCTGGATGTTCGCGGGGGCACCCGCGGTCGTCTGCAGCATGCTGTCGACCAAGGGCAAGCGGATCGGCGACGTGTTCGCGGGCACCATGGTGGTCAGCGAGCGCGGACCGGCGATGCCGCCTCCCGTGCCGATGCCGCCGGCCCTGGCGTGGTGGGCGTCGTCGCTGCAGCTGTCCGGGTTGCGACCCGAGCAGGCGGAGCTGGCCCGCCAGTTCCTGGCGCGGGCGAATCAGCTCGAGCCCGCGATGCGCGATCAGATGGCGCATCGCATCTACGCCGAGGTGGTCGCCCAAATTTCGCCGCCACCGCCGGCGTCGGCTCCCCCGCCGCTGGTGTTGGCCGCGGTGCTGGCCGAGCGCCACCGCCGGGAGCTCGACAGGCTGCGTCCGCCGGCCCCCACCGCGTGGCCGCCC
>VIFX01000052.1:0-45796 GCA_006864685.1 Mycolicibacterium hodleri | reverse complement strand
GGCCCGCCACCGTGGATGCCCCCGCCCCGAGGAGCGCTTCCGCCAATGCCCCCGACGACCGCTGGTGAAGGGGTGCCCCACCGCGAGGCTCCGACGGCCGACTTGCCCGTCGTCGTCGACGACTTCGGCGAACAGTTGACGCCGCAATTCGGTTGGCGGCGAATGCTTCACCGCGCAACAAGGGGCCGAGTCAATCCGGGCGTGTCACAACGGGACCGCGAGCAACAGGCTCTCGTGGAGCAGATCAGGCAGCCGCTGGCCAGCGACTTCCGGATCGCGGTGCTCTCGATCAAGGGCGGTGTCGGCAAGACGACGACCACCATCGGTCTCGGTTCGGCATTCGCCATGGTGCGCTCCGATCGCGTCATCGCGGTGGACGCGAACCCCGACCGCGGCACACTGGCCGAGCGCATCTCGGACTCGTCGACCTCCTCGACGGTGCGAGACCTGCTACTGGATCCCAACGTCTCGCGCTACGCCGACGTCCGCCACCACACGCGCTTGGCGCCGAGCCGGCTCGAGGTATTGGCCAGCGTGCAGGATCCCGCGGTTTCAGAGGTCTTTGGTGAGAGCGACTACCGTCGCGCGATCGAGATCCTGCAAGCGCACTACAACATCATCCTGACCGACTGTGGAACCGGGATCATGCACTCGTCGATGGCGAGTGTGCTCGACCTGGCGCAGGCGCTGGTGCTCGTCAGCTCGCCGGCGGTGGACGCCGCACGCAGTGCCGCGGCGACTCTGGACTGGCTGACCCAGCATGGCTACGGCACGTTGGCGCGGGAATCACACGTGGTGCTCAGCGGTGTTCGGCCCGGGTCGAGCTCCGCCACCTTCGACGAGGTGTTCCAGTACTTCGAGGAGCGAAGCGAATCCATCCACGTCGTCCCGTTCGAACCCCACCTGGCCAGAGGGGCCGACGTCGACTTCGCCATGCTGTCACCGGACGCGGTGCGCGCCTACCTGGAACTCGCCGGGGCCGTGGCGGCCAAGTTCTCCCGGGTGGGGTGATGCCCCGTGGTCGTCAGTGGGATGAGCCGACCTCAGCGTGGCCACGCGCTGCACGGGCCGACGATGGCGCATTGGCCGTGAACTCACGCCTCGAGGCACAACGCGATCTGACCGTGGCGCTCGACGAGGAGATTGCTTCGCTGTCGGTGACGGTCAGCGCTCCCGACGGGTCGGTGAGCGTGCAGGTGAACGGCTCGGGCGCCATCACCGGATTGTGGCTGCGCGATCGCGCGTACCGCCACGGCGCCGACGCGCTCGCGGCCCGGATCACCGACGTTGCCCAGGCGGGGGCCAAGGTCGTCGCCGATCGCCAGGCCTTTCTGCTGAACGAGTTCGGGGAACGGGTCCGACGCCTGCGCGACGAGACGGAGTAGACGACCACGGGGCCACAGGCAGTGCAGTCGTGGCGTCGACCTGCTCGGCAAAGCCCCCGTTCACCGGCAGTTACGCCGCGAGCACCGCATCCAGCGCGGAGTAGAACAGCCCCAACCCGTCGTCGGACGGACCTGTCAGCGCCTCGGTGGCGTGCTCGGGGTGCGGCATGAGGCCGACGACCCGGCCGTTGGCCGAGCTGATGCCTGCGATGTTGCGCAGCGATCCGTTGAGGTTCTCCCGGTAGCGGAAGACGACGCGGTCCTCGCCCTCCAACTCGTCGAGCACGTCTTCCGACGCCACGAAGCGGCCCTCACCGGACTTCAGCGGCACCAGCAGGTCGGCGCCCTTCTCATAGCGGGTGGTCCACGCCGAGGACGTCGACGCCACCTCCAGCCACACGTCGCGACACACGAAGTGCAGACCGGCGTTGCGGGTCAGCGCACCTGGGAGCAGGCCCGCCTCGCAGAGAACCTGAAAGCCGTTGCAGATGCCGAGGACCGGCATGCCCCGACCCGCGGCCTCGACGACTTCACCCATCACGGGCGCGAACTTGGCGATTGCACCGCAGCGCAGGTAGTCACCGTAGGAGAACCCGCCGGGCACCACGACGGCGTCGACGCCCTTGAGGTCGGCGTCGGCGTGCCACAGGTTGACCGACTCCGCCCCGGCCAGACGGACGGCACGGGCGGCGTCGACGTCGTCGAGCGTCCCGGGGAACGTGACGACGCCAACCCTGGCGGTCACCCTTCCTCCCGGGTCACGGTCCAGTCTTCGATCACGGTGTTGGCGAGCAGCGACTCGGCGATTTCGGACAGCGTCTCGTCACTCACGCTGTCGTCGACCTCCAACTCGAATCGCTTGCCCTGCCTGACATCTGAGACGCCTGACACGCCGAGGCGGCCCAAGGCTCCGACGATCGCCTGACCCTGAGGGTCGAGAATCACCGTTTTGGGCATCACGTGCACTACGACGCGGGCCACGCGCGGCTCCTGTCCTGAGAAGTTGATTGCTCGGGGCTCACTCTACCGGGACGTATCGGGCCACAATGGAGCCATGCAACTGACGCACTTCGGCCACTCCTGCCTGCTAGCGAGCTTTCGCGAGGGCGACTCCGAAACCACCGTTCTGTTCGACCCGGGCACCTTCTCCCACGGCTTCGAGGGAGTCACGGGGCTGTCGGCCATCCTCGTCACCCATCAACACCCCGATCACATAGATGTAGAGCGTCTACCTGCACTGTTGGATGCCAACCCGCAGGCCGCCCTGTACGCCGACCCCATGACGGCGGCCCAACTCGGTGGCGCCTGGCAGGCGGTCAACGCCGGCGACGCGTTCACCGTCGGCCACCTCGCGGTCCGCGGTGTCGGCGGTACTCACGCGGTCATCCACCCCGAGATCCCGGTGATCGACAACGTGTCGTACCTCATCGGCGACGAAGGGCATGCCGCCCGGCTGATGCACCCCGGCGACGCGCTGTACGCGCCCGGTGAGCCCGTCGAGGTGTTGGCGACCCCGGCTGCGGCCCCCTGGATGAAGATCTCCGAGGCGGTGGACTACCTGCGAGCGGTCGCCCCGACGCGGGCCGTGCCGATCCACCAGGGGGTCGTGGCCAAGGAAGCCCGCGGCATCTACTACGGGCGACTGTCGGAGATGACCGACACGGACTTCAGGGTCTTGGAAGAGGAGAACGGGACGGAGATCTAGTGGGGCGACGGGGGAATGTCGTGGGGCGAGCGAAGCGACGGCTGACGTTCACGGGTCACATCGCCGGCTTCGGGACGGGCGCTGGCGTCCGAATGGTGGTCGGGTCGTGGCTGGAATCCCCGTTCGGGCGCTTCGCCGACGTGATGGTGGAGTCCGCCGACGGGCACCGCACCTTGCTGGCACCGTCCGAGGAGATCGCCGAATTCGTCTCGGACACATACACCTTCGACTCCACCGAGATCGGCCCCGTCAACGTGGACCACGTGGCCGGCGCCTTCTCGGTCGCGGCGCCGGGACTCGTCCTGGCGGGCAGGTTGGGTGGCCCCGCACCGTTCGACCGATTACTCCGGCTGGTGCCGGGCCAGCTCGCCACGGCACCGGCGTGGCTGCGGGTCGTCGATCCCGTCGCGTCCCGCCTGATTCCGGGGGTGCGCACGTACGGTTCGGCAGGCAACGGCCGCCGGGAGTATTACGGCGTACGCCGAAGCAGACGAATAATCCTGGTGGACGGTATCTTTCGCGGCGTCGACCTCGGCGGGCTCGCACCGCTGGACCCGCCCGTCCGGTTCGGCTTCTCATCGGCGCCGAAGACCCCTCAGATGGTGTCAGTGACGACGACGATCGACCTGCCCGCCCGCTAACCGTTGTCGCGCACAGCGGCCCGGCCAGCGGCTCGGCCGGAGAACACGCAGCCGCCGAGGAAGGTGCCCTCCAGCGACCGGTAACCGTGCACTCCGCCGCCCCCAAAGCCGGCAGCCTCGCCCGCGGCGTACAACCCGTCGAACGCCGTGCCGTCGGCCTTGAGCACTCGCGAATCCAGGTCGGTCTCCAACCCGCCCAACGACTTTCGCGTCAAGATGTGCAACTTGACGGCGATCAGCGGACCTGCCTTCGGATCGGTGATCCGGTGGGGCGCCACGACACGGCTCACCCGGTCGGGGAGGTAGTTGCGGGCGCCGCGGATCGCGGTGATCTGGCTGTCCTTGGTGTACCGATTGGCGACTTCGCGGTCGCGAGCGGTGACCTCCGCCTCCACCACGTCGTAGTCGAGGCGTTCGACGTCGGGGACGTCGTTCATCTTGGCGACGAGGTCACGCAGCGTCGTCGCCGAGACGAAGTCGACGCCGCGGTCGACGAACCTCTGCACGGGCGCCGGGGCGCCGGGCCTGACGCGGGAGAGCACCTGCCGAATACTGCGCCCCGTCAGATCGGGATTTTGCTCCTGCCCCGAGAGCCCGAACTCCTTTTCGATGATGCGCGCGTTGAGGACGAACCACGTGTAGTCGTGGCCGGTCTTCGCGATGTACTCGAGCGTGCCGAGGGTGTCGAAGCCCGGATAGAGCGGCGCGGGCAGACGCCGACCCGTCGCGTCGAGCCACATCGAGGACGGTCCCGGCAGAATCCGGATGCCGTGGCTGGCCCAGATCGGGTCGTAGTTGGTGATGCCCTCGGTGTAGTGCCACATCCGGTCACGGTTGATCAGGTTGCCGCCGGCGGTCTCGGTGATGCCGAGCATCCTGCCGTCGACGTGGGCGGGGACGCCGCTGAGGAGTTGACTGGGTACCCGGCCCATCCTCGCAGGCCAATTCTTGCGGACCAGATCGTGGTTGCCGCCGATGCCTCCGCTGGCGACGATGACGGCAGGCGCCCGAAATTCGAACTCGCCGACGACGTTTCGCGACGAGGCGACACCACGGGCCGCGCTCGACGGTTCCAGCACCGCGCCGCGCACCCCGGTGACCGCACCGGCGTCGACGATCAGTTCGTCGACGCGATGCCGGTGAGCGAATCGCACCCGCGAACCCGCCGCGAGCAGTCGTCGGGCGAAGACGTCGACGATGGCCGGGCCCGTGCCCCAGGCGATGTGGAAGCGGGGCACCGAATTGCCATGTCCGCGAGCGTCGTAGCCACCGCGCTCGGCCCAGCCGACGAGCGCGAAGGTCTTCAAGCCGCGCTCGCGCAGCCAGCTGTGCTTCTCCCCCGCCGCGAAGTCGACGTAGGCGTGTGCCCACTGCCGCGGCCAGTGATCCTCTGGGCGGTCGAATCCCGCTGTGCCGAGCCAATCCTGCAGCGCCAGCTCGTGGCTGTCGCGGATGCCCAGCCGCCGCTGTTCGGGGCTGTCGACGTAGAAGAGCCCGCCGAACGACCAGAAGGCTTGTCCGCCGAGGTTGGCGGCGTTCTCCTGGTCGACGATCAGGACCGAGCGTCCCTTGTCCAGCACCTCGCAGGCGGCGACCAGACCGGCGAGACCGGCTCCGACCACGATGACGTCAACATCGGCCATGAGGCCACGTTAGCCGCCTCGAGTCAGGCGGCGTCCGTCACGTCCGTCAGCACCGGTTTTGGCGCCCAGCGGTACACCGCGGGCACGCATCGGTGCAGGAGGGCGAGGTCTACCGCGTCCAACATCGCCTGGCGCGGACCGGGTCGGCGCAGCTGGCCGGCGGACACGGCGACGCGGACGGTGCCGTCGCGGCGTGCGGTGCGCTCGGCGGAGAGCACCAGCGTCCGACACCACCAGGTTTCGGTGAGGAAGCCCTCCCCGATGCCGACGACCCTGGCCCTCGACGTCGTCCCACGGACCAGATCGGTGATGCCGCCAAGCTCGGCGACAAGACGAAAACCGTTGCGAGGCAGGGCGACGAGAGTTCCTTGCGAGCACGTCCAGCCCGGCGCGGCGAACAGCCTGGTCCGAAGTCCGAGGTGCTCGAGGACGCGGTCGGCCCCCATCAGCCGCAGGTTGGCCTCGTGCGCCTGCAGGCTGGCGAACTCACCTCGGCGCTTCTTGGTGGCGGCCTCGTCGTAGCCGTGCAGGACGACGGCGTCGCCCTCTGCGCGACGCCGCGTCAGCCACTCCACGGTGTGGGCGTCCCGGTCGAGCCGGTAGCCGCCCTTGCGACGGGGTGCCACGAGGAACGAGGCAGGCACGTTCCGCGCGGCGAGCTCGTCGCGAAACGCCTGGGCGTCGTCGAGCGTGCGGTCGGTAATCCCGGAGATCGAGACGATCAGTTCTCCAGCCACGCATCGCAGTATCGCAACGTCAGGTGTGCAGAAGGTGTCGTCCGCGTGCGTGGGAGTTGACGTCTTGGGGTTACCGCGGCAGTACGGCCTCGATGGCGCTGATCACCTCGGGTGCGTCGGGCTCGGTTCGCGGCCGGAACCGGTTGACGATCTCGCCACCTGGCGCCAGAAGGAACTTCTCGAAGTTCCACTGCACGTCACCTGCTTCACCTTCGGCGTCGGCCGCCTCGGTCAGCTCCGCGTACAGCGGGTGCCGGTCGGCCCCGTTCACGTCGACCTTGGCCAGCAGCGGGAACGTCACGCCATAGGTGGTGGAGCAGAAGTTCTGGATCTCTTCTGCGGTGCCCGGTTCCTGCCCCATGAACTGGTTGCAGGGCACCCCGAGCACGGTCAGCCCGCGGTCGCCGTAGTCCTTGGCCAGCTGTTCCAACGCGGTGTACTGCGGCGTCAGACCGCACTTGGAGGCGACGTTCACGACGAGCACTGGGCCGTCGGCGAATTCGGCCAGTGACGTCGGCTTGCCGTCGAGGGTGGTCAGCGAGATGTCGGTGAGGCTCATGGGCGTGACGCTACCGGTTGGGCGCCGTGGTGGTCCCGGTCGGCCGTCGCCAGCACCCAGGCATACATGAACGCCGCTTCCTTCCAGCGTTCGTAGCGTCCGCTGATCCCGCCGTGCCCGGCGCTCATCTCGGTCTTCAACAGCACTGGGTGGGCATCGGTCTTGCTGTGCCGCAGCGCCGCAACCCATTTCGCCGGCTCGACGTAGTACACCCTGGTGTCGTTGAGCGACGTCATGGCCAGGATCGCCGGATAGTCCTTGGCCTCCACGTTCTCGTACGGCGAGTAGGACTTCATGTAGCGGTAGACCTCTTCACTCGCCAGCGGGTTGCCCCACTCGTCCCACTCGGTAACCGTCAGCGGGAGTGAGGGATCGAGGATCGTGGTGAGCGCGTCGACGAACGGCACCTGGGCGAGGATGCCGGCGAACAGCTCCGGCGCCATGTTGGCCACCGCGCCCATCAGCAGGCCGCCGGCACTGCCGCCCATGGCCACCAGGTTTTCGGGACGGGTGACGTCGGTGCCCACCAGATGTGCTCCCGCGGCGACGAAGTCGACGAAGGTGTTCTTCTTCTTGAGCATCTTGCCGTGCTCGTACCACGGCCGGCCCATCTCGCCGCCACCGCGGACGTGGGCGATCGCGAAGACCACGCCCCGGTCGAGCAAGGACAGGCGTGCAATCGAGAACCGCGGGTCCTCGCAGGACTCGTAGGCCCCGTAGCCGTAGAGCAAGGTCGGGGCCGGAAACGTCAGGCCGACACGGTGAATGACCGACAGCGGGATTCGCGTCCCGTCGGGGGCCAGCGCCCAGTCGCGGCGCTCGACGTACTCCTCGGGCCGATAGTCGCCGAGGACCGTCTGTTCGCGCAGCAGGGTCCGTTCACCGGTCGCCAGGTCGACGTCGTAAACACGCACCGGAACGATGAACGAGGTGGTCCCCACCCGCAGCACCGGCGCGGACCAGTTCGGATTTCCTGACAGTCCCGACGACGTCAATTCCGTCTCGAAGGTGATCTCCTCGGGCGCACCGTAGGTGCCGTCTTCGGCGATGCGCCACAACTGAATTCGCGGCAGAGCATCACTTCGGTAGCTCACGACGAGGTGGCGGTCGAACGCGTCGACGGCGTCGAGGCGGACGTCGGCGCGGTGTTCGATGAGCGTGTGGAAGGCCGACGGATCGCTGACCGGCGCCTCCACCAGTATGAAGTTCTCAGCGCCGTCGTTGTGCAGGATCAGGAAGCGGTCTTCGCCACCGACGACGGCGTGCTCGACCGAGTACTCGACGCCGTCGCGCCGCGGCAGGATCGAGACGAACTCGGTCTCTCCATTTGCGGCGTCGCCGTAGAACACCTCGGAGGTCACGGAGCTACCGGCGGCGATGAACACGTACTTGTCGCTGCGACTGCGGCCCACGGCGACCCAGAACCGCTCGTCGGGCTCGTGGAAGACCTTGGTGGCCGGCACGCCGGCTCCGAGGCGGTGGCGCCAGATGGTGTCCGGGCGCCACGCGTCGTCGAGCGTCGAGTAGTAGACGGTGTGGTTGTCCGCCGCCCACGTCGCTCCCGCGCCGATGCCCTCGATCACGTCGTCGTACAACTCGCCGGTGCGCAAGTCCTTGAAGCGCAGGGTGTATCGCTCGTCGCCGACGACGTCGACCGAGAAGGCGAGCGTGTGGCCGTCGATGCTGATCGACGCCGCGCCGAGTGAGAAGAAGTCGTGGCCCTCGGCTTCGACGTTCTCGTCGAGGAGCACCTGCTCCCCTGGTACGGGCTCGTTCTCGTCGAGCTGCGGTGGCGTCCAGTCCCGGAGATCGGCGACTGGGCAACGGCAATGGATGCCGTATTGCTTGCCCTCGACGCTGCGCCCGTAGTACCACCATTCGCCGCGGCGGGTGGGCACCGACAGGTCGGTTTCCTTGGTGCGGGCCTTGATCTCGTCGAAGATCTTCTGCCGCAACGGTTCCAAGTGGTCGGTCTGCTCGTCGGCGTAGGTGTTCTCGGCCTCGAGGTGGGCGATCACCTCGGGGTCGGACTTGTCCCGCAGCCACTCGTAGTTGTCGACGAAGACGTCGCCGTGGTGCTCGCGGCGGTGCTCGACGCGCTTGGCAATCGGCGGTGTGCCGGTCATTTGGCTCCGATCCAGTCTGCGAACTTCAATCCGGAAATGCGTTCGTACGCTTCGATGTAACGCGCCCTGGTGGCGTCGACGATGTCGGGTGGCAGTGCCGGAGGTGGGGTGTCGCCGGCGCGATCCCAACCGGAGTCGGGCCCGGTCAGCCAGTTTCGGACGAACTGCTTGTCGAAGCTGGCTTGAGCGACACCCTCCTCATACGAGTCGGCCCGCCAGTAGCGCGACGAGTCGGGGGTGAAGACCTCGTCGGCCAGCACCATCTGACCGTCCTCGTCGACCCCGAACTCGAACTTGGTGTCGGCGATGATGATGCCCTTGCTCAGGGCGTGCTCGGCGGCCTCGCGGTAGATGTCCAGCGTGAGGTCGCGCAACTGGGCCGCACGCTCGGCGCCGACCACCTCGACGATCGCCTCGAAGCTGACGTTCTCGTCGTGGCTGCCCAGCTCGGCCTTGGTGGCGGGGGTGAACAGCGGCTCGGCGAACTTGCTTGCCTCGGTGAGCCCGGCGGGCAGTTCGATGCCGCAGACCGCACCGGTGGCGCGGTAGTCGACGATGCCGGATCCGGTGAGGTAGCCGCGGGCCACGCACTCGACCGGCATCATCTCCAGCTGCTTGACCACGAGCGCGCGGCCAAGCACCTCGGCCGGAATCCGCTCGTCGTCGGGCGGACCCGCCAGGTGGTTGGGGGTGTCGAGGAAGTCGAAGTAGAAGACGCTCATCGCGGTGAGGATGCGGCCCTTGTCGGGGATCTCGCTGTCGAGGATGAAGTCGTACGCGGAGATGCGGTCGCTGGCGACGAACAGCAGATGATCGGCGTCGATGCGATACAACTCGCGAACCTTGCCGCTGGCCAGGTGTTGGTAGTCGGTCAGAGCTGGGCGCATCGGCCAAGACTATCGGTCCATCTGTGCTGGGATCACACCCATGAGCTCTCGCTACGTGCCGTACGCCACCACCCCCGGCCGGCTGCTCGCCCAGTTGACCAGCGACGCCGTCGTCGTCGTGTGGACCATCGTGTGGGTGCTGGTCGGGCTGGCAGTGCACTCCGCGGTGAGTTCGATCGCCGCGGTGGGCCGCCAACTCAACGACGGCGCCACTGGGGTCTCGGACAACCTGAACTCCGCGGGCGACAGCACCGACGACGTCCCGCTGATCGGCGAGGCGCTGAGCAAGCCGTTGCGGGCCGCCAGTCGGGCGGCGTTGGACATCGCCGGCGCAGGCCACAGTCTCGACAGCACCGCGACCTGGTTGGCCGTCGTGCTGGGTCTGGCGGTCGCGGCGCCGCCAATCCTCTTCGTGGCGCTGCCGTGGCTGGTGCTGCGCATCCGGTTCTTCCGCCGCAAGTGGACGGCGCTGACCCTGGCCGCCACGCCCGCCGGTGAGCAGTTGTTGGCGCTGCGCGCGTTGGCCAACCGCCCGCTGGCCAAGCTCGCGGCGGTCAGCATCGATCCCGTCGGTGCCTGGCGCCGGGACGACGCGATCGCGATCCGCGGCCTGGCCAACCTCGAGCTGCGGTCGTCGGGCATCCGCCGCAAATAATTCACCGATTTCGGCGTGTTCGGTAGCGCCGGACGCAACCGAACACGCCAAAATCGCGTGAACGGGAACCGTCGGGCCGGCTGCTGCGTCCGATCAGACGTGCTGAATGAATTACTGCGGACACACGACGGGGTCGTCACCCTGGCACAGGCCCAGGAGGCCGGGCTGAGCAAGCATGCCGTAAATCGCCGAGTGCGATCAGGTGCGTGGCTCCGATGTGCGCCGGGCGTCTACTTCGTCGACGACAGGCCGTTTACCGACCACGCGCGCATTCGTGCGGCCGTGTGGAGCTACGGGGAGTCAGCGACCGCAAGCGGGCTTGCGGCAGCGTGGTGGCAGCGCCTCGCGCGATTCGCCCCCGCCAGCGTCGAAGTGACCGTGCCACGCGACAGCAATGGACGGTGCCGTGAAGGCTCACGGGTGCGACGCCGTGATCTGACCGCGGCGGACGTCGTCGTCGATCGAGGTTTACGGGTGACGGCCCTACCCCTGACGGTTGTCGAAGCAGCCGCCAGGCGAGACGGTGGCGCCCGGATTCTGGACTCGGCCTTGCAACACAACCTCGAGCTGAGTTCCTTGTGGCGGGCGCATCTGCGCAACAAGGGGCGCCACGGCGCGCCCCGCGCACGCCGGATGCTCACGGCGGCAGGCGAAGGCGCACGCTCGGCGGCCGAACGTCTGTTGGTACAGCTGCTCAAGAGCGCAGGCATTACCGGCTGGGTCGCGAACCTTCCGGTTGGCGGCTACTGCGTTGACGTAGGTTTCCGCGCCAAGAAGGTGGCACTCGAGGCCGACGGCTTCGCATTCCATAGTGATGCAGAGGCTTTTCAGAAGGACCGGGTGCGGCAGAACTACCTCATGCTGCTGGGCTGGCAAGTCCTACGATTCACCTGGTTGGACCTCACCGAGTACCCGGAACGGGTGATTGCCGAGATCCGGCGGGCGATCTCGGCGTGATCGGTCGCGACGAGCGCGACTCATCACGCCCAAATCGCGCGGGGAGGGAGCGGATACCGGTGTGCCGGTTGCTCCGCGTCCACTCGACGGGCCCCGCCAACGACACCGTCGTGAACCGACCCAACAGCTCCTCGAACAGCACCCGCAATTCCAGACGCGCGAGGTGAGCACCGAGGCAGTAGTGCACACCCTGCCCAAAGCCCAAGTGCGGGTTGGGCGTTCGCGTCACGTCGAAGACATCCGCGTCGGCGAAGACCAATTCGTCACGGTTCGCCGAGCCCTCCCAGATCTGCACCTTCTGCCCGGCCTTCACCTCGCACCCGCCGAGCAGCACGTCGCGCGTGGCGGTCCGTCGTTTCGACGGCGACGGCGAGGTCCACCGCACCATCTCCTCGACGGCCGTGGGCAGCAGCTCCGGCGACGAACGCAACAGCTGCATCTGGTCGGGATGGTCGATCAACGCCAGCAGCCCACCCGCTACCGCGTTGCGCGTGGTCTCCGCGCCGGCACTGAACAGCAGGCTGAAGAACAGGTACAGCTCGAGTTCGCTGAGCCCGCAGGCCTCGTCGTTGGCCACGATCGACAGCATGTCGTCGGTCGGGTTGGCCCGCTTGGCGGCGACCAACTCGGCGCCGTAGGCGTACATTCGCGCCCCGTCGTCCGCACTCGCCGTACGACCCAGGTCGAATTGCGGCTCGATGGCGTGGAACAGCCAATGCCGTTCGGACTCCGGGACTCCCAGCAGAATGCAGATCATCTGCATCGGGAGTTCCGCGGCCACGTCGACCAGGAAGTCGAAGGGCCGGCCCGGCTCGACGTCGTCCAGCAGCCGTCTGGCGCGGGACCGAAGGTCGTCCTCGACGCGTCCGATCATCCGTGGGGTCAGCCCGGAGCTCACCAGCCGCCGAATCTGCGCGTGCCGCGGGTCGTCCATCATGTTGAGCACCTGACCGGCGATCGGCAGGTCCTGTAGCAGGGTGCCGCCGTAGGGCCGGGCGCCACCGGTCTCCGACGAGAAGGTCGACGGATCACGAAGCACGGCAAGGCTTTCCGCATGCGTCGCCACCGACCAGAAGCCCTCGCCGTCGGGGGTGTGCTCGGTCGGTTCGTGCCAGTAGACCGGAGCGTCGCGACGGTGCACCGCGAACAGCTCGTGCGGGAAGCCCGCCGCGAAGTTGTCCAGGTCGGTGAAGTCCACCGCCGCCAAGCTCACAGGATGGCGTCCGAGGTGTATGCAGCCGCCTCTGGGTACCTGCTCACCAGCTCCTCGACCGCGGCCGAGACCGCGTCGGCCTGCGCTCCCGCCGCACCGGTGAACGCGGCCTTGTCCGCCAGCGCCGCATCCAGCGCGGCGCGGTCCAGCGGCATCCTCGGGTCGGCGGCCAATCGATCGAGAAGATCTGGCTCCGTACCGTGTTCGCGCATCGCCAGCGCAACGGCGACCGCGTGTTCCTTGATCACCTCGTGGGCGGTCTCCCGCCCGACGCCGGCCCGCACGGCCGCGATCAGGATGCGGGTGGTCGCCAGGAACGGCAGATAGCGGTCGAGCTCGCGCTGGATGACGGCCGGGTAGGCACCGAATTCGTCGAGCACGGTCAAGAACGTCTCGATCTGACCGTCGAGCGCGAAGAACGCGTCGGGCAGGGCGACGCGTCGCACCACCGAGCAGAACACGTCGCCCTCGTTCCACTGCGCGCCTGCGAGTTCGGAGGCCATCGACGCGTAACCCCGCAGCACTACCTGCAGACCGTTGACCCGTTCGCAGGACCGGCTGTTCATCTTGTGCGGCATCGCCGACGAGCCGACCTGCCCGGGCGCGAACCCCTCGGTGACGAGTTCGTTGCCCGCCATCAGCCGGATGGTGTGCGCCAGCGACGACGGTCCCGCTCCGAGCTGCACCAGCGCCGAGAGCACGTCGTGATCGAGCGAGCGCGGATAGATCTGCCCGACGCTGGTGAAAACGTCGGTGAAGCCCAAGAAGTCGGCGACGAGGCGCTCCAACGCGGCCAGTCGCGTGGTGTCGCCGTCGAACAGGTCGAGCATGTCCTGAGCGGTGCCCATCGGCCCCTTGATGCCCCGCAGGGGGTAGCGGTCGATCAGCTCGGTGAGCCGGGTCAGCGCGATCAGCATTTCCTCGGCGGCCGAGGCGAACCGCTTGCCGAGCGTCGTCGCCTGCGCAGCCACGTTGTGCGAACGCCCCGCCATCACGAGATCGCGGTACAGCTCCGCGCGCTCGGCCAGCCGAGCGACGACCGCCACGCCGTGCGCGTGGACGAGCTGCAGCGAGCGTCGGATCTGAAGCTGCTCGACGTTCTCGGTGAGGTCGCGGCTCGTCATGCCCTTGTGCACGTGCTCGTGTCCGGCGAGGGCGTTGAACTCCTCGATGCGCGCCTTCACGTCGTGTCGCGTCACGCGTTCGCGTTCGTTGATGGAGGCCAGGTCGACCTGCTCAAGCACCCGCTCGTAGTCGGCGATGACGCCGTCGGGCACCGAGACGCCCAGCTCAGCCTGCGCGCGAAGGACGGCGATCCACAGTCGCCGTTCCTCGACGATCTTTGCTTCTGGCGACCAGATCGCCACCATCTCCGCGCTGGCGTACCGCGTGGCCAGGACATTCGGAATCGTCACGGATACACAGCTTACGACCCGGCTGAGGCAAGCTAGACCGATGTACTTCGTCGGCCTGGACCTCGCGTGGGGTGAGCGCAAGCCAACGGGCGTCGCCGTCGTCGACGACGACGGCAGGTTGGTCTACGTCGGCGTTGCACAGGACGACGCCAGCATCAGGGCGGCGATCGGGCCGTACGTCGAGGACGACTGCCTGGTGGCCTTCGACGCGCCGCTCGTCGTGACCAATCCGACTGGTCAGCGGCCCAGCGAGGCGGCACTCAACCGCGACTTTGCGAAGTTCGAAGCCGGTGCGCATCCCACCAACACCGGCAAGCCCGAGTTCGCCGGCACACCGCGGGCGGCCCGCATCGCCAGCTCGCTGGACCTCGACATCGACCCGAATTCTTCGTCGTCGCGGCGGGCGATCGAGGTGTATCCACATCCGGCGACGGTGGCGCTGTTCCGGCTTGGCCGCACGTTGAAGTACAAGTCGAAGCCGGGTCGCAGCGTCGCGCAGTTGCGGTCCGAATTGCTGCGGCTGCTGGATCTGATCGAGACGCTTGCCCAGGCGACGCCGCCGTTGCGGGTCACCGACAACGAAGGCTGGATCGCACTTCGGCACTCGGTGGAGACCGCCGAGCGCAAGAGCGACCTGCGCAGGGCCGAAGATCCCGTCGACGCGGTGCTGTGCGCCTACGTCGCGCTGTTCGCCACCCGCAGGCCCGGGGACGTGACGGTTTACGGTGACGCCGAGACGGGGGCGACCATCACCCCGACGCTGCCACCCGACCTGGTCCCGGCGCCGCAAGAGCCGACTCCCGGCGCGGTGCGCGACGCCATCACGGAGTACGCGGCCCGACGGCCGGCGCTCGTCGGAGCCACCGAGCGCTACCTCCATCTGGTGACGACGCTGCTCGACGACGCCGGCATCAACTATCTGAACGTGACGGCGCGGACCAAGAGTGTGGCGTCCTTCGCGGAGAAGGCCGATCGCAGCGTCGACGGCCGACGCCTCTACACCGATCCGCTCTCCGAGCTCACCGACCAGATTGGGCTGCGAGTCATCACGTTCCTGCGTGACGACGTCACCACCGTCGCCAACCTGCTGGCCGAGGAGATGCAGCTGCTCGACGATCGCGACATGGGTCAGGAGACAGCACGCGAGGGCCGCTGGGGCTATGCCAGCAGGCACCTCGTTGTCGCCGTCGAGGGCGAGCAGCAGCCCGCGTCCATCCAGGTGCGGACGGTGTTGCAGCACGCGTGGGCCGAGTTCGAGCACGACATCCGCTACAAGGGCTCCATCCCCGAGGAGGACGCCCCCGATCTGGACCGGCGGTTCACCCTCGCGGCGGGGTTGTTGGAGTTGGCCGACCGGGAGTTCTCCGCCATCCGCGAGCGCCTGAAGAGTTCGCCGCCTGCGGCGCGGTCCGAGCAGTCCGACGATCCGCGAATCGGCACCCCGGTGCTGGCGACCTATCTGGGCAACCGCTTCCCCGACGCGGGCTGGTCGCGTACCGAGCACTACGCGTGGATCTCGGGACTGCTGCTGGAACTCGGGATCGACTCGCTCGACGAACTCGACGAGTTGCTTGCCGGCCTCGACACCGACGCGGTCAACGAGAAGATGGACTACCGCTACCCGGCCGGTGCGGTGCGCCGGCTCGACGACGCTCTGCTGGCTCGCTACGGCGACCGCTACGTGGGCCTCACCGGCAACGCGCACCGGGTCGCGCAGCTCCAGGCTCGGCTCGAGAAGCTGTCGGCTGCAAGCTGATTCAGGGTTTGCGGGCGATGATGACGTCCACCGGATGCGGCAGAACGCCGGGATGACCGGGCAGGGAGATGTCGCGAAGGTAGCCGAGTAGGCGGTCGTGCGCAACGGGTTCCAGCGCGCGCGAGCGGGCCCCGATCAGGAAGTCGAGGACCGCTTCACCCCGCCCGAGCGGATCGACGAGTGCGTCGCGGACGTCGAGGCGCCCCACGATCGTCTCGGTGCGGACGGACACGCCACGACGGTCGAACTCGGCATGGACGTCTTCGGCGAACCACGGCGTGCGTCCGGACCACGGACAGAGCAGCTCGGTGAGGACGCACAGCGGCTCCAATGGGGCGACGGCGGCAACCAGCAACCCGCCCGACCTGAGCAGGCTGAAGGCGTGATCCAGTGCTGCGGAGAGCTTTTCGACGTAGTAGAGCGAGTGCACGAAGTGGACCAGATCGGCGGGATGGCCGACATCGTGGTCGGCGAAGTCGCCGATGACGACGGTGGGAACGAGGGATTGCAGGCCAAGGGAATTCAGTCGTTCGGCGAATCCCGCGGCCGACGGCGCATGCGGTTCGACGCCGGTGTATCGCACTCGGCGCCCGCCTGCCGCCAGCGCGGCGGCCAACGGAGCGTCGACGCTTCCGTCCCCGACCCCGACGCCGACGACCCGTACCGGATCACGATCGGCAAGCAGCGGAGGCAGCTCCGTGGCGAGCCATTTCTGCAGGCCGGGGCGTTGATCGCTGGCCGCCTCGTACGCGGCGTGGGTCTGGGCGTACCGCTCGTTCGTCAACGCCGGAAGAGCCGGCTGTTCCAGGATGCTTTCCCGCAGGCCTACCAAGGGCACGGGTAGCCCAATCAGTGTCATCTGCTGCCAGTGTCCCAGTAAAAACCGCTCGAACGGCACGATCGTCGCCGACGACACCGTTGCGTAAGAATCGGTCGTCGAGATCCGTGGTTGGCTTGGTCGGTGACCCGACCCGACACCGCCCAGCGCAGCCTCGACCATTGGAGTGAGGCCGGACGGGCGGAAATGCAGGCGTTCTACGCCCTCGCCACGGAGGATTACCGGCAACTTGCCGGCGCTCGCGACTGGAACGCCGACCTCGCGTCGCATGCCGTCGACGGGCGCGTGAAGCTGCTGGACGTGGCGTGCGGCAGTGGCAAGTTTCCCACCGCACTAGTCGCGTCGGGGCTCGCCGCGCAGCCGGTGCTGGAGGTGGATCTGCTTGACCCGTCGGCCTTCAGCATCGCCGAGGCACGCACGGCACTCGCCCCGCCGTTCGTCGCGGCCGCGGAGCACGAGGTCCTGCTCCAGAACTTCTCCGGCACGGGGTACGACGTCGCCTGGGCCACCCACGCGCTCTACGCGCTGCCACCCGGCGAGCTGGCCGTGGGAGTGACGAAAATGGTTGGCGCCCTCCGTCCCGGTGGGTTCGGCGTGGTCGCGCAGGCATCGTCGCGCTCGCACTACCTGACCTTCTACGACGCCTATCGGGCGTCGTTCGCACCCGAGGCGACGCCGTACACCGACGCCGAAGGGGTGGCCGCCGCCCTTCGCGACGCCGGGGCACCGGTCGAGGTTCAGGTGCTGAACTACCGCACCGGGACGTCCGACCGGACCGTCGCCGAGGGTTTCCTGCAGCGCTGCGCGTTCGACGACACGGTGACACTCGACCAGATGGAGGGCAGTGCAGCGCTCGGCGATTATCTCGCCGGCTGCCGGGGCCCGGACGGCACCTACGAGTTCCAGCACGAGGCGTACCTGATCACTTGGCAGCAGCCATGATTCGCAACCCGCACCTGTCCGACACCACTGCCGCCGGCACCGCGTCCGACGTCGCCGTCGAGTGGGACCGGGGCAACGACCAGTGGTGGGATTGGTACATGTCGCTGGCGGACGGCCCCGCCCCCGACGGTCCGCTCGTCGACCCGCCGGCCCACGACCCGGGACCGTTGCCGTCCGACGACGAGATCGTGGCCGAACTCGCCGTGGCCTATCCGCTCACCGATGCCCAGATCGACAAGTTCCGCACCGACGCGTTCGTCAAGCTGCCCGGCGTGCTCAGTCCCGGCGCGGTGCAGCGCCTGCGGATGCGGTTGCGCACCCTGCTCGACGAGGCCGTCGACCCCGAGGTCGGCTTTCAGAGTCGCGAAATGATGTGGCTCGAGGACGATTTGGTGCGCGCCGCAGTGTTGTCGCCGCGCATCGGCGGCATCAGCGCCGCCCTGCTCGGGACGGAGCGGGTGCGGCTCTATCACGACAACGCGCTGTCGAAGGAACCCGGCGCGGGGCGCACGCCGTGGCATTTCGACGCCCATCACTTTCCGTTGGACTCCCCTGAGGTGTTGACGGCGTGGATCCCGTTGCAGCCCACTCCGCGCGAAATGGGCCCGTTGGCATTCGCCCGCGGCGCCGACGTCGGGAACCTGGTGGCGGATCTCCAGTTCGACAAGCACGGCACGTCCTATGACCGTGGGGTGTCGGAAGTCTTTCGGGCCCAAGCCGTTCAGGTCGAGGACGGACCGTTCGCCGCGGGCGAGGTCAGCTTCCACGGCGCCAACTGCTTCCACACCGCGGGGGCCAACCGCACCACCAAGGCCCGGGTCGTGCTGGCCAACACCTACTTCGCCGACGGCACCCGCGTCGTTCCAAGCCCCACCATGGTGAGTGGCGACTGGCGTAAGTTCATTCCGGGAGCCGAGCCGGGGCAGGTCGTGGCCAGCCCGCGAAATCCGCTGTTGGAGCCCTGCGTCGCGTAGCTACTTCGGGCCGGAGTCCAGTTCTTCGACGTCGATCATTCGCGTCGACTTGATGCCGACGGCGCGGTTGATGGCCACCGTCAACCCGAACAGCAGGACGCCGAGGATGACCAGCGCGATCGCCAGCACGTACTGCTGCAGCGGCCGCCCGGACAGCGGCAGCACCAGATAGGCCGAGGTGACGAATCCCACCCACGGCAGCCAGGTCGGGGTCTTGAAGTGATTGCCGTCGGATTTAACGTCCTTGCGTAGCACCAGAACTGCGATGTTCACCACCGCGAACACCGCCAGCAACAGCAGCGACGTGGTGCCGCCGAGGGTCGAGATGGCCTTGTCGTTGGCGAAGGCCGTGACGTAGAGGATCAGCCCGAACGCGATCGAGGTGGTGAACACGATCGCCACCCATGGGGTCCGGCGCGAGGGGTGCACGGTCCCCAACACCGGCGGCAACACGTGCTGCTTGGCCATGCCGTAGATCAACCTGCTCGCCATCAACATGTTGATCAACGCGGTGTTCGCGACGGCGAACATCGAGATGAAGGGCAGGATCTTCTCGATCGGCAGACCGGGCGCCCCGGCCTTGACCACCTCGACGAGCGGCGTCTCGCTAGCCTCCAGGGTGCCGACCGGGACCAGTGCCACCGCCACGATGGCGACCACTATGTAGACGACGCCCGCGATGCCGAGTCCGGTCAAGAGAATCTTCGGGAAGATCTTGACCGGATCCTTGGTCTCCTCGGCCATGTTGACCGAGTCCTCGAAGCCGACCATCGCGAAGAACGCGAGCGACGTGGCCGTGGTGACGGCGAGGAACGCGTTCTTGTCCTCGGCGGTGTCGAAGGCGATCACCCGGGAGAAGTCGACGGTGTCACCGCCCTGGGTGAACGCCCAGAAGCCGACGAAGATCACCAGCATCAGGCCGGTGATCTCGACGATGGTCAGCACCACGTTCAGCTTCACGCTCTCGCCGACGCCTCGCAGGTTGACGGCGGCGACCATCACCATGAACAGCAGGGCGATGGCGACGATTCCGGCTGTGCCCCAATCGAATCCGAAGCCCTTGAAGAAGTTGGACGCGAAGAACCGCGACGCCGTGGCCGCCGAGGTGATGCCCGAGCACATCACGATGAACGCGACGAGGAACGTGACGAAGTGGATGCCGAACGCCTTGTGCGCATACAGCGCGGCACCGGCCGCCTGCGGATACTTGGTGACCAACTCCAGGTAGCTGAACGCGGTCACCATCGCGATCATGAAGGCGACGAGGAAGGGCAGCCACGCGGCGCCACCCACCTCGGCCGCGACGTCGCCGGTAAGCGCGTAGACGCCGGTGCCGAGGATGTCACCGATGATGAAGAGAAGCAGCAGACCGGGGCCCATCACCCGTTTCAGTTCAGGTTGCTCCTCGACCGCTGCTTGCGTCATGACGCCTCCCTGATAGTCCGCTGTCAATCAGGGTTAACCATTGCAGGAAGAGTTCAAGCCTGCAGGGCAATCCAACTTCGCGGCGTGTCCGTCAGCTCCGAGACCGCGTCGAGGAACCGGGTGACCGCGGCGGCATCCTGCGTCCGTTGCCACCCGAACGTCGTCGGCCGCTGGGCCCTGTCGTGCCAGAAGTGCGGCGACTGCGACGAGGGCCGGGTGGCCACCAGCCAGACCGCCGTGTCCCCGCCGTCGGCCGCGTCGCGAAGGATCGGCCCGGTGAGCTTCTGGAATGTCGGAAGGGCTTCGGAGACACCGGGGGTCTTGGCCCATCCGGGATGCATGCTCTCGACGCGCACGTCGCTCGCTGTCAGTCGCCGGGCCCACGCGTCCGCGAGCACCACCTGCATGCGCTTGGTCCTGGCGTAGACCCGGATCCCGTCGTAGTCGCCGCGGGTCGACTCCATGTCGCCGGTGGACAACGGCGCGCTGTACATCCCGCCTGAGGAGACGAAGACGACCGACGCCCCACCCGCGTTGCGCAGCAGCGGAAGCAATCGTTCGGTCATCACCTGCGGACCGAGCACGTGACACGCGAGTTGCAGCTCGTGCCCCTGGGGCGTCTCGTCGCGTCGCTTCGGCATGGCGCCTGCGTTGTGCACCAGTCCATGGAGGGCGTCGACGCGCCCGGACAGGTCGTCGGTCCACGCCCGCACGGCGTCGAGATCGCCCACGTCGCACACTTCGTCGATCACGACCGAACCTGGTACGGCACCGCGGATCACGCCCGCCGAGCGCTTGACCTTGTCCGGGTTGCGGCCGAGAAGGTGCACGGTGGCGCCCAATTGGGCGAACGACGTCGCCATCGCCTCGCCCAGACCGGAGGTGGCACCCGTGACGACGACGCGCTTGCCTGCCATCGACGACGGTGCCGGGTCCGCGGGCCACCAGAGCCTGCGCACGCCCGACCCGATCTTCGAGTAGCCGAGGAGGACGGATCGGTCGAGAACGGCGTCGAGCACACCGGTGACGGACATGTCACCGACCGTACTCAGCCGAAGGGCGCGAGCACGTCGATGACGTCGACGAGCGTTGCGCGAGCGGCAGCCCTCGGCCCGTCCCCGACCCCGACGAGGGACGCGACGACCGCACCGTCGACCGCGCACACCAGCGCAGTCATCAGCTCGGCCCGCACCGATCGCCCCGATCGCTCCACCACTTCGACGACGGCCTGCGTCCGCTGCTTCATGATGCGACGCTGGACGTCGCGCAGACCGGGTTGGCGCGCACAGGCGATGTAGCGCTCGTAGCGGGAGATCAACTGCTCCGAGACCCGGGTGCCGGGTCCGTCGCCGACCAAGAGGTCGACGAGGACGTCGGCCGTCGATTCGGCGCCGCGTTTGCGCCGCGACAGCGCCGCGACGCGGGTGTCCAAGGTCTCGGCTTCGCGCGTTCCGACATGTTCGACGGCCCGCTCGACGAGGTCGTCGAGGGACGAGAAGTAGTACGTCGTCGAGGCCAACGGCAGCCCGGCTCGGCGGGCGACGGCGCGATGCCGGACGGCGTCGAAGCCGCCTTCGCACAGCAGATCAGCGGCCGCGCTGACCAGCGCGTACCGTCGCCTCTCACCCTTGGGGGTGACCGCTGCCGTCACGTGTTGCATGCTGCCAGCAACGGCTCGACGGCATAGGGCTTTCGGCCAACTGCAAGGCTCTCCACAGGAAAGGTTGTCCGCGCACACAGTCGCGTCGAACCCACCCGTCACATGCGTCCCGTGAGTACTTGCGTCGGGCCGCCGATGGCATGATGGCCCGCATGCCAGACCTGAGCCGTCGCGCCCTTCTGCGACTCGGCGTCGGTGCCGCGGCGGGAGCCGCGGGCGCGTACGCACTCGACACGATGCTGAGCCAGGCGCCCGTCACCCGGCCGCCCGTCGCCATGACCGGCATCGGCGCGCCGCTGGCGCCGCCGCGACCGCCGCTACCCCTCGAGCCGCCGACGGCAGCTCCCACCTACGTCACCGGGTCATTCGTCTCGGCAGCCCGTGGCGGGGTGTCGACCAACTGGGCGATCGCCCGGCCACCGGGCCAGACCGGACCCCTGCGGCCGGTGATCGCACTGCACGGGAAGGGCCAGGACGCGGCGGGCGTGATGGCAGGCGGCGTCGAACAGGGCCTCGCGCAAGCCGTTGCGGCTGGCATCCCGCCGTTCGCCGTCGTCGCCGTCGACGGCGGCGGGAGTTACTGGCATTCACGGACTTCCGGCGAGGATTCCGGTGCGATGGTGCTCAACGAGCTGATTCCGATGCTTGGTGAGCAGGGCTTGGACATATCGCGGGTCGGTTTTCTCGGCTGGTCGATGGGCGGTTACGGCGCCCTGCTGCTGGGGTCCCGGCTCGGTCCGGCCCGAACGGCCGCGATCTGCGCTGTCAGCCCGGCACTGTGGACGTCCTCGGGTGCGACGGCCCCCGGCGCATTCGACGGCGAGGCCGACTACGCCGCGAACAGCGTGTGGGGTCTGCCGAATCTGGCGTCGATTCCGATCAGAATCGACTGCGGCGACAGCGATCCCTTCTACGCCGCCACCAAACAGTTCATCGGGCAGCTGCCCAACCCGCCCGCGGGTGGGTTCTCCCCCGGCGGCCATGACGGCGCGTTCTGGAGTTCGCAGCTTCCGGCCGAAATCGCTTGGATGGCACCGCTTCTCGTCGCTTAGACGACGACTCGCCCCTCGGCGGCCGCCAACCCGATGTCGGTGCGGAAGTGCCCGCCAGGCAGCCGAACCCCTTCCATGACGGCGTAAGCCGCCTCGCGCGCCGCGGCGAGGTCGGCACCCGTGCCCACCACGGAGAGCACCCGGCCGCCCGACGAGACCACGGCGCCGTCGTCGCGCCTGGCGGTACCCGCGTGAAGTACGCCCGATGCCTCCGAGCCCGTGATGACGTCGCCGACGCGAGGGCGCCCCGGGTAGTTCTCGGCGGCCAGCACGACCGTCACGGCGGCCCCGCCACTCCACTGCAGCGCTGGTTGCGCGGCGAGTTCACCGACGGCGGCGGCGCGCAGCAACTGCCCAAACGGGCTCTCCAGGAGCGCAAGCACCGCCTGGGTCTCGGGATCGCCGAAGCGGCAGTTGAATTCGACGACAGCCGGGCCTCGGGAGGTGATCGCCAAACCGGCGTACAGCAGGCCGGAGAACGGACAGCCCCGCGCGACCATCTCGGCGGCAACGGGTTTCACGACGTCGTCGACGATGCTCGCGAGGACGTCGGCGGGCAACCACGGCAGCGGCGTGTAGGCGCCCATGCCTCCGGTGTTGGGTCCGGCGTCGCCGTCGCCGACGCGCTTGAAGTCCTGCGCGGGCAACAGCGGCACGACGGTCTCGCCGTCGACGACGCAGAAGAGCGAGACCTCGGGGCCGTCCAGGAACGATTCGAGCAGCACGGGGTGCCCGGAATCCAGGAGGCTCGCCGCGTGCGCGCGGGCGGCGAGGCGGTCGACCGTGACCACCACGCCCTTTCCGGCCGCCAGGCCGTCGTCCTTGACCACCCAGGCGTGATCGCCGGCGGGCGGGCCGAAGCGGTCGAGTGCGGCGTCGAGCCGGGCGGGGTTGTCCACGATCTCGCTTCGCGCGGTGCGCACGCCCGCGGTGTCCATCACGTCCTTCGCGAAGGACTTGGCGCCCTCGATGCGGGCGGCGTCCTTCGACGGCCCGAAGCAGGCGATGCCGGCCGCTCGGACGGCATCGGCGACGCCGAGGACCAGCGGAACCTCGGGTCCGACGACGACGAGGTCGGCCTCGAACCGCTTGGCCAGTTTCACGACGTCGTCCCCGGAGGTCACGTCGACCTCGTATTGCTCGGCGATCGCCGCCGTGCCCGCGTTCCCGGGGGCCACGGCGAGCGCGTCCACCTCGGGATCGCGACGCAGCGCCAGCAGCAGCGCATGTTCACGGGCACCGGATCCGATCACGAGGACTCGCACGGTCGTCACCCTAAACCTTCGAATACGGCCATACACTTCCCGAGGCGGTGTATGGTCTGCGACATGGCGACCGCACAAAGCGCCTGCCCCTTTGGGGCGGGGTACGACTTCACCGATCCCGACGTCCTGCTCCGGGGCATCCCGGTCACGGAATTCGCGGAACTCCGCAAGACCGCCCCGGTGTGGTGGAACGAGCAGCAGGAGTCGATCTTCGACGACGGCGGGTACTGGGTAATCAGCCGCCACGAGGACATCAAGTCCATCTCCCGCAACGGCGACCTGTGGTCGACCAACCGCAAGGGTGCGGTGATGCGACTGCCCGACGGCGTGACCGCCGAGCAGCTGAACCTGACCAAGGCGCTTCTGATCAACCACGACGCCCCCGAGCACACCCGATTGCGCAAGATCGTGTCGCGCCTGTTCACGCCCCGGTCGGTGGCCGCGCTGGAGGAGAAGCTCGCCGTCGCCGCCCGCGAGATCGTGGCCGAGGCCGCCGCGAAGGACGGCGGCAACTTCGTCGACGACATCGCCACCAAGTTGCCGCTGCTGGCCATCGCCGACCTGATCGGAGTGCCGGAGGCCGACCGCGAGAAGTTGTTCCACTGGAGCAACTGCATCATGAACACCGACGATCCGGACTTCGACTCCGATCCGACGACGGCCAACGCGGAACTGATGGGCTACGCATACAACATGGCCGAGGAGCGCAGGCGCTGCCCGGCCGACGACATCGTCACCCGGCTGGTGCAGGCCGACATCGACGGCAACTCCATGGACGACATCGAATTCGCGTTCTTCGTGATCCTGCTGGCCGTGGCGGGCAACGAGACGACCCGCAACGCGATGACGCACGGCATGAACGCATTCTTCGACAACCCGGACCAGTGGGAGCTCTTCAAGAAGGAGCGGCCCGCGACGGCGGTCGACGAGATCGTCCGATGGGCCACCCCGGTGCACTGCTTCCAGCGCACGGCCCTGGCCGACGTGGATTTCGGCGACGTGACGATCAAGGAAGGCCAACGGGCCGGCCTCTTCTACAGCTCGGCCAACTTCGACGAGTCGGTCTTCGAGCGGCCCTTCGAGTTCGACGTGACGCGTAACCCCAATCCGCACTTGGCCTTCGGTGGGAACGGCGCGCACTTCTGCATCGGCGCCAACCTGGCTCGGATGGAAATCAAGCTGATCTTCAACGAGCTTGCCGACCAGATTCCGGACATCTCCAAAGTGGCCGAGCCACAACGGCTTCGGTCGGGCTGGATCAACGGCGTCAAGGAACTGTCGGTCTCCTACCAGGGCTGAGCCGAGGTCCGGCTACGATTTCCGCCGTGCGTACCCACGGATGGTCGGGATCGGCCCCCGCGACCGACGACGAGGCCGTGGCGAGGATCCTGGACGCCGCGAGCAAGGCCGTCGACGAACGCGGCTCCGACGTCAGCATCGCCGACGTCGCACGCACCCTCGGCGTCACACGGCAGACCGTGTACCGGTATTTCGCCAGCACCGAAGCACTTCTGGTGGCGGCCGCCGTGCACGCCGCCGACGACTTCCTCGACCGACTGGCCGAGCATCTTCGCGGCCTCACCGACCCGGTCGACGCCGTTACCGAGGCCATCGCCACCGCCTTGGAGTGGCTGCCCAAGGACAAGCACATCGGTCTGCTGATCGCCCCGGGTCGAGCCGACGAGCACACGGCATCCGTCACCTCCGACGTCGCACTGCAATTCGCGAACGCCATGCTGCGACGGTTCGACGTCGACTGGGCTGCGCTGGGGTTCACCGACGACGGACTCGACGAACTCGCCGAGCATCTGCTGCGGATCATCCAGTCGTTCATCCTCGACCCCGGCCGCCCGCCACGGACCGGTGAGGCCCTTCGCGAGTACCTGAGGCGCTGGGTGGGTTCGGCCGTTACGGCGAGGTCCAGCCGTCCGGTCTGACCGGACGGGTGTGCTCGGGCCGGATCTCGTCGCCGTCGGCCGTCTCGTATCGCAGCCGCGGCAGCGGTCCGCCGGTCCGGGAGTCGACGTAGGTGCTTCGCGGCGCCTCGGCGTCGTCGAAGCCGTTGTCCGTACCCCATTCCCGTAGCGCGACCACGAGATGGAAGAGCGACTCGCCCTTCGGGGTGAGCACGTATTCGTTGTAGGCCGACCCGCCGGCGGCGGGGCGTACCGACAGCACGCCCGCCTCGACCAACTGGTGCAGCCGTCCCGACAGGATGTTCTTCGCGACGCCGAGACTGCGCTGGAACTGGGTGAATCGGGTCAACCCCTCGAACGCGTCTCGCAGGATCATGAGCGTCCACTTGTCGCCGACGACGTTGACGGTGCGCGCAACGGGACACGTAGATCGACCAAGTGGAGTGCTCACGACGACGACACCTCCCATTCTGGTTGCATTTTGCAACCACTAAGCCTAGGGTCTGGTTTCAATCTAGTACCACTTTGATGCATCGCCAAGGAAACGAGCCGACCAGATGACAAGCACGGCCGAGACCGCCAACCGGGCGCCTCAGACGATCGGTTCGCGGATGGCGCTGCTCCTGGCGTTCGTCAGTGGCGCCGCGGTGGCCAACGTCTACTACGCCCAACCGCTGCTCGACGATCTCGGATCGCAACTGGACATGTCGCCCGCCGCCCTCGGCTGGGTGACCACGGCGACGCAGGGCGGCTACCTCGTCGGCCTGGTGATGGTGGTGCCACTGGGCGACCGCTTCGACCGGCGACGCATCATCCTCGCCCAGCTGGCCGTCACCGCCGTCGGACTGCTCGGCGCCGCCCTCGCGCCGTCGGCATGGACGTTCCTGGCCTTCTCCGCCGTCTTCGGGGCGGCGTCGACGGTGGTTCAGGTGATCACCGCGTTCGCCGCGGCGGCCAGCCCGCCCGGCAGGCGCGGACGCACGGTCGGCGTGGTGACCACCGGCGTCGTCCTCGGGATTCTGCTGGCGCGCACCATCTCCGGATTCATCGCCGACCTATGGGGCTGGCGCGCCGTCTTCGCTGTCGCCGCGGTGGTCATGCTCGGCGTCGCAGCATGGTTGGCCATCGCCCTACCCCGCGACACCCTTCCCAAGGAGGTGGTGCCGTACCGCCAGGCCATCACGTCCGTCGTCACGCTGACCATGCGCGACAGGACGTTTCGCGTGCGCAGCCTCATCGGTGGACTGATGTTCGCGAGCTTCGGCGCGGCGTGGGGTTCGATGGCCCTCCCGCTGGCCGCCACGCCGTGGCATCTGTCGGCGGCCCAGATCGGACTGTTCGGCATCGTCGGAGCCGCAGGGGCACTCGGCGCGTCGGGCGCAGGGCGGTGGGCCGACAGGGGCCGCGCCGAGGTCGCCACCGGCGCGATGCTCATCGCCTTCCTCGCGTCGTGGGTGGCGATCGCCCAAACCCCAAGTTCCCTATTACTTCTCGCGGTCGGCCTCGTCGTCCTCGACTTCGCCGGCGAGGCAATCCACGTCGTCAACCAACACCTCATCGTGGAGTCCGACCCCGCGGCGACCACGCGCCTCATCGGCGGCTACATGGTCTACTACTCGGTCGGCACTGGCGCAGGGGCCATCGCGGCCACCGTCGCCTACGCACACGGCGGCTGGACCGAGGCCAGCATCGTCGGGGCGGCGTTCGCCGTCGCCGCCCTCGTCGTCTGGGCCGGCGATCGGCTGACTATACGACGGTCAGCGGCAACGACTTTCGCTCCTGGAACACCCAGTTCGCGCCGCCGCTGAACCTGGTAACGGCCACCTCGCCGAGTTCCTTTGCCGGCGTGTCGGTTTCGATCACGCGCACGGTCCAGTCCGATTCGGTGCCGGAGACCTCAGCCCGCAGGTGCGGGTCGACGGCCTGCACGATGGCCTGCAGCGGCAGGTCGGCCACCGGTGACACCAGCGAAATCCAGGAGCCGTCTTCGTATGCCGGCGAACGCCGGACGTGGACGAACTCCGGGTCGACGTCGGCCGAGACGTAGGCCGCGGGATTCAGCAGCGGGTGCAGTTCGAGGACACGCAGAGCACCCTTGGCGTCGCGCGACAGTCCCAGCGCACGGTGAATGCGCTCGGCGGCCACCCCGGCAATCCCGATCAGCTGCTTGGTGCGAACCGACCGGGCCAGTGCCGCATCATCCTTGGCGCGCTTCTCCACGGCGATGGTGAAGGACTTCACCAGCAGGTGCATCTGGATGCACACCTCGTCGGCGATTCGTACCAACGCCGAGTGGGAGAACGCGCCGAAGTCGACGTCGGCAAGCAAGTCCCCCGAATAGTCGCCCATCCCTTCGTCGTTCGGGTCGATCGGGTCGAGTTCGATCGAGTGGGCATGGGTGGCACCCACGATGTCCATTGCCGGGATGAACGGCACCTCCGGGTAGGACTCGTCGATGATGACGGTCCAGCGGCAGTGCGGATGTTGATCCGATGAGGCCCTGGGCGGCCGGTGGACCGGCCGGACCTGCGCCTTACGGTTGGTGGCCAACGCGGTGGCATCGAAGGTGGGGTCCTCGATGTCATGGCACATGCCCTTGACGTAGTCCTCGCCCATCGGCTCGACGTCGAGCAACGCACCGCAGTGGTCGAGGTGAAACTCGCCGTGCCAGCGGTCGTGCACGGTGTAGCGGAAGTCCATGAACTGCGGAGGCGCACCGATGTCCAGCTGCAGACCCTTGAACAACGTGAAGATGTCGGTGCCCTCGTACTTCAGCGCCTTCTGCATCCGCCTCGTGTAGAGCGGACTGGAGGCGGCCCACTCCTCGATGGCGATCTGCAACATCTCGTCGCGGCCCCACGCGCTGATGCAATGCGCCATTCCCGACCGGTCGATGAGCTGACCGATCAACAACAGCTCGGGCACCAGGGTGGCGAGCTCCTCGCGCGACAGCGCGACGTATCTACTCATCATCGAGCGTCTTCCCCGTGCTCATCTTCACCGCAGAGTTCACATTCGCCTTCTTGTCCTCACCGGTGCCCGTTTCGGCCGACTTCTTTCGCTTGCCTGCGACCTTGCCGACCACCCCGTTCAGGCCGGCGCCCCTCGGGAAGCCGACGTACTGGGTGAGGAAGATGGCCATCTCCTTGAGCTCCTCCTCGGTCAGCTCACCGTTTGCCAGCGCGGCGTTGACCTGAATCTCCGCCAAACCCTGCTCACCGAGCGCGGTCACGACGGCGAGCGTCATCAACCGCTTGTCCCGCATCGACAAGCCGGGCCGCGTCCAGATGCTGCCGAAGAGATGGTCGACGGTGAGGTCGAAGAAGGCGTCGCCCTCGATGTTCGGCATCTCCCACGAATACACCTCGTTCATCTTCTCGAGGCCCTTGCGGCGCAATTCGTCCATCGTCTAGCTCCTCTCGTGCGGCACGCCGAGGCCGTCGGCCAGGTCTCGCAACGCGATCTCGGCCAGCGGCAGGTCTATCCCGGAAGCCTCACCAAGTCCGAGGGCCAACCGCAGATCCTTCTCGGCCAGACCGCGGGTGTGCATGAACATGTCGTACAGGAAGTGGTCGGCGGGCAGCGGCAAGGTGTCGTCGCGAACCATGATGGCGCCCGGTCCGCCGCTTTGGGCGTCGCTGTGCCGTACCACCCGGCCGAGCTTCTGCAGGTCGATGCCCGAGGCCGCCGCCAACTTCTGCGCCTCGCAGGCAGCGGCGAAGCCGATGAACGTCAGCATGTTGCGCGCCAGCTTCATTCGTGTTCCGGCGCCGGGCTCCCCCGCCCGGACGACCATCGACGCCCACTGCTTGAACACGGGCTTGACGCGTTCGTATGCCTCGTCGTCGGCGCCGACCATGACGGCCAGCTCGCCCTTTTCCGCCGCGCCGGCACCACCGCTGACGGGGGCGTCCACGACGCGAATTCCCTTGGGCCGCAGCGCCTCGGCGAGCTCGGCCGCGGTGTCCGGCTCGATGGTGGAGTGGATCGCGACGACGGTGCCGGGCTTCGCATGCTCTGCCAGTTCGGCGACGACGTCACGAACCTGCGCGTCGGTGAGCACGGTGACGCTGATGACGTCGGCGGTGGCCACATCGGCGACGCTGTCCGCCAGTGACGCGCCAAGTTCGGCGAGCGGCGTCATCGACTCGGTACGCACGTCGAACACCGTCAACCCGCCGGGCCATTCGACGAGGCGCTTGGCCATCGGGGCGCCCTGATTGCCGAGGCCGATGTAGCCCAAACTCAAATCGTCAGTCACTGTGCATTCTCCTCTTCGCGCGAGCGCTCATCGGATGATCTGGCCGCCGTCGACGTTGAAGATCTGCCCGGTGACCCACTTGGCCTGGTCCGACAGCAGGAACAGACACATGCCGGTCAGGTCGTCCACCTCGCCCATGCGCGACAGCGGGATGCCCTTGACGATGTCGGCCACCATCTCCTGCGGCGTCGTGGTCCGGTTGGCCTCGGTGTCGATGGGCCCCGGCGCGATGGCGTTGACGCGGATGTTCTGGCCGCCGAGCTCGGTGGCCAGCTGCTGGGTCAGGCTGTTGACACCGGCCTTGGCCAGCCCGTAGAAGTTCGAGTACAGCCAGGCCGCGGTCGACGACTGGTTGACGATCGCGCCGCCACCACGCTTGGCCATCTTCCGGTACACCGCGCGGGTGCACACCAGCGCACCGTCGAGGTTCACGCTCATGAACTTCTTGTAATAGTCCCAGTCGACGGTGATCAGAAAGTCGAGCTTCATCCCACCGAAGATCGCGGCGTTGTTGACCAGGTAGTCGATACCGCCGAACTCCGAAAGCGTCTGCGCAGCCATCTCCTTGGCCGAGTCGACGTCGGATACGTCGACCCGCACCGCAAGCGCGTTGCCGCCCTCGCCATTGATGCCATCGGCGACCTTCTGGGCACCCTCGAGATTGAGGTCCGCGATGACGACGGCCGCGCCCTCGCGGGCCAATGCCTCGGCGTACGCCTGCCCGATGCCGCCGCCGGCGCCGGTGACGATGGCAACCTTCTCGCTGAACTGATCTCCGTACAGACCCATCTCAATCCTTCCTAGCTGCCGACTGTGGTGTTGTTGCACGCTGTTCGGCGATTGACGTGACGTAAGTGCACACTCGGCGCAATGGCCTACTTGGCTGCCGTGGCAATGGCCTTGGTCTCGAGGTACTCCTCGAAACCGGCGATTCCCATTTCCCGGCCGATGCCGGATTGCTTGTAGCCGCCGAAGGGCACGTCCGCCGAATACCACACGCCGCCGTTGACGTTGACCGTGCCGACCCTCATGCGGGCGGCCACTCCCGCGGCGCGCTCGTCGTCGGCGGAGAACACCGTGCCCGACAGGCCGAACGGTGAGTCGTTGGCGATCCGCACTGCGTCGTCGTCGCCGTCGTGCGCGATGACGGTCAGGACGGGCCCGAAGATTTCCTCGCGCGCCACCCGTGCGCTGTTGTCGAGGCCCGCAATCACAGTCGGGTCGATGAAGAAGCCCTTGTCGCGGTCGGCGGGGCTGCCACCACCGCATGCGAACGTCCCGCCCTCGGCGATCGCCGAGTCCAGGTATTCCTGGATTCGATCGCGCTGGCGCGCGGATATCACTGGCCCACAGACGGTTCCGGCGTTGGTCGGATCGCCCGCCTTCAGCCCGGCCATCGTGCCCGCGGCCGCCTGGACGGCTTCGTCGTAACGCTCCCGCGGCACCACCAGGCGGGTGGTGATAGCGCACCCCTGTCCGGCGTGCATCGACGCGGTGAAGGCGGCCATCGAGCACGCGCCCGCGAGGTCGGCGTCGTCGAGCACCAGGAAGGCGGACTTGCCGCCCAGTTCGAGGAACACCTTCTTCAGCGTCGCGGCGCCGTCGGCCATCACCGCCCGGCCCGTGTTCGTCGAACCGGTGAAGGACACCATGTCGACCCGCGGATCCGTCGACAGCAGCGCGCCGACTCCGTGGTCACTGGAGGTGACGATGTTGACGACGCCGGGCGGAAAGTCGGTGTGCTCGACGATCAGTTCACCCAATACCGCTGCACACCATGGTGTGTCGGGTGCTGGCTTGAGGACGACGGTGTTGCCCGCCGCCAGGGCTGGTCCGAGCTTGGCGAGGTTGATCTGATGCGGGAAGTTCCACGGCGTGATGGCACCGACGACGCCGACCGCCTCTCGGACGACCGTGCGGTGCGTCTTGATGCCCATCGGCTTCGCGACGCCGAGATCGGTTGTCCACTCGTAGGACTCGGCCGTGTCGGCGCAGAAGCTGAGATCCTCGATCGGGCCCTCGAGTTGAGCCATCGACGTCAGCATCACCGGCGCGCCCACCTCGGCGATCGTCAGCTCGCGCAGTTCCTCGACGTGGTCGCGCATCGCCTGCTGCAGCTGCCGGATGCACCGCACGCGGAGCTCGACGTTGGTCGACCAGTCGGTCTCGTCGAACGCGCGCCGAGCCGCGCCGATCGCCGAGCTCATGTCGTCGGTCGTCGCATCCGCGGCGACACCCAACACTTCCTCGGTCGCCGGGTTGACCGTCGGGAACGTCCCTCCACTACCGGCGACCAGCTTGCCGTCGATCAGCAGCCGGCTCTCGCGATCACCGAGCAGCGTCATTCCATCTCCCGTTCCTGTCCTGGACACCTGTCCGGCCATGTTGAGTCGAACCATAACTGCACGTGCGCGACCGTGGCAAGGCCGAACCGGCCTTCCGTCGCGAAAGTCAGCCTCCAACTGGGACTTCCCGTCAACTTGCCGCCCGCGCTTGCCGATTGCCGACATCGTCGGATAACTTGGACATGTGTCCAGTGATGCCGTGGCTGCAATCGCCGAGCCGACCGGGTCGTCGTCCGACGAGACGCCGCGCAACAAACGGCAGGAAGAGACCTTCCGCAAGGTCCTCACCGCGGGCATGGAGATGCTGCGCGAATCCTCCTACGCCGACCTGACGGTGCGTGCCGTCGCGGCGCGGGCGAAGGTGGCACCGGCCACCGCCTACACCTACTTCTCGTCGAAGAATCATCTGATCGCCGAGATCTACCTCGACTTGATGAGCAAGGTGCCCTACTACACCGACGTCAACGAGCCCATGCCGGTCCGCGTCGAAAAGGCTCTGCGCAACCTCACACTGGTGGTCGCCGACGAACCCGAGGTGGCCGCGGCATGCACGACGGCCCTGCTGACGGGCAACGATCCGACGGTGCGCCGGGTCCGCGACCGCATCGGCCTCGAAATCCACCGCAGGATCAAGTCCGCGGCCGGGCCCGACACCGATCCACGGGTGGTGTCAGCCCTGGAGATGACGTACTTCGGCGCGCTGGTCAACGCAGGCAGCGGCGTATTCACCTACCACCAGATCGCCGACCGGCTCAGCTACGTCGTCGGCCTCATCTTGGGAGAACACACATGACCGCAAGCACGTCGGACGTCCTCTTGGACCCCTACGACTACGACTTCCACGAAGACCCGTACCCCTACTACCGGCGGCTGCGCGACGAGGCCCCGCTGTACCGCAACTCCGACCAGAAGTTCTGGGCCCTGTCTCGGCACGCCGACGTCGTCCAGGGTTTTCGCAACAGCACCTCGCTGTCGAACAAGCACGGCGTCTCACTCGACCCGATCTCGCGCAACGAACACGCCCACCGGGTGATGTCGTTCCTGGCGCTCGACGATCCCGGACATCTGCGATTGCGCACATTGGTGTCGAAGGGATTCACCCCCAGACGAATTCGTGAGTTGGAGGCCCGGGTCACCGAAATCGCCGTCCAGCACTTGGACGCCGCCGTCCAGTCCGATCACTTCGACTTCGTCGACGACTTCGCCGGCAAGCTCCCGATGGACGTCATCTCCGAACTCATGGGCGTCCCCGAGTCGGACCGGGTTCGCATCCGCGCGCTCGCCGACGGTGTGATGCACCGTGACGACGGCGTGAAGGACGTCCCAGCCGAAGCGATCCAGGCCTCGGCCGACCTGATGGTCTACTACGCCGACATGGTCTCCTCCCGGCGGGCGAAGCTCTCCGACGACCTGACCTCGGCGCTCGTCGAGGCCGAGATCGACGGTGACAAGCTCACCGACGAAGAGATCATCGCGTTCCTGTTCCTGATGGTCGTCGCTGGCAACGAAACCACCACGAAACTCCTTGCCAACGCTGCGTATTGGGGTTTCAAGAACCCCGACCAGCTGGCCCCGGTGTTCGACGACCACTCCCTGGTCAAACCGTGGGTCGAGGAGACGCTTCGGTACGACACGTCAAGCCAGATCCTGGCTCGCGCCGTCTCCGCCGACATCACGATGTACGACACCACGATCCCCGAGGGAGACGTGCTCCTGCTGCTGCCGGGGTCGGCGAACCGCGACGACCGAGTGTTCGACGATCCCGACGACTACCGAATCGACCGCGAAATAGGTTCCAAGCTGGTCAGTTTCGGAAGCGGCGCCCACTTCTGCCTTGGCGCACACCTGGCCAGGATGGAAGCCCAGGTCGCACTGACCGAGTTCTTCAAGCGCGTCCGCGGCTACGAGGTGGACGAAGCCAACTCCGTTCGCGTGCACTCGAGCAGCGTCCGTGGCTTCGCCCATCTGCCCATCACCATCCAAGCCCGCTGAAGGGACCCTCGTAATGCCCCGCTTCTCACCCCTTCCCGACCGCAGGCCCGCCATCGTCGCTGGCGCGTCCGCAGGCATCGGGGAGGCCACGGCCATCGCGCTCGCCGAGCGTGGCTTTCCCGTCGCACTCGGCGCCCGTCGGGTGGAGAAGCTCGACGACCTGGTCGGCAAGATCCGCGCCGACGGTGGCGAGGCCGTCGCCTTTCACCTCGACGTCACCGACCCGAACTCGGTGAAGTCGTTCGTGGCCAACGCCGTCGACGCATTGGGGGACATCGAGATCTTGGTCGCCGGCGCCGGCGACACCTACTTCGGCAAGTTGGCCGAGATCAGCACCGACGACTTCAACTCGCAGCTGCAGATCCATCTGGTGGGAGCCAACCGTCTCGCCACCGCGGTGTTGCCCGGGATGCTCGAACGTCAGCGGGGTGACCTGATCTTCGTGGGTTCCGAAGTCGCGCTGCGGCAACGGCCGCACATGGGGGCCTACGGTGCTGCGAAGGCCGCACTGGTGGCCATGGTCAACAACTTTCAAATGGAGTTCGAGGGCACCGGCGTCCGTGCGTCGATCGTGCACCCCGGCCCCACCAAGACGTCAATGGGCTGGAGCCTTCCCGCCGAGCAGATCGGTCCCGCCCTCGAGGACTGGGCCAAGTGGGGCCAGGCTCGCCACGACTACTTCCTGCGCGCATCGGATTTGGCGCGCGCGATCACCTTCGTCGCCGAGACCCCGCGTGGCGGGTTCATCGCGAACATGGAGCTTCAGCCCGAAGCCCCCTTGACAAGCGATCCTGCCGAGCGCCAGAAGCTCATCCTCAACGAGGAGAACCTGAAATGACCATCACCAGAGAAGTCCCACGGGTATCCGGTGGCGAAGAGGAGTACGGCCATCTCGAGGAGTTCCGCACCGACCCCATCGGTCTGATGAACCGGATCCGCGAGGAATGCGGAGACGTCGGCTGGTTCCAACTCGTCGACAAGCAGGTCGTCATGCTGTCCGGCTCGGAAGCCAACGAGTTCTTCTTCCGCTCCAGCGACGCCGAACTCAACCAGGCCGAGGCATACCCCTTCATGACGCCGATCTTCGGTGAGGGCGTGGTGTTCGACGCCGACCCCGAGCGTCGCGCGGAGATGCTGCACAACACCGCGTTACGCGGCGAGCAGATGAAGGGTCACGCCGCGACCATCGAGAACGAGGTCAAGAAGATCATCGCCGACTGGGGCGACGAGGGCGAGATCGAACTGCTCGACTTCTTCTCCGAGTTGACCATCTACACCTCGACCGCCTGCCTCATCGGTCTCAAGTTCCGCGAGCAGCTGGACAGCCGCTTCGCGCACTACTACCACCAGCTGGAGCGTGGGACCGACCCGCTCTGCTACGTGGACCCCTACATGGACATCGAGAGCTTCCGCATCCGCGACGAGTCACGCGTCAAACTCGTCGAGCTGGTGCAGGAGATCATGGATGGTCGAATTGCCAACCCGCCCAAGGGCAAACAGGACCGCGATCTGCTCGACGTGCTGGTGTCGATCAAGGACGACGACGGCAACCACCGCTTCACGGCCAACGAAGTCACCGGCATGTTCATCTCCCTGATGTTCGCGGGTCACCACACCAGTTCGGGCACCTCGTCGTGGACCCTGATCGAACTGCTGCGCCACCCCGACGTCTACGCCGACGTCCAGCAAGAGCTCGACGAGCTCTACGCCGACGGACAGGAGGTGAGTTTCCATGCGCTGCGCCAGATTCCGAGGCTCGACAACTCGCTGAAGGAGACGCTGCGCATGCACCCGCCGCTCATCATCCTGATGCGCGTCGCGCAGGACGAATTCGAGGTCGCGGGCTACCCGATTCACAAGGGGCAGTTCGTCGCAGCCTCACCGGCGATCTCCAACCGGATCGCCGAGGACTTCCCGGATCCCGACGACTTCAACCCCGACCGCTACGACAAGCCGCGTCAGGAGGATCTCGCCAACCGTTGGACGTGGATACCCTTCGGCGCGGGCAAGCATCGCTGTGTCGGAGCGGCGTTCGCCCAGATGCAGATCAAGGCGATCTTCTCGGTCCTGTTGCGCGAGTACGAATTCGAAATGTCCCAGCCTGCCGATAGCTACCAGAACGACCACTCCAAGATGGTCGTCCAGCTGGCCCAGCCAGCCAAGGTGCGCTACCGCAGGCGGGCCAAGTAGGACTCCCCATGGGCTGCTACCGCGTGGAACTCGACGAGGACCTGTGCCAGGGCCACGCCATGTGCGAACTGGAGGCCCCCGACGTCTTCGCGGTGCCCAAGCGCGGAGTCGTCGAGATCCTCGACGCCGAGCCACCCGACGACATCCGTGAGGACGTCGAGCGGGCGATTGACATGTGTCCCACCCAAGCAATTTCACTCAAGGAAAAGGACTGACAATGGCGTCACGCGAACAACTCGACGAGTGGGTCGAACGGTGGCTGCAGGCCAACAGGGACGCCGAGGCCGCCGGCGACTGGAAGCCGATGGCGGACTTCTACACCGAGGACGCCACCTACGGGTGGAACATCGGCCCGAAGGAAGACGTCATGTGCGTCGGACGCGACGAAATCCGCGACGTCGCACTCGGTTTGGAGATGGAAGGCCTGGAGAACTGGGTCTACGAATACCAGAAGGTGCTGGTCGACGAGAAGCTGGGCGAGATCGTCGGCTTCTGGAAGCAGATCGCCACCAAGGGCGACGGCACCAGGGACGAGATCTACGGCATCGGAGGCAGCTGGTTCCGCCTCAACGACGAGTTGTTGATCGAGTGGCAGCGGGACTTCTTCGACTTCGGCCACGTGCAGAAGGCGTTCATCAAGCTCATCGAATCCGGTGACCTGACGCCGACCATGCAGAAGCGCATCGAGCGCAGCATGGCCGGCGAGCAGTTGCCCGGCTACTACCCGCTGGGCCAAAGCCCGGTCGGCCTCTTTTAACTCCACCAAGCAGTTGCTTGGGGTGGGTGTGATCCAGTTAACTAGAGGCTCTAGTCTGTGGCCACTGACCCACATCGCAAGTCGAGAAAGGTACTCGTGAAGACAAAAGGCGCACTCATCTGGGAGTTCAACCAGCCCTGGTCGGTCGAGGAAATCGAGATCGGCGACCCCGTCAAGGACGAGGTCAAAATCCAGATGGAAGCGGCTGGCATGTGCCACTCCGACCATCACCTGGTGACCGGCGGCATCCCGATGATGGGTTTCCCCGTGCTCGGTGGGCACGAGGGCGCAGGCATCGTCACCGAAGTCGGCCCCGGCGTCGAGGACCTCGCACCCGGTGACCACGTCGTGCTGTCCTTCATCCCGTCGTGCGGTCGGTGCCCGTCCTGTCAGGCCGGTCTCCGCAATCTCTGCGACCTCGGCGCAGGCCTGCTGGGTGGCGTCGCCGTTTCCGACGGCACGCACCGCATCACGGCGAAGGGCCAGCCCGTCTTCCCGATGACGCTGCTCGGCACGTTCAGCCCGTACATGGTCGTGCACAAGAGCTCGGTCGTGAAGATCGACCCGTCGATCCCCTTCGAGGTGGCCTGCCTGGTGGGTTGCGGCGTGACGACGGGCTACGGCTCGGCCGTCAAGGCCGGTGACATCCGCCCCGGCGACGACGTCGCGATCATCGGCGTCGGCGGCGTCGGCATGTCGGCGCTGCAGGGCGCGGTCAACGCTGGCGCACGCAACCTCTTCGTCATCGAGCCCGTCGAGTGGAAGCGCGACGCGGCGCTGAAATTCGGTGCGACACATGCCTATCCGGACATCGAGACGGCCTTCGGCGGTGTCGCCGAGGTAACCCACGGGCTGATGGCCAAGCAGGTCATCGTGACCGTCGGCGAACTCGAGGGCAAGGACGTGGACAACTACGTCAACCTGACCTCCAAGGGCGGCACCACGGTGCTCACCGCCATCGGCTCGATGATGGACACCAACGTGACGCTGAACCTGGCGATGCTGACCCTGATGCAGAAGAGGCTGCAGGGCACCATCTTCGGTGGCGGCAACCCACACTTCGACATTCCGCAGCTGCTGTCGATGTACAAGGCGGGCCGGTTGAATCTCGACGACATGGTCACCCGCCAGTACCAACTGGAGCAGATCAACGAGGGCTACACGGACATGTTGGAGGGCCGCAACATCCGCGGCGTCATCCGCTACACCGACGCCGACAGGTAGGCGCGTCGATGTCCGAAATCACCACCGAGCAGTCGCCGGTCGTCTCCGCCTCGGAGGCATCGTGGCGGTGCGTCCAGGCGGGCGATCGCGACGGTTGGTTGGCCCTGATGGCCGACGACGTCGTCGTCGAGGACCCCATCGGGGAGGCCGTCACCAACCCCGACGGCACCGGTGTCCGCGGCAAGGAAGCGCTGGCCGCCTTCTACGACGCGAACATCGGCCCCAACCGGCTGACCGTCACCCGCGAGGAGACGTTCACGTCGAGTTCGCCGACCGAGATCGCGTACATCTTGGTGCTGCACACCGAGTTTCCGAACGGCTTCACGGCGACGGTGCGCGGTGTCTTCACCTACCGGGTGAACGACTCCGGGCAGATCACCAACCTGCGGGGCTACTGGAACATGGACGCCATGCAGTTCGGCCAGAAGGACCCAAGCTGACCGGAGCGGTGGTCGTCGGCGGCTCGCGAGGCATCGGACGAGCCGTCGCCGAACTGCTTGCCGCTCAAGGCTTTGGAGTGGTCGTCAACGGACGTGACCCCGATGCAGTTGCCGACGCAGTCGACGGCATCGGCGGTCGCACCGTCGGCCACCCCGGTTCGCCGGCCGAGCCTGCGGTCGCCGACGCCCTGATCGACCGGTGCGTCCACGAATTCGGCAGCGTCGACGCGCTCGTCAACTGTGCGGGAACCGCGGAACTGCCCGGGTCGTCGATTCTCAACGTGACGTCGGAGCAGTTTCGCGAGCTCCTCGACGCGCACCTGCTCACCGCCTTCGAGACGTGCCGGGCGGCCGCACCGAAGATGGTCGCGCAGGGTGGCGGCGCGATCGTCAACACCGGCTCGTTCGCCTTCCTCGGCGACTACGGCGGCACCGGCTATCCGGCGGGCAAGGGCGGCGTCAACGGCCTGACGCTGGCGATTGCTGCCGAGCTGAAGGCCACGGGCGTGCGAGCAAACGTGGTGTGTCCCGGCGCCAGGACGCGGCTGTCGACGGGGCCCGACTACGAGGCACAGATCGCGGAGTTGCACCGGCGTGGCCTGCTCGACGAGGTCAGCATGCAGGGCGCGCTGGACGCCGCACCGCCAGAGTATGCGGCGCCCGTGTACGCGTATCTCGCGAGCGACCTGGCCAAGAACGTCACCGGACAGATTCTGGTCGCCGCGGGCGGATTCGTCGGCCGATTCGACCGGCAGACGCCGAGCCTGCTCGCCTACCGTGACCACCACGGGTCGCCGCCGTGGTCCGTCGCCGAGCTGGACGGCCTCGTCCGCAGCGGCCGGCAGACCTGAGCATTGGACAAGTCAGCAAATATGCGTCATGGTCTTTCGGTGACCATCCGTACCGCCCGATCCCTGAAGCCTCGTTTGCTGGCAGCAGCCGCCGGGCTCGCCGTCGCGATGGCGCCCATTGCCGCCGCGCCCGCCAACGCCAATCCGGCCGACGACGCCTTCATGGCTGCGCTCGGCGCCGCAGGCATCGGTTTCGAGAACCAGATAGTGGCCAAGACCGTCGCCCACAACGTCTGCCCGTCGTTGAAGAAGGGTGCCAAGTCGTTCGCCTGGACCGTCTCCGGCGTGGTTGCCAGCGGCATCCCTCGCAAGGTCGCCACCACCTTCACCGGGCTGGCCGTGAAGACATACTGCCCCGAGATGATCAAGTCCACGATCGGCTTCTAGGTCGGCAACTAGACGGGTTCAGTCTTACTCGGTGAGCCGCCGATGCAGCTCCCACGACGAACGCTCGACCCAATTCACGAGCAGCTTCCCGTCGTCACGTACGGCCCAGACGGCCGTGCCGGTCATTTCGACGTCCTGCTTGTCCGGTGGTGTGCCGAGGATGCCGTTGTTCCGCCCGGTCAACAGCCAGCCGGACGTCACCCGGCTGCCGTCGGCATTCTGAAACGACTCCACCACCTCGAGATGTAAGTCGTCGACGACGGCCAAGAAGTTCCCGATCCAGTGCTTGAAGGGCTCGCGGCCCGTGATCGTCTCGCCGCCCGACACGATGACGAAGTCCTCGACCACGAAGTCGTCGACGGCTGCCGGGTCATGACCGTTCCAGACCGCGTCCCAAAACGCGTTGACGACCGATACCGAATCGCGTGCACTCATGGTCTCTAAACGCGCAGGGAGGCGCAGGTAATCCACGGTCACCGCGCTCTGGCATGCTCGATCCATGGCCTCCGTGTTCACCAAGATCATCAACCGTGAGATCCCCGGTCGATTCGTCTACGAGGACGACGACGTCGTCGCGTTCCTCACCATCGAACCAATGACGCAAGGACACACGCTCGTCGTCCCGCGCGCCGAGATCGACAACTGGCAGGACGTCGACGCGAGCGTCTTCGCCAACGTTATGGCCGTGGCTCAGCGCATCGGCAAGGCCCAGTCCAAGGCGTTCGGCGTGGAACGGACGGGCCTGATCATCGCCGGCCTCGAAGTACCGCACCTGCACGTGCACGTCTTCCCGGCGCGAAACCTGTCCGACTTCGGCTTCGCAGGAGTCGACCGCAATCCCTCGCCCGAATCACTCGACGAGGCGCAGGCCAAGATCGTGGCCGCCTTGGCGGAGCTGGCCTAGACCGTCGCGGGCTCGTCGGCTCCGGGGTCGTTGACCACCGGCACCTCCGCGATCCGCGGCAACTGCACGGTGAATCGGCACCCCTGACCCGGCGCCGTCGTCACGCTGACCGTGCCGCCGTGCGCGTACACCAGCGAGTCGACGATGGAGAGGCCCAGACCCGTACCTCCGCTGGCCCGCGCTCGCGACGAATCGGTGCGATAGAACCGCTCGAAGACCCGGTGCGCGTCGTCGCGACTCATGCCGGGTCCTTCGTCGGCCACTTCCAGAATGGCGCTGTCCTGCTTGGTCCCGACCCGAATCGCGATACTCGCCGACTCCGGAGTGTGTTGCAGTGCGTTGGCCACCAGGTTGCCCATCACCTGCCGCAGCCGAGCCTCGTCACCGAGCACCTCGGGTGTCCCTGGGCCGTCGAAGACCTCCATGGTGATGGTGCGCTTCGGGGCCACCGACCGCGCGTCGTGAACGGCGTCGCTGGCCAGTGACAGCAGGTCGACCCGGCGCTGCTCCATGGGGCGCTGGGCGTCCAGTCGCGCCAGCAGCAGAAGATCCTCGACGAGCAGACCCATCCGCTGTGACTCGCTCTCGATGCGGTTCATCAGCAGCTCGACGTCGCGCGCGGCGCCCTGGCGGTACAACTCGGCGAACCCGCGAATGGTGGTCAGCGGAGTGCGAAGCTCGTGGCTGGCGTCGGTGATGAACCGGCGCATCCGGTCCTCGGAAGTGCGTGCCTTCTCGGCAGAAGCCTCCGACGACGCCACCGCCCGTTGAATCTGGGCCAGCATCCCGTTGAGCGCCAACGACAATCGGCCCACCTCGGTGCGCGTGTCCCGCTCCGGGATGCGGCGGTCGAGCTCGCCCGCGGCGATCGCCGCGGCGGTCTGCTCGACTTCCACCAGCGGTCTGAGGCTGCGATGCACGACGGCGAAGCCCGCAATGCCAAGCACCAAGAGCACTGCGACACCGATCCCCACCTGGGACCACGTCAGCGCACGCACCGTTGACGAGACGTCCGAGAGGTCGATGGCGACGGTGGTGAGCTCACCGTGCAAGCCGCGCACCGTCATCGCCCGCCACTGCACGTCGGAGTGGTCGATCGACCCCACGGTGACGGGAACGGGCCCGACGTCGTTGCTGTCGGGCAGGGCGGGTTCGGCATCGCGATCGTTGACCGCCATCCAGATGCGCCCGTCGGAATCGATGCCGCGGACGTAGAAGTCCGACGGCGGCCTGGCCGGGTTCGGATCCTCCATCGGGGTGGCCGGCATCCGGCGGGGTGCCTGGGCCCAGCCGCGGGAGGCGTCGAGCAGGGTTTCGTCGACCCGGTTGATCAGGCTGTGCCGCATGATCGAGGTGACGGCGACGCCAGAGGCGAGCAAGCCACACGTCACCAGCACGAGGGTCGCGGCGACCAGCCCCACCCGGAGTGGGATACCGCGCCCCCGAAGACCAGTCATTCCCCCCGTCATTCCCACATTGTGCAAAACGCGTGACCGTCGGCTGGCGAACTCGCGCATATGCGCGCTAGCGCGGCTCGCGCAGCACGTATCCGACGCCGCGCAGCGTGTGCAGCAGACGCTTCTCACCGGTGTCGATCTTGCGACGCAGGTAGGACACGTAGGACTCGACGACGTTGACGTCGCCACCGAAGTCGTAACGCCAGACGTGGTCGAGGATCTTCGGCTTGGACAGCACCGTGCCTGCGTTGATGATGAAGTACCGCAGCAGGGTGAACTCGGTCGGCGACAGCGAGACCGGCTCGCCGGCCTTCCACACCTCGTGGGTGTCCTCGTCGAGTTCGATGTCGGCGAACGTCAGCCGGGCGCTGCGGGGCTCTTCGACGCCGCGGCCGGAGCGACGGAGGATGACGCGCAACCGCGCCACGACCTCTTCGAGGCTGAACGGCTTGGTGACGTAGTCGTCGCCACCGAGGGTCAGGCCGGCGATCTTGTCCTGGAGCGAGTCGCGGGCGGTCAGGAACAGGGCGGGCGCGTCGATACCGTCGGCGCGCAGCCGACGCAGCACGCCGAAGCCGTCCATCCCGGGCATCATCACGTCGAGGATGACCGCGTCGGGGCGGATCTCCCGCGCCTTGTCCAAGGCCGCGGGCCCGCTGGACGCGGTATGCACCTCGAAGCCCTGGAACTTCAGACTCACCGAGAGCAACTCGACGATGTTGGTTTCGTCGTCGACGACGAGGATTCTCGCTTCGGGGATGAACTCCGGAATTGCAGCCATGGCCATGTGAACAATGTCCTCCCATTCACATGGTCTGACGCTGCTGGAGCGCTGTGAGATTCCTGTGAGTTGATCTCAGGGACGCTGGGTGTGACCCCCGCCATAGACTGGGACCATGAATCTCGGCAAAGCCCTCGTCGACGTGGCGACCGCACCGGCCCGCATCGGCCTTGCCGTCGCCGACATCGGACTTGGCATCGCCACCGAGACGCTGGCCGTCGTCCAACGGGGACTCGACGACGCTCACGTGCCCGCAGGCAGATCCTCGCTGGCGCAGCTGCTGGGGCTCGAGGACGCCGTCGAACGCGCCAACCGGCTGGCCCACCTAATGGACGACGACGCCCCACTCGGCCGGGCGTTGGCCCCCGACGGACCTCTCAACAGACTGCTGCGACCTGGCGGGCTCGTCGACCAGCTCACCGCCGAGGGCGGCCTGCTCGACCGGATGACCGCGGAGAACGGTCCCGTCGCCCGCGCGGTGGCGCCCGGCGGACTGATCGACCAGGTGACGTCCGAGGGTGGTCTCGTCGACCGTCTGACCACTGACGACGGAGCCGTGTCCCGGGTGATCGCGCCGGGCGGACTTGCCGACCAGCTGCTCGCCAACGACGGTCTGATCGAGCGCATCCTGCGCGAGGACGGCGTCGCCGACAAGTTGCTCGCCGAGGGCGGTCTGCTCGACACCCTCACCGCCGAGCAGGGCGCACTGATGAAGCTCGCCGACGTGGCCGACACCCTCAACCGGCTCGCCCCCGGACTCGAGGCGCTGACCCCGACCATCGACGCGCTGCACGAAGCCGTCATCACCCTCAGCCAGGTCGTCAATCCGCTGAGCAACATCGCGGGCCGAATCCCGCTGCCACGCTCGCGTGGGCGGCGGCCGACGCCTCGTGCGGTACCCGCCCCACAGGTCATAGACGCCGACGAGTGAGCCGTTAAGCTAGGCGTGCACGCCTCCTTAGCTCAGCGGTAGAGCAACGCTCTTGTAAAGCGTAGGCCATCGGTTCGATCCCGATAGGGGGCTCCACTCCCAGGGGTGTTGTCGGTGGTAGGACCTACCGTCGCACCCATGAGACAGTGCCGCGGCTGTGGTTCACCACTCTCGAAGCGCAGCCAGAAGGTGTACTGCAGCAACACGTGTCAGGCCGTGGTCCGGCGCGCAACCGGTACCAAGCTTTGGCTCGAGACCGGTGAGGCGTGCATCGCCGGATACCGCGGCCACTACATCCGGCAATACCTCTCCGACGCGCAGGGCGGTTGCTGCGCGATCTGCGGCGGAGCGAACACGTGGCTGGGCGCTCACCTCGCCCTGGTGTTGGACCACGTCGACGGGAACCCGACCAACAACCGGCGGGAGAACTTGCGGCTGGTCTGCCCAAACTGCGACTCGCAGCTGGCGACGTACAAGAGTCGCAACCGTGGCAACGGCCGGCACGCCCGACGCCAGCGATACGCCGACGGACAGTCGTACTAGCCCCGATCCGACCCCGGCGCGCGGTAGTGTCCGCTACGGAATAGCAAACAGCCGAGGAGGAGTCCGTGTCCGAAGCCGGTGTATGGGTGTCCTGGGGAATTCCGGCCCGCGGACGCGAGAGCCAGGCGCTGGCGCTTCTGAAGTCGTCGCTGACCACCTACCTCGAACAACTCTCCGCCGACGGCCGGATCGAGCGCTTCGACGCCGCAATCCTCAGGCCGCAGACCACCGAACTCGGTGGCTTCATCCTCATCCAAGGCACCCACGACCAAATCGAGGCGCTCCGCACCGACCAGGGTTTTCAGACGTGGGCCACCCAGATTCAGTTGGTCGCCGACAAGGTCGGGATCGTCGACGCCTGGGTCGGCGACGGGCTTTCCGAGGCCTACGCGCTGTACGAAGACGCGTTGAAGGAACTCGGCTGACCGCTCCGGCGGTAACGCAAGCGGCTCCTGAGACGAAGGCAACAGGAGTGAACGTTGTGAAAGTCAGCCTTCACCGGGGAAGAGCAGTTCAGCGCATCGGGAGGGCCAGTCATGGGAGCGTCGAAATACATCGGTCGAGTGGGCGGTCTAGCCGTCGCACTGGGAGTCGGGACCGCGGTGGCGACGGGGTACGGCGTCGCCAATGCCGAGGAGACGTCCACCAGCTCGTCGAGTAGCCAGTCCGCGAGCGCCAACGCCTCCGGCACAGCAACGTCGATGAACACCGGCACCTCGACGAACACCGGCACCGAGGGCGCCGCCCCCGCCGAAGCACAGGCCTCGACCGCGCCAACGGCCACCGGTTCCGACGACAAGCCAACGGGCTCCACGACCACCTCGGGCTCGGTCACCAGCGGGGTCGTCAGCGCCCAGACCAACACCGGCAGCTCCGGCAGCACGGCGTCGCCCACCCCCAAGCCGACCGCCGAACCAGAAGCCGAGCCCGAGCCCGAGCCCGAGCCCGAGCCGACGACACCGGAAGTCCCTGACAGCACGCC
>VIFX01000051.1:0-46899 GCA_006864685.1 Mycolicibacterium hodleri | reverse complement strand
GAGGCGGGCCACGGTGGCCTCGAGCACGGCGCGACGGGCGGGGTCGGCGTCGGCGCTGCCCGTGAAGCAGCCGTCGGGTGCCTCGTCGACGACGGCCAACGCGTTGCGGTACCAGCCGATGGCCGAACCGTCGAACTTCTCGGCCGCCCGGTCGCCGAGGGTCTCCCTGACCAGTTCGAGGTTGACTCGCACCGGACACGACTGCGCCTGCCCGGTCTGCGACAGGGCCGCGGCGAACTGCCCGTCGGCGTCGGTGAGGCGGTCTTCCAGGACGGCGAGAGTGCCTGCGGTGAAACGGGTTCGGACTGGCTCGACGACGTCGAGCGTGCTCAGCGTCGCCACGTCGCGGCCCAAGGCTTCGGTGTTCCGCTCGGCGAAGTCGGTGGCTACCGACCCTCCGGCGACGACGACGGTCCACAGTTTCAGCAGTGCGACGACCACGACGAGCGACACCGGCGCGGACACCACCAGCAATCGCACGCGCAGCGAACCCCGCTGCCACCAACGCCTTTGGCTCATCCGGTCACGCCCGCATTGGTCAGCCGCGTCCTGCGGAACTCGCGAAGCACGTAGTAGAGCTCGAGGAGCACCAGTACCGCTGCCAATGCCGCCGGTGCCCAGTAGAGCTCCGTGCGGCTCGCGGTCCCGCTGCCGGCCGTGGCCGGGTCGCCACCGGTGGGGTCGGCGGGCAGCACCGAGGCCAGTTCGTCGGCACCGCTGCGCAGCGCGTACGGGATGCCGATCTGTTCGGCGACGCCGCGCAGCGTCGCTTCGTCCACCGGGGACCCCGTGACGTCAGTGCCGGGAATCGGTCCACCTGCTGCCGTGCCGTAGCCGAGTACGGCCCCGCCGTCGACCGCGCCCTCGGGCAGGTTGAAGTCGCGCGGCGGCAACGCCGCCTCGGCGGCGCCAGCGCCGAGGTAGAACACCAGATTCTTCGCCCGCGGATACTGCTGGACGGCGCCGATCAGCTGATAGCGCAACATGTTTCCGGCCGCCCCTGCGTTGGTGGTCGTGACGGCGTCGGGGCTCACCGGATAGGGCGCCAGCACCGACGCCACCGGGCGCAGGCTCCAGGTGTCCGCCGACAGCGGCCAATCCAACGCCGCCCGGCTCGCGAAGGAGATGACGGCGACGCGGGCGTCGGGGTACCGGTCGAGCAGTTCGGCGACGTCGGCCCGCGCCGCGGTCATCCTCGACGACCCGTCGGGTCCGTCGCCGACGCTCATGTCGGGGGACCGGTCGACGACGAGGAAGACGTTGGGGGCCTGTGAATCCGCGACGCGGGTGCTGGAAGTCGACGGGTCGAGCACGGGCCGGGCAGCGCTCGCGACGAGCAGAAGCGCCGCGGCCGTGAGACCCGTCCAGCGCCACAGGGTCCCCCGGGTGCGGGCGGCCGAGGGGAGCCGGCGCAGGGTTGCGATGCGGGCCACCAGGATGATCGCGGCGACGGCGGCGAGCAGCAACGGCGGCAACACGGGTTGGAAGGTCATCGGCGCTGCACCATGGGCCAGCCGGCCAACGCCACCGCCGCCGCGAGCGCGATGAGCACGGGAACGTCAGGAGTCTCGGGTGCGGTCGCGCCGTCGGCCTCCTCGCTGAACCTGGCGGCCGGTGGATGATCGCGGATGTCGTCGAGGCTCGCAACCACACTCGGACCCGCGGGGAGGGCGCGTCCACCGGTGTCACCGGCGAGCGACGCGAGTCCACCCGAATCCTGACCGGTGACCACGGCATTCAGCTGCACACCACCGGTGACCGCGAGGTCGCGCAACCGGTCGGGGGTGAACAACGCCGGGCCACCGGGCCGCGACGTGTCGGGCCCGACGTAGATCAGCGAGCGGCGTTGCGCCGTTGTCTGATCGAAGTCCGGGAACCCGGTCAGGCACAGCGTCAGCAGGTCGTCGAGGTTGACGGAGTAGTCCACGTAGGACACCGCGGCTGAGAACGCCGCCACGTCGCCGCGTTGGTCGGCGGGCCTGGCGTAGTCCGACAGCGTCTGCTTCGCGTACTGATAGTCCCGCGTCAGCGGGATCACCCGGCGATTCGACGACGTCATGCCGATGCGCTGCGTGCCGAAGGTGTCGACCTGGTTTGCGAAGTAGCCCAGCGTCGCGTTGACCGCCGGGTCCGTCGGGGGCGCGCCGATGCAGAGCATCACGTCCTCCGGGTCGCCGCCACCGTACTGCGTTGCCGCCGTAGGCAATCCGGTGGGGCGCGCGGCGACGATCACTGATCCGGCGAACATCACCGCGAGCAGGACGATCGTCACCACCGCCGCAATCGTCCTGGCTCGGACGGCCCGCGTGTACTCCGGCAGCAATGTGAGGCGTCGTGAGTTGGCCAGCGGTCGCAGCCGCCGCCGCTCGGCCCGCATCGGTCGCAGCACCACCGCCGCGATGCAGACCGCGAGGGCGACGCAGCCGACGATGACGACCAGCATCCACGTCAGGCCCATGACCGGATCAGCTCCTCGGCGTCCCGACTGACCAGACCCACGTCCAACGTCGACTCCGGGTTGAATCGGATGTCGACCAGGTTTGTCAACAGCGGTGCGGCAGGGGAAATCTCGCTGCGCTCAATGCGGTCGAGCTGCATGAACTCCGCGCGCACACCGGTCACCTGGTGCAGGAATCGACGCACCTCGCGACTGACGGCTTCTCCTGCGGCACCGGCGGACATCTCGCCCGCCCGGTAGCGGTCACCGATGGCACGCACCGTCCGCGCGGCGCGGTATCGGATCATCCGGTCCCTGGCGGCCCCGACCAGCGGCACGGTCCCCAGCCGCCTGCGCGGCATGGTGAACAGAAACACTCCGGCGTACCACCCGACGAGGAGCACCGACAGCGCGATCGCAAGCCAGAGCCACAGAGACGAATACGGCGTCGGGCCGATCACGTGACGCAACAGGTCATCCGGCACGGGCGTACACCTCGGTCATCGCGATCAGCCGGGTGCGGATGGCCGCGCTGCCGCCGATCACGGTGTGCGGTATGCCGTGTCCGACCATGAACTCCGAGAGCCGTTCTCGGCGTTGCCCTTCCGCGCGGCGGTAGGCGTCGACCACCCCCTGACCGAGGGCGGCCCCGCCGAAGACGAAGCGACCGTCGGCCACGTCGAAACCGTCGTCCTCCTCCGAACCGATTGCGGGCGTGTCCGACACCATCGCCCACATCACGTCGTGCCGGGCGGTGAGTCGGGTGAGCGCGCCGTCGAGCCGGTCGTCGACGTCGGGCTCGTCGGACACCACGACGATCAACAGCGGGCGGCGCTGATGCCGAGCCACCCAATCCAATTGGGTGAGAACATGACTCGACGCGGGACCGGTGCCGACGTGATGGTGGAATCGGTGCAGCATGTGCTCGACGTGAGTCTCGCCGCGCCGCAGTCGAACGTCGACCGATCCGCGGGCATCGCCGAACACCATGCCGATCTCGTCGGACCTCCGCAACGTGATCAAACCCATGGCGCCGATGACGTTGGCGGCCACGTCCCCCTTGAGTTCACCCGACGGCGCGGCCGCCGTCATGTTCCGCCCCGCGTCGGCGACCACCATGATCTTGTGGTGCTTCTCGGTGACGAAGCGCTTGATCAGCACCTGACCCGAGCGGGCCGAGGCCTTCCAGTCGATGTCCCGCACGTCGTCGCCCTGCACGTAGGGACGCAGGTCGTCGAACTCGAGGCTGCGGGTGTGCACCAGCGCGTACCGGCCGCCCTCGAGCAGGCCGTTGCCGTCACGTCCGAAGTGCGCCCTGGCGCGGTCCAGATGGACGCCCACTCACGGCACCCGCACTGCCTGCAGGACCGCGTCGATCACCACGTCCGGCGTCACGCGGGCGCTGGCCGCCTCGAACCCCAGGATCAGCCGGTGCCGCAACACGCGGTGAGCCAGCTTCGCGACGTCGTCGGGCACGACGTGGGTCCGCCCGCGCAGCACTGCCAGCGCCCTGGCCGTGCGGCAGAACGCGATGGTGGCGCGGGGGCTGGCGCCGTACTCGATCAGCCGCGCGATGCCGGGGGAGAGGTGCGCCTCGGGATCGCGGGTGACGCCGACCAGATGACTGGCGTACTGGATCAGGGCGCGGTCCATGTGGACCGACGCCACCAGCTGCCGGATGCGGCGCACGTCGTCGAGACTGACCACCGGCATGGTGCGGTGGTCCTTGTCGTAGAGGCCCGAGTCCATCCTGGCGATGACCTCGACCTCGTCGTCGATCGACGGGTAGTTGACCACTTCCTTGAGCATGAAGCGGTCGGTCTGGGCCTCCGACAGCGGATACGTGCCCTCCTGGTCGACCGGGTTCTGGGTGGCGATCACCAGAAACGGCTCGGGGATCGGGTACACGACGCCGGCGATGGTGGTCTGGCGCTCCTCCATGGCCTCCAACATCGCGCTCTGGGTCTTCGCGCTCGACCGGTTGATCTCGTCGAGCAGCACGATGTTGGCGTGCACGGGGCCCAGCCGGGTGACGAACGAATTGGTCGCGGCCTCGTAGATCTGGGTGCCGATGATGTCGCTGGGCAGCAGGTCCGGCGTGCACTGAATGCGCTTGAACTCACCGCCAACCGCTTCGGCGACCACCCTGGCGGCGGTCGTCTTCGCCAGCCCCGGCACGCTCTCGACCAACAGATGGCCGCCGGCGAGCACACCGATCAGCATCGATTCCCGCAGGTGGTGTTGCCCGACGACCTTCGCCGAGAACGCGTCGGCCACTGCCTTCACGATGTGCTGGGCTTCGGCCAAGTCGGACTGGTCGAGATGCGATCGTGCGGCAGTCATGTGTCCTTTCGAGAGACGGGTCGCGATAAGGGGTACCCGAAAGGGCCACGTTCACGCCCTGGGGCGCCGCCCAGCCATGTCCCGTAGGTTCGTCACGACATGCTGGGACTACTTCTACCGCTGCTGGGCTTCGCGCTCCTCGACTCGTTGAACGTCCTGAACCTGGGAGTGACCTCGGCGGTCGTCTACGACAGCAGGCTTAGCCGCAGGTCGGCGCTGCCCGGCGGGCTGAGCTTCATCGGAGGAGTGTTCGCGGCGACCTCGACGTTCGGTGTGCTCACCGTGCTCGGCCTGAACTTCCTCACCGACCGCGTCGACCTCGAGGTGACGCCGACCCTGCGGTACTGGGGCCAATTGGTGCTGGGCGTCGTGCTGATCTCGGTGGCAAGCCTGTCGGGCTCCGCCCGCCCGACCCCGCCGCTCTGGGCGCTGAACCTGACCCGGCGCAATCCCTGGCTCTTCGCGATCGTCGGGATCGTCATCGGCTTCGGTCAGTCCGCGACGTCGGTGCCGTATCTGACGTCGTTGACGATGCTGTCGGCGCGCGACCCGCTGCCGTCGACGTGGCCGCTGATCGTGGTCGCGTACTGCTCGGTGGCACTACTGCCGTCACTGCTGGTGCTGGCGCTCTCGACGAGACGGACGATTCGGGCCAGGCGCGCACAGCGCAACATCGTGCGCGCGACCACCCGCTTCGGACCGGTGACCGTGCGGATCCTGTTCTTCGGCGTCGGCGTGGTGCTCGTCGCCGGGGCGCTGTGGAACTACCGCGCGCTGTGGTGAGACCGCCGCCGCCGGAAAATCGGTTGATCGCCCCACGGTGCGCGCGTTGACTGAGGTCATGGACCAACGGGAGAGGGCGCTCTTGGCGGGCCTACCCGACGTCGGGATCCCTGGCTGGAACGGCTTGTTGCAGAACGCGGTTGGGCAATCCATGGGTCGCGGCGAGGCGACGGTCTCACACGTCGACGGCAGGGGACTGCTTGCGACGATCTGGGCGGAGCTGTCCCGCTAGCCGCGAGTTCCGTCGGCGACGCGCGGTGGCTTCTCGGCCGACGCGGTGTCGAGGACCAGTTCGGCCACCCGCGACCGGTGCTCCTCGGCACTACCGAGCAATGCGGCGTCGACGATCGCCCGCTTGAAGTACAGATGCGCCTGGTGCTCCCAGGTGAACCCGATGCCGCCGAGCGTTTGGATGGCGTCCGCGGAGATCCGGCTGAACGCGGCCGAACACGTCGCCTGGGCAATGCTTGCGGCCAGCGCCGGATCGTCCGAGCCGTCGGTCAGTGCCCACACCGCGTGATAGGCCGTCGACCGGGCGTGCTCGAGGTCGACCATCATGTCGGCCAATCGGTGCTTGACGGCCTGGAAGGAGCCGATCGGCCTGCCGAACTGAAGCCGCTCCTTGGCGTACTGGACGGCGATGTCGAGCATGTGCTGAGCCGCGCCGACCTGCTCGACGGCCAGCAGCGCGGACGCCACCTGGAAGGCTTGGCCGATCACGCGCTCGGCCTCGTCGGGGCCTGCCAGCAGGCGAGCCGGCGTCGAGGACAGCGCCACCACTGCCTGCGGTCGGGTCTGGTCGACCGTCAGCTGATTGGTCCGTTCCACGCCCGCCCCGGCGGCGTCGACCGCGTACAGGCCGACACCGTCGGGGCCGATCGCGGCGACCAACAGGTCGTCGGCCGCACCGGCGTCGACCACGCCGTGGACGGTTCCGGTCAGCGTCCAATCGTCACCCGATGGGGTCGCCGTCACGTCGACGAGGGACGCGTCAACCGCGCCGGCCCGGTCGGGCACGGCGAACGCCGCCGTCCTGCGGCCCTCGACCAGCTCGGTCAAAAGCTCGTCGCGCGCCGGTCCCGCGGACGCGGCGACCAGGGCGGGAATGGCGAGGTAGACGGTGCCGAAGATCGGTCCGCAGGCCAGCGCCGCGCCGAGTTCCTCGACGGCGACGGCCTGGTCGACGAGAGTGCCGCCAACGCCGCCGTCGGCCTCGGACACCGACAGGCCGAGGACACCGAGCTCGCCGCCAAGGCGGTTCCACGCCTTCGGGTCGAAGGGCGGGTCGGACTCCATGAGCCGACGCACCGTCGTCTCGTCGAAGTTCTCGGCCGCGAACCGGCGGACCGCCGACAGCAACTGCTGCTGTTCGTCGGTGAACATGAACTCCGCGCGGGGTTCGTTCGCAAGCGTCTCAGCCACATCAGCCGTCTTAGCCACGGGGAATCTCCTTCCACGGCATGCCGGCATCGGCACGCAGGTCACCGGGCAGGCCGAGGACCCGCTCGCCGAGAATGTTGCGCATCACGTCGGACGTGCCGCCTTCGATGGTGTTGGCGCGACTGCGTAGATGTCGTTGCTGGATGGGACCCCGCCAGTCGGAATCCTCCCGCTCGGCCTCGGGCTTCGAGTAGCCGTGGTACAGAATGCCTTCTGGGCCAAGCAGATCCATGCAGAACTGGTAGATCTGCTGGTTCAGTTCGGCGCCGACCAGCTTGCCGATCGAACCCTCGGGACCTGGCCCACCGACGGTGGCCGAGACCCGGGACCGCTCCGACGTCAGGCGCTGTGCCTCCGACCGCAGCCACAGCTGGGTCAGCCGGTCGCGCAGGACGGGCGTCTGACGTTCGGGGCGGGCGGCCCACAGCGAGACCGCCTCGGAGATGGTGCCCGCGCCGCGTCGGCTGCCGCTGCCGCCGAGTGCGCTGCGCTCGTTCATCAGGGTCGTCATCGCGACGCCCCAGCCGTTGCCGACCTCGCCGAGACGGTGGGCGTCGGGGATGCGCGCGTCGGTGAAGTACACCTCGTTGAACTCGGCCTGGCCGGTGAGCTGGCGCAGCGGCCGCGTCTCGACGCCGGGGGAGTGCATGTCGACGACGAAGTACGTGAGGCCCTTGTGCTTTGGGACGTCGGGGTTGGTGCGGGCCAGCAGCAGTCCCCACCGCGCCCGGTGGGCGAGGCTGGTCCACACCTTCTGTCCGTTGATCACCCAGTCGTCACCGTCACGCACCGCCGAGGTGGCGAGGCCGGCCAAGTCGGAGCCGGCGCCCGGCTCGGAGAACAGCTGACACCAGATGTCCTCGGTGGTGGCCAACGGCCGTAGCCAAGACTTCTTGACCTCGTCGGACAGGGCGTGCTCGCGGATGGTCGGCGCCGCCATGCCGTAACCCATCGGGTTCAGCCCCAGCGGCACCGGCCCGCCCGCACCCTGCAGAATGCGGTCCGCGATCGCCTGGTTGCCGCGCGAAAGACCAAGTCCGCCAAGTCCTTCGGGAAAATGCACCCAGGAGAGTCCGGCGTCGTAACAGGCGCCGAGGAACTCGGTCACGGGGACGGACCTCGGGTCGTGGTCGGCTACGACACCCCTCGCCAGATCGGCGACCCGATCGGAATCAGCAACATTGCTCATCTAGTCACGATAGAAGTCGACACCCGTCAACCGACACCGGGGGGCCGTTCGGCGTATCGAGTGTGCGGGGAGATCGCCAATTCGCCGTCGATCGCGATCTCCCCGCACACTCGGCGGCGGGGTTAGGCCGCGGAGCCCTTGAGTGCGTCGCGAGCCCGGTCGAGCAGCGACGCGAACGGGCCCACCGCGAAGTTGACGGCACCCGACTCGACGCCGGGGTGCGGATGCGTCGGTGCGATCCGCTCGGCGAACACGACCGCATCGGTCAGCTTCTTCAGCTCCTTGGCGTCGAGTTCCTCTTCGAGGCGGGGGAACTCCTCGGTCTCCTCCTTCTCGGCGTGCTGGAGGACCGCGGCCTGCAGGTGGATCAGCGCCTTGCTGAACTCGGCGGTGCCGCACTCGAGGTTCTCGATCTCGGCGAGCGCGACCTTGGAATCGTGCTCCTCGGCAAGCCGGGCGTCGACGATCGCGTCGCCGCCGTCGACCTTGCGGCGCACCCTCGGGTGCACCATCATCTCCTCGGCGGTTTCGTGGACGGCGAGCATGGTGCGCAGGGCGTCGAACGACTTCTGTTGTGTCGCAGCGTCGGCCGCGTCCAACGTCTCGACGAACAGTCGCTTGATGGCCTCGTGCTGCTCGGTCAGGAACGCGACGACATCCTGGTTGGTGCTGATGGTCCTGTCGTTGTTCGACATGCAAGTACCTCATCGATTGGACTGCGAATGGCGGCGCGCTGGGCTGAGCGCCTCGCCCGTTTGGCTACCCGAGCGACGGCGCGATGAAACGGCGACCGAGCCGTTCGTCGCCGATGCCGAAGCCTCAATAGCGGTCGAGTTCGACGAGCCGCTCGTCGCTGATGCCGAAATGATGAGCGATCTCGTGGAGCACGACGTGCTTGATCTCGCGGTGCAGCCGGTCCGGGTCGGCGGCGAAGAGACGCGTTAGCGGACCTCGGAAGATGCTGATCTTGTCGGGAAGGACTCCGCTGTACGCGCTGGTCCGTCGCGTCAGTGGGACACCTTGGTACAGGCCGAGCAATCGCTGTCCGTCGGGAGGCTCGTCTTCGACGACGATCTCGACGTTGCCCATCGCGGCGAGGAGTTCGGCGGGCAGTGAGTTCACCGCCTCGTCGATTGCCACGTCGAACGGGTCTTCGCGCTCCGGCGCCGAGGTGTCGTCCACGTCTTCGAGAGTGCCAGAACGACGAAGGCGATAACTAGAACGTGTTACATTTTTGGCTCTCCCGGAACCCGAGGGGCCAATGAGTAAGACCCGATCACTGGCGATCGTCACCGTCGCCTACGTCGTCGCCATCGGTGTCGGTGCGGCCTGGTTGGCGTGGGGACCACGCACCGGTCAGCTCTGGTTGGACACCTTCGTGGCCGACCTGCTCGCCACCGTCGTGATCTTCGCGTTCAGTCGGGCCTACCGGAACTCCAGCTTCTACGACGCCTACTGGAGCGTCATCCCGCCGCTGCTGCTCTTCTACTGGTGGAGTCAGGCCGGGCCGGGCGTCGACCAGCTGCGCTGCTCGCTCATCTCGATCGTGGTGGTGCTCTGGGCGATTCGTCTGACGGCCAACTGGGCCTACGCCTTCCCGGGTCTGCACCACGAGGACTGGCGTTACCCGATGTTCAAGCAGCGCGCGGGCCGCCTCGAACCGGTTGCCGACCTGGTCGCGATCCACCTGATCCCGACGTGCCAGGTGTTCCTCGCCATGGTGCCGGCATACGTCGCCGTCACCCGGCCCGGCCCGGGTCTCGCATGGCTCGGTTGGCTGGCGTTCGTCATCGGACTTGCCGCGGTCGCTTTGGAACTGGTGGCCGACGTCCAGATGCACCGCTTCGTGCGCCACCGCCAACCGGGGGACGTGATGGACCGTGGCCTGTGGAGTTGGTCGCGGCATCCAAACTACTTCGGGGAGTTCAGCTTCTGGCTCGCCGTCGCCCTGTTCGGCGTCGCGGCGGCGCCCGCCGACGCGTGGTGGCTGGTCCTCGGTGCGGTCGCGATCCTGGCGATGTTCCTCGGCGCCAGCATCCCCATGATGGAGACGCGCAGCCTCGAGCGGCGCCCCGCCTATCAGGGCGTGGTGGAACGGGTCTCGCGGTTCGTGCCATGGCCACCCAAGGCGGTGCGGTGACCAGGAAGCGCGTCGTCGTCGCCGGACTCGGCGACAGCGGCATCCTCACCGCGATCCGACTGGCACCCCACGCCGACGTCGTCGGCATCTCGGCCAAACCAGCGCTGGTCAGCGGTCAGGAACTGGGCACGCGGCTGAGCAGGCCCGACGACTGGGCGCGCGACTACGTGATCGGGTTCGACAGGTTCCGCGGGCTGGACGGGGTGCGTACCGTGCAGGGCACGCTCACCGGCGTCGACCCCGTCGCCCGCCGCGTCTTCCTCGACCGCGACGACGGCACGTCTGGAACCGAAGACTATGACACGCTGGTGATTTCGACCGGCGTGACGAACGGTTTCTGGCGCCGCCCGACGCTTCAGACCGCGGCCGACGTCGACGCCGACCTGCGCGCCGCGCACGAACGCATCGCCCGAGCCGAGTCCGTCGTCGTGATCGGCGGCGGGGCGGCGGCGGTCAGCAGCGCCGCCAACGTCGCACGGACGTGGCCGGGCAAACGCGTCGACCTGTACCACCCCGGCGAACGTCCGCTGCCCGCACACCATCCCAGGGTCTGGAGTCACGTCAAGCATCGACTTCGCGACTTCGGGGTGAACGTGCACGGAGGCCACCGAGCCGTCGTGCCAGACGGTTTCGCGTGCGACGAGATCACCAGCGGGGCGGTGCAGTGGAGCACCGGACAGCCGCCTGCCTCCGCGGACGCGGTGCTCTGGGCGATCGGCCGGGTGACCCCCAACACCGGCTGGTTGCCGTCGGACATGACCGACGACGACGGATTCGTCCGCGTGACGCCCGACCTCCGCGTCCCAGGACGACCCGGTGTCTTCGCCGTCGGCGACGTCGCCGCCACCGACCCGCTGCGCAGTTCGGCCCGCAACCGGGCCGACGGCCTGCTGGCCCACAACATCCGAGCGGACTTCGCCGGCCAACCCCTGCGCAGCTACCGGGCACCAAAGCGGCGTTGGGGTTCGGTGCTGGGACCCCAGTCCGACGGGTTGGAGGTCTTCGCCCCAGGTGGTCGGGCCTTCCGATTCCCGGCGTGGTCGATCGACCGGGTGTTGCAACCGCTGATCGTCCGGAGGGGCATCTACCGCGGCATCCGCAACTGACCCACGCTCAGCCGAGCCGGATGCAGGCCTGGATGCCGTCGCCCACCGGGATCTTGACCGAGAGGTATCCGTTCTCGGGGTCTCCGAGGTGGGCCAGCAGGGGACCGTGAACGTCACTGCCCCAATCCATGTCGACGTCGTCGACCAAGATCAACGAACCCGGACGCAGCGACGGTTCCAGCAGTCGCAGCACCGGCAGCGCGAGATCCGGCCAGCCGTCCAGCAAGACAAGGTCGACCACCCCCGGCACGTCGGCGAGTGTCTTGAGGGCGTCGCCGACGCGCAGGTCGATCAGGTCGGACACCCCGGCCTCGACGAAGTTGCGTTGAGCCGCAACGGCTTTGTCGTGTTGCAGCTCGGTGCCGATGACCGTGCCGCCGCCGTTGTCGCGCACGGCGCTGGCCAGGTGGATGGTGGAAACGCCGAACGAGGTGCCGTACTCGACGACGGTGCGGGCGCCGGTGGCGCGTGCCAGCAGGTAGAGCAGCGCGCCGCCCTCGGATGACACGGACATGTACACGTCCTTGAACAGCTCCGCTCGTTGCCCGGCGCTGAGGTGGGCGGGGAACCCGTCCACCCCGGTATCGGCGAATGCCTGCGGGTCGTGCTCTTCTTCTGCTGACAACAAGCGTTGCAGCACAACGGAAACCGGTTCGGAATGCAAGGTTGACGTCATGGTGGTGACCCTCTCTCGTGGTGACGAAACCCAACGTACGATCGAGGTGAGTTGCAGTCCAGTGCATGTTTGATAAGGAATGGTTATCCAAAATGGAATCTGGTCTCGACCTGAATCTGTTCGTCGCCCTCGACGCGCTCCTCGACGAGGGCAGCGTCAGCGGGGCCGCGCAGAGGCTGCACACGTCCGCTCCCGCGATGAGCCGGACTCTCGCCAGGCTGCGTCGCATGCTCGACGATCCGATCCTGGTGCGGGCGGGCCGCGTGATGGTGCCGACCCCGCGAGCGCTGGCGATGAAGAGCCGGGTGCACGAACTCGTCGAGCGGGGCCGTGGCTTGCTGGGGCCCGAGGAGCAGCCGGATCCGGCCACCCTGCGCCGAACCTTCTCGGTGCAGATGGGCGACCTCCTGTCGCACACGATCGGCGCCCGACTGGTGTCGCGAATTCGGGGCGAGGCACCGGGCGTCACGCTGCGCTTCGTCGGCGACAGCCACGAGGACACCGACGCACTGCGAGACGGCAGCGTCGACGTCGAAGTCGGACAGACACCGCGTATCCACCCGGAGACCCACATCGAGCCACTGTTCTCCGACCGGATGGTCGGCGTCGTGCGGGCAGGCCACGAGCTCGCAGGCAGGCGGGTCACGCTGAAGCGCTTCGCCGCCGCCGAGCACGTCGTGTCCTCACGGCGCGGGCGCCTCACCGGACCGATCGACGCCCTGCTGGCCGAGCACGGGCTGCGCCGCCGCGTCGCCGTCTGCACCCCGACTGCGCTCGCGTCGCTGCATCTCGTCCACAGCAGCGACCTCGTCGGCATCACGCCGCTGGTGATCACCCGCACGACCGCGGCCGCGCTCGAGCTCAGCACCTTCGAGATCCCCATGGACTTGCCGACGCTGGATCTCAGCCTGGCGTGGCATCCGCGATACGACGCCGACGGCGCTCACCAATGGTTGCGGCAGTGCATTCGGGACGCCTTTTCGGGCGTTTAGCGAAAGCCTCGGATAACGATTCGGTCACGCGTTTCCGGGCGGTAAATCACGATCAATTAAGAGTTCGGCGCCAACTCTGAAGATCAAGTCCGGGAGCTCGCCGAATTTCGCCGGAATTGTTGCCCATTTCACGCCTTGCCCACGTAACGCCTGGCAGGGCATGCGCGAGGGGCCCGGCATGGGCAACTCAACGACTCTCGTGCGCTGCGTACCGTGGAATTCGGGTCGAGTACACGGCTCGTTCACACGAGACTCCCGAGGGGAAATCGATCATGAAATTCAGTGGTAAGTCGTTGACGTCCATGCGTCGCGGAACCGTCGGCATGGTGGCTGGCGGATTGTTCGCCGGAGTCGCCGCGGCGACCATCGCGGCCCCGGCTGCATCAGCCGCACCGGATTGCAGCGGCCAGGGCGTCGCCAACACCGTCAGCTCGGTCACGGGCTCGGCTCGCGACTACCTGCGCGCCCACCCGGGTGCCGACCAGGTGCTCTCCGCGGCGCGCAACCAGCCGCGCGAGGAGGCAGCCGCCAACATTCGGAACTACTTCACGGCCAACTCGCAGGAGTACTACGAATTGCGCGGCATCATCGCCCCGATCGGCGACACGCAGCGGACGTGCAACGTCTCCGTGCTGCCACCGGACCTGGAATCGGCCTACGCCGAGTTCATGGCCGGCTGACGCACCTCGCCGACGAACCGCGGCCACGGGGCATCCAGCGGGTGCTCCGCGGCCGCGGCCGGCGCGTCGGCGGAATAGTGTGTGCGCGGTCACGGGTTGTGGACTGACATGACCAGCTCATCGTTCAACCCGCGAACCCTGCTGGCCGACGCGAAACTTGGCGTCCTGGCCACCATCAAGGCCAACGGCCTGCCGCAACTGTCGCCGGTCACCCCGTTCTACGACCAGGACGCCGACGTCGTCTACGTCTCGATGACCGAGGGACGCGCCAAGACCGCCAACCTGCGACGTGATCCACGCGCCGCGTTCGAGGTCACCAGCGCCGACGGTTGGTCGTGGGCCACGGCCGAGGGCACGGTGACGCTCACCGGGCCGGGCACCGACCCGCACGGCCCCGAGGTGGAGGCACTCGTCGACTACTACCGCGCCGCAGCGGGGGAGCATCCCGACTGGGACGAATACCGGTCGGTGATGGTGTCGGATCGGCGCGTGTTGATGGCGCTTGCGGTAGAAAAGGTCTACGGCGAAGCGATTCGCTAGCCGTAGAGCTCCTCGAACTTCTTGATCGACTTCTCGATGTCGCCCTTGACGGCGCGGGCGGCGGCCATGCCGATCGGGCCGAACAGTGGTGCACCACCGAGGTCGATCTTCAGCCGGAACTCACACCCCTTGGACTGAGGCTTGACCGTCATCCGGAGCGCGTACTTCGTGCCACCGAGGCCGTCGCCGGTGATGCCGATCAACTGGGGGGCCTCGTACTCCTGGACCGTCCAGGTGACGCGGTTGCGCATGCCCTTGGCGCCCGCGACGCCGACGAGGGTGGTGCCCACGTCGAGCTCGTCGGGCAGGTCGCAGCGCCAGCCCTGATGCATCGTCAGCCAGTCCCCGAGGGAGGACAGGTCGGAGACGTGCGACCACGCCTCCTCCGGGCTGATGGACAGTTTGCGGGACAGCTCGACTTTGGCCACCCGCTCAGGCTAACTCGCCGCCCTGCGCGGGAATCCGGCGGCGATGGCGTCGAGCATGGCGGGGTAGCGCTTGGCCTCGCGGTGGCCGCCGGGCTTGCCGCTGCTGACCACGCCGACGGCGAGGTCGCGCTCGGGATCGGCCCAGACGGCGATGTCGACCAGACCGGTGTGGCCGAACGCTGCGGGAGCGTTGAGCCCGAACGGCCCAAACCGCTTGGATCCCAACATGTATCCGGTACCCCAACGCATCGGCATCAGCCCCTGGGCGATGTCTGGCCGCAGCCGCCGGGCCGGGGCCGTCGCCGCGCGCAGGGTCTCCGGCGCCATTACCCGCACGCCGTCGAGTTCCCCGCCGCGGCGCAGCATCTCGGCGAAGCGGGACAGTTCGTGGGCGGTCGAGACCGTGCTGGACGACGGCACCACGCTGGTGAGGAACTTTGCCGTGTTGGTGAACGGGATGATTTGGTGCGTCGTGCCGCCGATGGCGAGCTTGAAGGCCGCCGCGATCGGTGCGGGCAGCGGCGACCCCGTGGCATGGCTGGGCGCGACCAGCGGAACGTCTTGCGGTGCAACGCCGTAATTGGTCCAGCGGAAGCCGAGTGGGTTCAGGATCTCGTCGGCGAGCACGTCGCGGATGTCCTTGCCGGTGGCAGCCGAGACGATCTCCCTGGTCAACGGTCCCCACGTCAGTGCGTGGTAAATGTGCACCATTCCCGGCGGGTAGATGGTCCGCAGGTTGCCGAGCATCTCGCGGGCGTATTCGCTGTCGTTCATCCGCTTCAGGTCGGGCTTGGGTCCGGTCGCGAAGGGGACGCCCGCGCTGTGAGTCAGCACGTGCCGGATGGTGGTGCGGTCCTTGCGGTGGCTGGTGTAGGTCGGCAGGTACTCGCAGACCCGGTCGTCGAGTGAGAAGACGCCGCGCTCGGCCAACAGGTGGAAAACGGTGGTGGTCATCGCCTTTGCCGCCGAATACACGCAGAACGGCGTCTCTGTCGTCACCGGGATCTTCTCGGCGTCGGCCGGATCTTGCGGGCCGTTGCCCCAGCCGTGGCCGATCGCCCGGTCGAGGACGACGCGACCACGGTGTCGGACGCAGACCTGGATCGCGGGATGCATCCCGGCCGAATACCAGTGGCGGGTGGCCTGCCAGATGCGTTCGACCGACCCGGGATCGGTGTCGGAGTGGTCTTCGGCGGCGACGCAGGTGACGGCGTCGAGGTCGGAGGGAACGCGGATCCGTCCGTCGGCGGTCATGTCGTCTTCCTGTGCAACGTCGCGGCAAGATGGTGCTGAAGCGGCTGGCCCACCGCGCCAAGGCGAAGGGTGTACGTCAGCTCGTCACCGGTGATGCGAAACGAACGACCGAGCGCGGTAACGTCTTTCGCCGACGCGGTGAGCCCGATCGACGTCGCCGTCAACTCCAGCTGCAGCACGTCACCGCTGACGGTCAGTGTGCCCTCCTGAATCTCGGTGACACCCGTCGGATGCGCAAGCACCAGCTCTACACGACCTGCCGACGGCACCCGCAGGTACCCGGTCTCGGCGTGAAGGGGTCGCCCGTCGTCGGCGGCCTTCGTCCGCTGCCGGTAGCTCAGGAACGGTTTGCCCACGTGGCCGAACGTGACCTCCTCGAGGTAGGAGAACGACGGAATCGTCGGGTATTCGCCCGCGCCGGCACCCGCCCACGTGCCCAACAGGGGAGCGAGCGCGGTCAGTGCGGGATGGAGGTCTGTCGGGCCGCCGAGCGTCATGTCAAAACCCTACTCACACCGTCGACGAGTCCGCGGACCGCACGGCCGGGGCTTGTCAGACCCCGCTTCTATGATGGTGGTATGTCCTCGGCGACAACGTCTTTGAGCTCCAAGGAGCGCCTTGACGTGTTGTTCTCCGAGATGGAGGAGTTGGCGGGGCAGCGCAATGCGATCGACAGCCGGTTGGTGGAGATCGCCGCGGAGATCGAGGGTGACGGGATCTGGGGTGCCACCGGCTGCCGGTCAGTCCCAGCATTGGTGGCCTGGAAGCTGGGCATCTCACCGCATAACGCGGAGACGATCGTGACCGCCGCCCGGCGGCTGGAGGAGTTCCCGCGGTGTGCGGCGATGATGCGCGAGGGTCAGTTGTCGTTGGATCAGGTGGCGGTGATTGCCGAGCGGGCCGGTACGGGGTCTGACGAGCATTACGCTCAACTCGCTTCCGTCGCCACGGTGACCCAGTTGCGGATGGCGATCAAGTTGGAGCCGCGCCCGAAGCCTGACCGGAAACCGGAGCCGGAGCGGTCGGTTCGCAAGACCGTCGGGGAGACGCACACCACCTACCGGATCACGCTGCCGAAGGTGGAGGCGGCCAAGTTGGATGCCGCGCTGGATTCGCATCGTGATGCCTTGGTCGCGGCGTGGAAGCGTGACCACGACGGCGATACCGATATCGAATCCGATATCAATGCCGGCGGGGGGTACGGGGAGGTGTACGGCGGGGCCCGGCATGGGGAGAATTCCGACGGGCCATCGGTGCAGGTACCACCGTTCCCCACCACCACCGACGCGTTGATGAGCGTGGTGGAGGCGGGGTGGGACACCGACGTGGCCCGCCGCCCGCACGGCCAGCACACCACCGTGATCGTCCACCTGGACGTCGAAAACCGCAACGCCGCCCTGCATCTCGGGTCGTTCCTGTCCGAGGAGGACCGCCGCTACCTGATGTGCGAGGCCGACTGCGAGATCTGGCTGGAACGCCACGGCCAGGTCATCGGCTCCGGCCGGGCGACCCGCCAGATCAGCCGCCGCCTGCGCCGCGCGCTGGAGCACCGCGATCGGTGCTGTGTGGTCCCGGGGTGCGGGGCCACCCGGGGTCTGCATGCCCATCACATCCGGCATTGGGAGGACGGCGGGGCCACCGAGCTCGACAACCTGGTGCTGTTGTGTCCGTTTCACCACCGCCTTCATCACAGCGGGGGCATCACCATCACCGGCCCGGTCGGCAACCTGGTCGTGACCGACGCCGGCGGCAAACCCCTGAACCCGGGATCATTGGCCCGGCCCCCGACTCAACCCCGCCCATCGGTGAAGCCATGTCGCGGCCCGTTGGGGGAACGGGCCGAATGGTGGTGGTATACACCGTTCGAACCCCAACCACCACCCGAGATCCCGAACTAGGGGCAGAGGTTCTCGAGATCCTCGAGCAACCCGGGATGCGTTGTGCGCCAGCCGAGTACGTCGCGGGTATGACGGCTGGACGCCGGCTGATCCAGCATGAAGATCTCCCCGTACGGGCCGAACTCCGCCGTCGGCACGGGCTGCACCGGCAGTCCCAGTCGGCGCCCGATGACGGCCGCGATGTCGCGGACCGCGACGCCCTCCTCGTCGACCGCATGCCACGACGTGCCCGCTGGTGCGGACTCCAGGGCCAGCCGGAACAGAACGGCGGCGTCGCGTGCGTGCACGGCGGGCCAGCGTTGGGTGCCGTCACCGGGGTAGCCCGCGACACCGGTGCGCCGCGCCGTCGTGGCGAGAACCCCTGCGAATCCGCCGTTTCCGTCGTCGTGCGCGGTTCGCGGGATGCGTACCGCGACGCTGCGCACCCCCTGCGATGCGAGATCTAGGAGTGCCAGCACGGCGCGGCCACGACCCCCAACCGGCCCCTCCGTCGGTGGCGGGTCGGCCTCGGTGGACGCGCGTCCCACGACCCACGGCGTACCGGAGGCGACGACGATCGGCCGGTCGCTGCCGGACAGCTCGTGACCCATCGTCGCCAACGCGTCCGTCTCCGTGACGATCTCGCGTGCCAACGCATCCGGGGTGGCGGCCTCGTGTCCGAACGCGAGGTGGATGACGCCGTCGGTTCGGCGGACTCCGTCCCGCAGGGCGTCGAGATCCGACAGGGTGCCGCGGAGCACCTCGGCGCCCGCGTCGGACAGCGCCGTCGCCGAGGCTTCCGAGCGGGCCAGCGCGAGGACGGTGTGGCCATTGCCGAGGAGTTCGGCGAGGACGGGCGAGCCGATGGTGCCGGTTCCCCCGGTGACGAAGACGCGCACGGGACGCTCCAATCGTGTGATGAGACCTTTGTCCCGTCACCGTACAACGTGATGGGACAAATGTCCCGTCGCCTAGGATGTGACCATGGGTCGCTGGGAACCGGGTGCGCGTCAGCGACTGGTGCTCGCCGCCGTCGACCTGTTCACCGAGCAGGGCTACGACGCCACGACCGTCGCCCAGATCGCCGAGCGGGCCGGCGTCACGAAGAGCACGTTCTTTCGCCACTTCCCCGACAAGCGGGAGCTACTCGTCGCCGGTCAGGAGAGCATGTGCCGGTTGCTTTCCGAGGGCATCGCGGAGGCGCCCGACGGCGCGAGCCCGATGGTGGCCGTCGCGGCGGCACTCGAACGCGCCTCGACGATGATGGGTCCGGACAACCGGGAGCTCGGACCCCGCATCAAGGCGGCCGTCGCGGCGAGCACCGAGCTGCAGGAGCGCGACGCCCTGAAGACGGTCAGCCTGGCGGCAGCCATGACGACGGCACTGTTGGCCCGAGGCGTTCCCGAGATGACCGCGCACCTGGCCGGCGAGCTCGGCGTGCTGGCCTTCAAACAGGGTTACGCCCGCTGGTCGGAAACCGAGCACCACGACGGACGCGGCTTGGCCGAGTACGCCCTGGCAGCTCTGGACGAGCTGCGGACGGCGTCGAGGTCCCTGGACTGACCAGCTAGCCGCAAACCGCGCCGGTGGCAGCCGAGCCGACCAGCTTCCGGTACTTGGCCAGCACGCCGGTGGGGTACTTGGGCGGCGGCGGGGTGAAACCCGCCTTGCGGGACTCGAATTCGTCGGCGTCGACGAGTAGGTCCAGCGTGCCCGTGCCAACGTCGAGCCGGATCCGGTCGCCGTCCCGCACGAAGGCGATGGGACCGGCGTCGACCGCTTCCGGCGCGATGTGCCCGACGCAGAGTCCGGTGGTGCCGCCCGAGAACCGGCCGTCGGTCATCAGCAGCACGTCCTTGCCGAGTCCCGCGCCCTTGATGGCACCGGTGATGGCGAGCATCTCGCGCATACCGGGTCCGCCCTTGGGGCCCTCGTACCGGATGACGACCACGTCGCCATTGGTGATGGTGCCGTCCTCGAGTGCGTCCATCGCAGCCCGCTCGCCGTCGAAAACCCTTGCGGTGCCCTCGAACACGTCGGAATCGAAGCCGGCCGACTTGACCACCGCGCCCTCGGGAGCCAGCGACCCGTGCAGGATCGTGATGCCGCCCGTCGGATGAATGGGATTGCTCATCACGCGCAGCACCTTGCCGTCGGGGTCCGGCGGCTCGATGTGGGCGAGGTTCTCGGCCATGGTGCGACCGGTGACGGTGAGGCAATCCCCGTTCAGCAGACCGTTGTCCAGCAGTGCCTTCATGACGACGGGCACGCCACCGATCTCGTCGACGTGCTTCATCACGTGGCGGCCGAAGGGCTTGACGTCGGCGAGGTGCGGCACCTTCTGTCCGATGCGGGTGAAGTCCGCCAGGGTCAACTTCACGCCGGCCTCCCACGCGATCGCCAGCAGGTGAAGCACGGCGTTGGTGGACCCGCCGAACGCCATCACGACGGCGATGGCGTTCTCGAACGCCTCAAGCGTGAGGATGTCACTGGTGGTGATGCCGCGGCGCAGCATCTCGACGACGGCCTCGCCCGACTGGCGGGCGTACTCGTCGCGCCGCTTGTCGATGGCCACCGGGGATGCGCTGCCCGGCAACGACATGCCCAACGCCTCGGCGGCGCTGGCCATCGTGTTGGCGGTGTACATGCCGCCGCACGCGCCCTCGCCCGGACAGATGGCGCGCTCGATGATGTCCACGTCCGCGCGCGACATCAGCCCGCGGGCGCACGCGCCGACGGCCTCGAAGGCGTCGATGATCGTGACTTCCCGCTCGGTGCCGTCGGTCATCTTGGCGACGCCGGGCATGATCGAGCCGTTGTAGAAGAAGACGCTCGCCAGGTTGAGGCGGGCGGCAGCCATGAGCATCCCGGGGATCGACTTGTCGCAGCCGGCCAGGAGCACGGTGCCGTCGAGGCGCTCGGCCTGCACCACGGTTTCGACGCTGTCGGCGATCACCTCGCGGGAGACCAGCGAGAAGTGCATGCCCTCGTGGCCCATGGAGATGCCGTCGGACACGGAGATGGTGCCGAACTCCAGCGGGTAGCCGCCGGCGGAGTGCACGCCTCCCTTGACGGACTGTGCGAGTCGCTGCAGCGACATGTTGCACGGCGTGATCTCGTTCCACGACGATCCGACGCCGATCTGCGGCTTGACCCAGTCGTCGTCGCCCATGCCGACGGCCCGGAGCATTCCGCGGGCGGCGGTCTTTTCAAGGCCGTCCGTGACGTCGCGGCTACGGGGCTTGATGTCGGGTGATGAGCCGCTTGCGCGAAGAGCGTCAGGGCCGGGCGATGCGTCTGAGGGCATTGACCGATTATGCCTTCGGGTCGTTCGCCAACCAAACCATTCCGGATACCCCGGTGGGGTATCCGGTACGGTGGCTTTCATGAAGACGTTGACCGCTCTGGTGGCCGCCATCGCCACCGCACTGCTCTTGTCCTCCTGTACGAGCCCCAGCTCGACCTCGTCGGACGGTCACACCGACCACACCCACGGCAGCGAATCCAGTGCTGCCGCCCCGAACAACGCCGCCGACGTCGCCTTCGTCTCCGGCATGATTCCGCACCACGAGCAGGCGGTGGAGATGTCCGCACTCGTCCCGCAGCGGTCCACCAACCCCGAGGTGATCAAGCTCGCCGCCGACATCTCCGCGGCCCAGGAACCCGAGATCCAGACGATGAAGGGCTTCCTCGCCCAGTGGAACGCCGGCGAGGGCACCGGTCACGAGGGCCACGACATGGGCGCCATGACCGGAATGGTCGACGACGACTCCATGGCGAAGCTGGAAACCCTCAAGGGCGCCGAGTTCGACAAGCTCTGGCTGACGTCGATGATCGGCCATCACGAGGGGGCGGTCACGATGGCCAACACCGAGATCGCCGACGGCGCCAACGCCGATGCGAAGGCGCTGGCCAGCCGGATCGTGACTGTGCAGGAGGCCGAGATCGCCCAGATGAAGAAGATGGTGGCCGCGCAATGACCGACGAACCGGTGGAAAATGCGGCGCCGCATGGGTATTCGCCGCACAAGGAGAACTACGCCAAGCGGCTGCGGCGCGTCGAGGGTCAGGTGCGTGGCATCGCCAAGATGATCGAGGAGGACAAGTACTGCATCGACGTCCTCACGCAGATCAGCGCGGTCAACAGCGCGCTGCAGTCCGTCGCCCTTGGTCTGCTCGACGAACACCTCGGGCACTGCGTGACGCACGCCGTCGCGGAGGGTGGCCCCGAGGCCGAGAAGAAGCTCGCCGAGGCGTCGGCCGCCATCGCGCGGCTGGTGAAGTCCTGAGCATTCGGCTGCGAGCAAGGTAACGAACCGTCGCCCCGGTGCGAAGAACAACCAGGTCAGTGCCGTTTCAGTCGAACGGTGCGCCCGGGCGGAGGCTCATTGCCGGAAGTGTTTGGTCCGCCCGCTGTGTAACACTTGAAGCACTGTATTGGAGGTGGCGCATGCGCCAAAGTACGTTCACGCGGACCACGACGCGATTTGCGACGGCGATCTTCGCCGCTGGTCTCGTTGGAGGATTCGTCATCGGCAGCCCATCTGCCTGGGCCGATCCCGAGGTCAACCCGGATCCTTCGGCAATCGACTCACAGCCGATCGAGGCTCCGGCCCCGCCCCCGTTCGGGGACGTGCCACCGCCCGCCCCGATGCCGTTCGGCTTCCCGCCGCCCGGAGATCCGATGGCGCCGCCGCCGTTCAATCCGCTGGGCGCACCCGCATCCGCGCCCACGGTGATCCCCGAGGGCACGCCCGCCGGACAGGATCCCACCCCGTACACCGGGCCTCCGGTCTTCGCTGCGCCGTCCTTCAACCCGAGCAACGGCTCTATGGTGGGCGTGGCCAAGCCGATTGCGATCAACTTCGCCCGGCCCATCGCTGACCGTCAGATGGCCCAGTCCGCGGTGCACGTCTCGTCGGTACCGCCGGTGCCCGGCAAGTTCTACTGGCTGAGTGACACGCAGCTGCGCTGGCGTCCGATCGACTTCTGGCCGGCGAACACCACCGTCAACATCGACGCCGGTGGCGCCAAGTCGAGTTTCCGGACCGGTGAATCGCTGGTGGCGACGATCGACAACGCCACGCATCAGATGCAGATCGTCCGCAACGGAACGTTGGAGAAGACGTTCCCCGTGTCGCTCGGCAAGACGGGCAACGACACTCCCAACGGCACCTACTACGTGCTCGAGAAGTTCAACGACATCGTCATGGACAGCTCGACGTACGGCGTGCCCGTCAACTCCGCGCAGGGGTACAAGCTGAAGGTTCAGGACGCGGTCCGGATCGACAACAGCGGCATCTTCGTGCACAGCGCGCCGTGGTCCGTTGCGGATCAGGGCAAGCGCAACGTGAGCCACGGTTGCATCAACCTCAGCGCGGCCAACGCGCAGTGGTTCTTCGACAACTTCGGCAGCGGCGATCCGATCGTCGTGAAGAACTCCGTCGGGTTGTACAACCAGAACGACGGCGCCCAGGATTGGCAGATGTAGGACCGAGCACCACGAGAACGGCCGCCCCATCGGGGCGGCCGTTCGTCGTTTCGTGCTCTTAGTTCCAGATGTGCACGCGCTGAGCGGGTTCCAAGTACAGCTCGTCGTCTTCGGCCACCTCGAACGCGTCGTAGAAAGCGTCCAGGTTGCGGACGATGCCGTTGCACCGGAACTCCGGCGGTGAGTGCGGGTCGATCGCGAGCCGCCGGATGGCCTCGGCGTCGCGGGACTTGGTGCGCCACACCTGCGCCCAGCCGTAGAACACCCGCTGCACACCCGTCAGTCCGTCGATCACCGGAGCCGGCTTGCCGCCCAGCGACAGCTCGTAGGCCAGCAGCGCGATCGAGAGGCCGCCGAGGTCGCCGATGTTCTCACCGACGGTGAAGGCGCCGTTCACGTGTTGTCCGCTGCGAAGCTGCCGCGGCACGTACTTCTCGTACTGGGCGATCAACGCCTCTGTGCGAGAACCGAATTCGGTGCGGTCGCTGTCGGTCCACCAGTCGACGAGGTTGCCGTCGCCGTCGTACTTGGCGCCCTGGTCGTCGAAGCCGTGGCCGATCTCGTGGCCGATGACCGCGCCGATGCCACCGTAGTTGGCGGCGTCGTCGGCGTCGGCGTCGAAGAACGGCGGCTGCAAGATCGCTGCGGGAAAGACGATTTCGTTCATGCCCGGGTTGTAGTAGGCGTTCACCGTCTGCGGCGTCATGAACCACTCGTCGCGGTCCACCGGGCCGCCGAGCTTCGCCAGCTCGCGATCGTAGCCGGATGCGTTGCCCCGCTTGTAGTTTCCGTACAGGTCGGCCCGGTCGATCACCAGGTCCGGGTAGTCGCGCCACCGCACCGGGTAGCCGATCTTCGGGGTGAACTTGTCCAGCTTGGCCAGCGCCCGCTCGCGCGTCTCCGGTGTCATCCACTCGAGATCGTTGATGCTGACGCGGTACGCCTCACGAAGATTGGCGACGAGCTCGTCCATCCGGGCCTTGGCGTCCGGCGGGAAGTGCCGCTCCACGTACAGCTTTCCGACCGCGTCGCCCATCAGGTTCTCGACCAGCGCCACACCGCGCTTCCAGCGGTCGCGAATCTCCTCGGTGCCGCTCAGCGTGCGACCGTAGAAGTCGAAGTTCTCGGCCACCAGCTCGTCGGTGAGCATCGAGGACCGGGCGCTGATAACCCGCCACCGCAGCCACCACTTCCAGTCCTCGAGATCCTCGTCGGCCCACAGCGCGGCGAAGGCCGTCAGGGTGTCGGGCTGGCGTACGACGACCTCGGCCGCAGCCTCAGGCGTGGTGCCGATCGCGGTGACCCACTCCGACCAGGCGAACCCGGGTGCCTCGGCCACGAGGTCGGAAAAGGTACGCAGGTTGTAGGTCAGGTCCGCGTCGCGGCGCTTCACGACGTCCCAGTGGGCGGCGGCGATCTTGGTCTCCAGCGCCACGATTCGGGCGGCCGTGGCCTCCCACTCGTTGGGTTGCGGCTCCTCGCCGAGCGCAAGTGCCAGCATCCGGGTGATGTGTCCCGGGTAGGCGGCCAGGATCTCGGCGTGCTGGGCGTCGCGGTAGTAGGACTCGTCGGGCAGGCCGAGGCCGGACTGCGACAGGTGCAGGAGGTAGCGCGTGGAGTCCTTGGAGTCGGTGTCGACGTACAGGCCCGTGCCGCCGCCGACGCCGGTGCGCTGCAGCCCGCCGAGGACGACTGCCAGCGCGGTCCGGTCTGCCGCGAGGTCGACGGTCTCGAGTTCGTCGACCAGTGGCTGCACGCCGATCCGCGCGACCGCCTCGGTGTCCATGAAGCTGCCGTACAGATCGCCGACGCGTTGCTCGTCGGTGCCTGCCGACGCATTGGCCGAAGCGGCCTCGACGATCAGGTCGCGCACCTGCTCCTCGGCCCGGTCGGCGAGCAGCCGGAAGGCGCCGTCGGTGGCGCGGTCCGCGGGGATGTCGTAGTCGGTCAGCCAGCGACCGTTGACGTGGCCGAACAGGTCGTCTTGAGGGCGGGTGTCGTCATCGACGAAGGACAGGTCGATACCGGAGTGGGTAGCTTCTAACGTCACCCGACCATCCTGCCAGCCGCGGCCGCCTGGAGGGGCCGGGTACCCTCACGGCCATGCCAGACCAGCTCGACGACGAGCCCACCCCGGCCGGAAGTGGCGGCATGACCGGGTTCGGAATCGGCTCCGCGGTACTCGGCCTCGTCTCGGTGGCGGCGGTCGTCCTCGGGGTGTTGCTGTGGAACGGCCACCGCAACGACGTGGACGAACGCGCGTACCAGACCCGCGTGCTGCAAGCCGCCGCCGACTGGACCGGCGTCCTGATCAACATGAACTCCGGCACCGTCACTCAGAGCATGCAGACCCTGCACGACGGCACCGTCGGTCAGCTCAACGCGAACTTCGAGACCGCGGTCGAGCCGTTCAGCCAGGTGGTGCAGAAGCTGCAATCCCAGACCGTCGGCCAGGTCGAATCCGTGGCGATCGAGTCGTTGTTCCACGCCGCACCTGGTGATCCGGGGTTGCCTCCGGTACCGCAGCCCGAGCTGGCCACGGTGTCGTCGCGCACCGACAACGTCCTCGTCGTCGCCACCTCCGTCAGCCAAAACGTGGGTGCCAAACCGCTGACCGTGCACTGGACGTTGCGGTTGGCCATTTCCGACGTCGCGGGCAAGCTGCTGGTGTCGCGACTGGAGACCATCCGATGAGGAACCGTTTCAGGGTGCTGGCGTTCGACGTGCTCGCGCCGCTCGCCGCGATCCTGGCGCTGGTCTACCTCGGCGTTGCGCTGGCCTGGCCGCTCTGGTGGGTGTCGGTGTGCTCGGTGCTGTGCCTGCTGATCGTCCAAGGCGTCGTGGTCAACGCCGTGCTGTACCGGCGCGACGGCGTCACCGTCGGCACCGACGACGACGGGCCGGGTCTGCGGCTGGCGGTGGTGGGGCTGGCCACCGTCGCGCTGGCGGCAGCGGTCGTGGTCGGCTACGCGCGGTGGACGGCACCGCAGGCGCAGATGAATCGCGACATGACCGAGGTGGTCGGCATCGCCAGCAGCGCCGCGGAGGCGTCGGCGACGTTCACCCCGCAGAACCCTAGCGCCAACGTCGACCGGCTGACGGCGATGATGACGCAACAGGGCGCCGACGGGTTTCGCGGCGAATTCGATTCCATGGCAAAGGATTTGACGAGCAAGGGGCTGACGGTGTCAGCCAGCACGGTCTCCGCAGGAGTCGAAGCGATCGGTCCGGAGGCCGCGGTGGTCGCGGTGATCATGCGGGGAACTCAGAACACTCCCGGCAAGCAGCCGTCGAGTGTGCCTCTGCCGCTGCGGGTTTCGTTGCTCAAGCAAGACGGGCGCTGGCTGGTCGACGATCTGTCGCCGATCAACTCTCGCTAGTCAGTCGGAGTGGCCGCGCATCTTTGCGAAGCGGTCGGACAACCGCCGCATCCTTATCATCAGCGAGGCCGCCGGGCTGGTCGTGCCCTGAAGGTATGACGCGAACTGGTCGGCCGGAATGCCGATGCGCGAAGCGAACTCGTCCTGGCCGAGGCCGGAGCGCTGCAGCAGCATGCTGATGTGGCGGCCCACCTCTGCACACTCGTTGGCCTCGAGATGAGCGCGGGTGCGGGTGAGCACTTCGTCCAACGCCCTGGACACCCCGTAGGGCGGCGCGTTGTCGAGAACCTCTTCGACCTGACGGGCCGTTCTGCCATACGGGTCGCGTTTGATGGCGACGACGATGCGTTGCCACACGGTCAGGTCGTCGGTCTCCAGTGCCTCGCGAATGGCCGACGTCGGCCAGAACTCGACGGGGCGCTGGTCGACGGCGGGACGGCTTCGAGGTCCGGTCGCGGCGGGCCTGGGGCGGCCGGCGGCATCGCCGCGCGTGTCCGAAGTCAACGTCACCTCGCCTCCTCCAACATCGCAACTGCCACCGACAGGCAGCGCTGCCTGACGTGTGCCCAGTCGGACTCCGATTCGGGGCCCATCCAGTCTTCGTCGTCGTCCGACGGGTGTGGGTCGGCCAACCGCCGTACGAGTTGGGTCGCCACCCAGTGGCTTCTCAACCGCTCACCAGAGTAGTACCGGTCCATTTCGGCCAGCACCACCGCCGCGGTTTGAGTCTCCATCGACTCGACGAGATCGGCAAACTCTGCGAAGTCCCTGGCGTTGTTGCGGCACATGATCAGGTAGCACTTGAGCCGCAGCGTCTCGGCGCCCGTCGGAATCTGGAGGCGATCGCCGGTGGGCAGCAGGACGTTGGTGGTCTCCATCGGGCTGAGTCGTCGCACCGTTGGCCGGTCCGCGTCGGCCGCGGTGGCCAGGGCGTCGAGCGCCACGGCGAGCCTGCCTCGCCACATCGTCACCGGGTGGACTGGCTGCCTTGGGAAGAACCGGCTGCCCGGTTTCCCGTTCTTGGCCGCGGCGGCCCGCCCGGACCTGCCGCCGCCGTAGTGCGCGGTGTTGAGGCGCAACGTGTCGCCGGGCCGCATGCGTTCGAGTGGTTCGTCACCCCCCTTGACGTGCGCGGCGATCGATCCGCCGGGCGGGAGGCAGCCGCTGAATGCGAGTGGATCGGCGACGGTGACGGTCTGCGGGGCCAGCGTCTTGAGCTTCGCCGCGGACTTCACGACGTTGCGGATGTCGGCTCCTGACGGGCCCGTCGTGGAGATGTCCTCCGGGATGACGACGAGGTCGCCGATGTCGGCCTTGGGCAGCGGCTTCTCGAAGTCCACCGACGGCAGGATGCGATCCAGCCAACCGGGCAGCCACCAGTTCCACTGCGCGAACATCGCCATCAGCGCCGGCACCAGCACAAGGCGGACGATCGTCGCGTCCACGGCGATCGCGACGGCGCACGCCACGCCGAGCTGGGCCACCAGCGGCATGCCCGCAAACGCGAATCCGACGAATACCGCAATCATGATCAGCGCCGCGCTGGTAATCGTGCGGGCGCTGGTGCTGACGCCGTAGGCGACCGCGTCGCGGGTGTTGTTGGTCTGCAGGAAGCGCTCGCGGATGCGGGTGAGCAGGAAGATCTCGTAGTCCATCGACAAGCCGAAGGTCATCGCGAGGACCAACGGCGGGATGGTGCTGTCCAGCGACCCGAGCGGTTCAAGCCCAAGTGCCTCCAGCCAGCCCCACTTGAACACCACGACGAGGCTGCCGTAGGCCGCTGCCACCGACAGGCACGTCATCAGGACGCCCTTGAACGCCAGGAACACCGAGCGGATCGAGATCAGCAGCATGACGAACGCGATCAGCGCGACGAACACGAAGACCATTGGCTGAGTGGTGGCCACGCGGTGGTCGAAGTCCTTGAGCAGCGCGGTGGGCCCGCCGACGTCGACGACGGCGGGGGAGCCGGCGGCGGCGCCCGGCAGCTCGGCGCGCAGCCAGTCGACGGTGTCACGCGCGGCGGGGTCCTCCGGGTCGATCGAGAGGACCGCCGACAGCAGGGCGCTGCGGTTGTCGTTGGCGAACACCGGGGGTGACACCGTCGCGACGTCGGGTCCCTGGCTCATCTTCTGCTGCAGGGAGTCCAGGGCACCGGTGTTCTGCGAACCGTTGGCGTTGCCGTCGGGGAAGGTGACGAGGACGCGGATGGGGCCGAGCGCGCCGGGGCCGAGCGCTTGCGCGGCCGCGCTGATGCCACCGCGGATCTCGTGGGTGGGTTCGAACTGGCGCTGCAAACTGTTGCCGAGCGTCATGGCGAACGCCGGGGCGGCCAGCGCGACCAGGACCAACGTCGCGCCCAGTGCGGAGATCCACTGACGTCGCATCACCCAGCCGACCCAGCGGGTCCAGAACCTGGACTGCGTGGTCTCGGGTCGACGCGAGACGTGCAGGTAGGACGACCGTTTGGACGCGGCCTTGCCGAAGGTCGCCAGCACCGCGGGGATCAGCGTGGTGGAGGTGAGGACGGCGAGCGCGACGGCGAGGATGGCGCCGGTGGCCATCGACGCCAGCACGGGGGTGTGGATCAGGTAGATGCCCGTCACCGAGGCGATCACCGTGAGACCCGAGAGCAACACGGCGAGGCCCGACGTCGCCATCGCCGCGTCGGCGGCCTGCGCCGCGTCGCGGCCCGACCGCAACTCCTCGCGGAAGCGCATGAGGATGAACAGGGAGTAGTCGACGGCCAGGGCGATGCCGAACATCGACACCGTCGAGGTGACGAACACCGACATCTGGGTGACCATCGCCAGGAGGTAGACCAGCCCCATCGTCACCGCCACGGTGCAGATGCCGAGCACCAACGGAACCGCCGCGGCCGCGAGCGACCCGAAGACCGCGAGCAACACGATCATGACGATCGGCAGGTTCCACTTCTCGGCCTGGGCGATGTCGTGCTTGGTGGCCTCACTGGCCGCGGCGCCGAGCGCGCCCTGGCCGATGACGTAGAGCTTGACGTGGCCGTTCTCGATCTGACCCGGCTGATCGCCGTCGATGCCGACCTTCTTGCGCAGCTGCTTGGCGACGTCGGAACTGCCGCTGTTGAAGTCGGTCTGCAACGAGATGACGTACGGCCGATCTGGCTGCGGCGGTGGCTGCTGCGGATTGGGCATCACCTTGACACTGGGAACCTCGGCCGCGATGCGCTCGAGCTGCCCGACCGCCGCGGTCATGTCGTCGAACGAGGCGTCGGCGCGTGGGGCGGCCACCAGGGCCAACGGGGACGCGCCCTGATCCGGGTAGTGATCCTGGATGGCGTGCTCGACGCTCAGCGACTGCGAGCCGGCCACTTCGAAACCGCCGCCGGTGAGATTGCCCGACTGGTTCAGGGCCAGGTACACCGACGGAAGCAAGAGGAGCAGCCACGCGACGAAGACTGCCCAGCGGTATCGACGCAGCTTGCTGCTCAACCGCAACATGAACTGCTGGATGGCTGGCCCCTGCCTTACTCCCCGCGAGAAATCCGGCGTTACTCCGTGTGTTTCGTTCCGTGAGCGTACCGCAGCACGAGGTAGGGTAACCGACCCGCGCGACGGCAACGGGCGGTGCCGGGCCACCACCGAACCGACCTGCGGATTTGCTGTGCGGATTGGTAGCTGGGCCGCGCCGATGGCATCATGGCCGGTGACATGAACATCACTACCTCCGCCGTCCGGCGCTGCCTCGGTGGCGTGTTCGCTGCATCCGTCGTCGGCGGTGCCGTCGTGACCTCGATGGCGACCCCGTCAGCCCCCTCGGCCGCCGCAGCGGCCGACCCCTGCGCGGCGAGCGAGGTGGCCCGCACGATCGGGTCCGTCGCCACCTCGACGGCCATCTACCTCGACGCGCATCCCGAGACCAACAACGCGCTGACCACCATCTCGCAGCAGCAGTCGGGTCCGCAGTCGCTCGGAGCGCTCAAGACGTACTTCGACGCCAACCCGCAGGCGGCCAAGGACATGCAGGCGTTGCAGGCCCCGCTTCAGAGTCTTTCCGCCCGCTGCCGCTTGCCGTTCACCCTGCCGCAGGTGATGGGCCTTCTTCAGGGGGCGCAGTCGCCGACCGGATCCGTGCCGGGGAGTTTGCCAAGCGCGTTGTCGACCGCGCCGAACGCCGGGACTCCCGGGGTCGCCCTGCCTGCCCAGTCACCGGCCGCCACCGGGGTCGCACCGGGGACCGGTCCGCTCCCAGGCCCCGTGACGGTGACTCCCAGGTAGTCCCAAGCGATTCGCCTGCGTGTTCACGAGGTGGTCGTGAGCAGGACGTTCGGGGTTTTCAACCGTGGATTGGACGCAAGGCGAGAATCTCGCGACCGATTCTGCTTAGCTTTCCGGTGTCGGCAACCGCATCAAGGTGCGGTCGCCGAAGAATCTTGAAGGTCTGTGCACATTCGAAGAAGGAGCTTGATCATGTTGCTCTCTGCCCTCGCTGGGCGACGTGCGGTAGCTGGTGCGATGGGCGCCAGTGCGATCGCAGGCGCGATGTTGTTCGGAGCGCTTCCGTCTGCCCTGGCAGATGATCCGGCCCTCAACCCCCCGAACTGCTCCGCCGCGGACCTCGCAGGCGTGTCGTCGGGCGTGTCGGCCTCGACGTCGGCATACCTGTTCACCCACCCGGACGTGAACTACTTCTTCACCAGCCTCGAGGGGCTGCCCCGTGAAGAGATCCGTACCAAGGTGGCCGACTACATGAACGCCAACCCGATGACCAAGGCCGACCTGACGGGCATCCGTCAGCCTCTGGTCGACCTGAAGAATCGCTGCGGCGCCGCTCCTGCGCCCGCAATTCCGTAACCCGGGTGCAGGTGGCTGAACCACCTGCGCTTGACGGCGCGGGTCGCACGGTGTTGATGGTCGACGACGATCCCGACGTCAGAACGTCCGTATCCCGCGGTTTGCGGCACTCGGGGTTCGACGTCAGGGTCGCCGCTACCGGCAAGGAAGCGTTGCGGCTGCTGTCCAACGAGTCGCATGACGCGTTGGTTCTCGACGTCCAGATGCCAGAGCTCGACGGCGTTGCGGTCGTGACGGCGTTGCGGGCGTTGGGCAACGACATCCCGATCTGCGTGCTGTCCGCGCGGGACACGGTCAACGACCGGATCGCCGGACTCGAGGCCGGTGCCGACGACTACCTCACCAAGCCGTTCGATCTCGGCGAGTTGGTCGCCAGGTTGCACGCGTTGCTGCGCCGGTCGAGCCTGTCGGAGCGGTCGCCGGACACCATGACCGTCGGCCATCTGACCATCGACACGGCCAGACGGTTGGTGTTCGTCGAGGGTGACCGCGCCGAGCTGACCAAGCGAGAGTTCGACCTGCTGGCAGTCCTCGCCGAGAACGCCGGCGTGGTGCTGACCAGGCAGCGGCTGCTCGAGTTGGTGTGGGGTTACGACTTCGAGGTCGACACCAACGTCGCAGACGTCTTCATCAGCTACCTGCGGCGCAAGCTGGAGCGCGAAGGCCACCCCAGGGTGATCCACACCGTCCGCGGGATCGGATACGTCCTGCGCGACGAGCCCTGAGGTGCAGCTGAACCGGTTCGGTAGGTCCGCGTCGCTGCGGACGCGGGTTGCCCTGGCGTCCGCCGCGGCCGCGGCCGCGGTCGTCGCGGTCTTCACCGTCCTGACGTCGGTGGTGCTGGCCAACAACGACGCCGCGCAGCTCGACCGTCGATTGGATTCGATCGTCGACGCCAGCGTCTACGACCAGACCAACGGTGTGCTGCAGACCGGCCGGTCGCGGTCCTCTGGTCAGGTGGTGTTCCAGCGGGGATTTCAGCTGCCACAGCTCGAGCCCGGCACCGAGACCGTCGAGGTCAACGGCATCGAGTATCGAGTGCGCACCATCCCTGTCGACCAGCAGGGCGGGGTGCTGATGTCGGTCGGCATTCGCGCCGACAGCATTCTGCTCAACCGCGCGCGGATTCCGCTCTACACCGCGGTCGGCGTGGTCACCGTTCTCATCGCGGGCGGGCTCGGCTGGATGTTGGCCGGGCCGGCGATTCGGCCGTTGCGCAGGCTCACCGAGCAGACGATGCGGCTCGGCAAGGGCAGCGACCGGATGACGGCGGTGAAGGGCGCGCGCGAGGCCGAAGAACTGTCGGATGCGATGGCAGGCATGCTCGAGCGCCTCGCCGCGGCGCAGCTGGCCACCACGAATTCCCTTCAGGCGGCCCAAGACTTCGCGGCCAATGCGGCACACGAGCTGCGTACGCCGTTGACCGCGATGCGAGCCGACCTCGACACGCTGCGGATCCACGATTTGCCTGCCGAGGAACGCGACGAGGTCGTCGGGGATCTGGCGCGCGCCCAGCGGCGCGTGGAGGCCATCATCACCGCCCTCGGTCAGCTCGCGTCGGGTCAGCTCGCGCAGGTCGAGGACCGGGAGCTGATTGACGTCACCGACATGCTCGACCGGGTGGCGCGGGAGAACGCCAGGGCGGGTGACGTGGAGGTCGTCGTGCAGAGCGACGACGCCATCGGGGCGATCTGGGGTTGGCCGGGTGGGCTGCGACTCGCGGTGGACAACCTGGTGCGCAACGCCATTACGCACGGCGGTGCCTCCACGATCCTGCTGACCGCGCGGCGGCACGCCGCGACCGACGGCCGCGGCGAGGTGCTCACCATCGTGGTCGACGACGACGGCTGCGGCCTGCCGTCCGAGGAGCATCAGTTCGTCATGGGCCGGTTCGCCCGCGGCAGCACCGCGACGCCTGGTGGATCGGGGCTGGGGCTGGCGCTGGTGGCTCAGCAGGCGCAGTTGCACGGCGGCGGAATCGAATTGTCCGAGGGGCCGCTCGGTGGGCTGCGGGCGACTCTGACCGTGTCGACGTCCCCTGAGCCGGAGTCGGATTCGGAATCCGACGATTCGCTCAGCGGCGAGCTAGGGCCCTTGCGCCGAGGCGCCAACCGAGTAGCAGGATGGCGGTCGAAAGCGAAGCGACCACCACGAAGCTGAGTGCCGTTCCCGCAGACGTGGCCTTGCGCAACAGCATTCCGATGACGACCGTGCTCAGCCAGATGACGATGCCGGTGGGCGCCAGCGTCGTCGGGCGGCGCCACGCCCTTGCCGCGAGCCACCCGAACGTGGTTCCCGCCAGGAACGGCCATGCCGTCTCGGCGACGCCCGCCACGGTGATGCCCTCGGCGTGACTGCGCCTGCCGATGGCGCAGAACACCAACACGCACACCGCGTCTGCCGCGGCGGCGGCAGCCACAGCCCTGCGGTCATCCCGCGTCATAGGTCATCACGTCGAGTACCAACGGGCTGACGGCCTTCTCGGCACGCGGAGTCGATCCAGGGGCCATCGGCGCGGGTTGCCCCGTCAGTAGGGGGTCGAGTGCGTTCATCGAGGCCAGTCTTCCGTCGAGGGTGAAGTCCTTGAACACGAAGGGTAAACCGTTGGAGCGCAACGGGTCCGGTGTGCTCATCACGTGAAAGTGCAGATGTGGAGCGTCGGTGTTGCCGGTGTTGCCGAGGTTGGCGATCACCTGACCGGCGGTCAGCGAATCACCGGGCTTGACCGTGACGCTGCCGGTCTTCAGGTGCGCGTACAGGGCGAAGTTTCCGTCGCCGATGTCCTGCACCACGTGGTTGCCCGCGTAGTGCTCGAGCGGAAGCCCGACGGGACTGACGCCTGCCACCTGTTCGGGCAGGCCGTCGAGCACGGCGACGACGGGCCCGTCGGCGACCGCGTGAATGGGCGCGCCGAAGTAGGGGTAGCTCTCCGGCCGGGATCTGTCACCGGTGAAGATGGTGCCGTCGGCGCTCAACTGCACATAGTCGATGGCGAATCGTTCAGCGGCCCAAAGGTTTCCGTCAAGTGGGTTCATGGCCATCCGGTGCGCCGTCATGTCGCAGCAGCTATTGCCGTCCAGCCACCGCGGACCGTCCAGTGGTGGCGAGATCACCACGGGCTGGCGCGTGGAGACCGTGACGGGTGCGACGGCGTTCTCCGTCACGGTGGCGGGCAAAAGCGGCGGCATCGGGGTGGCCAGGTTCGCGACGATGGTGTGCGACAACTCGGTGGGAATCGGCGCCGACTCGTCGATGACGACGTCGAGCCATACGATGCCCGTCCGCCCGGGGCCCAACGTCGTGGTGGGAGTCTGCGTCGCCCCGAGTGGCCGCATCCAGTAGGCCAGCTTCTCGCCGGCCAAGGTCAGCAGTTCGTCGGTTCCCGCCTTGACGGACAACGACGTCAGCGTCACGTCGCCGTCCAAGGCGTTGGTCAGCTGCAGCTCGTAGGCGAGGTGACGCTTGCCGTCGGTGGTGGGCACCGGGACGGGCGCTGCGACGACGGTGGCCAGAACGGGAGTGGTCTGGGCGGGAGGCGTCGACGCGGTGGGCGACGTCGACGTCGCGCGGGCGGCGCTGCTCGACGTCGGCGGGCCCTCCGTCGGGTTGGCGCACGCGGTCAGGAGGGTCACCGCACCGAGAATGGCGACGGTGCCGGAGCCGATGCGGTGCATTCGCCGATCCTATGGCCGCTCTTTGGGCTCGCGTCTGGCTTCGGGTTCGTAGGACACCTCGGGGTCGGGGCTGAACTGTGCAGGCGTCGCCCCGGCGTCGGCGGGGTCGTCGGCCGGGTTCTCGTCGAGGGCCGCGTCCGGGTCGACGGAACTCTCGGTGCGGAACAGGAAGAAGAACACCACCCAGCCGATTGCCGAGATGAAGATCCAGCTCACCAGCCGATAGATCAGCATCGCCGAGATCGCCGACGCCAGCGTCATGCCGCTGGACACCAAGCCGGGAACCAGCACGGCCTCGACGACCAGGAGCCCGCCTGGCATCAACGGGATGGAGCCGACCGCCCGCGCCGCCGCGTAGGCGACCGTCAGACCCGCCAGTGACGGTTTGCCGCCCGCGGCGTAGGCGGCGAACGCCAGGCAGGCGACGTCGGCGACCCAGTTGAACACCGACCAGCTGAACGCGGTGCCCAGGGTCCGCCGGCTCAGGCTGACCGACTCGAGCTGACACAGGATTTCGCGCCACTTGGCCAGGCCGTTGTCGGAGGGCTTGCCGAGCAACGAGTTGAACCACGAAAGCACCTTCACGCCGATGCCGTCGATCTGCTGAGGGTTGGAGGCGACGGACTGCGCCAGCACCAGGAGGGCGAGAAACCCGCCGAGGGTGAAGATCAGCGACAACGGGTTCTTGCTGGCCCCGAGGAGGAAGGCGCCCCCGAGGCCGATCAGCGCCAGGCCGACGACCTGCAGGACACCCGACATGACCAGCTGCCACGACGCGACCATGGGGGAGGCGCCCCACAGTCGTTGCTGTCGGTACACGAACGTGGCGGAGAGCACTGGACCGCCCGGCATCGTCGTCGACAGCGCGTTGCCTGCGTAGAACGCGGCCTCCGAACGCCACTGCCTGACGTCGACGCCCGCGGACTTCAGCAGCGTGCGTTGGATCTGGGCGAAGCTGTGCATGGACGCCAGTGCCGCGAACGCGGCGGCGAGCACCCACCACCAGTTCGCCGACAACAGGCTTCGCCAGGCCTTCGCAAGCTGATCCCACACCAGCACCACTTCGACGGCGAGCACGGTGACGGCGACGCCGACCAGCAGCCAGCGCACCCACCAGTACTTCCCGCGTGGACGGCACTCCTGGGTCGCTTCGCTCCCGCCGTGGACGGCATCCTGCGACACGGCCTCCAGGGTAACGGCGCGCCACCACACCGCCAGCTTTGCCAGGAACCGGCGCGGCGAGTCGTTACGCTACCGGGATGCCAGAGGGTCTCGCGGGATCGTTCGACCGGTCGTCGCCGAAATCATTGTCACTCGATCCGGAGGCCGACGCGTCGGTCCACCCCATCGTCCGCAAGACCGCCGCCTGGTCGTGGCGGCTGCTGATCATCCTCGGCGCCCTGGTCGCCGTCATCTGGGTCGTCTCGCACCTCGAGGTCATCGTCGTGCCCGTGCTGCTCGCGACGATGGTGACGGCGATGCTGCTTCCGCTCGTCGACTTCCTCGACCGCTTGGGACTGCCTAGGGGCGCGGCCGTGGCAGCCGTCATCGTCGGCAGCATCGTGGTGGTCGGCGGCCTCCTGACGTTCGTCGTCAGCCAATTCATCCAGGGCGCGCCCGCGCTGGTCGACCAGGTCACCCTCAGCATCACCAATGCGAGGAACTCGCTGAACACCGGCTTGCTGTCGCACTTCAGCAACGACCAGATCAAGAGCGCGACGGACACGGCGATCGAGGCGCTCAAGAACAACCAGTCGAAGCTGACCAGTGGCGCCCTGTCGACGGCTGGCACCATCACCGAGATCGTCACCGGCGCCCTGCTGATGCTCTTCACGCTGATCTTCCTGCTGCAGGGCGGACGCCACATCTTCGCGTTCGTCACGAAGATCTTCCCGACGAACGTGCGCCCCAGGGTGCGCGACGCCAGCCGGGCGGGTTTCCACTCGCTGATCGGCTACGTCCGCGCGACGTTCCTGGTGGCGTTCGTCGACGCCGTTGGCATCGGGACGGGTCTGGCGATCATGGGCATCCCGCTCGCGCTGCCGCTGGCCTCACTGGTGTTCCTCGGTGCGTTCATCCCGCTGGTCGGCGCGGTGCTGACCGGGGGGCTGGCCGTCGTCGTCGCGCTGATCGCGAAGGGATGGGTCTACGCACTGATCACCTTCGGACTCATCATCGCCGTGCAGCAACTCGAGGCGCACGTCCTGCAACCGTTGGTGATGGGCCGTGCGGTGTCACTGCACCCGCTCGCGGTGGTCCTCGCGATCACCGCGGGCGGCGTCACGGCGGGCATCGTCGGGGCGCTGCTTGCCGTGCCGATCGTCGCCGTGGTCAACAGCGCGATGCGCGTCCTGCTCGCCGACGACCCCGCCGCCGAGGAAGCCGCTCTCGCGGCAGACGTCGGTCCGCCCATCGAAGGCGAGAGCGACGAACTGTCCCCGAAGGACTAGAGCCGACCTTCCCGACGCAGCAGGTCCGCGGCGCTCATGCCGCCGCCCCGACGCTTCGGATTCTCGTCCGACACCTCACGGGTGTCGATCTTCTCGGTCTGATCGGAGTCCGACGGCCGAGAAACGGGAATCGCCGTGGTCGGCGGTTCGGTCGCAGGCGGCGGTGGCTGGCGTCGGCCTGCGGTCGGCGGACGCTTTGCCTCACCCTGTGCGGCACCGCCGCGCAGGTCACCCAGCCAGGACTCGATCTCCCGACCAGCGGCGTCGTCCGAGCCGCGGGGGCTGGACGCCTTGGCCGGGGTCGGGGTCCGCGGCGGGGTGGCCGGGCGGCCCGGGTCGACCCGAGGGGTGCGCGTGGTGGGCGGCTCGGTCTGAGCCGGCATGCGAGTCGTCTGGTCGACGGGTGCAGCGGCGGGCATCCGCGTCGTCGGCGGCTCGGCCGCTGGCGGAGGCGGTGCCGTTGGCAAGCGGGTGGTGCCCGCTGCCGACGGCGGGCTGACCCGCTGCGGCGCGACCTTGCCGGTGGTGACCGAGCGCGGCCCCGGCTGCGGATGCGTGGGGTCGTGCGGCGGGAGCGCCCGCATGGGTGCTCCGGCGCCGACGAGTGCCTCTGCGTCGACCTCGGCCTCGCGGGCAGTCGGCCGCTTGCGCTCGTCGGGCAGCTCGACCTCGCCGAGGCCCAGCCGCTCCTGGATGCGCTTCATCCACTGCGGCGCCCACCAGCAGTCGTCGCCGAGCATCTTCATGATCGCCGGCACCAGGAACATCCGGATGACCGTGGCGTCGAGGAGCAGCGCCAACAGCAGGCCGAAGGCCAGGTACTTCATCATCACCAGATCGGAGAACACGAACGCGCCTGCCACGACCGCAAGGATCAGCGCGGCTCCGGTGATGAGTCGACCGGTGGTGGCCGTGCCGACGCGGATCGCCTCGGCAGTCGACAGTCCACGGGCCCTGGCCTCCACCATGCGGGAGACCAGGAACACCTCGTAGTCCGTCGACAAACCCCAGATGACGGCGATGATCAAACCGATCATCGGGGCCATCAGTGGTTGCGGTGTGTAGTTCATCAGTCCGGACCCATGCCCGTCGACGAACATCCAGGTCAGGATGCCCATCGTCGAGCCGAGCGTCAGCGCGCTCATCAGCGCCGCCTTGATGGGCAGCACCAGCGAGCCGAACGCCAGGAACATCAGCACCGTGGTGGTGAGGATCAGCACGACGACCATCACCGGCAGCTTCGCGAAGAGGCTGTGGATGCTGTCCTGCTCCAGCGCCGGGGTGCCGCCGACCCAGATCGTCACACCCTTCGGGGCGGACATCTCGCGGAGTTCGTCGATCTTCTTGGAGGCGTCGTTGCGTACTTCGAGGCCGTTCTGCAGGACGCAGGGCAGATCCTTCGACAGACACGGGTGCGGTTGCCCGTCCGCGCCGATCGGGATCTTCGGGTCCTTGACCTCCGGCGCCACCGGGCGTTCGTCCCACGTGCCGGTGAAACCGGTGATCTGCGACGCCTCGTTCTTCACCTGGGCGAGCTGTTCGGGCGTCGCGCCCTGGACGACCAGGGTCAACTTCTCGGTGCGATAGCCGGGGAAGCTGGAGTCGAAGGCGTTCTGCGCCTGACGGACCGCGTTGTCCGGGGGGAGGTACTTCTCGCTGATGCCGCCGAGGGCGAGCTGACCGAGCGGGATGACGAGCAGGGTCATGACGATCACGATGGGCAGGGCGAACAGGCCCGGCCGCTTCATGACCTTGTTGACGAGGGTGCCCCAGAAGCCCTTCTCGACCTCTTCGCGGGTCTTCGTCTTCTGGGTCTTCTCGGTGAGGAAGTTCAGCCACCAGACGGTGATCCGGCGGACGAACGGCACGAACCGGGCCACCGCCAGGATCGCGGTGACGCTGGCGCAGAAGATCACGATGCCGAGCAGGATCCAGAACAGAGACCCGTCGACGATCCCCGCGTCGCGGAGCGCATAGCAGCCGTAGGCGAGCCCGCCGTACAGACCGAGGTAGGCGAACACCAGGCCGATGTAGGCCAGGCCTGCGCCCTGCTCACCGGTCTTCTTGATCTGGGTGCGGGCGATGTGCCCGACCGCGATGCCCACCGGGGGAAGCAGGATGCCCGTCGGGATCGCCGCGAGAGCGAAGGTGTTCTTCTTCGGGTTCGAGGGGTCCGAGTGGATGGTGTTCGGCAACGCGAACTTGGTCAGCGAGTTCACGCCGAGCGAGTCGACGCGGTGTCCGAGGACGGCCAACGCGGCGATGAGCACCGTGTTCGACATGATCGCCGCGAGCATGACCGACGCGATGATCGCGTAGGTGATGGACTTGAGGAACCCCTGCGGGAACAGCAGCAGCGGCACCGACGACGCCACGATGATCACTGCCGAGAACATGACGGTACGACCGGAGGTCATCATCGTGCGTCTTACCGCGGCCTCGGTGTCATACCCCTCGGCCAGCTCTTCTCGGAACCGGCTCACGATGAAGAGGCCGTAGTCGATCGCGATGCCGAGACCGATCAGGGTCACGACTGGTTGGGCGAAGAAGTGCACCGGGGTGAAGTCGGCGGCCACCCGCATGATGCCGAGGGCACCCATGATGGTCAGGCCGCCGATGATGGCGGGCAGGCTGGCCGCGATGACGGTGCCGAAGACGAAGAACAGCACCACCGCGACAAGCGGGATGGCCGCGACCTCGGCGCGCTTCTGGTCCTCGCCGATGGTGCCGGTGAGCTCGCTGGCGATGGGCTGCAGGCCGGCGAGTTGAATCTTGCCGTCGTCGACCGTTTGCAGATCCGGCTGGATGATCTTGTAGTTCTTGAGGATGGTGTCGTCGTCGTCGCCCTTGAGAGGCATGACGACGAACGTGCGCGTGCCGTCGTTGGCGAGGGCCTTGTTGGTGGTCGGGTCGCCCGACGGATTGGTCAGGTAGCCCTGCCACGACAGAATCTGGTCGGGGTGGTCCTTGACGACCTTGTCGAGCTCGGCCTTGACTTCCTTCGACCACTGCGGGTCGTCGGCCTTCTTGCCATCCGGCGCGTCGAGAACGGCCACGATGTGGCTGAGCCGGTCACGTCCGTAGACCTCGTCGGCCAACTCCGACGCGGCGACCGACTGACTGGTCTCGTCGTAGAAGCCGCTCTGAGTGACGTGCTGACCCAGGCTTGCGCCGTAGATGCCGCCGCCCACGCACAGCGCGACCATGACTCCGATCACTATGTATCGGAATCGGTACACCATCCGACCCCACCAGGCGAACACGTGAGCTCCTAACTGATCTTCTTCAAGTTCTCTCTACCTCCGCTGCTTCGATCTCAATCGTTCACGAGCGTGAGGTAAGCAACGAGGACAGCGGCCGGAACGGCTGCAACCACGCCCCCTGCTGGGGCAGCGAATCAAGGCTGATTCGCGGTAACGGCTCCCGGAAGACACCAGAGATGTCCTCGAGGTCGACGAACTCCAAGGTATCCGACGCTAGCGCCCAACTCGCATGTTCGCGAAATCCGAGAACGCTGACGGGGATGCCGTCCCGCGCGATGTCCTCGAGCGGCAGACGGAACGCCTGACCGTCGGCGGATGCGACGAACACGCTGGCCAGACCTTCGCGGCGGCGTAGCGCGATGTGCTCGAGCATGTCGGCGTCGACGTCGCTGTCGTCGTCGACCTTCGGCTTGGCGAACACCGCGAAACCGACGTTGCGCAGCGCCTCCACCCACGGTCGGACGACGTCGGAGCTGCCAGGCGCGATGTTGGTGAAGACCGTGGCCTCGGGCTCGAACGTGACCTGCGGCTCTTCGGAGGCACGTTCGCGGGACAGGTCCGCGGTGCGGGCCAGCAGCCAGCGACCGAGGGCGTCGAACCGCGGCCGGTGCGCCGCCGTCGGGCGACCACCGAGGATCGACCCCAGGCCCATGTCCAAGTTGGGCGCGTCCCAGACCAGGAGCACGCGTTGCGGGGCCTGGGGCTGCAGGTCGACGGTGTCGTCGACCTCGCTCGGGAGTTCGTCGGCAATCTCGCCGACGTCCTCTCCGATCATGCCGAAGTCCTCCGTGAGGCTCATTACAGCTTCTCCCAGATGAACTCGGCGACGGCGCTGCCCGCGCGTTGCGCCTTGTCCTCGTACTTGGTGACAGGTCGCCGGACCGAGATCGGCAGGTTGGCACCGGGGTCGTCGATCACCGAGTCGCTCAGCCTGTGCAGCGTGGGTTCGGCGTCGCCGACCTCGCCGATCTGCTCGGCGTAACCCGCATGGTCGGTCGCGGCGTGCAGGATCCCGCCGGGGCGCAGCCGGTCGGCGATCATGGCCACGGTCTCCGGCTGCAGCAGTCGGCGCTTGTGGTGGCGGGCCTTCGGCCACGGGTCCGGGAAGAACACCCGGACGCCGGTCAGCGATCCCGAGGTCAGGAGGTGTTCGAGCACGTCGACTCCGTCACCGCGGATCAGACGCACGTTCTCGAGGCCCTCGCGGTCGACGCCGTTGAGCAGCTGCGCGAGGCCGCGCTTGTAGACCTCGACGGCGATCACGTCCAGGTCCGGTTCGGTCGCCGCCATCGCCAGGGTCGAGACGCCGGTTCCGCACCCGATCTCCAGGACGAGCGGCGCGGACCGCCCGAACCAGCCCTCCGCGTCGAGCGGGCCTGCGAGGTCACCGTCGGAGTCCCGGACCAGCATTCCGAGCTCTGGCCAGCGGCGATCCCACGTTTCGCGCTGCAATCCCGACAACGCCGACCGGCGGGAACGGAAGCTGCTGACGCGACGAGGGGTGTGCGCGCCGACGGAGTCTTCATCGGAGACCGACTGATCGGACCCCTCGCGCTGCGCGTGCATCCGTCCATGGTCGCTCATCGGGGCCGGTGTGCCCTCATCGTGGTGCAATTTGATACCCAACAGTTGCCTTGACCCGCTAGCGGGCGGCGGCGGGATTTTGCCGCTCGGCGGGGGTGCGCGGCGGTGTCACGATTGAACCCGGGGGAGGGCCGGAGAGTAATCGGGGAGTAAGTAGTGACGCAGGCGTTCGTCGGAGAGCTGCAGAAAGCGGCGGACGACCCGCGCGTGAGGCGGATCGCCGACCGCATCGGCCGGCCGGTGCGTGTCGCCGTCTTGGGCCGAGAGGGCGTCGGCCGCGGCCACGTGGCGACCGCACTGCACCGCCGTGGGGTCGCCGTCTCCGCTTCCCATGACGGTGACGTGTGCGTGCTGGTCGTCGCGGAGGCGGTCAAGGACGAAGACCTCGAGATGGTTCGGTCCTCCCGTCGTCCGGTGTTGGCCGTGCTCACCAAGGCGGATCTGGCCGGGTCCGGGGCAGGGGGACCGATGGCGGTGGCCCGCAGGCGCGCAGTCGACGTCGACCGGCAGGTCGGCGTCCCCGCCGTCCCGACGGTCGGGCTTCTGGCCGCGCTGGAGTCGGCCGACCTCGACGACGCCCTCGTCGCGGCACTGCGTCACTTCGTCACCGAACCGCCGAATCTCACCAGCGTCGACGCCTTCGTCGACGACCCCCATCCCGTCGAGCGGGACGTGCGGGTCCGGCTGCTGGCACGGCTGGACCGGTTCGGCATCGCCCATGCCGTCCTCGCGCTGGCCGACGGGTGCGACCCCGACCGGCTGTCGACGCATCTGGCAGGCGTCGGCAACGTCGACGAGGTGATGTCCGCCCTCGACGCGGTGGCCGCGCCGGTCAGGTACCGCCGGCTGCGTGGAGCGATCCTCGAATTGCATTGTCTTGCCGCCGAATTCGACGACGATGCCCTCTCGGAACTGCTGGTCTCCGACGTCACCGCGATGGCCACGATGAGCGCCGCCGTCGACGTGGTCACCGCGGCCGGGCTGTCGGTCGACTGCGGTGACACCGCTGCCGCTCACCTCGGCCGGGCGCTGGCGTGGCGAAGCTATGGCCGCGGGCCCGTCAACGCGCTGCATCGGCAGTGCAGCGCCGACATCGTCAGGGGCTCGCTGCGTCTGCTGGACGGTGCGCGGAAGCAGCGGACGTGACGGCGACGGGCCGCGTCGTCCTGGTGGTCGGGCCGCCGCTGGCCGGGGTGGGTGGGGTCGTGGCCGCCCTTCGATCCCGCCTTCCCGAGGTGGACGTCGTCGAAGCCGGCGGTTTGGCGGGGCGCGCACCCGACGCCGTGCTTGCCGTCTTCTCGGCTGCGGCGCCGTTGAACAGGTCGGACTGGGCGTCGGTCGAGCAGTTCGCGCACACCGGTCTGTTGATCGGGGTGGTGTCGAAGATCGACGCGCACCGCGAATGGCGTGACGTCATGGGTGCCGATCGGGCTCGCGTCGCAGGGTTTGACGGGCGGTACGGTTCGACGCCGTGGCTGGGGGTTGCCGCCGCACCGGGTCTCGGCGAAGCCCGAGTGGACGAGCTGGTGGACCTGCTGCGCACTGAGCTGGAGCGAAGTCCGTTGCCTATCAGGGTGTCTCGCGCTGTGCGGGCTCGGCCGGGACCGGACCCGGCCGAGCTGAGGCGCATCCTTGCGGGGGCTCGGCTACGGCTGCTCCGCGTCGTCAGGGACGAGAGCGCGGCGGTTCGCACCGAACTGCGGGACGCGGCCGCCGAGGTGGGCGTCGGCGGATCGGCGGGCTTCGAGGCGCTGGTGACGGCGGAGGCGCTGAGGTTTCACGTGCGGCTGGCCGAGGAGGTCGACCGCGTGGTCGACGCCGCCGCCGCCGGGCTCGGGTTGACCGCGACGACGACCCCACCGCCGCCCGATCCGCCCGACGTCAGCAGGACGACGACGTCCTCCAGGCGCCTGGAGAGCCGGCTGGTGGCCGTGCTCGGCGTGGGGTTCGGGGCGGGCATCGCGCTGGCATGTAGTCGGCTGCTGGCGGGGCTGGTGCCGGGGTCCTCGGCGCTCGGATGGGCGGCCGGCACCGCGGCCGGGCTGGCACTGGTGGTGTGGGTGGTGCGCGCGCGGGGGTTGCTGCACGATCGCGCGCTCCTCGACAGGTGGGTAGTGGAGGTCGCCGCCACGCTCCGGTGGCACGGGGAGGCGATGGTCGCCGAGCGGTTGCTGATCGCCGAGTCGCGATGGGCGGCGGGAGCGGGAGTATCCCCGCCGAAACCGGGGTTGGAGAGCCGGCCGTTGACGCGCGATGTTGTTACTGACCAGTATGAATGGTGGTGAATCGAGGATTTCGAGACCAATTTCGCCGGAAACGCTCATCTGAATCGTTCCTGTGAGACAACGGACATACCACCGATTAACCGCGGGTATGTCACCCGCGTTAACCTCGATCCCAGGCATTCACCGAGACCGCCGAGCAGGAGATTTTAGATGACCTCAGCGACCATTCCCGGTCTGGACAGCGCACCGACGAAACACGAGGGGCTGCTGGCCTGGGTTCGCGAGGTTGCCGAGCTCACCGAGCCCGATCGCGTCATGTTCGCCGACGGCTCCGACGAAGAGTACGAACGTCTGACCTCACACCTCGTCGAGGTGGGCACCTTCCAGAAGCTCGACGACAAGAAGCAACCGAACTCGTTCCTCGCCCTGTCCGACCCGTCCGACGTGGCGCGCGTCGAATCGCGGACCTACATCTGTTCGGAGCGCGAGATCGACGCGGGCCCGACCAACAACTGGATGGACCCCGCCGAGATGCGGGAGCTGATGACCGGCCTGTACCGCGGCTCGATGCGCGGCCGCACCCTGTGGGTCGTCCCGTTCTGCATGGGCCCGCTTGGTGCCGAGGATCCCAAGCTCGGCGTCGAGATCACCGACTCGGAGTACGTCGTCGTCTCGATGCGCACCATGACCCGGATGGGCAAGGAAGCGCTCGACAAGATGGGTGACGACGGCTTCTTCGTCAAGGCGCTGCACTCGATCGGGGCGCCGCTGGAGCAGGGCCAGGCGGACGTGCCGTGGCCGTGCAACGACACCAAGTACATCACCCACTTCCCCGAGACCCGCGAGATCTGGAGCTACGGCTCGGGTTACGGCGGCAACGCGCTGCTCGGCAAGAAGTGCTACTCGCTGCGCATCGCGTCGGCGATGGCCCACGACGAGGGCTGGCTCGCCGAGCACATGCTGATCCTCAAGCTGATCAGCCCCGAGAACAAGGCCTACTTCATCGCCGCGGCGTTCCCGTCGGCATGTGGCAAGACCAACCTCGCGATGCTGCAGCCGACCATCCCCGGGTGGCGCGCCGAGACCGTCGGCGACGACATCGCGTGGATGCGGTTCGGCAAGGACGGCCGGCTCTACGCCGTCAACCCCGAGTTCGGCTTCTTCGGCGTCGCGCCAGGCACCAACTGGAGCAGCAACCCCAACGCGATGAAGACCATCGCCGCGGGCAACACCGTCTTCACCAACGTCGCCAAGACCGACGACGGCGACGTGTGGTGGGAGGGCTTGGAGGGCGAGCCCGATCACCTGATCGACTGGAAGGGTAACGACTGGAATCTGCGGGAGACGGAAAGCAAGGCGGCGCACCCCAATTCGCGGTACTGCACCCCGATCTCGCAGTGCCCGACGCTGGCGCCGGAGTGGGACGACCCCCAGGGCGTGCCGATCTCGGCGATCCTGTTCGGCGGGCGTCGCAAGACCACGGTTCCGCTGATTACCCAGGCCCGTGACTGGCAGCACGGCGTGTTCATCGGCGCCACGCTGGGCTCCGAGACCACCGCGGCAGCCGAGGGCAAGGTCGGCACCGTCCGCCGCGACCCGATGGCCATGCTGCCGTTCCTCGGTTACAACGTCGGCGACTACTTCCAGCACTGGATCGACCTCGGCAAGAACGCCGACGAGTCCAAGATGCCCGCGGTCTTCTTCGTCAACTGGTTCCGCCGCGGCGACGACGGCCGGTTCCTGTGGCCCGGATTCGGTGAGAACAGCCGCGTGCTGAAGTGGGCGATCGAGCGCATCGAGCACCAAGCCGACGGCAAGAGCACCCCGATCGGCATCGTCCCGACCGCCGCCGACCTCGATCTGGACGGTCTTGACGTCGACGCGGCCGACGTCGACGAGGCCCTGGCCGTCAACCCCGACGAATGGCGCAAGGAACTTCCGCTGATCGAAGAGTGGTTCTCCTTCGTCGGCGAGAAGCTGCCGACCGGCATCAAGGACGAGTTCGACGCGCTGAAGACCCGGCTGGCCAAGGCCGACTAACTCCTTCTGCGCGAGCAGTCGCAAAGGGCCCTGAATCCAATGGATTCAGGGCCCTTTGCGACTGCTCGCGCAGAAG
>VIFX01000050.1:0-47285 GCA_006864685.1 Mycolicibacterium hodleri | reverse complement strand
AGCCCCACCCGAACCCCGCTACCGGCCCTCGAAGAAGCTGGCGGACTTCGTCCGCTGCCGCGACATGACGTGCCGTTTCCCCGGCTGCAAGGCGCCCGCCACGAATTGCGATGTGGATCATACGATTCCGTGGCCGTGTGGTCCGACCGCGGCGTCCAACCTGAAATGTCTGTGCCGAAGACATCACCTGCTGAAAACGTTCTGGGGTGGCCAAAGTGGTTGGCGCGATGAGCAACTCGACGATGGCACCGTCATCTGGACCGCACCCGACGGGCGGCAATACATCACCACACCGGGCAGCCGCCTACTGTTCCCCGAACTGTCCGAGCCCACCGCAACCGTTGAGGCAAGGGGTGTTTCGGCGGGCCACACCGGCGGACTGACCATGCCCCGCCGCAAGACCACCCGCGCCCAAGACCGCGCCAGCCGCATCCAACGCGAACGCGAACTCAACGGCTAGACGGGGACCACCACGAGGTCGCGAGGCTGATCGTTGACAGACTGGGCGCCGTCGCTGGTGACGATCACGATGTCCTCGATGCGCGCACCCCACGAGCCGGGGAAGTAGATGCCCGGTTCGACGCTGAAGGCCATGCCCTCCTCGAGCGGCAGATCGTTGCCCGCGACGATGTAGGGCTCCTCGTGCACGGACAGGCCTATCCCATGTCCGGTGCGGTGCACGAACGCCTCCGCCAAGCCCTCCGCGGCCAGCACGTCGCGCGCGGCGGCGTCGATCTGCTCGGCGGTGACGCCGGGTCGAACCGCCGCCACGGCCGCCTCCTGCGCCCGTTGAAGGACCGCGTACCGCGCCGCCACGTCGTCGGCAGGCTGCCCGATGCTGTAGGTCCGCGTCGAATCCGAGTTGTACCCGGGCTCGTACGGCCCGCCGATGTCGACGACCACCACGTCGCCCTCCTCCAGCACGCGGTCGGAGCACTCGTGATGGGGGTCGGCACCGTTGGGCCCCGACCCGACGATGATGAACGCCACCTCCGAATGGCCCTCGGCGACAATCGCTTTCGCGATGTCGGCGGCCACGTCGGCCTCCGTGCGCCCGGGCACCAGGAACTCGGGAACGCGCGCGTGCACCCGGTCGATCGCGGCCCCCGCCTTGCGGAGCGCGTCGACTTCCGCGTCGTCCTTGATCATCCGCAGCCGGCGCAGCACGTCGGTGGCCAGCACCGGCACGGTCCCGAGCACCTTGGCCAGCGGAAGCAGGTGCAGCGCAGGCATCGCGTCGGTGACCGCGGTGGCGACCGGGCCACCTCCGAACACGTCGGCGACCAAAGCATACGGATCGTCACCGTCAACCCAATCCCGCACGCGCAGGCCCAGTTCCACCACCGCAGAGTCCTTCAGCGCCGCCAACTCCATCCGCGGAACCACCACGGTCGGCTCACCGTCGGAGGGCAGCACCAACGCCGTAAGCCGCTCGAAGGTCTGGGCGCGCGATCCGACGAGGTAGCGCAGGTCATACCCGGGCGTGATGACCAGACCGGCCAAGCCGGCCTCGGCGGCCGCAGCCCTCGCCGCCCGCAAGCGTCCCGCGTATACGTCCGTGCCGAATCTGCCGCTGTCCATGCCGTCGAGGTTAATCGGCGCGCCGATAGGTGGCGACCTCGATCAGGTTGCCGTCGGGGTCGCGGCAGTAGTGCGACGTCATCGGACCGAGCGCACCCGTCTTGGCGACCGGCCCGTCGGTGATCTCCACGTCACACGAGCGCAGATGCTCCCCGACGGCGTCGGCCTCCGCGTCGACGACGAAGCAGAGGTCCAAGGTGCCGGGAGCGTCGACGGCCGCGGTGACCCAGTTCGGCGCCCCGGTGGGTCGGACGTTGAGCTTATGGTCGCCGAACCGCAGCGCGATCCGGCCGTCGCCGAAGACTTCGCGGGTCATCCCAAGCACCCGGACGTACCAGTCGACGGTGCGGTCGACGTCGAATGTGTTGACGACGACGTGATCGATGCGGTCCACGGACAAGCCCATGGCTCCATCAATACCGCACGCTACTGTCAGTCGATGACCGCACCCGTCCTGCTCCTCGACGGCGCCAGCATGTGGTTCCGCTCGTTCTTCGGGATCCCGTCGTCCATCACCGCGCCCGACGGCCGCCCGGTGAACGCGCTCCGCGGCTTCCTCGACGCCGTCGCGACCCTCGTCGCCAACCACCAGCCGTCGCGGTTGGCGGTGTGCCTGGACCTCGACTGGCGACCGCAGTGGCGGGTCGACCTGATCCCGTCGTACAAGGCGCATCGGGTCGAAGAGGAACGGGCGCCGGGTGAGCCCGACGTCGAGCAGGTGCCCGACGACCTCACGCCACAGGTCGACATGATCATGGCGATGCTCGACGCGTTCGGCATCGCCACCGCGGGCGCACCGGGTTTCGAAGCCGACGACGTGCTCGGCACGCTGGCGGCCCGAGAGCGCGTCGACCCCGTCGTGGTGGTCAGCGGTGACCGGGATCTGCTTCAACTCGTCGCCGACGACCCCGTTCAGGTCAGGGTCCTCTACATCGGCCGCGGTTTGGCCAAGGCGACGCTCTTCGGTCCCAGTGAGGTCGCCGAGCAGTACGGGGTGCCGCTGGAACGCGCGGGCACCGCCTACGCGGAGTTGGCAATGCTGCGCGGCGACCCGTCCGACGGCCTGCCCGGCGTCGCGGGCATCGGCGACAAGACGGCGTCCACCCTGCTCGCTCAGTACGGCTCGCTGGAGCGGATCATGGCAGCCGCCGGCGATCCGTCGTCGAAAATGCCTGTCGCACAACGCAAGAAGCTGTCCGCGGCGGTTGACTACGTGCCTGCGGCGGAGAAGGTGGTCCGCGTCGCGACCGACGCCGCAGTCAGCCTCTCGACGGAATCGGACCTGTTGCCCCTGACCGCCCGCGACCCGCGCCGGGTGGCCGAACTTGCCGGCGAATTCGGCGTCACCTCGTCCGTCGGACGCCTGCAGAAGGCGCTCGACGGACTTCCCTCCAGCTAGTTAGCGGGGCCTGCCGACTTCGTAGGTTCCGCTGTTGTCTTGGAACGTCACGGTCACCTGGCGCTTGGTGCCGTCGATGCTGACCTCACAGTCGAAGGTTCCACCCTTGACGACCTTCGGGTTGGCCCCGTCGTTGCACGTGACGTCCTGGACGTTCTTGGCGCCGTAGCCGTTGGTCTGGTCGCTGAGGATCTGCTGCACGCCCGACTGGGCGGCCTTGACGTCGAGGTTGGTCGTCATGAAGAAGCCCGGCTTCCAGAAGCCGAGGATGCCGACAACGACGACGACCACGGCCACCAGGGCGCCGACCACACCGAGGATCAGGCCCCGCGACTTCTTGGAGCCCCCGTCGGTCGACGAATACGGCGAGAACTGCTGATTGGGATCGAACTGTCCCGGCTGCTGGCCGTACTGCTGCTGGCTGGGGTCGTACTGTCCGTACTGCGGCGGCTGCCCGTACTGGGGCTGCTGCGGCTGGCCGTACTGCGGCGGCTGACCGTATGGCGGCTGCTGCGGGTAGGACGACGGGCCATACGCGGTGGGCTGCTGGCCGTACTGGTCGGGCTGCTGGTACTGCGGCTGACCGTAGGTGGGCTGCTGGTACTGCGGCTGCCCGCCGTACGCCGGCGGCTGCAGGCCGTAGGCGGGAGGTTGCTGCCCCCAAGGCGATTGCTCCGGCTGCGACTGTTCTGGAGCCTGAGGCTGCCACGCGGGATCGGCCGGCTGCTGACCCGCCCACGGCTGGGTGGGATCGGATCCCTGCGGTCCGCTCATCGTCTCTCCTTGGTTCCATCTGACGTCAAAATCGAAACGTTGGCCACACACTACCCCGCATCAACAGCCACGACGCCGCGCCGAATCGCGTCGATTGCGCGTTTCGCAGACGTCCGCAACGCCGGCGTGGGGGCGGCATTGCGCACCTGGTCGAGCAGATCGAGGACTTGCCGACACCATCGCACGAAATCGCCTGCCGACAAAGGAGATCCGTTGCCCGAGGCATCGGATGCCGCCAGGGACGCCGACAGGTCGCCCGTGGTCGCCCAGCGGTAGATCGCGGCCACGAAACCGACGTCCGGCTCGCGACTCGCCGGGAGCCGGTGCTGCTGCTCCTCGGCGCGAATCTCCGCCCACGACCGCCGGGTCTGTGACAGTGCCCGTCGCATACCGGGCGTCGCGTCCTCGACGACCGACGAACCAGGTGTGTCGCCCCTCGACTCGAACAACACCGCCGACACCACCCCGGCCAACTCGGCGGCGTCGAGACCGTTCCAGGTGCCGCTGCGCAGACACTCGGCGACCAGCAGATCGCTCTCGCTGTAGATGCGCGCCAACAGGCGGCCGTCGTCGGTCACCACCAGATCGCCGTCCGCCGTCTTCTCGACGAAGCCACGGCCGGTGAGCAACAACACGATTCGGTCGAAGGTGCGGGCCAACGAGTTGGTCGCGGCGTTGACCTTCTTCTGGATGTCGGCGTTGTCCCTCTCGATGCGCAGGAAGCGCTCGGCCTGCCTGACGCGTTCGTCGCGGTCGGCGAGGTGGTGCGCGGGATGGGCTCGCATCTGATCGCGCAGACCGGCGAGCTCGGGATCCACGTCGTGCTCCCGATCCTGGCCAGGCTGACCACGTTTGGGCCGCCCGGCAGGCATCTTCAGACCGGCGGCTGCCGATCGCAACGCCGACGCGACGTCACGACGGACCCGCGGTTGTCGGTGTTCCACCCGTTTTGGCAGGGTCATCGACCCCACCCGCAGCGACGAGCCGGAGAAGTCCGTCGACGAAATCCGGCCTGCCCAACGGTCTTCGGTGAGTACCAACGGCCTGGGATCGTCACTGTCCCCCGCCGGCTCGAGTACCACCGCGAGCCCGCCACGCCGCCCCTGCCCGATGGTGATGATGTCGCCGCGGCGCAGCGCGACCAGGGCGTCGTTGGCTGCCTGCCTGCGCTGCAGCCGGGACGCCCGGGACTGTGCGCGTTCACGTTCGGCGATCGTCGCGCGCAACCGCGCGTACTCGAGAATCGGTGCGTCCCGACCGCCGAACTCCGCCGCGATCTCGTCCATCATCTTCTCGCCGCGAGACACGCCGCGGACAAGGCCGACGACGGAGCGGTCGGCCTGGAACTGCGCGAACGACCGCTCCAGAAGTTGATGCGCCTGTTCCGGCCCCATCTGGTTGGTCAGGTTGATCGTCATGTTGTACGACGGCGCGAACGAACTGCGAAGGGGGAACGTACGAGTCGACGCCAGCCCCGCGACGTCGGCGGGTTCGACGTCGGGATGCCACAGCACCACTGCATGACCCTCGACGTCGATTCCGCGGCGCCCGGCGCGCCCCGTCAGTTGGGTGTACTCCCCCGGTGTCAGCGGAGCGTGCTGCTCGCCGTTGAACTTGACCAGCCGCTCGAGCACGACGGTCCGCGCGGGCATGTTGATTCCCAAAGCCAATGTCTCGGTGGCGAACACGGCCTTCACCAGCCCGGCGGTGAACAGCTCCTCGACCGTATGGCGGAAGACCGGCAGCAGCCCGGCGTGGTGGGCGGCGATGCCGCGCAGCAGCCCCTCGCGCCATTCGTAGTAACCGAGCACCACCAGGTCGGCGTCGTCGAGATCGGCGCATCGTCGGTCGATCACCTCGGCGATGCGCGCCCGTTCCTTCTCGTCGGTCAGCCGCAACGACGAGCGCAGACACTGCTTCACCGCGGCGTCGCAGCCGGCCCGGGAGAACACGAACGTGATGGCGGGCAGCAAGCCCTCTTGGTCGAGGACGCCGATGACGTCGGGTCGTGACGGCGGCCGGTAGATGGTGGGGCGGCCGCCACCGTGACGGTTGCCCTCCCGCCCACGGTTGCCCGGTCGCCCCCGAGGCTGCCAATCCGACAACCGGTCGGCTTCGCGCCGGTGCGAGATGTGGCGGATCAACTCCCGGTCGACGAGGGCCTGTTTGGCGTTCGGCTCGGAGCCCTCGAACAGGTCGAACACGCGCTTGCCGACCATCATGTGCTGCCACAGCGGGACGGGGCGGTGCTCGTCGACGACGACGGTGGTGTCGCCGCGGACGGTCTGGATCCAGCCGCCGAACTCCTCGGCGTTGCTCACCGTCGCCGACAGGCTGACCAGCCGCACGTCCTCGGAGAGGTGCAGGATGACCTCCTCCCAGACGGCGCCGCGCATCCGATCGGCCAGAAAGTGCACCTCGTCCATGACGACGTGGGAAAGACCGTGCAGCGCATCGGAGTTCGCATACAGCATGTTGCGAAGGACTTCGGTGGTCATGACGACGATCGGGGCGTCACCGTTGAGGTTCTGGTCACCGGTCAGCAGCCCAATGCGCTCGGCACCGTAACGCTGCACCAGATCGTTGTGCTTCTGGTTGCTCAGCGCCTTGATCGGGGTGGTGTAGAAGCACTTTCGGCCCGCGGCGAGCGCGAGGTGCACCGCGAACTCCCCGACGACGGTCTTACCGGCGCCGGTCGGTGCGCACACCAAGACGCCGTGGCCGTTCTCAAGGGCCTTGCAGGCGCGGATCTGGAAGTCGTCGAGGGTGAACGGCAGCCCCGCGGTGAAGTCTTCGAGCTGGGTCTTCTCAGGTGGCTTGGTCATCGATGCCCAGCCGGGACGGGGTCGGCACGGCGCTGGGGACCTCGACGGGTTCGACGCTGCCGATGGGAGCCGCCTGGTCGTCGGGGACGTCCTCGAGCGCCGCCCGGCGGGCCTTGCGGCTGTCGTTGAAGCGGGCCACCTGGATGGCCAGTTCGAGCAGCAGCGACAGCGCGCAGGCCAGGGCCAGCATCGAGAACGGGTCCGAGCCCGGTGTCGCGAACGCGGCGAAGACGAACATGCCGAATATCAGCCCTCGTCGCCAGGCCTTCAGCCGGTCGTAGGGCAGCATCCCGACCAGGTTCAGCATGATGATCAGCAAGGGGAATTCGAAGCTGATGCCGAACACCAGCAGCAGGTTGATCAGGAAACTGAAGTATTGGTCACCGGAGAGGGCGGTGATCTGCACGTCACTGCCGACGGTCAACAGGAAGCTCAACGCCTGGGACAGGACCACGTAGGCGAGCACCGTGCCGCCGATGAACAGCAGCGCCCCAAACCCGACGAACACCGACGCGAACCGGCGTTCCTTTTGGTACAGCCCCGGGGTGATGAAGGCCCACAACTGCTGGAGCCACACCGGACACGCCAAGACGACGCCCGCGGTCAGCGCGACCTTGAAGCGCAGCATGAACTGGTCGAAGGGCGCGGTGGCGAGCAACCGGCACTCCCCGTCGGGGGCAATGTCGGCCCGCGACGACGCCGGCAGTGAGCAGTAGGGCGCGCGGAGCCAGTCACCGAGACTCGGCAACCCAAAGAAACCGTGGCTGTACCAAACGAAGCCGAAGATCGTCGTCAACAGAATCGCCGCCACCGCGATGAGGACGCGGTTGCGAAGCTCGTGCAGATGGTCGACCAGCGACATGGTGCCGTCGGGATTGGCCTGCGATCGCCGACGTCGCGGATCGAGCCGCTTGAAGATTCCAGGGATGCGCACGGGTTGTCTAGACGCCAATCAGCCGCGCAGCCTCACGGCGCGCTGGTGGGAAGGGTGAGATCAGGCCGGTCGTTGCTCGGGAGACTGCACGGGCGCCTGCTCCGGCTGGACCCGCTCCGAGGTGATGGGCGACGGCGCCGGATTCGGCGTGTCGTCCTTCCCGTCGGACTGCATTTCCTTGATCTCGGACTTGAAGATTCGCATCGACTTGCCCAGCGAACGAGCAGCGTCGGGAAGCTTCTTGGCTCCGAACAGCAAGACGAACACCGCGATGACGATCAACCAGTGCCACGGCTGTAGACCACCCAATTTGGACACCTCCAAGTGTTGTGGACGAGTCTACCCGTCCTCGTCGACGCCCACGGATCCGTAGGCCTCGAGCGCGGCGACGGCGGCTTCGCGAACCCGGTCGGCCAACGCCTGCGGTTCCAGTATGCGCACCGCCGAGCCGAAGCCGAGGACGAAGCGCACCATCCATCCCTCGGAGGCGTACGTCATCGCCGCTTCCGCCGCTCCGTCGGCATGCTCGCGCACCACCCGCAGCGGGTAATAGTCGAACATCCAGGCCGCCGACCGGTCGATCAGCAGCGTTGCCGCAGGCAGCGACGGGTCCGCGTCGAAGAGCGACGTGTCGGGGCGGGCGGCCACGGCGGGCTCCGGCGGTGCCGACCGCTCGTCGAGAACCCGCGCGTCGACGATGCGATCGAAGCGGAAGAGCCGGACGCCTTCGGCGGTGCGGCACCACGCCTCGAGGTAGGTGTGGTCGGCGACCAGCACCACGCGGATCGGGTCGACGACACGGCTCGACAGCGTGTCGTGGCTCGCCGAGTAGTAGTCGATCGACAGCGCGCGGCCGTCCCGCACCGCGCCGCGCACCGCGGCGGCGGTCCCACTCTCGATGGGGGCGGGCTCGTCGACCGCGGCGTCGGCGCCCTCACGTGCTCCGGTGGCTGTCCCGGCCGCGGACTCGATCTTCGCGATCGCGCTGCGGGCGGCTTCCGGGTCGACGATGCCGGGGACCTCGAGGAGGGCGCGCAGCGCCACCAGGATGCCGGTCGCCTCGGGAGAGGTCAGCCGCAGCGGGTGATCCATCCCCGCCGAGAACGTGACGTCGATCGTGTCACCGGAGAACTCGAAGTCGATGAGATCGCCGGGGCCGTAACCGGGGAGGCCACACATCCACAGCTGATCGAGGTCCTGGGTGAGCTGCGATTCGGTCACCCCGAGTTCCGCGGCGGCCTCGGCCCGGGTGATCCTCGGGTTGGCCTGGAAGTACGGGACCATGTTCAGCAGCCGAACCAGCCGCGTCGAGACGCTACTCATGCCCCTACTCCCGCGCTCGCGCGGAGCCGCTCGACGACGTTCTCCCGCAGCGACGCAGGATCCAGGACGACGGCGTCCGCACCGCAGCTGGCGACGTCGCGCGCCAGTTGATCCTCGCGGCCGACGTCGAGTGCGATCTCGTCACCGGCGCGCCCGGCCAACGCCCGCGGCGTCGTGGTGACCGCCTGGCGGCGCAACGCCGTGCCGCGGCCCTCGGCCACCCACACCCGGGCCTGCGCACTCGGCGGCGCGTCGGCCACCGCGAGGTGCACGATGTGGCGCAGGTCGACGCCGTCCGGGCGGTGCACCGCATTGCGCGGTCCGATCGCCGTCACGTCGGAGTCGATGCGCGACAACCGGAACGTGCGGGTGGCTTGGCGGGTGCGGTCGTGGCCCACCAGGTACCAGCGTCCGCGATAGGTGACGACACCCCACGGCTCGACGGTGCGTTCGGTATACGGCTCGCTGCGCGACGACCGGTGCTTGAACTGGACCGCCTGCCCAGAGTCGATCGCCGCCAACAGGATTCCCAGCACGTCCTCCGACCCACGCAGGCCGGGCAGTGCGGCGGTGGTGGTGATGGCGACCGCCGACTCCGGCGCGTCGACGTCCACACCGGCCGCGCGCAACTTCAGCAGCGCGCCCTGGGTCGCCGTCACCATCTCCGGCGATTCCCACAACTGGGTGGCCATGGCGACAGCTGCGGCTTCGTCCGGGGTCAGCTCGACGGGAGCCAGCGCGTAGGCCTCCCGGTTGATCCGGTAGCCCTCCGTCGGGTCGAGTGACGACACCCGTCCCGTCTCCAAGGGGATGCCGAGGTCGCGCAATTCGTTCTTGTCCCGCTCGAACATTCGCGAGAAAGCCTCGTCGCTGGGGCTGTCCGCGTAGCCGGACACGGTCTCTCGAATGCGCTCGGCCGTGATGAACGAGCGGGTCGACAGCAACGCGATGACGAGGTTCATCAAGCGCTCGACTTTGGAGATCCCCACCCAGCGAGCTTAAGGCGTGCCGGGAGACGCCAGTTACATCGACGCGATGAGGCGCTTCACACGTTCGTCGACCGAGCGGAACGGGTCCTTGCACAGCACCGTGCGCTGAGCCTGGTCGTTGAGCTTGAGGTGCACCCAGTCGACGGTGAAGTCCCGACCCGCGGCCTGTGCGGCGGTGATGAACTCACCGCGGAGCTTGGCCCGGGTGGTCTGCGGCGGTTCGTTGACCGCCGCGTCGATGTCCTCGTCGGTGGTGATGCGGGCGGCCAGCCCCTTGCGCTGCAGCAGGTCGAACACGCCGCGACCGCGCTTGATGTCGTGGTAGGCCAAGTCGAGCTGCGCGATCTTGGGATCGGACAGCTCCATGTCGTAGCGATCCTGGTAGCGCTCGAACAGCTTCTTCTTGATCACCCAGTCGATCTCGGTGTCGACCTTGGCGAAGTCCTGGCTCTCGACGGCGTCGAGTTGGCGCCCCCACAGGTCGACGACCTGCTCGATCTGGGCATTGGGCTCACGGGTCTGGAGGTGTTCGACCGCGCGGCTGTAGTACTCACGCTGGATGTCGAGCGCGCTGGCCTGCCTGCCGCCTGCCAGCCGCACGGGGCGGCGTCCGGTCAGGTCATGACTGACCTCGCGGATCGCGCGAATCGGATTGTCGAGCGAGAAGTCCCGGAACGGGACACCCGCCTCGATCATCTCGAGGACCAGCGCGGCGGTGCCCACCTTGAGCATCGTGCTGGCCTCGCACATGTTGGAGTCCCCGACGATGACGTGCAGCCGGCGGTACTTCTCGGCGTCGGCATGGGGCTCGTCGCGGGTGTTGATGATGGGCCTGCTGCGGGTGGTCGCGCTCGAGACGCCCTCCCAGATGTGCTCGGCCCGCTGGCTCAGGCAGAACGCCGCGGCCTTCGGCGTCTGCAGCACTTTGCCCGCGCCGCATATCAATTGGCGCGTGACGAGGAACGGCAGCAGGACGTCGGAGATCCTGGAGAACTCCCCCGCTCGGACGATGAGGTAGTTCTCGTGGCAGCCGTAGGAGTTGCCCGCCGAGTCGGTGTTGTTCTTGAACAGGTAGATGTCGCCACCGATGCCCTCGTCGGCGAGGCGCTGTTCGGCGTCGACCAGAAGGTCCTCCAAGACGCGCTCGCCCGCGCGGTCGTGGGTGACGAGCTGAATGAGGCTGTCACATTCCGCCGTCGCGTATTCGGGGTGTGACCCCACGTCGAGGTAGAGACGCGCGCCGTTGCGGAGGAACACGTTGGAGCTGCGCCCCCACGAGACCACGCGCCGGAAGAGATACCGCGCAACTTCGTCGGGAGACAGCCTTCGGTGACCGTGAAAAGTGCACGTCACACCGAATTCGGTCTCAATGCCCATGATTCGCCGCTGCACGTAGTCGAGCTTACGGGTTGCCGGTGCGCGGTGTGGTGACCGCCACTCGTCGGGCCTGTGGATGAATTGAGCGAAGTCCCGCCAAGACCTGCCATCGTCGGGCATGGGCGAAGTCGGATTGAACGCGGCGGAGGTGCGCGCGCTGGCGCAGCGGGTGCTGGACGGAGCCGATGCGCTCGACGACGTCGGGTGGCCCGTCGACACCGGGGAGGACCTGGCCGGTTCGGCGATTGCGGCCACCGTGTGGACCATCGGTCTCGAGGACCGGGTCGCGGACGTGGCCGCGGCCATGCGCGCCTGGGCCGCGGCCACCTCGTCGGCGACGGCAAGTCTGAAGCACGCCGACGAGCGCCATGCCGGGCGACTGGAGGCACCGCGGTGACCAAGCCGACGCTCGACCAGGCCGCGGCCTGGCGGCCCGATGCGCTGCGCCGACTGGCCGACGCGTGGGACGAGGCCGCCCGCGTCGTCCACCTCGGTGCCTCGATCGCGGCCCGGTCGTCGGTGCCGTGGGCCGGGGCCAGCGGTGACGCAGCCCAGCGGCACGCCACCGCCCTCGCCGCCGACGGCGACGCGGTGGCACGCGCGCTGGTCCTCGCGGCCGTCGCCGCCAGGGACGGTGCCGACCAGATCGCCGCCGCGCAGGCCGAGGTCACGGCGCGGGTCGGCGCGGCCCACGACGAGGGGTTTCTGGTCAGGGACGACGGGTCGGTGGTCGCGGCGACGGAACCGCCGGCGCTGCTCGTGCTCCTGTGCGGCGGCGACGCGGCCGTGCTCGCCCAGGTACTCGCCGACCGTGGCGCCGAACTGTCGCAGCGGATCGCCGAGGCGTTGGACGCGCTCGGGGCCGCCGACGACGACGCCGCCCGCGACGTGCGCGACGCCCTGAATGCGATGGACCACCCGGTTGACGCCGAAGTGGGCAACTCCGACGCGGCGGCATGGGACGTGCGGATCGCCGCCAATCGCACCGCCGTCGCACAGGCGGTGGTCGAGGGACTCGGCGACCGGTCCGCCGACGATCGCGGCACCTTCTACCGGGGTCTACTCGGCGAGATCGCCGATCCCACAGGCGGTGCGGACCGCGTCGACCGCAAGATCCTGGCGTTCGACCCCACCCGCGACACACTGGTCGAACTCAACGGCGACCTGACCCGCGCGACCAGCGTCGCGGTGTTGGTGCCCGGCATGAACACCACCGTCGCCGGCTCGGCAGGCGTCACCAGATCCGCGCGCCAGTTCGTGTCGGCGACGCGGGGTGAGGTCGCCGCGATCACCTATCTCGGCGGGCCCTTCCCGGCGGACGACACCGCGGTCGGCGCACTCGTCGAGGCGGCGAGCCCGCGTTTTGCGATGGACATGGCCCCGCGGTTGGCCTCGTTCAGCCGCGCCGTCGACGCCGCCGTGGACTCCGCCGCGGCAGGAAGGGGACGCAGCATTCCGGTGACCTACGTCGGGCACTCATACGGCGGCGCGATACTCGGGACGGCAGAGGCATTGGGGCTGACCGCCGATCGCACGCTGTACGCCGCGGCGGCGGGTGCGGGGTTCGGCGTCGACGATCCCGGCGATTGGCACAACCGCAATCCCCACGTTCTGCGGTTCTCGATGACGGCGCCTGGAGATCCCATTCAGCTCGTCCAAGGGATCGTCGGCGGATCCCACGGCGCCGATCCCGACGAGATGCCCGGCGTAATCCACTTGGCCACCGGTCGTTACGACGACGGGCGACTGATGGCAGGCCCCAGCGCCCATACCGACGTGCTGGCCGCCATGGGTTCCGACGCGTGGCGCAACGTGCTGGCGGTCATCACCGGGGACCGCCCGCACATCGTGTTGGCCGGCTGACCGCTACGGTGGGGCGAAATGTCGTCGAATGTCGTCGTGAAGAGGAGAAACTGATGGGCTTCAACCCCAGGGACGCGATCGAGTCGGTCAAGGACATCGCGACCAACGCCGTCGAGCGGTCCGCGGACATCGTCGACAGCGCGGGACACATCCTCAAGGGTGACGTCTCCGGCGGAGTCGAGGGCATCGTCTCCAGCTCGATGGACATCGCCACCCACTCGGTCTACAAGATCAAGGAGATAGCCACCGGCCGGGGTGACGATCTCGACGAGATCGTCTAGGAGTCCCCTTCGGACTGCTCCTCCGGGAGCAGCGCCTCGAGCGCCGACCCCGTGATGCGGCGGAACGCGCGTCGCGGGCGGTTCACGTCCAAGACCGCGATCTCCAGCGTCGCCGGGCCCAGCGTGCGGGGCTCGGCGCCGTTGCCGGTGGCCGCCGCGATACCCGACTTCAGCGCGTCGACCGCGATCTTCACCGCCTCGCTCAAGCTGGCGTTCTCGGTGAACGACTCGTTGAGCGCCGTGATGATCGGCTCGGTGGTGCCGCCCATCACGACGAAGTGCGGCTCGTCGGCGATGGATCCGTCGTAGGTGATGCGGTACAGCTCAGGCGATTTCGTCTCGCCGTAGTGCGCGACCTCGGCCACGCACAGCTCGACCTCGAATGGCTTGGCCTGCTCGGTGAAGATCGTGCCAAGCGCCTGGGCGTACACGTTCGCGAGCTGACGGCCCGTGACGTCGCGCCGGTCGTAGGCGTAGCCGCGGGTGTCGGCGAACTGGATGCCCGCGACCCGCAGCTTGTCGAACTCGTTGAACCGGCCGACCGCGGCGAAGCCGACCCGGTCGTACAGCTCGGAGACCTTCTGCAACGAGCGCGACGGGTTCTCCGCGACGAACAGCACCCCGCCCGAGTAGGCGAGGACGATGACACTGCGGCCGCGGGAGATGCCCTTGCGCGCGAGCTCGGAGCGCTCACGCATCGCCTGCTCTGGCGAGATGAAGTAGGGAAAGCTCACAGCTCTACCGTCCCCTCATCGATGCCGAAAGACTCGTCACGGGAACGCCTTTCGATGACTTCACGGGCGAGGGCGGCAATCCGGTCCTTGGTGACCTCCACCGCGCCGCCGGCGTCGATGACCACTGCCGTCGGATAGATGCCGCGCGCCAGGTCCGGACCGCCGGTCGCGGAGTCGTCGTCGGCTGCGTCGTAGAGCGCCTCGACGGCAGCCGACAACGCGGACTCGGCGTCGGTCACCCGCGAGTACAACTTCTTGATCGACGACTTCGCGAAGATCGAGCCCGAGCCCACCGACTGGTAGCCCTCGAGTTCGACGTTCCAGCCGCCGGCAGCGTCGAACGACACGATGCGTCCGGCGCCATCGGGGTTGGGATCGTCGAGGTCGTAACCCACCAAGAGAGGCAGCGCCACGAATCCCTGCAGGGCGGCGCCGAGATTGCCGCGGACCATGATCGACAGTCGGTTCACCTTGCCAGCGAAGGTGAGTGCGACGCCCTCGACCTTTTCGTAGTGCTCGAGCTCGACGGCGTAGAGCCGGGCGAACTCGACGGCGATGGCCGCAGTGCCTGCGATGCCGGTCGCGGTGTAGTCGTCGGTGACGTGAATCTTCTGGACGTCGCGCCCGGCGATGATGTTGCCCTGCGTCGAGCGGCGGTCACCGGCGATCAGGACGCCACCGGGGAACTTGATCGCCACGATGGTGGTGCCGTGCGGAAGCGCGTCACTCACCGTCAGGTCACCAGGTCGACTCGCGGGCAGCAGATGCGGCGAGTTCCGACGCAGCAATTCGTAGAACGACGACGTGTCCATCGAGGGCAGCGAAGGCGCTCCGAGACTGTGTTGGAAGGAAGACGGCCGATCGTTATGCGGCCAGGTCACTGTCCGCCCTTTTGGACATACGCCCGCACGAAGTCCTCCGCGTTCTCCTCGAGCACGTCGTCGATCTCGTCGAGCAGATCGTCGGTCTCGTCGGTGAGCTTCTCGCGACGCTCCTGGCCGGCCGCAGTGCTGCCGGTGGGGTCGTCGCCATCGTCGCCGCCACCACCACGCTTGGTCTGCTCCTGAGCCATCGCTGCCTCCTGCTCGTCTTAAGCCCTGCTAGTTACTTCACCCTACCGGTCGACTCCCAGAATGCCGGTCGTCAGGTGGTCAGCTGCGCGACGAGTTCCGCTGCACTGTCCACCGAGTCGAGCAACGCTCCGACGTGGGCTTTGCTTCCGCGCAACGGCTCTAGCGTGGGAATTCGCACCAGCGAGTCACCGCCGAGGTCGAAGATCACCGAATCCCAGCTCGCCGCGGCGATGTCAGCGCCGAATCGACGCAGGCATTCACCGCGGAAGTAGGCGCGCGTGTCGGTCGGCGGATTGTGCACCGCGTCGAGGACCTGTTGCTCGGTGACGAGACGCTTCATCGACCCGCGGGCCACCAGCCGGTTGTAGAGACCCTTGTCGAGCCGGACGTCGGAGTACTGAAGGTCAACCAGGTGCAGCCGCGGCGCGGACCACCCGAGGTTCTCGCGCTGCCGGAAGCCTTCGAGGAGCCGCAGTTTGGCCGGCCAGTCGAGAATCTCCGCGCACTCCATCGGATCGCGCTCCAGCAGGTCCAACACCGTCGCCCAGGTTTCGAGCACCTTCGTGGCGGACGGATCGGGATCGCGGGCGTCGACCAACTTGGCCACCCGGTCGAGGTAGATGCGTTGCAGCGCAAGGGCAGTCAACTCACGACCATCGGAAAGGGCGATGGTGGCCCGAAGCGACGGATCCCGGCTGACGACGTGCACGGCGTGCACGGGTCGCGCCAGGGCGAGATCGGAGAGGTCGAGCCCGTGCGCCGGGCCCTCCTCGATGAGGTCGAGCACCAGCGAGGTGGTGCCCACCTTCAGATAGGTCGACGTCTCCGCCAGGTTGGCGTCACCGATGATGACGTGCAGGCGGCGGTACTTGTCGGCGTCGGCGTGCGGCTCGTCGCGGGTGTTGATGATGCCGCGCTTGAGCGTCGTCTCGAGGCCGACCTCCACCTCGATGTAGTCGGCGCGCTGCGTCAGCTGGAAGCCGGGTTCGTCACCGGCGGGGCCGATGCCGACGCGGCCGGAGCCGGTGACGACCTGACGCGACACCAGGAACGGCGTCAGTCCGGCGATCACCGCGGAGAACGGCGTCTGACGACTCATCAGATAGTTCTCGTGGGTGCCGTAGGACGCGCCCTTGCCGTCCACGTTGTTCTTGTAGAGCTGCAGCTTGGCTGCGCCAGGCACGCTGGCGACGTGCCGCGCGGCCGCCTCCATCACCCGCTCCCCCGCCTTGTCCCAGATGACCGCGTCCAATGGATCGGTCACCTCGGGGGCGGAGTACTCGGGGTGGGCGTGGTCGACGTAGAGGCGGGCCCCGTTGGTCAAGATCATGTTGGCGGCGCCGACCTCGTCGGCGTCCACGATCGGGGGCGGCCCGCTCGCCCGGCTCAAGTCGAAGCCACGCGCGTCACGCAGCGGTGATTCGACTTCGTAGTCCCACCGCGTCCGCTTCGCCCGCTGGATGCCTGCGGCTGCCGCATAGGCGAGCACCGCCTGCGTCGACGTCAGAATCGGATTGGCGGTCGGATCGGACGGCGATGAGATGCCGTATTCGACCTCGGTACCGATGATCCGTTGCATGCACTCAGCGTAGGGGAAGGCCCCTGGTTGCGAGCCGGGCACCCGAGTTGGTCAACTAACCCGTGCCCCCCGAGCCCCACGACGCCGCAGCGATGCAGTTCGTCGCCGCGCTGGGCGCCGCCATGGCGGCGGCGAACTATCCGGTGACGATGGTGCGCAACACCATGGTTGCGACGTCACGGGCGTACGGCCTGGAGACCCAGTACCTGGCGCTGCCCAACTACGTTCAGGTCGGCACGTCCAGCGGCGGTGGCCGGCTCTACATCGCTCACCCGGACGAGGACTTGCGGTTCGACCAGACCTTCCCACTGGCCACGCTCGTCTCCCTGGCGCAGTCGGGAGCGGTCACCCCAGCCGAGGGCCAGGCCGAGCTGACGCGAATCTGGCAGATGCCCAACCGATTTCCGGCGTGGGTCGGCGTCATCGGTTACACGGTGCAGAGCGCAGGGTTGTCCCTGATCCTGCAGCCCGCCCCGCTGACGCTTCTGATGGCGGTGGTGCTTGGCGCCATGGTCGGGGTGATGTGCGAGCTGGCCCGCCGCAACGACGCGGTGCAGCAGCTGCTTCCGACCCTGTGCGCGTTCACCGTGTCGCTGGTGGCCTTCACCGCCGCCGACTGGCTGCACATCGCCGACGCCAGCCTGCGGGCGCTGGCGCCGCCGTTGGCGACCTTCCTTCCCGGCGCGGCGATCACCCTCGCCGTCGCCGAATTGTCCTCGCGGCAACTGGTTTCCGGCGCCAGCCGGCTGGTGAGCGGGTTGATGCGGATGGCGCAGTTGGCATTCGGGATTCTGGTCGCCGCCCAGGTCGCGGGCATCTCCGATTCGCACCTGAGCGTGGCGCACGTCGACCGACTCGGCCCGTGGGCACCGTGGCTCGGCATCGCGTTGTACGGGGTGGGCGCCATGCTGTCGTTCGGTTCACCGACGCGGTTCCTGCCCTGGATGCTGGCCATGCTGACGATCGCCTACCTCGGCCAGCTCGCAGGCAACGCCGTACTGGGCACGTACGCCGCGGGTTTCGGTGGCGGGTTCACCCTCACCGTGTGTGCGCTCGCCGTGGCGCGCCGACCCGGGTCGCCCGCCGCGATCTCGTTGATCCTGCCGGGCTTCTGGCTCCTGGTGCCGGGCTCGCTGGGATTGATGGGGGTGACCGAAGTACTGGGCACCGACAGCACGACGGTGTTCACGGGGACGTTGATCTCGATGATCTCGATCGCCCTCGGCGTTCAGAGTGGACTGCTGGTCTGGCGGGCTCGCCGTGGGTGAGGTCGCCGACCGCGTCGCGGCCGAATCGTGGTTCCTGCAGCGCGGTCTGCCGTCCGTCCTGACCCGACGGGCCCGGTGGCGCCGATTGTGGCCACGGTCGGCTCCCGCGCTTGCGGCGTACGCCGTGGTGCTCGTGTGCCTCACGGTCGTCGACGTCACCGACGGCGGCCAGGCCGTCGACGTCGACGAGAACCCAACTCCCACCGAAGTGCTGATCCTCGTGGTGCTGGCGGCGATGCTGCCACTCGCCGTGCTGGTGGGCTGGCTGGTGTCCCGGATTCACGGCGCGCGAGGGCGTCACACCGCGGCGACTGCATCGGTCGTCGTGGCGGTCGGATGCGCGCTGGTGAACCCCTCGTGGGCCGATCGGATCGACGACGTCGTCACGACCGCCCAGATCACGGCGCTGATCCTGGTGCTGAACGGCCTCGGCGTGGGATCGGTGCTCGGTTGGGCCGTCCGGCTCACGGTGTCCCACCTGGCCAGCGCGGGCGCGCTCGTCACCAGGGCGCTGCCCGTCGTCCTGCTGACCGTGCTCGTCTTCTTCAACGGATTCGTCTGGTCGATGGCCACCAAGATCAGCCGCGACCGCATGTGGTTGGTCGTCGGATTCATGGTCGTCATCGCCATCGCGTTCCTGTGCACCGGCATCGCGGAGAGAACACGACCGGTGCTCGGGGACGGGAGCACCCGCGACTCCGACACCCTTCGACTGGCCGAGACCCCGTTCGCCTCGATGCCCGACCCGGTTCGGGGCGATCGGCTCCGGCCCACGGAACGGGCCAACGTGGTCTTCGTCGTGATTGCCTCGCAAGTCACGCAGATCGCCATGGTCGCCATCGTCACCGCGGCCATCTTCTTCGTCATGGGTCTCCTGGTGCTTAGCCCCGCCGTGCTGGCGGCCTGGACCACCAACGGGTCCGACCAGGGCACTTGGTTCGGCATGACACTGCCGGTGCCACAACCACTGATCCACGTCACGATGTTCCTCGGCGCGCTCACGTTCATGTACGTCAGCGCACGGTCGGTCGGCGACGGCGAATACCGCAAGCAGTTCCTCGACCCCCTGGTCGACGACCTGCGACTGAATCTGGTGGCGCGCAACCGCTACCGGGCCTACGTGCAGGAAGGACGATGAACGACAGATGAGAGTCCTTGTCGTCGAAGACGAGCAGCTGCTGGCCTCGACCCTGTTGATCGGGTTGCGCGCCGAGGGGTTCACGGTGGTGGCCGTGGCCACCGGGGTCGACGGGTTGGCGCGGGCCACCGAGGAGGACTTCGACGTCGTCGTCCTCGACATCATGCTGCCGGGGCTGAACGGTTACGAAGTGTTGCGGCACATGCGTTCCCGCGGAATCTGGACACCGGTGATGATGCTGACCGCCAAGGACGGCGAATACGACCAGACCGACGCCTTCGACCTCGGCGCCGACGACTACCTGACAAAACCGTTCTCGTTCATCGTTCTGGTCGCCCGACTCAAGGCCCTGGTGCGACGAGCCACACCGCAGCGTCCCGCCATCCTCGAGGCAGGAACCCTGTCGCTCGACCCGTCCCGGCGGGAGGTGCACCGCGACGACGTGGCGATCCCGCTGACTCCCCGCGAGTACGGGCTGCTCGAATACTTGATGCGCAACAAGGATTCGGTCGTCACCAAGGCCCAGATCCTGCAGAACGTGTGGGACGCCAACTACGAAGGCGCCGACAACGTCGTCGAGGTGTACGTCGGCTACGTGCGGCGCAAGATCGACATCCCCTTCGGTACCAGGACGATCGAGACCGTCCGCGGCGTCGGTTACCGGCTGGCGTCCGAGGATCTCAGCTGAACCGTCACCGTCGTCCCGGGGCCACCGATGCTCACCTGCCCGCCGTGGGCCAGCACGATCTCGCGGACGATCGCCAGGCCGAGGCCCGTGCCGCCTGCGCTTCTCGACCGGTCGGAGTCCAGCCGGACGAAGCGGTCGAAGACCCGATCCCGATCCGCGGGCGAGATGCCAGGACCGTCGTCGGCGACCTCGAGTAGGACGACTCCCGAGCCCTGCCGAACGGTGACCGCCACCTGCGAAACCGCATGGCGCGCAGCGTTGTTGAGCAAATTTCGTAGGACCCTCGACAGCGCGACGGGGTCACCGGTCAGCCGGGCCGGCTCCAGGTCGGCCCGCACCTCAAGGGCACTGTCGCGTCGCAGCCGTTCGACTTCCCCTGCCGCGAGATCGTCGAGGTCGACGTCTTCGCGGCCGATCTCGAGGCCACGTTCGTCGGCCCGCGCCAACAACAGCAGATCGTCGATGAGGACCTTCATGCGCAGCGCCTCGGGCATCAACGTCGTGGTGGCGAGATCGGCACTGAGCACTTCCGGGTGGGCCGCCGCCACCTCGAGGGCCGAGATGATGGTCGTCAGCGGGCTTCTCAGCTCGTGCGACGCGTCGCCGACGAACCGCTTCTGGGCGTCGTGCCCCGCCTGGATGCGGGCCAGCATCTCGTTCATCGTGACCGCGAGCGCCGCGATTTCGTCGCGACTGTCCGGCACCGGAACGCGCTCGGTGAGATCGGAGGTGGTGATGTCGGCGACCCTGGAGCGGATGTCGTCGACCGACCTCATGGATCGATGCACGAGGACGTAGGTGGCCACCCCTGACACCAGGACTACCACCGGTGCGGCGACGGCAAGCGCGACGATGACCGCCCACACCGTCGACGCGATCGTCGCGCTGCCCTCCCCGACCAGGATCGTGTACCGGTCATCCGGACCCGCCACGGTCTGGGCGCTGAAGCGAATCCGGCCGAACGGCGAGGACTGCTCGGGCATCCCGATGCGGATCCCGTCGCCAACGTCGTTCATCGCGACCAGCGGCGTGTCGGGGGCCGACTGCGACCGTCGCACCACCGTGCCGTCCCTGGCGATCACCTGAACCGCCACGATCCGCTGATCGGTGGCCAGCAGCGCCGGGTCCAGTCCCACCGCGCCGCGCTCGACGACCTCGGCGGAGATCTCGCTGACCCTGGTTGCCGCGGCGGAGTCGATGCCCGACAACATGGTTCGGTACAGGATCGCGGCGAGTCCGGCTCCCGCGATCCCCAGTGCGACGAAGACCACCGTCGCGGCGACGAACGCCGAGCGCGCCGATATGCCCCAATTCGCAGTGCGTCGTCTCGCCATAGCGGTCACCAGTCCATCACAATGTTTGCCGTGCCCGACATGCAGCAGGTCCACGAGTGGTTTCTGCATCGCGGACTGCCGCTGGTGCTCACCAGGCGGGTGCGCTCACGCAATCTGATCGAGCGCTCGGCACCGATGGTAAGCGGCGTCGGTGCGCTCACCGCCGTGACCATGCTGCTGGCCGAGGTTACCGGCGACTCCCCCGACTACGGTTACACCCTGCGCCTTGGCGTCATCGCCGTCGTCCTGGTCGCCGCGCCCTTCGCGCTGTACGTGTTGCACCGCCTCGACACCACCCGCGGCGAGGCGGGCCGCCGCACGGCGGCGCTGCTGGTCATGGCGATCTTCGTGGTCGTGATGCCGGTGACCGTCAGCGGGTGGTCGGCCGCGGCGGCGGCGGAGGCGCCCGCGTTCGTTGCCATCACCCTGCTGGCGATCTGGCTCACCTACATCGGGTTCGGCTCGATCGCCGGTTGGGCGTTCCGGTTCGCCTGGGTGCAGTTGGGCGCGCTCGGCACGCTGATGAGCCGCGCGCTTCCCCTGCTGATGCTGACCGTGGTGGTCTACTTCACCGGCGAGCTCTGGCAGCTCGCCGCCCGCATGACGCGCCAACGGCTGTGGCAGGTCATCGGATTTCTCGCCCTCGTCGCGCTGGCCTTCATGGTGACGACGATTCGCGACGAGGTCCGGGCGCTGCGCGACGACCGCGCCGAGCAGACCGACCAGGCCAGCCTGCTGACCGGAACGCCACTGGCCGTGGCACCGGGTGAACAGATCCCCCGCACACCGCTGTCGCGCGCCGAACAGATCAACGTCGTCGCCGTGATGGTGGTGTCCCAGGCGATTCAGGTGGTCTTCTTCACCGCGGGCCTGTTCGCCTTCTTCCTCGCCCTCGGCATCGTCGCGGTCCCGTACGACGTCGCCGTCCTGTGGTCGGGCGAGCAGACCTGCGCTGTCGGCCAACCACCGTGCGCCGGAACGTGGTTCGGTGTCCACATTCCGATTCCACAGACGGTCGTGCACATGTCGTTGTTCGTCGCGGTGCTCTCCGGGCTGTACTTCACGGTCAGCACCAGCGTCGACCCGCTGTATCGGCAGAGGTTCTTCGACCCGCTGATCGCCGACGTCGCCGTCAGTCTGGCGGGCCGTGACGCCTACCTGGAATTCGACTCGCGCGTACGATCAGGCTCCTGATGACGTCGGAATCACTGTTTGGCAAGCGCTACGGCGAGGTGCTGCTGATCCGCGTCGGCGCGGACGGACCCACGGCGACGGTCTACAACACCTTCCCGCTCAACGACTGCCCGGCCGATCAGTGGGAGCGTCTCGACGCGGCGGCCATCGCGGCGGAGAACGACGCCGTCGGCGCGCTGCTCAACGGGCCCCGCTATTGGCTGATGAGCCACATCGAGAAGCGCGGCGGCACCGATCAGGAGCGACGGACCTTCGGCGGCATCGAGATGCTCCGCCAAGCCACGGTGGTGCTGTCGTCGATGAACCCGGCGCCGTACAGCGTCAACGAAGTCGACCGCAAGGCCGTCTTCGTCTACGACGCGGGGCAACCGGTGTACGAGCTCGTCGACCCGCAGGGTCGGGTTTGGCTGATGCAGACCTACAGTCAGACCGTCGACCCGACGCTCGACCTCGCCGATCTGCCGGGCCTGGCCGCTCGCCTGAATCTCCCCGAGGGCTGGCGCTACCAGACCCGCACCCTCGACGCGGAGCTGCGCGTCGACACCTCGACCACCGCCGCGCATGTCCTACAAGACGATCAGGCCAACAGCTATTCGCTGTTGGCCTGATTCGTTTTGGGCGGTGAGCGCTACAGGTACTGACCCAGGTTCGACTCGGTGTCGATGGCGCGGCTGGCCGACGAACTCTTGCCGGTGACGAGCGTGCGGATGTAGACGATCCGCTCGCCCTTCTTGCCCGAGATGCGGGCCCAGTCGTCGGGATTCGTCGTGTTGGGCAGGTCCTCGTTCTCGGCGAACTCGTCGACGATCGAGTCCAGCAGATGCTGGATCCGCAGACCGTGCTGACCGCTTTCCAGGACCGACTTGATCGCGAACTTCTTGGCCTTGTCGACGACGTTCTGAATCATCGCCCCGGAGTTGAAGTCCTTGAAGTACATGACTTCCTTGTCACCGTTGGCGTAGGTGACCTCCAGGAACCGGTTCTCGTCGACCTCGGCGTACATCCGGTCGACGACCTTCTCGATCATCGTCTTGATGGTCAGCGCGCGATCGCCGCCGAACTCGGCGAGATCGTCGGCGTGCACGGGCAGGTTCTCCGTCAGGTACTTGGAGAAGATGTCCTGCGCCGCTTCGGCATCCGGGCGTTCGATCTTGATCTTGACGTCCAGGCGGCCGGGCCGCAGGATCGCCGGATCGATCATGTCCTCGCGGTTGGAGGCGCCGATGACGATGACGTTCTCCAGGCCCTCGACGCCGTCGATCTCGCTGAGGAGCTGAGGGACGACGGTGGTCTCGACGTCGGAGCTGACGCCGGTGCCGCGGGTGCGGAAGATCGAGTCCATCTCGTCGAAGAACACGATCACCGGGGTGCCTTCGGACGCCTTCTCGCGGGCCCGCTGGAAGATCAAGCGGATATGCCGCTCGGTCTCGCCGACGAACTTGTTCAGCAGTTCCGGACCCTTGATGTTGAGGAAGTAGGACTTCGCCTCACGGGCGTCCTCGCCACGAACCTCGGCCATCTTCTTGGCCAGCGAGTTGGCAACGGCCTTGGCGATGAGCGTCTTGCCGCACCCGGGAGGTCCGTAGAGCAGCACGCCCTTCGGCGGCCGCAGCGAGTACTCGCGGTAGAGGTCCTTGTGCAGGAACGGCAGCTCGACGGCGTCGCGGATCTGCTCGATCTGCCGAGTCAGGCCACCGATGTCCTCGTAGCTGACGTCCGGCACCTCTTCGAGCACCAGATCCTCGACCTCGGCCTTGGGAATGCGCTCGAAGGCATAGCCGGCCTTCGTGTCGACCAGCAGTGAGTCACCGGGACGCAGCTTCCTGGGCCGACGGTCGTCGTCGGAGTCCTCGGCGTCGGGATCCTCGACCAAGAACTCCGCTGCGACCAGTGGCTCGGCGAGCCAGACGATGCGTTCCTCGTCGGCATGCCCCACGACGAGCGCCCGATGGCCGTCACCGAGGATCTCGCGCAGCGTGCTGATCTCGCCGACGGACTCGAACGTGCCGGCCTCGACGACGGTCAGTGCCTCGTTGAGCCGGACGGTCTGGCCCTGCTTGAGATCCTTCACCTCGATGTTCGGCGAGCACGTCAGCCGCATCTTGCGACCGGAGGTGAACACGTCGACGGTGTCGTCCTCGTGGCTGCCGAGCAGAACGCCGTAGCCGCTGGGTGGCTGACCAAGGCGGTCGACCTCCTCGCGCAGCGCCAGCAACTGCTGACGGGCCTCCTTGAGGGTGTCCATCAGCTTGGCGTTGCGCGCCGCCAACGAGTCGATGCGCGCCTCGAGTTGGTGAACGTCCCGAGCACTTCGGAGGCCGCTGTCGGGCCCCACCGACTGCTCGAGCTGCTCGCGAAGCGCGGCGGCTTCGCGGCGCAGTTCTTCCAATTCGGCAGCTTCGCCACTGGACATGGGCTGTGACTCACTCATGTTGCGCCCCTCCCCGCACCGAAAGTTGGTGCAGTAACGACTTCAACGCTACCGGCGATTCAGTCTTTGTGTGTGCTCTAGGAATTCGACACACCAGCAACACTGTTAGCCTCCTTGAAGAGTTTGACCGATTGAAAGGACAGCCGTGATCCTGAAAACCCTCGTTACCGGCGTGGCAGCAGTTGCCGTCGTAGCCGCAGCAGCGGGTGGTGTGACGTCCGTTGCATCGAGCCTCGGCTCGGGCGCGTCATCGTCCACGGCGGCCATCCAGCCGGTAGTCATCGGCATTCCACTCCCGCAGGCACCGGCTCCGGATCTCCAGGCGCCCCTGCTCCAGACGCTCAACGGCCTCGCAGGCGGCGGGTCGTTCTCCGGCGCCAAGGGCACCTACATCGAAGGCGGCCTCGGCCGCATCGAGGGCATCGCCGCCGACCGCGAATACAGCAAGGCCGCGGCCAAGGGGTACTTCCCGCTGAGCTTCGTCGTCGCCGACGTTGACTCCGACGGCACGATCGCCACAGCGAACGTCACGGCCACCGCGAACACCGGGGGGACCAAGACCGAGCCGGTGACCTTCGTCGCCGGCCCCAGCCCGACCGGCTGGCAGATCTCCAAGCAGTCCGCCCTCGGATTGCTGTCGTCGAACGGCTGAGTGCACCGCACCCAAGGCTTGACCCTGAGCGCCGTCACCCTGGTGGCGGCGCTCTGGCTTGGCGGCTGCGCCCCCGAACCACCCGCGGCAGGACCGCAGAGCTCTCGTTCGACGACGGGCACGATGCGTCCCGCGATGCCCACGGTCGCCCCGCTGCCCGCGGTCGACCAGTTGACCGGCGTGCTCTACCGGCTGGCCGACACTTCGATTCCCGCTGAGCAGAAGGTCGCCCTGGTGCAGTACGCCACGGCCGACGACGTGCCAGCGCTGAGAAACTTCGGCGAAGCCCTCGTTGCCAGTGGTTTCACCCCGCTGACCGTGGACGCCGCCGACCTCCGGTGGGGTGGCGATCCGGGGCACGTCATCGCCTCCGTCACGATCGGCTCCCCCAATCCGCAGGTTCGCCCCTTCACGTTCCCAATGGAGTTCGCCCCGGTCCGGAACGACTGGCAGCTGTCCAAGCGCACCGCCGACCAGTTGCTGCCGCTCGTCGGACCCGAACCACCTCGTTAGGTGGCGAAGCGCTTTCGCCGGTACGGCGCGGGCGTCACGGTTCCCGGCGCCAACTTGCGCGCGCTGACCAGGAATGCCGTGTGGCCGCGCATCGAGTGCTGGGGGCGCACGGCAAGGCCGACGACGTCCCAGCCCCGCTGCAGCGACTCCCAGGCCCGCGGCTCGGTCCAGCACAGCTGCTCCCGCAGCGCCTCGACGATCCGCGACAACTGCGTCACCGTGGCCACGTAGACCATCAGGACGCCACCGGAGACGAGCGCACCGGCGACTGCATCGAGGACTTCCCACGGCGACAACATGTCGAGCACCGCGCGGTCGACCTGCGGTCCGTCGTAGGTGTTGAGGTCGGCGATGCGGAGGTCCCAGTTCGCGGGGCGCTCACCGTAGAAGGTCACGACGTTGCGCTCGGCGTGCACGGCATGGTCCTCGCGCAGCTCGTAGGACACCACGGTGCCCTCTGGGCCGACCGCACGCAGCAGCGAGCAGGTCAACGCGCCCGATCCCGCACCGGCTTCCAGCACGCGCGCGCCGGGGAAGATGTCCCCCTCGTGCACGATCTGCGCGGCGTCCTTCGGGTAGATCACCTGCGCACCGCGGGGCATCGAGAGCACGTAGTCCATCAGCAGCGGGCGCAGCACCAGGAACGGATCACCATTGGCGGACTTGACCACGCTGCCCTCGGGCTGCCCGATCATCGAATCGTGCGCGATGCCGCCGCGATGGGTGTGGTACTCGCCGCCGGCGGCCAGCACCATGGTGTAGTGCTTGCCCTTGGCGTCGGTCAGCTGGACACGATCGCCTACCTCGAACGGCCCGGTGCGTTTCACAGCTGATCAGCCTGCCAGCAGACCCGCCGCGGCCGGTGCGCGGGGTTGTCGGAGGCGCGTCATAGGCTTGTTTCGTGACCGAGGCAGTGACTGAGGACGTGAGCGCGCCGACCCGGCGTCCCGCCCTGTCACCGTCACGGGCCAGTGACTTCAAGCAATGCCCGCTGCTGTATCGCCTCCGTGCCATCGACAGGTTGCCGGAGCCGTCCTCACCCGCCCAGGTCCGCGGGACGGTCGTGCACGGGGCGCTGGAGCTGCTCTACGCGCTGCCCGCGGCCAGCCGGGTGGCCGCCACCGCGGTGACGTTGGTCGAACCGGCGTGGGAGGACATGGCAGCCTCCCGCCCCGAGCTCGCCGACGACGTGGATCCGGCGCTTCGGGACAAGCTGCTCGACGAGGCCCGCGCGCTGGTGTCGGGGTACTACCGACTGGAGGACCCGACGCGGTTCGATCCCGAGAGTTGCGAGCAGCGAGTGGAAGTCGAGCTCTCCGACGGCACGCTGCTGCGAGGGTTCGTCGACCGGATCGACGTCGCCCCCACCGGTGAGATGCGGGTGGTGGACTACAAGACCGGCAAGGCGCCGTCGGCCACCCGCGAGCTCGCCGAGGCCAAGGCGTTGTTCCAGATGAAGTTCTACGCCGTTGCGCTGCTGCGTTCCCGTGGAGTGCTCCCCGCCCGTCTTCGGCTGCTGTACCTCGCCGACGGGCAGGTGCTCGACTACACCCCCGACCTCGACGAGCTGGTGCGCTTCGAGAAGACGCTGATGGCGATGTGGCAGGCCATCCAATCGGCCGGCGTGACGGGCGACTTCCGGCCCAAGCCGTCACGGATGTGCGACTGGTGCGCCCACCACGAGCATTGCCCGACGTTCGGCGGCACGCCGCCGCCCTATCCCGGCTGGCCGGTGCCGGTGGAACCCGCCGCATGACCGACTCCTTCTACCGTCGGCTGGATTCCGACGGCGACGTCGAGGTGTTCTCCTCGACCGAGAGCACGGCAAGCAACTGGAGCAGCGAAATACAGCACGGTTCACCGCCGTTGGCGTTGCTGACCAAGGCCGTCGAGGAGTTGGCGGCGCCCGGCGGTCAGCGCATCGGCAGGCTGACCCTCGACATTCTCGGCGCGATTCCGGTGGCCCCGGTGCGAGTGCGGGCCTGGACCATGCGGCCGGGGGCCCGCATTTCGCTGCTGGGCGCCGAGATGTCGCCGGTGGGTCTCGACCGGCCCGTTGCCCGGGTGACGGCCTGGCTGCTTGCCACCTCCGACACGGCCGACGTGGCCACCGACCGCTACCCACCCCTGGTCGAGGGTGAGAGCGTGCCGCACGCCCACGGCTGGGCTGGCGCGCCCGGATATCTGGAGAAGGTCAGCTGGCGGACTCAGGCCACCGCGCCGGGTGAGGCCGCGGTCGGCTGGCTCAGCCCCCTGGTGCCCCTGGTGGCCGGCGAGGACACCACCGCCGTGCAGCGGCTCGCCATGGTCGTCGACTCCGCCAACGGCGTCGGCGCGGTACTCGACCCCGACCGATTCCTGTTCATGAACACCGACACCTCCGTCCACCTGCACCGGGCGCCGGAGGGCGAGGACTTCGCACTGCGTTCCCGGGCGTCGATCGGCCCGGACGGAATCGGCGCGACCACCGCAGAGATCTTCGACCGCCGCGGCTTCGTCGGCACGTCGGTCCAGACGCTCCTGATCCAGCGCCGGTGACGTCGCCGAGTTGAGCCGTGGCGCAGGCTAATCCAGCGGGGTCAGCTCCTGCAGCATCGTCGGCACCAGCTCGCTGACCGTCGGGTGGATGTGCATCGTCCGTGAGATGGCCGTGTAGGGCAGTTTCGCGGTCATCACGTCGAGGATGTCCTGGACCACCTCGTCACCGCCGACTCCGAGGATCGACGCACCGAGGATCTCGTGGGTTTCGGCGTCGACCACGACCTTCATGAAGCCCCTGGTCTCGCCCTTCTCGACGGCGCGGCCCACCTTCGTCATGGGCCGCTTGCCAACCAGCGCCTTGCGGCCCGACTTGCGGACTTCGTCGGCGGTCATGCCGGCCCGGCCCAGCGGCGGATCGATGTACAGCGCGTAGGTCGGCACGCGGTCGCTGACCCGGCGCGGGTCGTCGTCGAGCAGATTGGCCGCCACGATCTCGAAGTCGTTGTACGAGGTGTGGGTGAACGCGCCCTTGCCGTTGCAGTCCCCCATCGCCCAGACGCCGTCGACCGAGGTCCGCAACTGGTCGTCGACGACGACGTAGCCGCGCTCGTCGGTCTCGATCCCGGCGACGTCGAGTCCGAGGTCGTCGGTGTTGGGCCTGCGGCCGGTCGCCACCAACAGGTGGCTGCCCGAGATGGGGTCGGCGCCGTCGCGCGGATAGAGGTCGAAGCCAGACCCGTTGTCGTGCTTGACGACTCGCATGCCGGTCGCGCCGACGTGCACGTCGACGCCCTCGCTCTCCAGGATCTCCTGAATCGCGGCGGACACGTCTTCGTCCTCGCGGGCGGTCACCCTCGGACCGCGCTCGACGACGCTGACGCGGGCGCCGAAGCGGCGGTACATCTGCGCGAACTCCAACCCGATGTAGCTGCCGCCGATGATCACCAGGTGTTCGGGCACGACGTCCAGGTCGAGGATGCCGACGTTGGTCAGGTAGTCGACGTCGGCGAGCCCGGGGATCGGGGGCGCGGTCGCGCGACCGCCGACGTTGAGGAAGATCTGATCGGCTTCCAACACCTGGTCGTCCACCCGGATGGTGTGTGGCCCCTCGAAGCGGGCGTGGCCGCGGATGAAGGTGCACCCGTCCATGCCCTCGAGCCAGGATTCCAGGCCGTGCCGGTCGCCCTGGCTGATCTGGTCCTTGCGCGCCTTCACCTTTGCCATGTCGACGGTCACCTCGCCGGTGCCGATTCCGTAGTCGGCGCCGCGGCGAGCGGCGTGGGCGACGTGGGCGCTGGCCACCAACGTCTTGGTCGGGATGCAGCCGGTGTTGACGCACGTGCCGCCGACCAGTTTGCGCTCGACGACCGCCACCGTCTTGCCTGCGGCGGTCAGCCTGCCCGCCAACGGGGGTCCCGCCTGGCCGGCGCCGACGATGATCGCGTCGAATCTCGTTGTCACTCCTGGTCCTCAGAACGCGGTCGACGCGACGGCGACGACGGCGAAGCCGCCGAGCACCGCGAGTGCGTCCTCGGCCAGTGCGACGGGCAGGTCGCGCCCTCCGTTGGCCGCGACCAGTCGGCTGCGAGCTTGGTAGCCGCCGAGCGTCCCGAGGACGGCACCGATCATGCCGGCACCGATTCCGAGGATGGTGTGGTGCGTTCCTGCTCCGATGACGGCTCCCGCGAAGGCTGCCGTCAGCAGTCGCGCGATGAACTGTGGTGGCACGGTGCGGCTGGGGGTCTTGGGCAGCTGGTCGGTGACCAGTTCCACGACCAGGAGGACGCTGAGCACGCCGACCGTGATGGGATTGCCGACCCACTGAGCCCAGGTGCCGTCGACGGGAAGCCAGCCGAGCCACGCGGCCCAGGCGACGACCGCGGGCGGGGTCAGTGCGCGAAGCCCGGCGACCACGCCGATGAGGAGTGCCAACACGATCACCAGGACTTGCGTCATGGCTGGAAAGTTAACACTGAAAGGTCAGAAGCGGCAGAACCTGATGTCAGAGGCCAGGATCGCCTTGGCTCCGATGGCCGCCAGCTCGTCCATGATGGCGTTGACGGTCCTGCGCGGCACCAGTGCGCGCACCGCGACCCACGCGGGGTCGGCCAACGGCGCGATGGTGGGCGACTCGAGTCCGGGGGTGACCGCGGTCGCCTGCTCCAAAACCGTTCGCGGGCAGTCGTAGTCGAGCATCAGGTACTGCTGTCCGAACACCACGCCCTGGACGCGGCCCGCGAGCTGGTCGCGAGCCCGTGCCGTCGCCGGATCCGGGTCGGCGCGCTCGATCAGGATGGCCTCCGAATCGCACAGCGGCTCACCGAAGGCCACCAGGCCGTGCAGGCCAAGGGTGCGGCCCGTCCCCACGATGTCGGCGATGACGTCGGCGAGGCCCAGCTGCACCGAGATCTCGACGGCGCCGTCGAGCCGGATGACGGTGGCCTCAATGCCCTTGGCAGCCAGATCCTTTCGGACCAGATTCGGGTAGGCGGTGGCGATGCGCTTGCCGGCGAGCCCGGCGACGGTCCACTTGGGGCCGGCAGGCGCGGCGTACCGGAAGCTCGACGAGCCGAACCCGAGCGCCAGCCGCTCTTGGACGGGCGCATCGGATTCCTGCGCCAGGTCGCGGCCGGTGATGCCAAAGTCCAGTTCACCCGATCCGACGTAGATCGCGATGTCCTTGGGCCGCAGGAAGAAGAACTCGACGTTGTTCGCCGGGTCGACGACGGTCAGGTCCTTGGGGTCGCGGCGGCGGCGGTACCCGGCCTCGGAGAGGATCTCGGCGGCCGATTCGCTGAGCGCACCCTTGTTGGGGACGGCGACGCGCAGCATCGATGAGCCGTTCGGCGAATCGCTCACAGCTTGGCGTACACGTCGTCGAGGGTCAGACCCCGCGAGATCATCAGGACCTGCGTCCAGTAGAGGAGCTGGCTGATCTCCCCCGCCAGCTCGTCGTCGCTCTCGTGTTCGGCGGCCAGCCACACCTCGCCGGCCTCCTCGAGGACCTTCTTGCCCAGTCCGTGCACGCCGCCGTCCAGTGCCTTGACGGTGCCACTACCTGCGGGTCGGGTTTGCGCGCGCTCGCTGAGTTCGGCGAACAGCGCGTCGAAGGTCTTCACGGCAGGCGATTGTTCCACGTCACCGCCCGTGAAGTCACGGCGGTTTCACGCCGAGCCGTCTCAGGCGGTCTTCGCGGACTTGTCCGACGCGACGATCGCGCCGTGCATGTCCTCCAGCGAGACGCCCTTCGTCTCCATGACCCACTTCCACACGAACAGTCCGGACAGCACCGCGCACAGACCGTAGAAGCCGTACGCCAGGCCCAGGTGACTCCGCAGTTCGGGGAACGACACGGTGATAAGCCAGTTGGCCACCCACTGACCGGCCGCGGCGAGGCCGAGTGCCGCGGCGCGGATGCGGTTGGGGAACATCTCGCCGAGCAGCACCCAGACCACCGGGCCCCAGGACATGCCGAACGCGACGACGAACAGGTTCGCCGCGATCAGCGCGATGATGTCGGTGCCCTCGGGGAGGGCCGGAACGCCGTCGGCGCCCACCGTGGCGTTGGCGAAGATGACGGACATCGTCAGCAGGGTGACGGCCATGCCGGAAGAACCGATGAGCAGCAGCGGCTTACGGCCGATCTTGTCGATCAGTGCGATGGCGATGAGCGTCGTCAGCACGTTGATCACCGAGGTGATCACGGTCGACCACGCCGCCTCGGACTCGGAGAAGCCGACCGCCTGCCACAGCACGTTCGAGTAGTAGAAGATCACGTTGATGCCGACGAACTGCTGGAAGACCGACAGGCCGAGGCCCACCCACACGATGCCGTAGAAGCTGAGGACGCTGCCGCCCGGCTTGCGCATGTCCTTCCAGGACGGCTTGTCCTCGCGCTCGAGAGTCTCCTTGATGCGATCGATGGTGATCTCGAGGTTCTTCTCGCCGAGCAGCAGGTTCAGCACCCTGCGGGCTTCCGGGATCTTGTGGCTGGCAACGAGATACCGCGGTGACTCCGGAATCGTGAAGGACAGCACGCCGTAGACGACCGCGGGCACCATCATCACCAAGAACATCCACCGCCAGGCCTCCAGACCGAACCACAGGTTCTCGCTGGCACCGCCAGCGATGGTCTGCAGCAGGGTGTTGACGGCGAAGGACAGGAAGATGCCCAACACGATCGCCAACTGCTGCAGCGAACCCAATCTGCCCCGGATCCGGGGCGGCGACGTCTCCGCGATGTAGGCGGGCGCGATCACCGAGGCGACCCCGACGCCGATACCGCCGACGACGCGGAAGACCACCAAGGTGATGACCTCGGGCGCGAATGCCGTCCCGATGGCACTGATGAAGAACAGCACCGCGGCGATCTTCATCACCGCGATGCGGCCGATCTTGTCGGCGATGCGGCCTGCCGTCATCGCGCCGACCGCGGCGCCGAGGAGCGCCGATGCCACGGCGAACCCCAGTTCGATCGAACCGATCTCGAATTGCTCCTCGATCGACTTGACCGCGCCGTTGATGACAGCGCTGTCGTAACCGAACAGCAGGCCGCCAAGTGCTGCGACACCCGCGATGCGGACGGCCGTACCGCCGGAGGAGAAGTCTTCGTCCGAGATCGCCGACGGCTCGTCGGATACCGGGGGACCCTGACCAGCCATGGGGGTTCCTTTCGCAGCGCTGCGTGATACTCGTCAGATCACGATAGGACACTGCGACGCTCGAAATGGCCGTATGCCACTTGGCATTTCGCTGATCTTGAACACGCCTGGAACTAGCGAACCACGGCGTCGAGCGAAATTACTGCTCTGATTGCGATCCCATACCGCCAGCAACACCGGCGAGAGTGCTCAACCGGTCGTGAATCGCGCGCAGCGCGTCGACGTCGACCTCGGTCAACGACACCGCGTGGTGACGTCGGGGCCCCTCTGGCACCTCGACGTCGTTGGGTACGACGAGCACCGGGCACCCGGCCGCCTCGGCAGCCAACGACCCAGTCACCGAGTCCTCGACGGCCAAGCACTGCGCAGGTTCGAGACCCAGCAGTCGGGCCGCACGCAGATACGGGTCCGGTGCCGGCTTGGCGTTCTCGACCTCGTCACCACAGACCGACGCCGAGAAGTAGTGGCTGCCAATGCTCTTCAGCGCGCGTTCGGTGAGCCCGCGGCGCGTGTTGGTGACCAACGCCATCGGCACGCCGGCGGCGGTCAACGCGTCGAGCATCTCTCGGGCACCGGGCATCCAGGTCAGACCCTGCTCGAAGAGGTCGCCGGTGTAGTCGTGCAGCCAGTCCGCCGACTCCTCCATCGCCACCGGATCCTGAGCCAGGCCGAGATCGGAGTAGACGATGCGCATCAGCCCCTCCGACGAGCTGCCCACCGTCGAGTCCCGCACCTCGGGGGTCATCACGCCGCCGAGGCGCCCGTAGAGCGCCTGCAGCGAGACGTCCCACAGCTTCTCCGAGTCGACGAGGGTGCCGTCCATGTCCCATAACACTGCAAGCATTGGTCAGTCCTCCGGGTTGTAGCCGAGATTGGGGGCGAGCCAGCGCTCGGCTTCCTTCAGGGTCCAGCCCTTGCGCTTCGCGTAGTCGGCCACCTGGTCCTGCGAGATCCGGCCGACCACGAAGTACTGCGACTGTGGGTGCGAGAAGTACCAGCCGCTGACGGCGGCACCGGGCCACATCGCCATCGACTCGGTCAGCTCGATGCCGGTGCGCTCCTTGACGTCCATCAGGTCCCAGAGCGTCGCCTTCTCGGTGTGCTCGGGGCAGGCCGGGTAGCCGGGGGCCGGTCGGATTCCGACGTACTTCTCGCCGATCAGATCCTCGTTGTCGAGCTGCTCGTCGGGCTGAAAACCCCAGAACTCCTTGCGAACCCGCTGGTGCATCCGCTCGGCGAACGCCTCTGCCAGCCGGTCGGCGAGCGACTCGAGCAGGATGGCGTTGTAGTCGTCGTTGGCCGCCTTGAACTCGTCGATCTTGTCGCGGATGCCGAGCCCTGTGGTGACGGCGAAGGCTCCGACGTAGTCGGCCAGCCCAGTCTCCTTGGGCGCGATGAAGTCACCGAGGCTGCGGTTCGGGATGCCGTCTCGGTGCTCACCCTGCTGGCGCAGGTTGCGCAACGTGGTCAGCACCTCGGTCCGGGTGTCGTCGGTGTAGACCTCGACGTCGTCGCCGACCGCGTTCGCGGGGAAGAAGCCGATCACGCCGTTGGCGGTCAGCCACCTCTCCTTGATCATGGTGTCGAGCATCTCCTGGGCGTCCTCGTACAGCTTGCGCGCCGTCTCGCCGGAGACCGGGTTGTTGAGGATGTCGGGGAATCGGCCCTTCATCTCCCAGGCGTTGAAGAACGGCTGCCAGTCGATGTACTCACGCAACTCGGCGAAGTCGTAGTCGAGGAATTCACGAACTCCCGTGCCTTGCGCGGGCACCGGCGGCGTGTAGCCCTCCCACTCGACCGGCGTCCGGTTGGCTCGCGCCTTCTCCAGCGTGAGCATCTTCCGCTCGCTCTTCTGGGCGTGCCGTTCGCGCAGGGCGGCGTAGTCCTTCTCGGTGGCCTCCAGCAGGGCAGGCCGCTGCTTGTCGTCCAGCAGGGCGGCGGCGACCGGCACCGAGCGGGACGCGTCCTTGACCCAGACCACCGGGCCCTTGCGGCGCGGCGCCACCTTGACGGCGGTGTGCGCCCTCGAGGTGGTGGCGCCACCGATCAGCAGCGGGATCGTCAGCCCCTGACGCTCCATCTCGACGGCGAAGTTGACCATCTCGTCCAGGGACGGGGTGATCAGGCCGGACAGCCCGATGATGTCGGCGTCGTGCTCCTTGGCGGCGTCCAGGATCTTCTGGGCGGGCACCATCACGCCGAGGTCGATCACTTCGTAGTTGTTGCACTGCAGCACGACTCCGACGATGTTCTTGCCGATGTCGTGGACGTCACCCTTGACCGTCGCCATGATGATCGTGCCGTTGGTGTCCTTCTTCGCGGTGGCCCCCGGCAGGGGTTGCGCCTTCTCGGCCTCGATGAACGGCAGCAGGTACGCCACGGCCTTCTTCATCACCCGGGCCGACTTCACCACCTGGGGCAGGAACATCTTGCCCGCGCCGAAGAGGTCGCCGACGACGTTCATGCCGTCCATCAGCGGGCCCTCGATCACCTCGATGGGCCGCCCTCCCGCGGCCTCGATCTCGGCGCGCAGTTCCTCGGTGTCGGCGTCGACGTTGGCGTCGATGCCCTTCACCAGGGCGTGGGTGATCCGCTCGCGGACAGGGAGACTGCGCCACTCGGCGGCAACCGGATCGTCGGCCTTCTCGGAGCTGTTGAACCGCTCGGCGATCTCCAGCAGCCGTTCCGCCGCGTCCTCGCGCCGGTTCAGCACGACGTCCTCGATGCGGTCCCGCAGCTCGGGGTCGATCGAGTCGTACGGCACCAGCGCGCCCGCGTTGACGATGCCCATGTCCAGGCCTGCCTTGATGGCGTGGAACAGGAACACCGCGTGGATGGCCTCGCGGACGGGGTTGTTGCCGCGGAAGGAGAACGACACGTTGGAGATGCCGCCGGAGATGTGCACCCCTGGCAGGTTCTCCTTGATCCAGGAGCAGGCCTCGATGAAGTCGATGCCGTAGGTCGCGTGCTCCTCGATGCCCGTGGCCAGCGCGAAGCAGTTCGGGTCGAAGATGATGTCCTCGGCCGGGAAGCCGACCTCTTCGGTCAGGATCCGGTAGGCGCGCCCGCAGATCTCCTTGCGGCGCTCCAGGTTGTCGGCCTGGCCCTGTTCGTCGAAGGCCATCACGACGACCGCCGCGCCGTACTTGCGGCACAGCCGGGCCTCGCGGACGAACTTCTCCTCGCCCTCCTTCATGGAGATCGAGTTGACGATCGGCTTGCCCTGGACGTTCTTCAGGCCCGCCTCGATGACCTCCCACTTGGAGGAGTCGATCATCACCGGGACGCGGCTGATGTCCGGCTCGGCCGCGATCAGCTTGGTGAACCGGTCCATCGCGGCGACGCCGTCGATCATGCCTTCGTCCATGTTGACGTCGATGACCTGCGCGCCGACCTCGACCTGCTGCAACGCGACCGACAGGGCGGTGTCGTAGTCCTCGGCCTTGATCAGGTTGCGGAACCGGGCGGACCCGGTGATGTTCGTGCGCTCGCCAATGTTGACGAACAAGGAGTTCTCGGTGATGTTGAGCGGCTCGAGACCCGAGAGCCGGGTGGCCACCGGGATCTCCGGCAGCTCGCGCTGCGGCTTGCCCTCGACGACCTTGGCGATCTCGGCGATGTGCTCAGGGGTGGTGCCGCAGCACCCGCCGACCAGGTTGACCAGTCCGGCCTCGGCGAACTCGGCGATGTAGCCGGCCTGGGCCTCCGGGGACTCGTCGTACTCGCCGAAGGCGTTGGGCAGTCCGGCGTTCGGGTAGCAGGAGACGAAGGTGTCCGCGATGCGCGCCACCTCGGCGATGTACGGCCTCATCTCCGGCGCGCCGAGGGCGCAGTTGAGGCCAACCGCGAGCGGCCTCGCGTGCCGGATCGCGTTCCAGAACGCCTCGGTGACCTGCCCGGACAGGGTCCGGCCGGACGCGTCGGTGATGGTGCCCGAGATGATCAACGGCCAGCGGCGGCCGCGCTCCTCGAACAGCGTCTCCACGGCGAACACCGCCGCCTTGGCGTTCAGCGAGTCGAAGATGGTCTCGACGATGAGAAGGTCGGAACCGCCGTCGACGAGGCCGTTGGCCGCCTCGAGGTAGGCGGCGACCAGCTGGTCGTAGGAGACGTTGCGGGCACCGGGGTCGTTGACGTCCGGCGAGATCGACGCGGTCCGCGTCGTCGGCCCGATGGCGCCCGCGACGTAGCGGGGCTTGTCGGGGGTGCTGAACTCGTCGGCCGCCTTGCGGGCCAGCGCGGCGCCCGCGTAGTTCAGCTCGTAGCTGAGGTCGGCCATGTCGTAGTCCGACAGCGAGACCGCGTTCGCGTTGAACGTGTTGGTCTCGAGGATGTCGGCGCCCGCCTCGAGGTATTCGCGGTGGATGCCCTCGATGATCTGCGGCTGCGTCAGGGTGAGGAGGTCGTTGTTCCCCTGAAGCGCGCTCGGCCACTCCGTGAACCGGTCGCCGCGGTAGCCGGCCTCGTCTGGCCGGTCCCGCTGGATCGCGGTGCCCATGGCGCCGTCGATGACCATGATCCGTTCGCGTAGCGCGGCCGTCAGAACATCGGTGCAGTCAGGGCGGATGTTCGGCTCGAAGTTGTCTGGCGCTGTGCCGGTGTCGGTGGCGTCCACGTGCACTCCTTCCGTTACGGAAGGCGTCCTTAACTCTGCCGAGCGTGGCGGATACCGGGGAGAATCAGCCCTCCGACAACCGTTGCAACGCCTCTCGACCGAGCAAGTCTACGTCGTCATCCGACAGACGACCGGACGCCCACGTCCTGGTCAAGATCAAGCCCGACGCGGGCGGCGTCGGCGCGGTCTTGGTTACCCAGGGTAACGAGGCTGCGGCCGAACGTATTTCACCGCGCCGCCAGCGGGTACGGCGACCCGCCAGGAGATGGCGCTCGCCGGTGCCGGGCAGGGCTTACGCTTGCCTGGTGACAGACCTGCCCAACCTGCAGGACACCATCATCGTGGCAGCCTTCGAAGGCTGGAACGACGCCGGTGACGCGGCCAGTGACGCGCTCGAGCACCTCGACGTGATCTGGGAGGCCGACACCATCGTCGAGATCGACGACGAGTCCTACTACGACTACCAGGTGAATCGCCCGGTGATTCGCCAGATCGACGGCGTCACCCGCGAGTTGGTGTGGCCCTCGATGCGCATCTCGCACTGCCGCCCGCCGGGCAGCGACCGCGACATCGTGCTGATGCATGGCGTCGAGCCCAACATGCGGTGGCGAACGTTCTGCGCCGAGTTGCTGGCCATCGCCGAGAAGCTCAACGTCGAGACCGTCGTGATCCTGGGCGCATTGCTGGCCGACACGCCGCACACCAGGCCGGTGCCGGTCTCCGGGGCCGCCTACTCCCCCGAATCGGCGAAGTTCTTCGGCCTCGAGGAGACCCGGTACGAGGGCCCGACGGGCATCGCCGGCGTCTTCCAGGACGCCTGCGTGGCCGCAGGCATCCCGGCGGTGACGTTCTGGGCCGCGGTGCCCCACTACGTGTCGCAGCCGCCGAACCCCAAGGCGACGGTGGCGTTGCTGCGCCGCGTCGAGGACGTCCTCGACATCGAGGTGCCGCTGGCCGATCTGCCGATCCAGGCCGAGGAGTGGGAACAGGCCGTCACCGAGATGACCGCCGACGACGACGAGATCGCCGAATACGTGCAGACCCTCGAGGAACGCGGCGACGCCGAAGTGGACATGACCGAGGCCCTTGGCAAGATCGACGGCGACGCGCTGGCTGCGGAGTTCGAGCGGTACCTGCGCAGGCGTGGGCCGGGCTTCAGGGGCTAGAACGACGGGCTAGACGAGCGCCTTGGCTGCGACGCGGTCCGCCTTGCGCGCGGCGCGTTCGAGATACCGACCCTTGGCATCCTCGAACTTGACCGCTTCGGCCTCGAGCTTCTCGATGAACGCGCCCAGCTCGTCGCGGCTGCGCTCGCCGTCCGCGGTGAAGTCGGTGCGCTCGAAGATCCGCCACTTGCGCAGCACCGGCAACACCACCTCGTCGAGGTGCTGTCGGGCGTCGTAGATGCCGCCGACGGCCATCTTCACCGCGTTGCGCCGAAAGTTGGGGATCGAGAAGCCGGGCATCGCGAAGTTGACCAGGATGCGCGTGATGGAGTGCATGGCACGGTCGGGCGAAAGATCGAGCGCCGCCCCGGTCAGTCCGCGGTAGAAGATCATGTGTAGGTTCTCGTCGAATGCGATGCGCTTCAGCAGCGCGTCGGCGACGGGTTCCTCGCACGCCTTGCCGGTGTTGCGGTGCGACACCCTGGTGGCCAACTCCTGGAACGTCACGTAGGCGGCGGCGTCGAGGAACGATTCCGGTGCGACGTCACCCTGACCCTGCTGCCCCGGGCTGAACCCCGAGGTGACCTGCAGCATCCTGGCCCGCTCCAACTCCACCGGGTCGACGGCCCTGGTGACCACCAGGTAGTCGCGCAGGGCGATCCCATGCCGGTTCTCCTCGACCGTCCACCGGTTCACCCAGGTGCCCCAGGCGTCGTCGACGGTGAAGTAGCCGGCGACCGCACGGTGATACGACGGCAGGTTGTCCTCGGTCAGCAAGTTGGTGACCATGGCGACGCGCGCCAGTTCGGACAGCGGCGACCGTTCGAGCTCCCATGCCGACCCGCCGAGGGCGGCGTAGTTGGAGCCGTCCGACCATGGCACGTAGTCGTGCGGGGACCAATCCCTGGTGGCGGCGAAGTGTTGGTTGAGGCCGGCTTCCACGATCGGTTCGAGTTCAGCGATGAGCTCGGGGTCGGTCAGGAGGCGTGTCACGCCACCACCTTCTCGGGCTTTGGTGCCTGCCATTGACCGCCGAGGGCGTCGGGCTTGGGCCAGTAGAGCCGCAGGACCAGCGAAAACGGGCCATCGGGTGCCGGCAGCCAGTTGGGTTCGCGCTCCGGCCCTGGTGAATTCCGCTGCACGTAGAGGGTGTAGCCGCCGTCGACGTCGGGGACCAGCTCGCGCAGCATCGGCGAGTTGATCAGGTAACGGTTGATCGGGTTGGCCACCAGCAGACTCTTCGGCAGCCCGTACATGGTCAAGGACCAGAACGCGTTGACGGGCGGCAGCTGGCCGGGGGCGAAGCGGTAGGTGTACTCGTTGGCGCCGGTGAGTGGTGCGCCCGCCGCGTCGGTGGAGAAACTCGGGTACAGCGCCTCGGCGGCGGTGTTGCCGTAGATGCCGAGCACCGCACCCGCCATCCGGTACAGGTAGTTGCCCTTGAGATCGTCCCTGGTGCCAAACAGGCTGGCAGCGGTCAACTTTCCGGTGTCGATCTCGTTCTTCTTCAGGGCGTCCAGTTCGGCCCATGCGTCGGCCATGCCGTCTTGGACAGCGGTGCGCATTTCGGGTGAGAGCTTCTCGGCGTCGAAGGAACCGTCGGGACCGATGCCGATGGTGGCGAACCGGTCCCGGATGGCCTTCTCGGCGGGCAGCGTCGGGGTGAACTTCATGACGAAGTTCAGGATGTCGAAGAACTGGGGTGACGTGCGCTCCTGGTCGGGAGTCAGGGCGGGCACGAAGTCGATCGCGGGTGCCGGCGGGGGCAACGGTTGCTTCAGGAAGACCGACAGCGGCTCCACCCGATAGCCGTCCTGAATCCGCTTCACGGCGTCGATGTCGGCAGGCTCGAACAACTGGGTGCGGTAGAGCACCAACGCCAGCTCGGTGTCCGACCGGATCACCTCGTCGACGCCCTCGGGCTTGGGCCCCGTCCAATTGGGCCCTGCCAGAAGGTATTTGCCGCCGCTGTTGCCGGTGGTCCGGCTGCCGACGTAGGCGAAGTTGGCCGTGTACTGGTCGACGAACTGCAGCGAGTAGTACCGGTCTTGCTCGATCGGCGGCACGGTGAACACCAGCGGCTCGGTGCGCAAATCGGCTCCGACGGCCGAATACGGGGTGTCCGAGTTCGGGGTCTGAATCGTGGTGTCGGCCGGCGTGTAAACCCTTGCGGTGCTGTGGACTTGGTTCCAGCCACCCTTGTACTCGGCGTCCTCCTTGTCCACGAAGTAGGAGTACATGACGCGGTAGTCGTCGACCATCGGGAAGCCGTAGACGTAGGCCTCCTTCGCGATCGCCCTGGCTTGCTCGGGGGTGACCGCCGAAGACGGTGGAGGCGGCGGCGCGGAGCCGACGACCTCGGGCTTCTCGCTCTTCGCGCAGGCGGCCATGACGGTGACGAGCACCGCCGCGACGCTGACGGCCACGGCCCGGCGGAGGTGTGTCGACTTCACGACATCATCAAACCATCGGAGCGCCTACCCGCCCCGGATCCCCGATTGGCGGGGTGTCACGTGGTCGGGGGCGAATCCAGGGCCTCGGAATGGGCGCTCGTCGAACGCCCGAGTGCCACGACTTCGGCGTCCATCCGAGGCAGGAGGTCGGGCACGAACTTCTTGATCGGCGCCTCGCCGAGGCGGGTCGACATGATCGGCTTGAGCCACCGCAGCGCACCCACCCAGCGCGGGCAGTACACCCGGGTCTTCCGCCCCTCGATGCCGTCGACGAAGGCGGCGCCGCACTTCTCCACCGACGTGGTGACGTTCACCGGATACGGGAGCTTGGACAACATCTCGCCGAAGGTGGACAGGTCGGTCTTGGTGTCGCGCACCATCGCCGTGTCGACCCACGACATGTGCGCCGAGCCGACGTCGACGCCGTGGTGGGCGACCTCGAGCCGCAGCGCGTTCGCGAACTGCTCCACCGCGGCCTTGCTGGCGTTGTATGGCGCCAATCCCGGGGCGGCGGTGAAGGCGGCCAGCGACGACACGACCAGCACGTAGCCGCGACGCTCGACGATCGCCGGAAGCGCGGCCCGCACGGTGTGAAACACCCCGAGGACGTTGACGTCCATCAGCCGCTTGAACGCCGCCGGATCGACCTGCAGCACCGACCCGTAGCTGGCGATGCCCGCATTGGCGACGACGACGTCGACGCCACCGAAGCGCTGAACCCCGGCGTCGACTGCGGCCTGCATGGCTGGCAGGTCGCGGACGTCGGCGGTCACCGTCAGCACCCGGTCACCACCGAGTTCGGCGGCGAAGTTGGCGAGCGCACCCGCGTCGACGTCGGTCAGCAGCAGCCGAGCACCCTTGGCGTGCAACCGCCTGGCGACCTCCGCGCCGACGCCGGCCGCGCCACCGGTGATGAACACGACCTTGCCGTCAACCGAAGCCATGGGCGGGAAGGTACCTCGTGGCTAGAGCGCGACCCCGAGCAAGGCGTCGACGGCCGCCGCCACACGGCGGGGCGCTTCGACGTCGTCGCCGCCGTACTGCTGCGCGTCGGCAACCCAACCGTCAAGCGCGGCAAGGGCTTTCGGAGTGTCGAGGTCGTCGGCGAGGTACTGCCTGACCCTGGCGACCACGTCGGTGGCATCGGGTCCGGCCGGCAACGCCGTCGCCGCCCGCCACCGGGCCAGTCGGTCCTGCGCCTCGGCGAGAACCGCGTCACTCCAGTAGCGGTCGGACCGATAGTGCCCGGCGAGCAGTCCCAGCCGGATGGCAGCGGGGTCGACACCCTCGGCGCGGAGCTTGGAGACCAGCACCAGGTTGCCGCGACTCTTGCTCATCTTGTGACCGTCCCAGCCGATCATCCCGGCATGGACGTAGTGCCTGGCGAAACGTCGCTCCCCCGTTACCGATTCGGCGTGGGCGGCCGAGAACTCGTGGTGCGGGAAGATCAAATCGCTGCCGCCACCCTGGACGTCGAGCCCGGTGCCGATGCGGTCGAGCGCGATGGCGGCACACTCGACGTGCCACCCCGGCCGACCAGGCCCGAACGGCGACGGCCAGCTCGGCTCGCCCGGCCGCTCCGCACGCCACAGCAGTGCGTCCAACGCGTCGCCCTTGCCCGCCCGGTCGGGGTCCCCGCCGCGCTCGGCGAAGAGCCGCAGCATGGTCTCGCGGTCGTACCCCGACTCGTAGCCGAACTGCGCGGTCGCGTCGGCCCGGTAGTACACGTCGGGGTACTCGGCGTCTTCGACCACGTACGCCGCGCCGGAGGCCAGCATCTTCTCCACCAGCTCGATCACCTCGGCGATGGCGTCGGTGGCGGCCACGTAGTCCTGCGGAGGAAGTACACGCAGAGCCGCCATGTCCTCACGGAACAGCTGGGTCTCGCGAGCCCCGAGGTCGCGCCAGTCGATGCCGTCGCGCGCCGCCCGCTCGAACAGCGGGTCGTCGACGTCGGTGACGTTCTGGACGTAGTGCACCTGATGGCCGGCGTCGAGCCAGGCCCGGTAGACCAGGTCGAAGGTCAGATAGGTCGCCGCGTGGCCGAGGTGGGTCGCGTCGTACGGGGTAATGCCGCACACGTACATGGTCGCGGTCTCACCGGCGGCCACCGGGCGCACCTGTTGGTCGGCGCTGTCGAAGAGGCGCAACGGCGTTCCCACACCGGTGAGCTGCGGAACGGTCGGCGCAGGCCACGATTGCATGGCTCCGACTCTAGGGTGTGCGTTCAGTTCGGCCTCCGACGGTGGTTCTTCGCAGTGTGGGACAACGGGCGGAGCGATTCCATTCCCGGTTCGCTCAAAACACCGATCGAATCGCCTCGAGCAGGGTGTCCGCAAGCTCCGGCCTGCACATCACGAAGTCGGGCAGATACGGGTCCGGCCGGTTGTAGCGAAGGGGTGACCCGTCCAGGCGCGAGGCGTGCAGACCCGCTGCGGTCACCACGCCGGACGGAGCCGCAGAGTCCCACTCGTACTGACCGCCGGCGTGCACGTAGGCGTCGACGTCGCCGCGGACGACCGCCATGGCCTTGGCGCCTGCGGACCCGATGCCGACCAGTTCGACGTCGAGCATGTCCCGCAGCCACCACAGCACCGTTGGCGGGCGGTGGCGGCTCGTCGCGATGCGAATGGGCCCCGCTTCGCGCGGCGGCGGCGCCGTCACGGTGTCACTGCGATACACCTCGCCGAGCGCGGGCAACCCGACCACGGCGTCGGTGATCACGCCCTCGGGTCCAGCCGTGCGCTGCCACAGTGCGATGTGCACCGCCCAGTCGGTGCGCCCCGGCGTCGAGAACTCCCGGGTGCCGTCGACGGGGTCGACGATCCACACCCGTTCGGCGCGGATCCGCGACAGGTCGTCGGCCGCCTCCTCGGAGAGGACGGCGTCGTCGGGCCGGTGCTCGCGGAGCCGGTTCAGGATCAGGGTGTTGGCGCGCCGGTCACCGGCGTCGCCGAGATCGTAGTAGTCGTCGAAGCCGATCTCGGCGCGCAACGCGACGAGCATGCGACCGGCCTCGGCGGCCACCTCCGCGGCGAGCGCCGCATCGCTGATGCGGGAGCTAATCGGGTCCTACTTGGGCGTGGCGCCGGGAGCGCGCACTACCATCGGCACCGCGGGGAAGTACGCCGCCATCTCCGAACGGCAGCGCCGCAGGGCGGCCGTACCGAAACCGCGGTGACGGTGATCGGGGTGAATCCAGACGCGGACGTTGACCTCGCCGCCGACGAGTTCACCGAAGACCATCCCGACCTTGTCCGCACCTTCCTCCGCGACGAACCACACCGCCTCTTCGTTGGAGACGCGGCCGAGCGCGGCGCTGATCTCGTCGTCGATGGTGCCCGCCGGCGCGCCGGACCCGTCGCCCGTGGCACCGACGTCGGAGGTGCGGGCGACGAACAGGTCGCGGTCGGTGTCCGAGGAGAACACCCGCAGTGACAGGCTCTCCCCCGAGCTGGCCGGCCGCTCGCCGAGGGTGAAGGTCAGCTGCTTGTTCAGATCCTCGAGTTCCTCGGCGATCTTGCGCCGCGAATCCCTGGTGAGCTGGTCGAACGAGATCGTCATCACGGCCTCGCCGCCCTTGGGCGAGGTGTCGAGCAGCGCCGAGATGGCCTCGACGGCGGCCGCCCGGTCACCGGCTTCGACGATCGCGTCGAGCACCTCGTGGCGGCGGTCGAGCGCCTTCTGGAGGGCGTCGGCGATCTCCCTGCGGGCGGCGGCGTGATCGTGATCAGTCATGACGACGAGCGTAGAACACGAAGGTCAGAACGCCGGCCACGGGATCGGCCTGCGCCGATCCGGCGACGGCATCACCGGGTTCTCCAGCAGACCAACGGTTCTGGCATACAGCGCGTCGATCTCGCGGTTGGTGACGTGCGGCCGCAGCGTCTGGTCGAAGTCACCGAGCAGCGCGTCCCGCAGGCCTGCGACGTCACGCAGCGTGTCGTCGTCGACCGGCTTGCCCGCCCATCCCCACAGCACCGTGCGGAGCTTGTCCTCGGTGTGCAGGCTGACACCGTGGTCGACGCCGTAGACCCCGCCGTCGACGCCGGCCAGGATGTGGCCGCCCTTGCGGTCGGCGTTGTTGATCAGGACGTCGAACACCGCCATTCGGCGCAGCCGCGCGTCGTCGGCGTGGACGAGGGTCACCTCGTCACCGGCGTAGTCGTAGGCCTGCAGAACGGGCAGGAAACCGGGCGGCACGTGGCCGGCAGGCAGCAGGTCGACCAGGTCGGGGCCGGCGTCGGGTTCTTCGTCGGTGTTGTCGTCGGTGTTTTCGTCGACCTCGGTGTCGTCCAGGACGTCACCGGGTTGGTCGACCCACCGCTGCACCATCCCGCGCCCCGCGGGGCCGTCACGAAGGACGGTGTAGGGCACCACGTTCCAGCCAAGCGCCGCCGACACCAGGTACGCGGACACCTCCCGGCCCGCGAGGGTGCCGTCGGGAAAGTCCCACAGCGGCGCCTCGCCGGCCACCGGCTTGTACACGCAGTGCGCCAGGCGGTCGTCGAGATGTGCCTCGCACAGGAACGTGGCGTTGCTCGCCGACCGGATGCGGCCGAGGACCGTCAGCGTGCCGCAGCGAAGTACTTCGTCGTCAGAATTCGGTGTCATCGTCGGATTCCGCCAGGGCACCTCGTCGGTAACCGTTGGTGCGCACACAGATGTGTCCCGCGGGATCCAGTGGCTCGTCGCAGAGCGGGCACGGCGGCCGGCCCGCGGAGATGACGCGGTTGGAGCGGGCGGCGAACTCTCGCGCCGACTCCGGGGTCAGGAACACCCGGACCGCATCGGGACCGTCCTCGGCGTCGTCGAGCACCACCGACGCGTCGAACTCCGTCTCCGACACCGCGAGCAGCTCCACGACCACGGTCTCGGCCTCCGAGTCCCAGCCCAAGCCCATCGTGCCAACCCGGAACTCGGCGTCGACCGGCGTGATCAGGGGACTGAGGTCCTCGACTTCGGTCGTCTCCGGCGGCACCGGGGTGCCGAAGCGACGGTTGATCTCGAGCAGCAGAGCGGCGATCCGCTCGGCGAGCACCGCCACCTGTTGCTTCTCCAGGATCACCGAGACGACTCGCTCGTCGTGCACGGCCTGAAGGTAGAACGTCCGGTCGCCAGGTTGCCCGACGGTCCCGGCCACGAATCGGTCGGGTGAGCGGAAGACGTGAATCGAACGGGCCATGACACCTCCCAAAATACCGGTATGGGGACCGCAGCCGTAACTCGACGGACGGCGCGGGCGGAGCGATCGAACGGGTCAGTCGGTGGAACCACCCACGACGGCGTCACCCGAGGGCTCGGGTTTGGCCAGCAGGGCGGCGGTCAAGGCCGGGCCCGTGTGGTTGACGTGAAGCACGAATGGGCGCGCCGAGGTGTACCTGATGACGCTCATGGATGCGGGGTCGGCCGTGATGCGCTGGAAGTTGTCCAGATGGCTCCCCACCGCGTCGGCGATGATCGACTTGATGACGTCGCCGTGCGTACAGGCGATCCACAGAACGTCGCCTTCGTGCTGCTCGGCGAGGGTGCGGTCGTGTTCGCGGACCGCCGCGACCGCCCTGGCCTGAACCTGCGCCAGCCCCTCCCCGTCGGGGAACACCGCAGCGCTGGGCTGCTGCTGGACCACCGCCCACAGCGGCTCCTTGAAGAGGTCGCCGATCTTGCAGCCGGTCCACGCGCCGTAGTCGACTTCCGAGAGCCGCTCCTCCACCACGGGTTCCAGCCCGAGGGCCGCGGCAAGGGGCGCCACCGTTCGCTCACAGCGCAGAAGCGGTGACCTCACGATCGCCTTGATCGGAAGGTCGGCGACGCGCGCGACCACGGCCTCGGCTTGTTCGCGGCCCTTGTCGTCGAGGTCGACCCCCTCGGAGCGACCCGCGAGGGTGTGCGCGGTGTTCGACGTCGAGCGACCGTGACGGAGCAGGATGACGGTCATCGGACGGGCCTTGGGTGGGTG
>VIFX01000004.1:0-227510 GCA_006864685.1 Mycolicibacterium hodleri | reverse complement strand
GGCGGGGGTGGCGGCACGGGTTGGGGCACGCTGGTCTGCCTGCGCGAGGCCGCCGCGGCGTTGTCGGTGGCGGCCTGGTCGCGCACCGCGGGAACGACGCACACCTGGTCCCCGCCCCAGGCGTCCCGCCAGACGAAGCCCTGCTTACACGTGTTCGGCCCGTAGGTGCCGCCGTTGGGCTCCCGGTTCGAGGCGGCGGCGGCGTTCTGCGCCGCCGTCTGACTCCGCACGTCGGGGGTGACGCACACGTGGTCGCCCGGGCGGCCGTCGCGCCAGACGAAGCCCTGGATGCAGGTGTCCGGACCATAGGGCAGCGGTTCCGCCGACGCCGGGACGGTCAGCACCGTCGCCGGGAGTGCCACTAGCGCGGCCGTGGTCGCGAGTTGTCGAATCATGATTCATTCCTCCTCGAATGCCCTCGAAGGGCATGTGCCAGTACAGGTGTCGTCGACGCTATTGACGAAGACACCGGCAGGCGCGAGTAGTGCGCTACCCGATTCGAGAAGGAACTCCACGTCAGGCGGTCAGCCTGGCCTCGAGGGTGACGGGTACTCGTAGGGCCTTCGAGATTGCGCACCCCGAGCGCGCGCCCTCCGCGATCTCGTCGAACTGCTCGACGCCGACACCGGGCAGACTGGCCGTCACGACGAGGTGGATCCCGTCAACGGAATATCCGCGCTCGTCGCCTCCCATGGTCAGCTCGGCGGTGGTGGTGATGGAGTCGACCGAAACCCCTTGTTGGCGCGCGATGTTGGCGAGCGCGTGGTTGTAACACCCGGCGTGGCCCGCCGCTAGCAACTCCTCCGGAATGGCGCCGGGGGCGCCTTCGAACCGACTGGCGAAGGTGTACGGCGTGCTGGGCACCGTGTCGGAGGTCACGGTCTCCAGCGTCCCTGTGCCGTCGAAGAAGGATCCGTTCCACTGCGATTTTCCCGTGACGATCATGTTGCGCTCCTTGCTGTTTGGGTGATGTCGACGATATCCGTGCCGAGGTTGTACTCGATCGGTGTTCGCTGCTGCAGTCCCCCGGCGAACAGCGCCGCGGCGACCGACTGGAACCCGTCGCGCCCCGCCGCCCCCCAGAACGCGTCGGAGTGCAGGGGGTACTCGGCGTCGGGCAGGCGGGTGTACTTGTTCACGAAGGCCTTGATCTCGCCGAGCGCCCGATGGTCCCAGCGGGACACCCGGGTGGCGTAGGCGTGCACGAACTCGACGAATTCGGCATCGGGGACCGCACGGTTGACGTAGCCATACCGTTCGGCGGTGTCGCCGTCGAAATCCTCTCCGCCCAAAAGGATCTCGAACGCCCGGCCGCGGCCGACCAAGGCGGGCAACCGGCCGGCGGCACCGCCACCGGGCACCGCGCCGAACCCCACTTCCATCTGGCCGAGCACCGCCTTCTCACGACTGACGAACCGGATGTCGGTGGCCAGCGCGAACTCGCTCCCCGCGCCCCTGGCGATTCCGCGGATCGCGCTGATGGTGACGGCGGACAGCTTGCTAATGCGCACCGTGATGTCCACCCACGCGGCGTATCCGGTCGGGCTTGGCAGCGCCTCAGCGATTGCCGGATCCGAGCCGAGGTCGTAGTGGGCGAGGAAGAAGTCGGGGTCGGCGCTGTCGAACACCACGACGTTGACCGTCGAGTTGGACTCCAGCTCGGTCAACAAATCCTTTAGATCGCGCATCATGTCGGGCCCGATCACGTTGACCGGCGGACTGTCGAAGGTCACCTCCCACAGGGTCGGCGAGTGTGCGGTGACCCGGAGATGGGATGGACGGAAGTCATCGAGGAAGGCCATGTTGCAGACCGTACCACCTAACTTGGAATTTCATAGTCATCTCCGACAAGGCGCTGCGCTTGACTCCCCCACCCAGCGCGTCGACCGTCGTCTCTCGAGCTGCCCAGGCAATACCAGGCCAGGGCGTAACATCGTCGAGTGGCTCGAAAGCAGGTGGACGACTGGCAGTGCTCGGTGGGCCGCAGCGCGACGATCCTTGGCGACCGTTGGACACTGCTGATCCTGCGCGAGGCGCTGCTGGGCACCACCCGCTTCGCCGACTTCCAAACCAACCTCGGCATCGCACCCGACGTGCTGACCGATCGACTGTCCACCCTGGTGGAGTACGGCGTTATGACCCGCAACACCTACCAAGAACCAGGCCAGCGCGTCCGCCCCGCCTATCACCTGACGCCGGCGGGACGTGAGTTGCACGTCATCGTCGGCGCGTACCAACAATGGGGTGACAAGCACCTGCCGCGGCCCGAGGGGCCGACGATGACGCGCCGGGCCAAGCGCACCGACCGCCCCGTCCACGTCGCCTTCGTCGACGACCTCGGCTACGAGATCCCGGCCGACGACGTGGCCTCCATCCCCACCGGGAACTGAAACCCTCGCTTCGCAAGCCCAAGCGAGCGGTCAGCGGATGCGGATGCGGATCGGACCGCGCCACGCCGCGTCCGGGTCGAGCGCGTCGCCCTTCTGGGTGACGTCGACCAGACCCTCCCTGGCCAGCGACCGCGCGACGTCACGGGCGTCGTCCATCAGGTCACGCCAGTCGTCGCCGCCGATCGCCCTTGCCGCATCGGACGGGCAGATGGTCTTGTCCGGTCCTCGCTCGCGGGCCAGCTCCAGGATGGTGGTGCGCAGCCGCTGGTTCACGCCCTCCAGTGAAGCCGGAATCCGCGCCCCTTGCCAGGATTTCTGTAACACGTTCTAATCTGGACCCATGAGCGATGCGATGTTGCGCCATCCCCTGCACTCCGGCCACCTCACCGTCGGCGCACTGAAGCGCCACCGCGACAAGCCGGTGCTGTTCCTCGGGGACACCACGCTGACCGGCGGAGAGCTCGCCGACCGCATCAGCCAGTACGTTCAGGCGTTCGAGGCGCTCGGTGCGGGTACCGGCGCGGTCGTCGGACTGCTCGCCCTCAACCGGCCCGAGGTGCTGATGATCGTCGGTGCGGGGCAGACGCAGGGATACCGCCGCGTGGCACTACACCCTCTGGGTTCGCTCGACGATCACGCCTACGTGCTGACCGACGCCGGGGTCACGTCGCTGATCGTCGACCCGAATCCGATGTTCGTCGAACGCGCGGTCGGGTTGCTCGAGAAGGTGCCGTCGCTCAAGCAGGTGCTGACGATCGGGCCGGTGCCTGCCGAGCTGGCCGACGTCGCGGTCGACCTCAACGCGGAGGCCGCCAAGTACCCGCCGCACCCGCTGGTCGCCGCCGACCTCGCACCCGACACGGTCACCGGGCTGGCCTTCACCGGCGGCACGACCGGCAAGCCCAAGGGCGTCATGATGACGTCGCAGGCGACCACCACGATGTCGACGATCCAGCTCGCCGAGTGGGAGTGGCCGGAGAATCCGAAGTTCCTGATGTGCACGCCGCTGTCGCATGCCGGCGCGGCCTTCTTCCTGCCGACGATCGTCAAGGGCGGGGAGATGGTCGTGCTGGCCAAGTTCGACCCGGCCGAGGTGCTGCGGAACATCGAGGAGCAGAAGATCACCGCGACGATGCTGGTGCCGTCGATGATCTACGCGCTGATGGACCACCCCGATTCCCACACCAGGGACCTGTCGTCGCTCGAGACCGTCTACTACGGCGCCTCGGCGATGAATCCGGTGCGCCTGAAGGAGGCGCTCACCCGATTTGGGCCGATCTTCGCGCAGTACTACGGGCAGTCCGAGGCGCCGATGGTCATCACCTATCTGGCCAAGGGCGACCACGACGAGAAGCGGCTCACCTCGTGCGGCAGGCCGACGCTGTTCGCGCGGACCGCGCTGCTCGGCGAGGACGGTCAGCCGGTGCCCCGCGGTGAGGTCGGCGAGATCTGCGTGTCGGGTCCGCTGCTGGCGGGCGGCTACCTGAACAAGCCGGAGGCGACGGCCGAGACGTTCCGCGACGGTTGGATGCACACCGGTGACCTGGCCCGCGAAGACGAGGACGGCTTCTGGTTCATCGTCGACCGCACCAAGGACATGATCGTCACCGGCGGGTTCAACGTCTTCCCGCGGGAGGTGGAAGACGTTGTGGCCGAACACCCTTCGGTGGCACAGGTATGCGTGATCGGCACGCCGGACGAGAAGTGGGGCGAGGCCGTCACCGCCGTCGTGGTGCTGCGGCCGGACGCGGCGACCGACGACGCGTCGATCGCCACCATGACCGCCGAGATCCAGGCCGCCGTCAAGGAGCGCAAGGGGTCGGTGCAGTCGCCGAAGCAGATCGTGATCGTCGACTCGGTGCCGGTGACCGCGCTCGGCAAGCCCGACAAGAAGGCCGTGCGCGCGCAGTTCTGGGAGGGTGCGGAGCGCGCGATCGGCTAGCCGGGCAGGCCGTCGAGGATGCGGTCGAGCAGTTCGCCCGCCATCCGGGCAGCCTGGTCGACGTCGCCTGCGGCGATGTGGTCGAGAAGCACGCCGTGGTCGACGATCTCGACCGGCGCCCCGTGGGTGGTCGCGACGCTTGCGGTGACGGCTTCGACCAGCCCGCGATACAGCTCCGTCAGCGTGGCGTTGTGCGAGCTGCGGACCACCGCGAGGTGGAATTCGGTGTCTGCGCGGGCGAAGTCGTCGGTGTCGCCGGCCGCGAGGCATGCGTCGCGACGGGCCAGCAGCTCGCGCATCTCCGCGACGTCGGCGTCGGTGTGACGGGCCGCCGCGAGCCGTGCGCCCTCCACTTCGAGGCCGCGACGAACCTCCAGCACGTCGCGTAGCTCCGCACCGCACAGCCTTCGCAGCGCGCCGGACACCTCGCTGGTCGCGCGGACGTAGGTGCCGTCGCCCTGCCGAACCTCGAGAATTCCGGCGTGTGCCAGCGCGCGGACCGCCTCGCGGACGGTGTTGCGGCCGACGCCAAGGGATTCGACGAGGACCGTCTCGTTGGGGATCCGCTGTCCGACCGACCACTCTCCGCTTGCGACCGATTGCCGGAGCTGGTCGATGACCTGGTCGACCAGTCCGGTCCGACGGGCAGTGCTCAAGGGCACAGCGACATCCTTTCAACCAATCATGGGATGTATGGCAACGTAGCAGCGTGCCCGGCAACCAGCGAGACGAACGATCCGAACCCGCGGTGGCGGTTCAACTCGACCAGTCCGCCGCGATCCCACCCGCCGGCGTTCCCGTCATCGCAGGCGGAACGCTGCTGGCGGTCGCGGTGATCCTGGTGGCCCTCAACCTGCGGCCCGCCGTCACCAGCGTCGCCCCACTGCTCGGCGACATGCGCGAGGAACTGGGCACGTCCGCCACCTGGGCCGGCCTGCTGACGACCATGCCCGGGCTGTGCTTCGCCGCGGCCGGGCTGACGGCGCCCCGGCTGTCGAGCCGATTCGGCCTCGGCCGCGTCATCTCGGCGGCGCTGGTGGTGCTGACCGCCGGCTTGGTGCTGCGCACCGTCGACGGGCCACACGTCGTGATCGGGGCGACGCTGCTGGCGTGCGCCGGCATCGCGCTGATCAACGTCCTCATTCCCGTCGTCATCAAGGGGTCGTTCCCCACCAGGGTCGGCCTGATGACCGGCATCTACACCGCCGCGTTGCAGGGTGGCGGGGCGCTCGGTTCGGCGGTCACCCCAGGCCTCGAGGAACCGCTGGGCGGCTGGCGCCTGGCCCTGGCGGCATGGGCGGCGATCGCGGTGCTCGCCCTGCTGGCGTGGCTACCCGCATCCCGTCGACACCGAAGCTCGTGGGCCCTGTCGACCGAACTCGCCGGCAAGCCGAGGTCGCTGCTGCGCAGCCGGTTGGCGTGGACGGTGACGCTGTTCTTCGGCTGCCAGGCGTTCCTCGCCTACATCGTGATGGGTTGGCTGCCACAGATATTCATCGACAACGGCATCAGCAAGGTGCAGGCCGGGATACTCGTCGGCCTGGTGTCGCTGATCGGGGTTCCGGTCTCGCTGATCATCTCCCCACTGGCGGCGCGCGCGACGCACCAGAGCGGATGGATCGTCGCACTGGGCGTCCTCGGCTTCGCCGGTGCGGTCGGCCTGCTGGTGGCGCCCGCCGCCGCGCCGTGGGTGTGGAGCGTGCTGATCGGCGTCGGCATGAGCGCGTTCTCCATCGCCCTCACGGTCATCGCGCTGCGGGCGCGCAACGCAGAGGACACCGCCCAGCTGTCCGGGATGGTCCAGGGATTCGGCTACCTGTTCGCCGGCTTGGGCCCGTTCCTGTTCGGACTGCTGCACGACGTCTCCGACGGCTGGACCATCCCGTTCGCGATGTTCCTGTCGGTGTACGTCGTGCAGATCGTCGCCGGCGCACTTGCGGGCCGCAATCGGTACGTCTGACCCTGCGCGAGCACAATGATGCCGTGACCAACACCCGCGCCGTGCTCTTCGACTTCTCCGGAACCCTCTTCCGACTCGAGGAGGACGACAGCTGGTTCGCCGGAATCCAGGTCGACGAGAAGGCAGTCGACGGCCACGTCCAAGCCGAGCTGATGCGGCGCCTGACCGCGCCAACGGGCGCATCGGTCGACATGGACGAAGACGCCCACCGGGCCTGGACCAATCGCGACCTCGAACCGCACCTGCACCGCGAGGCCTACCTGCACGTACTGCGCGAATCCGGGGTGGCCGACCACCATGCGAAACGGCTCTACGACAAGGTCGTCGACCCGGCCAGCTGGACGCCGTACCCGGACACCGCCACCGTGCTCGCCGGACTGCACCGACAAGGCATCCGGACCGCGGTGGTGTCCAACATCGCGTTCGACATCAGGCCCGCGTTCGCCCGGCTAGGCATCGCCGACGACGTCGACGAGTTCGTGCTGTCCTACGAGGTGGGCGCCGTGAAGCCCACCGCCGAAATCTTCCAGACCGCGCTGGCACGCGTTGGCGTCGCCGCCGAGGACGCACTCATGGTCGGCGACAGCGAGGAGGCCGACGGCGGCGCCGTCGCGGTGGGCTGTCGCTTCGCCCTCGTCGACCCGATGCCGACGAACCAGCGTCCGACCGGCCTGATCGAGGCCATCGAGAGCGCCGGTCTCGCGGTCTAGAATTCTGGGCATGCCCAGGCCGACTCACGACCCAGATGACGTAAGTCCGCCGTGGTGGCTCAAACCGATGAACAAGGTCTTGATGGCCGCGATGCGGGTGGGCCTGATGCGCGAGGGCCCGATGGTCCTCAGCGTGGTCGGGCGCAACTCCGGCACTCCCCGCCCCACGCCGGTCACCCCGTTCACCGTCGACGGGAAGCGTTACGTCGTCGGCGGTTTCCCGAAGGCGGACTGGGTGAAGAACCTGCGGGTCGCGGGTGAGGCGACGCTGACGCAGGGCCGCAAGGACGAACGGGTGCGCGTCGTGGAGTTGTCGGCCGACGAGGCCCGGCCACTGCTGCGCCAGTTTCCCGTCCTCGTCCCGACCGGCGTCAGCTTCATGACCCGCTCCGGGCTGGTCACCGGCCCCAATCCGGACGAGTTCGAGGCGCTCGCCGGGCGTTGCGCGGTGTTCCGGTTCGACCCGATGTAGCCCTGGCTACAGTCAACCGGGTGAGTTCTGACAATCCGTTCGACCCGACCGTGTGGCAGCCCGTCAAGGGCTTCGAGCTGACCGACATCACCTATCACCGCCACGTGGTCGACGGTGTCCCCAAGCCGACGGTGCGCATCGCGTTCGACCGGCCGGAGGTGCGCAACGCGTTCCGCCCCCACACCGTCGACGAGCTGTACCGCGTGCTCGACCACGCCAGGATGAGCAACGACGTCGGCGTCATCCTGCTGACCGGCAACGGCCCGTCGGAAAAGGACGGCGGCTGGGCCTTCTGCTCCGGCGGCGACCAACGCATCCGCGGCCGCACCGGCTACCAGTACGCAGCCGGCGAGACGGCCGACACCGTGGACCCCGCGCAGGCGGGCCGGCTGCACATCCTCGAGGTTCAGCGGCTGATCCGCTTCATGCCGAAGCCGGTGATCTGCTTGGTCAACGGGTGGGCCGCCGGCGGTGGACACAGCCTGCACGTGGTGTGCGACCTGACGTTGGCCAGCCGGGAGCACGCCCGCTTCAAGCAGACCGACGCCGACGTCGGCAGCTTCGACGGTGGCTACGGCAGCGCGTACCTGGCCAGGCAGGCCGGCCAGAAGTTCGCTCGCGAGATCTTCTTCCTCGGCAGGCCGTACACCGCCGAACAGATGAAGGCGATGGGCGCGGTGAACGAGGTCGTCGATCACGCCGAGCTGGAAACCGTTGCGCTGCAATGGGCGGACGAGATCAACGGCAAGTCGCCGCAGGCCATCAGGATGCTCAAGTTCGCGTTCAACCTGCTCGACGACGGACTGGTCGGCCAGCAGGTCTTCGCCGGCGAGGCGACGCGACTGGCGTACATGACCGACGAGGCCGTCGAGGGGCGCGACGCGTTCCTCGAGAAGCGCGACCCCGACTGGTCGAGTTTCCCGCGCCACTTCTAAGGGGGACGCCATGGCCGAGAAGATCGACGAGTACTTCGTCGACGCGGTGGGTGCGCTGGCCGCCGGGGCAACCCGGGCGGACCGAAGTGCGCCCATCGTGGCGACGTCGACCCTGACGGTCCAGGACGTCCTCGACCTGTTCGACTCGCAACTCGGCAGCAGGCACCTCGACCTGGCCGCCCGCTGGCTGCGGTCCCGCGGCAAGGGCTTCTACACCATCGGTTCGTCGGGGCACGAGGGCAACGCCGCCGTCGCCGCGGCCCTGCGATACACCGATCCCGCTCTGCTGCACTATCGTTCGGGCGGCTTCTTCCTGGAGCGCGCCCGACAGGTCGACGGCAGCGACCCGCTGCGCGACGTGCTGCTCGGGCTCTGCGCGGCGACCGACGAGCCGATCAGCGGCGGACGGCACAAGCTGTTCGGCCGCCGCGACCTCAACGTCATCCCGCAGACCTCGACGATCGCGTCGCACCTGCCGCGCGCGGTCGGGGTGGCCTTCTCGATCGGCCGGGCCGCCAAGCTCAAGATCGACACACCGTGGCCGCGGGACGCCATCACCGTGTGCAGCTTCGGCGACGCATCGGCGAATCACTCGACGGCCGTCGGCGCCGTCAACACCGCGACTCATGCTGCCTACCAAGGGCTTCCGCTGCCCCTGTTGTTCGTCTGCGAGGACAACGGCATCGGCATCAGCACCAAGACCCCGACCGGCTGGATCGCCGCCAGCTTCGGCAACCGGGCCGGCGTGGAGTACTTCGCCGCCGACGGTTCCGACGTCGTCGAGGCCCACGCCGTGGCGACCCGCGCCGTCGACTGGGTGCGCAAGCACCGCAAGCCGGCGTTCCTGCACCTGCGGACCGTGCGGCTGATGGGTCATGCGGGTTCCGACGTCGAGGCGGCCTACCGCACCCCGGCCGAGATCACGGGAGACTACCAACGCGACCCGGTACTCAGGACCGCCGCGTTGCTTATCGAGCACGCCGGCCTGTCCCCCGCCGAGATCCTCGACTGCTACGAGGCCAAGCGCTCGGAGGTCATCGGCATTGCCGAGGAGGTTGCCGAGCTTCCCCAATTGGCCAGTGCCGCAGCGGTGATGAGGCCGTTGCACGACGCGCTGGCCGACGCCGTCGCCGCCCGGCCGCCCAGTGATGCCACTCCCGGCGGCGGCGAACCGCTGACCGTCGCGCAGTCCGTCAACCGCGCATTGGCCGACGTGTTGACCGAGCACCCGGGAGCGTTGGTCTTCGGCGAGGACGTCGCACGCAAGGGCGGCGTCTACGGCGTCACCCGCGGACTTGCGCAGAAGTTCGGTCCGGCAAGGGTATTCGACACCATCCTCGACGAGCAGGCCATCCTCGGGCTGGCGCTCGGCGCCGGGCTCGCCGGCCTGCTGCCCATCCCCGAGATTCAGTACCTGGCCTACCTGCACAACGCCGCCGACCAAATCCGCGGCGAGGGAGCCACTCTCCAGTTCTTCTCCGACCGGCAGTACCGCAACCCGATGGTGGTCCGCGTCGCCGGTTACGGCTACCAGAAGGGCTTCGGCGGGCACTTCCACAACGACAACGCCGTCGGCGCGCTGCGCGACATCCCGGGGATCGTGATCGCCTCACCGTCTCGGCCCGACGACGCCGCGGCCATGATGCGCACCTGCGCCGCAGCGGCCCGCACCGCGGGTGCCTTGTGCGTCTATCTGGAACCCATTGCGCTGTACCACGTTCGGGATCTTCACGACGATGGTGACGACCAGTGGCTGGCGCCGTACCCGACGGAGTCCGTGCCGATCGGCCGCGCCCGCACCTACGGCGACGGGTCCGACCTGACGATCGTGACGTTCGGAAACGGGGTGCCGATGAGCCTGCGGGTGGCGCGCCGCCTCGAAGACGCAGGCATCTCGACGCGGATCGTCGACCTACGTTGGCTGGCACCACTTCCCGTCGCCGACGTCGTGCGGGAGGCCAACGCCACCGGCCGCGCGCTGGTGGTCGACGAGACGAGGGCCTCCGGCGGGGTCTCCGAAGGCGTGCTCGCCGCGCTGGTCGACAACGGCTATGCGGGCGCGCTGGCGAGGGTGGCCAGCGAGGACAGCTTCATCCCGCTCGGCGACGCGGCGCTGACGGTGCTTCTGTCCGAAGACCAGATCGAAGCGGCCGCCCGCAAGCTCACCTCGTGAGTGATTTCGGCGCGCTCATCCGCGCCCACCGCGGATCAGCGCGCCGAAATCGCAAGGGGGGTTAGCGTTCGAGAGCGCGCAGGGCCAGCCACGCGGCGGCGCGGTCGTCAGGACTCGCCATCGACAGCCCGGTCAAATCCTCGACCCGACGAATCCGGTTGGTCAGGGTCTGCCGGTGCACGCCGAGGCGCTCGGCCGCCATTCCCCATACTCCGTTCTGCGCCAAGAACGTTCGCAACGTGACGGTGAGGTCGCCATGGGAGCCGTCCGCGTCGCGAAGTGGGTCGAGCACCGCCGCCAGCCGCCCGCCGTCGACCGGGTCGAGCCGGTCGAGCACGTAGGCGACCGTCGGCAGCGCGCGGTAGCGGACGACGTCGCGGCCGTCGGCGACCGCCACCTCGTGCGCCTGGCGGGCCTCGGCCACGCTGCGGGTCAGCACGTCGGTCGGCGCCGGGGTGCCAAGGCCCAGCCGCAGCGGCAGCCGTGGGGCAACGCCGGAGTTCTGCACCCGCTCGGCGAGAGCGTCGGTCTGCTCGTCGCGGACGAAGCCGAGGACCGTGCCGCGCTCCACGGTCACCATGTGCACGGCACCGAGTTCGTCGAGCCAGCGAACCACCAGTCGCTCCAGGTCGAGCGACCTCGACCGCGCCGTCAGCACGAAGGCCGTCAACGACAGCTCGTGCACACCCCACCGGCGAAGCAACGCCACGGCAGGGTCGCCGCCCGCGAGCAGGGTGCCCACCATGACCTCGCGGCCCAGCCGCTCGGTGCCGGTGTAGTCGTGAGTACGCAGCACCAAGTCGAGCAGCGCGGCGGCCTGCGACGCCAGGTCACGGCTACGACTGGTGGAGGCGTTGCGCGAGGAAATGACGAGGTAGCCCGTCACGTCCTCGTCGGAACCGACGACGTGCACCTGCAGGCCGCGGTGCCGTAGCCGCACCGGCCTGTGGAACGCCACCGTCACGGCGTCCTTGACGTGCAACCCCCCGGCGCCGGCGGTGGTGATGGTCTGACCGTGGGCGTCGAGCAGGACCGCCCAGCCGTCGATGCGGTGGGCGAGTTGGGCGACAACGGCCTGGGCACCGCCGCGACGGGCCACCTGGGTGAGCACCTTGGTGCCGGTGGTGACCAGCCGATCCTCGGCCGCTTGGTCGGCCGCCAGCAGCGCGACGAGCCGAGCGTGAAGCAACTCCTCGTCGGCTTCGGCCACGACGATCGCGCAGAAACCCTTGTCGGACAACAGGGCACGAAGTTCGTCCCCGTCTCCCCCGACGACGAGAACCGCGTATGTCAGGGCCGTGGCACGCTCACCGCCCGCCAGGATCGTCGCCTCGATCGCCCGCACCGAAGCGACCACCAGGGTGGCGTACGACGGATGGCCGACGACGGCGAACTCGTCGAGACGCACGGCGGCGTCCACCGGCGTCGACGCGTCCACCCGGCCGTCGAGGCACAGCTCCCCGCCCAGTACGCGGGCGACGGAGGTCAGATCCCGGGCCATCCGGTGAGTGTACGAAATGCCGAACGGGTGCCATCGCATCCACAAACATTCACAGTGCTTCCGAGGGGTCGTCGTGCCTACGATCACCCGGATCCGCCCACCACCGACCCTGGAGCTGCATGAAAGCCATCGTCTTCCGCGATCCCGAAACGGCCATCGAGGTCGCCGACGTCGAACTCGCCGCCCCCAAGGCCGGCGAAGTCCGCGTCAAGATCGCCGCCGCCGGGGTCTGCCACTCCGACCTGCACGTCAAGCGCGGCGAGTGGGACGCGCCAGCGCCCCTGGTGATGGGCCACGAGGGCTCCGGCGTCGTCGTCGAACTCGGCGATGGCGTCAACTCGCTGGCCGTCGGCGACCACGTGGTGCTCAGCTGGGTGCCGCCCTGTGGGGAATGCCGGTACTGCCGATCGGGCCACGAGGCCCGCTGCCACAAGGCCGCCACCGTCGTCGCCCCCAAGGGCGTCCTGTACGACGGCACCTCGCGCCTGTCCAAGGACGGCGAGATGATCCACCACTACCTCGGCGTCTCCTCATTCGCCGAGGAGGTCGTCGTGCCCGCGTCCGGCGCGATCAAGGTGCGCGACGATGCACCGCTCGACGTGATCGCCGTCGTCGGCTGCGCGGTCGCGACCGGTGTCGGCGCCGTCCTCAACACCGCCGCCGTGGAACCCGGCTCGACGGTGGTCGTGATCGGCTGCGGCGGCGTCGGCCTCAACGTCGTGCAGGGTGCCCGGCTGGCGGGCGCCGAGCGGATCATCGCCGTCGACGTCCTGCCCGCAAAGACCCAATTGGCAATGCAATTCGGCGCCACCGACCGCGTCGACGCGAGTGACGGCGACGTCGTCGAGCAGCTCTTCGAGTTGCTTCCCGACGGCGTCGACTACGCCTTCGACGCCATCGGCCGCACGTCGACCACCGAGCAGGCGATCCGGATGCTTGGCCTCGGCGGTGCCGCGGTGATCGTCGGCCTTCCGCCCACCGGTGCCAAGGCGTCGTTCGAGCCGCTGGTCCTTGCCGAGGCCGACCAACGAATTCTTGGGTCGAACTACGGATCGGTCCGCCCGTCGATCGACATCCCCGCGTTGGTCGACCGGTACATGGACGGTCAGCTCAAACTCGACCCGCTGATCTCCGCGCACCGTCCGCTGGCCGAGGCCGCCGAGGCGTTCGCCGACCTCGAGACCGGGGAAGCGTTGCGCACGCTGCTCATCCCCTGACCCAACCGCTTGCCCAGCACCTTCCCCGATCCAGCCGTCCAACGGAGACCCCATGTCTGCACCACCCACACCCACCGGGTCCTCGACCCAGGCACCGACCGACGCCGGACTGCGTCGCGGCGTGATGTCCGCGCCGGAGGTCTCGGCCCAGGCGATCGCGAACATCGCGCCGAGTGCGGTCATCGCCTTCACCGCCGCGGCCATCTACCTCGGCGCCGGCAACGGCACCGTGCTGTCCTTCCTGCTCGCCACCCTGGTCATCCTGGCCGTGGGCTACTGCGTCGTGGTCTTCGCGCGCAAACACGCGTCGGCGGGGTCGCTGTACACCTACGTCGCCAAGGGGCTCGGCCCCACCGGCGCCTATCTCGCCGGCGTCGCACTGGTCGTCGGCTGCTGGGGCATCACGGCCGGTTCGCTCGGCGGCGCGGTGTCCTACATGAACCAGTTCCTGGTCCTGCTCGGAGTCCCCGCCACCGGAATCGGTTGGCAGCTGGGGCTTGCCGTGGTGCTCGGCGGCCTCGCGACGCTGTTCACGATCCGCGGCATCCGGCTCTCGGCGCGCGTCTCACTGGTGTTGGAGTTGGTGTCGGTCACGATCATCGTCGTCCTGCTGGTGCTCGCCCTCGTCTGGGCCGGACCCAACGCATGGGACCCCGCGCAGTTCAGCCTCGAGGGCGCACCGTTGCAGGGCGTCGCCGCGGGAATGGTGCTCGGCATCCTCGGCTTCGTCGGGTTCTCCTCGGCAGACGCCCTCGGCCGGGAGGCCAAGAACCCGTACACCACGATTCCGCGGGCGATCATGTGGAGCGCCGTCACCGTCGGCGTCCTCTACGTGTTCGCGGCCTACACCCAGATCGCCGTCCTCGGCGACGGTCTCGCCGAGAGCGCCAGCCCGCTCGAGGACATCGCGACGCTCATCGGCATGCCGTCGTGGTTCGCCCCGATCCTCACCTTCGGCGTCGGAGCGTCGTTCTTCGCCGTCGTCGTCGCCCCGCTGAACGTAGTGGGCCGCATCGTCTACGTGATGGGCAAGGAGGGTGTCGTCGCCGACCACTTCGGCCGCACCCACGAGCGTCATCTGACACCGCATCGGGTCCTGCTGATCGCAGGTCCGACGGCCATCGTGCTCAACCTGGTGCTGCTCGCGACGGGCGTCGACCCGATGCAGATCGTCGTGTGGGTCGACACCTACGGCACGTACGGCTACATGGTCGCCTACGCGCTGGTGGCCATCGCCTGCGTCGTCTACACGCGACGCGAGGGCATGCCCAACGGCCTGGTGTGGACCTGCGCCGTCGTGGTCGTGCTCGCCATGTCCTACGTGTTCTTCGCCAACGTCTGGCCGGTGCCCGCGTGGCCGTTGAACGTCATCCCCTATCTGTTCCTGGCCACCATGATCGCGGCGGTCGCCTGGTACCGGTTCCGGGTGGCGCGGCGGCCCGAGATCGTCGCCAACATCGGCAACACCGAGACCGACGTCCTGGAGGGTGTCGGCTAGCTGCGACCGCCCGGTTCGGGCGCGCTAACGTTCGGTGACGATCGTTGGCGCGCCGAACTCGGGAGGGGACAGGTCATCGAAGCCACACTCACCAGGTGGGCGATCGGCACCCTCGGCCTGCTGGCCATCGCCGTCGCCACCGTCCTCCCGTGGTACTCCGCGGAGGCGGTAGGCGGGTCGGCCGACATGGCCGGATGGGGCGCCTGGACCACCACGGGTGACGTCGACGCCGGACTGCGGCCGCTTCCGCTGGCGCTGCTGGTACTCCCCGCGGCGGGAGGGATGGTCTACGGCGCGGTGCGCAGCGCCTTCGGCCTCACCGTCGTCGGCGCCATGGCCACGTTCGCGGTGGCGATCCTGCCGTTCCTCGTCATGCGGGCCGTCGACCGTCACGTTCCCGGCAGCGGGTCGGTGGCCGTCGAGGTGGCGGCTGCGCCGCTCGCACTGCTCGGGATCGGGCTGGTTTCGACGATCGTCTGCTGGATCGGCTATGCACGCTGCGTCCTTCGGCCGGCACCCCGGCAGGACGCATGACCACGCTCAGCGTGCTGCGGATCGACGCAGGCGACGTCGTACTGCGCAAAGCCCGAGACGACGACCGCCGCTCCATCATCGAGCATCTCGTCGACCCCGACGTCCACGCTCACCTCGGCGGACCCCAGCCCCGGCTCACCGTCACCCGCGATCTCGACGAAGCGGGCGTCGCGGCGGCGACCAACTCGGCGGGCTCCTACCTGATCGCCGACAAGGAGACCGACACGTTCATCGGCACGGTGTCGCTGACGCGGCGAGGCCTTCACCACCCCGGCCACCTCGGACCGTCCGGTGAGGAACTCGAACTGGCCTACACCCTCGACCGTCGGTTCTGGGGTCGCGGCCTGGCCTACCAGGCGGCCAGCGCCCTGCTGCGGACGGCGGCCGCCGAACTCCGCGACGAACCGGTCATCGTCGTCACCCAGAGCGCCAACACCCGATCGCTGAACCTCGCGCGACGGCTCGGCTTCGTCCCCGCCATGACGTTCGAGGAGTTCGGCGAGGAGCAGACGCTGGCGGTCGCGAATCTGGGCCGGTTCGTCGCGCCCTAAGCTCTCGGCGTGAGTAAGAACCCGCTACGCCGCCTCGCCGACACACTGCTGCTCGCCAGCATGCGGCCCCCGTTGGCCGCCCAGTTGTTCGGGCCCCGGCACGAAGTCGACCCGGCAGGCAAGCGGATTCTGATCACCGGCGCCTCGTCGGGAATCGGTGAAGCCGGAGCACTGAAGCTCGCCGCCGAGGGCGCGCGGGTGATCGTCGTGGCCCGCAGGAAGGACCTGCTCGACTCCGTCGTCGAACGGGTCCAGGCGGCCGGTGGCGACGCGACCGCGATCGCCTGCGACCTGTCCGACCTCGACGCCGTGGACGCCTTGGTGGCCGACGTCGACGAGCGGTTCGGCGGGGTCGACGTCCTTGTCAACAACGCGGGCCGGTCGATTCGGCGCCCGCTGGCCGAATCGCTGGACCGGTGGCACGACGTCGAGCGGACGATGGCGTTGAACTACTACTCACCGCTGCGGTTGATCCGCGGCTTCGGGCCCGGCATGCGCGAGCGGCACGACGGGCACATCGTGAACGTCTCGACGTGGGGTGTCCTCAACGAGTCGTCGCCGCTGTTCGCGGTCTACAACGCGTCGAAGGCGGCGCTGACGGCCGTGAGCCGCGTGGTCGAGACCGAGTGGGGCAACGAGGGCGTGCATTCGACGACGCTGTTCTATCCCTTGGTCAAGACGCCGATGATCGCCCCGACCCGGGCCTACGACGGGTTGCCGGGCTTGTCGGCCGACGAGGCCGCGGACTGGATGGTCACCGCCGTCCGGCGCAGACCGGTGCGCATCGCCCCGCGGATGGCCGTCACCGCGCATGCGGTGAACAGCTTCGCGCCCGCCGCCGTGGACGCGGTGATGAAGCGCCAGAGCGTGCAACCCACCTAGGTGTGATGTCCGGGGAGGCGGTCCGTCCGGATGGTTCCGCGCGCGACGCTAGGCGCGTTTTCGACACCAGGGCTGTAAGTTCCGTGGCTCCCACGTGGCATCACGACCGTGGTGCGTGGAACGGGCGTAGCGCCGAGTTTCGAACACGTACCCGAGACGGAGCCGGCGGCGGCTCGTCGGCCTCGTGTTAGAACCCCTCGTGTTAGAACCAAGGCATGGAGATCCTGGCGAGTCGCGTGTTGTTCCGGCCCGCCGACTACGAGCGGTCACTGGCGTTCTATCGCGACGACGTCGGCCTGGCCGTCGCCCGTGAGTACGGTTCGGGCACGGTGTTCTACGCGGGACAGTCGCTGATCGAGCTCGCCGGCCACGGCAGACCGTCCGCGGGGGCACCGCCCTTCCCCGGCGCGCTGTGGCTGCAGGTGCGCGACGTCTACGCCACCCAGGCCGAACTCGAGCACCGTGGCGTGGCGATCGCAAGGGCAGCCGCCGAGGAGCCCTGGGGGTTGCACGAGATGCACGTCGAGGATCCGGACGGCGTCACCCTGATCTTCGTCCAGGTGCCGGAGACCCACCCCCTGCGCCGCGACCCAAGAAACTGACAAGTCCCCCCGGCTCCGGAGAGCCGAGGGGACTGTGCTGCAAGGTTTTCAGCGCGCAGACAGTGCCAGGGGCCAGCCAACGGAGGCCAGGCGCGAGGCGACCTGGTGGATCTCCTCGGGGTTGGGCTCCTTGTCGATCACACCTTGGACCGCGGCGTGAATCTCGGCTTCGGTCACGGTGTCACCGTCGTTCGACCGCAGGATCGACTGCGCGGCCTTGACGACCTCGTCCTCGGTGAGCGAACGCTTCAGTAGGGCCAGCAGCGGGAAGTAGTCCTTGGGCGGCACGCCCTCCGGGTAGCCGGCGTTGAGCCAGTTGACGACGTTTTCCAGGGCGGTCTTGTTCTCGGGCATGTGTGTCCTATTTCGGGATGAAGGGGACGGGGTTGAAGCCGAAGTGGTGCTGGATGGTGCCCTTGGTGATGTAGAGGATGGCGATCACGATCACGGCTGCGACGAGCGTGAAGAGCAGCAGACCGGCGACCTTCAGCGCCGGATTCGGTGCGGTGGTGGTGCCGTCGTTGCCGACTCCGCCCGATCCTTTCGAGAAGGCGACCAGGCCGATCGCGAAGACTGCCGGCAGACCTGCGCCGAGGATGAGCCCGACGGCCAGCACCTTGAGAATTGCTTCCAGATAAGTCATTTCAGTTCCCTATGTCTCGTGCCGGATCAGACCGAGGCCGTGGGCTGGTCGACGACCTTGGCCTTGCGCTCGTCGACGGGCACCACGGAGTTGCTGGTGTCGTCCCAGTCGGCGTTGACGTTGTTGTGGTCGACCTTCTGCTGCTGGGCGCGCCAGTACATGAAGCCGGACAGTCCGACGAGGATGACGAAGATGAGGCCGTCGCCGGCCAGATCCGACCCCGAGGCGTTCTTCACGACGTTGGACAGCCAGAACGAGAGCGCGCCGACGAATGCGGCGGCGGGCAGGGTGATCAGCCAGGCGGCCGCCATCCGTCCCGCGACGGCCCAGCGGACCTGCGCGCCGGGCTTGCCGACACCGCTGCCGAGGATGGAGCCCGTCGCGACGTGGGTCGTCGACAGCGCCATGCCCGCGGCGCTGGAGCTCAGGATGATCGCCGCGGACGACGCCTCAGCGGCCAGCCCCTGGGGCGATTCGATTTCGACGAGGCCCTTGCCGAGCGTGCGGATGACGCGCCAGCCACCGATGTAGGTGCCGAGGCCGATGGCCAGTGCACACGATGCGATGACCCAGAACGGGAGTCCGTCTTCCTTCACGTTTCCGGTGAGGTGCCCGGTGGTGATTAGCGCAAGGGCGATGACGCCCATGGTCTTCTGCGCGTCGTTGGTGCCATGCGAGAGGGCGACGAGCGACGCGGTGGCGATCTGGCCCCAGCGGAAGCCGTCCTCGCGGCGCTTCTTCGCGACGTTGCGCGTCAGGCGGTAGACCATCCAGGTGCCGCACGCGGCGACGAGACCCGCGATGAACGGCGCGGCGAGCGCGGGCAGGATCACCTTGCCGAACACGCCGCTCCAGTTGACGCCCGCCATGCCGAGGGCGGCGAGGCCGGCGCCGATGAGCCCGCCGAACAGGGCGTGCGACGAGCTCGACGGAATGCCGAACAGCCACGTCAGCAGGTTCCAGAGGATGCCGCCGATGAGGCCGGAGAAGATGATGGTCAGGCCGGTGGACTGGTCGATGCCCGAGAGCAGCGAGCCCGTCTTGCCGTCCTGGATCTTGAGGACCGAGGTGGTGACGGTGATGGCGACCTCAACCGAGAGGAAGGCGCCGACGAGGTTCAGGATGCCCGCCAGGATGACGGCGGTCTTCGGCTTCAGCGCATTGGTGGCGATCGAGGTCGCCATGGCATTGCCCGTGTCGTGGAAGCCGTTGGTGAAGTCGAAGGCCAGCGCGGTGGCAATCAACAGCACCAAGATGATCATGGTTGTGTCCATGCTTGCGATTGTGGGGCTTCTCAGGATGTTTTGACTAACCGGAAGCACCCAGAAAGTCCGCTCTCACCTGGGACTTTGCCGATGTCTTGGAGTTGTTCATCCAGTGTTCATCCAATGGGTGGGGCACGTTCTTCTTCGAAGCCGAAAACTCACGTCGACCCCCCGCCGAAACGACATCGCCTAGGCGCGGAACTACCATCGACACATCGCCGCGGTCGGATCCTCGCCGCGGCATGAACGGGAAGTCGACACGTGAACGCATTCGTCGCAAAGATCGTGGCCTGGATCACCGCCGGGTATCCAGAGGGCGTGCCTGGCCCGGATCGGGTGCCCCTCATGTCGCTGCTGAACCGACGCCTCTCCAACGAAGAGGTCAAGGCCGTGGCGGAGGGATTGATGGAACTCGGCGAGTTCGATCGCATCGACATTGGCGTGTTCATCACGCAGATGACCGACGAACTGCCTCGGGAAGAAGACGTCGAACGGGTCCGGGAACGTCTGGCCGCCAAGGGCTGGCCGCTCGACGACCCGCGTGACAACGACGCCTCGGTCACCGATGACGGCGGGGGAAACGCATAGCACCGCTGCGCGCAGTCGTCGTTCCGCCGATCCCTTCACCAGAGCCATTGCTCGCGGTGCTCGAAGGGGTGCTCGACGGTCGCGAATCGGCGATCCTCCCGGTTCCCGCGGACGTTCGGTCGGCGGAGTTGCTGACGTCGTCGCTCGGGATTGGGGAAGACATCGACGACGACGTGGCTCTGGTGGTGTCCACCTCTGGCACGACCGGAGTGCCGAAGGGCGCCATGCTCACGGCCCGCGCACTGATCGCAAGCGCGTCGGCCACTCACGACAGAATCGGCGGCCCAGGCACGTGGTTGCTGGCTCTGCCCGCTCATCACGTCGCCGGCTTGCAGGTGATGGTGCGCAGCCTTCTGGCCGGGACGGTTCCCGTCGCCGTCGACCCAAGCTTCGACCTCGCCGAATTACCCTCTGCCGTGGCGGCATTGGGCTCCGGACCGCGTTACACGTCATTGGTGGCCGTGCAATTGGCGAAGGCGCTCGGTGATCCGGCCGCCACCGCGGCGCTGGCCGAGCTCGACGCCGTCCTCATCGGAGGCGGCCCGATGCCCGCGACCGTCGGCGACGCGGCGGCCGCCGCGGGCATCCGGGTGGTGCGGACCTACGGCATGAGCGAGACGGCGGGCGGCTGCGTGTACGACGGCGTGCCGCTCGACGGCGTTCAGCTGCGCGTCGACGACGGCCGCGTGATCCTCGGCGGAGCCACCCTGGCGAAGGGGTACCGGCATCCGACCGATCCCGATCCGTTCGCGGAGCCCGGCTGGTTCCGCACCGATGACGTTGGCGCCGTTGACGATTCGGGGGTGCTGCGCATCCTGGGACGGGTCGACGACGCCATCGGCACCGGCGGGCTGACCGTCCTGCCGCAGTTGGTCGAGGCAGCCCTTGCAACGCATCCGGCCATCGCGGACTGTGCCGTGTTCGGGGTGACCGACGAGCGGCTGGGCCAGCGCGTCGTCGCCGCGGTGGTGCTGGCCGCCACCGGCGCTACGCCGACGGTGGCCGAGCTGCGGGCTCACGTCGAGCAAACCCTTGACGGCACGGCCGCCCCGCGAGAGGTGCACGTCGTCGACGAGCTACCACGGCGCGGCATCGGCAAGCTCGACCGACGGGAGCTGACAAAACGATTCGACACCGGTGGATGATTGGTGCATGTCCCGTGAAGTCACCACCGTCGAGGATCTGCGCGCCATAGTCGGGTTTCCCGCACCGGCCACCGCCAACAAGGTGAAGGACCGGCTGTCGGAAGCCCAGCAGGATTGGCTCGCCCATTCGCCGCTGGGCTTCGTCGCCACCACCGACGCCGACGGCCGAGTCGACGTCTCCCCCAAGGGCGACCCGCCGGGCTTCGTGCACGTCGTCGACGACACCACGATCGCGATCCCGGAGCGACCGGGCAACAAGCGCGTCGACGGTTTCGTCAACGTGCTGCAGCGACCCCGCGTCGGCACGGTGTTCCTGATCCCCGGCCGCGGCGACACCCTCCGGATCAACGGCACCGCGCGAATCATGGCCGACGCCGCGTACTTCGACGCCATGACCGTCGACGGCAAGCGTCCGATCCTGGCGCTGGAGATCGACGTCGACGAAGTGTTCTTCCACTGCGCGAAGGCCTTTCTCCGCTCGGACGCCTGGAAGCCGGAGACGTGGAACCCCACCGCCGTGCCCACGGTCGCGCAGCTGGCCAAGGCCATCAAGCCGGACATGAGCGACCAGCAGCTCAACGAGTACTACGCCGAGGACAACATGCGGAAGATCCTCTACTAACGCTGACCCGGCTAAACAGCCGAAGAGTCCTTTATTAAGAACTCGTGAGGCTCAAGTGGTTTGGTTTTGACGAATGTGGCAATTCCTTCTCCGACAGTTTCACTCGCTTCTACTGATCGGACTGAGCATGATCGTCCTCGGAATCATCCTTCTCGTCGCCGGCTACTTGCTGCCCCTGCCCCTGCTGATCACCATCGGCTGGATTCTCCTGGTTATCGGCATCATTCTGTTCATCCTCGGTGCCGTCGGCCGCCCGGTCGGTGGCCGAAAAGTTTGGTTCTAGCGCAGTAACGCCGCCGTGCCCCCCGCTGCGGACCACGCCGACAACTGGGTCAGTCCCCTCGTGCGTGCGTCCGCGGCGTGGGCATGGCGCCTCCTTCTCCTCCTCGCTGCCGCTTACGTCCTCCTGGAAGTCCTTCGACTCTTCGGTGTCGTGGTCGTACCCGTCGCACTCGCGCTCATCCTCACCGCACTCGCCCTTCCCGCAGTCGACTTCCTTGACAGTCACGGCGCCGCCCGTGGTGGCGCCGTCGCCTTCGTCCTCGTCTTCGGTCTCGCCGTCTTCGGCGGCATCCTCGCCTTCGTCGTCAACCAATTCATCGAAGGCGCACCACAACTCGTCGAGCAAGTCACCCGAAGCATCGAGGGCACCCGGGACTGGCTCATCAACGGACCCGCCGAACTCAGCCGCGACCAGCTCAACAAGGCCGTGGACACCTTCACCGAGGCACTGCGCACCCACCAGGCCCAGCTGACCAGCGGGGCGCTGTCCACCGCAGGCACCATCGTCGAAATCCTCGCCGGCGCATTCCTTCTGCTGTTCGCCCTCATCTTCTTTCTGCTCGGCGGGCGCAGCATCTGGCATTTCGTCACGCGAGTCGTCCCGCCGGAGCACCGGGCCAGGGTCCACGAGGCGGGCGCCGCCGGTTTCCATTCGCTGGCCGGGTACGCCCGCGCCACCTCGCTCGTCGCCTTCGTCGACGCGGTCGCGATCGGCAGCGGGCTCGCCATCATGGGCATCCCCCTCGCGCTGCCGCTGGCCTCGCTGATCTTCCTCGGTGCGTTCATCCCCGTGGTCGGGGCCTTGGTCACCGGTTTCCTCGCCGTGATCGTGGCACTGCTGGCCAAGGGAGTCATCTACGCGCTCATCACCTTTGGCGTCATCGTCGCTGTCATGCAGCTCGAAGCTCACGTGCTGCAACCGTTGGTGATGGGCCGGGCGGTGTCCATCCATCCGTTGGCCGTCGTGCTCGGGCTCACCGCAGGCGGGGTGCTCGCGGGCATCATCGGCGCACTTCTCGCCGTGCCTGCCATCGCGTTCTTCAACAGCTTCGTGCGGGTGCTGGCCGCCGACGACCCCGGCGCGCGCACCCAGGAGCTCGACAACGAAGACGGACCTCTGGTCGACGCGGGATCCGACGAACCCCAGCCCTCCCCCGCCTGACGGTGACCTACTCGGGTTGAGTTCCGCGCGCGTCGAGCCGCTTGAGAACCCCATCCACCACGACGGGGTCGACGCCGGATTCCGCACGCGCCGAAGTGATCTCCTCCCGCGCGGCCGCCAGGATCTGATCCTTGACGGCATTCAAGGCGTCGGCGTTGCGGGCACTCTCCTCGGCGGAGTGCTCGCCGGGGGTGAACCCGATCGAGTGCCACATCCGGTCGGCGTTGTCCTCCGCTTGCCCGATCGTCTCGGAATCCAGGCTCCCGTCGGTGCGCAGCTCGTCGAGCCGCCGGAAACCGGCATCCCTGGCTCGACGAATGAGATCCTGTGTCGCATCGTTCTTCTCGTCGTCAGAGGCGGTCACGCCGAGCCGTTTCACCACCAGCGGCAGCGTGAGCCCCTGGACCACCATCGTCGAGACGATTACCACGAAGGCGATGAAGATCAGTCGGTCGCGTTCGGGAAATGCCGGTGTTCCGGCGGGCAGGGCGAGGACCGCGGCCAGCGTGACCACACCACGCATCCCCGCCCAGGAGGCGACCGTCATCTCCCGCCAGCCGACCGGTTCGCCCTCAACGCCCTTGCGTCGCCGCAACCGTTCGTCGACCGCCGCCACCGGGAAGATCCAGGCGAACCGGATTACGACGACGACCGCGGTGACGGCGAGCGCCTGCCAGATCGCCACGTCCAGCGGGCCGGACAAGCTGCCCGCCACGTTTCGAATCTCCAAGCCCACGAACGCAAATGCGGCACCGGTCAGCAGCAGCTCGATGATCTCCCAGGTGGTGCCGGACACCAGCCGGGTCTGGGCGGATTCCACGTCGCCGTACCTGCTCAACCCCAGGGCCACCGTCACGACGGCGAGCACGCCGCTGCCATGGGCGGCGTCGGCGGCGGCATAGGCGGCGAACGGGAGGACCAGGACGAGACCGCTGCCCGCGGGATGGGCGGGCAGCCGGGTCAGCAGCCAGCGGACCGCGACCGCGATCAGCAGACCCACCGCGATCCCGACCACGACGGCGAGACCCAGCGACCCGGCTGCCTTCGCCGGGGAGAGGGCGCCGGTCATCGTCGCCGCCACCGCGACTTCGTACAGCACCAGGGACGTGGCGTCGTTGGAGAGCCCCTCCCCCTCCAGGATCGTCTGAAGTCGCCGGGGTAGCCGCAGCTTTCGGGCGACGGCGGTGGCGGCGACCGGATCCGGCGGGGCCACCGCGGCCCCCAGTGCGACCGCCGCGATCAGCGGAAGTCCAGGCACCACCGCGACGGCGACCATTCCGACCGCGAACGCCGTGACCGCCACCAACGCGACCGCCAGCAGGCCGATGGCGCGCCGGTTGTCGAGGAACTGACGCCACGACGTCCGTCGCGCCGCCGCGAAGAGCAGCGGCGGAAGCACCAGCGGCAAGATCCAGTCGCCGTCGACCGTAGGCACCTCCACTCCGGGCACGACGGCGACCAGCAACCCGAACATCAACATGACGACGGGGTACGGCACCGTCATCCGTTCGGCGAGCGGGGCGAGAAGGACGGTCGCGATCACGAGGAGCAGCACCAGGGCCACGGAGTTTGGTTACCTTTCGAGAAGACGCACAGTCCGTCGTCATTCCCCACTTCACGCGTGGCCAACCCGGGGGTTGCCGCCCCCTCAGCGGTTGCGCCGAGTCTCCCGCCGATTCGCCTTCTGGATCGCCTCGACGAGGTCGTCCTTGGTCATCGTCGAACGGCCCGGAATGTCCAGCCGACGGGCCACCTCGGTGAGGTGTTTCTTGCTGGCGTTCGCGTCCACGCCCTCGGCGGTGTCGCCCTTGGCATTCGGGCCGCCGCTCTTGGCGCGGTCATCCGACGGCCCGCGCTTTTCCTTCTTCTCCCAGTGGTCGCCGACCTTCTCGTAGCTGTGCTTGAGCGCGCTGTAGGCGACACGATGCGCCCGTTCGCCCTCGCCGTACTCTTGCTCCGCGGCATCGTGGGCCTTGGCGAACGTGCGCTTGGCCTTGTCGTCGGACTTCTTCAGGGTGCTGGGCAGTTCGCTGTTCTTCGCCTTGCCCGACTCGGTCGTCTTCGGCATCACACACTCCTGTTCTCCTCGGGTCGACCAGTTCTCACCGTCGGGTACCCGCGCGCTGCCCGTCCATACCGCGGCAATCCCACCCTCGCGGGTTTGACGCCTCGCCGGTGGGTAGTCAGTTCAGAGCACACGACGAGACGAAAGGACTACCCATGCCCAACGAATTGCAAGGCCGCACGATCGCCTTCCTGGCCGCGGACGGTGTCGAGAAGGTCGAACTCGAAGAACCCCGTGCTGCCGTAGAAGACGCCGGTGGACGGGTCGTGTTGCTCTCGCTCAAGTCCGGTGAGATCGAGGCCCGCAACCACGACCTGGAACCAGCTGGCACGTTCACGGTGGACCGCGAGGTCTCCGGAGCCGACGTCGCCGAGTTCGACGGGCTCGTCCTGCCCGGTGGCACGGTCAACCCCGACAAATTGCGCATCGACGAATCCGCGGTCGCCTTCGTCCGCGACTTCGTCCACTCGGGCAAGCCGGTCGCCGCCATCTGCCACGGACCGTGGACGCTGGTGGAGGCCGACGTGGTGCGGGGCCGCACGCTGACCTCGTACCCCAGCATCCGGACCGACCTGCGCAACGCAGGCGCCACCGTCGTCGACCAGCAGGTGTGCGTGGACGGCAACATCATCACCAGCCGCTCACCCGACGACTTGCCCGCGTTCTGTCAGGCGATCACCGATCAGGTCGCCAATACGCCCGCCCACACCTGAGCGGCGCTACAGCGACACCGGGTTACAGCGACACGGTGCCGTAGGTGTCCAGGCCGCGGGCGAGCACCCGCAGCTGGTCGTCGGCCGAGCCCAGCGTCTGGTTGATCGCGGTGAGCCGGGCGGCGTAGTGACCCACCGGATATTCGGAGGTGACGCCGATTCCGCCGTGCAGCTGAATCGCTTCCTCGGCGAGGTGTCGGCCCGACCGGCTGATTTGCAGCTTGGCGCGTGCCGCGATGACGGGGTCGAAGACGCCGTCGGCGATCGACATGGCCGCGTAAAGGCTCATGCTGCGCGCCAATTCGAGGGATACGTACATGTCGGCGGCCCGCTGGGTCAGCGTTTGGAAGGTGCTCAGCGGCACCCCGAACTGCTTGCGGGTGGTCAAGTAGTCGGTGGTCAGCCTCAGGGCCTCCGCCATCGCGCCGACGGCTTCGGAGCACAGCGCCGACTGGTGCCGGATGAGTGCGTTCTGAAGCCCCTGGGTGGCGTCACCGCCGGTCCCGAGTGGTTCGGCCGGTGTCGCGTCGAGGTCGAGCTGCGCGGCTCGCTGGCCGTCGAACGTACGAAACGCGGTGCGGCTCACCGTATCTGCTCTGACGACGAACAGTCCGACGCCCCCGCCGTCGGGGAGTTCCGCGCTGACGACGAACACGTCGGCGCAGTCGCCGGCGAGTACGGGGTTCTTCCGGCCGGTGAGCGTCCACGAATCACCTTGCCGCTCAGCCCGAGTCGCGACCCGCATCGTGACACCCCGCATGCCCGGCTCGTGATGAGCCAGCGCCAGCAGCGTCTGGCCCTCGGCCACGTCGTCGAGCATCTTCCGCTGCGCGTCGTCGCCCAGTTCGGCGATCACGCCGCCCGGAATCAGTGCGGCCGCGGCGACCGGCTCCGGCGCGAGGCGCCTGCCGATCTCGGTGAGCACCACCGTCAGCTCGATCTGACCCGACTCGTCCGGGTCGAACCCGAGCCCGAGAATGCCCATCTCGGCCAGCTGCCCCCAGACCTCGCGGCTCCAGCCGAGATCGGTGTCGATCACCTTCAGGCGCTTCTCGACGTCGTAGTTGCGCGTCAGCACCTCGCTGGTGATGTTGCGCAGCAGGTCCTGCTCGTCGGTCAGATCGAAGTCCATGGCGTCCTCACAGTCCCAGAATCGTCGACGCGACGATCGTGCGTTGTACTTCGTTCGTGCCGCCGTAGATCGACACCTTGCGGTAGTTCAAGTACTTCGGGGCGGCGTGCTGCGCCCACGGCGGCGAGCCGATGCCGTCCCCGGCGTCGAACGGCAGCGCATCGGGTCCGGCGACGTCGACGAGCAACTCGGTCACCGCCTGCTGCAGTTGGCTGCCCTTCAGCTTGAGGATCGACGACGCCGGATTGGGCTTGCCTTCCGCCTCGGAACCGCTGACCCGCAACTGCGTGATCTCCAGCGCCAGCAACTCGTTCTCGATCTCGGCCACCCGGGCGGCGAACAGCGGATCCTGCAGCAGCGTGCCGTCTTCGGTGACGGTCTGCGCGGCATGCTCCTTCACCTGCGCCAGCCACACCTTCGTCGTCCCGATCCTGGCGATGCCGGTGCGTTCGTTGCTCAGGAGGAACTTGGCGTAGGTCCAGCCGCTGTTCTCCTCCCCGACGAGCTGATCGGCGGGCACGCGGACGTCTTCGAAGAACACCTCGTTGACCTCGTAGCCGCCGTCGATCAGCTTGATCGGGCGCAGCGTGATGCCCGGGGTCGACATCTCGGCCAGCAGGAACGAGATACCCGCCTGCCGCTTCGGTGCGGTCGGGTCGGTACGGGCGAGGACGAAGATCCAGTCCGCGTATTGCCCGAGGGTGGTCCACGTCTTCTGACCGTTGATCACATACGAGTCACCGTCGCGGACGGCCGTGGTGCGCACCGACGCCAGATCCGAACCGGCCTCCGGCTCCGAGAACCCCTGGCACCACCAGATGTCCACGTTGGCGGTCGGCGGGAGGAAGCGTTCCTTGAGCTCCTGGGACCCGAACCGGGCGATCACCGGCCCGACCATGCTGGCGTTGAACGCCAGCGGCTCCGGCACGCACGCCAGCCGCATCTCGTCGGACCAGATCTGTCGCTGCAGGGGCGTCCAGTCCTTTCCGCCCCATTCGACGGGCCAGTTGGGTACGGCCAGACCGTGTTCGTTCATGATCCGCTGCGTGGTGACCACGTCGTCGGGCAGCTTGAGCTCACCGTCCCGGACCCTGGCCCGAATGTCCGCCGGAATCTTGGTGGTGAAGAACTCCCGCAACTCGTCGCGGAACGCGGCTTCGTCGTCACTGAGCGCAAGCTTCACTGTCGAACCTCCGAAATCTGCGGGCCCCGCCCGACCATATGCGACTACTCCCGAGAGGCTATGCCTCGCCGTCTCGGGAGTCCCTGGCAACGCACTGCCGAGGGTGCCGTGTCACCAAGTTGAAAGCAATCCGCCAAATTGGGTACCCGATCCCCTCGTGGTCCCTAGCCGGTGCCACGACCCGGAGTCGACCAGCGAAGAAGGTGCCATGTGTTAGGCCTGCCCGACGGTGTCCACGCCTGCCTGTTCGACCTCGACGGGGTGCTGACCGACACCGCGAGCGTTCACCGCAAGGCCTGGAAGGCGATGTTCGACGACTTCCTCCGGTCGCGCTTCGGCTCGGACTTCGTGCCGTTCGACGCCGACGCCGACTATCTGCGCTACGTCGACGGCAAGACCAGGGCCGACGGGGTGCGGTCGTTCCTACGGAGTCGCGACATCACCCTGCCGGAGGGCGATCCGGACGACGGGGAAGGCGCCGATACGGTGAACGGCCTCGGCAACCGCAAGAACGCCGCGTTCCAGAAGACCATGAAGACCGACGGCATCACGGTGTTCGACGGGTCCCGCCGATACCTGGAAGCCGTTGCGAAACAAGGCCTTCCGGTGGCGGTGGTCTCGTCGTCGGCCAACACCCGCGAGGTGCTCGAGCTGACGGGGCTGGCGAAGTTCGTCGACCAGCGCGTCGACGGCGTCACGATCCGGGAGCAGAACATCGCCGGAAAGCCGGCACCTGACTCGTATTTGGAGGGGGCCCGGCGACTTGGCGTCGAGCCGGCGGAGGCGGCGGTGTTCGAGGACGCGCTCTCCGGCGTCGAGGCGGGACGCGCGGGCCGGTTCGGCCTGGTCGTCGGCGTGGACCGGGTCGGGCAGGCCGACGCCCTTCGCGAACACGGTGCCGACGTCGTCGTCACCGATCTCGCCGACCTGCTCGGTGATCGATGACGGTCGACGCCACCTATCCGGTGGAACCGTGGTGCCTTCGCGAGACGTCGCTGAACCTCGACGTCCTCGCCCAGTCCGAGTCCCTCTTCGCATTGTCCAACGGCCACATCGGTCTTCGCGGGAACCTCGACGAAGGCGAACCTCACGGCGCACCGGGGACCTACCTCAACTCGTTCTTCGAGATTCGACCGCTGCCGTACGCCGAGGCGGGCTTCGGCTACCCCGAGGAAGGCCAAACCCTCGTCGACGTCACCAACGGCAAGATCCTGCGGCTGATGGTCGACGACGAGCCGTTCGACGTCCGCTACGGCGAGTTGCAGCACCACGAACGAACCCTCGACTTCCGCGCCGGAACGCTGACTCGCAGCGTCCGGTGGCGTTCACCGGCCGGGCGGCTGATCGACGTGACCAGCACCCGGTTGGTGTCCCTGGCTCAACGCGGGGTCGCCGCGATCGAGTACGTCGTCGAGGCGGTCGACGAATTCACCAGGGTGACAATCCAATCGGAGCTGGTGGCCAACGAGGATCAGCCCGAGACGTCGGAGGACCCGCGTGCGGCGGCGCTGCTGGAGAGGCCACTGGAACCCGTGTCGCACGATTGCGACGGCGGGCGGGCCGTCCTGATCCACCGCACCCGGCAAAGCGAACTCTCGATGGCCGCCGCGATGGACCACGACGTCGACGTCCCCGGCCGCGTCGAAACCCACACCGAGTGCTGGGACGACCTCGCCCGCACGACGGTGATCTGCGGCCTTCGCCCCGGCCAGAAACTGCGCGTCGTCAAGTATCTGGCGTACGGCTGGTCCAGCCTGCGCTCCCGGCCCGCGCTGCACGACCAGGTCGCCGGGGCGCTGACCGGGGCGAGGTACACCAGCTGGCAGGGCCTGCTCGACGCCCAGCGCGCGTACCTCGACAACTTCTGGGACAACGCCGACGTCGAGGTGGAGGGCGATCCGGAGATTCAGCAGGCGGTGCGCTTCGGGCTGTTCCACGTGCTGCAGGCCAGCGCGCGGGCCGAGCGGCGAGCCATCCCTGGCAAGGGGCTCACCGGCACGGGCTATGACGGGCACGCCTTCTGGGACACAGAGGGTTTCGTGCTGCCGGTGCTGACCTACACCCATCCACACGCCGCCGCCGACGCCCTGCGCTGGCGGGCGACGACCCTTGACCTGGCCAGGGCCAGGGCCGCTGAACTGGACCTGGCCGGCGCCAGCTTCCCTTGGCGCACCATCCGCGGGCAGGAGTGCTCGGCGTACTGGCCTGCCGGCACCGCGGCGTGGCACGTCAACGCCGACATCGCCGTCGCGTTCGAGCGCTACCGCGTCGTCACCGGGGACCAGTCCCTCGAGGAGGACTGCGGTCTCGAAGTGTTGATCGAAACGGCCCGGTTGTGGGTGTCCCTCGGGCATCACGACCGCCACGGCCGCTGGCACCTCGACGGCGTGACGGGGCCCGACGAGTACACGGCGGTGGTGCGGGACAACGTCTTCACCAACCTGATGGCCGCGGACAACCTGCGCATCGCCGCGGCGGCGTGCGGTCGGCATTCCGAGCGCGCCCGCGCACTTGGCGTCACCACCGAGGAGACGGCGGCCTGGCGAGACGCGGCCGACGCCGTGCACGTGCCGATCGACGAAGGCCTCGGCGTGCACCAGCAGTGTGAGGGGTTTACCACGTTGCGCGAGTGGGACTTCGACGACAACACGTCGTATCCGCTGCTCCTCCACGAACCCTACGTGCGGCTCTACCCGGCGCAGGTGATCAAGCAGGCCGATCTCGTGCTGGCGATGCACTGGCAGAGCCACGCGTTCACCCCAGAACAGAAGGCCCGCAACGTCGACTACTACGAGCCGCGCATGGTGCGCGACTCGTCGCTGTCGGCGTCCACCCAGGCCGTGTTGTGCGCCGAGGTGGGACATCTCGAGCTGGCCCACGACTACGCGTACGAAGCGGCGTTGATCGACCTGCGCAACCTGCACGACAACACTCGCGACGGCCTGCACATGGCGTCGCTCGCGGGGGCGTGGACGGCGCTCGTCGCCGGTTTCGGCGGCATGCGCGACGACGACGGCGTGCTGGAACTCGACCCCCACCTGCCCGAGCAGATCACCCGGCTGCGGTTTCGCATCCGCTGGCGAGGCCTTCGGGTCACCGTCGACGCCAACCACGGCGACGTGGTTTACGGACTGACCCCCTGCGACGGCAGCGACGGCGCCCGCCTGACCATTCGTCACGCCGGGGCCGACCTCGACCTGAGCAGCGACGAGCCCACCACCGTGCGATTGCAGGAACGCACCCCGTCGCTGCCGGAGCCCAAGCAACCGGCCGGCCGCAGACCGCAGCGCCGCCTGCGGTGAGTGTGAGTGTGCGGCGCCGGGGAGTGGGTATGAGCCCAGGGTGAGCGGAGCCGGATTGGTCGTCGTCGGAAGTGGTCCAGCGGGCATCAGTGCCGCCGAGTCGTATCGCCGCAACGGTGGCGAAGGACCGGTCGTGGTGCTGAGCGCCGACACCGACCTGCCGTACGAGCGCCCGCCGCTGAGCAAGGACTTCCTACGCGGCGACTTGGATGAGGTGGCGGACGGCGACGAACTGTTCCTCCACCCGCCGGAGTGGTTCGTCGAGCGCGACGTCGACCTTCGCCACGGCAAGCCCGTCACCGAAATCGACGTCGAGGCGCACACCGTCACAGTCGACGGCGAGCGAATTCCCTACGGCGCCTTGGTCCTTGCCTGTGGTGCCGGGCCGTCGCCACTGCCGGTGCCCGGCGGCGAGCGGGCGCTCCTGCTGCGCGCACTGGCCGACGCGCGTCGGCTCCGCGACGCCGCCGCCGACGCGAAATCGGCCGTCGTGATCGGGGCTGGCTTCATCGGATGCGAGGCCGCGGCGTCGCTTGCCATGCGTGGACTGTCGGTCACGCTGGTGGCCCCCGACGAGGTGCCGCAGGCGAACCGTCTCGGCGTTGAAGCGGGCCGCCGTCTGCTCGACCTGGTGACGGCAACGGGCGTGCGGTACGTGGCGGGAACGTCGGTGACGTCGGTCGACGAGTCGGGTGTGCGACTCGACGACGGCGTGACCGTCGACTGCGATCTGGTGCTCGCCGCCACCGGCGTCACACCGCACAGCGAGATCGCCTCCGCCGCCGGACTCAACGTGCGGGACTCCCGCATCGTCGTCGGGGCGGACATGCGGACCTCGGCTGCCGACGTGTACGCCGCCGGCGACGTCGCATTCGCCTTCAACACCGCCGCGGGTCGGCACGTCGCCGTCGAGCACTGGCAGGACGCCGTCGACCACGGCGACGTCGCGGGCGCCCAGGCAGCTGGCGTCACGGCCACCTGGCACGCCGTGCCCGGCTTCTGGTCGACGATCGGCGACACCGCGGTCAAGTACCACGCCTGGGGCGACGGCTACGACGCCAGCCGGGTCGTCGACCACGATGACGGGTTCACGGTTTGGTATGAAGCAGCCGGCAAGACCGTCGGCGTGCTGACGTGCAATGCCGACGACGATTACGACCTCGGCGAAGGGTTGATCGCCGATGGCCGACCCGCGCCGGTGGAGACGACCCGAACCGGAACCTAGGGCTGCCGACCATCGTGAGGCCCGCGTACTGGGCCACGGGCACCGCACCCGATGCCGCGAATTAGGACCGCAGGGTCACGTGGGGACTTTGCCCGTAGGTCGCCCGGTACAGCACCGCAAAACGCCCGGTGTGCGCGAAACCCCAACGCGCGGCAGTCGCCGTCACCGTGGTGGTGCCCCGGTCGGCCGTCACCAAATCGCGGTGGACGTGATCGAGTCGGACGCGTCGGAGGTAGGCCATCGGCGTGCTGTCGAGGTGGCGTCTGAACATGTATTGCAGCGCACGGGGGGTCACGTAGACCGCGCCTGCGACGTCTCCGATGCCCACGTCGTCCGCGGCATGCTCCTCGATGTAGTCCATCGCGCGGCGCAAGAGCGCGGGATGTGCTGCGTCGGAGCCTCTCTCGTCGACGTCGGCAAGATTGCCCGTGGTATTCGGAAAGGCCGCGAGGACGGTCGCCGCGAGCAGCCGGCCTGCGGCCGCCAGCACCAGCGGCGCGGCGAACCCGTCGTCGGCGAGCACCGACTCCTCCACGTAGCGACGGGCCGCGGTCAGCGCCCGACCCGCCTCGGCGCTGACCGGCTCGACGCCGGTGAACGTGACGTCGGCCGGGCGTTCGGGTCCCAGGTCGGCGGCGGCCTTGGCGAGCAGGGAACCATGGAGCACCACGCTGTCGAGCGTGGCGTCGCTGGCTCTGACGCGCACCGGCGCCGCGCCGGTGGCTCCGATGATCGGCTGACCGGGTGCAGCAACGCCACTCTGACCGTGAAGGAAGCTTTCCGCGCGTCCGTCGAGAGCCCACAGGACGACGAGGCAGCCGGTCGGGTCGTCGGCGCGGACCTCGACGTCGCCGCTTTGACGAATTCGCTCCAGCGCGAAGGACGTGTGGCCGATGCGGTTGTGCTCGAGCATGAATCGCGCGCCAGAGCGATGCGCCAGCGGCTGAACGGTCACGTCGGTGCGATAGACCCGGTTGAGATACGACCTGATCTCGACGGGATCGTTGCTGTGAACTTCCTCGCGCTGCAGCAAGAGAAAAGGCAACATCGCCAACCTCCGGGGCTGGAACCGCCGAGCTAAGTTCTCAACCCGCGTCGCGCCCAGACTACTCCGGAAGACGAAGTTTCGGCCAGTAGCGAAGCAGCGTCAAATGGCCGGTTCGCGGGCGAGCGCCTCACCGCTGGCTTGGAACACCATCCGTCGCGCGATCTCGTCGGCGTGGTCGGCGAACCGGCCGTAGAACCGGCCGAGGAGAACGACGTCGGAGGCGACGACGGCACCGTGAGACCACCCAGCACTCGTCACCTCTCCGAACAACTGCCGGTGCATCGTCTCCATCACGCGGTCCTCGGCTCTGACCCGGTCTGCCTGCGAGCAGTCACCCGTGGTCAGGATGTCGCGGCAGCACTCGGCGAGACCCACTGCCGTCGAGCCCATTTCGTCGAACCGGCCGTGCAGCTCCCGCGGTATCGCCGATGCCGGATGACGGAGCAGGCTGACCTTGGCGACGTGCGCGGCGAGTCCCCCCATGCGGTCGGCGTCGGCCGCGACGTGGATGGCGGTCACGACCCTTCGGAGGTCACCGGCCACCGGAGCCTGCCTCGCCAGAATCCCCAGGGTGCGACGCTCCACCGTGTTGTGAAGGAAACGGAGCCGCTCGATGTCGTGGGCCACCTCGCGGGCCGTCTCCGCGTCGACCTCGAGCAGTCCGCGGGTGGCCCGACCGACCGCATCGCCGGCCAATGCGCACATCGCGCCCAGGTCGGCCTGCAACGACTCGAGCTGCTGTCGAAAGTCCGTCCGCACCTGGGCTCCTGAATGGCTCCTGAAATGTTGCAACTGCTCTGGCGTCCTACCCCGGTCAAGCGGTCCCAAACACTCGCCCAACTACCGCCGCTCGACCTCCACGATCAGCGGCCGGTGATCCGAGATCGGCATCTCCGGCGCCAGGGCTCCCGTCGCGACCAGGCCGTCGTCGTCGGTCAACAGATGGTCGAGCTGTCGGCTCGGCGCGTCATGGGGAAAGGTCGGCGCCGCGGCGAGCGCGCGCATACCCGAGTAGCGCCGCACCGCGGCCGGCCCGAGGTTGAGGTCACCGGCGAGCACATGGGGTCCGGGCAGGCCACGCAGGTCGCGGACGAGCCGTCGCAGTTGGCGTCGGTTCCACCCCGGAACGAAGGACAGGTGGGTGTTGGCGACGGTGAGCGGGCCGAGCGGAGTCTCGAAGCATCCGATCACCGCGGCGCGCGGTTCCTCGTCGACGACGATCACGCGGTTGGCTTCCCGTAGATACACCGGCACCTTGACGGGAATTCGTGGCATGCGCACCACCTGCCACGAGGTCGCGGGGAACCGGGACAGCAGCGAGATGCCGTACGCGGCCGCCCCCGGCTGCTCGTCACCGGTGGCGGCGCTCCAGGTGGCGCCAGGAGTGCCGGCGATCGCCGCGACGAACCGATGGGTGACCGCGCCCATCGCCTCTGCCGCGGCGGCGGTCAGGTCGACCAGGTTGGAGCGCGGCTGGTCGACGTCGACTTCCTGTAGCGCCAGCACGTCGGCGTCGAGGGCCCGCACGCAGTCTTGAAGCCGCTGCACGTCGACGACGCCGTCGTGCACCGTTCTGCCGTGCAGGATGTTGAATGTCGCGAGCCGCATGGGGTACTAGGTACCCAATATGGACACCTACCAAGATGCCCTGCGCGACGCGCTGAAACGTGCCGCATCCGCCATGAAGGCGGCGGGGCCGGACTTCGCCCTGGCCGGCAGCTACGCGCTCTGGGTGCACGGCGCCCCGGAACCGGTTCACGACGTGGACTTCGTCGTCGCCGAGGTGGACGCCGACGCGGCGGCCGAGACACTCGCCGACGCCGGCTTCGTGATCGAACGAACCCCCGAGGACTGGTTGTTCAAGGCCTCCATGGCCGACGGCGCCGTCGTCGACGTCCTGCACTGCGTGAACGGCGACACCGTGACCGCCGACCTCATCCGCGCGGCCGACCGTCACGACGTCCTCGCGATCGCCATGCCGGTGCTGTCGGCGACGGTGGTGATGTGCCAGAAGTTGAAGTCCCTTCACGAGCACCACTGCAACTTCGCCGCCCTGCTGCCGGCTACCCGGGCCGTCCGCGAGCAGGTCGACTGGGCCGTGGTCCGCGACGCGACCGCCGACAACGACTTCGCGACGGCCTTCCTGTTCCTCGTGGAACGGCTGGGCATCGTGGCGATCTCGGAATAAACGGTTCACAGGCCCCCTTGACCCTGGGTGACCCGTCGTCCAGTGCCAGGAGCGCGCATGACCCGACCCACCCGCGTAGGCGTCCAACTCTGGCCGGGTGGAGCCCCCGACTACCGCAATTGGCGGGAGGCCGTGTTGCGCGCCGAGAACATCGGCGTCGACGTCATCTTCGGCTACGACCACTTCCACGCCCCGGCCTTCGACGGCAGGGTCGCCGGCTCGCCGGTGCTCTCGAAGGTGCAGCCCGACATCCCGAACTTCGAGGGCTGGACGGCCCTGGCCTCCTGGGGCGAGATCACCACGCGCGCCGACATCGGCCTGCTGGTCACCGGCGTCGGCTACCGCAATCCGGACCTGCTCGCCGACATGGCCCGCACGGTCGACCACATCAGCGGTGGCCGCCTGGTCCTGGGTCTCGGTGCCGGCTGGTACGAAAAGGACTACACCACATACGGTTACGACTTCGGCACGGTCAAGTCGCGCTTCGACCTCTTCGACGAGAGCCTCGACCGCATCGAGCACCGGTTGCGCGTGCTGAACCCCGCTCCGGTACGCGACATCCCGATCCTGATCGGCGGCTCTGGCATCAAGCGCACCATCCCCGCGGTCGCCAAGCACGCCGACATCTGGCACAGCTTCCTGCCCGTCGAAAGGTTCATCAAGGCCAGCGACGTCGTCAGGGAGTTGGCCGAAGCCAACGGCCGCAAGGACTCCGCCGTCGAACGGTCCTCGGTCTGGGAGGACGTCGCAAGTGCCGACGCCTACCGTGACGCCGGCGTCACGCTGTTCACCACCGAAATCCACCCCGACGCCGACGGATACGACTTCACGACCATCGAACAGATGGTGAAGTGGCGCGACAGCTGAGGTAGCGCGCCAAGCCGTCAGAGAGACGTCACGGCAACCCGACAGCCGCCACGCCTAGGGTGGGTAGGCGTGAAGTCAGCTCGCCGCGAGATCGTCGCCGCCGTCGTGGCCGTGGTGCTGGTGGCCGCGGCGTTCGCGGTCCCCCATCTGAATCTGGGGATCGTCACGCCGCTGATCAACAGCACGCCCCGCCAGATCCAGATGTTCGCCGAAGCCGCGCCGATCTTCGGGTGGTGGGACGCCCACGTGGGGTGGGGCACCATCCCCGCGATCGCAATCGGCCTAGGGACCACGCTGTGGGGACCCGCGGTGGCGCAGCGGCTGCCGTGGCGGGCTGTGCCGTTGGTGACGTGGGCGACGGCCTGCGCGTGGGCGTTCGCACTCGCGATGGTCGACGGCTGGTCGCTCGGCTTCGCCCGCCGCCTCGAGACGTCGAACGAGTACCTACGCCAGGTGCCGTCGGTGACCGACATTCCGTACGCGCTTCGATCCTTCTCGTCGAGAATCCTGGACTTCCAACCCGATTCGTGGATCACGCACGTCTCCGGGCACCCGCCCGGCGCCCTGCTGACCTTCGTCTGGTTGGACCGCATCGGGCTCAGCGGCGGTGCGTGGGCCGGACTGCTGTGCCTGCTCGTCGGCTCGAGCGCGTCCGCGGCGATCGTGGTGGCGCTGCGGGCACTGTCCGGTGCGGAGATCGCCCGTAGCGCGGCACCATTCGTCGCCGTGGCGCCGACGGCCATCTGGATCGCGGTGTCGGCCGACGGGTACTTCGCCGGGGTGGCGGCGTGGGGGCTGGCGCTGCTGGCGCTCGCGGTCCGCGGCACGACGCGGCTGTCCCTCCTGGCAGGTGCCGGAGCGGGGCTGCTGCTGGGGTGGGCCATCTTCCTCAACTACGGGCTCGGCCTGATCGCCCTGCCCGCGGTGGCCGTGCTGATCGCCGCCAAGGATGTCCGTTCCGCACTGCGGGCGCTCGTCCCCGCCGTGGTCGCCGCGCTGGCCGTCGTCGGGGTGTTCGCACTGGCGGGATTCTGGTGGTTCGACGGTTACGTCTTGGTGCAGGAACGGTATTGGCAGGGCATCGCGAAGAACCGGCCGTTCCAGTACTGGGCGTGGGCCAACTTCGCCTCGGTGGTGTGCGCGGTCGGTCTCGGCACCGTGGCTGGGGTGTCACGCGCCTTCGACCTGAAGCTCGTCAAGGGCCGCTCCGGCGTCCACCTGCTGATCCTCGGCGCGCTGCTGGCCACCGTCTGCGCCGACCTCAGCATGCTCAGCAAGGCAGAGGTGGAGCGAATCTGGCTGCCCTACACCATCTGGTTGACCGCCGCCGGGGCACTGCTGCCGCCGCGGTCACGGCGATGGTGGTTGGGCCTCAACGTGATTGGCGCGCTGGCGCTAAACCACTTGATCCTGACGAACTGGTAGCCAGACCCGCGCCGAGCGTGCACGAACTCCTGTTCTGAAGCGGCGTGTCGGCCGCAGACACGCACGCTCGCGGAGAAGGAGGCTAGGCGGCGGCGAGGCTGGCCAGCACCCGTTGCCCGATCGGCAGAACCTCCTTGACCGCGAGCCCGACCTCCTCGGCCAGCCGCTTGGCGCAGTCGATGCCGACCGACGCCCACGGGAACCACGGCCCGACGGTGGTTGCCGACTCCAGCCGGACCCAGCGGGACTGCACACCGCTGATGTTCGGGTCGAATTCGGCGACGCAACGTCCCCCGGTGCGCATGAGCTCACCGGCCCGCCGGAGCACCCGCGACGGGTCGCCGCCGAGGCCCACGTTGCCGTCGGCCAGTAGCACCGTCCCCCACCGGCCCGTGCCGGGCAGCCGGTCGAAGACGTCGCGCCGCAAGGCAGGAGCGCCGCTGCGGCGCGCCAACTCCACGGCGGTCTGCGACTGGTCCACGCCCAGCGCCGGGATGCCGAGCTTGGTCAGGTGGGCGACGAAACGTCCAGGCCCGCAACCCAAGTCGATCGTCGGCCCGTCGCACATGTCGAGTACCGCCGCGTCGAAGGCCTTGTCGAGCCGTTTGCCGCCTGGCAGCCAGCTGTGCACGGGAAGCCCTTGAATGCTGCCGTCGTCATGACGAATCCAACATCGCTCGCCCGTCAACGCCTCGTCATACAGGTTACCCAGCACGTCCCACCTCCACGGTCAGCTTCACCCGACTGAATCGACTGTCCGGCGGGCAGGCCCGACGAACTGCTTCGACGTCGTCGACGGTGTCGACGTCTGCCAACTCTGATATCAATCCCACGGTCATCCCTGTGTCCCGAAGGGCGGCAAGCGTTACGGCGCCGGTCTCGGCGGTGGACATCGGCACGTCCCGCAGGCACTCCGCGCCACGGGGATCGGTCAGCCCAAGCACCCACCACCCGCCGTCGGTGGCCATGCCAAGCACGGCGCCGGTGGACAGCAGCGCGGTGCCGCACTCGACCAGCAGCGCCGCGGTCACCTGCGGGGTGTCCATGCCGATCTGCACCACGGGCAGCCCGCCGGTCGCCTCCGCGGTATCGGCGTGAGCGTTGACGAGACGCTCGGCGAAGCCGTCACCCCGTTGTTCGAGGACCGTGAAATCGGCCAGTCGCGAACGGATTTCAGCACTGCGGCTCGCGGCAGCCAGGTCACCGGTCATGGCGACCACCCGTGCGGCGACGGGAGCGGCCGCGACGGCGTCCAACGTGTCCAGCAGCGCAGCCGCGGCGACGTCGGCGGCCGCCGCGTTGCCAACGGTGGCCGCCAGGCGCGTCTTCGCCAGCCCGGGTACCGGCGCCTTTGCGACAACCAGTACCGCAACGGATAACTCCCCCGTCACGAAATCACCCGCCAAAAGTCAAGTATTGCAAGGACACTGCCGCGGACAGAGCCACTGACCTTCGACTTGCCCCCGGTACGAGATCCGTAGGCGACGTCGTGTTCAGCGACCACCCAACCGGCGGCAGCAGCCCGGACGAGCAGTTCCAGCGGGTACCCCGATCGGCGGTCGACTACACCCAGCGCGACGACGGCGTCCCGCCGCGCCACCCGCATGGGCGCAATGTCGTGCACCGCAATGCCGTGCCGAGTGCGCAGTCGCCAGCACACCACCTGCGTGCCGAGGCGGGCGTGCCACGGCCAGCCGACCCCCGGCAGTGGGCGGCGACGGCCCACCGCCATGTCGGCGCCGCGGTCCAGTTCCTCGACGAGCTTGGGAAGTTCCCGCGGATCCAGCGACCCGTCGCCGTCGATCACCGCGACGATCGGCGTCGACGCCGCGACGATGCCCGCGTTCACCGCCGCGCCGTAGCCCGGCACCGACTCCTCGACGACCGTTGCCCCGCACCGTCGTGCCACCTCGGCGGTGCCGTCGGTGCTGTTGTTGTCGACGACCAGCGCCTGGTACCCGTCGGGCAGCAGCGCGATCACACCCGGCAGTGACTCCGCCTCGTTGAGACAGGGCATCACCACCGTCACCCGAGAAGGATCCACGGGCTTGAGGTTAGCCACCATTGCTGGGAGCCGTCGCGGCCAACGCTGACGAATCCATGACGTTGACGCAGGTACGGCGTTTGCCGGACTACTCTGAAACGTTGTGACCCGAGTACTGATCGCCGATGACGACAACGTCGTCCGCGACGTCGTACGCAGATACCTCGAGCGTGACGGGCTCGACGTCCTGGTCGCGCGCGACGGAAACCAAGCCCTGCGCATGCTGGGCTCCGAGCAGATCGACGTCGCCGTCCTCGACGTGATGATGCCGGGACCGGACGGGCTCGCCCTGTGTCGCGTGCTCCGCGAGCGCGGCGGCTATGCGGTTCCGGTGATTTTGCTGACCGCCCTCGGCGAGGAGGACGACCGCATCGCCGGGCTCGAGGCGGGCGCCGACGACTACCTCGTCAAGCCGTTCAGCCCGCGCGAGCTGGCGTTGCGGGTGCGGTCGGTACTGCGCCGGGCGCCGTCGGCTCCCGGCGCGCAACCTGCCGTAGTTACGGTCGGCGACATGACGGTGTCTGCCGCGGCCCGGTCGGTCACAATCAAGGGTCAGCCGGTGAGCCTGACCAACCGCGAATTCGACCTCCTGCTGTTCTTCCTGACCCACACCGGCACCGTCTTCACCCGGGAAGAGCTGCTGAAACTGGTGTGGCAGTGGGACTTTGGCGACCTGTCCACCGTGACGGTCCACGTCAAACGACTGCGTTCGAAGCTGGGCGCCGAGCACCGGGTGCAGACGGTCTGGGGCCGCGGCTACATGTGGAGCGAGGAACGGTATGCCGTCGACTGACACCTGGGAGATCGCCGGCCTGGCGCTGGCGTGCTCGGTGCCGGTCGTGGTGGCAGGCGCTGTCCTGATCCGGTTGGCACGGTCGTGGTCCCTGACCCTCAGCATGGTGGTGCTGGTGCTGATCCCGACGGTGGCGACGTTCACCGGCGTCTTCGGTGCCAGCGGTTTCATGCTGTCACCGCGGTACGAGGGCATCGCCGTCGTGCTGGTCATCGTGTCGGTGGTGACGATCCCCGCGGCGATCATGCTCGCCCGCTATCAGGCCAGGCGCACCGTCTGGGAACAACAGATCCGCGAGGCCGACGAGGTCGCCGAGCAATCGCGCCGCCAACTCGTCGCGTTCGTCAGCCACGACCTTCGCACGCCGCTGGCCGGGATTCGGGCGGTCGCCGAGGCGATCGCCGACGGGGTGGTCGAAGACGACGAGATTCGCGTGCACGCCAAGCACATCGAACACGAGACGATCCGGCTCTCCGAGATGGTGGACGACCTCTTCGAGATGTCGAAGATCAACGCGGGTGCCGTCCAACCCGCCTACGACAAGGTGTCCCTCGACGAGGTCGTCGACGACGTGGTGTCGGCGCACCGCATCGCCGCCGAACGCGCGGGCGTCGCTTTGCACGCCAGGGTGCCCGCCACCCCCGTCGGGGTGATCGGGAGCGACCGCGCGCTGGTGCGGGTGCTGTCCAACCTCGTCGCCAACGCCATCGCCCACACCCCAGAGGGCGGCACCGTCGAACTCGCCATCGGGTCGGACGGCGAGGGCGCCTGGGCGCGGGTCGACGACACCGGGGTTGGCATCAACGAGGCCGATCTGGCGCGTGTCTTCGACGTCGCCTACCGCGGGTCGAACGGCCGGGTGCCCCGCGAAGACTCTTCGCTGCCAAGCGGATCCGGGCTGGGGCTGGCGATCGCCGCCGGCCTGGTGCACGCCCACCATGGCACGGTGTCGGCCTACAACCTGGAGAACGGCGCGCGCTTCGAGGTGCGGCTGCCGCTGGCGGGCGAATAATCTGCCGCCGAGCGTGGACTTTCGTCACGCCGAAATGCTCCGCGGCGTAGCAAAAGTCCACACTCGGCGAGAGGAAGTCAGTCGGGGACGGAGTCGCTCAGCCGCTGGGCCGCCGCGAGGTAGTCCTCGATGAATTCGAGCACCACGGTGCGCGCGGGCTTCACCTTGTTCATCAGCCCGACGCCCTGCCCGACGAAGTAGGTGGCCAGCTCCTGCGCACCAGGATGGCCGCTGGCGGCGAGCTTGTCGATGCGCCGCAGGGTCGGTTCGACAAGCATCGACTGCAGTGGAAGCGGAAGCGGCTTCTGCCCACCGGGATTCGGCGCCCACGCGTTGGTCCAGTCCGAGACCAGTTGCCGCGACGGCTTACCCGTGCGTCCGGCCGAGCGAATCGTGTCGCGCGAGGTCGCGGTGAGCATCTTCTGCACGGTGTGCGGCGCGGTCTCGGCCTCTTCGGTGGTCAGCCACACCGACCCGGTCCACGCGCCAGCGGCACCCATCGCCACGCAGGCCGCCATCTGGCGTCCGGTGACGATGCCGCCGGCCGCGAGCACCGGGATGTCGCTGCCGACCTCGGCGAGGGCGTCCAGCACCTCGGGTACCAGCACCAGCGTCGACACCTCACCGCAGTGCCCGCCGGCCTCGGTGCCCTGGGCGATGATCAGGTCGACCCCGGCGGCCACCTGCTTGAGCGCGTGCTCGCGGGCGCCGACCAACGCTGCGACCGGGACTCCGGAGGACTGCCCGGCCTCGATCATGTAGGGCGGTGGCACGCCAAGGGCGTTGGCCATCAACTTGATCGGGTGCCGCAGCGCGACTTCGAGCAACGCCTCGCCGGTGTCACCGGACAGGCTGCTGCCGCCGACGCGACGCTTGTGATCGTCGGGAATGTCATGGGAGGCAAGCAGTTCGGTGACGAACTCTCGATACTCGGCCGGAATGCGGTCCACGAGGGCACCCGCCTCGAGCTTCTCGCCCTTGCCCTCGAACTTGGCTGGCACGATGATGTCGACGCCATACGGCTTGCCGCGGACCTGCTCGTCGATCCAGTTGAGCTCCTGCTCGAGCGCCTCGGGGGTGAACGCGGTGCCCCCGAGCACGCCGAGGCCGCCTGCGTTGGTGACCGCCGCGACGACGTCCCGACAATGACTGAAGGCGAACAGCGGGAAGTCGATGCCGTACTGGTCGCAGATCGAGGTCTTCACCCGGTCAGTATTACTTGACGCGTGTCAAATTCCAACAATCACCCGCGTAACGGCGCGAACGCGAACTCCCGCAGGCCGTCGGCAGGGTCGACCGCCGCCCGGAAACCGAGAACCTCGGCCGCGGCGGCGGGATCGGCAACGATGTGGCGGACGTCGCCGCTACGGTACTGGCCGGTGACCACCGGGGCCTGCCCGCCGCGGGCCTCGCAGATCCTGGTCGCGACGTCCATGATCGAGATCGGCCGCCCCGAACACACGTTGAACGCCGCGAAGCCACCGGTGTCCGCCTCCACCGCCGCCGCGTTGACCGCCGCCACGTCCGCGACGTGGACGAAGTCCCTCATCTGGCCACCGTCCTCGAAAACCCTTGGCGGCTCGCCCCGTTCGATGGCCGACCGGAAGATCGCCGCCACCCCCGAATACGGGGTGTCGCGCGGCATCATCGGACCGTAGACGTTGTGATAGCGCAAGGCGACGACCGAGCCGCCGGTGGCTTCCGCCCAGGCGAGGGCGTAGTGCTCCTGCGCGGTCTTGCTCGCCGCATACAGACTGCGCGGTCGCAGCGGCGCATCCTCGCCCACCAGTCGCCAGTCCAGTTCCTCACCGCCGATCGGGCAACGGTGCTCGAAGACGCCTGCGTCCAGGTCCACCGTCGTGCGGGGCAGCGGGTCGACCGGGCCGTGCACCGGACAGTCGTAGCCGCCCTGCCCGTAGACCACCATCGACGACGCCAGCACCAGCCGTCGGCAGCCAGCGGCGAACATCTCCGCGAGCAGCACCGTCGTCCCATAGTCGTTGTGACTGCCGTAGTTCGGCGCATCGGAGGCGTCGACCCCGGCGCCCACCACGGCCGCCTGATGGCACACGACGTCCACCCCAGGCAGCAGCGCCGCCATGCCAGACGCGTCGCGGACGTCGACCTCGAGGACGCCCTCCGGCGGCGTCGTGGCGTCCCCGTGCGCCGCGGACAGCATCGCGTCCACCGCGACGACGTCGTGGCCACGCGCCGTCAGCGCCGCGCACACCTGCGAGCCGATGAACCCCGCGGCACCGGTGACGAGGACCCTCACGGCAGCTCGAACGGCAGGGTGACGCCCGCGTGGGCAACGCAGTGCTCGCACGTGCGATCCGGCGCCACGCTCTCGATGGCCTCGTGCACTAGCTTCTTGAACGGCACCAGGTTCTTCTCGAACTCCGCGAACACGTCAACGGCCGTCACGCCGGCACCGGACTCGATGCCCGCGTCCAGATCGGTGACCAATGCGATTGCGGCATAACACATCTCCAACTCACGAGCCAGCACCGCCTCCGGGTAACCGGTCATGTTCACCAGCGTGAAGCCCTGCGACGCGAACCAACGGCTCTCCGCACGCGTCGAAAAGCGCGGACCCTGAATCACCACCATCGTGCCGCCGTCCACCACCCCGGGCAGCTCCGCGGCGTTGGCGCGCAGGGTCGGGCAGTAGGGATCGGCGAACCCGACGTGGATGCCGCCCTCGTCGAAGTAGGTGTCGGCGCGGGCGCTGGTGCGGTCGACGAGCTGATCGGGCACCACCATCGACCCGGGCCCCAGCTCGGGGGTCAGGCTGCCCACCGCGCACGGGGCGAATATCCGCCGGACGCCCAGCGCCCGCAACGCCCACATGTTCGCGCGGTACGGCACGGTGTGCGGGGAGAACTCGTGGTTGGCGCCATGCCGCGGCAGGAACGCGACCTCGTGCGAGCCGACGGTCCCGACGGTGATGGCACCGCTCGGCGCGCCGTACGGGGTGTCGACGCTGATGCTGCGCGCATCCGAGCCGAAGAACGTATAGAAGCCACTGCCACCGATCACTGCGAGCATGAGCCCATTGTCGGCCATGCGCCCGACGAAGAGTCGCCGGGCGCATGGTGACGGTGCTGTGACGAGCGGCCAAGAGGCTCGCACCGTCGCGGCAACTGCTGACAACCTCGTCGTTGGCACTCACCCACCGATCCGGCAAGGCATGCACTGACGACGTCCCCCACGGTTGACTACCGGAGCCCGCGCACGTGGCCGACGCTGCTGCTGGGTCTGCTCGGCGTGCTGGCCGCGGTGGCGTTGCCGTTCGCGCCGACGTGGCTCGACACCTCCACCGTCACATGGCCCGTTCCTGGTGAGCCGGTCGCCTCGAGCACGGCGGTCGTGACGCCGTACCGGCCCGACGCGATGACGGCCGTCGTGCCCTGCTCGGCGCTGCGGGCGGCCGGTCCGGCCGCCGTGGCGCTCGCGACCGGGCCCGAGCCGGGCGGGCTGGTGGTCACGGGCCGCGCCGCTCGGGTGGGCGGCACCACCGTCGACCTGGGTTCGACGGCGGTGGCGGACTGCCGCGTGATGGTGACCGCGGGACGCGACGGAGTCAGCGTCGACGCGCCGGACGGACGGCGCACGGACCTTCCCGGCGAGCCGGTTCCGCAGGTGTTCGGCTTCCACACCGATCTCGACCCGGCCGACGCGGCCGGGCTGGCCGTGACGATCGAGGTCGCCGATCCGTTCAGCACCTCGCCGGGTGCGCTGAAGTACGGCCTGATCGGCGTTCAGCTCGGGGCCGCGGCCGGCGTGCTGATGCTGCTGGTCCGGCCGTCCCGCGCCCGCCGTCGGCGCGTGCGGTGGCGCCTGTCGTGGTGGGTCGACGTCGGCGTCGTCGCGACGCTGGCGGCGTGGGCGGTGATCGGACCGCTGGCCGTCGACGACGGATGGGCGTCGACGATCGCGCGCAACGTCGCCGCGACCGGTAACCCCGGCAACTACTACCGCTGGTGGAACGCCGCCGAGGTGCCGTTCGCGTTCAGCCAGGAACTGCTCGCCCCGTGGACCGCGGTGAGCATTGCACCCCTGTGGCTGCGGCTTCCGAGCACGCTGCTGGCCGTGGCCACCTGGCTGGTGTTCAGCCGCGGCGTGCTGGGCGCCGCGCTGCCGGTCCGCGCGACGACGGGACGGGTGCGGTCGCTCGCCGCCGTCTGTCTGCTCGCCGCCTGGCTGCCATTCAACCTGGGCACGCGGCCGGAGTCCTACGTCGCGCTCGCGGTCGTAGTGGCGCTGTCGCTGGCGATGCGGGCGCGCGGCCTGCGCGAGCTGGCTCTGCTGGCGCTGACCGTCGGCCTGACGGTGCCCATCAGCCCCAACGGCCTCCTGGTGCTGGCGCCCATCGCGGTGTTCGCGCCCCGCCTGCTGGCGGCACTGCGGGCCGCCTCGCCCACCCGGTGGCAGCTGGCCACCCACGTCGTGGCGCTGAGTTGCGTTGTGGCCGTTGGACTCACCACCGTCTTCGCCGACCAGACGTGGGACGCCCTGCTGATCGCGAGCGACTGGCACACCTTCTTCGGTCCGGCGCTGCCGTGGTGGGACGAACCCGATCGGTACCGCTACCTCCTGGGGTCCGATCAGCAGGGCAGCGCCGCGAAGCGGATGCCAATCCTGTTGACGGCGGCCATGATTCCCGTCGTCGGATTGCTGGCGTTGCCACGGGCGCACCGTGACTTCGTCGGTCGCGCGGCGCTGCGGATGGCCGCGGTGGCCGTGGTCGCACTGCTGCTGTTCGCGGTGTCGCCCTCGAAGTGGTCCTATCACCTCGGGGCGGCGGCGGGGCCGATCGCGGCGCTGCTGACGGTGGGGGTGGTGCTGGTGACGCGCCGCGCCCGCACTCCCAACCGGTACCTCACCGTCGTGGGCGTCGCAGGCACCGCGCTGCTGATCGGCGCCGCCGCGGTGGCGCTGGACGGGCCCAACGCGTGGTGGCTGCCCGTGGCCTACGACGTGCCGTGGCCGTCGGAACCGCCGCGGCCGCTTGGCCTTCCGTTGAACCAGCCGTGGCCGTGGCTCGCCGCGGTCGTCGTGGTCTCGGTACTGATCTACCGCCGCCGCCTCGTGCGAGCCCCGGCGGCCGGCCCCGCGGTCACGACGCTCACCGCCGTCGGCGTCGTGCTCGCCCTGCTGCTGGGCTCCTTCGTCGCCGCGCCGCTGCGACGGCCCGAGGGTTCGCTCGCGAAGATCAACCTGGACCGCGTCGCGGGCACCCGGGTGTGCGGCCTGGCCGACGACGTCGAGGTACTGCCCGACGGGCCGAGACTGACCCCGTCGAGTGAGGCCGGCGAGCAGCTGGTCGGCTTCGACCGGCAAACCGGCTACCCGGCCGACGCCCCGCCACCTGACCCACCGGGCACCGGAGCGTCGACGTTCCTCTGGGGCAGCCACGCTCCCGACGTCCAGGCGACCGGCAGCATGACGAGCCCCTGGTTCGTGCTCCCCCCGCAGCCCGCCAACGGCGGAGTCACCGTGTCGGTCGCGGGTCGCACCGACGGCGGCAATCAGTTGGTGTTCGACTTCGGCCGCGCCGACGGCGGCGGTGTCGCCCCTCTCGGGGACCGCACTCCCGTCGACCGGCCCGCCTCCGACGAGGATCCGGCCCACCCCCTCTGGCGCTCCCTCGGCGTCGACGCCACCGTCATCCCCGCCGGTGCGGACCGGATGCGCATCCACGCGGTCGACGGCCGGACCGACGCCCTCGGCTGGCTGGCCTTCACCGGCCCCCGGCTGAGGTCGTCCATCGGGCTCACCGAGTTCCTGGCGGACAAGGGGCCGGTGCTGATCAGCTGGCCCATGGCGTTCCTGTTTCCCTGCGTCCACGACATCGCGACGGTGCGGGCAGGCGTGGCCACGACGCCCCTGGCGGTGATCGAGTCACCGCGGCCGTTCCTGACCGAGGACCGGCGCCGGGACGTCGGCGGGGTCTTCGCTGCCCTGACGGTGTTCGGCACCCTGCACGAGATTCCCAGCCGGCTCGTCGGCCGGCCCGACGTCGACTGGGGCGCCGTGAAGCTGTCCGGCGACATCCCCAACGAACAAGCGCGCGACGCCTACAGCAGGACCGTGACCCGCACCTTGGTACCGGGCAGCGGCGGCGTCGAGCACCTGCCACCCGAGCGGTGAACGCCACCCATGGGACGATGGCCGGCGTGGCAAGTCTTGCGCAATGGGTCGAGGGCGCCCGTCCCCGTACGTTGCCCAACGCCGTCGCCCCGGTGATCGCTGGCACGGGCGCAGCGGCGTGGCTCGGGGACGCAGTGTGGTGGAAGGCGCTGCTCGCCTTGGTGGTGTCGCTGGCGTTGATCGTCGGCGTCAACTACGCCAACGACTACTCCGACGGCATCCGCGGCACCGACGACGTGCGCGCCGGGCCGCTGCGCCTGGTCGGCTCCCGGCTGGCCTCACCACGCGCCGTCGCCACCGCAGCCGGGCTCAGCCTTGGCGTCGGCGCCGCGGCGGGCCTGGCGCTGGCGCTGGTCAGCCAGCCGTGGCTGATCGCCGTCGGCGCGGTGTGCATCGCGGGGGCCTGGCTGTACACCGGAGGGTCGAAGCCCTACGGGTACATCGGCCTCGGCGAGATCGCGGTGTTCGTGTTCTTCGGTCTGGTCGCCGTCCTCGGCACGCAGTTCACCCAGGCGCAGCGGGTGGACTGGGTCGGTGCCGCGTTGGCCGTCGCGACCGGCGCCCTGTCGTCGGCCGTGCTGGTGGCCAACAATCTCCGCGACATCCCGACCGACACGGATTCGGGCAAGATCACGCTGGCGGTGCGCCTCGGCGACCACCGCACCCGGCTGCTGTTCCAGGTGCTCGTCGCACTGGCCTTCGTGCTGACGCTGGTGCTGATGCTCGCGACACCGTGGTGCGCGGTCGGTTTGGTCGCACTGCCGTTGGCGGTGCGGGCCGCCGGCCCCGTGCGGTCCGGCCTCGGCGGCAAGGACCTGATACCCGTGCTGCGCGACACCGGCCTGACGATGCTGGTGTGGTCGATTGCGGTCGCGACCGCCTTGGCGCTGTCCTAGGGCATCCTGGCTTCATGGGCATCGTGTTCCGGTTGGCGGAGCTTCTGCTGATGCTCGTCCCCGTGGCCGGCGTCGTGTTCGCGGGGATCAGCGTGTGGAAGCGGGTGCAGGGGACCTCGGCCGCGCCGGCACCGCAGGAGGAGCAGCCCGCGCCGGCCAATCCGGCGGCACTGTGGCGCATCGTCACCCGCACGCTGGAAGAACACGCGCGCACCGACACCCGCTGGCTGGAGTACGAGCTCGACACGGGCAAGCTGCTCGACTTCCCGCTGATGACCGACCTGCGGGCACCGCTGACGACGGAGTTCCACAAGGCCAAGCTGCGCGCCGACCTGTTGCGCCCCGGCAAGGCCGAGGATCTGGTCGACGACCGCGAAGCGGCCGCCCAGTACCTCGCGGCCGTCGAGGACTACACGACGGCGTTCGACGCGGCCGAGACCGAGGCCATCCGCCGGCGCCGCGGCGACTTCTCCGCCGAGCAGCAACAGCGGATCGCCCGCGCGCGCAGCCTGCTGAGCGTCGCGTCGGACACCGCGGCAACGCAGCACGAGCGTGAGCAGGCCTACGAATTGGCGGGCAAGGAGCTCGACGGACTGGTCGTGCTGCCGCCCACCACGCGGGCCGGCATCGAGCGCGGGATCGCCGGACAGCTCGACGGGTAGCTCGCGCTATCCGGCCAGGGCGTCGACGAGCAGCTGAAGGTCGTCCTCGGTGTTGTACAGGTGGAAGGCGACGCGCACCGCGCCGGCCCTGACCGACGCTCGGATACCGGCCGCCGTCAGCCTCTCCGCGGCCGCCGCGGCGTCGGGGAACGGCAGCGACACGATCGCAGATTCGACCTTCGGCAGGTCGTATTCGCCGCGCAGTCGGGTGGCCAGCCCCAAACAGTGCGCCTCGACGTCATGGCGATCCAGCGAGGCCAACCACGGCATGGTCAGTCCCGCCCCGAACACGCCGAACCACGCGGGCGAGGTGTCGAACCGGCGGGCGTCGGCGGCGAGCCGCAGCGGCAGGCCGTAGATCGACGACCACGGCTGCTCGCAGGCGTACCAGTTGGCGAGGTGCGGCGTCATGCGCGCAGAGACCCTGTCGCTCAACGACATCCAGGCCGTACCCCGAGGCGCGAGCAGCCACTTGTAGACCGCGGCGACGGTGACGTCGGCCCAGCCGAGGTCGAGCACCTTCCAGCCGACCGCCTGGGTCGCGTCGAGCACGGTCACGGTGTCGGTGCCCGCCACCGCCGCCCGCAATCCGTCGACGTCGAGCACCTCACCGGTAGCCGACTGCACCAGGCTCACCGTCACCACGTCGTAGTCCGCCGCGGTGGCGATCAGCTCGTCGGCAGGCAACTCGCTGACGGTCACGCCGCGAGACGCCTGAGCGGCGAACGGAAAGGTGGTGCTGGTGAATTCGCCGGTCAGCGTGGCCACCCTGGCTCCGTCGGGAACGGCCGACGCGACGAGACCCAGCAGGGCCGACACGCTGCCGCCCATCGTCACCGAGTCGACGGCCACCCCGACGAGGTCCGAATACGCGGCGCGCCCGCGGTCGACCGACTGGTCGAACGACGGGACGTCCATCGTGCCGGCCTGCCACTCCCCCATGCGCTCGGTGAGAGCGTCGAACATGAAGGTGGGCGGCAGCCCGTAGGTCGAGGAGTTGAGAAAACCTGCCGCACCGACGAATTGAGCTCCAAAGGCGGACCGGGGCGGCGTCGTCACCATTCGGTCACTACTTCCGGGGGTTGTCACCATGCAAGCGGGACCGCAGCTGTTCGCGGTCCTGGCGGCGACGTTCGTCGAACACGGCGATGCTGGCGGTGGCCCGGTTGCGCAGCGGGGCGAACAGCCAGATTCCCAACGGAAGTGCCAGGACGATCGCGAACAACATGGGGATGACGATCGGGAACTCGCCAATGCCGAGCGCCTTTCCACCGAAGTAGATGGCGGCGGCGAGGACGGCAACCAGCAGGATCCGCGCGATCGTGTAGACCAAGACGTCGAGAACCATTCGCGATCCGGGGCGCGTCGCCGCCCGAGTCGCGTCGCTTCCACCCTCTGCAGCACTAGACACGAACCCGAGCCTACCGACGACGCGTATTATTTACTGCAAGGAGGTTTTTGTGCTTCAGTTCGTTCTCCTCGTCGTCATCCTGGCGGGTCTGGCCTATGGGGCCTGGCGCCTGGTACGCGCGACTGCCAACCGGCCGAGAACGAGGACCATCGGGCCCGACGACGATCCCGAGTTCCTCAATCGGCTCAACCACGGCAAGGATCCTCGCTAGGGGTTCCCCGTCTTTGGCGGTGACGGCGCGTGCCTAGCGGGTGCCGGGAAAACCGCTCGCGACGATCGCCGCCAATTCGGTGAAGGCGTCGCGCGTCTCCGGCTTCAAGCGCTCCAAGCTGATCTCCGCCCCCTCTTCGAGGTGCGGATCGAACGGCACCTGAAGCACCGCCTTGCATCTGCGCGAAAAGTGGTCGACGACCTTGCTCTGGTCGACCCGCGAACCGTTCCGACCCGATTGCGGCCGAACCGCATTGATCACGGCGATCGAATCGACCACCAACTGCTGATAGCCGTGGGCGTCGAGCCAGTCCAGCGTCGCCGACGCACTGCGGGCACCGTCGACCGAACCCGAGCTGACGATGATCAACGCGTCGGCGTTGTTCAGCACCGCCGACATGGCCGAATGCAGCATGCCCGTGCCGCAGTCGGTGAGCACCAGGCTGTAGTAGCGCTCGAGCACCTCGAGGGTGCGCTTGTAGTCGTCGCTGCTGAACGCCTCCGAAACGGCCGGATCGCTTTCCGAGGCAAGCACTTCCAGCCGACTCTGTCCCTGCGAGGTGTAGTTGCGGACGTCGCTGTAGCTGTTGATGCCCTCGGCGTCGCGCAGCAGGTGCCGCACGGTCGACGCCGTCTCCAGCGGTACCTTCTGGCTGAGCGTGCCGCGGTCGGGGTTGGCGTCCACCGCGATGACCCGGTCCCCTCGCGCGGAAGCGAACGTCGCACCGAGGGTGGCGGTGATGGTGGTCTTTCCGACGCCGCCCTTCAGCGACAGCATGGCGATCCGGTAGCACCCGCGAAGCGGCCGACTGGCCTGCGCGGTGAGCTCCTTGCGGCGGATGGCCTTACGACCCTCGCCAAGGTTGACCAGGGTGAACGAACCCAGATAGAGCCAGCGCCGCCAGCCCGCGCTCGGCGTGCGCTTGGGCTGGCCGAGCAGGGCCACGGTCGACAGGTCGAGGTACGGCGGCGTCGCGTCGGGCTCGGGCGGCGGCGCCGGCTGCGTCGGCGGCAGCGTGACAACGGGCATGCCGTGCGGCGGAGTCGGGGCGGTCCACTCCGGCAGGATTGCTTGGGAGGGGTCGCTGAATCGCTGTTGCGCGCGGAAACTCTGTGGTTCGGACGCCCGGATCAACCTCAGCCCACCCCGGCGTAGGAGTGCAACCCGGTCACGACCAGGTTGATGAAGAACAGGTTGAACACCATCGCGACGAATCCGACGACGTTGATCCAGGCGGCCTTGCGGTCACGCCACCCCGCCGTCGAGCGGGCGTGAAGGTAGGCGGCGTAGACGACCCAGGCGATGAACGCGACGGTCTCCTTGGGATCCCAGCCCCAGTACCGGCCCCACGCCTCCTCGGCCCAAATGGCGCCGAAGATCACGCCGAAACCGAAGATCGGGAACCCGAAGATCGTCGTGCGATAGGCGATTCGGTCCAGGGTCTGCGCGTCGGGCAGCCGCGCGATGACGGCGGCCAGCCGACCCGTACGGCCGGGGTCGCCCAGCGCTGACATCTTGGCCAGGAACAGGATGCTCGCCACGCCCGCGACCAGGAACACCCCCGAGCCGAGGCTGACCACCGACACGTGGATGGGCAACCAGTAGGACTGCAGCGCGGGCATCACCGGTGCGGCGTTGGAGTACAACCACTTTCCCGACACCGCCAGCAGGATCAGCACCGGCAGCAGCACGAACGCCCACAGCGCACGGAACTTCGGCTGACGCAGCGTGACGGCCGCCGCCACCAGCCCGCAGAAGCACGTCAGGTTGATGAACTCGTACATGTTGCCCCACGGCACGCGTGAGGTCGCCAGACCGCGCAGCACGATGCACGCCAGCAGCATCGCCGTCCCGACGTACACCAACGCCAGGCCGGCCCGCCCGATCCGCTCGTCGACGAGACGTCTGGGGGCGTCGACGACGACGCCTGGCTGGGCGCTGTCGGCGGCGACAGTGCTCCCGTTCGCCGTCACCAGTTCGCGGGCGTCGGCCTTGCGGCTGCCGCTGTAGGCCAGCTCGACCGCCAGCAGCAGAAGGGCGATGACCAGCACCACGATCGTGGACGTGAACGCCAGATCCGAGTACCGGGCCAGCCCAATGTCGATGTGGGGGGTCATGCGCGTTCTCTCCCGCCTTCTTCCGCCGAGGGCACCAACCGCGCCGTCAACCTCTCGAACTCGTCGCCCCAACCGGAGTTGTCGGTGCGCGCGAGGCCGCCCAGCTCGACGTCAACGGTACCCGGCGACGCCGGGGAAACCCGAACCCAGATGCGGCGCCGTCGAATCACCAGCGACACCAGCAGCCCGGCCATCATCGTCATCGACGACACCAGCACCCAGATCTGAGCCGGGTCGTGGGAGACCTGCACGTTGATGAACGGTGCCGCGCCGTCGAAGGTGACCACGGTCCCGTCGTTCAGCCGGGTCGACTCGCCCGCCTTGAGGTTCACTCGCACCTGCTTGGTGAGCCGCTTCTGCTCGATGAGCCGCGGGTCGAGGGTGAATAGGGACTGCGGGCGCCCGGTGTCAAGACCGGTGTCACCGCGATAGACGTCGATCGCCACTGCCGGATCCCGCAGCGCGGGGAAGCTCGACGACAACAACTTGCCGTCCAGCTGTTCGGTCGGCGCGAAGAGGCCCTGGATCGCGATCTGGTTCTTGCGCCGCTCACCGGCGTCGGGATAGGTGCCCGCGGGCGGGTCGACACGGATGACGCCAGACGACAGCAGCGTGATCGGGTCGTCGGGTCGCCACTGCACCGTCTGCGTGCGGGTGCGTCCGTCGGGGAAGGTGACGGTGAACGTCGGGGCGTACCCGTGGCCCTGCAGGTACAACCGGTCCCCGCCGAGGCGCAGCGGGTGGTTGACCTCGAGCCGGTAGGGCCGCCACGTGTCGGTGGTCAGGTCGTCGCCGGCCTGGTATTCGACGTTGGCCGCGAAGCTCAGCGCCTGCCCGCTCGGCAGGTACTCGGCGTCGAAGTCGTTGACGCGCAAGCAGATCGGACTCAGGGAGGTGCCGTCGACGGTGTTGCCCGCCCGGAACGAGTCGAACGCGGCCGGTGAGGCCGAGCAGAAACCCGGCCCGCCGTTGGCCACGACGATGACGTTGCCTTCGTAACCGAACAGCTTGCCCGCGGCGATGGAGAGCAGCAGGGCGAGCAGCGAGAAGTGGAAGACGATGTTGCCGAACTCGCGGAAATAGCCCTTCTCGGCAGAGATCTCGACGACGTCGCCCTCGCGGCGGCTCGTCTTTCGCCAGCCCTTCAGGCGCTCCTCGACCCCTGCCGCGACCGTGTCAACGTCCCCGGCCGCGACGAGGGTCTGATGCTTGGGCAGCCTGGCGAGGTTTCGCGGCGCGGCGACCGGAGTGGCCCGCATGCTGCGGACGTGCTCGGCCAGACGCGGCGTCAGACACCCCACCAGCGAGATGAACAGCAGCGCGTAGATGGCGGTGAACCAGAAACTGGAGAACACGTCGAACACCTGCAACCGGTCCAGCCACGGTCCGATCAGCGTGTGCTCGGCGAGGTACTCGTCGACCTTGCCCGCGTTGAGGCTGCGCTGCGGCACCAGTGCGCCGGGGATGGCCGCGAGCGCGAGCAGGAACAGCAGCGCCAGCGCGGTGCCCATCGACGTCAGGGCGCGCCAGGTGTTCCTGGCATATGCGCCAAGGCGTTTGAGCACCCTCATATCGGCAACCGCACGTCGCTGACGAACGCGTCCCGCACCCAGGAGATGAAGTCCGCCCACACCCCGGTCACCAGGGCGACGCCGACGACGATCAACAACGCGCCGCCGAAGATCTGGATGGTCCTGGTGTGACGGCGCAGCCACCCCAGGCCCCGCACCGCGCCTGCCGACCCGAAGGCCAACAGCAGGAACGGGATTCCCAGCCCTAGGCAGTACGCGACGACGAGGACGACGCCCCTTGCCACGTTGCTGCCGTCGGTGGCCGACGCCACCGCGATCACCGCGGTCAGCGTCGGGCCGAGGCACGGCGTCCACCCGAGGGCGAACACCGCGCCGAGCAGCGGGGCGCCACCGATCGTGGACAACAACTTGGGGGTGAACCGCGCCTCGCGCTGCAGCGCCGGGACGAAGCCGATGAACACCAGTCCCATCAGGATGGTGACGACCCCGCCAATACGTTGCAGCAGAAGCTGATTGATCAGCAGCGTGGTGGTCAGGCCGAGCACCGCGACGGTGCCGAGCACGAACACCACGGTGAACCCGGCGACGAACAGGGCGGCCGCCCCGAGCACGCGCAGCCGCGCCGTCTTCACCGCGACGGCGGACGCGTCGCGGTCGTCCACGCCGACGATGGCCGCGAGGTAGGACAGGTAACCGGGCACCAGGGGCACCACGCATGGCGAGGCGAACGAGACGAACCCGGCCAGCACGCTGACGAGCACCGCGAGGACCAACGGGCCGGCCGACACCAGGGTGCCGACCTGGTCGAGACCAGCCGCGAAAACCGTCACTTCTCGGACGCCAACTTCTGCACCACGGGCAACAGGTCCTCGGCCAGCAGCTCGCGCAGGAATACCGCGGCGACGCGGTGCTTGCGGTCCAGCACGACGGTCGACGGGATGACCGTCGTCGGATATCTGCCGCCGAAGGCGATCATGGTGCGCATGGCCGGGTCGTAGATCGACGGGTAGGTGACCTTGCGGTCGGTGACGAAGTCGACTGCGGCGTCACGGTTGTTGTCGCGGACGTCGATGCCCAAGAACTCAACCCCCTTGGCGCGGGTGGCCTCGTACACCTTCTCCAGTTCGGGGATCTCCGAACGGCACGGCCCGCACCACTGCCCCCACACGTTGACGACCACGACCTTGCCTGCGAAGTCGTCGACCGACACGGTCTTGGCGGGGTCCGTCAGCAGCGGGCCGCTGATCTTGCCGGGGCGGTGTCGGCTGTCCGGCGGGTCGTACAGGATGTCGGTCTTGCCGCCCGGCGCCACGAATTCGAACGTGCCGCCCTGGGCGACGGCGTCGTCACCGGTCGCGCATCCGGTCAGCAGCACCGCCGCCGCCGACACCAGAGAAGCCGCCAACCGCCTCACTGGCCAGCCAGCTCCGAATAACTCCAGCCGACCAACGCCTCGTCGTGGAAGAAGAACGACGTCAACGACGCGTGGTTGCACATCCGGTTCGCCGCGGTGGGCAGGTGGTGCAGCGTCTGACCGGTCAGCGAGCGCCGCAGCGTCGCCGTCGGCAGCTGATGGCTGACGCACACCGCCTCGTGGCCCAAGGCGTTGTCCCTGGCCCGGAACAGCGCGGTCTGCATGCGCTCGGCGATGTGTGCGTAGGGCTCACCCCACGACGGGCTGCGGGGATTGCGCAGGTGCCACCAGTTGCGGGGGTTGCGCAGCGCGCCGTCCCCCGGGGACACCCGCTCGCCCTCGAAGACGTTCTCCGACTCGATGAGGTCGCCGTCGGTGTCGATCGGCAGGCCGTGCGTCGCCGCGATGGGACCGGCCGTTTCCTGCGCGCGTTCCAACGGCGAGGCGACGACGTAGGTGACGTCGTGGGTCGCCAGCCAGTCGGCCACCCGCGCCGCCTGGGCGCGGCCCTTCTCGGAGAGGTGGAAGTCGGGCAAGCGGCCGTAGAGGATCTTGTCCGGGTTGTACACCTCGCCGTGGCGCATCACGTGCACGACGGTCTTGCAGGGGTCGGCGTCGGTCACGCGGGCCTCTGCGCTTCGGCTGCGGCACGGGCCGCGGCGGGGAGGGCGGACGCGATGCGGTCGAACGCGTCGTCGTCGAGCGCAGCCGAGACGAACCACGCCTCGAAGGCGCTGCACGGCGGATAGACGCCCGCGTCGAGCAGGGCGTGGAAGAACGGCGGGAAGCGCCACGTCTCGGTGGCCTTGGCCCCGGCGAAGTCCACCACCTGCTCCTCGGCGAAGAAGACGCTGAGCATGTTGCCGGCCCGCGAAATACGGTGCGCCACCGACGCTTCGGTCAACGCGGAGGTGAGAAGACCGGCCAGCCGATCGGCGTTGGCATCCAGCGCCGCGTACACGGCGTCGTCGGCGGCGCGCAGCGTGGCCAGGCCAGCGGCCATCGCGACCGGGTTGCCCGACAGCGTGCCCGCTTGGTAGACCGGCCCCAGCGGAGCCAGCCGCTCCATCACCTCGGCACGCCCGCCGAACGCGGCGGCAGGCAGGCCGCCGCTCATCACCTTGCCGAACGCGAACAGGTCGGCGTCGACGGGATCCAGCCCGTACCAACCGGACCGGCTGACCCGAAACCCCGTCATGACCTCGTCGAGGATGAGCAGCGCGCCGTGCTCGGCGGTGACCCGGCGCAGCGCGGCGTTGAAGCCGGGCAGCGGCGGCACCGTGCCCATGTTGCCCGCTGCGGCCTCGGTGATGACGCAGGCGATGTCGTCGCCGAACTCGGCGAACGCCTGCTCCACGGCGCCGATGTCGTTGTAGGGCAACACGATCGTGTCGACGGTCGCCGCACCGGTGACACCGGGTGACGACGGCAGTCCCAGTGTCGCAACGCCGGAGCCGGCGTCGGCCAGCAGTGCGTCACTGTGACCGTGATAGCAGCCCGAGAACTTGACGATCTTCGCCCGGCCGGTGAAGCCCCTGGCCAACCGGATCGCGCTCATCGTCGCCTCGGTGCCGGAGTTGACCAACCGGATCTTCTCCACCGCGGCGACGCGGCCGACGATCTCGCGGGCCAGCTCGCTCTCCGACGGCGTCGGCGCCCCGAAGCTCAGCCCGTCGGCGGCCGCCCGCTGGACCGCCTCCACGACGGCCGGGTGCGCGTGACCGAGAATCATCGGCCCCCACGAACAGACCAGGTCGACATAGCGGTTGTCGTCGGCGTCGGTGAGCCAGTAGCCCGCGGCCTTGGTGATGAACCGCGGCGTCCCACCCACCGAGTTGAAAGCACGGACCGGCGAGTTGACCCCGCCGGGAATGACGACGGACGCCTCGGCGAAGAGCCGTGCCGAGGTGGTCGCCTTTGGGTCAGCACGCATGCCCACCAGTGTCCCAGTCGGTCCCCTGCCGTCAACTACAGGGTGTAGGAGTATCCCGTCACCGCGCCGTCAGCCGCGCCGGGATCGGTCCCTTGGCGACCGTCGTATAGGGCACCTCGACGGGAAAGTCGTCGTCGAGCGAGCGGATCTCGACCGAGGAGACGATCGTCGCCAGCGCGAGCGTCGTCTCCAGCAGCGCGAAGTGCTCCCCGATGCACGACCGCGGACCGCCGCTGAACGGGACGAACTGCCAGCGCTGGCGCGTGGCCGCCGCCTCGGGGGCGAAGCGCTCCGGGTCGAATGTCATCGGGTCGGTCCACAGCGCGGGATCGCGGTGCACGGCCTGGATGCCGACGGCGACGATGCTGCCCGCCTGCACCCGGTAGCCAGCCACCTCGAAGTCCTCCAGCGCCAACCGACCGACGCCGGCCGCAGGCGGACACAACCGCAGCGATTCGTTGAGCACCTGGCGGGTGTAGGTGAGCCGGGGCACGTCGGCGGGGGTCAACTCGCGGGCGCCGATCGCGGCGACCTCCGCGGCCACCCGGTCCTGCAGGTCGGGGTGGTGTCCCAGCGCCCACAGCGAGTGCGTCAGCGCCGTGGCGGTCGTGTCGTGCCCCGCGAGCATGAAGATGAGCAGGTCGTTGCAGATGTCGCGGTCCGACAGCGCCGCTCCGGTCACGGGATCCGTCGCCGCCATCAACGCCCGGACCAGTGGCGCGTCGCGATCGGGGTCGGCCCGGCAGGCCTGCAACATCTCGTCGGCGACCTGCAACATCGTCGCCACGGCGGTGCGGGCGCGACGGCGCGCGGGCGTCGGCAGCCACCGCGGCACGCGCACCGGCCGAAGCGCACGGTCGGCGGCGTAGCCCGAGGCGACGTGCATGCAGTCGGCGATCACGTCGGCCCGCTCGTTGAGGTCGACACCGAGGATCGAACGTCCCAGCGACTGCATGGTCAGGCGGCGGCACGCAAGGTCGAGGTCGACGTCCAGGCCCCCGTCGAGGCCGGCGGTACGCCAGCCGTCGACCACCTCCTGGGCAGCACCCGACATGTGGCCGCTGAAGCGGCGCACGTTGTGGTTGGTGAACACCGGCTGCAACGCCCGCTTGCGCGGTATCCAGCGCTCGTTGGGAAGGACGAACAGGCTGTCGCCCGCCAGATGGCGGACCTCGTCGTGCACGATGCACCGCTCGCCGAGCACGTGGTTGCGGGCAAGCACGTCGCCGATCCCGGCCGGCGAGGTCACCAGCACCAGCGGCGGCATCAGCCACTTCGGGCCGAATTCGATTCTGGTCACCGGGCCGCCCGCCGCGCTGAGCACCTCGCCTCCGGTGTTGAAGACCCGCACCGCCTCGAGCAGCTTCAGCAGCGAGAGAGGATTCTTCGGCACCTTGGGGAGTCGACTGACGTCCGACGCGACCATGGGGGCATTGTGGTCTGGATTGCTGGCAAACGGCAAAGTGGCGCTAGGACGCCGTCCAGACCAGGGGATGGCCCTCGCCCGCGGTCATCACAGTCCCGGCCATCACCCGCAGCCGATGGGGCGCCAACCGCAGCACGGCGAACTGATCCGACGTCGGCCCGTCGCTCCACATCGGGATGATGAGCGGGTCGTACCCGACCGGCGCTGGCGCGGTGGCGAACTTGTCCCACACCGCCCGGCAAGTGTCGTCGTCGAGGTGCCACTGCACCGCGCACTCGGCGCTGCAGGTGTCGTGACTGGGTGTCCAGTAGCTGACCGAGACCTCGGGATGTGCCTCGATGTGCGCCCGCTTGACCGGCGTCGGCACCGTGGCGATCCACCCGATCAGATCGGTGCCGTCCCACTCCCAGTAGGGATGCAGGATGCGGGAGCGCGGTCGGCCGTCGCGGTCGACGGTCGCCACCGACGCCCAGACGATCTGGTGGGCCATGTCGCGAAAGGCCGGAGCGACCTGGTCGAGGGGCTGCACGGGTTCCAGACTAGGGCTAGCTGGACTCTTGGTTCGACTCGTCGCCCATGGTCTTTTCCCTGACACCCATGACGTCCTCACGCTTGACGCCACCGCCGTTCTCGACGTCACCGAACTTCGGACTGCCGTCCTCGTCGACCCAGTCCGACACCGCCTGTCCGGTCACGGTGTTGCTCGAACCTGGCAGCCCGATGGTCGGGCGGTCGTCCTGATAGGCCTTGGCCATGTCCTTGGCCTTCTCCCGGTGTTCGTCGGTGACGTCTGGCTTCGGAATGGTGCCGTGCTCGTCGTTTCCCATGCCCATGGGCTGCCCGAAAGTGTGATCTGCGAAACAGTGGCCAGCTACACCGGCACCGCGCGCAGTGCCGCCGGGAGGCTGGGGACGAAGTGCCGCTCCGCGAAGGCGCGGAGCTCATCGGGGGTGTCGAGCCGCTCTGCGCTCGGCAACAACAGCACCACCGCGGCGTAGCGCAGGATCGTGTCGGCGAGGTCGTCGACTGCGGCAGCCCCGATCCGGTCGGCGAACCCCGCAGGGAAGATCACGCGCAACGCGTCGGCCATCCGCTCGATCGCCGCGCCGTAGTGCCGGCGCGCCAGCTCGAGCACCAGCGCGGGCTCGTCGGTCATCATCTGGTTGAGCACCCGGTGCCTGCGGAACATCAGGATCGACTGCGTGAACGCCTCGACGTAGTAGTTCGCCGGCTTCGCGGCACCCTTCAACTCCGCCGCGATGTCGGCGAACAGCACGACGTTCTCGCGTTCGATGACGGCGGCCACCAACTCGTCACGATTGGCGAACCTGCGGTAGATGGTCGTGCGGCTGACTCCCGCCCGGCGGGCCACGTCGTCGAGTGCCACCCGCTGGAAGCCGTGCCGCTCGAACTCGACGAGCGCCGCGTCGAGGATCGCTTCCGTCGCCGATTCAGCCGCGGGCATAGCCGACCTGAGCGAACGTGTTGTAGCGCACCGTCATCGGCAGTCGATCCCACACCCAGTTCACCGGCTTCGATCGCCACACTGCCGCGAAGGCCTGGTAGGCCCGCTCGCGTCCGGGACCCCATGGCAGCTCAAGCAGATCCCGGGCCCGAGGCGGCATGCCGCCCGTGGTGAGGAACGCCGCGACGGGGTTGAACACCGGGGACACCAGCCGCCACGCGAGAGGTGAGACGCCCTTCGGCCGGGGGAAGCCCTTGGTGACGTAGCCGACGCCGTACCGGGCGGTGGGATGGGCCACCACGATCTGGTCCATCATGCGGTCCCAATACCGTTGGAAGCCTGCGTAATCGGCGGGCATGGGCCGGTCGCTGACGCCGTAGCGCCGATACCACGTCTTGGATTCGCGGTAGATCCGTTCCTTCTCGTCGTCGGTCAGCCGCTTGACGAACGTGTCGGCGAAGTACAGCACCTGCTCGACGAAGGTGGCGTGCGCCCAGAAGTAGGTGTCGGGGTTGAGGGCGGAATACCTCTGGCCGTCGGGCATGTCCCCCTTGATGTCTCGGTGGAAGTCCCTGACGCGCGTGCCCTCGCCCGAGTCCTCGGCGCCGTACACCGTCATCATGATCGGCGGGATCGACCGCTTGACGCGGGCCGCCGTGTCGGCGAAGAACACCGAGTGGTCGAGCACGCCCTGGCCCAGCTCGGCCAACATGTTCTGCAGCACGGCGGGCCGCGGGCCGATCAGGTACATCCGGTTGTCGCCGAAGTACTTCCACACCAGCGATTCGGGGCCGAGCGGAAGGGCGTCGGCGGGCGCGTCGTTCTGGGCGAGTTCCGTCATACGACACAGTGTTACAGATTTCGTACTTTGTACCAATACTGGTGTGAGCGGGCTCACTCAAGGTCAGCGGCGTCGGAGCCCGACGATTCCGAGCACGGCGAACACCGCGGCCACCGTCAAGAGCAGCATCGACAAGACGATGAACGACGCGTCGTAAGTCACCGTGGGCATCGACGGCTCGGAGGGGATGACGGGGGCGGCCACGGCGGCGGACCGGGCCGCCAACCAGCTCAGGACGCAACCCACCGCGGCCAGCGCGGCCAGCACCAGTTCCACCACGGGGCGCAGTTTCACGCCGCCTCCCTCTCGACGACGGAGACCAGCGCGATCCGCAACTGTCGGTGCCTGCGCGCCCACGCCTGCGCCCGTCGACCGCTGGTGAGCTTCACACCGATCCCCGTGCGACCGCGCGGCACGCCGGTCAGCTCCCCCAACGCCCGGGAGGCTTGCCACGCGGGCAGTTCCGGGCCGTCGGCCTCTGGATAGATCCTGACGATCTCCGAGATGAGAATGGTCTCGGCTCCCTGCCTCAGATACTCCGGTGTCAGCTCCACCGACGTGTGGATGCGAGCCGCCTTCACCTGCAGCCCAAGGAATCCCGTGACGAGCACCAGGAACACTCCCGGCAGCAGGGGCTGCCAGCCGTAGCCAGAGGACACCTGGATGAACATCATCGTCGCCGCGGCCACCGGACCGGCCGCCAACCACCACAGGGTGGCACCCGGCTCGTGAAACAGGATCTCGGGATCGGCGCTCACGGGCGGTCCTGGGCGTCGTACCAATGCTGAGCCGTTGGCCGCTGGTTCATCGCCGAGCCGGTGATGAACAGGACCATGATCACCGCGACGATGAGGACGCCGACGGGGGCGATGCCTGCGAATACCAGCAGCACTCCCAGATAGGCCACCGCCGCCATCGCCAAGCCCACTGCGGCACTCGCGAAGCGCTTCGACCCCTTGCGCGCCCGCCCCGCAAGGAAGCCCTGCGCCAGGCCTACGACGACGAGGATCAGTCCGGCCACCTGAAACACGACCGCGGTGGTGAAGGTGGAGATCAGCATGCCGAAGGCCGCGGCGAAGATGGCGGCGACGATCCAGCACCAAAAGGCCGCAGTCACGGTGCGCGGACGACGAGTGGTATCTGGCACTGGCGAGTCGGGCATGGTCGGGTCAGCCTAGCGGCACGCTCAGCGCGTGAAGAAGGCGTGCGCATCCTTGCGGTGCAACAGATAGACGCCGCCCGCGACGCACACCGCGCCGATGATCGCGGTCACCGCGAAGACGAATGCAGCCACCGCGGGCCGGTCGACACCGAACAGGTTGGTGAGCGCGTAGACGATCGTCGCGGCCCCACCACCGGTGAGCAGGGTCCGCGCCCAGCGGTATCCCTCACGCATCAGGAACAGGAACGTCACCACGACCGATGCGACGACGAAGAGGAAGATCCCGGACACCCCGTAGACCAACGCGCCCGGTCCGGCCACGGGCAGCGTCGCGAGGTCGACGACGTAGCCGATCACCATCACGGTCGTCGCGACCAGCCACAGCCAAAAACCGGTGTCGACGTCGTCGGGACGGGCGACGGGCCCGGCCGCTTCCACCGGTGGGCCGGGCGGCGGGCCCTGGAATGGTCCGGTCACGCCAGCCAGTCCGCGACGTCGGTCGCCCAGTAGGACAGCACGATGTCGGCGCCGGCCCGGCGGATGCTGGTCAACGTCTCGAGCGCGACCGTCCGAAGATCGATCCACCCGTTCGCCGCGGCGGCGCAGATCATCGAGTACTCACCCGAAACCTGATACGCCGCAACCGGAACCGGCGAAATCTCGGCGGCGGCGCGCACCACGTCGAGGTAGGCCATCGCCGGCTTGACCATGATGATGTCGGCACCCTCGTCGATGTCGAGTTCGACTTCGTGCAGCGCCTCCCGCGCGTTGCCGGGGTTCTGCTGATACGTCCGGCGGTCACCTTGCAGGCTCGAGCCGACGGCCTCGCGGAACGGGCCGTAGAAACCGGAGGCGAACTTCGCGGCGTAGGCCAGGATCACCACGTCGGCGTGGCCTGCGGCGTCCAGACCCTCCCTGATCGCGGCGACCTGACCATCCATCATGCCGCTCGGACCCACCACGTGGGCACCCGAATTGGCTTGTGCGACGGCAAGTTCGACGTAGCGCGCGTTCGTCAGATCGTTGTCCACCCTGCCGCGGACGTCGAGCACACCGCAATGTCCGTGATCGGTGAACTCGTCGAGGCACGTGTCGGCCATCAGCACCGTGTCGGAGCCGAGATCGGCCGCCAGATCGCGCAGCGCCACGTTGAGGATGCCGTCCTCGGCCACCCCGACAGATCCGGTCGCGTCCTTGTCGCCGTCGGTCGGCACGCCGAACAGCATCAGCCCGCCGACACCGGCGGCGACGGCCTCGGCAGCCGCCTTGCGCAGCGAATCACGGGTGTGCTGAAACACTCCCGGCATCGACTCTATTGCGCGCGGCTCCGCGATGCCGTCGGCGACGAACATCGGAAGCACCAGGTGCCGCGGCTCCAGGGACGTCTGCGCGACGAGCCGACGCATCGCAGGTGTCGACCGCAGACGGCGCGGGCGGTGGTTGGGGTACGGCATGCCGGCCTCCGTTACCTCCGGCGACTCTTCTTGCGCGGTGGCGGCAGGGCGCCCTCGGCACGGAGTCGTGCGGCGTGCTCGGCCAACGCCTCGACCAGTGGACCGACGGCAGCCGTCTCCGGCTGGACGTCGACCCTGAGCCCGAATTCGGCTGCGGTCTCGGCGGTCTTGGGCCCGATGCACGCGACGATGGTCCGCGCGTGCGGCTTGCCCGCGATGCCGACAAGGTTCCGCACGGTCGAACTCGAGGTGAAGCACACCGCGTCGAAGCCGCCGGTCTTGATCATCTCGCGCGTCTGCGCTGGCGGTGGCGCCGCACGCACGGTGCGGTAGGCGGTGACGTCCTCGATCTCCCAGCCACGCTCGCGCAGCCCCTCGGCGAGGGTCTCCGTGGCGATGTCGGCACGGGGTAGCAGCACCCGGTTCACCGGATCGAAGATGTCGTCGTACGGCGGGAATTCGTCGAGCAGGCCGAGCGAGGACTGCTCACCGGAGGGCACCAACTCGGGGTTGATGCCGAAGGCGCGGACCTTGTCGGCCGTCGCCTGTCCGACGCAGGCGATCTTCACCCCGGAGAACGCGCGGGCGTCGAGGCCGAACTCGTTGAACTTCTCCCACACCGCACGCACGGCGTTGGTGGAGGTGAAGACGACCCACTGGAACCGGCCGTCCACCAAACCCTTGACGGCCCTTTCCATTTGCGCAGGGCTGCGGGGCGGCTCGACGGCGATCGTCGGCACCTCGATCGGCAGGGCGCCGTGGCCGACCAGTCGGTCACTCATCTCGCCGGCCTGGTCCTTGGTGCGCGGCACCAGCACGGTCCAGCCGTACAGTGCGCGGCTCTCCCACCAGTTCAGCTTGGCGCGGTTGGACACGGTCTTGCCGATCGTGACGACCAGCGGGCCATTGAGCGGCCCCGTCGACTCGGCGGCGACCAGCGTGGCCTTGTCGAGCAACCCCGACAGCGTGGACTCGACCGAACGCTGCTGGCACGTCGTGCCATTGGCGGTGACCACGCATGGCGTCGACTCGGTCAGCCCATATTCGATCAGGGTGCGCGCCGCATCCGGAAGGTGAGATGCGGTGGCGTGCAAGATCAGTGGTCCCGGCGCCGCCGCGAGGGCAGCCCAGTCCACGTCACCACGAACGTCGGCAACGGTGTGCGACGAGCCAAGCGGCAGACCCGCATAGGTCGGCACCGCGGCGGCGGGCGAGAGGCCCGGCACGATCTCGAACTGCGCCTGCGTGCGTGACAGCGCGCTGACTTCGGTGATGACGGAGTCGACCGACAGCGGGTCACCCGCCACCAGTCGCACGACGTCAACGCCGGTGCGCGCCTCGTGCATCAGAAGCTTGGCGACCTCGGTCGGATCGCCTAGTGCGGGGCGGATATCCGCGCCGCCGGGGATCGTGGCCGCGGCTGGTGTCGCCGCAGCTGCCCCGTCGTCATCCTGTGCGGCCGCCTCCGCAGGCCCCGACGTGGGCGGCAGCTCGGAGCCAACTATGGCGAGCACCGCCTCGGGTACGTCAGGGTCCGTGAAGACCAGTGCCGCGTTGGCTAGAACCGTGCGCGCCCTCGTCGTCAGCAGGCCCGGATCACCGGGGCCTGAACCGACGAACGTGATGCGGCCGGGCTTCAGCTTGCGCCCTCGGGTCGTCATCCTTCACTCCCGCTCTGTCGTCCGCTGATCCAACAACTCCCGTGCTCCCAGGTCGAACAGCTCCGCGGCGACCGAGAGCCCTAGCTCTCTGGCCCGTTCGGGGCTGCCGATACCGGACGCCCGGATCACGTCGGATCCGTCCAGCGTCGCCACGCAGCCGCGCAACGACAGCTCGTCGAAGACGTTGCCCTCCTCGTCGATGGACTCGACCACTTCCGCGATCGCACCCACCGGCGCTGAACACCCCGCTTCGAGCTCGGCGAGCAGGACTCGCTCCGCGGTGACCGCGACGCGCGTGTCGGAATGGTCCATCTCCGCCAGCAGCGCGACGAGTTCCGAATCGCCCGCGCGACACTCCACCGCGAGCGCACCTTGGGCCGGCGCTGGCAACATCTGCACCGGCTCCAGAGTCTCGGTGACGGCGTCTTGACGTCCGATGCGGACTAACCCCGCCCGGGCGACGACGACGCCGTCGAAATCACCGTTGCTTACCCTGTTCAACCTGGTGTCTAGGTTGCCTCTTAGGGGGCGAATTTCCAAACCGAGACCCAGTGCTCTAAGCTGCGCCGTCCGCCGCGGGCTCGACGTTCCGATCACCGAACCGGCTGGCAACTCCCCAAGCACCAGCCCGTCGCGGGCCACCAGGGCGTCCCTGGCGTCCTCGCGTGGCGGGATGGCGGCAATCACGAACCTGTCGTCGGTGGCGGTCGGCAAATCCTTGTAGGAGTGCACCGCCACGTCGACCGTGCCGTCGGCGATCGCATCTCGGAGGGCCGCCGTGAACACGCCGATGCCGATGTCGGCGATGGGGCCGCTCGATCGGTCACCGGCGGTGGAGACGATGACGAGTTCGGCGGCGTAGCCCTTGGCGATCAGAGCGTCCCTGATGAGGCCGGCCTGGGTGGTAGCCAGAAGGCTTCCCCTTGTGCCGATTCGGATGGCCGTATCGCGCGAGAATGACAAGTGTCTACTCAGACTGACCAAGGTCGAATCGGGAGTTGCCCGGAATCAAATCCGTTGCCACGAGCGGCAATTCACCACCGGCAACCGCGTCGACCGCCTGCGGGTCCAGTTCGAACAGCTCGCGCAGCGCCTCGGCGTAGCTGTCGCCTCCCGGCGCGCTGGCCAGTTGCTTGACCCGGACGGTCGGAGCATGCAAGAGCTTGTCGACGACGCGGCGCACGGTCCGTGCGACCTCGTCGCGGTGGGCCGCCTCGAGGCCGGGCAGCCGGTTGTCCAACCGCAGCAGCTCCGCCTCGACGACGTCGGCGGCGCGCTGCCGAAGGGCCGTCACGGTGGGCGTCACCTCCGCCATCCGTTGCCCGGCAAGGTAGTTGGCAACCTCCGCGGCAACGATCGCGCGGGCCTCCTCGGCGTCCGACGCGGCGGCGCGGGCGGCGGGCTCGCGCTGAATGCGCTCCATGTCCACGACGTAGACGCCGGGCAGACCGGCGATGGCCGGGTCGACGTCACGGGGCATGCCGAGATCGCACACCACCAGCTGCTTGGGTTCCTGGCCGTGCGCGAGACCGCGGTGCACGTCGGCGAGCGAGACGACGGGGCGCACGGCCCCGGTACACGACACCACGACGTCGGCGTCGGCGAGCACTGCGGGGATGTGGTCGAACGGGAAGGCCTGCGCCTCGACGCCCTGAGCCCTCAGATTCTGGACGAGCCGCTCGGCACGCGGCAGCGAGCGGTTCACCACGTGCACCCGGCCGATGCCGGCCCGCACCAGATGCGCGGCCGCCAACGATCCCATCGAGCCGGCGCCGATCACCGCGGCCGACCGACCGGCCAGACCGGAGAGCTTCTTGTCGGCCATGTCCAGCGCCACCGACACCACCGAGGCGCCCGCCGCGTCGATGTCGGTCTCCGAATGCACGCGCTTGCCGACCTGCAGCGCGCGTTGCGCCAGCTCGTGCAGCGTGCGACCGACCGTCTGGTGCGCTTCGGCCGAGGCGTACGAGCGGCGCACCTGGCCGAGGACCTGCTGCTCGCCGATGACGGCGGAGTCCAAACCGCTGGTCACCGCGAACAGGTGCTCGACGGCGGCTTCCGCGTACCGGACGTAGGCGTGCTTGGTGAGGTCGCCGAGCGACAATCCGGAATGGTCGGACAGGACCTGCCCGATGACGGAAAGCCCGCCGTGGAAGGCCTCCACCACGGCATAGATCTCGACCCGGTTGCAGGTGGAGAGGACCATGGCTTCGGTGACGAGCGGGGACTGCAGCACTTCGTCGACGATCTTGGCCTGATCGGACTCGTCCGTACTGAGACGCTCGAGGACGGACACGGGTGCACTGCGATGCGAAACCCCGAAGAGAAGAACGCTCATGGCCTCGTCACCGTGCTACTTTCCCGTCGCCTCGCCGCCCCGGATGACATCGAAGATAGTCGGCCATCTGTCCGCCGACCAAATTTGCGGTGAGGGTCACTAGCTCGCGAGATCGGCGCGCAGACGTGTTTCGTCCACCTCCCAGTAACCGTGCTGCACCCCGTCGAGCATCACGACGGGCAACAGATCGCCGTACTCGGCCCGCAGCGACGGGTCCCCGGCAGCGGCCGCGGCGTCGACGTCGGTGCTGACGAATTCGAAGCCCAACTCCCCCGCCAGCCGCGTCAGAATCGCCCCGGCCTTCTCGCACATGCTGCACCCGGCGCGGGTCAACAACTCCACGGTGTGTCTGCTCGCAACGTGCTCCACGGCACCGAGTATCCCGTGCCCTACTGTTGAAGGGTGTCCGAGTCAGGGGCTGAGGCCGACCAGGAAGCTGGCGCCTGGGCTAATGACGAAGCCGACGCCGTCGACTACATCGTGTCCGACGAGGCGTCCGCCACCGAACCACCACCGCCCGATCTGACGGCCGCCGCGTTCTTCGACGTCGACAACACCTTGGTCCAGGGCTCGTCGCTGGTGCACTTCGCGCGCGGGCTGGCGGCACGCAAGTACTTCACCTACGGCGACCTGGCGCGGTTCGGCTACGCGCAGGCCAAGTTCCAGCTGACCGGCAAGGAGAACAGCGACGACGTCGCCGCCGGTCGCAGCAAGGCGCTCGCGTTCATCGAGGGCCGGCCCACCTCCGAGCTGACCGAGGTCGGCGAGGAGATCTACGACGAGATCATCGCCGACAAGATCTGGCAGGGCACGCGTGCGCTTGCCGAAATGCACCTGGACGCCGGCCAGCAGGTGTGGCTCGTCACCGCGACGCCCTACGAGCTCGCCGCGACCATCGCCCGCAAGCTGGGGTTGACCGGTGCGCTGGGCACCGTCGCCGAATCCGTCGACGGGGTGTTCACCGGACGGCTCGTCGGAGAGATCCTGCACGGAGCTGGCAAGGCCCACGCGGTGCGCTCGCTTGCCATCCGCCAGGGACTCAACCTGCGCCGCTGCACCGCCTACTCCGACAGCATCAACGACGTCCCGATGCTGTCGCTGGTCGGCACCGCTGTCGCCATCAACCCCGACGCCGCCCTGCGCGACGTCGCCCGCAAGCGGGGCTGGGAGATCCGCGACTTCCGCACCGCCCGCAAGGCCGCCAGGATCGGGGTTCCCTCGGCGCTGGCCCTCGGCGCCGCCGGTGGCGCGCTGGCCGCCGTCGTGTCCCGTCGTGGAAATGGCGGCTGACGGTCCGCTGATAGGCTCGGCGCCGCAGAGCCAGGGACCAAGCGGGGAGCCGAACCGAACCATGAGCATCGCCCAAGACATCATCGGGACCCATTTCCGGTATCCCGACTACTTCTTGGTGGACCGCGAGAAGGTCCGTGAATTCGCCCGTTCGGTGAAGGACGACCACCCGGCCCACTACGACGAGGCCGCGGCCGCCGAGTGCGGCCAGGATGCGCTCATCGCGTCGCTGACCTTCGTCGCCGTCGCGGGACGTCGTGTTCAGGACGAAATCTTCAACCAGTTCGACGTGCCGATCAACATGGAGCGGGTACTGCACCGCGACCAGAAGCTGATCTTCCACCGCCCGATCCTGGTCGGCGACAAGTTGTGGTTCGACTCCTACTTGGATTCGGTCATCGAATCCCACGGCGCCATCATCACCGAGGTGCGCGGCGAGGTGACCTCCGACGACGGCACCCCGATCCTGACGAGCATCGTCACCCTCTTCGGCGAGTCGACCAACACCGACGAGCACGACGAAGTCACGGCGCAGATCGCCGCCGGACGCGACGCCGCGATGAAGCGGATGATTGCCGGGCAAAGCAAGACCGGCGCCTGACGGACCTCACCCGAGGAAGGGATTCCTCCGGTTGGCCAGCAGCTGATAGAGCGTCTGCTGAATGGTCTCGCGCACCTGGTCGGTCAGCTCGAAGGTGACCATCGGATCGTCGGCCGCGGACTCGTCGTAGTCGTCGGTCGAGATGGGCTCGCCGAACTGGATGTGCCACTTCGACGGCAGCGGAACCAGGCCGAGCGGGCCTGCGAGCGGGAACAGCGGCGTCACCGGGAAGTACGGCAGGCCGAACAGGCGCGCCAGCAGCTTCACGTCGGCGAGCATCGGATAGATCTCCTCGGACCCGACGATCGAGCACGGCACGATCGGCGCGCCGGCGCGAAGCGCCGCCGAGACGAACCCGCCACGTCCGAAGCGCTGCAGCTTGTAGCGGTCCCGGAAGTTCTTGCCCAACCCCTTGTACCCCTCGGGGAACACCGCCGTGAGCTCTCCGGCGGCGAGCAGTCGGTGCGCGTCGGCGGTGCACGCCATCGTGTGCCCGGCCTTGCGCGCCGCCTGTCCCATGACGGGCATGTCGAAGACCATGTCGGCGGCCAGCAGCCGAAGATCCCGGTTTCCTGGGTGGTTGTCGTGGACGGCGACCGACGCCATCAACCCGTCGATCGGCAGTACGCCGGCGTGGTTGGCGACGACGAGGGCCGCGCCGGTCTCCGGCAGGTTCTCGATACCGCTGACCTCAACGCGGAACCAGTTGCGGAACAACCCTCTCAGCAAAGGCAAGAAGATTGCTTCGTTGAGGTGCTTGTCGAAGCCGAACTCGTCGACGACGTAGTCACCCGACATCCGTTTGCGAACGAATTCGGCAACCGAGGCGATGCGTTGGGCCAGCTCGTTGGGGCCCTCGTCGACGTCTGCCACACTGCCAGCGAAACCTCGCCGGTCGTCGATCTCGCGGACTACCGCAGCGATTTGTTCGGCTGACGCTCGGGACCCCGGATCGTCGAGCAGCGACGGATGCCTTCTGGCCCCCTCGCGTGCCGCCGCCCGCCGCTGAGCTGACGCTCGAGTTGAATTCGAATGTAGCGGAATGACTTTCGCTTTTGACTCGCCCGCCACGTCCCTACCTTCCCCCCGCTTCAAAGCACAAGACTAGCCCCGCAACCGCTGCGCCGCTGAAATGGCTCGACTCTCGACAGAGCGTACCCAGCGCGGATCGAGGATCGGCTGCAAACCTCGGCCCCTGACGTAATCGTCGAAAGCCTCCGCCGTGGTCCACTTCGGGTTGTAACCTAGGTCCTTGCGCATGCGCGCGGTGTCCATCACCCGCCCGTAGCTCACATAGTTCAGCTGCTCTCGATCGAGCTCCGTGTGGCTGGTCGCGCGCCTCAGCGAATCAACGGCAGACAACGCCGAACGCGGCACCGCCAGCGGGATCCGCCCCGATCGGCGAATTGCCTGCGACATCATGATGATTCCGGCGGCACCGACGTTGAACGTCCCCGATTTGCCCGCCATGGTGGCCCGCTCGAGTACGCCGAGGGCATCCTGCTCGTGCAGCAGCTGCAATCGCGCGTCGTAGCCGAGCACCGACGGCACGACTGGCCCGGCGAGGAACCGCGAGAGCGCGGTGTCCATCGCGGGACCGATCATGTTGGCGAGCCGCAGGATGGTGACGGCGAGATCCGGGCGTCGACGCGCCAGACCACGTGCGTAGCCCTCGATGTCGATGCTGTCCTGCGCGAAGCCCTCACCGGGAGGTCTGCGCGAACTACCGTCCTCGGTGAACATGACCGGGTCCCGTGGACTCGACCCGTACACCTCGGACGTGGACTTGAGGATGACCCGCCGCACCGAAGGAGCCTTCTGACAGGCCGCGAACAATTGCATCGCGCCCATCACGTTGAGCTCCTTGAGCGCAGCCCTACCGCCCGCTCGCGGTGCGTACGACGCCGCCGCGGCATGCACGACGGTGTCGACGTCCCCGTTGCGAATTACCTTCGCGATGAACGGATTTCGGATGTCGGCGCGCACGAACTCGGCTCGCCCCATCCGCCGAAGCATGTCCTTGCTCGGCGAGACGGCGTCGACCGCGATGACGCGGTCGACCGCCGGATTCTGCGCAAGCCTGGCCGTCAGATATCCGCCGAGAAACCGGCAAGCGCCGGTGACCAAGACGACCTTCGGATGCTCGACGGCATCCTTCGCGTCACCCGTGGCATCCATCGGCACAGACTAACGCCAGAAGCCTGAGAGGCTACTTACCGAGTTTTCTACGCTGCACCCTGGTGCGACGAAGCAACTTGCGGTGCTTCTTCTTCGACATGCGCTTGCGCCGCTTCTTGATGACTGAACCCATGAACTCCGCTACCTAAGACATCTCCCGACATTTGTGCCAGGAGAACCGACTCGTCACCTTACCCGGGATGCCCGGGGGGACGAAAACGGCCGTGTTTTCCCGGGCCGCCATGCTGACGACCCGGGTGGTCGAACCGACCGGGAGACTTAGCCTGCGTCGAAGTACGACGTCTCCAAAAGGTCGTGGACGGCCTTGGCGTGCACCCTGAACGAGCGACCGACGCGCACCGCGGGCAGTTCGCCGTTGTGCACCAGTCGGTAGACCGTCATCTTGCTGACCCTCATCAGACTCGCCACTTCGGCGACGGTGAGGAATTGCTGTCGTGCTGGCTCGCCACCGGAGCCGTCGCGCGACGATTTACCACTAACGGAATCACGTGCCGATGGCCCGTTCATAGACGTCATCGCAACCCAATCAATCAGGCACGCCTTGTCCAACGGCTTCCCCACCGCTGGCGCAGGAGCGCGCATACCTCAGGGAGAATAGCGTGGCCACTGGGGTTATTGCGACGGGTGTGGGCTAATCCGTTTAGATTGCCTGAACTACTCCGGTGTAATTCCGAGCTGCTCAGAGCGTGTTTTTGCCGCCGCAACGGCCTCGGCAACCGCGGCGCGAAGGCCACCGCGCTCCAATTCCCGCAGACCAGCGGCGGTGGTGCCACCCGGTGAGGTCACGGTGGCCCGCAGCTGGGCGGGGCTGGTGTCCATCGCGGTGCCCATGGCGCCGTCCCCGGACGGGTTGGCCCGATCGAGGCTCTCCAGCAACATCGCCGCCGAGCCCGCCATCGTCTGGACCGCCAGATCGGTCGCCACGGCCCTCGGCAGGCCCGCTGCGACACCGGCGTCGACGAGCGCCTCGACCATCAGGAAGAAGTACGCCGGACCCGAACCCGAGACCGCGGTGACGGCGTCGAGCTGAGACTCCGGCACCGTGAGGACCCCGCCGACCGCGTCGAAGATCGCCGAGACCTCCTTGAGTTGATCGACGGTCGCGAACCGGCCGGCCGCCAGGGCGCTGACGCCGCCACCGACGACGACGGGCGCGTTGGGCATCACCCGGATGACGGGCGAGCCGGCTGGGAGGTTGGCCTCGTAGTAGGCCGTGCTGACGCCTGCGGCGACGGTGACGAAGACCTGCTCCGCGCTGCTGTTCTCGGCGCGCGCCGCGGCTTCGGCAATGTCACCGATGACCAGCTCGACGTCCGACGGCTTCACCGCCACGATGACGTAGGCCGCATTCTCGGCGGCATCGGCCACCGTCGTCACCAAGACCGAATACGTCTCGGAGAGATACTTGGCACGGTCGCGGTGTCGTTCCGCAATGACCATGTCCTTGGCCTGTCTACCCGAGCGGAGCAGCCCGGAAAGCAGTGCCTCGCCGATACTTCCGCCACCAATGATCGCAATTCTCGCCACGCCGGCAAGCATTGCACGCGAGGTGGGCGAACCGACGACCGTGGTGCCTCGCCGAAAGTACGGTTGTTCGCACCCCTACTCGCGGTTTGGGTACGACAACCGTGCACTCGGCGGCCTGGTCATTGCGCCTGCGGCACCAACGCGAGCTGTCGCGACTGCACGATGATGCGCCCCTCGCAGTCGACCACCACGTGGTCCTCGTCGAACCACTCCTGGCCGATCTGCGTCGTCGTGCACATCACCCGCAGCCAGCCGTCGGCGGGCATGCCGCGCAGATACGCGGTGAGTTGAACCGTTGGGGCCCAACCGGATCGGTTTACACCCAACGTGACCGGTGCCGAGACGTCGCCGCACAGCAACGCGAACAACACGTCCGGCGAACCCTCCTTCGGCCGCACCCAGTACTCGATCACCGGTGGACCCCCGTCGGCCCTCGGCTGCATCGTCGTCAGCGACGGCCGGATGTCGCAGCCGTGCGCCAGATGCACCACGTCGGCCATCGGGTGCCCTGGCCCGATCGGCTCGAGTCCGGGCGGCGGCTCCGGCGTCATCAGCGGCACCACCGGGTTGACCGACAGCAGGGGCGGGGCGTGGTGCTCGGGTTCGGCCATCGTCATCGCTGCCCGCAGGGCCGTCCGGTCACCCTGGTTGAGCTCCACCTCGACCAGGCTGACGCGGCGCCCCCGCTTGCGGATCGTGGTCACCACGCGCAGCGGCCCGGGATCGGGCGCCCACAGGAAGCTGCCCGACACCGCGATCGGCTCGACGCCCACTCCCCCTCCGAACGCCGTCCGTGCCGCGTTCGCACCCAGCGCCAGCATCGCGCCGCCGTGCACCTTGGGGCCGATGGTCCAGTGCTCGTTCAGCTCTCCGTCAAAGGCGGCGACGTCGCCGTCTGAGGACACCTGCGTCAGCTTCATCGCGTCGACGAACGACGTTGACTCACCCACGACGACCAAACTCCTAACGCAACAAGTGACGTCGCGCGAATTCGAGCGACTCGGTCAGCAACTGCTCACGTTCGATCGCCGTCCGCACACCCGAGGTCGTGACCTCGAGGATGACGTGGCCGGCGAAGTTGCTCGCGGCCAACATCTGACAGATCTCGGCGGTGGGCTGGGTTCCACGCCCCGGCACCAGGTGCTCGTCGGTCGACGCGCCACTGCCGTCGCACAGATGAAGATGCACCAGCCCGTCACCCATCCGGCCCGCCATCTCGACCGCGTCGGTGCCAGCGGTCGCCGAGTGGGACAGGTCGAGTGTGTAGTGGGCGTGGTTGCCGTCCAGCGGGTCGTATGACGGCGCGAACGCCGACACCGCTATGCCCGGGCTGCCCCCGCGCTTGCGCATCCGTGAGATCGACGGCTGGCCCGTGCCGAAGATGCGATCGGCCCGGAACGGAAACATGTTCTCCACGGCGACCATGACGTCACTGGACTGCTCGAGGGAGGCGACCTGATCGGTGAAGCCGTCGGCGTAGCGCCGCTGCCAACGGAACGGCGGGTGGACGACGACGGTCTGCGCGCCGAGTTCTTCGGCGGCGCGAACGCTGCGGTCGAGCTTGGAGACGGGATCGGCGCCCCACACCCGCTGCGAGATCAGCAGGCACGGCGCGTGCACGCTCAACACCGGGATTCCGTAGCTCTCGGACATTCGCCGGACTGCCGCGATGTCCTGACTGACGGACTCGGCCCACACCATCAGTTCCACCCCGTCGTACCCGAGGCGGGCGGCGTACTCGAAGGCCGCCTCGGTCCTCAACGGATACACCGAGGCAGTCGAAAGACCGACCTTGATTGCGGGGCGCACTAGCCGACAGTGTGACGCGTCAGTGCGACTGCAGAAGTGCCAGGGGTCCCAGCGTGACGAGCGCACCGACCGCAACCGCGATCAAGGTGCTGCCGATGTCCTCGGTCTTGCGGACGACGCGGACGCCGACCACCAGGCCGAGGATGACGAGGACGGACAACACCAGCGCGACGATGGTGTTCCACCGCCACAGCTGGTCGAACGCGATGAACAGGCCAGCGCCGAACGCGACGGCGAGGATGCACTGCACCACCACCCACACGCCTCTGACGAACGCCGAGCCCTCGTCTTCGGACCGCTCGGGAGCCTCCGCCGATCCTTCCGCCGTGCCCTCGTCGACGGAGACGGCGACGGTTTCCTCCGAGGTCGAGTCGTCGTCCCCGAGATCGATGTCCTCGGGGCCCGGTGCGCGTCCCCGGCGAGCCAGGTCGTCGGCAACGGACTGACCGCCGAAGAGCGTGTCGGTGTTCGACCGCAGGTACGACGGCGTCTGCTGCCGCAGCTCGTCGTCGTCCGAGGTGTGCTTGTCGAGAACCTCGCCGAAGTCGACGTCCGGCCCGAGGTCCAGCATCTCGTCGTCGTCGACGACCGGGTCGGGGCTCATCTGCTCGGCGCCGCTCTGGGCGGCGAAGGCGCCGGTGGTCGACGCCTTCGGACGACGGGACCGCGGGACGAAGTCGACGGGGTCGGGCTCGACGTCACGGCGGTCGAGGTGGGCCTGGTAGTCCAGCTCCGCCTCGGTGAGAGCGGGTTCGGGCTCGAGCTCGGGTTCTGCCTCTTCCTCGGTTTCTGGCTCGAGTTCGAGTTCAGCCTCGACCTCGGCTTCTGGCTCCGGCTCGACGTCGAGTTCCGGTTCGACCTCTTCGGCCACCGGCTCCTCGACGGAGGGCTCCTCGACGGGCGGTTCGACGACGGAAGGCTCGACGACGGGCGGTTCGACGACCTTCGCGACGGGTTCCGCGACCGGCTCCCGCAACGCGCGCATCGAGCCCGTGTTGACGATCGGAATCTCGCCGGTGAGCTCCGCGACGGTCACCGCGTCGCTGTTGCCGCGACGGCGGCGACGTCGACCGCCTGCCGGTGGCGCACCGATGGTGCCGTTCTTGGCCAGCAGCTCCGCGACCGAAATGGGTCGAGTGGAGGTGGTGTCGTCTGGATCAGTCATCGTCTCGCGCCTCTGGCTCTTGGCAAGCCCGCCGACGTTCCGAACAAGGCGGTCCCGTCGGCCTCACTGTCGAGTTTCCGCAAGATCAACCCTTCTCGCAACGCCCAGGGGCAAATGTCCACGGTATCGATCGCAAGGGCCTTCATACTCGCTTCAGCTACCAGCGCTCCCGCCACGATCTGTGGCGCTCGCTCGGCGCTCACCCCTTCCAACTCCGCTCGATCGGCCGTCGTCATCCTAGAGATGAAAGCTATGAGCTGACGAAGCCCCGATGCAGTCAGTGTCCTCTTCACTCTGGGCCCAGCGCCGGAAGGCGCCGCACCGGTGAGTCGCGCCAGCGATCTGAAGGTCTTGGACGTCGCGACCGTCAGGTCGGGAGCACCCGCCTCGAGCACCCTCGCGCCGGCGTCGGCCATCTCCGTGGACAGCCAGTCCCGAAGCATCGCCACCCGGCGACGACCCGGCGGGTCGTCCTGCAACCACTCCCTGGTCAGCCGGCCCGCGCCAAGCGGAAGCGACAGCGCCACCTCGGGTTCCTCGTCGACGCCGCTGGACAGTTCGAGGGATCCGCCACCGATGTCGATGTTGATGATGCGGCCGGGGCTCCAGCCGTACCAACGTCGGACGGCGAGAAAGGTGAGACGGGACTCGTCGACTCCCGAGAGAACCTTGAGCGCCACACCGGTTTCGGCAAGCACCCGCGCCAGCACGTCTTCGGAGTTCGTCGCGTCGCGCACCGCGGAGGTGGCGAACGCCATGAGTTCGATGCACCCCGAACTGGCGGCGATCTTGGCGAACTCGTCGATGGTGTCGACGAGTTTGTCGGCACCCTTTCTGGTCAGCTTGCCCGAGCCGTCGATGGCCTCGGCGAGGCGCAACGCGGCCTTCGTCGAGCTCATCGGAGTCGGGTGGCCACCTCGCCGGGCGTCGACGACGAGCAGATGAACCGTGTTGCTACCCACGTCGAGCACGCCCAATCGCACGAGACCCACGTTATCGGGTCTACCGTTGCGTTCCGTGAGCGGATCGCGCCCCGGTGCCAAGAACGGTGAGGTCGACTTGGACTTCGCCCGAGAATGGGTGGAATTCTTCGACCCCGACAACCCCGAACATCTGATCTTGGCCGACCTCACCTGGCTGTGTTCGCGGTGGACGTGCGTCTTCGGCACGCCCGCGTGCCAGGGCACGGTCGAGAACCGCCCCGACGACGGCTGCTGCAGCCACGGCGCCTTCATGTCCGACGACGACGACGTCGCCAAACTCGACGACGCCGTGAAGCAGCTGACCGACGAGGACTGGCAGTTCCGCGACAAGGGCCTGGGCCGCAAGGGCTACCTCGAGATGGACGAATACGACGGCAAGGACAATCTGCGGACCCGGAAGTACAAGGGCGCCTGCATCTTCCTGAATCGGCCCGGTTTCGAGGGCGGCATTGGCTGCGCGCTGCACTCGAAGGCACTCAAGCTGGGCGTGGAACCGCTGACCATGAAACCCGAGATCTGCTGGCAGCTGCCGGTCCGGCGAAGTCAGGAATGGGTGGAGCGGCCCGACGGCACCCAGGTTCTGCGGACCACCATCACCGAGTACGACCGCCGCGGCTGGGGTGAGGGCGGCGCCGACCTGCACTGGTATTGCACCGGCGACCCCAAGGCCCACGTCGGCGCTCGTCAGGTGTGGCAGTCCTACGCCCCGGAACTGACCGAGCTTCTCGGCGCCAAGGCCTATGCGGAACTCGCGGCGATGTGCAAGCGCCGCAGCAGCTTGGGACTGATCGCGATTCATCCCGCCACCCGCGCCGCGGAGTAGCCGCGGCGCGGCGTCTCCGCCGGGATTTACCTCTACATGGAAGTGCGCCGAGTCGCCTGACTCTCGCAGTGGACGAGGCCGCCGGGGTCCGGCTGGTCCATCAGGTCCTCCGTATGGTCGGCAGACCGCCCAGACTTGCAACTTTGCGTTTGCCAGAATCGCTAGACAACGTTAAGTTCGAGATTCATACTCCTAGTATGTATCAACGCATCACGTCCTTCACGTGCTGAGGTGGCAACGACAACCTAGGCGCATGAACGTTCTCTGAAATCGATAAAACGAACAGATTCAGGCATTTGGCACATCTCAGCGCAGCGATTTCGGGTCCGGAAGCCCGCCATCTTTCGACTGTGCGTCAGATATTTCAAAGTTTGCGGAGATAGCGAGTGACGAACACCGACGGGGCCTAAGGTGACCGACTTCAAAGAGATCGACCTGTACAACGCTCGAGAGTCCGTGCTGATCGGCGGCTTGCCGTTCGAGGTGACGGACCTCGACACGGCGGTCCGCGACGTCGTCACGATCGCGGCGGGGTCATCGGACCAGGGTCTTGTCGTGCGATTGTCCAACGCGTCCTGCGTAACCCGAGCCAGCCAAGACCACGAGTACCGAGAGCTGTTCGCCAGGCCCGGCGTGACACTTCCCGACGGAGCACCGATGGCATGGGCGATGCGCGTCCGCGCCCGCTTCCCACCGAAGGGCGCTCCCGTGCGGGGGCCGTCGTTCGTCGTCGAGGTTCTCGACCATGGACGCGACAACGACCTGCGCCACTTCGTGATCGGCAGCAGCGACGACACGCTGACCAAATTCGTCGACGACGCCACGATCCGCTACCCGAGCGTGAACTTCGCGGGCACGTACGCACCACCATCCGGCGCCGCGGAGAACGGCGTGAACCACGACTGCGTCGAGCGCATCGCCGAGGCCAACCCCGACATCGTGTGGATCGGCCTGGATTCCCCGGAGCGGGAGTTCGCCGCTGCAGCGCTCGCGGACCGCTTGCCCGGCGTCTTCGTCGACGTCGGCGTAGAGCTGGACGTCGTGGCCGGCGCGGTACGCACAACACCGACGTGGATCAACGACACCGGTCTCGCCTGGGTCTACCGACTGTTGTTCACTTCCAAGCCATTTCGGTGTCGCCACCTTCTTGGCAACGCCCGGTTCATCCTGGCAGTCATCCGCGGGAAGTGACCCCGGGCCGCCATCTGTACGTGCCACCCGGGCGGCGGCAAGCTGGGCTCAGCTGGTCACGCAATTGCGCTGACCCGCCGCATCGTCTCGTCCAGGATACCTTGGGCGGTGAGCCATTCCAGCCGCTTGAGTCGCGTGAAGGATTCGTCGAAGTCGTTGCTGTTCAAGCCGTTCGCGAGGTACGCCTCGTAGAGTTCGGCGGCACCGTCGGCCACCGACCACGTCGCCTCGAAGTCCAGCTCGGCCCGCGCGCGGCTGAAGTCCACCCGGTAGGAACGCGGGTCGGACCCGGTCTCCCCGGTGATCAGCAGGGTCGAGCCGGGCACCGTGTCCACGACGGTCTGGGCGATTTCGGCGACGGTGACGTTGTTGTCCTCGGCTCCCACGTTGTACGCGCGGCAGCTGACGATCTCGGCCGGCGCGGTCAGGCACGTCTCGAAGGCTCGCGCGATGTCCTGGGCGTGCACCAGGGGACGCCACGGCGTGCCGTCGGACATCACCCGAACCACCCCGGTGAGGACGGCGTGCCCCACCAGGTTGTTCAACACGATGTCGGCCCGCAAGCGTGGCGAGAAGCCGAAAGCCGTTGCGTTGCGTAGGAACACGGGCACGAAGTCGGCGTCGGCGAGCGCGGCGACGTCGGCCTCGACGCGCACCTTGCTGATCGCGTACGGCGTGATCGGATGCAGCTCGGCGTCCTCGGACACCAGATCGGTTCCCGCCGCGCCGTACACCGAGCAGGTCGACGCGTAGAGGAATCGTCGGACGCCCGCCTCCTTGGCCAGCACCGCAAGACGCACCGACGCGTGGTGGTTGACGTCGTAGGTGATGTCGGGCGCCAAGGCACCGAGCGGGTCGTTGGACAGCGCCGCGAGGTGGACGACCGCGTCGAAACCACGCAGCTGGTCGACGGTGACGTCCCGCAGGTCGACTGCGAGACAAGGCGGTTCGGTCGGCGCAATGCCTAGAACGCAGTCGGCGAAGTAGCCGTTGTCCAAGCCGACCACGTCGTGGCCCGCGGCGTTCAACAGCGGCACCATGACCGTCCCGAGATAGCCCTGGTGACCAGTGACCAACACCTTCATGTACGTGAGCCCCTTCCGAACGCGAGTCTGATCTTCTGCATGACGAGCGCTTCGGCGAACCGCAGCGGATGGAGCGGGACCGTTTGCTCGGGTCGATTCAGCGCATCGAGTTTCGGGACCGGTTCACGGGGTGGCGTTGCGACGCCGTCCAGGGCGCTGAGCTGGCGATCCGACTCGCGGACACCGCCATGCGAAGCGTTGGACAATTGGTCAGCTCCATACCCAAAGTACGATTTGGAAGGAGCGTAACACCATTGGCTAATCGGCGGGCAATTGCTGAAATTGCACCGTCGTACGCAAGTGAGGGATCGAGAGACCTAGCCCTCGAGCTTGTAGCCCAGCCCGCGCACCGTCACCAGGTGAACCGGATTGGCAGGGTCGCCCTCGATCTTCGACCGGAGCCGTTTGACGTGTACGTCGAGGGTCTTGGTGTCGCCGACGTAATCAGCGCCCCACACCCGGTCGATCAACTGGCCGCGGGTGAGCACCCGGCCGCTGTTGCGAATCAGGTACTCAAGCAGGTCGAACTCCTTGAGCGGCAGAGTGATCGACGTTCCGTTGACGGACACGACGTGCCGCTCGACGTCCATCCGGACCGGTCCGGCCTCGAGCACGCCGTCGCCGATCCCCGAATCGTCGTTGTCGACGCCGCGGCGCAGGACCGCACGGATTCGGGCGATGAGCTCTCGCGCGGAGTAAGGCTTGGTGACGTAGTCGTCGGCACCCAGCTCCAACCCGACGACCTTGTCGATCTCGCTGTCCCTTGCCGTCACCATGATGACCGGCACGCTCGAACGCGAGCGTAGTTGTTTGCACACGTCGGTCCCACTCATGCCGGGAAGCATCAGGTCCAGCAGGACGATGTCGGCGCCCGACCGCTCGAACTCGGCGAGCGCAGAGGGTCCGTCGGTGACGACGGTGGCCTCGAAGCCCTCCTTGCGGAGCAGGAACGCCAGCGGATCCGCCAGTGACTCTTCATCTTCCACGATCAATACGCTGGTCACGACTTCCTCGTGCCTTCCGTCTGGGAATCTTCCACGATCAACACACTGGTCATAGCGCAGTCTGGTCCTCTCGTTCATCCGACTCGTCGTCGGTTTCGGGATGGGCCGGGATCGACAGGGTGAACGTCGAGCCGGTACCGGGCTGACTCCACAGCCGGATGGAACCGTTGTGATTGGCCGCCACGTGCTTGACGATGGCCAATCCGAGCCCCGTGCCACCGGTGGCCCGGGACCGCGCCGTGTCGACGCGGAAGAACCGTTCGAAGACCCGCTCCTGGTCGTCGCGTGCGATGCCGATGCCGCGGTCGGTGACCGCGATCTCGATGTTGTCACCGCGACTGCGCCGGCTGATCGACACCGGAGAACCCTTGGGCGAGTACGCAATTGCATTGGACACCAAGTTGGCGATCGCCGTCACCAGCAGGCCCTGGTCACCACGGACGCTGAAGCCGGTCGGGGCGTCGGTCGTGATCGCGATGTCGGCGTTGTCGGCCGCCACCTTGTACCTCGACAACGCCTCACTCACGACGGAGTCGACGTCGACGGCCTCCAGATCCGGAAGCGGTTCGGCCCCCTGCAACCTCGACAGCTCGATGAGTTCGCCGACCATGTTGGCCAGCCGATTGGACTCGGTGATCATCATCTCGGCGAACCGGCTGACCGTCGCGGGGTCGTCGGTGGACGCCTGAAGGGCCTCCGCCAGCACGCCCATCGCGCCGACCGGGGTCTTGAGCTCGTGACTGACGTTGGCCACGAAGTCCCGCCGAGTGGCTTCCATCCTGGCGAACTCCGACTGGTCGTCGACGAAGACCACCGCGAAACGTCGGTCGTCCTCACTGAGGAGGCGGACGTGCCCGCCGACGGACAACCCCGAGCGACCGGGGACTGGGCGTCGCACCGGGGCCAGGTCGAAGTCGACGTCGTGACCGGTGGCCAGCGTGCGCTGCGCGGCGGCCCAGGCCCGGTCGTCGAGAAGTCGGTCGCGCACCAGGCCGAGCTCACGCGCCTTGTCGTTCATGAAGACGACGTCACGATAGTTGTCGACGACCACGGTTCCCACCGGCGACAGCGACACGATCCGCTGCAGCATCTGGGAGACGGTGATGCCGTCCTGGTCGGTCGACCGCCGCGTTCGGCGCTCGGCGATCCGCGGCGCCAGCGACAGACCGAGCGCCACGCCAAGTGACAACGCCACAAGGGACACGACTGCCGTCAACAGCAGCGCCGCTACCCCACTCACGCGAAAATCGTACGCACTGGGTGAACGTCATCCCAGCAGCGTGCGGCCAAATCGGGACAAGTCACAAAGACAAACACAGGAGTTCGGGCTCCGTTCACCGGAGTTCACCCATTGTTCGCCCCGCCTGCCCCCGTCGACTACTTGGCGCCCTGGGCGGCGACGGCGGCAGCGCCTGCCGCGGCGGCATCGGGATCCAGATATTTGCCGCCGGGGACGGTCGGCTTGAGAGCCTCGTCGAGCTCGTACACCAGCGGGATCCCCGTCGGGATGTTCAAGCCGACCACGTCGGCGTCGGACATCCCGTCGAGGTACTTGACCAGCGCCCGCAACGAGTTGCCGTGCGCGGCGACCAGCACGGTCTTGCCTGCCGCCAGGTCGGGCGCAATGACTTCGGTGAAGTAGGGGACGAAGCGGGCCACGACGTCGGCGAGGCACTCCGTCAGCGGGCCGCCGCCGATGCTCGCGTAGCGCGGGTCGGCGTCCTGGCTGTACTCGCTGCCCTTCTCGATGGGCGGCGGCGGCGTGTCGTAGCTGCGACGCCACGCCATGAATTGCTCTTCGCCGTACTTGGCCTTGGTCTCGGCCTTGTCGAGGCCCTGAAGCGCGCCGTAGTGCCGTTCGTTGAGCCGCCAATCCCTGACCACGGGGATCCAATGCCGGTCGGCGGCGTCGAGCGCGAGGTTGGCGGTGGTGATGGCGCGCCGCAACAGCGAGGTGTAGAGCACGTCGGGCAGCACGCCCTCGGACTTCATCAGCTCGCCGCCCCTGACGGCTTCGGCGCGACCCTTCTCGGTGAGGTCGACGTCAACCCAGCCGGTGAAGAGATTGAGCGCGTTCCATTCGCTTTCGCCGTGACGCAGTAGCACCAGTGTCGCCATGGCGACGATGCTATCCCGCCGCGAATGTGGGCGCGGCGTTCGAGACGGTTACGCCCCGACTCGGCGGCCGACGCTCAGTCGTCGTCGCCGTCGTCGATCAGGTGCTCGAAGGCCTTCAGGTTCTTGAGTGACTCGCCCCGCTTGACCCGCCACTCCCACTCCTTCTGGATCGACGAGTGAAAGCCCAACTCCAGCAACATGTTGAAGTCGGCTTCGACGGCTTGGACCACCTGGCCGAGGATGCCGTCGATCACGTCGGGGCTCACCGACTCCAGCGCAATCCTGCCGATCAGGTAGATGTCACCGAGGTTGTCGAGGGTGTACGCGAGACCGAACAGACGGCGGTTGCGCCGCAACAGATAGCGGTAGACCTTCTCGAAGTCCTCGTCGGGCTTGCGGCAGATGAACGCCTCGACGCGAACGGTGTGGTCGCCGACCGTGAAGATCGTGTTGGTGATCAACCGCCGCTCACCGGGAACTGCGACCACGACCCCCGACGGCGCGCCGTCGGAGCCCTCGTGGAAGGCGTATTCGAGGTCGGACTCCTTGAGGGTGGCTTCGATGACGTCGAGTGCCGGATTCACGGTGCCCGCGTTCACGATGCCCGGATCCCGCGTCGGATCGAGAACCGGCGACCGTTGCGTCGCGACGGCACCTCGGTGCGCTGGTGGCGGGCGTGATAGTCGGTGATCGCCCGGCCGTAGCTCGCCTGCAGCGCATCCACGGTGTGGGCCCACGAGAACGTCGCGGCGTGTTCGACGGCTGCGGCGCGCATCGTCTCCGGCCCGCGGTCGAACAGCCCACCCATGGCGGCCGCCCAGTCGTCGGGATCGTGCCCGTCGACGAGGACACCGGTGACCCCGTCCCGCACGGCGACGGGTAGTCCGCCGACCGCGGCCGCCACCACCGGCGTCCCGCAGGCTTGGGCTTCCACGGCGACGAGACCGAAGGACTCGGCGTAGCTGGGCACCGCCATCATGTCGGCGGCCCGGTAAAGGCCGACGAGCTGCTCGCGGGTTTGGGGAGGTAGGAAGGTCACGCGTGAGGACATACCCAGGTCTTCGGCCAGCCGAACCAACGAGTCGGGATTGGCCAGCCCGCTGCCCGACGGCCCGCCGGCGATCACCACGCGGACGTCCGGCAGCTTGGCCGCCGCGCGGAGCAGGACGTCGGGCGCCTTGAGAGGCTGAATGCGGCCGACGAAGGCGACCACCTTTTCGTCGGCCCGCAGGCCAAGTGCCCGCCGCGCCTGCATCCTGTCGCCGGGCGTGAACGTCGCGAGGTCGACCCCGGGATGCACGACGTCGATGCGGTCCGGGTCGGCGTGGTGCAGCGAAACCAGTTCGTGCGCTTCGTATTCGGTGTTGACGATCAGCCGGTCCGCCTCATCGACGACCTGCTGCTCACCCACCGACCGCAGCGGCGGCTCGGGCTGGTCGCCGATGGCAAGGGATGCGTTCTTCACCGCGGCGAGTGTGTGGGCGGTGTGCACCAACGGCACCGCCCATCTGTCCCGCGCCAGCCAGCCGACCTGACCCGAGAGCCAGTAGTGCGAGTGCACGACGTCGTAATAGCCCGGTTCGTGGGTCGCCTCGGCGCGCAGGACGCCGGCGGTGAACGCGCACAGCTGCGTCGGCAGGTCGTGCTTGTCGAGACCCTCGAATGGACCTGCCACCACGTTGCGGACCAGCACACCCGGCGCCACCCGCACGACGGGGGCATCAGACGAGGTCGTCGCCCTGGTGAAGATCTCCACGTCCACGCCGCGGCGGGCCAGCTCCAGCGCGCTCTGGAGGACGTAGACGTTCATGCCGCCCGCGTCACCCGTCCCGGGCTGGGCCAGCGGAGAGGTATGGACCGACAAAACGGCTACGCGCACAACTTCATACTTACACCGGCTCGCCGGACGGCGTCAGGCGGTCTTGTCCCGGGCCGCGCGCCGCATCGCGGCGATCGGATCGGCGTAGAGACCGCCGAGGGACACGACACCGGCGCCCGCTTCCTGAATCCGGTTGCCGAAAGAGGTCAAACGAAGGTCGCGCGGCGCGAGGACCGAACGCCTGGCGTAGGCGGCCTCGACCTCCGCCATGCCCTCCGGATACTCGGTGAACGCCTGGCCGCCGACGACCAGGTCGTCGGGGTTGAGCATGTCCCGCAGCAGCGCCACCGACTCACCGAGCACGCGCGCGCGTTCGCCGAGCAGGTCGACGGCGGGCTGGTTGCCCTGCCGCGCAGCGCGCAGCACCGCACCGATGGTCGACGACGGGCCGTCGGCGGGCACGATCCGGAGCCTGCGCGCGGCGGTCAGCACCGCCTCGTCGCTCACGGTCGACTCCAATTGACCACTGCCGCCGAGCATTTCGGACTGCGCGGGCAAGGCCGCGATCGTGCCGGGACCGCTGGTCGGCGAGTGCACCCGGCCGCCGATCGACAGGGCGTAGCCGACGGTCTCTCTGGCGTAGACGTACAGGCTCGTGACCGGAGCCGCGTTCGACCCAGCGTTGGACGCGGAGGAACCGTTCACACGGCGCGCGCCGAGCAGCAATTCGGCGCCCGCCATCGCGTCGACGTGGGAGGCCAGGGACACCGGCAGCCCGAGGGTCTCGGCGAGAACGGGACCCACCGGGGCGTCCGTCCAGCCGAGCCGAGCATGGTCGACGTGCCCGGTGGCACTGTCCACGACCCCGCCCGCGGTCACGCCCACCCACAGTGGCCTGCGACGATGCCAGCGACTCAGGTATCGGCTCGCGCTGCCCGCGAGTGCCGCCAGCGCCGAATTCTGCGATCCCCGTGGCGTCGGCGTCTCCACCACGTCGAGCGTGCGGCCGAACAGATCGGTGGCCACGATGATCGAGGTGCGGGCACCGATGTGGATGCCGAGGGTGAGGAACGGTTCGTGGTTGACCTCGACCGGCACCCTCGGTCGCCCGATGGCGCCGGAGACGGCCAGGTCGGCTCGCTCGCGTAGCACGCCGGCGTCGAGCAGGGCTGTGACCTGGCGGTTCACCGTCGCGATGCTCAGGCCGGTGGTCTGGGCGATGACGTCACGGGCGATGGGTCCGCGAAGTCTGGCCGCTCCGAACACCGAGGCCGCCGCTGCTTCGGCGACGCGCAGCGACGGGGCGACGATGTGGTGCCTGGCCAGCAGCGCCCGCTTGGTGCGGGGGGTGGCGATGACGGCGGGGGTCTTGCGGATGGCGGTGGGAGTGCTCATGAGAGTCCTTGCGTGAGGTCGGCCGGTGGGTGATTGCCTCACCTGGCGACTCAGCAGGACGAATGTGTCCGGGGTTCAGTCAGGCGCGGCGGAGCTGGCGACGACAACAACACGCACGCGATGCGGCGACGTTGAAACCCTGACCGGAGGACACGTTGCGAATTTAGCACGACAACTAAAGTTGGACGAATGACGTCACTCGAATCCCCTCAGCCCGTCGCGGTCGTCACGGGTGCCAGCTCCGGCATCGGCGAAGCCACGGCGAAAACACTTGCAGGACTTGGCTTTCACGTGGTGTGCGTGGCCCGCCGCGAAGACCGCGTCAAGGCCCTCGCGGCAGAGATCGGGGGCACCGCGATTGTGGCGGACGTCACTGACGACGCCGCGGTGCAGAAGTTGGCCGACGGCCTCGAACGGGTGGACGTGCTGGTGAACAACGCCGGCGGCGCCAAGGGCGTGCAATCGGTCGCCGATGCCGACCTCGACGACTGGCGCTGGATGTGGGAGACCAACGTGCTGGGCACCCTGCGCGTGACGAGGGCATTGCTGCCCAAGCTGGTCGCCTCCGGTGACGGGTTGATCGTCACCGTGACCTCCATCGCGGCGTTCGAGATCTACGACGGCGGCGCCGGCTACACCTCGGCCAAGCATGCCCAGGCCGCACTGCATCAGACGCTGCGCGGCGAGCTACTGGGAAAACCGTTGCGGCTCACCGAGATTGCGCCGGGAATGGTGGAAACCGAGTTCTCCGTCGTGCGCTTCGGCGGCGATCAGGCCCGAGCGGACGCCCTGTACGCCGGCATGACCCCGCTGACGGCCGCGGACGTCGCCGAGGTGATCGGGTTCGCCGCGTCACGGCCGTCGCACGTCAACCTGGACCAGATCGTCATCCGGCCGCGCGATCAGGCCACCGCGACGAGGAAGTTCACCCGCCCGGAGTGACCGTCGTGGTCTCCGTCGGAGTGACGGTCACCGCCGACGGCGGAGTCGTCGTCGGCGTACCCGACAGCGTCGGAGCGTCGGTGGGGGTGGCCGGGGCACTGCTGGGAACGTTGGACGGGGGTGTCGCGTCGTTGAGCGCCGACATGGACTTCCACTCGTCCCATCCGACGGCCCAGTCCCAGATGTCGCCGTCGGCGTAGGACAGTTCGATCGACGTGCCGGTCACCTCGACCGGGTCGCCGTAGATGGCGGTGTTGAAGTACTGCTCGGCGTCCGAGGTGGACAGGTTGATGCACCCGTTGGTGACGTTGGTGTTGCCTTGGGCGCCAGCGCTGTTCGGGTTGGCGTGGATGAACTCGCCGTTGTTGGAGATCCGCACCGCCCACCGCTCGTGCACGTTCGAGTAACCGGCAGCCGGGTTGGACATGTAGAAGTCTTCGTACTTCTCGCTGACGACGTGGATGCCGCTGCGAGTCACGTTGCGCGGCAGATCGCCCTCGCCGTAGCTGCAGGGCAGGGTCATGATCACGCCTGCGTCGGTGATGACCTCGATCTGGTGCGACGACGCCTCGGCCTTCACGACCTGACGGCGGCCGATCTCGATGTCAAGAGTGGAGTCGGCGGCGCCGAATGCCCCGTCGCCGAACGGGACGCCGTAGGTGTTGGCGGCGACGTGCACCTTGGTGCCGGGCGGGTAGTAATCCTTGGTGCGCCAGTGCACACGCGAGCCGCCGACCTCGTCGGGCAACCAGGCCCAACTGCCCTCCACGGGCGGGGTGGTGGTGACGACCAATGACCGTTCGACGGCTGCCTTCGCGTCGTCGCCGATGGAGGCGTCAAACTGCATGATGATCGGCGCCGCGACGCCGACCACCTGGCCGTCGGCGAGCTGGAACTGACCGTTGACCTTGGTCTGCGGGTCGACGGTGGTGAAACTTCCGGTCAACGGGATCGCCTTGCCGTCGCGTCCGACCGCCGACCCGCCCCAGGTGTACTCGACGCCGTAGCCGAGCGGCTCGGTGACCTTGAACGCGGTGCGGTCGGAGTTCAGCACGCCGCGGACGACACCGCCTTCGGCGTTGGTCAGCGTGACGCGCTGCAACCAACCGTTGGTGACCTCGACGCCCACGGGGTCGGTCGGGGCCACGTTGGTGGCGTCCTTGGCGGGCTTGAAGGCCACCTCTGCCTTGGCCGGCGGCTCGGTGGATGCCGGCGAACCGGTCGTGGTCCTGCCGCTACACGCGGCGAGTACGCCGGAGGCGCCCACGGCGATGGCGGTCAGCGCTTGGCGCCGATTGAGGGTCACGTGTACACACGGTACCTAGAGTTCGCACCCAACCAGAATCGGTTCTGGTACGAGCCGTACCCCAAATACCCTCAAGACGCCGTCCCGCACGTCTCTGGCCAGCGCCAACAGCTCTGCGGTGGTCGCCGTCCCCCGATTGGTCACAGCCAACGCATGCTTGGTGGACAGGCGGGCGGGCGAGCCATCACCGGGGTATCCCTTGCCGAAGCCGGCCCGCTCCACCAGCCACCCCGCGGCAAGCTTGACCCCATCCGGCGCCGGGTAGTTCGGCACCGGGCCGTCGACCTGCGCGCTCAGTCTGGCGAACTCGGCCGGTGACACGACGGGATTGGTGAAGAACGACCCGACGCTCCAGGTGTCGGCGTCACCGTCGGCCAGCACCATGCCCTTGCTGGCCCGCAGGGCGAGCACCGCGTCCCGAACCTTGGTCGGCACCGTCCGAGTGCCGGGTTCGACGCCGAGCGCCTTCGCCAACTCGCCGTACCGCAGGGGCGCGCTGCGATTCTCGGCGTCGAGCGCGAACTCGACTTCCAGCACGACGGCGTCGGCCGAATTCTTCAAGATGCTGGTGCGATAACCGAAGCGCAGCTCGTCGGGTTGCGCCCACCGCACCTCGCCGCTGCGCCGGTCCAGCAACCGGACGCGGTGGATGACGTCGGACACCTCGACGCCGTAGGCGCCGACGTTCTGGACCGGGGTCGCGCCGGCCGAGCCGGGGATTCCCGACAGGCACTCCAGGCCGCCAAGCCCGTGGGCCAGCGACGTCACGACCACGTCGTCCCACGACGCGCCCGCCTCAGCGCGTACGACGCCGTCGTGGACCGTGATCTCGGTGTTGGCCAGCCGCACGACCGTCAGGTCGGCCAGGTCGTCGGCGATGACGACGTTGGAGCCCCCGCCCAGGATCAGGGTGCGTTCCCTCGGGTCACCCACCGGCAGTTCGCGCAGGACGTCGACGACCTTCTCGGTGGTGTCGCACACCAGGACCCTGCTGGCAACGGGTCCGAGCCGCAGCGTGGTCATGGGCGCGACGGGGACGGACACCGCCACCTCGACGCCACCGATATCCGAACTGACCACGGGCGCTAACGGTAGCGTGGTCGGCTATGCCGCGTTCCTTCGACATGGAAGTCGACTACGACGGCACCGTCGAACAAATCCACCGCGCCTTCGGCGACCAGAGTTACTGGCTCGAACGACTTGCCGAGTCGGGTGCCGACGAGGCGACGTTGAATTCGATCACCTCCGGTGCCGACGGTGGAGTCGACGTCGTCACCACCCAGACGATGCGAGCCGACCGCCTGCCCGGCGTCGTCGCACAGTTTCACCGCGGCGACCTGAGCTTCGTGCGGGAGGAAGTCTGGACCCCGGTTCGCGACGGCAAGGCCACCGCGACCGTCAAGGGAACGATCCCCGGCGCCCCGGCGACGCTGTCCGGAACGGTGGTGCTCTCCCCCACCGGCAGCGGCTCACGGCTGGAGTTCACGGCGACCGTGGAGGTCCGCATCCCGCTCGTCGGCGGCAAGGTGGAGAGCTTCATCGGCAGCCAGTTGGTGGGTCTGTTGGCCGCCGAACAGAACTTCACCACGGCGTGGATCAAGGCCAACGCCTGACGTGCCCATCGGGCAGCCAACCAGGGGGACGACCGGCTACAACCGGTTGCGCCGCAGCGACCGTTGGCTCGTCCACGCGCCTCGGGTGCGGGCGGCGCTGCTCTCGACCGCCGAGCCCATCGTCGTGGATTTGGGGTACGGCGCGCTTCCCGTGACCACGTTGGAGTTGGCGGCGCGACTGCGGACGGTTCGGCCCGACGTGCGGGTGGTCGGCTTGGAGATTCATCCCGATCGCGTCGTGCCATCGCAGCAGGGTGTCGACTTCGGGCTGGGCGGCTTCGAACTGGCTGGGCTGCAACCGGTTCTGGTGCGGGCGTTCAACGTGCTGCGCCAGTACCACGTCGACGACGTGGCCGACGCGTGGTCGCAGATGCAGACGCGGTTGGCGCCCGGCGGGCTGATCCTCGACGGAACGTGCGACGAACTCGGAAGACGTTGCTGCTGGGTGCTTCTCGACGCATCTGGCCCGGTGAGCCTGACGCTGGCGTGCGATCCGTTCGCGATCGACGAGCCGTCGGATCTGGCCGAGCGGCTGCCCAAGGTGCTGATCCACCACAACGTGCCCGGGCAACCGATCCATGCCCTGCTGACAGCGGCGGACCGGGCCTGGGCCGCGGCCGCGGGACACGGGGTGTTCGGCCCTCGGGTGCGCTGGCGGGCGATGGTGGAGTCGTTGGCCGCCGCCGGGTATCCCGTCGAGCCGCCGCGCCGCCGCCTGCGCGACGGTGTGCTGACCGTTCCGTGGTCGGCGGTCGCTCCCCTGTAAGACCAGCGCGGCACTAGGCTCGCGGCACTAAGATATGGCCATGCGGATTGCCCTTGCGCAGATCAAGAGCGGCACCGATCCGTCGGCCAATCTGGAGCTGGTGGAGGACTACAGCCGAAGGGCCGCCGACGCAGGCGCAGCCATGGTGCTGTTCCCCGAAGCCACGATGTGCCGGTTCGGGGTGTCCTTGAAGCCCGTCGCCGAACCGCTCGACGGTCCATGGGCGTCGGGAGTTCGGGCCGTCGCAGAGCGATACGGCATCGTCGTCGTGGCCGGCATGTTCTGCCCCAGCGACGACGGTCGGGTCACCAACACGCTGGTGGCCACGGGCCGCGGCGTCGACGCGCACTATCACAAGATTCATCTCTACGACGCGTTCGGTTTTACCGAATCACGTTCCGTGGCACCAGGTTTCGATCCGGTCGTGATCACAGTCGACGGTGTTGGCGTCGGCCTCACCACGTGCTACGACGTTCGGTTCCCCGAGCAGTTCGTCGAACTCGCCCAGCGAGGCGCCCAGGTCCTCACCGTGCACGCGTCGTGGGGGTCGGGCCCTGGGAAGCTGGACCAGTGGACCCTGCTCGCCAGGGCCCGCGCGATCGACGCCACCAGCGTCGTGGCCGCGGTCGGCCAGGCCTACCCGGGCGACGAGGTCGCCGCTGTCGGTCCGACCGGGGTGGGCGGCAGCCTCGTCTGCTCCCCGACCGGTGACGTGCTGGCCGCCGCGGGCGACGATCCACGCCTTCTGGTGGTGGACGTCGACCTCGATTCCGTCGAGACGGTCCGCGACACCGTCGCCGTGCTGCGCAACCGAACCGAGTTCGCTCGCCTCCGGTAGGGCACAATCGCTGGGGTGACCGACCCCTCCGATCCCTGGGCCCGCCAAGGCCAACAGCCTCCGCAGCCGCCTCAGCCGTACCAGCCACAGCCGGGCCAGGCTGGGCCGCAGTACGTCGGGCCGCCACCTCAGGGACCCCCACAGGGACCGCCACCCGGCGCCGACCCCAGCGAACCTTCCGAACCGTCGGGATCGAAGTTCGGGCGCCTGGTCCGCGACCCCATGTCGATCGCACTGGTCTTCGTCATCGTGCTCGCCCTTGCCGCGGCGGGCCTGGTCGGCGGCGAAATCTACGCGCGCCAGCGAGGCGCCACGATCGTCGAGGGCACGTTGAAGTGCGTCCTCCAAGATGACGTCACCGTGTCCTTCGGGGCCTTCCCGCCGTTTCTCTGGCAGCACGTGACGAAGGACTACCAGCACGTCTCGATCACGTCCGCCGGCAATCAGATCCGCGACATGAAGGGCATGAAGGTCCAGATCGAGATCGACGGCGCCCGCCCGTCGAGCGACCCCAGCTCGCAGGGCACCCTCGAGTCGCTCGACGTCACAGCCACCTGGTCGACCGACGGCATGAAGGAGACGATCCAGAACGCCATCCCCCTGCTCGGCGGCCTCGTCAACGGCGTCACCACCAACGCCGCCGACGGCACGGTCGACATTCAGGGTCCGCTTGGCAGCATCGTGACCAAGCCACAGATCGTCGACGACGGGTTGTCGCTGCAGGTTCAGAAGTTGACGGGCTTGGGCTTCACGTTGCCGCGCGAGGCCGTCCAGCCGGCGCTTGACGCGGTCAGCTCGCAGCTGACGAAGAACTCCCCGCTGGCGCTGAAGGTCGACGACGTCCAGGTCACCGACACCGGTGTCGTCACGAGGCTCTCGGCCCGCAACGCCTCGATTCCGGGCGGCAACCAAGGGCAGCCCTGCATCACCGGGTTCTAGGAGGCCGCTGAAGCCAGTCCGTCGAGCACCGCGCGCGTCCCGGACAGTCCCAGCCGGGTCGCGCCGGCGTTCAGCATCGCGACGGCGGCCTCGGCGGTGCGGATGCCGCCGCTGGCCTTTACCTCGACGGTCGGTCCGACGGTGGCGACCATGATCTCGACGGCACGTACCGACGCTCCACCGGCGGGATGAAATCCGGTCGAGGTCTTGACGAATTCGACGTCCGCCTCGGCTGCCGCCAGACACACGTCGACCAACGTCTGCTCACCGGCGAGGTCCAGAAGGGCCGCCGACTCCACGATCACCTTGAGCACGGAATCGGGCACGGCCGCGCGCACCGCCTCGATGTCGGAGCGAACGGCGTCCAGGTTGCCACGGATCGCCGCGCCGACGTCGACGACCATGTCGACCTCGGCGGCGCCTGCTGCGACGGCGAGCGCGGCCTCGTGTGCCTTGATCTCCGAAACGTGCTTGCCGGAAGGGAATCCGACGACGGTCGCGATAAGAGTGCCCGCCAACCGGGCTCGCGTGGCCGCCGCGACCATCGACGGCGAGACGCACACCGCGTACACCCCGAGGTCGGCCGCCTCCTCGAGGAGTGCGGCGACGTCGTCGACGGTGGCCTCCGGTTTGAGCAGCGTGTGGTCGACCATCCCTGCGACGACGTCTCGGGTCCAGATGGTCATGTCAGAACGGCTCCTCGGTGCCACCGGGATTGCAACGGGTTTCGACCATGGTGGCGTCGTCGACCAGGGGCCGCCACGGCTCCAGGTTCCAGCTCGTCTTCCCGGGCTCGGCGATCTCCGCGAAGCTCCAGTGGCACATGAATTGGTCACGCATGCCTGGGATGTCGGCGTCGGGCGCGAGGGCGAGGACCTCACCCCATGCCTCACCGCCTTGGGCGGCGTTGTTCAGCTGACCGGCGGCCTGGCGTCCCGCCGGGGTGGGATAGACGCGAAGGCTGGACAGGTCACCCCAGTGCGCCCACTGCGCGTGGTCGACGAAGGGCGGAGTTGCGACCGGATCGGCGGCGGCGGTTCCGGCGGTCGCCAGTGTGCACGCCACGATCACGGCAGCCGTCGCTGCGGCGAGCAGTCTGCGCATCCGCTATCGCGACTTTCCCTGGACTTCGAGCACCTTCGGTCGTACGTCGACGAGGTAGACGCCGACGGCGCACGCGGCGATCGCCGAGCCGACCGGAGGCGGCAAGAAGAGGCCGACGAGAGCCGTGCCACCGATGATGGCCAACCAGATGGGCTTGCTGAGCTTCTCGGCGGCGGGGAAGGCATCGGTCCGCTGGATGGCGGCGTGGACGAACGCGTACAACCCCATCAGAAGTACGCCCACCTGAATGGCGAAGAGGACGTAACTCGCAAGGTCCTGAAGCATCACGCTTCAAGCCTATGCGGGTTACGTCCCCTCAGTCGACTTGCGCCTGGCAAGCGGTCGGAACCGTTACTTCTGGGTCACCTTCTTGGCGGGCGCCTTCTTGGCCGGAGCCTTCTTGGCGGGCGCCTTCTTGGCGGGAGCCTTGGCAGCGGCCTTCTTCACGGGAGCGGCAGCCTGCTCGGTGCGCTTCGGCAGTTCGACGCCGACCAGCTTGGCGGCACGCTCACCGACGGCGCGGGTCTGCGTCGCCACGGTGCCCAACGCGTCCTGCGTGAGTTCGACGGCCTGATCGGTGACGTTCTCGACGCGGTTGGCGGCGTCTTCGATGGCGGGCTGGCTGCGCAGACGGGTCAGCGCCTCCTCGCCACGCTCGACGAGCTTGTTGTACTGGGCGGTGGCAGCCTCGGCATAGCTCTCGGCGGCCTTGCGAAGCTCATCGGAGCTGAGCTTCTCGCGGAGTTCGCCGACCTGCGTCGGGAGCTCTTCCTGCAGCTTGGTCAGCTGCGCGCGGCGACCTTCGACACGGGCGGTCGCGTCGGTGCGGGCCTCTTCGGCACGCTCACGGAGGCTGGCCACGATCTCGTTGACGGTGGCGAGCGCGAGGTCCGCGGCGCCGACGGCGGCGAGCAGCGGAGCCTTCAGGTCTTCAACGGTGGGCTGGTTCTTCTCGGCCATGGTGTTCATTCCCTTCGAAATTCGGGTTGGGTGTGGCTGGTCAGCAGTTGATCGGAGGTCAGTCAGTGGCTGGCTCCTCATCCACGTCACGCGCCTCGTCCAGGGCTTCGTTCTGCTCTCGGAACGAGGTGTAGATGTCGAGCAGCACCTGCTTCTGCCGCTCGGTGATCGCGGTGTCCATGACGATGGCGTCGCGGACCTCGCTCGGCTCGCTGGGTTCGAGAAGTCCCGCTCTGACGTAGAGCACGTCCGCGGAGACCCTGAGCGCCTTGGCGATCTGGTTGAGAACCTCCGCGGATGGCTTCCGCAGTCCCCGCTCGATCTGGCTGAGGTAGGGATTGCTGACGCCGGCCTTCTCGGCCAACTGCCGCACCGAAACCTGCGCCAATTCGCGCTGGCTACGGATGAAGCCTCCGATGTCCTGCGCTGCGGTGGACACGACAGCGGCAAGGTTTTCGTCCTGCGGCATGCCCGTCCCCCTTCGCGTCGGCCCAAGGAATTGCTTCGAACACAACGGTAGGACGGGGTGCTAGCTATTGCAAGCACTTGTTAGCACTTGCCGGCAGATCAGAACAGAATCTGCGCCACTGAGTAAATGATCAGCCCCGCGAGCGAACCCACCACGGTGCCGTTGATTCGGATGAACTGCAGGTCACGGCCCACGTGCAGCTCGATTCGCCGACTCGCCTCGTCCGCATCCCAGCGTTCGATGGTCTCGGTGATGATCGCTGTGATCTCCGTCCCATACTGCGAGACGAGGTGCTGCGCGGCCCGCACGATCCAGTTGTCGACCTTCTCGCGCAGGTGCGCGTCGTCGCGCAACGACTCACCGATGTGCACCACGGAGTCGGCGATCCTGGTGCGCAACGTCGAGGTCGGGTCGTCGACGGATTCGAGGAAGATGCGCTTGGCGGTGGTCCACGCCGTCTCGGCAGCCTTCGCCACTTCGTCGCGGGCCATGATCTGGTCCTTGACCTTCTCGGCGCGGGCGATCGTCGCCTCGTCGTTCTGCAGGTCGTCGGCGAACTCGAAGAGGAACTTCGTCGCCGACTTGCGCAGCTCGTGGTCGGGATTGCGGCGCACCTTGTCCGTGAAGTCCATCAGCTCCCGGTGGATCCGGTCACCGACCAGACCGTCGACCCACCGCGGCGTCCACGTCGGCGAATCCCGCTCGATCACGCGCTCTATAATCTCGTCGGCGTTCAGCGACCATTCGAACGCCCGGTCGGCGAGCAGTTGCAGCAGCGCCTCCTGCCGATGCTCCGCCAACAGGCTGGACAGCACCCGCCCCGCCGGCGGACCCCACTGAGGTTGCCCGATGCGCTTGACGATCATCTTGTCCAGCACCTGCTGGATGTCGTCGTCGCGCAGCATCTCGACGAGCACCCGCAACGCAGTCGACGCCTCCGCGGCCACCCGCTCGGCGTTCCTCGGATCGGCCAACCACTTGCCGGTCCGCTCGGCGACGTGCGCGTCACTCAGCTTGGTGGAGACCACCTCGGGCGACATGAAGTTCTCCCGGACGAAGTCGCCGAGGCCCTCGCCGAGCTGGTCCTTCTTGCGCTTGATGATCGCCGTGTGCGGGATGGGAATGCCCAGCGGATGCTTGAACAGCGCGGTCACCGCGAACCAGTCCGCCAACGCACCCACCATGCCGGCCTCGGCGGCCGCTCGGACGTAACCGACCCAACCCGGGGCGCCCTGCGATTGCGCCCACGTCGACACCAGGAAGACGACGGTCGCGCCGAGCAGGAAGCCGACGGCGACGACCTTCATCCTGCGCAGTCCGCGCCGACGCTCGGCGTCAGCCGCGGAGTCGACGCCTGCAATCGATTCTGCGAAGCTCGGCCGTTGGCCGGACGTGGTCACCACACCACCATCATCCTGCATGTCGCCAGGGGTAGCTCCGTCCCGTCGAGGCAACCGACGAAATTCGGCCGTATCATCTACTCCGGACGAGGGAATGGAATGACGGCGGAAGTGGCAGGGGACGGTCCGGCGGGACCGGTGAAGACCGACGGGCGCAAGCGGCGCTGGCACCAACACAAAGTCGACCGGCGCAACGAACTGGTCGACGGGACGCTGGATGCCATCCGCCTCCGCGGCAGCAACGTCAGCATGGACGAGATCGCCGCCGAGATCGGCGTCTCCAAGACCGTGCTGTACCGCTACTTCGCCGACAAGAACGATCTGACGACCGCCGTCATGATGCGCTTCGCGCAGACCACCCTGATCCCCAACATGGCTGCCGCGCTGTCGTCGAACCTCGACGGGTACGACCTGACGCGAGAGATCATCCGCGTCTACGTCGCCACCGTGGCCGCCGAGCCGGAGATCTACCCGTTCGTGATGGCGAACAGCTCGGCGAGCAAGAGCAAGGCGGTTGCAGAGTCCGAGCAGATCATCGCGCGCATGCTGGGCGTGATGCTCCGCAGGCGGATGGCCTCGGTCGGGATGGACACCCGTGGCGCCCAGCCGTGGGCGTTCATGATCGTCGGCGGGGTGCAGTTGGCCACCCACTCGTGGATGTCGCATCCGCGGATGACGGCCGACGAGCTGATCGACTACCTGACGATGCTGTCGTGGAACGCGTTGCGGGGCATAGTCGAAGCCAACGGGTCGCTGGAGAAGTTCAACTCGGCGCCGCATCCCTCCCCGATACTGCCCTCCCGCCTGCTTGACTGAGGTCGTGACCGACGACCTTCCTGAGCTGTGGACCCACGAACCGCACGTCCACCTGGCGTTCAAACCGGGCGACTCCGTCGCAGCCATCGAGACCAACGCCACCCCCGGCTTCCAGGGCAGCAAGAGCGACGCACCCGACCTGCTGCTCGAACGCTCCGAGCGGTTCGCCCAGCTGCAGGAGATGCTGTACGCCAACAGCCTGTCCGGCGATACCCGCAAGGTGCTGTTGGTGCTGCAGGGCATGGACACCGCCGGCAAGGGCGGCATCGTCAAACACGTTGTCGGAGCAGGCAATCCGCAGGGCATCCAGTACGCCAACTTCGGCAAGCCCACTGAGGAGGAACTCGCCCACGACTTCCTCTGGCGCATCGAGCGCAAGGTGCCGACGCCGGGGCACGTCGGCGTGTTCGACCGCTCGCACTACGAGGACGTGCTGATCGTTCGCGTGCACGACCTCGTCGCGCCCGAGGTGTGGAGCACCCGATACGACACCATCAACGACTTCGAGAAGCGGCTCACCCTCGACGGCACCACGATCGTCAAGGTGGCGATGTTCGTGTCGCTCGACGAGCAGAAGAAGCGGTTGGCCGAGCGGCTCGACCGGCCGGACAAGTTCTGGAAGTACAACCCCGCCGACGTCGACGAGCGGCTGCTGTGGCCCAGGTACCAAGAGGCGTATCAGGCGATGCTGGAACGCACGTCGACCGACCTCGCGCCGTGGCACGTCATCCCGTGCGATCGCAAGTGGTATGCGCGGCTAGCCGTCACCGAGTTGCTGATCGAGGCGCTCGAAGGGCTCGACTTGTCGTGGCCTGCAGCCGATTTCGACGTCGAGGCGGAGAAGAAGCGGCTGGCGGGCGCCTAGCCTTCCGACCTCGCCGAGACTTCACTTGATGACGTGGATCAGCTGATCTCCGTCATCTTCTGCAGTCTCGGCGACCATCCGCGGCTCAGCAATGCGCGTCGCGCCCGCTCCGCCACGACACCGGGAGCACGCATGTGGCGACCGCCGACGCGAACGATGAGCCAGCCGCGATGGGCGAGGAACTCCAGCCGTTCGATGTCGGCGGCATAATCGTCCGGGCCGGTGAAGTGCTGCGCGCCGTCGTACTCGACGCCCACCATCCATTCGGGCCATCCCATGTCGATCCTCCGCACGATCCGACCGTGATCGTCGGCGACCGGAATCTGGGTCGTCGGCCGCGGCAACCCGGAGCGCACCAGCAGCAACCGCAACCGCGTCTCCGGTGGGGACTCCGCGCCGCCGTCGGCCAGTGCGAGTGCGGCCCGCAGGCGCCGGATCCCCCTCGCCTTCGGATACCGTCCGGCGATCGCCTCGACGTCGGCGACGTCATGGCGAGTTGCGTTCAGCAGCGCGTCGATGCGCACGATGCTCTTGTCCGGCAACATCGTTCGGCCGACGTCGTACGCCGTTCGCGGCGCCGTCGTACACGGGATGCCGCGAGCCGTGCACAGCTCATCGGGTGCGATCGCACCGCTGCGGACCACGATGTCGCGCGCCGAGGTGAATCGCGACCGCCCGAGTTCGGCTGGCTCGTCGGCGGAAATCCACTTGGTACCGAGCAGCGCCGCCGCCGAATTGCCGACCAGGACCGCTTCCCGGCGTGACCACAGCCAGCCCGCTATCGCCCGATGGCGTGCGGTGAGCTCGAGCCCACGCGGCGCATACACGTCGCGATGAAGCTTGTCGTACTCCGACCGCAACTGGTGACGAGTCACCGCTCCAGAGGCGAGGGCTTCCGACGCCAGCACGAGTTGCTCCACACTCCGTTAGGCGCAGCAGCCCGCCGCTCGGTTCCCTGGCGATTCGCCGAGACTTCAGTTGATGACGTGGATCAGCTGATTTCCGTCATCTTCTGCAGTCTCGGCGAGGCGATCAGTACGTGTAGAAGCCCCTACCCGACTTCTTGCCGAGCTGGCCCGCCTCGACCATCCGCTGCAGCAGCGGCGGCGGTCCGTAGAGCGGCTCCTTGAACTCGGAGAACATCGAGTCCGCGATCAACTTCAGCGTGTCCAGGCCAACCAGGTCGCTCAGCTTCAGCGGGCCCATCGGGTGTGACAACCCGGCGACGACGGCGGTGTCGATGTCCTCGACGGTGGCGACACCGGCCTCGGCCATCCGAATCGCCGCCAGCAGGTACGGCACCAGCAGCGCGTTGACGACGAAACCGGAACGGTCGGTGCAGCGCACCACCTTCTTGCCGAGCCGCTCGCCGGCGAACTGCTCGACACGGGCCAACGCCGCGTCGGTGGTGACCAACGTCGGGACGAGCTCGACCAGCGGTAGTACGGGCACCGGGTTGAAGAAGTGCAACCCCAGCACGCGGCCCGGATTCTTCGTCGCCGCAGCGATTTTCATGATCGGGATGCTCGACGTGTTCGACGCCAGCACGGCGTCGGGATCGGTGATCGCCTCGTCGAGTTGCGCGAAGACCTTCGCCTTGACCGCGGCGTCCTCGACGATGGCCTCGACCACCAGCTGACGGTCGGCCAGGTCGGCGATGTCGGTGGCGACGCTCAGCCGCGCCAGCGCCTCGTCGCGTTCGGCCTCGGTGAGCTTGCCCCTGCTGACACCGCGCTCCAACGACGAGACGATGCGGCCGCGGCCGGCCTCCGCGAGCGCCTCGGTGGGCTCGTAGATGCGGACCTCCACACCCGCGCGCAGCGACACCTCGGCGATGCCCGCACCCATTTGTCCGGCGCCGACGACGCCTACCCGCTCGATAGTCATTGCTCTCCTCAGATACGGCATCAGGCCCCGCCCATTATGGGACGGGGCCTGACGTCAGAACGTACGGCCTAGTGGAACTGGCCCTCTTCGGTCGAACCCGCGAGCGCGGTGGTCGACGAGGTCGGGTCCACGGTGGTGGCGATCCGGTCGAAGTAGCCGGCGCCGACCTCACGCTGGTGCTTCGTCGCGGTGTAGCCGCGCTCCTCGGCGGCGAACTCGCGCTCCTGCAGCTCGACGTAGGCGCTCATCTGGTTGCGGGCGTAGCCATGGGCCAGATCGAACATCGAGTAGTTGAGGGCGTGGAAGCCGGCGAGGGTGATGAACTGGAACTTGAAGCCCATCGCGCCAAGCTCGTTCTGGAACTTCGCGATGGTCGAGTCGTCCAGGTGCTGCTTCCAGTTGAACGACGGCGAGCAGTTGTAGGCCAGCATCTGGTCCGGGAACTCGCTCTTGACGCCCTCGGCGAACTTCTTGGCCAGCTCCAGGTCCGGGGTGCCGGTCTCCATCCAGATGAGGTCGGAGTACGGCGCGTAGGCCTTGGCGCGGGCAATGCAGGGCTCCAGGCCGTTCTTGACGTGGTAGAAGCCCTCCTTGGTGCGCTCACCGGTGATGAACGGCTGATCGCGCTCGTCGACGTCGGAGGTGATCAGCGTGGCTGCCTCGGCGTCGGTGCGGGCGATGACGACCGTCGGCACGTCGGCGACGTCGGACGCGAGGCGGGCCGAGGTCAGCGTGCGGATGTGCTGCTGAGTCGGGATCAGCACCTTGCCACCGAGGTGGCCACACTTCTTCTCCGAGGCCAGCTGGTCTTCCCAGTGCGAACCGGCGACACCGGCGACGATCATGGCCTTCTGCAGCTCGTAGACGTTCAGTGCGCCACCGAAGCCGGCTTCACCGTCGGCGACGATCGGGGCCAGCCAGTTCTCCACCGAGCGGTCGCCCTCGATCTTGGCGATCTGGTCGGCGCGCAGCAGCGCGTTGTTGATGCGGCGGATCACCTGCGGCACCGAGTTGGCCGGGTAGAGGCTCTGGTCCGGGTAGGTGTGGCCGGAGAGGTTCGCGTCACCGGCGACCTGCCAACCCGACAGGTAGATGGCCTTGAGGCCGGCGCGGACCTGCTGCACGGCCTGGTTGCCGGTCAGTGCGCCAAGCGAGTTGACGTAGTCCATGTCGTGGAGCTGCTCCCACAGCACCTCGGCACCGCGGCGGGCGAGGGTGCTCTCCTCGACGACGTGACCCTGCAGAGCGACGACGTCCTCGGCGGAGTACGTGCGCTCGATACCGTTCCAGCGGGGGTTGGTGTTCCAGTCGTGCTGGATTTGTTCGGGTGACTTGGGCGTGCCAACGGTGGACATCGGGCTCCTTCGATTACGAGTGCCGGCGACGTTGCCTTCGTTCGTTGTTAACGCCACCGCGCATTAGCTTTTCTGCTGACACGACCATGACACAGCGCATAGTCGCTGGTCCACCCGTTTCGCGTGCCAATTTTCGCCAAGCATTACGCGCATCTTGCGAAGATTGCGAAGGAGCTGTCGACTGAAACGGTTCAGAAGTTACCGCGCAGTAATGCAACGGCGCAGGTCAGTACGCTCGTACTGTTAAACCCGATCGATTCAGAGCGAGAACAGACTGGCGACGGCCTTGACCTCATCGCCGACCACATATGTGAGCGTTGTAACAGTGCGATCCACGAGGTCCGTGCCGAACTTGTCGGTCGAGCCGGCCGGATACTCGTGCTGAATGATCTCGAGCTGGTCCCCCAATGCCACCGGCAGGTCGTGCTCGATGGTGACCCGTAGCGGCTTGGCCACCAGCTCCGGCTTGTCGTAGAGGTAGTCCTCGATGACGCTCCAGTACACCGAGTTGTTCATGTGGTCGAAGATGTCGATGTCGCTGACGCGGACGGGATATGCCCGAACGGCGACCGCATCGTCGCGGGCGCCGGCCTTCAGGTAGGCCTTCCAGCGAAGCCGGTCGACGCTGGTGGTCTTCTGCAACCCAGCGATGAAGTCGTCGGAGATGCGCGCCGGCCCCTGCGTCTCGCGGTTGATGTTGATCCAGAACGCCTCGGATTCGATCCGGCCGCCCCGGCGCCCGTCGATTCGCACCCGCATGTCGCACCACCGGTTGGACGTGCCCGAACACCACCGGCGCAACCTGATCATGTCCTTGAACTCGATCGGCTCGATCATGTCGATCATGGTGCGACGGACGATCCACAGGGGATGGGTCTCCTCGAAGCCCATCTCACGCAGCTGATCAGACCCGACGTCCTGGATGTGCCGGGTCGCGGCGTCGAACTTCAGCCTGCCCGTGCGGTCGACGTCGGCGACCCGCAGCGGCCATTCGATGTCGAAGACGTCGGGATGCGGATCGGGGACCGGCATCATCGACTTCGACAGACCAGTGCCCAATCCGACCGTGGTACCCACGAGTCCAAATGATGCCACGAGCGATGCCTGTGCCAATCCTGCGAAGAGCGCCTTCGCAGGCTCATTATGCTGGTCGGCGTGGCCAAGACCTATGTCGGATCACGGGTGCGCCAGCTCCGCAGTGAGCGCGGATTCAGCCAGGCCGCGTTGGCCCAAATGCTCGACATCTCCCCCAGCTACCTGAACCAGATCGAGCGCGACGTTCGCCCGCTGACCGTCGCGGTCCTGCTGCGCATCACCGAGGTGTTTGGCGTCGACGCGACGTTCTTCGCCTCCCAGGACGACACCCGCCTGGTGGCCGAACTGCGCGAGGTGACGATGGACAGCGACGTCGGCGTCGATGTCGCCCCGTCCGAGGTCGCCGACGTCGTCAACGCCCACCCGGCACTCGCGCAGGCGATGGTCAACCTGCACCGGCGCTACCGGCTGACCATCACCCAGCTGGCGGCGGCCACCGAGGGCCGATTCTCCGACGGCAGCGGCCCCAGCTCCGGGTGGGGATCCATCACGATGCCGCACGAGGAGGTGCGGGACTACTTCTACCAACGGCAGAACTACCTGCACGAGCTCGACACGGCCGCCGAGGACCTCACCGTCCGGATGCGCATGAACCGCGCCGACCTCGCGGCCGAACTGTCCGACCGGCTGGTCCGGGTGCACGGCGTGCACATCGTCAAGCGGATCGATCTGGGCGACACCGTGCTGCACCGCTTCGACCCCGCCACCAAGACACTCGAGATCGGCGGGCACCTGCCGTCCGGACAGACGGTGTTCAAGCTCGCCGCCGAATTGGCCTACCTCGAGTTCGGCGACCTCATCGACACCCTGGCCGACGAGGGCAACTTCACCAGCGACGAGTCCCGCACCCTGGCGCGCCTGGGGTTGGCCAACTACTTCGCGGCCGCCACGATCCTGCCGTATCGCCAGTTCCACGACGTGGCCGAGAACTTCCGCTACGACGTCGAGCGGCTCTCGGCGTTCTACTCGGTCAGCTACGAGACCATCGCCCACCGGCTTTCCACGTTGCAGCGGCCGTCGATGCGGGGCGTTCCGCTGTCGTTCGTCCGTGTCGACCGTGCAGGGAACATGTCGAAGCGCCAGTCCGCCACGGGTTTTCACTTCTCCTCCAGTGGCGGCACCTGCCCGCTGTGGAACGTCTACGAGACGTTCGCCAACCCCGGCAAGATCCTGGTGCAGATCGCCCAGATGCCCGACGGCCGGCACTACATGTGGGTGGCCCGCACCGTCGAGCGCCGCGCGTCGCGGTACGGCCAGCCGGGCAAGACGTTCGCGATCGGCCTCGGCTGCGAGCTGCGGCACGCGCAGCGACTGGTGTACTCCGACGGACTCGACCTGTCCAGCGAAGTGGGCACTCCGATCGGTGCGGGCTGTCGGGTGTGCGAACGGGACAACTGCCCGCAACGGGCATTCCCCGCGCTCGGCCGCGCCCTCGATCTCGACGAGCACCGCAGCACGGTGTCGCCGTATCCGGTCAAGCGAACCTGACCCCACCTACACTCCAAGAGGTGAGCGCCTCCGAGACTGTCCCCGCCCGTATCCGGCCAGGAGGTTTCCGCGAACTCGGACCCCTGAACTGGATCATCGCCAAGCTGGGTGCCAGGGCCATCCGCGCTCCCCGATTCGCGCTGTTCAACGTGATCGGGCAGCACCAGCTGCTGTTCCTGGCCTGGCTGCCGTACTCGGGGATGCTGCTCGGCCTCGGCAAGCTGCCCCGTCAAGAGGCCGAGCTGGTCATCCTGCGGGTCGGACATCTCCGCGACTGCGAGTACGAGCTACAGCAGCACCGGCGCCTCGCGCGCAGCCGTGGCGTCGACCTCGAGACTCAAGCTCGGATCTTCGAGGGCCCGGACGCCGAGGGGCTCACCGACCGGCAGCGGGTGCTGATCACCGCGACCGACGAGTTCGTCATCACGCGGTCCATGTCAGCCGAGACCTGGACGGCCCTGTCGACGTACCTCACCAAGAAGCAACTGATCGAATTCTGCATGCTGGCAAGCCAATACGACGGGTTGGCCGCCACGATGGCGACGCTGAAGATCCCGCTGGACTTCCCGAACTGACTGGCGCTACAGGTAGGTCACCGCGAGCACGCTGAGCGAGAACAGCAGCGGCGAGACGGGAAGACACCACAGGAACGCCGCCTTCGCGAACGCCTTGCGACGGTGGAACGTCCGGCCAAGCAGGACGCACGCGACGCCGAGGACCAGCGTCGCGGCCGCGATGACGAGTACCCACACGTCGACGGTCGTCGTCTTCGTCGCGAACGAGATCGCAGTCAGCCACAGCATGTGGCCGATGATCAAGCCGCCGACACCTGCGACGACCGTCCCTCTCACGTGTCGTCGCTCAGAAGTTGATCATGTGGCCGGCGAGGCCGTGGAAGCACTCCTGCAGCGCCTCCGACAACGTCGGGTGGGTGTGGACGTTGCGGGTCAGCTCGTTGACCGTGAGGTCCCACTTCTGGGCGAGCGTGAGTTCGGGCAGCAGCTCGGACACGTCGTGTCCGATCAGGTGTCCGCCGAGCAGTTCGCCGTACTTGGCGTCGGCGATGATCTTGACGAAGCCACCTGGTTCGCCGAGGCCGTGCGCCTTGCCGTTCGCGGTGAACGGGAACTTCGCGACCTTCACGTCGTACCCCTCGTCGCGGGCCTGCTGCTCGGTGAGCCCGAAGCTGGCGACCTGCGGCTGACAGAACGTGGCCCGCGGCAGCATGCGGTAGTCACCCAGCGCCAATGTCTCTGCGCCGGCGATGGTTTCGGCCGCGACGACGCCCTGCGCCTCGGCGACGTGGGCGAGCTGCAGCTTCATCGTGACGTCGCCGATGGCGTAGATGTGCGGGACCGACGTGTGCATGTACTCGTCGATCTCGATGGCCTTGCGGTCGTTCAGCGCGACGCCGGCCTTGTCGAGGCCGATGGTCTCGACGTTGGGCACGAAGCCGATGGACTGCATCACCTTGTCGGCGACGAGTTCCTCGGTCTTGCCGTCCTTGCTGACGACGACCTTGACCGACGAACCTTCGTCGGTGATCGACTCGACCTTGGTGCCGGTCCGGATCTTGACGCCGAGCTTCTTGAACTGCTTTTCGATCTCCTTGGAGATCTCGGCGTCCTCGTTGGGCAGGGCGCGGGGCAGGAACTCGACGATGGTGACGTCCACGCCGTAGTTGCTCATGACGTAGCCGAACTCCATGCCGATGGCGCCGGCGCCGGCGATCACGATCGACTTGGGCAGTTCGCCCTCCATGATCTGCTCTTCGTAGGTGACCACGTTCTCCGACAGTTCGGTGCCCGGCACCAGCCGGGTGCGGCTACCCGTCGCGATGATGGCGTTGTCGAAGGTCAGCGTCTCGGTACCGCCGTCGTTGAGCTCGACCGACAGCGTGTTGGCGTCGGTGAACGCTCCCCGGCCGTGGACCTCGGTGATCTTGTTCTTCTTCATCAGGAAGTGCACACCGGCGACGCGGCCGTCGGCCACCTTGCGGCTGCGGTCGAACGCCGAGCCGTAGTCGAACGAGACGTCACCACTGATGCCGAACGTCTTGGCTTCCTTGGTGAAGATGTGCGCCAGCTCGGCGTTGCGCAGCAGCGACTTGGACGGGATGCAGCCGACGTTGAGGCAGACCCCACCCCAGTACTTCGGCTCGACGATGGCAGTGTTGAGGCCGAGCTGGGCAGCGCGAATGGCGGCCACGTAACCGCCGGGACCGGCACCGAGTACGACGACGTCATAGTGAGTCACGACCCCAGCCTAATGGTCGCGGCTACGCCGCCTGCGGTCGATGCTTCAGCTGTGCGCGATCGCGGGGCGGGCCGCGGGAATCGGGCAGGCGTCCGACGCCTCCGCGACGACGTGGGTGCCTCCGTCACGCGGCCGCTCGCCGCGTTCGTACCGCGACCCGGTCACCGGCGGATCGCCGTCGAGCAACCGGTTCTCCTCCTCGGTGTAGGCGCGTCCGCGGCTGAGGAACCTCATGCCCTCCGGCGTCTCGAGGCTGAAGCCGCCACCACGGCCGGGCACCACGTCGATGACCAGCTGGGTGTGCTTCCACGCCTCGAACTGGCTGCCCGATATCCACACCGGCACGCCGTCGCCCACGTCGAGCGTGCCGAGCAGGACGTCACGGTCACCCACCAGGAACTCGCCGTCGGGGTAACACATCGGCGACGACCCGTCGCAGCAACCACCGGACTGGTGAAACATCAACGCGCCGTGGCGACCTTGCAGCGTGCGCAGCAATTCGGCCGCAGCCTCGGTGATCAGTGCGCGGTTGGGTACGTCCGCCATCGTCATCCCCTCTCACGGTCCGTCGACGAGGTGTTACACAGCTCACAGTACGCCGACGGCCACAATGGACCCGTGGACGACGACCCCCAGCTCTGGCTCGAGGACATCACCGGTGACGACGCGCTCGAGTGGGTGCGACGCCACAACGAGCCGACGCTCGACGAGCTCGGCGGTGAGCGGTTCGAGCAGATGCGCGCCGAGGCCCTCGAGATCCTCGACACCGATGCCCGCATCCCCTATGTGCGGCGTCGCGGCGACTACCTCTACAACTACTGGCGCGACGGCACCCACCCCCGTGGGTTGTGGCGGCGCACCACGCTGGACCAGTACCGGACCGACGATCCCGACTGGGACGTCCTCGTCGACCTCGACGCGTTGGCCGCCGAAGACGGCGAGAAGTGGGTCTGGGCGGGCGCCGAGGTCATCGAACCCGACTACACCCTCGCCCTGGTGGAGCTGTCTCGAGGAGGGTCCGACGCGACGGTCGTGCGCGAATTCGACTTGACCACACGTGAATTCGTCGTGGGCGGCTTCACTGTGGACGAGGCGAAGACCAGCATCTCCTGGGAAGACCACGACACCGTCCTGGTGGGAACGGACTTCGGCCCGGGTTCCCTGACGGAGTCCGGTTACCCGCGCGTCGTGAAGCGCTGGCGGCGGGGCCAGCCGCTCGACGAGGCCCAAACGGTGTTCGAGGGCATCGCATCCGACGTCAGCATCGGCGTGGGATTCGACCCGACGCCAGGGTTCGAGCGGCTGATCGCCGCGCGGTCCGTCGACTTCTTCAACCGCGAGTACTTCGAGATTCGCGACGGCGAGCTGGTGAGGATCGACGTCCCCACCGACGCCAGGATCTCGATTCACCGCGAGTGGCTGCTGATCCGGCCGCGCTCCCCGTGGACGGTCGGTACGGCGACCTACCCGGCGGGCACGCTGCTGGCCGCGAAGTACGACGACTTCCTCTCCGGCACGGTCGCGTTGGCCGTCGTCTTCGAACCGGACGCGCACACCAGCCTCGACACGTTCACCTGGACCCGGGACCGGTTGATTCTGGGCACCCTCGTCGACGTCGCCACCCACGTCGAGGTCGTCACCCCCGGTTCGTGGCACCGCGAGCCCGTCGCGGGCCTGCCCGCCAACGCGACGACGGTGATCGTCGACGCCGACGAGCTCGGTTACGAAATCTTCTTGGATTCAAGCGGTTTCGACAGTCCGTCACGCCTCCTGTGGGGCCACGTCGGCGGAGAACTCACCGAGATCAAGAGTGCACCGGCCTTCTTCGACGCCTCGGACGTCGAGGTGAAGCAACACTTCGTCGCGTCCGCCGACGGCACGACGATCCCGTATTTCGTTGTCAGCCACCGCGATTCGACGGGTCCGGGCAAGACGTTGCTCGGCGGGTACGGCGGATTCGAGTCCTCCAACACCCCCGGGTATGCGGGTGTTCTCGGCAAGCTGTGGCTGTCGAGGGGCGGCACCTACGTGCTGGCCAACATTCGCGGCGGCGGAGAGTACGGGCCGACGTGGCACACCCAGGCGATGCGCGAGGGCAGGCACCTGGTGCACGAGGACTTTGCCGCCGTCGCAGCCGATCTGGTGGCGCGCGGCATCACGACCGTCGACCAGCTGGGCGCCCAGGGCGGCAGCAACGGCGGCCTGCTCATGGGCATCATGCTGACCAAGTACCCAGAGTTGTTCGGCGCCTTGGTGTGCAGTGTGCCGCTGCTCGACATGAAGCGCTACCACCTGCTCCTGGCCGGGGCGTCGTGGGTGGCCGAGTACGGCGATCCGGACGATCCCGACCACTGGGCCTTCATCCGCGAATACTCGCCGTATCAGAACATCTCGGCCGACCGGGACTATCCCGCCCTTCTGATGACGACCTCCACCCGCGACGACCGCGTCCATCCCGGCCATGCCAGGAAGATGACGGCCGCACTCGAGGCGGCCGGGCACCGGGTGCGGTACTACGAGAACGTCGAGGGCGGGCACGCCGGCGCAGCGGACAACGCGCAGACGGCGTTTCGGTCGGCGCTGATCTACGAGTTCCTGCACCGCATGCTTGGCGACGAGTCGCCCGCACCGTAACGGTCGCCGTTGGTCCCGACACTCCCCTTCATCGAAGAAGTGCAATTCGTCGAAGGGACAAGTCATGACCACCGTAAACGAGCACCGTGCGCCCGCCGTGGCGAGGATCGACCAGGTCGGGGGGCTGTTGGCCAGATACGGCCTCGTCGTCGTCATCGGCTGGATCGGGCTGATGAAGTTCACCACCTACGAGGCCAAGGGCATCGAGCCGCTGGTCGCCACCAGCCCCCTGATGAGCTGGGTGTACGACGTGTTCTCGGTTACCGCGTTCTCGGCGCTGCTCGGTGTGGTGGAGGTGGCGGCCGCGGTACTGCTCGCCCTCGGACCGTGGTGGCCGAGGATTTCGGCCGTCGGCAGCGTGATCGCCGTCGGGCTGTTCGTCGCCACGCTCAGCTTCCTGTTCACCGCGCCCGGTGTGTTCGAGGCGACTGAAGGTGGCTTCCCGATGCTGGGCTCGACGGGTCAGTTCCTCATCAAGGACGCAGCCCTGCTGGGGATCTCGGTGTGGACGCTCAGTGATGCGCTACGGCGGCGGTGAGCGCGGATGTACGGCTACGCTCCGTCAGGTGACCTGCGCGACACCCGACGAAGCCACCCTCATCACGGCGTTGCGTGCCCGTGACGAGGTGGCCTTTGCCGAGCTGGTGGACCGCCACACTGCGTCGATGTTGAGTGTGGCGCGGGGCTACGTGCCCAACGCCGCCATCGCCGAGGAAGTGGTGCAGGAGACGTGGATCGCGCTGCTCAAGGGGATCGACGCCTTCGAGGGGCGGTCGTCGCTGCGCACGTGGCTCTTCGCCGTGATGATCAACATCGCCAAGCGTCGGGGCGTCCGCGAACGCCGCGACGCCGACGTCGCGATTGCCGCCTTCACCGGCGGGACCGTCGACCCCGCCCGTTTCCGGGCCGCCGGGCAGCAGTGGTCGGGGCATTGGCGCGAGAACGAGGAGCCGTCACCGTTCCCGGAGACCCCCGAGGGCTCCGCTCTCGGCGCGGAGTTGGTGACCGTGACGCGACGTGCACTCGAAGACCTGCCCGAACGCCAACGCGTCGTGGTGACCATGCGCGACATGCTCGGTTTCGATTCCGCCGAGGTGTGCCAACTGCTGGACATCAGCGTCGCGAACCAACGGGTGCTGCTGCACCGGGGCAGGGCCGCCGTCCGGGCCCAGCTCGAGGACTACCTGGGGGATGCACGATGAGCACCGAACCGATGGACTGCCGCGACCTCGTCGAACTGGTCACGGCCTATCTCGACGGCTCGCTCGACCCCGACACCCGGGCCCGGTTCGACCTGCACCTGTTGGACTGCGACGGCTGCGACAACTACCTGCAGCAGTTCCGCGTCACCGTGAACACCCTCGGCAAGACCGGTGGCGACGACGTCGACCCGGCGTTCCGCAGCCGTCTGTTGGAAGCCTTCCGGGACTGGCGCTAGCGGTTCGCGGCCACGAATAGGCTGGACGGCGTGAGCACCCTGTCGCTGAGTCTGTTCTTCGCCGGTCTGGCGATCCTCCTCGTCGGGATGTTCCTTCCGGGTTGGAACACCGCGGCACTGCCGAAGCGCGCGGTGAAGCGTCGCGTTTACTGGGGCGCGACGATCATCGCCCTTCCGGTGTTGTTCGCCGCGGGTTGGCCGGATGTGCAGAGCTCGATCGCGTTCACCGCGATGGCCGTCGTCCTGATGGGCGGCTGGGCCTACTTCCGTACCCCGAACATCAAGATCGACGGTCGCATCCTGACCGCCGACCCGTCGCACCGCGGAGCGGATCCCCTGCCGTGAGCGTCGTTTGACGGACCGTCTTCCGGCCGTGCACCTCGCCCACCCTTGACGCGGCCGAAAACTCTCCGACGACGGGGCCAGCAGCAGTAGCGTTCGGGAATGGCAGGTGTCAGGCCTCCTCTGCGACGACGTTCGGCTCAGCTGCTGGGCCGCGCCGCCGAGCGGGTCGACGCGACGATCGGGTGGTCGCGACTTCCCACCACGCTTGGCATCCCGGTGCTGGTGGGTCTGCGGTACCGGCTGCGCGCGGAGAACCTGTACGACACCGGGCGCGACCCGGGCAAGGCGCCGCCACCGGTACGCGACGGCCGCTACCGCACCGCCCGCACCGTCGACGGCACCTACAACGACCTGGTCGACCCGCTCATGGGAGCTCAGGGCTGCCGGTTCGGGCGCAACGTGCCCCTTGCCGAGGTACACCGGGAGGACGACGACGCGCTGCTGAGCCCCAGCCCCAGCCTGATCAGCCGCAGCCTCTTGCGCCGCAAGGAATTTCAGCCGGCGACCACGCTCAACCTGCTGGCGGCGGCCTGGATTCAGTTCGAGGTCCACGACTGGCTGAGCCACCCGACCTCGGACGACGACGATCCCTGGCGGATCGCGACACAGGACGACGACGGCGACGAGCATGAGATGGAAATCAAGCGGACCAAGACCGATCCCGACGCCGACCCCCACGGTCCGCCGACCTTCGTCACCGACGACACCCACTGGTGGGACGGGTCCCAAATCTACGGCGGTTCACCCGAATTCGCCGACGCGCTGCGCTCGTTCGAGAACGGCAAGCTGCTGGTCGACGAGCTGGGCCTCCCGCCCGCCGCGCTGGAGGCAACCCTCGACCCCAGCGGCGTCGTCGGCAACTTCTGGGTCGGGCTGGCACTTCTGCACTCACTGTTCATGCGCGAGCACAACGCGATCTGCGACGTCCTTGCCGGGCACTATCCCCACCTGACCGACCAGGAGTTGTACGACAGGGCCCGCCTGGTCAACGCGGCGCTGATGGCTAAGATCCATACCATCGACTGGACGCCTGCGATCATCTCCCACCCCACGACGACATTCGCGATGCGCGCCAACTGGTTTGGCATCTTCGGGGAGCGGCTCAACCCGTTCGTCCGCCGGTTCACCGACAACGAGGTGTTCACCGGCATCCCCGGCTCGCCCACCGACCACCACGACGTCCCCTACTCCCTCACCGAGGAGTTCGTCGCGGTGTACCGCATGCATCCCCTGCTGCCCGACGACTACGAGTTCCGGTCCGCGACCGACGATCGCGTGCTCGCCAAGCACCAACTCGTCGACCTCGAGTTCGCGAAGGTCCGCGAACGGCTGGCGGAAACACCGATGGCCGACCTGCTCTATTCGTTCGGACGGTCGCACCCCGGCGCCATCACGCTGCACAACTACCCCGTCCAGCTGACCAAGATGGTGCGTGAGGACCGGGAGATCGACCTCGCCGCGGTGGACGTGCTGCGGGTCCGCGAGCGAGGAGTGCCGCGCTACAACGAGTTTCGTCGGCTCTTCCGGCTCAAGCCGGCCGCCACCTTCGCAGACCTGACCGACGACCCGGTGTGGGCCCGCGAGCTCGAAGAGGTCTACGGCGACGTCGAACGGGTCGACCTCATGGTCGGCATGTACGCCGAGCCGAAGCCGCCGGGATTCGGGTTCAGCGACACGGCCTTTCGCGTCTTCATCCTGATGGCGTCGCGTCGACTGGAAAGCGACCGCTTCTTCACCAGGGACTTCCGGTCGGAGGTGTACACGCAGGCGGGAATGGACTGGATCGCCGACAACTCGATGCGCACCGTCCTGCTGCGGCACTTTCCCGAACTGAAGCCCGCACTGGCGGGAGTGAAGAATCCCTTCGCGCCGTGGACCCCGGCGGTCCACGAGGACGGAGCACCCATGACCGACGCCACGTACGTCCGCTTCCGCGAGGACGTGGAACGACCCGGCGTCGACGAGGCCGGGTTGGTCGACGCGATCGCAGCCTCGCTGCACGACAACAACGTGTGGGCCTTCAAGAAGTACCGGCACGGCATCCGCGACGCCCACGCCAAGGGCCACGGGCTGCTGCGCGGCGAACTGACGGTCTACCCCGACCTGCCCGACGAGCTGAGGCAGGGGTTGTTCGCCGAGCCAGCCAGCTACCCCGTCGTGGCCCGGTTGTCGAGCACTGCGGGAGCGATGCGCAGCGACCAGACCAAGGGCATCAGGGGCCTCGGGATCAAGGTCATCGGCGTCCCCGGCGCCAAGATCCTGCCCGACGACGACACCGCCGTTCAGGACTTCATCCTGGTCACCCATCGCGAGTTTCCGTTCGCCGACGCCGCGGCCTACCTGAAGCGCGGCATGCCGCTGGCGAAGCTGCTGGCGCGCACCCCCGACGGCGTACTGCAGTTCGCGAGCCGCATCTTCGCGTTCCTCGGCAACCGGATACTGCCGCGCGTCGGGCTGCAGTTGCCCATGGCGCTGCAGCTGTTCGCCAGGCCGAACACGCCAGTGCTCGGGGAGTCCTACTTCTCATCCTCAGCGTTGCGGTACGGCGACTACATCGCCAGATTCGCCGTGGTCCCGCTGTCAGAGTCGGTGAAATCACTTCAGCACGAGGTGATTTCGCCCATGGCAGGCGACGACGCCCACCGCGACATGGTGGTGGACCTCTTCCGCACCGGCGGCGCGGAGTACGAGTTCCAGGTTCAGCTGTGCACCGACCTCGACGCCATGCCCGTCGAGGACGCCTCCGTCGACTGGCCAGAGGAACGCTCGCCTCACCGCGGCGTCGCCAAACTCACCTTTCCCGCCCAGAACCCGGACACGACGGAGCGGCGGCGGTACGGCGACGACGTGCTCTCGTTCAACTCGTGGCGAGGGTTGGCCGCGCACCGTCCGCTGGGCTCGATCAACCGTCTCAAGAAGCTTGTCTACGACGCCTCCAGCGATTTCCGGCACGCGCGCAACGGCGTCGAGCGCCGCGAGCCGGCCAGCGTCTCCGAACTCCCCGACTGAGCACCACCCAGCAAATGATCGGTGGCGCAGGCAATCTCAGTGCCGCGACGGCACCTGGCGGGACCTGCTGATTAGGCGACGCGCCGCAGATCTGGCACTTAGACTCGCTGAGCATGGCGCGCCAATGGCAGATGCTGGATCGCCCAGCGGAGTTCGACGCGATCAGCCGTGCGCTCACCGACCCGGGCAGTGGCGGCGTCGTGCTCGTCGGCCCGGCAGGCGTCGGCAAGACCACGCTGGCCCGCAGCGTGGTCGCGACGTTGCCGTCAGAAGTGCACTGGATCGCCTGCACCGAGTCGGCCCGCAGCATCCCGCTCGGTGTGTTCGCCCATCAGGTTCCCCCGTCGGGCTCGCGTGACCCGCTGGCACTGGTCGCCTCGGCCCGGGAATCGCTTCTCGGGCAACCGAACACGACCATCGGAGTCGACGACGCCTACCTGCTGGACGACCTGTCTGCCACGCTGGTGCACCAGCTCGCCGTCGAGGGAGCCGCCCGCTTCGTCGCGACGGTCCGCAGCGGTGAGCCCGTCCCCGATGCGGTCACGTCACTGTGGAAGGACGGCTACCTCAAGCGGTTCGAACTTGCCCCGCTTTCCAAGCAACAAAGCGTAGCGTTGGTCGAGACGGTGCTCGGTGGTCGGCTCGAAGGCCTCAGCGCCGACGTCATGTGGAACTCCTCGGGCGGCAATCCACTGTTCCTGCGCCACCTGGTGGAGGGGGCGGTCGACGCGGGCACGCTGACCGAGGTCTCCGGCGTATGGCAGCTCCGCGGGTCGACCGTCATCTCCTCGGGCCTGGCATCGCTGCTCGCCAATCGTCTCGACCGCGCCACCGCCGAGGTGATGACGACACTGAAACTGCTGTCGCTGTGCGAGCCATGCGACATCGACACCCTGTGCGCACTGGCGGGCGAAGAGGCGGTCGACGCCGCCGAGGAACAGGGCCTGATCCGGGTCACGCGCGACGGCGTTCAGCTCAACGCGCGCTTCAGCCACCCGCTGTACGGCGAGGTCGTCCGGCAGCGCACCGGCACGGCGTCGGCCCGCCGACTGCGCGGCACGATCGTCACCGCACTGCGGGATCGCCCGGCCGACACCAGCGCCGCCAGAATCAAGTTGGCTCAGCTCTTCGTCGGCAGTGATCAGGTGCCGGACACGAACTTGTTGATCACCGCCGCCAAGGACGCGATTTCGCTGTCCAACATTCCGCTCGGTGAGCAACTCGCCCGCACCGCACTGGAGCACGACGGCGGGCTCAGGGCCGCGGAGGTGCTGTCGCGGGCACTGATGTGGCAGGGGCGCCCCGCCGAGGCCGACGCCATTCTGGCCGGGTTCGATCCCGCCGGCCTCGACGAACTCGAACTGGTCCAGTGGGGCATCCCGCGAGTGTCGATCCTGTTCTGGTCGATGGGCGCCGTCGCAGAGGCACATTCGGTGATGCGCATCCTCGCCGACCGGGTCGAGCACCCCGCGCTTCGCCTCGTCGTCCAGGCGACGTCGGCCGCACTTGCCGTTCACGAGAACAGGATCGACGAGGGGCTGGCCATCGCCGAGGCGGTGCTGTCCGATCCCGACGCACCCAAGCAGGCGTTCGAGTTCGCCGCGTTCAGTGCGGGGTTGGCCATGCCGGTGGCTGGGCGCGGTGACGAATTCGAACCGATCGCCGCGAAGAGTCGCGCGCAGCAGAAGTCCACCGACGGCATGATCAAGGTGATGGTGCGCTACGGCGACGTGCTGTCGCTGACCACCGTGGGCCAGCTCGACCTGGCCGACGAACGGGCGGCGGACTACGCGACCTTTTCGTCGTCGGGGCAGCGGCTGGGGTGGGCGATCGCCAGGATCACCGCGGGCGTCGTCGCCACGTACCGCGGTCGATTCCCCGACGCCATCAGCGCGATCGAGCAGGCACTCGCGGCGTTGGCGGCGGAAGCCTCGCTGCCGTGGCGGCTGCCCGCTCGGCTGTTGCTGGTCAAGAGCTATTCGGCGCTCGGCGACGTCGAGCGGGCCGCACGGGTGCTTGCCGAGGCGGCCGAGCACGGCGGTCCGAGCGTCGCGATCCACGAGCCGCAGGCGTTGATCGCCAGATCGTGGCTGGCAGCCGCCGAGGGTTCCGAGCGGTCCTCGCTCGACTTGGCAAGGGCGGCAGCCGAATTGGCGCACCGGGCGGGCCAGTACGCCGTCGAGGGCGAGGCGCTGCATCACCTTGCCCGCCTCGGCGACCGCGGCGTCGCCGGGCGGTTGCGCTCGCTTCAGAACCGCATCGCCGGGCCGCTTGCCGACCTGTACACCCGGCACGCAGCAGCCGTCGCCACCTCCGACGGGGCGGCGTTGGACTCGGTCAGCGAAGCGTTCGAGGACGCCGGATTCCTTTTGTCCGCCGCCGATTCGGCCGCCCAGGCGGCGGCCGTGCACCACCGCACGGGGGACCGTCGCCGCAACTCGGAGTCCGCCGCGCGGGCGCTTCGTCTCGCGGCGCTGTGCGGCGGCGCAGTTACCCCCGCCGTCCGCGCGGCGGCTGCCCCGCTGCCGGTGACGTCGCGGGAACGCGAGATCGCCGCCATGGTCGCGGCGGGGTTGACCAACCGCGAGATCGCCGACCGGTTGGTGGTGTCGGTGCGCACGGTGGAGGGCCACATCTACCGCGCCTGCATCAAACTCGACGTCACCGATCGCGAGGAGTTGGGCAGGATCGTCCGGCCCGACGGCTAGGTGCGCCGCAATCCGCCGAGCATCGACACCAGCACGCCGAACAACACCAGCGCGGCCCCTGCGGCGATGGTCAGGTTCAGCCACAGGTGCAAACTGCCGATCGCGTGGTCGACCATTGCGCCGGCCACGTTCCTGACGTCGTCGGAGGTGGCGGCGAGCCCGTCGTCGACGTACCGCCTGCCCACCTCGATCCCGGCCCAACCGGCGGCCCCCACGACGAGTCCCGAAACGCCAAGGGCGCCAAGGGCCTTCCCTCGTCGCTTGGCCACGGCCAACGTCAACAGCGCGAACACGCCGGCCAAGATGGCGGAGCCGACGCTCACCCACGGGCCCCACTTGGCCACCTCGCGGAACTTGCCGGGGCGCAACGACTGGGAGATGTTCTCGGTGAGGGGTATCTGCAGTGTCTCGGGCGCCTTGATGCCGTAGTCGGCGAGGGTCTGCTGAAATGAGCTGTCCGCCAACATCGGTGACAGGTCGATCTCCCACCGTCCCGACGCGTCGGACACCCCGACGGAGTCGGTGAACAGCCAGCGATGTGCGACCTGGTTGGCCAGCGCGAATTGGCCGGGGAACGCGTCGCCGCTGGTGTATGCCCGGGCCGCCCCGTTCAGCAGGGTCTCGTTGACGTCGGCGCTCGAGTAACCGGCGTTGGCCGACAACGTCATCAGCTGTGAGGTCAGCGCGGCGGCCATCGCCTGCTGCACCGCGGGGTCCTTGGCGGCCGACGTGGCGAGGGCGGAGTACCCGTCCCGGTCGACGAGATTGTGCTGAGCCCACGTGGCGGGGACCGCGACGGCCAGTGTGACGGTGGCGAGAACCCACAGCAGGAAGGCCGCGAGCAACCGCATGCGTGCGTCCTTCCGTTCGGCGCGCGGTCCGGTCAGTCGGCCAGCGCGCGTCCCACGATGAGCGGGTCGGCGCGGCCGACCACCTCGTGATCCTTGTTGTCGTAGTCGAACTTACCCAGGACGTAGCGCATCGCGTTGATGCGGGCGCGTTTCTTGTCGTTGCTCTTGACCACGGTCCACGGCGCCATCTCGGTGTCCGTCCAGGCGAACATGTCCTCCTTGGCCGCGGTGTAGGCCTCCCACTTGTCCAGCGAGGCGAGGTCGGTGGGCGAGAGCTTCCACTGCCGGACCGGGTCGACCTGACGGATGGTGAAACGCGTGCGCTGTTCGGCCTGGGTGACGGAGAACCACAGCTTGGTGAGGCTGACGCCGTCGTTGACGAGCATCTGCTCGAACAGCGGGGCCTGCCTGATGAACTCGGCGTGCTGCTTGCCGGTGCAGTAGCCCATCACGCGCTCGACGCCGGCGCGGTTGTACCAGGACCGGTCGAACATGACGATCTCGCCCGCGGCCGGGAGGTGCGTGACGTAGCGCTGGAAGTACCACTGCGTGGTTTCGCGTTCGGTGGGCTTCTCCAATGCCACGACGCGGGCACCACGCGGGTTGAGGTGTTCCATGAACCGCTTGATGGTGCCGCCCTTGCCCGCCGCGTCGCGCCCTTCGAAAACGATGACGTGCCGGAGACCGTTGGTCTGGCTCCACTTCTGGAGCTTCAACAGTTCGATCTGCAGCAGCCGCTTCTGCTCCTCGTAGTCCTCACGCTTCATGCGCTCGTCGTACGGGTAGTTCTCGCGCCAGGTGTCGACGACTTCGCCGGTGGGCTGAATGATCAGCTGCGGATCGTCGTCGTCGTCATCGCGCACGGCGTAGCCGTTGAGGGCATGGGCGTCCAGGGTCACCGGCGAAACGTAGCGACCCCGATCTAATTGGGGGTGACGCCAAGGTGAACGGACGGTGCCTCACCGCCCCGCCTCATCGGCGTTGGGGTGGGCCCTACTTGGCCGTGCGCTTCGGGCGGATCAACGCGAACTTCGTCATCATCGCGTTCATCCGCTTCAACGACTTGAGCGAGTTGTTGTAGTAGTTGCCGCCTGCGCCCGCGCTGGTCCGCGGGGCGACGATGGCTTCCTGGCGACAGAACTTGCGCAAACCCTCCGCGCCGCCGAAGCGCACGCCGATGCCCGAGGTCTTCCAACCGCCCATGGGGGCAGTCGTGCACATCAGGTTGGAGATCACGTCGTTGATGTTGACGGCACCGCAATCCAGTTCCAGCGCAACGTCCTTCGCCCGGTCGACGTCCCGTGAGAAGACCGCAGCGCTGAGTCCGTACGGGCTGTCGTTGGCCAACCGCACCGCTTCGGCGACGGTGGCCACCTTCATGATGGGCAACGTCGGACCGAACGTCTCGTCGGTCATGCACGCCATCGAGTGGTCGACGTCGACCAGCACGGTGGGCGGGTAGAAGCTGCCGACCCCGGTCGGTCGCTTGCCACCCGTCAGTGCCCTCGCGCCCTTCGCCAGGGCGTCGTCGACGTGCCGCGCGGTCACGTCTACCTGGCTGTCGTCGATCAAAGCGCCGAAGTCGTAGCCCTCCCCCGCGCCCATCTTCAGGTTGTTGACGTCGCGGACGACGGCCTCGACGAACTTGTCGTAGACCTGCTCGAGCACGTAGACCCGCTCGACGGACACACACGTCTGACCGGCGTTGAACATCGCACCCCAGACGGCGGCGTGCGCGGCGAGGTCGACGTCGGCGTCCTCGAGCACGATCATGGGGTCCTTGCCGCCGAGCTCCAGGCTGACCGGGGTGAGCCGGCGGGCGGCGCGCTCCATCACCTTCGCGCCGGTGGCGCTGGAGCCGGTGAACTGGATGTAGTCGGAGTTGTCGACGACGGCCTCGACCGCCTCACGCGCGCCTTGGACGATCGCCATCACCTCGGGAGCGCCGGAGTCGAGCCAGCCGCGTAGCAGCAGCTCAGCGGTCAGCGGTGTGCGCTCGGACGGCTTGAGCAGTACCGCGCACCCTGCTGCGAGCGCGGCGATGCCGTCCATCAGCAGGTTGGCGACCGGGTAGTTCCACGGCGCGACGATCCCCACGATCGGACGCGGCCGGTAGTGCACGGCGATCTTCTTGACCGAGAGGAACGGCAGCGACGCCGGTCGGGTCTCGGGCGCCAGCGCCTTCTCCATCGTCTTGATGTAGTAGGACGCAATCATGATCAACAGCGGCACTTCCTGCGCCGCGTCGGTCGCCGACTTGCCGGTTTCGGCGATCAGCAGCGACTCGATCTCGTCGCGGTGCTCACCAAGCCACACGGCGTAACGGGCGATCACCTTGGCGCGGCCTGCGGCGCCGCGGGCTTCCCACTCGCGTTGCGACTGGCGCAGTCCAGCCGCGACACGGGCGACGTCCGCGGGGTCGGACCACCGGACCGTGCCGGCGACCTCACCGGTGGCGGGGTTGAGGATCTTCGCGACGGCGTCGACTTCGGGCGTAGCAGTCATGACCTCATGCTAACCGTTGCTGTGATCTAGATCGCAGCGGGGTTGACACCCGTCAAGTTTGGCCGCCGTCGCGGCCAGGACCACCAGGGAACTGCCGAGAAGCACGGCACCGATCGTGTCGGTGAAGTAGTGGTACGTGAGCGCCTGACCTGCGGTGCCGAGCCCGGCGAACACCGCCGCCGCCAGCAGCAACCACCGCCTCGCTCCCCACACCAACACGACCACCCCGAGCACCGTCATCATCACCGTGACGTGCCCGCTGGGGTAGGCCAGCGCGCCCTCGCGTTCCCGGCCGAACAGGCGCTTGAGGACTCGCACCGCGACGACACCGACCAACAGGAGCTGAAGCAGCAGCGGTTCGGTGAAGAACAGGAGCCTGCCGAGAACGGGGTGTGCGGCCCACCCGTTGCGGTTGAACCAGTCGTCGACGCCCGTCGAGCGGTCGCCGACCGCCAGTCCCAGCACCACCATCAGCGGAAGGCCGACGGCCGGCCACCACTTCACCGCCGGGGTCATTCGTCGCCGACGAGACCCCGGACGTAGGCAGCCTGACCCAGGTGCTGCGCGCAGTCGTCGACGATGCTGACGATGCGCGCGCTGGCGGTCACCGCAGGGGTCCACCGCTTGTCGACGATGGTCTCCAGGTCCTTCGCGGTGGCCGAGGCGACGTACGAAAGCGCCATCGAGTGCACGGCTCGGTAGTAGCCGCCGAGCAAGTCCGCCGACGCGCGCACCTTGGCGACCTGTTCGGCGTCGTGGCCGTAGCCGCTCGCATCCTTCGGCAGGTCCAAGTCGAACCTGCCCACCCAGTCGTCACGGAACCAGACCTGGTCGGCGCCGGCGATCTCGCTGAGCTGGGCGTCGATCACCCGGGCGCTGTGCCACAACAGCCAGGCGACGGTGTTGGCGTTCGGGGTGGGCCGGTAATAGGCGACCTCGTCGGTCAACCCGTCGACGAGGTCGTCGACGTGTTCGGCCAGTCGGGTGAACGAATCGCGCAGCAGCTCGCGGGCAACGGTGATGTCGGTGTCAGACATGGTTGCGACGCTACCCGGTGCACCTCAGGAGCCAGCCGCGATCATGGCGACGCCGGTGAGCGCGACGACGACGCCGACATTCTGCGAGCGGGACATCGTCTCGTGGTCGACGACCCGAGCCAGGAGCACCGTCGCAGCCGGGTAGAGCGACCCCAGCACGGCGACGACGGGAAGGGCCCCCGACACCGTCGCCACCGCGAACAGGAGGTTGGCGCCGACGTCGAAGACCCCGATGGCGGCGACCAGAAGGACCACGCGCGGCGGAAATCCTCGGGCCGCCCCGTGGCCTCCTCGACGCGCGAGCACGAGTACCAGGGCAAGCAGCGGCACGGACGTGCACCGCATGACGAGCATCGTCATCACCGTCGAATACGCCGCTCCGCCAGATATGGCGTACTGCAGCAACCCGAACCCGCAGGCTGCTGCAACGGCCAACACGACCGAGCGCGTGTGCTGGCCTGCGCGAGAAGCGGATTCGGCGGGGCGCGCGGTGGCGACCACACCGCCGATCGCCCACACGATGCCGACGACGCACAACGCCGACGGCATCACGCCACCGAACACTCCGAGGACGACGGGGATGATGACGCCGAGCGCTGCCACGGGGGCGACGACGCCCATCGTCCCGATCGCCAGTGCCCGATAGAACAGCAGCACGGCCGACGCCCCGGCCAGGCCCGCCCCGACTGCCCACGGCACGTATCCGGCGGGGTCGGCGAACGATCCGGCTGCGGCGGCCACGACGAACGCGACCACCAAACCGGCCGTCTGCGAGAACAGCACGACGGCGATCGTCGAGCGGCCGCGGGACACCTTGCCGCCGAGGAAGTCGGCCACGCCCCACAGCAGTGACGAGCTCAGGGCGAGCAGGACGGTCACCGCGCCGCACTCGCGAACACCGCCGCGGCCCAGAAGGGTGCGACGATTCGAGCGTCACCGCATGACCGTGATGAGCGGGCGGACGCGATCCCCGAAGGGCAATATGAGTGATGCATATCGATCAGAATAGGCGCGACCGGAACGTCGTCGCAGCGTGGGCGATCGCCGTCACCGACGCGGTGCGGGCCGCGGTCGAGGAATCCACCGGGATGTCCGCCAGCGGGCCCGCAGCAGTGGTCGCCATCGTCGCCGACCCCGGATTGAGCATCGACGAGCTGCGCCGCGTCCTCGGCCTCACCCATCCGGGGACCGTGCGACTGGTGGATCGCCTCGTCGAGAACGGCTGGGTCACGCGTGAGCACGGGGTCGGCCGCACCGTGCGCCTGATGCCCACCGAATCCGGGCTGGCAGCCGAACGCCGGCTGGCCGCGGCGCGTGAGCAAGCCGTGGCCGACCTGCTGTCCGTCATGCCCGAACGGGACGTACACCTGGTCGCCGGTCTGGTGAGGCCCGTCCTAGGCACGACCGTCGACGACGTGGACGCCATGCGGCGCCTCTGCCGGCTCTGCAACCGCGACGTCTGCAGCGACTGCCCGGCCGCCGGCCCGCCGAGCTGACCTAGGCGGTCGCCCCGTGGAACACGGCCTCGACGTTGTTGCCGTCGGGGTCCCTGACGAAGGCGCCGAAGTACCCGGGGTGGTACTCGGGCCAGAGGCGCGGCGCGTGCAGGGACTCCGCACCTAGCGCTGCCGCGGCGTCGTAGAAGGCCGTGACCTCGTCGGCTCCAGCGGCTTGAAACGCGAAGTGGATTGCGGCGCCCACCTGCCGGTCGGCGCCGTCCTCGATCCAGAAGTCCGGCTTGCCGCCGCGGCCGTAGCCGATGGCAGGCCCGAACTCCATCTGCCGGGTGTAGCCCATCGTCGCGAGTACCGCGTCGTAGAACTGCTGCGACTTGGCGAAGTCGGCGCACACGATTCCGAAGTGGTCGATCATGGATTTCATCGTGGCACTAACCACCGACACCGCCGTAGATTCGGCAAATGCGCTTCGACTTGATCATCCGCAACGGCACGATCGTCGACGGTCTCGGTGGTGAGCCGTTCGTCGCCGACGTCGCGGTGTCCGACGGTGTGATCGCCAAAATCGGTACGGTCGACGGCGACGCGACGCGGGAGATCGACGCGGCCGGCCTGCTCGTCACGCCCGGGTTCGTCGACCTTCACACGCACTACGACGGCCAGGCGATCTGGTCGGACCGCATGACGCCGTCCTCGGCGCACGGCGTCACCACCGCCGTGATGGGCAACTGCGGCGTCGGCTTCGCCCCGTGCCGCGCGGAGGACCACGACACCCTCGTCGACCTGATGGCAGGTGTGGAGGACATTCCTGGCGTCGTCATGACCGACGGTCTGCCGTGGACGTGGGAGACGTTCCCCGAGTTCCTCGACGCACTGGACGGCCGCCCCAGGGACATCGACGTGGCCGCGCTTCTTCCACATTCACCGCTGCGGGTCTACGTGATGGGGCAGCGCGGCGTCGACCGCGAGCCCGCCACCGCCGACGACCTCGCCCAGTTGCGCACGCTCGCCGCCGAGGCCGTCGAGGTCGGAGCCCTCGGCTTCGCCTCGTCACGGCTGACGCTGCACAAGAGCGAAAGCGGCCAGCCCATACCGAGTTTCAACGCCGGACGCGACGAGATCGAGGCGATTGCCCGCGGCCTCAAGGACGCCGGAGGGGGACTCATCCAGTTCGTGCCCGACCTGATCGCCGGGGACTTCGGCCCTGCCCTCGAGACGGTGTTCGGCGTCGCGGCGGACGTCGGCGTTCCGGTCACGTTCACGCTGGCGATCGGCAACGCAGGCGACCCGTTCTTCCTCGACGGCCTGGATCTGGTCGAGAAGGCCAACGCCGACGGTGGTGACGTGTCGGCGCAGGTCTTTCCGCGACCCATCGGCCTGGTGATCGGCCTTGAACTGTCCGGAAACCCGTTCATCCTCTACCCCAGCTACCGCGAGCTGCAGGCACTTCCCCTCGCCGAGCGGGTCGTCGAGATGCGCAAACCCGAAGTGCGGGAACGCATTCTGTCCGACACGCCGGCATCCGACGGGCATCCGTTGATGTTCGCCGCACAGGCTTGGGAGTGGATGTTCCCCCTCGGCGAGCCGCCCAACTACGAGCCAGACCGCGCCGACAGCATCGCCTCGCGCGCGCGGGCCCGTGGCGTCAGCCCGCTGGAAGAGGCCTACGACCGGGTGCTCGACGACGACGGACACGCCATGTTGCTGATCACCCTCGCCAACTTTCGCGACGGCTCGCTGGACACCGTGGCGGAGCTGATGAAGCGCGACGACGTCGTGCTGGGTCTCGGCGACGGCGGCGCGCACTACGGAATGATCTGCGACGCAAGCTTTCCCACCTACATGCTGGCCCACTGGGCACGGGACCGGCCATCGGGCCGGCTGACGGTGGCCGCAGCCGTACGCGAGCTGACGTCGGCGCCGGCTCGGGTCGCAGGCCTCGCCGACCGGGGCCGCATCGCCGTCGGCTACAAGGCGGACCTCAACGTCCTCGACCACACCGCGCTGACACTGCACAAGCCGGTGATCGTCCGCGATCTGCCCGCGGGTGGTCGTCGACTCGACCAGACCGCCGACGGCTACGTCGCGACCGTGGTGTCCGGTGAGGTCATCGCCGAGAACGGCGTGCCGACGTCGGCACGCCCGGGCAAGCTGGTGCGGGGCAGGCAGTCCGCACCAGCCTGACCGGAACCCTTGTCAGGCAGCGCCTTCCGACGGGTCACCCGTGTTGCCGGCAGTCGAGTTGCCCGTACCCGCACCGGCGCCCTCGGGACCCTGCTGCGGATCGCTCGGTGCGGTCGTCCCAACCGGAGTGGTGTCGGTACCGGTGGTGACAGTGCCGGTGCCGGTGGTGTCTGTCCCGGGCTCGGGGTCGGACCCCGTGACGGTGCCTGCGCCCGCAAACGTGTCACCGGGCGTCACCTTGACGGAGTCCCGCACGACGTTGAGCTGCGGTCCGGAATCGTTGGACTTGACGAGGCCGGTGGTCGTGCCGCCCGCGTTCGGCAGCGGCGAATCCTCACTCGAGGGTGCCACCGGGTTGTCGACCGGCTCAGGCGCATTCAGCGTCACGACGTTGTCGAGCGTCACCGACGAGTCCGGTATCGAGGTCACCTGCCGCTCGGTGCTCGTGTCCGCAACCCTGTTCACGTTGGACGTCGCCGACGGGAATGGTGTCGGCTCGATCGGCGCAGGCAGAACCGACAGCAGGTTGTCGATGCCTGCGTTCAACGAGGCGACGAGGTTTTCGGCCAACACCCCGATCGGACCGGGCAACGCGCGCAGCGGTGCAGAGAAGTCGTCGATCAGAAACCCGACGAGGCCGTCGGACGACAGCAAGTCGTAGGCCAGGTTGCTCAGCAATCCCGGTATCTCGGTCGGATTCCGGATCGCCGATTCGAACGTCGCCTCGAGATCGGCCGGCAGATACCCGAGGTAGAAAGCGGTGCTGTACAACGCCCACACCGGAGCGGTGACGGCGAGGTTGGCGGCGACCACCGTCTTGCCGATGTCCGTCGCCCAGAACGCGTCCGTCGCGGCGAGACCGCCTGCCGGGTTGGGTAGCACGCCACCGAGGAACCCGCCGACCGCCTGGCCAATTGCATTGGCGGCGTTGTTGATCAGGCCTGGATCGGCGCCGGCCGGGCCCAACGGGAACGGCAACGCACCCGCGATCACCTCGAGCGAGTAGTTCCGGAAATACGTCGGATACGTGAAGTAACCGGTGCCTTCGGACGGGTACCCGTAGTCGTAGGACGGGTTGGCATACCGGTTGACCAACCAACTCAGCAGACTCGGCGCCAGCGTCGGGTTCTGCGCGGCGATGGCAAAGGCCGTGGCCACGTCGAACGGCAGCGACGAACCGGCGTCCTGCGTGATCGCGTAACCGTAGGCCGCGCCATTCACGACGTCGCCGAGGCGGTACAGCGCGTCGGTGATCACCGACGCGTTCGCCACGTCGGCTGAGACGACGGGCAGCGGCGCCTTGTCCGGCGCGATCAGGGCGCCGGTCGAGATCACGCCAGCGGCCAAGAATGCGGCGGCAAGCTTTGTTGGCAAAGGACGAACGGTTGCATTCATGGTGATTTCCCCCCATAAAGATCACTTGCGGCCCCACACCGCAAGCTGGCGGCCCCCTGCCGCCCTTCGGAGTGTATGACGCCTCCAAGTGGAATTCTGACGTTCCCGCAGATTTCTTGATCTTGTCCTTTGGCCCGCCGGACGGTTTGAATCATCGCGCGCGCAAAGGTGGCCATCGCTCTTCAGGCGTGAGGTGATTGACCCCCGTGACTGTCATGAACGCCCCGGCCGACGACGAGGCCCCCGCCATCTCACCGCAGGCGCGTACTGCGCTGTGGGCCAGCCTGGTCGGCACCACGATCGAGTGGTACGACTTCTTCCTCTACGCGACCGCCGCGAGCCTGGTGTTCAACAAGGCGTTCTTCCCGGATCAGACGACCTTCGTCGGCACCATGCTGTCGTTCGCCACCTTCGCGGTCGGCTTCCTGGTGCGCCCCATCGGAGGCTTCGTCTTCGGCCACGTCGGTGACCGCATCGGACGCAAGAAGACTCTGGCGTTCACCATGTTCCTGATGGGTGGGGCGACCGCACTGATGGGCCTGCTGCCCACGGCCGCCCAGATCGGCGTCCTCGCGCCCATCCTTTTACTCCTCCTGCGGATCGTGCAGGGCTTTGCCCTTGGCGGCGAGTGGGCGGGTGCGGTCCTTCTCGCCGTCGAGCACGGCCCGCCGCGGCGGCGTGGCCTGTTCGGCAGCATCCCACAGGTTGGGCTCGCGCTCGGATTGGCCTTGGGCACAGGCGTCTTCGCACTCCTGCAGTACGTGCTGCCCGACGACGCCTTCCTGGCGTACGGGTGGCGGATCGCGTTCCTGTTCAGCATCGTGCTGGTCGTCTTCGGCATCGTGGTTCGGCTGAAGGCCACCGAAACACCCGCCTTCGAGAAGGTGCGCGACAGCGGTGACCGGGTGGCGGTGCCACTGCGAGAGGTCTTCAAGCCGCCGGCGTTGCGGTCGACCGTCTTGGGAATGCTGTCGCGCTGGGGTGAGGGCGCCGCCTTCAACACCTGGGGCGTGTTCGCCATCTCCTATGCGACCGGCACTCTGAAGCTCGACAAGATTCCGGTGTTGGTCACCGTGACCGTCGCCGCGCTTCTGATGGCGGTCCTGATCCCGGTGTCGGGCTTGTTGGCCGATCGATTCGGCCCGAAGCGCTTGTACGCCATCGGAATTGCTGCCTACGGTATTGCCGTGTTTCCGGTCTTCGCCCTCTTCGACACCAGGGACATCTGGCTGTACGCGCTTGGAATGGTGGTGGTGTTCGGCGTCGTCCACGCCGTCTTCTACGGAGCGCAGGGAACCTTGTACGCGTCACTGTTCCCGGCCCGGATCCGGTACACCGGCCTGTCGACGGTCTATCAGCTCTCCGGCGTGTACGCCTCTGGGTTGACGCCGCTAATTCTCACGGCGTTGATCGGCGTGGCGGGCGGCACGCCGTGGCTCGCCTGCGGCTACCTGGTCGCGACCGCGGCGATCGCCGTCGTCGCAACGCTGCTACTCAAGCCGCGGGCGCTCGCCGACCTGTAGCGCGAGCGTGGGGGTTGCGTACGCCGACAGCGCCGAATGCGTACGCAAGGCCCACGGTCGGCGTCAGACGGGGCAGCCACGGGCGCGCAGCGTGCTGCGGATCCGCTCGAGAATGACGTGAGGCCTCGCCAACATGCCGCTGCTGACCCGAATCACCACCCAGCCCGCCGCTTCCAGCAGCGCGATGCGCTCGATGTCCCAGGCCCGCTGTCTACTGTCGGTCCAGTGCTGCACCCCGTCGTATTCGACCGCTACCTTCCATCGACGCCATCCCATGTCCACCCGAACGTGCAGTGTCGGAAACTCGATCTGCGTCTCGGGTCGGGGCAGCCCGCCGCGGACGATGAGCAGCCGAACCCTGCTCTCCTGCGGCGATTCCGCGCCGCCGTCGACGAGGTCGAGTACACGTCGCAACCTGGCCACGCCGCGGACGCCGGGGTGTGCGTCGCCGACCGCGACGACGTCCGGCAGGGTGATGCGCGTGGCGTTGAGCAATGCGTCGACGGCTGCAATCGCTTGATCGACCGGACGCGTGCGACCGATGTCGAAGGCGGTGCGAGCAGGCGTGGTGACGTCGACGCCGCGGAGGCAGCACACCTCGGCAGGGGTGAGGCCCCACGTGTGCACGACGATGCCGGCGGGCGAGTGCCGATCTGCCCTGACCACCTCCGCCGGCGCCGACGGATCGAGCCATTTCGTGCCAAACACCGCGGCGGCTGACGACCCGCACAGCGTCGCACCCGTGGCCAGCCACGCGGCACTAGCTCGAATCAGGGCCGTCATCTCGACGTCGCGCGGCAGGTACACATCGCGATGGATGGCGACGTTGTCGCGGGCGAGAGAGCGACGGGTCAGGTCGCCGTTGCGGATGGCCGTGCTGCCGATGAAGGGTTCCATGGCGACACCGTCGCGGCGGTCCCCAACGAGAGTGGGCCCCGCGTACGCCAATCGGGGCGAAGCTGTGCATAAGACCCACACTGGGGATGAACACGAAAGAGCCCGGCGTCGCACGCGACGCCGGGCTCCTTTCGTACTGGGACTTAGAAGTCCATGCCGCCCATGCCACCGGTCGGGTCGCCCGCGGGAGCGGACGCCTTCTCCGGCTTGTCGGCGACGACGGCCTCGGTGGTGAGGAACAGCGCCGCGATCGAGGCTGCGTTCTGCAGCGCCGAGCGCGTCACCTTGACCGGGTCTGCGACGCCGGCCTTGAGCAGGTCCTCGTACACGTTGGTCGCGGCGTTGAGGCCGTGACCCGCGGGCAGGTTGGAGACCTTCTCGGCCACGACACCGGGCTCGAGACCACCGTTGAAGGCGATCTGCTTGAGCGGTGCCGACAGCGCGACGCGCACGATGTTCGCGCCGGTCGCCTCATCACCCTCGAGCTTGAGCTCGTCCAGCGACGGGGCCGCCTGCAGCAGGGCCACGCCGCCACCGGCGACGATGCCTTCTTCGACGGCAGCCTTCGCGTTGCGAACGGCGTCCTCGATGCGGTGCTTGCGCTCCTTGAGCTCCACCTCGGTGGCAGCTCCGGCCTTGATCACCGCAACACCGCCGGCCAGCTTGGCCAGGCGCTCCTGCAGCTTCTCGCGGTCGTAGTCGGAGTCGCTGTTCTCGATCTCGGCACGGATCTGCGAGACCCGGCCCGCGATGGCCTCGGCGTCGCCGGCGCCACCGACGAGAGTGGTCTCGTCCTTGGTGATGACGACCTTGTCGGCCTTGCCGAGCAGCGCGACGTCGGCGGTCTCGAGGGACAGTCCGACCTCTTCGCTGATGACCTGACCACCGGTGAGGATGGCGATGTCCTGCAGCATGGCCTTGCGACGGTCACCGAAGCCGGGCGCCTTGACGGCGACGGACTTGAAGGTGCCACGGATCTTGTTGACCACCAGGGTGGAAAGGGCTTCGCCCTCGACGTCCTCGGCGATGATCAGCAACGGCTTGCCGGACTGGATGATCTTCTCCAGCAGGGGCAGCAGGTCCTTGACGGTCGAGACCTTGGAGCTGACCAGCAGGATGTACGGCTCTTCCAGGACGGCTTCCTGACGCTCGGCGTCAGTCACGAAGTAGCCCGAGATGTAGCCCTTGTCGAAGCGCATGCCCTCGGTGAGCTCGAGCTGCAGTCCGAAGGTGTTGGACTCCTCGACGGTGATGACACCCTCGTTGCCGACCTTGTCCATGGCTTCGGCGATCAGATCGCCGATGGACTGGTCACCGGCGGAGATGCCGGCGGTGGCAGCGATCTGCTCCTTGGTCTCGATGGCCTTGGCCTGAGCCAGCAGGGTCTCGGTGACCTTCTCGACGGCCTTCTCGATGCCGCGCTTGAGGCCGAGCGGGTTGGCGCCGGCCGCAACGTTGCGCAGTCCCTCGCGCACGAGCGCCTGGGCCAGCACGGTGGCGGTGGTGGTGCCGTCGCCTGCGACGTCGTCAGTCTTCTTGGCGACTTCCTTGACCAGCTCTGCGCCGATCTTCTCGTACGGGTCCTCCAGCTCGATCTCCTTGGCGATGGAAACACCATCGTTGGTGATCGTGGGGGCGCCCCACTTCTTCTCCAGGACGACGTTGCGACCCTTGGGGCCGAGCGTCACCTTTACCGCGTCGGCGAGGGCGTTGAGGCCCCGCTCGAGGCCGCGGCGGGCCTCTTCGTCATACGCAATTGTCTTGGCCATTGCGAAGTGTTCCTCCGGATTGGGGATGGCACGTATCTCGGTCGGGCTCAGTGCCCGCGACGGACGACTGGAGTGTGCGACCGCAGTTGCGGCCCCAGTCTCACCGTCCCGACCTAGCACTCACCGATCGCGAGTGCCAACGTCATTTTTAGCACTCGGCCATGGCGAGTGCAAGGTTCGCTTACGCCCGCAGACCGTCGATGATGACGTCCACGACCCGCTCGGCGACCCCGTTGCCGTACTCGTAATTGGACTTGCAGACCATCAGCAGCGCCTTGACCTCCGGCACGCCGACGTCGGCCCGCACCGTGCCCGCCGCCTGGGCAGCCGCCAACAGCTCGTCGAGCACGCCGAGGAATTCCTTCTCCGCGCCCGTCGTGGCGGCCTCGACGTCGAAGCCGTAACTGGCCAGCGCGTCGAATAGGCCGTGGTCGGCGGTGCCGGTCTGCAACATCCCCCGCATGAAGGCGTAGAGCGCCTCGCCGGGTCCCTCCGACGCCACCAGCGCCCGCCCGTCGTCGACGATGTGGCGCACCCGGTCTTCGAAGACGGCCTGGAAGAGGGCTTCCTTGGTGGGAAAGTGCCGGTACACCGTGCCCGCACCGACGCCCGCGCGACGGGCGATCTCGTCGATGGGGACGGCCACCCCTTCGGCCGCGAAGGTTTCGTAGGCCACTTCGAGCACCCGCGCCCGGTTGCGGGCGGCGTCGGCACGCATCGGCCGAGCGGTTTCGGTCATCATGCCTCCTTCGGTTGACAAAACGGAGTGTGCGTTCCGTATAGTTCTCAACAACCGGAGTGCACGTTCCGGTTCGATCCTACCCAGGAGGCCGTCATGCGTTGGACCATCGCCGACATTCCCGACCAGAGCGGTCGCACCGCCGTCATCACGGGGGCCAACACCGGCCTCGGTTACGAGACGGCGGCCGCACTCGCCGCCAAGGGCGCCCACGTCGTGCTCGCCGTCCGCAACCTGGACAAGGGCAAGGCCGCCGCCGACCTGATCGCCAGGCGTACCCCCGGCGCCGACGTCACCCTGCAGCAGCTCGACCTCACGTCGCTCGCCTCCGTCCACGAGGCGGCCGACCAACTGCACGCCGCGCTCGACCGCGTCGACCTCCTGATCAACAACGCGGGAGTCATGATGACGCCCCAGGGGACGACGAAGGACGGCTTCGAGCTCCAGTTCGGCACCAACCACCTTGGCCACTTCGCGCTCACCGGCCGGCTGCTGGACCTACTGCTGGTCAACGCCGGTTCCCGAGTCGTCACCGTGAGCAGCATCGGCCACCGCTTCGGTCGCATCCGCTTCGACGACCTGCAGTCCGAACGCGCCTACAACCGCTTCAGCGCCTACGGGCAGTCCAAGCTGGCCAATCTCCTGTTCACCTACGAGCTGCAGCGCAGGCTGGCCGGCGGCAACGCCGTCGCCGTCGCCGCCCATCCCGGCGGCTCCAGCTCGGAACTGAGCCGCCACCTCCCCGGCCCGTTGAAGGCGGCCTTCGGGGCGCTGGAGCAGGACACCGAGACGGGAGCCCTGCCGTCCCTGCGCGCGGCGACCGACCTCGGCATCACCGGCGGCCAGTACGTCGGCCCCGGTGGGTTCATGGAGATGCGCGGCAACCCCAAGGTGGTCTCGTCGAACCGCCGCTCCCACGACGCGGCGGTGCAACGCCGGTTGTGGACGGTGTCCGAGGAACTCACCGGCGTGACGTTCGATCTGCCGCACGCGTCCTGACGTCCCATCCACCGACCCCGAAGGAATTACCCATGAGCAACTGGACCACCGCCAACATCGGAGACCAATCCGGCCGCATCGCCGTCATCACCGGAGCCAACACCGGCCTGGGCTATGAGACGGCTGCGGCGCTCGCCGCCAACGACGCCCACGTCGTCCTCGCCGTACGCAACGTCGAAAAGGGCAAGCAGGCCGCCGCACGCATCGGCGGCGACGTCTCGGTCGTCGAGCTCGACCTGACGTCACTGGCCTCGGTCCGTACCGCCGCCGACGAACTGAAGTCCCGGTTCGACCACCTCGACCTGCTGATCAACAACGCCGGGGTGATGACGACGCCCAAGTCCACCACCGCCGACGGCTTCGAGCTTCAGTTCGGCACCAACCACCTCGGTCACTTCGCCTTCACCGGGCTGGTGCTCGACCACGTCGCCGACGTGCCAGGGGCCCGCGTGGTCACGGTGAGCAGCAACGGACACAAGATGCTCGCCGACATCCACTTCGACGACCTGCAGTGGGAGCGCAGCTACAGCCGCATGCGCGCCTATAGCCAGTCCAAGCTCGCCAATCTGCTGTTCACCTACGAGCTGCAGCGCCGGCTGGCCGACGGGCACGCCGCCGTAGCCGTCGCCGCCCACCCTGGTTTCTCGAGCACCGAACTCGCCCGGAATCTGCCCAACGTCATGCAGCCCGTGGTGAGCGCGTTCAGCCCGCTGCTCGGCCAAAGCGCCGCGATGGGAGCGCTGCCCACCCTGCGCGCCGCAACCGACCCCGGTGTGCTCGGCGGCCAATACTTCGGCCCCGACGGCTTCGGAGAACAGCGCGGATACCCGAAGGTGGTGGCGTCGAGCGAGAAGTCACACGACCTCGCCCTGCAACGCAAGCTGTGGACGGTGTCCGAGGAGCTGACGGGCGTGACCTTCCCGGTCTAGCCCCGCCTACAGCTTGCGCAACAGCGCCGCGGCGCGCACGTCAGCGCCGACGCTCAAGCCGATGTGGACGTCGTCACCGCGCCGCACGTAGCCGATGGTCACGTCCTCCCCGTACTGAATGGGTCGGCGGTATTCGACAACCGCCCGGTATGGCGGGACGCAGACGTCGGGTTCCAGCGCCATCACCTCGTGGATGGCGTGCCAGTACGCGGTGTTGGTGACGTGCTGGAACACGTCGACGTCGGTGCGGCGCAACGGAAACGCCATGGCGGTGTCCACGTCAGCGGGGTCGGCGAGCCACTTGCCCCACTTGAGCCGGTGTTCGGTGGTCGTGGTGGCGAACTTCGCGATCAGGCTGTCAGAGACCCGCAACGGGGTGAGGGTCTTCTCGTTGATCGCGATCCAGAATCCCTCGGTCTCGATGCGCCCTCCCTCGGCGCCGACGAGGTCGACGCGCATGGTGCACCACCGCGACGACAGCGCGGAACACCACCGCCGCAGGGTGACCTCGGTGGGCCATTCGATCGCCTCGTGCACGTCGACGACGGTGCGGTTGACGATCCAGTGCGGGTGGGCTTCGGCTTCGCCGGCGTCGACGAGGTTCTCCGCGCCGGCTTCCTGGATGTAGCGGGCCACCCCGTCGAGGCGGAGCCGCAACTGGTCGTCGACGTCACCGGTCGCCACCGGCCACGACGTTTGGTAAACGTAGCCGGCGGTGGGTAGCGGGCTCAGCGGTCGATCGGCGTTGCTCATCGAATCCTGTCTACCCCCGACGGAGATCGAGCAGACTGGCAGGCGTGTCGCTGATCGTGCCGCCCTATCCCCCGCCCCGCTACACCGAGGACGAACCGGAGGTCTCCGCGTCGCTGCGGCGCGCCGACCAACCCGCCGACCACGACTCCTTCGGGCTTGTTCAGTACCACTACCTCGCCGACCAGAAGAAGACCGACGGCGACTACGGGCTGTACCGCGTCGACCTCGCCGCCAAGGCCGGCGGGCCGGGGCCGCACTTCCACCGCGCGATGTCGGAGTCGTTCTTCGTCCTGTCCGGCCGGATGCGGCTCTACGACGGCAAGGACTGGGTCGACGGAAACCAGGGCGACTTCCTCTACGTGCCGCCCGGCGGCGTTCACGGCTTTCGCAACGAAGGCGACGAGCCGGCGTCGATCCTGATGTTGTTCGCCCCTGGTGCACCGCGGGAGCACTACTTCGAGGGACTGGCACACCTCGGTGAGCTGACCGACGAGGAACGCGCGGCGTGGTTCTTCGCCAACGACAACCACTTCGTCTGAGCGGTCAACTCACTGCAGCGCCTGGCCGGCCAGCGGAACGAACTGCCATCCGGCCGCCAGCATCGCAGGAACCGCGGCGGCGACGCCGGCGCCGGTGCCCGAGCGGGGGTGGTTCACGTGGGCCAGCACGATCGACCCCGGCGCCGCACGAGTGATCGCGGCGCTCACCGCGGCGGCAGGCGCCGTCGCACCGGCGTCGGCGTTGACCGAGAAGCCGACCGGGGTCAGGCCCAAGTCGTGGACGATCTGCACGGCGACGTCGTCGTAGTGCGCGGTGCCCGTGCGGAAGAAGGTCGGCGCCTTGCCGGTCAGCGCCGTCAGCCGGGCCTGTTCGCCAGACACCTCGTCGACCACCTCGCTCGCCGACGTCGTGCCCGCGATGCCGTAGGCCGACCGCCCGGTGACCGACAGCGGGACGTGACGAGTGCCGTGGTTCCCGATCTCGAAAAGCGGGTTGGCGGCCAACTGCTCGGTTCGACCGGGATTCGCGTCGATCCACTTCGAACACACGAACAGCAGCGCAGGGACGCCGTTGCGTTGAAGGGTGTCCAGCAACCCGTCGTCACACGCCCGGTCGCAGGCGTCGAAGGTCAGGGCGAGCTGGCGCCCCGTCGGGCTGAACGTCGTCACGATCCCCGGCAGGGACATGCCCCACTGCGTGGGTTGACGGGCGAGATCCGCCACAGGCACCGCGCTGGGGCCCATGCCCGACGCAGCGGCCGCCGCGGGCATCCGGGCGCCCGCCCCCAGCACGACAGCCGCGCCCGTCAGCGTCGCCAGGAACGTCCTGCGGGTGACCATGGGCGAACCGTAGGCGTGCAGCCTGAGCCCTCGATGCCAGCGAGGTGGCAAACCCCTGGATGACCGTTCTTGGCGATCGGGCCGATTTGCTCGGCGTCGTCGGACTCGCCGCGGCGGACGTCCCAGTCACACCTCTTTGAGCAGGGTTCACGTGCAGGGTTCGACGGTGACACGCCTGGCTATCCACAGGACACGCCCTGCGGGAATGCGATCACGGAACCCCTTGCCCTAGACTGCCCTTCGATCAGATAGGAGTCTCCGGGTGCAGGGTTATGCAGCGCCCAGCACCCAAGCGTTGCGGGGCTGGCAACGTCGGGCCATGGTGAAGTATCTGACGGCAGCGCCTCGGGACTTCCTCGCTGTGGCGACCCCTGGCGCGGGTAAGACGACCTTTGCGCTGCGCATTGCCGGGGAACTGCTCGGCGACGGCACCGTCGAACGCATCACGATCGTGGTGCCCACCGAACACCTCAAGATTCAGTGGGCGAAGTCGGCCGCCACGCTCGGCATCAACTTGGACCCCAAGTTCAGCAACAGCTCGGCCCACAACTCCGACGAGTACCACGGCGTCGTCGTCACCTATGCACAGGTGGCCAGCCACCCGGGACGTCACCGGGTGCGCACCGAGAACCGCAAGACCCTCGTCGTGTTCGACGAAATCCACCACGGCGGCGACGCCAAGAGTTGGGGCGAGGCGATTCGCGAGGCGTTCGACGACGCGACGCGCAGGCTGTCACTGACCGGTACGCCGTTCCGCAGCGACGACAGCCCCATCCCGTTCGTCAACTACGAGCGGGGGCCCGACGGTCTCGAACGTTCGCAGGCCGACCATGTCTACGGCTACGCCGACGCGCTGGCCGACGGAGTGGTGCGGCCGGTCGTCTTCCTGGCCTATTCGGGTGAGTCTCGGTGGCGCGACAGCGCAGGCGAAGAACACGCCGCCCGCCTCGGCGAACCGCTCAACGCCGAACAGACCGCCCGCGCGTGGCGCACCGTGCTCAACCCGGCGGGTGAGTGGATGCCAGCCGTGATCGCCGCGGCCGACAAGAGACTGCAGCAGAAGCGCCAGCACGTGCCGGACGCCGGCGGCATGATCATCGCCTCGGACCAGACGGCGGCCAGGGCCTACGCCGGCCTACTCACCACCATCACCGGCGAGGCGCCGACGGTCGTGCTGTCCGACGACCCCGGATCCTCGGACCGCATCACGGCGTACTCCCAGGGCACCAGCCGCTGGCTCGTCGCGGTGCGCATGGTGTCGGAGGGCGTCGACGTGCCCCGGCTGACGGTTGGCGTCTACGCGACCAGCGCGTCGACCCCGTTGTTCTTCGCCCAGGCCATCGGTCGCTACGTGCGCTCCCGCCGACCCGGTGAAACCGCGAGCATCTTCCTGCCGTCGGTGCCCAACTTGCTGCAGCTGGCCAGCGAGATGGAAGCGCAGCGCAACCACGTGCTCGGCAAGCCACATCGCGAGTCCCAGGGCGACGAATGGGACGAGGAGTACGAAGAGAAGCAGAAGAACGAGCCGAGCGAGCTGGACAACGGCTTCGAGATGCTCGGCGCGGAAGCCGAATTGGATCAGGTCATCTTCGACGGCTCGTCGTTCGGCACGGCGACGCCGTCCGGCAGCGACGAGGAGGCCGACTACCTCGGCATCCCGGGACTGCTCGATTCCGCCCAGATGCGAGATCTGTTGCGGCGCAGGCAGGAAGAGCAGCTCGACAAGCGGACGGCCGCCGGCGGCACGGTTCCGGTGCGGTCCACCACCCATGGTCAGCTGCGCGATCTGCGCCGTGAACTCAACGCGTTGGTGACCCTCGCGCATCATCGCACCGGCAAGCCGCACGGCTGGATTCACAACGAGCTGCGCCGGATCTGCGGCGGGCCGGTGTTGGCGGCGGCCAACTCCGACCAGATCACGGCGCGCATCGAGGCGGTCCGCTCGCTGCGCGCCTAGGGTCTGCAGGCCGCCGGCGAGGCGGAGAAGCCGCGACTCGACGTCGAGCGGCGGTAGCCGCGCACCGTAATTGGCTTGACAGTGTCGCCAGCATGGGTCTCACTTGACGGCAAGGCCGCCGACCACGGGTGGGGTTGGCGACGGAATGGGCGCACGCAGCAGGGAGTTGCGATGGGCACTTTGGTGACGCTGGACGAGTACTCGCGACTGGTCTCGGCGATCCACGACGCCGCGGTCACGCCGGATCACTGGAACGCCGCGATGACCGCCGTGCGGGCCAGCGTGGGTGGCATCAGCGCCGCACTCATCGTCGCCAAGAACGGAACTCGCGACATCAAGAGCGCCAATCTGGATCCCGACGCGCGGCAGGCGTACCTGGAGTACTACCGCGAGTTCGACTACGTCCTCGACGCGGTCGAGCACGGGCCCGTCGGGGCGACGCATTCCGGCGATGCCCTCGTCGCGCTCGACCCGCGGTCGCAGTTCAACGATTGGTTGCGACCGCACCACATGGACGACGGCCTCTTCGTGCGTCTCACCGATGGCCCGCAACCCACGTGCTTCCTCGTCGCTTCACCAAAGCAGGATGATCCCTTCACCACCCCCGAGAGGGTCGACGTCGTCAACGCCCTCGTCCCCCACCTGCAGCAAGCGCTGCGTACCCAGGATCACCTCAGCGGGTTGGTGCACAGCGCCCGCGACGCCGCCGAGGCCGTCGACAACATGCGGCACGGGGTATTCGTCGTCGGACCGTCCTCCGCCGTCGTCTACGCCAACCGCGTCGCCGAGGACATCGTCGGGACCGGAGACGGGCCCGTGGTGCGGTGGGGCCGCCTCGGGCTCGGTGTGCCCTCCGCCGACGCCAAGCTTCAGCGCTGCATCGCAGATGCCTTCGGCGACAACGATTCCGGGGCCCGCCACGGCAACTCCCTGCTGTGCCCACGCGCCGCCGAACTGCGTCCCTACGTCATCCACGTCGTCCCGTTCACGTCGGTCCCACCCGACCGACGTCAACCCCGAGCACTGGTCATCGTCGTCGACCCGGAGCGGCAGGCCCAACCGCACCGGGACTTGTTGATGCACCTGTTCGGGTTGACCCGGGCCGAGGCCGAGGTGGCGCTGCGGGTCCTTCGAGGCGACGGACTCAGGCCCATCTCCGACGAACTGACGTTGTCGCTCGCGACGGTCAAGACCCATCTTCAGCACGTCTTCACGAAGACCGGGACGCACCGGCAGGCGGAACTGGTCAGGCTCCTGTTGACGGTCACACCGTGAGTCATCGGGTTGCCGCCAGGACCGGCTGCACCCGTTGCCGACGGGATGCCCGCGCGACGTGGGCGACGAAGTCCGGCCTCAGGAGTCGCGCTGGTGTCGTCAGCATTCCGGTCACCCTCAGGAACTCCTGGGCGACGAACGGATCCGATTCCGCGGCCGCGAGAACCCGGCCCACGTAGGCGTTGGTCAGTCGCGTCGTCATCGTTCGCGGTCCAGGGATCTCCGGCAACGCGAGGTCCGAGCCGACGGCCGTCTGCCACGCCACCCGGATCTTCTTCGCCGACGCGCGGTGAAAGCGTCGCGGCAGTTCAACGTCGCCGCGCCGTAGGCAGTCGCGCAAGACGAGCGCCTCCATTGACGCGATCGTCATGCCCTGCCCGTAGATCGGGTTGAAGCTGCTCACCGCGTCGCCGACGACCAGCAAGCCGTCGGGCATACGTTCCATCCGGTCGTACCGTCGCCATCGGTTGGCGGGGAAGCGATGCCTGCACACCTCACCCAGCGACTCGGCGGCCCGGGCCGCAGCCAGCGCGTCCGGGGGCGCCCAGTCTGCGCCGAAGTCCACGATCTCGGCCTGGGTGGTCGGCGGCTCGACCGAACCCAACGTGCCCGCACCGACGATCCACCTCTCGTCCTCCGCCCGGAACATCACGAATCCGTGCGGACGCCCCGGCTCGAACAACCGGGCAAAGGTGTGCTCCCGCAGCGTTCCGGCCGGAATGCGCACCGGCACACTGGAATAGGTGACGTGGACGGCCAGTTCCTGCTCCTCGGGCCGGCCGTAGCCGAGCCGCTGCAGAACGGTGGGCGTACGCGATCCGCGGCCCGTCGCGTCGACGGTCAGGTCCGCGTCCAGGACCACGGCGCTGTGGTCGGCGTGACGGTGGAGCAGGACGCCCGTGACCCGACCGTCGGACGCGGTGAGGTCGACGATGTCGTGACGGTCGAGCATCGAAACGTTCGGGATGCGCCGCAACCGGCGCCGGACGTGACATTCGATGAACGGCCGGCTGGCGTGATGAGTGATCAGCGCCCCAGGATTGGGTATCGAGCCGGTGCGCGTGACGAGGTGCCCGCCGAAGAAGACGTGGAATCGCGACAAGTCGCCGTCGTTCCAGCAGTGCGCGCCGTCGGCGACGAGTTCTCCAAGCAGGCCGGGAAACAACTCCTCGGCGATCTCGCCGCAGCGGGACAGCAGCACGTGGGGTTGCCGGCTTTGTGGAACGCCCCGCCTTGGCACCGCCTGATCGGTCAGTTCGTCGCGTTCCACCACGGTCACCCGGTCGTAGAAGTCGCTCAGCACGCGGGCGGCGAGCAGCCCACCCATGCTCGCGCCGAGGACCACCGCGTGTTCTCCACGTCTTTCCATTGCTCCGCTCCCCTTTTCGAGGCCACACCCCCCGGTTGGCCTGCGTTCAACCAACCAGTCTGGGGAGAGCGAAACGTCATCCGAATGGATGATCTTGACTCGGCAAGCGCCGAGACTACAGCCCGAGCAGCGTGGGAAGGTTTGCCACCGAGTCGATGACGTAGTTGGGCTGCATGGCGAATTCGTCTGCCGCCCAACGGTCCAACGTGTCCTGCCGAAACTTCCCGGTGCGTACCAGCACGCCGGCCATGCCGACCACCTGCCCGGCGAGGACGTCGTTGTTGAGGTCGTCGCCGACGACGTACATCTCCTCCGGGTCGACGCCGAGCCTGCCCGCGGCGGCGAGGAAACCCTCCGGCGCGGGCTTGCCAACGGCGGTGGCCTTGCGACCCGACGTCTGCTCCATGCCGATGAGGTACATGCCGGTGTCGACGCGCAGCCCCTCGGTGGTGTTCCACGCCGTGCTGCGGTGCATCGCCACGACCGGGACTCCCCGTGCCATCCAGTCGTAGACCCGGCTCAGCGTGACGTGGTCGTACTCCGATCCGGCGCCGCCGAGCAGGACGACGTCGGGGGTGTCCGGGTTGGCGCCGGTCACCTGGTGGGGGTAGACGACGTCGACGCCGTGCATGTCCTCGGCGATCTGGCCGCTGTTGACCAGAAAGCACTTGGCTCCTGGATAGCGGTCTCGGACGTAGTTGGCGGTCAGCACCGCCGCGGTGATCACCTCGTCCGCGGCGACCTCCATCCCGGCTTCGGTCAACAGTTCGGCGATCTGAGCGCGGGTCTTGGTGGTGGTGTTGGTCAGGTACGTCCGTGCGATCTGGTGGTCGGCGAGTACGCGCAGCGTGTCCGCCGCACCTTCGATGGGCTTCCACGACGTCACCAGGACGCCATCGATGTCGAACAGCACTCCACCGATAGCCATGGTGCCGAGGTTAAACGGCAAACGTGTCAGCGCAACTCGGGCCCCGTCGATCGCGGGCCCAGTCGTTGTCGTAGAGCCATGGTGACGCCGACGCCGCCACCGACCACGCCAGCTCCGCGGGGACGTCGAGCACCCGGTATCCCTTCACGCCCGCTGCGGTCGCCGCCACCAAGGTCGCAACGCCCGCGCGCCGCTGAAAGTACGTCTGACGCACCGTCCAGCCGATGATGCCCGCCGTGGCGATGCAGTCGCGGCGCCGCTCGAGGCTTCCGGCCCTCGCCACCAACCAGCCACCGCCGCTGCGGTGACCAAGCGCACGCGCACGATCGGCGGCCAGAAACGCGGCGACGACCGTCACCACCACCAACGCCACCCATGCGATCGGCGGTATCGCGACGACGAACGTGGCGCCGGCCATGGCGACCCCCAGCAGCACGGGAATGGACAGCGCTCGCGTCCACCGCCGACGGGTAGCGACGGGACCGTGCCCGAGCAGGTCACCGCCGACGACGTCGGGTCGTCCGATCAGCTCGGTCAGCACGCCCGCAACCGTGGCCGCCGGGCAAGGAGGCAACAGCAGCGACGCCTCACCCGATCCGTTGACCCCGGTCATCACCGCGTCCAGTCGGGCGCCGCCGAACATTCGCACCAGCAGGGGTTCCCGAATGGTGCCGCCGCGCAGCCTGCGCATGTCGAAGGTGTGCTCGCGGGCCCGCAGGAGGCCGTGCTCGAGGTGCAGGACACCCGCGCCGCCGTGGTCGTCGCGCCGTGACAGCACCAGATTGCCGAACGTCACCAGGGACCGGACGACGGACAGCACCACCGAGAGGACCAGCACCACGACGACGGCCACCGCAACGGTGACGACGATCCCGACGCGCTCGGCGGCGTCGACCCCCTCCCGGGCCAGCGTCGAATCCTGAAGTGCCACAGCAGCTCCCGTCTGATACACCAGCCCGATGGCGGCGGCTATCATCGCGAGACCGGTGAAGCTCAACGGGCTGTAGCGCAACCACGACGGCTGCCACCTGGCGATCACCCGGTCCAGCGGCGGCCCCGCTGGCGAGTCCGCCGCCAGCGAGTCGGCCAGCAGGATCGCCCGCAGCTCTGGCACGTCGCTCGACCGAACGGCGTCGAGGGCAAATTCCGCGTCACCCCTGACCTCCTGGCCGGTGCTGACCTTGACGACGGTCAACCCCAGGAGCCGGTGCAGCAGCCGGGCGTCGGTGGACACCGACCGAATCCTGTTGCGCGGCAACGACGACACCGTGCGCTGCAACACTCCCTCGCGGCGCTGGATCTGCTCGCCGTCAATGCGATAGGTGGTGGTGAACCAGCGCGCCACGCCGAACACGATCAGCAGCACCAGCACGGCGACCGACCACATCTGGTTGCCCGTCGCCGACCCGAGCACCACCGAGCCGATCAGCAGGGGCAGTTGCCCCAGCAGTTCGTGCACCGGGTGGACCAGCAGCATGCGGGGGCTGAGCCTGCGCCACTGCACGTCGGGCGAGGTCACGTGGCGTCCCGGTCGCCGATCGCGGCGACGTCGGTCAACTGCGCGACGATCCGGTCGGCGACGTCGACGTCCAGCGCGACGATGCGCACCGCCCCCGCCGACGACGCGGTCGTCACGGTGACGTTGGCCAGTCCGAAGATGCGGTCCAGTGGGCCACGGTGAGTGTCCACGGTCTGGACCCGGGAGATCGGCGCGATGCGGCGTTCCTGCACCAGCCAGCCGGTTCTGGTGAAGACCGCGGGCGTCGGCACGTCGATGCAGACGTCCCAGCGGTGCACCCGGTATCGCCACAGCGGCGCGACCACCACGAAGGTCACGATGCCGAACACGGTGACGACGGCCGCGAGCGCGTGCCACCACCCGCGGCTGGCGTCGAACACCAGCCACGCCACTTGGGCCACCGACAGCACGGCCCACGGGATCGCCGCGGCCAGTGCCCACACCATCGGCGCCTTGCGGCTCGGTGGGTTGGCGGGGTCGACGAGTGTCACCATCACCCTGAGTATGGTCGTGCCCATGAGCGCCAACACCAAGTGGACGGCCGCCGACGTACCCGATCAGACCGGCCGCGTCGCCATCGTCACCGGCTCCAACACCGGCCTGGGCTACGAGACGGCGCTGGTTCTCGCCACCCGTGGCGCGCACGTCGTCATGGCGGTCCGCGACGTCGACAAGGGCAAGGCCGCGGCGGCCAGGATCCAGGGACAGGTGCCGCGGGCCGACGTCACGGTGCAGTCGCTCGACGTGGGGTCGCTGCAGTCCGTGCGGGCGGCCGCCGACGAGCTCAAGAGCGCCTACCCGCGAGTCGACCTGCTGATCAACAACGCCGGCGTGATGTATCCGCCGAAGCAGGTGACCGCGGACGGTTTCGAGCTCCAGTTCGGCACCAACCACCTCGGCGCGTTCGCTCTTACCGGCCTGCTGCTGGAGAACCTGCTGCCCGTCGAGGGCTCGCGCGTCGTCGCGGTCGCCAGCATCGCGCACACCATCCAGGCCGCCATCCACTTCGACGATTTGCAGTGGGAGCGCAAGTACAACCGCGTCGCCGCATACGGCCAGTCGAAGCTGGCCAACCTGATGTTCACCTACGAGCTCAACCGCAGGCTGGCCGCGCGTGACGCGGCCACCATCGCGGTGGCGGCGCACCCCGGCATCTCCAACACCGAACTGATGCGCCACGTGCCCGGTTCCAGCCTGCCCGGCTTCAGTGCGCTTGCCGGCCTGGTCACCAACAGCGCGGAGGTGGGTGCGCTGGCCACCCTGCGCGCGGCAACCGACGCAGGCGTGCGGGGCGCCGAGTACTACGGGCCCGACGGCATCCGCGAGCTGCGCGGCCACCCGAAGCGGGTCGAGTCGAGCAAGCAGTCCCACGACCAGGACGTCCAGGGACGGCTGTGGACGGTGTCCGAAGAACTCACCGGCGTCACCTATCCGCTATGAGGTCAGTCGACGAGCACCAGCGGGCAGTCGCAGGCCTGATCACGGCGCGCGCGCCGGTCGACGTCGCGATCGGTGACGCGCTCGGCCTCGTTCTCGCCGCCGACGTCGTTGCGCCACTTGCACTTCCCGGTTTCGACAACTCGGCGATGGACGGGTACGCCGTCGTCGCCGAGGACATCGCCGACGCCACCGAAGAGCACCCGGTCAAATTGCCGGTGGCAGAAGACATTCCCGCCGGCCGCACCGATCCACTGGTCCTGGAACCCGGCACCGCGCACCGGATCATGACGGGCGCACCACTGCCCACCGGCGCGACGGCGGTCATTCCGGTGGAGGCCACCGACGGCTCGACGGAGACCGTGTCGATCCGCGCCAGTGTGGTGCCGGGCCAACACGTGCGACGCGCAGGCGAGGACGTCACGCCGGGCACCACGGTGCTGCACGCCGGCCAGGTGCTCACCCCCGCCGCCTTGGGGCTCGCCGCCGCCCTTGGCCTCGGCTCGTTGAGAGTCGTTCCACGGCAACGTGTTCTGGTGATGTCGACGGGGTCGGAGCTGGTGGCTCCCGGCACTCCGCTGCAGCCGGGACAGATCTACGAGTCCAACGCCGTCATGCTCGCCGCGGCGGTGCGCGACGCCGGTGCCGACGTGGTGACGTCGTCGACGACCGAGGACGACGTCGACCTGTTCAGGGCCGAGCTGCAGAAGAACGCCGGCGACGCCGACCTGGTGATCACCACCGGCGGGGTCAGCGCGGGAGCCTACGAGGTGGTCAAGGACTCCCTCGCCGACGAGGTCGAATTCGTGAAGGTCGCGATGCAGCCGGGCATGCCGCAGGGTTCGGGTGTCGTGTGGGGGACGCCGATCGTCACCCTGCCAGGCAATCCCGTCAGCGCCCTGGTGTCGTTCGAGGTGTTCATCCGCGCCCCCCTTCGCGCGGCGATGGGGCTGCCGCACCCCGGCCGACCCCGTCGTCCGGCGACGCTGCTCGAGGATCTGACGTCACCGCGCGGACGGCGACAGTTTCGCCGCGGGGTCGTCGACCACGACGGCGGGACGGTCACCAGTTACGGACCGCCCGCGTCGCATCATCTGCGCTGGTTGGCGTCGGCGGATTGCCTGTTGGAAATCGCCGAGGACGTGACGGAACTGGCGGCCGGATCACCCGTGCAGGTTTGGGACCTGAGCTGAACCCGTAGAATCGGAACCCCATGGCCAGACCCGCGCGACCCGCCGATGCCGCCAACGAGTCCGAGTTCTCCCGTTTCGTTGAGTTGGTCCGTTCCACCGTTCCGCCCGTCCATTCCGCTGGCCTGCCGTTCATCGCAGGTGGGTTGGGAGTCGCCGCCGCCGGTCGCAAGCACCGATGGCTGCGCAATGCGGGCCTGACTGCTGCCGGGGCCTGTGCCCTGTTCTTCCGGCACCCGCCACGAGTGCCGCCGACCAGGCCCGGCGTCGTCGTCGCCCCCGCCGACGGACTCGTCACCTTGATCGAACAGGTCCGCCCGCCCGCCGAGCTCAACATGCCCGACGTGCCGATGACCAGGGTCAGCATCTTCCTGTCGATCTTCGACGCCCACGTGCAGCGCGCGCCCGTCGGAGGCGACGTCCTCACCGTCAAGTACCGGCCCGGCCAGTTCCAGTCGGCGGACAAGGACAGCGCGAGCGAGGTCAACGAGTGCAACACGGTGTGGTTCCGCACCCCCGAGGGAGTCGACGTGGCGGCCGTCCAGATCGCCGGGCTGATCGCCCGCCGCATCGTCTGTTCGGTCAGCGGCGGGGACAAGGTCGGCCTCGGTGAGACCTACGGGCTGATCCGCTTCGGGTCGCGCCTGGACACCTACTTTCCGCAGGACTCCCGGGTGATGGTCGAGCTCGGCCAGCGCGCCATTGGCGGCGAAACGGTTCTCGCGGAGCTCTCGTGAGCCGTCCCAAGGGCCAACCCGCCCGTGGTCTACGCATCCTGCCAAGCGCGACGACCGTTCTCGCGATCTGCGCGGGGCTGACGTCCATCAAGTTCGCCCTCGACGAGAAGCCGTGGATCTCGCTGGCCCTCATCGGGGCCGCCGCCATCCTCGACGGCATCGACGGCGGCATCGCCCGTGCGCTCAACGCCCAGTCGCGGATGGGCGCCGAGATCGACTCGCTGGCCGACGCGGTGAACTTTGGCGTGGCACCGGCGCTGGTCGTCTACCTGACCCTGCTGCCGAACTCTCAGCTCGGCTGGATCTTCGTGCTGCTGTACGCAGTCTGCGTGGTGCTGCGCCTGGCCCGGTTCAACGCGCTGCTCGACGACGACACCCGTCCCGCGTACACCCGCGAGTTCTTCACCGGCATGCCCGCGCCCTGCGGCGCCGTCGGGGCGATCGGCCCGCTGGTCGCCTACATGCAGTTCGGGCACGGCTGGTGGACGTCGCACTGGTTCGTCTGCGCATGGCTGGCCGCGAACGCGGCGCTGCTGGTGAGCCGCGTTCCGACGCTGGCGCTCAAGGCGATCTCGGTGCCCGAGAACGCCGCGCCGATCCTGCTGATCCTGGTGGCGGCCGCCGCTGCCGGACTGCTGCTCTTCCCGTACGTACTGGTGTTGCTGATCATCGTCGGATACGTCTGCATGATGCCGTTCACCATCCGCAGCCAGCGCTGGGTGGCGGCGCGCCCCGAGGCCTGGGACGCCAAACCCCGACAGCGCCGGGCGGTACGCCGCGCGGCGCGGCGGGCGGCGCCCAACCGGCGCTCGGTGGCTCGCCTCGGGCTGCGCAAGCCCGGTTCCCGGGATTAGGCGTGACCGATCTCGTGACCGACGCGTTCGACGAACCGCCGCGGGGTCGGCTTCCCCTGACGGCCAGGCTCAACACCTCGGCGACGGACTCCCGGCGCGGGGTCGTGCGGCTCCATCCCGAGGCGCTGGCCGCGCTGGGCATCCGGGAGTGGGACGCGGTGACGCTGACCGGTTCGCGCACCACCTCCGCCGTCGCCGGTGTCGCGGGTCCCGACACGCCCGCGGGCACCGCCTTGCTCGACGACGTCACGCTGTCCAACGCCGGGCTCCGCGAGAACACCATCGTGTTGGTCGCACCCGCGACGGTGTACGGCGCCCGGTCGGTGACCGTCAGCGGCTCCAAGCTGGCCACCCAGTCCATCTCGTCGGCCACCCTGCGGCTGGCGTTGCTCGGCAAGGTGATGACGGTCGGCGACACGGTGTCGCTGCTGCCGCGTGACCTCGGCCCCGGCACGTCGACGTCGCAGGCGTCGTCCGCATTGACGTCGTCGGTGGGCATCACCTGGACCTCGGAGCTGCTGACGGTGACGGGCGTCGATCCCGCCGGTCCGGTGAGCGTGCAGCCAAATTCAGTGGTGGCCTGGGGTGACGGCACTGCGCTTTCCGACGCTGGCTCCGGTGCGCACACGATCTCCGAGCCCCGCCCGCAGCAGTCCGCCGGACCCCCGGTGTCGTTCGACGACCTCCGCGGCGCCCACACTCAGGCGGGCCGCCTGGCGGAGTGGTTGAAGCTCGCCCTCGACCAGCCCGAGCTCCTCGAAACCCTCGGCGCGAAACCCCGTCTCGGCGTTCTGGTCTCCGGTCCCGCGGGCGTCGGCAAGTCCACGCTGGTTCGCGCGGTGTGCGCGGAGCGACGCCTCGTCGAACTCGACGGCCCCGAGGTGGGCTCGTTGCGCGCCGAGGACCGACTGGCCAGGGTGGCGTCGGCGGTTGCCACCCTTCGCGACGGCGGAGGCGTTCTGCTCATCACCGACGTCGACGCCCTGTTGCCTGGTTCGGCTGAACCCGTCGCGACCCTGATCCTCACCGAATTGCGGACCGCGGTGGACACGCCAGGGGTGGCGTTCGTCGCGACGTCCGCGGTGCCCGATGCGATCGATCCCAGGCTGCGGGCACCCGATCTGTGTGACCGCGAGCTGGGGCTGAGCCTCCCCGACGGGGCGACGCGCAAGGCGCTTCTCGAGGTTCTGCTGCGCGGCGTACCCGCCAAGGATCTTGCCCTGGACGAAATCGGCGATCGCACACCGGGTTTCGTCGTCGCCGATCTTGCCGCGGTGGTTCGGGAGGCCGCCCTGCGGGCCGCAGGCCGTGCCAGTTCGGACGGTCAGACACCGGCCTTGACGCAGGACGACCTGACCGGCGCGCTGTCGGTGATCCGCCCGCTGTCGCGGTCGGCCACCGAAGAGGTCGCAGTCGGGTCGATCACGCTCGACGACGTTGGCGACATGGTCGAGACAAAGCAGGCGCTCACCGAGGCGGTGCTGTGGCCCCTTCAGCATCCCGACACCTTCGAACGGCTCGGCGTCCAACCGCCGCGCGGCGTCCTGCTCTACGGTCCGCCGGGCTGCGGAAAGACGTTCGTCGTCCGGGCGCTGGCCAGTAGCGGGCGACTGTCGGTGCACGCCGTCAAGGGCGCCGAACTGATGGACAAGTGGGTGGGCTCCTCGGAGAAGGCGGTGCGTGAGTTGTTCCGCCGCGCAAGGGATTCCGCACCGTCGCTGGTGTTCCTCGACGAGATCGACGCCCTCGCACCACGGCGCGGGCAGAGCTTCGACTCCGGCGTCACCGATCGCGTGGTGGCCGCGCTGCTGACCGAACTCGACGGCATCAACCCGCTGCGCGACGTCGTCGTCCTCGGTGCGACCAACCGACCCGACCTCATCGACCCGGCCCTGCTGCGGCCGGGACGGCTGGAGAAGTCGGTGTTCGTCGAACCACCCGACGCCGACGCGCGCCGCGCGATTCTGCGCACCGCGGGGAAGAACATCCCGCTGAGCGCCGACGTAAATCTCGACGAACTCGCCGACAGCCTCGACGGCTACAGCGCCGCCGATTGCGTTGCGCTGCTCAGGGAGTCGGCCCTGACGGCGATGCGGCGCTCGATCGACACCGCGGACGTCACCGCCGCCGACGTCGCGAAGGCCAGGGCGACCGTGCGGCCGTCACTGGATCCGGCGCAGGTCGACGCGCTCCGCGCATTCGCCGAGAAGCGCTGACCTCAGGCGCGTTCGGCGGCATCGGCGAGACCCCTCAGCGAGGACATCAGCGCGTCCTCGCCGGTGGCGCGGGCACGCACCATCCGGTTTTCGTCGGTCAGCTGCGTCCAGTCGTAGGTGTGGGTGACGCGGGTGTGCGCGTCGTCGACTGGTGTCAGCTCCCACCGCCAGAGATGCCCGGGTGGTGGCGAGCCCTGCTCAGAGGGCCGCCAGGCGATGAGGCGCCCCTCCTCGAACTCCACGACGTGGTTCTCCCGAACCCCGCCCTGGCTGATGGTCGTCAGGAAGACGTCCCCGACACCGCGCACGCGTTGGCCCGTGGCCGCCTCGGCGAGGTTGTCGTTGCCGTCCCAGCTCGGTTGCTCGGCCGGGTCTGCGATGAGCTCGAAGATCCGGTCGGCCGGTGCGGCGATCTCGAGGGTCGCGCTGGCCACCTTGCCGTCCTGTCCCATGGCCCCATTGAACCGCCTCCCATCTCGACGTCCAACTCAGGGCCGGGCCTCGAGCACGAGGTTGAACGGCGTCTCGGCAGCCCTGCGGAACCGCGTGAAGCCGCCTCCGTCGACGACGACGCTCCGCAGCCGCGCCTCACCTGCCTGAGCACCGAGCGCGGGCCCGTTACGGGCGAGCGAAACGGGAACGCAGATCTGCGTCGACGCGCCGTACAGCACCCGGCCCACCGGGTTCAGGTTGTCCTGCACCTGATCGTTCGCGAAGGGTTCCACGATCATCGCCGTGCCGTCGTCCTTGATCGCTTGGCGGGCGTGCCTGGACACGCCGGTCGGATCACCCATGTCGTGAAGGCAGTCGAAGAACGCGATCAGGTCGAACCCGTCGCCCTCGTAGCTGCTCGCGTCCGCGACCTCGAAACGAGCGTTGGCAGCCCCCGCCGCCGCGGCCTTCTCGGTGGCGACGCGGACCGACTCCGCGTGGTAGTCGTAGCCGATGAACTCCGAGTTGGGGTAGGTCTTCGCCATCAAAATGGTGCTGGCACCGTGGCCGCAGCCGACGTCGGCCACCTTCGCGCCGGTCTGCAACTTGTCGACGACGCCGTCCAGCGCAGGTAGCCACGATTCGATCAGGTAGGCGTTGTAGCCGGCCCGGAAGAACCGCTCGGTCCCCTCGAACAGGCAGGGATGGTGCTCGCCCCACTCCATGCCGCTTCCGGACGTGAAGTTCTCGAGCGTGTGCCCGAGTGCGTGGAATGTCGCTTCGACGATGTTGTAGGCGCCGGGCATGTCGACCGGACCGTCCGGGTCGGTCAGGCAGAGCGCCTGCTCGGGGCTCAGCGACCACTGCCCGGATGAGGCGTCGAACTGCACGTATCCGCCGGCGCCCTGGTTGCCGAGCCACTCTCGGACGTAGCGCTCGTTGGTGCCGGTGCGCTCCGCAAGCTCGGCCGGAGTCAGCCCGCCCTTTGCCAGCTCGCGGTACAAGCCGAGGCGGTCGCCGACGAGGATCAGGGTCGCGCTCATCGCCGCGCCGAGATCACCCACCGCCTTGCCGAGGAAGTCGTTCAGCTTGCCTTCGTCTACGGTCATGACCATGCCTCGTCCCGACAGAGCGGTATTCCTGCTGTTCTCAGCATGATCACCACGTCGGTCGGGCGTTGAACTTTTGCACGATCAATCGAGGTTTCCATCAGACGGGTTACGCGACCATTCGCTTAGCACGTCCGCCCGCGGTCACTGCACGCGAACACCGGGTCGAGCGGGATGACCGCCCACGTAAACTAGGCGAAGACATAGCCTTAGACGGCTGACACCCCACTTGGCGGATGCGCTCGTTGGCGCTCGCCAGAACCGGAGTGCCATGCTCGCCATTCTCTACGCCCACGCGGTGGCCGCCCTCGTGGCGCCCGTTCTCGTGCAGCGTTGGGGACGACACGCCTTCTACGGTCTGGCGCTGGTGCCGCTCGGGTCACTGCCGTGGGTGGCGATGAATTGGCCGGGCCGCGGCGAGCAGACGGTCCACGTCCAGTGGGTGCCCGAGCTGTCGATGGACATCACGTTCCGCTTCGACGCGCTGGCCGCGATCATGAGCGTGCTCGTCCTCGCCGTCGGCGCGCTGGTTCTCTTCTACTGCGCCGAGTACTTCCACCACCACGACGGTCACACCGAACGCAGGCTGCCCAGCTTCGCCGCCGAACTCGTCGCGTTCTCGGGCGCCATGTTCGGGCTCGTCATCAGCGACAACATGCTGATGCTGTACCTGTTCTGGGAGCTGACGACGGTGTTGTCGTTCCTGCTGGTCGGTCACTACGCCGAACGCGCCACCAGTCGACGGGCCGCCACGCAGGCCTTGCTGGTCACCACCGCCGGCGGCTTGGCCATGCTGGTCGGCATCATCATGCTCGGCGAGCTTTCGGGCACCTACCGGCTCTCCGAACTGGTCGAGGCGCCGCCCACCGGCCTGATCGCGAGCGTCGCCGTCGTCCTGGTCCTGATCGGCGCGGTGTCGAAGTCCGCCCTGGTGCCGTTCCACTTCTGGTTGCCCGGCGCCATGGCCGCTCCGACACCGGTCAGCGCGTATCTGCACGCCGCGGCCATGGTGAAGGCGGGCGTCTACCTCGTCGCGCGCCTGGCCCCCGGCTTCGCCGACTCACCCGCCTGGCGGCCGATCATCGTGACGCTCGGCCTTGGGACCATGCTGCTCGCCGGCTGGCGGGCCGTGCGGGAGTACGACCTGAAGCTGATCCTCGCGTTCGGCACCGTCAGCCAGCTCGGGCTCATCACCCTGATGGTGGGCGTCGGCGGTCGCGACGTGATGCTCGCCGGCCTCGCCATGCTCTGTGCTCACGCGATGTTCAAGGCGGCCCTGTTCATGGTCGTCGGGATCATCGACCACGCCACCGGTACGCGCGACATCCGCCGCCTGGCCTGGCTCGGCGATCGCCATCGGCCGCTGCTGATCGTGGCCGTCTGCGCGACGGCGAGCATGGCCGCGCTGCCCCCGTTCCTTGGGTTCGTCGCCAAGGAAGCCGACCTCGCGACGTTGGCCGAGAGTGCGGCGCTGGGCTCCACCGCCTACTGGGTCGTTGGCGGCGTGGTGTTCGGGTCGGTGTTCACCACCATTTACAGCCTGCGCTTCATCTACGGCGCGTTCGCCCGCAAGGGTCGGACCGAGCCAAGTCAGCGCGTCACCGAAATGCACCATCCGCCAATCACATTCCTCGTACCGCCGGCGATCCTGGCGCTGGCGGGGCTGGTGTTCGGCGTCTGGCCGAGCGGGCTCGACGACGTGCTCGACGACTACTCGGGCACGCTGCCCGGCGGCGGCGACTACCACCTCGCACTGTGGCACGGCGTGAATGTGCCACTGCTGCTGTCGATCCTGGTACTGGCCGCGGGCGTCGTCGCGTTCTTCGCCAGGAACCGGTTGCGGCGCGCACGGTTGGGATACCTGCCGCTCGGCAACGCCGACCGCATCTACGACTCGGTGATCCGCGGCACCGACGTCTTCGCGGTCCGGCTCACCGCGCTCACCCAGCGCGGCTCGATCCCCGCCACCCAGGCCGTCATCCTGTCGACGCTGGTGCTGCTGCCGACCGTCATGCTGGTGCTCGGCGCGCGAAATCGTCCGGAACTGAAGTTGTGGGACTCGCCGCTGCAGGCGGTCGTCGCCCTGATCATCCTGGCGGCGGCGATCAGCGCGACGGTGTTGCGCAACCGGCTCGCCGCCGTGCTGGTCGTCGGCGTGACGGGTTACGGCTGCGGCGCGATCTTCGTCTTCCACGGCGCACCCGACCTCGCCCTGACGCAGTTCCTGGTCGAGACGTTGACGTTGGTGATCTTCGTCCTGGTGCTGCGGACGCTTCCCGCCGAAGCCGACCAGGGCAACATCAACCGGCATCGGTTGCCACGCCTGGCGCTGTCACTCGCGGTCGGCGCCACGGTGAGCACGCTCGCCGTGTTCGCGATGGCGGCGCGCACCACCCGGCCGATCGCCGACCTCCTTCCCGACGCCGCCTACTACCGCGGCCAGGGCTCCAACACCGTCAACGTGCTGCTGGTCGACATCCGCGCCTGGGACACCATGGGCGAGATCTCGGTACTCCTGGTAGCGGCAACCGGTGTGGCGTCAATGGTGTTCCGCAACAGGCGATTTGGTAGTGCGCCACGGGTGCCGAGGGACCTTCGAGATGCTGGCCAGCCCGACATCGGCCGCATCCCGGTGCTGCCGACCAGCCCTGCCGTCGGCGACATCACCTGGCTGCGCGGCAGCGAGCTCCGCGACCCTCGGTACCGGTCGCTGGTGCTCGAGGTGGCGACGCGAATCATCTTCCCGCTCATCATGGTGCTGTCGTTCTACTTCTTCTTCGCAGGCCACAACACCCCCGGCGGCGGTTTCGCCGGCGGGTTGACTGCCGGCTTGGCGCTGGTGCTGCGCTATCTGGCCGGTGGTCGATTCGAGCTCGGCGAGGCACTCCCCGTCGACGCGGGCAAGGTGCTCGGAGTGGGCTTGGCCCTGTCGGCGGGTACGGCCGTCACGTCGCTGTTCTTGGGCGCGCCGGTGTTGTCTTCTGCGGTCTTCGAATTCGACGTCCCCGTGCTCGGCCACATCAAGCTCGTGACGGCACTGTTCTTCGACCTTGGGGTGTATCTGATCGTCGTCGGCCTGGTTCTGGACGTCCTGCGTAGCCTCGGCGCGCGCGTCGACGTGGAGATGGCGCAGCAGAATCAGGCGGCCCGCCGATGACCGCCATCGTGCCGCTGATCCTCATCGGTGGGCTCACCACGGCAGGGGTGTACCTCCTGCTCGAGCGCAACCTCACGCGAATGCTGTTGGGGCTGCTGCTCGTCGGCAACGCCGTGAACATCCTGATCCTGACCGTCGGTGGGCCGGCAGGTAATCCGCCCATCCGCGGCAGAGTCTCCGACGGTCAGACCGCCACCGCCGATCCGCTGGCGCAGGGCATGATCCTGACCGCCATCGTCATCACGATGGGCATCGCCGCGTTCGTCCTGGCCCTGACCTACCGCTCATATCGGCTCTCGCGCGACGAGGACGTCGCCAACGATCCAGAGGACACCAGAGTTTCCGAGCTGTCCGACAAGTCGGCCGTCGCCATCGACGAAGACCTCGTCACCCACGACCCGCACCGCGACACCGACGCGCCCGACGAACTGGACGCGTTGCCCGGACACGAGGGCTCCCGATGAGTTTGTCCGCGGTGCTCACCCCGCTTCCCGTCCTGATCCCCACCCTCGCCGCGGCGGTCACGCTGTTCGCGGGCCGCACGCCACGGCTGCAGCGCTCCATCGCGGTGGCGGCGTTGTCCGCGGTCGTCGCCGTCTGCGCGGCGCTGGTCTACCTGGCCGACCGGGACGGCACCATCGCGCTCCACGTCGGGGGGTGGGGTCAGTCGGTGCCGGGCATGGGACCGCTGGGCATCACCCTGGTGGTGGACCGGCTCTCGTCGTTGATGCTGCTGGTCTCGGCCATCGTGCTGCTTGCCGTCGTGTTCTACGCCATCGGCCAGGGCATCCGCGACGGCGACGAGCGGCAACCGGTGTCGATCTTCCTGCCGACCTATCTGGTGCTGTCCGCGGGCGTGTGCACGGCGTTCCTCGCCGGTGACCTGTTCAACCTGTTCGTCGGCTTCGAGGTGCTGTTGTCGGCGAGCTTCGTGCTGCTGACCATCGGCGCCAGTACCGACAGGGTCAGGGCCGGCATCGCCTACGTAATGGTGTCGATGGTGTCGTCGCTGATCTTCCTGATCGGCCTCGCCATGATCTACGCGGCGACCGGCACCCTGAACATGGCCGAGCTGTCGCTGCGACTGGAGGACGTCCCATCCGGCACCCGCAACGCGATGTTCGCCGTCATCATGGTCGCGTTCGGCATCAAGGCCGCGGTGTTCCCGTTGTCGACCTGGCTCCCCGACTCCTACCCCACCGCGCCCGCGCCGGTCACCGCCGTCTTCGCGGGCTTGCTGACGAAGGTCGGCGTCTACGCGATCATCCGGGCGCACTCGCTGCTGTTCCCCGGCGGCGCGCTCGACAACGTGCTGATGGTCGCGGCGTTGGTGACGATGCTGGTCGGCATCTTCGGCGCGATCGCCCAGAGCGACATCAAGCGTCTGCTGTCGTTCACGTTGGTCAGCCACATCGGGTACATGGTGTTCGGCATCGCGCTGGGCAGTGCGCTCGGCATGTCCGGTGCGATCTACTACGTCGCGCACCACATCGTCGTGCAGACGACGCTGTTCCTCGTCGTCGGCCTGATCGAGCGGCAGGCGGGGGCGTCGACGCTGCAGCGTCTCGGCGGCTTGGCGGCAGCCAGCCCACTGCTGGCCCTGGTGTTCTTCATACCTGCGCTCAACCTTGGTGGCATCCCGCCGTTCTCGGGCTTCATCGGCAAGGTCGCCCTGCTCGAGGCCGGCACCCAGGACGCCTCGGTGCTCGCGTGGATCCTGGTGGGGGGCAGCGTCGTGACGAGCCTGCTGACGCTCTACGTGATGGCAAGGGTGTGGACGAAGGCGTTCTGGCGCGCCCGCGCCGACGCCCCAGAGGGCGATCTGGCCGACGCGTCGCCGTCGTCCTTGATCGACGACTCCGAGGCGGACATCGCCCACGCCGATCGTGACGACGTCGGACGCATGCCGGTCGGCATGCTGGTGCCGACCGCGGCGCTCATCGCCGTCGGCTTGGCGCTGACGGTGTTCGCCGGTCCGATCTTCGCCTTCAGCGAGCGGGCGGCGGCCGAGGTGGTCGACCGTGGTCAGTACGTATCGGCGGTGTTGCGGCCATGACGCGAACCGTACTGCTGCGGGCCTGGGTGGTGTGCTGGCTGACGCTGGTGTGGGTCCTGTTGTGGGGCAACGTGTCTGCGGCCAACGTGCTGGGTGGCGTTGCCGTGGCATTGGTGATCACGCTGCTGTTGCCGCTGCCGCAGGTGCCCGTCGAGGGCAAGCTGCATCCACTGTCACTGGTCCGGTTGGTCGTGCTGATCGCCTATTACCTGGTGCTGTCGTCGGTTCAGGTGGCCTGGCTCGCGATCAAGCCGGGGCCGCCACCGCACAGCGCCGTGCTGCGCGCGCACGTGGCGATCAAGTCCGACCTGGTGCTGGCGTTGACGGTGAGCGTGCTCAACCTCATCCCCGGTGGCATCGTGCTGGAGATCGACCAGACGCGTCGCTTGATCTACGTGCACGTGATCGACGCGGGAACCGACAAGGCCGTCGCGCGCTTCTACCGTCAGGTCGCCGACATCGAGCGCCTGATGATCGCGGCTTTCGAGAAGGACGTCGACTGGCGGCCGAGCGCGGAGAGGGAGGATCCCGCATGAATACCGTGTGGACCATCTCGGCGGTGATGCTGATCGCCGCCATCGCCATCACCATGTTCCGACTGCTCGCCGGCCCTGGAACCCTGGACCGCCTCGTCGCGCTCGACACCTTCGTCGCGGTCACGATGTGCTCGATCGGCACGTGGGCGGCCTACAGCCTGGACACCACCGTGACCTACAGCCTGACGGCGCTGGCGTTGATCAGCTTCGTTGGCTCGGTCAGCGTCGCCCGCTTCCGCGTTCGAGACACCGACCGGGCGGACGGGGAGCCCCAATGAGCGGCATCCTCGACGTACTGGCCGGTGTGCTGGTACTGGCCGGTTCGACGTTGGCCTTGACTGCGGCGATCGGCGTGGTGCGGTTCCCCGACACCCTGTCGCGTATGCACGCCGCCACCAAGCCGCAGGTCCTCGGGCTCTTGCTGGTGCTCATGGGTGCAGCCCTGCGGCTGCGTGGCCATCCGGACGTCGGGATGTTGATCCTGGCGGGGCTCTTCACCCTCATCACCGCGCCGGTGGTTGCCAACCGGGTTGGGCAACTCGCGTACCGGGAGCAGAGCTTCCGTGACGACCTGCTGACCAAGGACGACATGGCGGAGCGCACCGAGGACTGACGACGTGTCGGTGGTCGAATGTATGTTCGATTCATGTCCGGGGCGGCAGTGCGAGAGGCGTTGGCGGCGTTGCGCGTCGCCCACGACGCGCTGGCGGCCTGCGACGTCGACCTGCTCACCCGACAAGAACTGTTGGAGACGCTCGACGAGCTCGAGACGCTGACCTGCCAGCTGCCCACCCAATCGCACCGATTGCTGGCCCGGCTCCAGCTGGAGACCACGGCGAAGGAACTCGGCGCCAAGTCCTGGCGGGACGTGCTCAGGATCCGGTGGCGCATCTCGAGCGCCGAGGCCGGCCGTCGACTGACCGACGCGGCACTGCTTGGACCACGGGGCGCACTGAGTGGCGAGCCGCTTGAGCCGGTGCTCCCCGCGACCGCCAAGGGGCAGGCGCTGGGACTTCTCAACGACGAGCACGTCGAGGTGATCCGCAAGGCGATGGCGCGCATGCCGGGCTTCGTCGACCCGATCACCCGCGGGCAGATCGAAGTGGACCTGGTCCGTACGGCAACCAGTGTCGGCCCCAAGGAACTGAAGGACTCCGCCGATCTGACACTGTTCCTGCTAGACCAGGACGGTCCCCCACCCGACGAGACCGAGCGCGACCGCAAGCGCGGGATGTCGAAGGGTAAACAGCGCCACGACGGAATGACGCCGATCTCCGCCAACCTCACCCCCGAGGCATGGGCCGTCTGGGAGGTGATCTTCGCGAAGTACGCCGCACCAGGGATGTGCAATCCCGCCGATGCCGAACCCTGCACCTCCGGGACACCGTCACAGGAGCAGATCGACAACGACCACCGCAGCCTCGCCCAGCGTCAGCACGACGCGACGCTCGTCGTCGGCCGCATCGCCTTGATGAGCGGCAATCTCGGTCGGCTCAACGGGCTGCCGGTGTCGGTGATCATCCGAACGACGTTGCAAGACCTGGAGTCCCGCGCCGGGGTGGGGGTGACGGGCGGTGGCACGGTCGTGCCGATCCGCGACGTCGTCCGGCTCGCCGGCCATGCCAACCACTACCTGGCGGTGTTCGACGGCGCCACCGGATCGGCCCTGGATCTGTTCCGCACCCGCCGGGTGGCGTCAGCGGCGCAGCGGATCATGCTGATCGCCCGCGACGGCGGCTGCACCAAACCGTGCTGCACGGTCGGAGCGTATGGCTCGCAGATCCATCACGCCCGGCGCGACTGGGCTGCCGGTGGACTCACCAACGTCGACGATCTGGCCCTGGCCTGCGGGCCCGACAACCGCCTGGTCGACGCCAAGGGTGGCTGGACCACCACCGTCAACGCCAGTGGCGACGTCGAGTGGGCGCCGCCGCCGCAGCTGGACACCGGTCAGGCGCGGATCAACCACTACCATCGCCCCGAGCGGCTGCTACATCCGACAGACGATGCAGAAGCGCTGTGGCACAACGACGATCCCGATCAACCTGGTGGACCGGCACCGCCCGCCGACCAGGTGGCGTGAGTGCATCCGGGCCGTCGGGCAGGCCCGGGATACGACCGCGCCCTCCGGTCTGTCGGCAGGCTAGTCCGGCGCCCCACCGTCGGCGAGCTGAAACTCGATCATCGCGGCGACGGTCTCGACGGCGTCCCGCAACGCGTCCAACCGCTTGGCTGCAGAGGGCGCCGCGAGCACCGCGTACCGGTCGGCTTGGCCCATCGGTACGCGGGACGACAACGCGTACAACCGCTTTCCGGCGTCGTCTCCGGGCTCCGGCTCGCCGAGCAGCTCGGAACGCGACGGAAGCGTCGCCTCCTGCGCGGCGGCAACCCGTTCGAAGATCGCCATCAGGCGGTCCTCCACCACGGCGATGTCGTCACCGGTAATCGTCGGGCCCGGCTCGTCGGGCCACACCTCGACGTCGGCGCGCGGGTACGGGTCGTCGTCGAGCCACGACGTCACGCGGATCCGCTGGCGCATCTCGCATGCCAAGAGGTAGCGGCCCTCACCGAGGTCCTGGTAGTCCACGATGTGCGCCATCGAGCCCACGTCGCATCGGGCGTCCTCGCCGCCGACCTCACGCCCCGCGGCGATCAGGACGACGCCGAACTCGCGCGCACCGTCCAGGCATTCGCGGACCAGCGCGCCATAGCGGGGCTCGAAGATTCGAAGCGGCAGGTCTTCACCCGGTAGGCGCACGGACTCCAGCGGGAACATCGGGCTGATCGGCACAGGTGTCGGTTACCCGCCCGCGAACCTACAGAACCAGCTCGGCGATGAGCGCGTCGACGACGGCCTTCAGATTGCCGTCGTTGTCATCGGCGACCTGTCGCTGGCGCTGATACGACGCGCCCGTCTGGTAAATGCTGGACACCTGCGCCAACTCGTCGGCGCACCCCAGCGACCTGGCGACCGGTTCGAGCCGGTTCAGCAGGTCGTCGAGATCCTCGGTGACCAGACGTTCGTTGCTGTCCTCGTCGAGAATGATGACCGCGTCGAGGCCGTACCGCGCGGCCCGCCACTTGTTCTCCTGCACGTGCCACGGCGGCATCGTCGGCAGGTGTTCGCCCGCGTCGAGGCGGCGGTCCAGGTCGACGATCAAGCAGTGGGTCAACGCCACCAACGCACCGAGTTCGGCGATGTTGGAGATTCCGTCGAAGATGCGCACCTCGATGGTGCCCAGATGAGGCGAAGGCCGTATGTCCCAACGGATTTCGTTCATGTGATCGATGATGCCGGTCTTCTTCTGATCATGAACGAACTGCTCGAACTGCGACCACTCCTGGAAGTGGAAGGGCAGGCCCGCGGTCGGCAACTGCTGGAACATCATCGCCCGGTTGCTGGCGTACCCGGTGTCGCCACCGTCCCAGTACGGCGACGAGGCCGACAGCGCCAGCAGGTGCGGGTAGTGGTTCAGCAGCGACGTGATGATCGGCATGACCTTGTGCGCCGAGGAAACCCCGACGTGCACGTGCACGCCCCAGATCAGCATCTGCCTGCCCCACCACTGGGTGCGCTTGATCAGCTCGGCGTAGCGCGGCGCGTCGGTCAACTGCTCGGCCGACCACTTGGCGAATGGATGGGTGCCCGCGCAGAACAGCTCCATCCCGCGGGCCCGCACGATCCGGCGGGCCGGCGCGAGGGTCGCCCGCAGATCGTCCATCGCCTCGGCCGAGTTGTCACAGATTCCCGTGACGACTTCCACGGTGTTGCGCAGCAATTCCTTGTGCACGTGCGGACTCTCGCCGATTTCGGCGATCACCGCGGCCGCTTCGTTGCTCAGCTCACGCGTCTCGGGGTCGACGAGCGCGAACTCCCACTCGACCCCGATGGTCGGCCGGGCCGACCCCTTGAAGTCGATCCGTTGAGGCCTCGGACCTACCGTCGACTCACTCGGGGGAAATGACACCGCACGCCACCCGCTTACCGGCGTCGCCGGTGGCCATCGTCGTCTCGTCGGGGCCGGGCGTGCCGTTGACCTGCTGGTAGCGCTCCGGCGGGATGTTGGCGAAGTTGTCGGCCTTCTCGTGGATGATGATGGCCGTCTTGGTGCCGGCCTCCAGATCGGCCGCGGTGAAGGCGTCGGTGGTGGTGACCGACATCGCCGAGCCGTCGGCGCGCACCTGCAGCGACGAGAGATCGCCGCTGGCCGGATGCCCGGAGTGGCCGCCAACCTGGAAGTGCGCACCCGCGGAGTTGAAGTCGGCGGGCGCGCCGCCGGTCGGGGCGACCGAGGCCGGCTCGCACTTGCCCACCGAGTGGATGTGCATGCCGTGGAAGCCGGGCGTCAGCTGGCCCGACGCGGTGGTCTTGACGGTGACCGTGGCGTACCCGCCGGAGAACACGAACTCCGCGGTTGCGACCGACGTGCCGTCGGCGGTCTTCAGATCGGCGGTCAGCGTCTCGCCGGTCGCGGTCGTGGTGCCCTCTGCACCCTCGCCCTCCTGGCCAGCCGGGGGCGGCGAACCGGTCCACACCGGCGGAGTGGTTCCAGGCTGCGTGGCGACCGGCTCATTGGGGGCGCATGCGGCCGCGATGGGAACGATGAGTGCCGCGGCGGCAAGAAGGCGAAGCGAGGCAGAGATCGGCATGCCCGAAAGCCTAACCGGTGACTGCCACGATCACGCCGGGCGGTTGTTCTGCGACCGCGGGTGTCCTGGGTTCAACGGCCGCGCCGAGCAGCGCGCCGATCTCGTCGGCGGCTTCCTTCTCCCCCGGCGCCTCGCCGAAGTACACGGTCGTCGCGGTGACACCCTCCAGGGTGAGGTTCCCGGTTTCGGTGACGTTCCACTCCGCGTCGCGCAGTCGAGTGGCGGTCTGATCGGCCAGGCCGGCGATCTCGGAGGTGTTGAACACCCGGACGTCGGGCTTGGCGGCGGCCGGTTCGGAGGTCTCCGACGCCGGAGCCGCGCTGGTGGTCACGGTGGTGGTGGCAGCCGACGAGCTGGCGTCGTCGTCGTCGCCGGAGCCGAGGGCTTGGAAGCCAACCAACAGAAACACGACACCGAGAAACAGCAGCACCATGACCATGGCGCGCAGCGGCAACCCGGAGGAGTCTCGTTGATTCATCGCACTCACTGTATCGAGCCGCCCCCGAAGGGCGAAAACCGTTAGGTACCGATCACGTCACGTCGAAGCCGAGGCGGCGCGCGGCCCGGGCCTTTTGGCGACTGGCCCGCACGCGTCGGAGTCGCTTCACCAGCATGGGATCGACAGCGAGGGCTTCGGGACGGTCGACCAGTGCGTTGAGCACCTGGTAGTAGCGCGTCGCCGACATGGAGAAGAGTTCTTTGATCGCGTCTTCCTTGGAACCCGCGTACTTCCACCACTGCCGTTCGAACGCAAGGATGTCGTGTTCGCGGCGGTTCAGGCCGTCGGCGAGAGCCTCGTCGTCCCCGGACTTTTCAGTCCGCGCAATGGCGCCGTCCATTTGCTCTGTGGACCCTTCCAAACACTCAAGACATTCCGGTGGTGACGGCCCACATTCAACCACGGCAGACCCGTTCGAGCCGTGACCCTTGCCCGCGAGTCGGCAGCCGAGAGCTCGCCCACTAATCTTCTCCGCATGGCCGTCGTACCCATCCGCATCGTGGGAGATCCCGTCCTGCACACTGCGACCAGTCCCATCCCCGTCGGTGACGACGGATCGCTGCCCGCAGAGCTGGCGAATCTCATCGAAGATCTATACGACACGATGGACGAAGCCAACGGTGTCGGGTTGGCCGCCAACCAGATCGGGGTCTCCAAGCGCGTGTTCGTCTACGACTGCGCCGACGAGCGCGGTCGCGCGACCCGCCGTCGTGGCGTGATCGTCAACCCGGTGCTCGAGACCTCCGAGGTGCCGGAGACGATGCCCGATCCCGACAACGACGACGAGGGTTGTCTGTCGGTTCCCGGCGAGTCGTTCCCGACCGGCCGGGCCAGCTGGGCGCGCGTGACGGGACTCGACGCCGACGGGACGCCCATCACGCTGGAGGGCAACGGCCTGTTTGCCCGGATGCTGCAGCACGAGACCGGACACCTCGACGGGTTCCTCTACGTCGACAAGTTGATCGGCAGGCATGCCCGTGCGGCGAAGCGGGCGGTGAAGTCCAACGGCTGGGGTGTGCCAGGGCTGTCGTGGACGCCTGGCGAGGATCCCGACCCGTTCGGGCACTGATGTTCCAGCCCGCCGACTGCACGCTTGTTGACGGCCGCATTCGCGATTCGTGTACAAGAAGCGTGCACTCGGCGCGTCATGCCTGAGCTTCCCGAGGTCGGCACCAGGGTCAGCCTGCGCTACCGCCTGCCTGCGGGTTCGGTGCCGCCGATGAGCGACGTCGTCGGGCATCTGCGTGAGGTCGGACCGACGCTTCTGGTCGAGACCAAGGCCGGCGACGTGGTGACCGTCTCGACGGCCGACGTGGTGTCGATCAGGCCGCTGTCCGCCGCGCCGGTGCGCAATCGCGACATCCGCAACCTCGAGCACGCCGCGGCACTGGGCTGGCCCGGGGTCGAGCACGAGTGGCTCGACGGCTGGCTGCTGCGGTTCGGCCACGGCGTCACCAGGCGGGCGAACTCGGCGGTGCCGCTGCTGCCCACACCTGGCGAGCATCTCGACGAGATCGCCAACTGGTACGCCGCCCGCGGAGCTCGGGCACTGCTTGCCGTGCCGGACCGGCTCTTCCGCCTCCTGCCCGATCAGCCGACCGACGGCGAAAACGTGGTCATGTCAAGGCAATTGACTGATGGCGCCGTCGGCGCTTCGGTGGCGGTGACGCCCCGGCCGGACGAGGCGTGGTTGCGCCTGCATCCCCGGCAGGTGCCAGTGGACGTGCTCACCGCAGTCGTCGACGGCGTCGTCGCGTTCGGGACTCTGGAGGACGCCGCGGTCGGCCGGGTGGCCGTCACCGTGGCGCCCGACGGCACCCGGTGGGCCGGGCTGTCGTCGGTCCACGTCGCCGAGGACGCCCGCCGTCGCGGGCTGGCGCGGACGCTGTGCGAGGGACTGCTGGGGTGGGCCTTCGAGCAGGGCGCGACCCGCGCCTACGTGCAGGTTCTCGCCGACAACGCCCCCGCAACGCAGCTCTACGCGTCGACGGGGTTCGGCGAGCATCACCGCTCCCGCTACGTGTCGCTAGGGTAACCGCGTGCGACTGGCCACCTGGAACGTCAACTCCATCCGCTCCCGAATCGATCGGGTCACCAGCTGGCTGGAGCGCGCCGACGTCGACGTGCTGGCCATGCAGGAGACCAAGTGCAAGGACGACCAATTCCCGACGATGCCGTTCGCCGCGTTGGGCTACGAGGTGGCGCACGTCGGGCACAACCAGTGGAACGGCGTCGCGATCGCCTCCCGCGTCGGGCTCGACGACGTCGCGCTCGGCTTCGCGGGCCAGCCCGCGTTCAACGAGGCCGACGAGGCCAGGGCGATCGGCGCGACGTGCGGCGGGGTGCGGGTCTGGAGCCTCTACGTGCCCAACGGGCGCACGATCGAGGACCCGCACTACACGTACAAGCTGGAATGGCTTGCCGCACTTGACAACACCGCCTCCGGCTGGCTGGCCGACGATCCGACGACGCCGATCGCACTGGTCGGAGACTGGAACATCGCGCCGACCGACGACGACGTGTGGGACGTCGAGGTGTTCAAGGGCAGCACCCACGTCACCGAACCGGAGCGGGCGGCGTTCCGGTCCATCGAGGGTCGGTTCGCCGACGTGGTCCGGCCGTTCACGCCGCCGCCGGGAAACTTCACCTACTGGGACTACACCCAGCTGAGATTTCCCAAGCGCCAAGGCATGCGCATCGACTTCATCCTCGGCTCGGCGGCGCTGGCAGCCCGGGTGACCCACGCCGAGATCGCCCGCGACGAACGCAAGCCCGGCAAGAAGGGCACCCCGGCCCCGAGTGACCACGCACCGGTGTGGGTGGATCTGTCCTGAGACTTCGGCCTATGGCCCTGGTTTGACGGCCCCTGAGATTTCGACGTCGCGTTGGGTGTCTGGGACGTCGTAGACGACCCCGGTGATGGTGGCCACGGAGTTGCCCACCTTGATCGTGATGTCGCCGGTGTAGCGAAGCAGTGGCGCGCGGACCTGCAGGCGGATGGACGAATCTGGTTGCAAGCTGTACCGCAGTGTCGGCGGGAGAAAAGTCCTGACGTTGGGAATGACCTTTCCGGACGCGTCGGTGAGCGTCTCAAAAATGGGCTTCTCAAGAGCTAGGCCGCTTTTGACGCCCACGTCGGTGACTACTCCCGCGACAGCGGTGTAACCAATTTCGAATGTCGCCGTCAAATCATAGGATCGATCGTTGTGCTCATAGCCGACCCGTCCTTGCTTTGTCATTGCTTGTTGCCATTCCGTCCACGTCACCGTAGGACCGCCGTCCGGCTGGAATGTGCACTTCGCCGAGGAGCCATCCTTGCAGGCCGTGAGAAGGTTCGCCGCATCTGGATCGTCAACGGTCAATGTTCTGGTGGTGCTTGACGAATCGCTGATCCGTATCGGGTCGACTTGGTACCTGTCGTACAAGTACCAGGGGAGGAAGAACTCCGCCAAGTAGCTCCCGCCTCCGAGGCGACTGTCGACGAGATTGCCATCCGCGTCGTAGTGACGTAGTGCGACGTCACCGTGATTGACGCCGAAGACCGAATTTGTCCACAACCGCATCTTCCACGATTCGCCGGTGGACTGGGTCAAGACAACCGTAACCACCTTCTGCCGAAATCCGGCCGGAATCTCGAGGTGCAGATGGGCTCCCGGAGCCAGGACGGTGCCCTCGGCCGGACCGCCGCCGTTGGGCCGATTGACACCTTCGTAGGTGAGCACCAGCGGGTTGAGCGAATCGTTGTAGATGTCGAATCCCTTTGTAGACGTCGACCATTCCTGGATTGGCGCCGTAGGCGGAGCGGGCGCGGCCGTCGCGGGGTTGGCGGTGACCGCCGCGGCCAGTGACACATCGGTACCGGCCGCGGTGGTCGGCACCCCTACGTCGAGGGGGTCGACGGTTCCCGACATGTAACCGGCCACGAAGAGCTCTCCGTCATTGTCGAGGGTGAGCCCGGTGGGACCGGCTGCCACGGCGTAGATCTGGTCGGTCATCGCCGCTGCGGCGATGTCGAGGACTGAGACCACCGACCGCTCCTGGTCGGCGATGTAGGCGTAGGTCCCCGTCGCGTCGATCACCACCGACATCGGTGAATCACCCACGGAGATCGGTGATCCCACCACCGTGAAGGTGTCCAGGTCGATGATCGTCACCGTGCCGTCGCCCGGTGTCGTCGTCGTGCCCATGTTGGTGACCACCGCGTGGTTGCCCGCCGCGGCGATGCCGGTGGGTGCGTCACCGACGGCGATCGTGCCGGCGACGGTGTTGGTACTGAGGTCCAGCACGGTCACGGTGTCGTCGAACTCGTTGGTGATGAGCGCATGGTTGCCGCTGATCGCCACACCGTAGGGGCCGTGGCCGACCACGACGCGGGTGACGTTCCAGGTGCCGGTGTCGATGACCGACACCGAATCCTCGTAGCCGTTGGCCACCACGACGCGGGTTCCCGCGGCGTTGACCGCGATACCGGTGGGGTCGCTGCCCACGTACACATACGGACGCACGATGCGGTTGGTGGCGGTGTCGAACACCGTGACGGTGCCGTCGGCGGAATTGACGACGTAGGCGCGTCCGTCGCCGGCGACGGCAATGCCCGACGGGGCACCACCCACGGCGACCGACCCGACCACCGCGCGGGTGGCGACGTCGAGCACCGAGACCCGGTCGTTGGCGGAATCGGTGATGTAGGCGTGCTTTCCGTCCGAGCTCATGGCGACCGCGAACGGTGTTCCGTTGATTCCGAGGGCGTCCTCGCCGCCGACCTGGACGGTCACCGACACTGGTGTAGTGAAGGTCTGGCTGAACAGCCGCACGCCGCCGTCGCCGACGTTGACGGTGAAGGTGTCGGTGCCTCCGTTAAGGGCCAGTGCACTGTTGGGGGTGTAGGTGTAGGTGCCGTCGGCGCGTACGGCGACGCTGCCGCGCGTGGGCCCCTGGGCAAGCGCGTAGGTCAACGGGTCACCGTCGGGGTCGGTGGCACCGATCGTCCCGATCACCTTCCCGTTGGCGTCTTCGCCGATCTGTAGCGGTGCTGCTCCCGGTGCCCGGTTGTAGAACGTACCCACCGTGGTCCGCCGGAACCATTCGACCACCAACAGGATTGGCGATGAATCGGGACGGATGGGGAGCGGCGTCGCGAACGGCGCCAGCAGAGTGTCCACGATTCGCCGTACCACCGCGACCAGCGTCTGAGGTGCGGATGGCACGGCGACCGTCACGGCCGCTGATGTCACGCCGAGCGCCGCCGGCGCCGAGGTGGCCGTCGCGGTCGCGGGTGTGACAACCGCTTGCTTGGGCGTCGGTACGCCGGATGCGGCGACCGTCTCGGCAGGCTTGCGCGTGACGGAGGCCGTGGCTTTCACCGGGATCGTGGCCGACGGCTGACCGGACGAGACGACCACCGAGTGAGGCCGGCTCTCGCCGTCGGGCTGATGGTGATCACGTCCGGCACTAGTGGGCTGATGCGTGGAGCCAGCCTCGACATCTGGTGTCGCCGGTCCGGGCTCAGGCTCGGGAGCCGGTGGCGTGGTCACCTCCACCGGGGTGGAGGAGGCATCGGGGCTCGACGGCTCCGTGCCAAGTGGGGCCGTGACCTCTGAGCCTCCGGCATTCTGAGGTCCGTCGGCGCGGCTGCCGCCTTCGCTGCTGGTGTCTGCGCTGGCGCTCGTGTTGGCGGTAGTGGTTTTGGTGCCGGTCCGCGGGTGGACACGGGCCTTCGCCGGCGTCGAGACAATCCGGTGAGCGGGCGTCGGCGACGTGCCCGTGGGCCGCGACGACGGACCATCGGCAGCAGCCCCGCCAGCATCCGCGCTAGACGCCGAATCACTCTGCGAACCAGTTGAACTCGAGGTCGACGAGGATTCCTCGTCGGCCCAGGCAATCGGACTGGCCGACACGGCGGCCCCGATCCCCAAGGCGACGGCCAACGCTCCGACACGACCTACGTAGCTGGCATAGTTCACCAGCAACCTCTTTTCACCCCGGCCGCCCTCGCGCGCAGGCCCACTGGCCCACGCCCCCATGCGGCGACACCCCGACAAGGACCCGCGGCCGGTTCCGACCACGGGCGTTTACGATAGTGTCAAATTGCGGACGCCGCAGCAAACCATTCAACACAGCTAAGGACTGAACGGGATGCACCTGGATCCTCCGAGGACGGTCCGGACTCGCGCAGCGATGGAGACCACTCGGCGGAACTGGAGGAAAAGAAATGTCGTCGGTCGGCTGACGTCAGGTCACGCCGCGTTGTCGGCACCCGCCTCCGAGCCGTAGCGTCCCGGGTTGAACAGCGACGCCGCCGCGCCGAGCAGCATCATCACAGCCGCGGCGATGAACACCACGCTCAGTCCGGAGTGGAACGGTTCGGTGATGAGCTGCGGGAAGAACGTCTTGCCGGTCAGCACGTCGGCGTTGACGCCCGGTTGAGTCAGCGCGCCCGACGGCCCGAGCAACTCGCCCATCGGGTTGTAGCCGAGGAACGCCGCGAACAGGCTGCCCACCGGCGGCAGGTTCGCCACGTCGTTGGCGACGGAGGACGAAACCCCTTGCGCCTGAAGGCCACTGCTCATCGCCGACGGCAAGGTGTTGGCCAGGCCGACGACCATCAGGGAGAAGAAGACGCCGATGGACAGTGACGAGCCCGCGTTGAAGAACGTCGCACGCACGCCGGACGCCGCGCCGCGCTGGGCGGCGGGCACGCTCGACATGATCGCCGCGGTGTTGGGAGCGGTGAAGATGCCGCCGCCAAGACCGTTGAGGAAGACCAACACCGCGAAGACCCAGTAGTCGAAGTTGACGGGAATCAGCACCAGCGCAATGAACGTCGCGGCCATCAGCAGCATGCCGCCGACGGTGAACGGCCGGGCTCCGAAGCGGTCCGACAGCGAACCCGCGATGGGCCCGGCCACCAGGAAGCCGACGGTGATGGGCAGTAGATAGATGCCCGCCCACAGCGGGGTGGACTCGAAGCTGTAGCCGTGCAACGGAAGCCAGATGCCCTGCAGCCAGATGATGAGCATGAACTGCAGGCCGCCGCGGCCCATCGACGACATCAGGCCGGCGAGGTTGCCCATGCCGAACGAGGCGGACTTGAACAGCCGGATGTCGACCATCGGCGAGTCGACGTGCAGCTCGATGAAGCAGAACGCCACCAGGAGCAGCAAGCCAATTCCGATGGCGCCGAGCACTGTTGGGTTGGTCCAGCCGGTGGAGTGGTCACCGTAGGGCTGGATGCCGTAGGTGATGCCTGCGAGTAGCACCGTCAACCCGAGTCCGAACGTCAGCGTGCCCGGCCAGTCCAGCTTTCCAGGCGTGCGGGCACCGAGCTCGCGCAGCGACCGGACGCTCCAGATGGTGCCGAGGACGCCGATCGGCACGCCGACCCAGAAGATGGCCTGCCAGTGCCATTCGGACAGGATTCCGCCGATCAGCAGACCGAGGAACGAGCCGGCGACGGCCGAGACCATGTTGACGCCGAGGGCCATTCCGCGCTGGTTGGCGGGGAACGCGTCGGTGAGGATCGCCGACGACGACGCCATCAGCATCGCGCCGCCGACGCCTTGGACCACGCGCCAGCCGATCAGCCACAGGGCGCCACCGCCAAGATGGAACGGGTCGAACGACAGCGCCACCGCGGCGACGGTGAACACGACGAAGCCCCAGTTGTAGATCCTCACCCGGCCCAACATGTCGCCGAGCCGACCGAAGGGGACCACCAGCACCGCGGTGACCACCAGGTACCCCATCAGCATCCACAGCAGGTAGCTGACATTGCCGGGCGCGAGGGGGTTGAGCCCGATGCCGCGGAAGATCGCGGGCAGCGAGATCAGCACGATGGACGCGTTGATGGTCGCCAGCAGCGTGCCAAGTGTGGTGTTGGACAGCACAACCCACTTGTAGTGCGGGTGGTCGTGATCCATCCGACGCCGTCGGGTGGCGGTCTGGGCGAGCGCTTCGTCGGTCTTCGTCATCTCGATCTCAGTCGTCATCAGTTCGCTTCACGTATCGACAAATCGGTGCACGGAGCCGCCCCGGCGGCGACATGCGCTTCAGCGGGCCACGCTGCCCAAAACACATATGTTAGCTATACAAAACATCTCGTGGCAATTCCTATTCCCCACTCCCCACGCGCACCGGCCAGATCTTGAGGTACGTTGACTTCCGTCCGCGCGGGAGCGCACGCAAGTGCGCTGAGAGGACGGCTAGGAACAAGCGCCGTCGACCGTATGAACCTGACCGGGTAATGCCGGCGTAGGGAGTGCATGATGAATCCTGTTTCCGACCCCGTTTCCGCCACCACCGGTGCCATTACCGGAAGCACGAAGGTCTACCGAGAATTGCCCGACGGGGGCCGAGTGCCCCTTCGCCGGGTCAACCTGACCAACGGCGAGCACCTCGACCTGTACGACACGTCGGGCCCATACACCGACCCGACGGCCGTGATCGACCTGTCGGCCGGCTTGCCGGGGCGGCCCGGAGTGGTCGCCGACCGTGGCACCCAGCTGCAGCGGGCCCGTGCCGGCGAGGTCACTGCCGAAATGGCCTTCATCGCCGAACGCGAAGGCGTCCCGGCCGAGTTGGTCCGCGCCGAGGTGGCCGCCGGCCGAGCCGTGATCCCCGCCAACCACAACCACCCCGAGAGCGAGCCGATGATCATCGGCAAGGCCTTCGGGGTCAAGGTCAACGCCAACATCGGCAACTCGGCGGTGACGTCGTCGATTGCCGAAGAGGTCGAGAAGATGGTGTGGGCCACCCGCTGGGGTGCCGACACCATCATGGATCTGTCCACCGGCAGCGACATCCACGCGACGCGCGAGTGGATCCTGCGCAACTCGCCGGTTCCCGTCGGCACCGTGCCGCTCTACCAAGCCCTCGAGAAGGTCAACGGCGATCCGACCGCGCTGACGTGGGAAACCTACCGCGACACCGTGATCGAGCAATGCGAGCAGGGCGTCGACTACATGACCGTGCACGCAGGCGTTCTGCTGCGGTACATCCCGCTCACGGTGAACCGGGTGACGGGCATCGTCAGCCGCGGCGGGTCGATCATGGCGGCGTGGATGCTCGCCCGGCACACCGAGTCCTTCCTCTACACCCACTTCGCCGATCTCTGCGAGATCCTCGCCCGCTACGACGTGACGTTCTCCCTCGGCGACGGGCTGCGTCCCGGGTCGATCGCCGACGCCAACGACGAGGCGCAGTTCGCGGAGTTGCGGACCCTCGGCGAGCTGACCAAGATCGCGAAGGGCCACGGCGTCCAGGTGATGATCGAAGGCCCCGGCCACGTGCCGATGCAGAAGATCGTCGAGAACGTGCGGCTCGAGGAGGAGCTGTGCGAGGAGGCGCCTTTCTACACGCTCGGCCCACTCACCACCGACATCGCGCCCGCCTACGACCACATCACCTCCGCGATCGGCGCGGCCATCATCGCCCAGGCCGGCACGGCGATGCTCTGCTACGTCACCCCGAAGGAACACCTCGGGCTGCCCGACCGCAAGGACGTCAAGGACGGTGTCATCGCGTACCGAATCGCCGCTCACGCAGCCGATTTGGCCAAGGGACATCCCCGCGCCCAGCAGCGTGACGACGCCCTGTCGAAGGCGCGCTTCGAATTCCGCTGGTACGACCAGTTCGCCCTGTCGCTGGACCCGGACACCGCCCGTGAGTTCCACGACAAGACGCTGCCCGCCGCGCCGGCGAAGACCGCGCACTTCTGCTCGATGTGCGGGCCGAAGTTCTGCTCGATGCGAATCAGCCACGACGTGAGGGACGCCTACGAGAAGGGCATGGCTGCCAAATCCCAAGAGTTCGCCGACCACGGCAACCGCATCTATCTACCCTTGAGCACGTGAACTTCCTTCCGCTGACCCCGCCGGGGCAGGCCCCGCTGCGCGTGATGACCATCGCCGGCTCCGATTCCGGTGGTGGCGCGGGCATTCAGGCCGACCTGCGCACGTTCGCCCTTCTCGGCGTGCATGGCTGCGTGTCGGTTGCCGCCGTCACGGTGCAGAACTCGGTGGGCGTCAAGGCCTTTCACGAAGTCCCGGTCGACGTGGTGGCCGGGCAGATCAGGGCCGTGGCCGAGGACATCGGCATCCAGGCCGCAAAGACGGGCATGCTGGCGTCCTCGGAGATCATCGGCGCCGTCGCCGACACGTGGCGCGACCTGTACGCCGAGGGCTTGGCGCCACCGCTGGTCGTGGATCCGGTGTGCGCGTCGATGCACGGCGACCCGCTGCTGCATCCATCGGCGCTGGACGCCATGCGCAACGAGCTCTTCCCGTTGGCCACGCTGGTCACCCCAAACCTCGACGAAGTGCTACTCATCACCGGAATCGAGGTCGTGGACGCCACCACCCAGCGCGACGCGGCCAAGGCACTCCATGCCCTCGGGCCCAAGTGGGCGCTGGTCAAGGGCGGGCACCTTCGGTCGTCGTCGCACAGCCCCGATCTCTTGTTCGACGGCACCGACTTTCACGAGTTCGACGCCGAGCGCATCGACACCCCCCACGATCACGGCGCGGGTGACACGCTGGCCGCTGCGACGGCCTCGGCGTTGGCCCACGGCTACTCGGTGCCAGATGCGGTGGCCTTCGGCAAGCGCTGGATCACCGAATGTCTGCGCGCCGCATACCCGTTGGGGCATGGGCACGGCCCGGTGTCGGCACTCTTCCGGCTCGCCACATGAGCTTCGAGGCCATCGCGGGTGTCGCCCACCCACCGGCGGGTGAGGCCACCGGCATCGTCCTGCTGACCCACGGCGCGGGCGGCAACCGTGAGTCGCCGATGCTGATCAGGCTGTGCGACGAGTGGGCCGCGCGTGGCTGGCTGGCGGTGCGCTACGACCTCCCGTTCCGTCGGCGACGCCCGAAGGGTCCGCCGTCGGGTTCGGCGGCGTCCGATCAGGCGGGCGTCGGCGAGGCGGTCGCGCTGGCCCGTTCGCTGACCGCAGGACCCGTGCTCGTCGGTGGCCATTCCTACGGCGGCCGGATGACCTCGATGGCGGTCGCCGACGGGTTGGCCGTCGAGGCGTTGACGCTGTTCTCCTATCCGCTGCATCCGCCGGGCAAGCCCGAACGCGCACGCACCGAACACCTTCCCCGCATCACCGTGCCGACGGTGTTCACCCACGGCACCTCCGACCCGTTCGGCAGCATCGACGAAATTCGGGCCGCGGCCGCCCTGGTCGCGGGTCCCACCGAGGTCGTCGAGGTGACGGGTGCCCGCCACGACCTCGGCTCCAAGACGCTGAACGTCCCGGCCTTGGCCGTCGACGCCGCACTCCGGTCATTGCGGCCCTGATCCTGCTATCTTCCGGGGATGACCTGGCCGTCGGGAGACCCGAATCAGCCGCCTGCGTACCAGCACCCCGGTCCGCAGTACCCGCCGCCACCACCACTGCCCTATCAGCAGAGTCCGTACGGTCCGCCGCCGGGGCAGTACGGCCAGCCGCAGCCCGGCTACCCCTATGCCCCGCCACCGAAGAAGTCGCGCAAGGGCCTGATCATCGGGCTGTCGGTGGGCGCCTTCCTGCTCGCCGCCTGCGTGGTGGGAGCAGCGGTGTTCTTCATCGTCGCCACCAAGGACAAGGTCGTCGCCACCGATCTGGCCGTCGGCGATTGCCTGACCGAGATCCCGGACGCCTCGCTGGTCCAGTTGGTGCCCAAGACCGACTGCAGCCAGCCGCATGCCGGTGAGGCCTACGCGGTCCTGACCATGCCCGACGGCGCCTACCCCGGTGAAGCGGTCATCACCGACTGGCAGAACAAGTGCCCCGACGAACTCGAGTCGTACTCCCCGTCCGCCATGGAGGACTCGTCGGTCGGCGTGTTCGTGCTCTACCCCACCGCCGAGACGTGGGGCCAGGGCGACCGGGCCATCGTCTGCATCGCCACCACCGAGGACAAGCGCAGCGGATCGATCAAGGGCTGACGGCCGAACTGGCACTCCCGATACCTGAGGTACCGTCTTGCCATGACTTCGGAGCATGCCTCGGGCGAGCGAAGCGACGGGGGAGATTACGACGCAGTCATCGTCGGAGCAGGGTTCGCAGGAATCGGCGCAGCCATTCAGCTCAAGCGCAACGGCTTCGACGACTTCGTCATCCTGGACCGCGAGGACGACCTCGGCGGCACCTGGTACGTCAACCACTATCCCGGCCTCGCCGTGGACGTGCCGACCACGACGTACTCGTACTTCTTCGAGCCCAACCCGAACTGGTCTCGCCTGTTCACCCCGGGCCCCGAAATCAAGCAGTACGCCGACGACGTCGCCGACAAGTACGACGTCCGCAAGCACATGCGCTTCAACACCACCGTCGAGGGTGCGCGCTGGGACGAGGACGCCAGCCACTGGCGGATCGCCCTTGCCGGCGGCACGACGCTGACTGCCCGCTACCTCGTCACCGCCACGGGATTCCTGTCCCAGCCCGCCATGCCCAACATTCCGGGCATCGCCGACTTCGCTGGCAAGGTCGTCCACACCGCCCAGTGGGAGGACGACTTCGACCCCGCGGGACGCCGCATCGCGGTGATCGGCACCGGCGCCACCGCCGTGCAGCTGATCCCCGAACTCGCCAAGCAGGCCGCGGACGTCACGGTCTACCAGCGCACCCCCATCTGGGTGGTGCCGAAGATCGACGTGCGGTTCAGCGAGCGGACCAAGCGGATGTTCGCGCGAATCCCGTTGACCCAGCGAGTCCTTCGTTGGCTGACCGATTCGATCTACGAGGTGATGGTCTCGGTCGGAGTGCGGCACTACCGCACCTTCCGCGGTCGGTTCAACATCTCGGCCGCCGACCTGTCCCGGATGCATCGCTTCGCGGTGATCCGCGATCCCGATCTGCGTCGCAGGCTGACGCCGGACTACGACTTCGGCTGCAAGCGCCCGACGTTCTCCAACGGGTACTACCGGGCGTTCACCAAACCGCACGTGCACCTGCAGGACGTGGGTATCGACCACATCGTCGCCGACGGCATCGTCGGCAAGGACGGTACGAAGAACGTCGTCGACACCCTGGTGCTGGCGACCGGATTCGACCTGTGGGAGGCCAACTTCCCCGCCATCGAGGTCATCGGTCGCGAGGGTCGGGATCTGGGAAAGTGGTGGCGCGACACCAGGTTCCAGGCCTACCAGGGTGTGTCGATGCCGTACTTCCCGAACTACCTGAGCCTGGCGAGCCCGTACGCGTTCCTCGGACTGAACTTCTTCAACACGATGGAATACCAGATGCAGCTGATGGGCCGGCTGCTGACCGAGGTGAAGCGGCGCGGTGCGACGACGTTCGAGGTGACCGAGGAAGCCAACGCCGCGTTCCTCGACCGGATGACCGAGCTGCTCGGCGACTCGCTGTTCACCAACGGCAACTGCGGCAGCGCTCATTCGTACTACTTCAACCCGGCGGGTGAACCGACCCTGCTGCGACCGTCGTCGACCGAAGCGGCGATCAAGGAAGCATCCGAGTTCCCGTTGACCGACTACCAGATTGCCTGACGAGAGGATTCATACGTGCCGCAGGAGAAGAGTTCGAAGTCAGCCACGTTCGCCGGATTGGCCTTGGCCGGGGCGGGTGTCGCTCACTTCGTCCGACCGGAGCTGTTCGAGGGCATCACGAGGTCGGCGTTCCCCAACGACACGGCGCGCTTCCTGAAGATCAACGGCGGCCTCGAAACGGCACTGGGACTCGGCGTGGCGCTTCCGCAGACCAGGAAGCTGGCCGTGGTCGGACTGCTTGGGTACGGCGGCTACCTGGCCGTCAACGCCATCCGCAATCGCTGACGCCCACCCGCTAGTACCGGCGCTCAGCTAACTGTCAGCCCAGCGTCCCGGGGTATCGGTCGCGCGGCAGTTACCCTGCTGAACGTGCACGATGTGACCAGAGTGACGGATGGGACCATGCTGTCCCGCCGCAACGTGCTCATGGGGGTCGTCGCATCGGCAGCTGGCATTGCCCTCGTCCGCTGTGGCGCCGGAGGGGCGAGCCACGCCGCACCGGCAGCCGTCCCGCCGGCACCGGTCGGGCTGCCGCAACCACCGCCCTGGCCCGAGCTGCTCCCCGCTCCGCCACCGCAGACGCGGATCGCACTTCCCGGCGGCGGGGTGCTCAGCGCCCTGCCCGGTCCCGGCGATCTGCTGTCGCTGACCCTCGACGACGGCGTCGACTCCGGGGTGGTGCGGGCGTACGCCCAGCTGGCGAAGGACACCGGCATCCGCCTGACGATGTTCGTCACTGGCGTGTATGCGTCGTGGACCGACAATCGCGACCTGTTGCTGCCCCTGGTGGAATCCGGTCAGATCCAGCTGGGCAACCACACCTGGATCCATCCCGATCTGACGAAGCTGACCGGCAGCCGGATCGCCGACGAACTGCGGCACACCGACCAATTCATCAGGGACACCTTCGGCGTGGACGCCACGCCCTACTACCGACCGCCCTACGGCGCGTACAACGACCTGGTCCAGTCGGTGGCCGCCGACTTCGGCTACACCCAGACCGCGCTGTGGGACGGCAACATCGGTGACGACCAGATCCTGGCGCCGCGGGACATCGTCGCGAACGCCGACAAGTACTACGTGCCGCAGAAGATCGTCATCGGCCATCTCAACCACCCGCCGGTCACGGGCGTCTACCACGAACTGGTCGACATCATCCACGACCGCCGCCTGCGCACGGTCACGCTCAACGACGTGTTCTCCAAGCCGGAGGCCAGCCGCCTGACGTCGGCCTATCCGGCCTGAGTCGCTACGCTCTCACGCGTGGTCGTGCCAGAACCGCCTGCCCTGAGACGCACCCTCGGCACGGCGGACGCCGTCACCGTCGGACTCGGCTCAATGCTCGGTGCGGGCGTCTTCGTGGCACTCGCACCCGCCGCGGCCGCCGCCGGATCGGCACTGCTGATCGGACTCGCCGTCGCCGCGGTCGTGGCGTACTGCAACGCCACCTCGTCGGCCCGCCTCGCCGCGCTCTACCCCCAGTCCGGCGGCACCTACGTCTACGGCCGGGAGCGGCTCGGCCCGTTCTGGGGTTACCTCGCCGGGTGGAGCTTCGTCGTCGGCAAGACCGCGTCGTGTGCCGCCATGGCGTTGACGGTCGGCGTCTACGCCTGGCCCGCCCACGCCCACGCCGTTGCGATCGGCGCGGTGGTCGCCCTGACGGCGGTCAACACCGTCGGGGTGCAGAAGTCGGCGTGGCTCACCAGGATCATCGTCGCCATAGTGCTCGCGGTGTTGGCGACGGTCGTCGTCGCGATCGCCACCTCGGGTGGTACTGACGCCTCGCATCTGGCGTTGCACGACGCAAGCGCGCTCGGCGTGCTGCAGGCGGCCGGGTTGTGCTTCTTCGCGTTCGCCGGGTACGCGCGCATCGCCACACTGGCCGAAGAAGTGCGAGACCCGGCGACGACGATCCCGCGCGCGATCCGCATCGCGCTGGGCCTCGTCCTGGTGGTCTACGCGGCGGTCGCGATTGCCGTGCTGGCCCAATTGGGCAGTGCCGAAATGGCTTCCGCAACAGCGCCCTTGGCCGACGCGGTGACGGCCGCGGGTTACCAGGGGTTGACGCCGGTCGTGCGGGTGGGCGCGACGATCGCGGCGCTCGGTTCACTGCTCGCGCTGATCCTCGGGGTGTCGCGTACCGCGCTGGCCATGGCGCGCGATCGCCATCTGCCGCAGGCCCTGGCCGCCGTGCATCCGCGGTTCGCGACTCCGTACCGCGCTGAACTCGTCGTCGGGGCCGTCGTCGCCGTCCTCGCGGGTGTGCTCGACCTGCGGGGCGCCATCGGGTTCTCGTCGTTCGCCGTGCTGGTCTACTACGCGATCGCCAACGCCTCGGCATTCACGTTGGGCGCCAGGCTCATTCCGGTCGCGGGACTCGTCGGGTGTCTCGTGCTGGCGTTCACCCTGCCGGTGGTGTCGGTGCTCACCGGGATCGCTGTTTTGCTGGTGGGCGCGGCGCTCTACGCCGCCGTAGGTCGTCGAGTCTGACTGCGATTCCTCGAGTTCCCTACTCGGGCATCGGGCTGGTCCGGTATCCGGCGATGTGCCCAAGTGCCATGTTGAGGGCCAGTTCGAGGGGACGGGCGCTGCGGGTGGTCTGCGCCATGAGCAGTCCGCCCTGCAGTGCGCTCATCATCGTCAACGCGAGTTCGTCTGGGTCCGCGTCGGGGATGAGTTCGCCGTTGTCTCGCATGACTGCGAAGCCAGTGGACAGATAGGACTGCCATTCGGCGAACGACCGCGCGAGCTCGAGGCGCGCGGAGTCGGATCGGTCGGCGAGCTCGCTCACGAGGGAGCCGAGGGGGCAACCGCCGATTCCCTGTGTCGTGCGCGTCGTGGCGACGAGACGATCGCACCAACGCTGTAGACCGCTCCAGGACGTCACCTCGGTCAGGCGTGGCTCCTGTGCGGCGATGACCCGCCCGAGCTGAGTCTTGATCACCTCGCCGATGAGGGCGTCCTTGTCGGCGAAGTAGTGATAGAGCTGCGATCTGCTGGTGTCACTGGCATTCATCACCGCGTCGAGGCTCGTGCCCGCCACGCCGCGCTCACGGACCAGAGACGTGGCTTCAGCCACGATGCGAGCCTTGGTGACCGCTCCGCGGGCCGTCAGCCGCGGCGCAGGACCACGTTGCTTTGTCGCCACGGCCGGACAGTATCCGAATTGGAATTGTCGGTCCACTTTTCCCTCAGCATGATCTCCCGAGTGTGGTCAACGCATCACGACGAAAGGACCTCCATGTCGCGCCTCGAAAACGGTCAACCGTTCCCCCCTCTCGACGTTCCCGCCGTTGGGGGCGGCACGCTCAGCCTGCCGGGCGACCTCGCCGGCTCCTATGGCGTCATCCTGATCTATCGCGGGTCCTGGTGCCCCTACTGCAACGCACAGCTCGGCTCGTTCTCGCGTGCACTCGACACCCTGAGCGAGCTCAACGTCAAGGTCGTCGCCCTCTCCGTCGACGATGAGGACACCTCCGCAGAACTGGTCGCCAAGCGCAAGCTGAACTTTCCAGTCGGATACGACGCCGACGCCGACCAGGTCGCCGCCGCGATAGGTGCCTACGTCAACGACGACCCGCACTATCTCCAGTCGACCGGCGTCATCCTGGCACCGGATGGAACGGTGTGCCTCTCCGTGTATTCGAGCGGGGCAATCGGACGGCTCGTCCCCGACGACGTAGCCGGCTTCGTCAAATACGTGTCCACACGTCCGGACGCACAGTGACACACCACCAAGACAATCTCTTCAGCCCGACTCTCATCGGCGACGTAGGACTGGACAACCGCATCGCCCTGGCGCCGATGACCCGCGTGAGCGCGGCAGCCGATGGTGTACCCACCGATCGAATCGGTTCGTATTACCGGGTTTTCGCCGACGGTGGCTTCGGTTTGTTGATCACCGAAGGCCTCTACATCGACGACCAGACCAGCCAGGGCTACTTCTTTCAACCCGGCATCGCCAATCCCTCCCACGCCGCGGCTTGGACTCGAGTCGTCGACGGTGTCCACGCCGCCGGGGCAAAGTTCTTCGCCCAGTTGATGCATGCCGGCAGCCAGTCACAAGGCAACCCGCACACGACCACCACCTGGGGACCGTCGTCGGTGCGCCCCAAAGGCGAGCAGCTGGCGATGTACCGCGGGTCCGGCCCGTATCAGATTCCCAAAGCGATGACCGCTGAACACATCACGCAGGTACGTGCCGCGTTCGTCAACGCCGCCCGCATGGCCCGCGACGCCGGGTTCGACGGTGTGGAGATCCACGGCGCCAACGGATACCTGCTCGACGCATTCCTCACCGACTACCTCAACACCCGCACCGATGGATACGGCGGTGGCGTCGCCAACCGGGTCCGGCTGGCGACCGAGGTCTGCGGTGACGTCGTAGCCGCTGTCGGAGCCGACATCGCCGTCGGTATCCGGATTTCTCAGGGCAAGGTCTCCGACAACCAACATCGTTGGGCCGGAGGCGAAGACGACGCCGCCGAAATCTTCACCGCTCTAGCCGACACCGGGATCGACTACATTCACACCACCGAGTACCGCGCGTTGGCACCGGCTTTCGACAACACCGTCAAGCCATTGGCGAAGCTGGCCAAGCAGTACAGCCGCCTCTCGATCATCGCCAACGGCCACCTCGACGACCCCCACGACGCCGCCGCCATCATCGACTCCGGTGCCGCCGACGTCGTCGCCCTGGCGAAACCCGCTCTGGCCAACCGGAACTGGCCACATCGCGTGCGTGCGGGACAGCCGCTTTCAGCGGACCTGCCCGCCGACCTGTTCGGGCCGCTGGCGACCGTCAAGGACTGGGAAGTCACCGATATGAAGGGTACGACCCGCGATGAATAACACCATGATCTTCTGGCTGCAACTACTTTTGAGTTGTGTCGTCTGCGCCCTCGTCGCCAAATGGTACGTATGGCCGAAACTAACCAAACTACCCCTTAATCCTGCTCTCATTCCACTGATCTTCGTGCACGTTTTCCGCTATGTGGGAATGGTCTTGTTGGTTACGGGCATGGTCGATCCGAAGCTGCCCAGAGAGGCACTTTCCGCCGCTGCATACGGTGATCTATTAGCGGCGGCGCTGGCCCTGGCTTCCATCTTCGCGCTGCGAGGCGGGTGGCGTTTCGCCATTCCGCTGGTGTGGGTGTTCAGCATCTGGGGATTCGTTGATCTGCTCAACACTTTGCGCGGTGTCGTGCAGACGAATCTTCCCAGCTTCAACCTCGGTCCCGCCTATTTCATCTATACGTTTTACGCTCCCACGGTCGTTGTCGCACATCTGATGATCTTCTGGATATTGATCAGATCCAAGTTGTGGAATAACGAAGTTGCAGAAGGTCCAGGCAGCGTGGCCGAAGCGAAAGCCAACGGGTAGCTGGGCCTTTGGGCCGTTAGTTCGTGAGATGTGCCTGATTGCTGAAGAGATCGCGGTGTGCATCCACCCACCGGGCGTACGGTGTGGCCGGCCGGCCCAAGATTGCCTCGACGTCCCCGATGACCGCCGCGGGTTGGTTCGCGGCGGCGGCCTGCAGGGCGATGTAGGCATCGGCGAATTCCGGTGCCGCCCCGGATGCGACGAGGCGGTCGCGTACAAGTGCGGGGTCGACTTCCCGGTAGCGCAGCGCACGGCCCAGGACATCGCCGATGACGGCGACCTGCTCGGCGACGGTGAACGCCTGTGGCCCGGTCAGCGGAATTCGTCGACCGTCGAGGTGCCCGCCGAGGAGAGCCTGGGCGGCGACGGCGGCGATGTCGGCATCCACGATTGGCGCGAACGACGCGTCGGCGAAGGGGCCGCTGACGACGTCACCGGCACGCAACTGGGCCGACCACATGTCCCCGGACGTCGAGGCGAACACCGCCGGCCGCAAGCTCACCCATGCCAGCCCGGAATCGACCGCCAGCTGCTCAACTTCCTTGTTGCGGTCACCGCGATAGCGCGAGGGCTGAAGCGCGACGTCGTCGTCGGCATTACCTGCCGACAGTGCGACGAGCCGAGAGACGCTTCCTGCGTCCCGGGCGTCAGAGATCACCTGCTCCAGATCCGCGGCGAGCGCACGAGAATTGAGGAACACCGCCGACGCTCCCCGCAGCGCATCACGGACGGAATCGGTGACCTGCACGCCGCCGGGCAACTTGGCGCCCGCCGGATTGCGGGTGACGGCGCGAACCTCGACTCCGGCGTCGGCGAGGAGAGCCACCAAGGGGCGCCCGACGTTGCCGGTCGCACCAGTGACGACGATCGGCCCGCTCATGCCGCACCCGCATCGCGGCGGCTTGCGGGTAAGCGAGCGAACTCTGGCCTGGGTACCGTGTAATGGATCATGCAATCCACAATTCTGGAGCGAAAATGGATTATCAATACCAAAACGCTTCCGGGGTGACGCGGTGACGAGAATGGAGAACGGGCCGGGCAGGTTGACCCCCAAGGGGCAACGGACGCGCGCACGCATCGTCGACGCGGCGGCTCGATTGATCTGGGAGCGCGGGGTAACCGCCACCACGCTCGACGACGTCAAGCTCGCCGCAGAAGTGAGCAGCTCACAGCTCTACCACTAGTTCGCCGACAAGGAGCAGCTGATCAATGCGGTCATCGAGCACCAAGCCGACAAACTGGTGAACAACACCGCAAACGCGGACCTTGGGACTGCTGAAAGCCTCGCGGCGTGGCGCGATCTGGTCGTCGCACACGCCGATGCCATCCACGGCCAAGGCGGCTGCCCGCTGGGGGCCTTGGGAAGCCAGCTGGCCGAGTATGACCCCGAGGCACGCGCACTGGTCGCCGCGGGATTCGGCCGCTGGGCCAACGCAATTCAGGAGGGATTGCGTTCCCTGAACGACCAGGGACGTCTGGCGGCCGGGGTCGATCCGGACGACCTCGCCGTCACCATGCTGGCAGCGCTGCAAGGCGGACTACTGCTCGCTCAGGTTCATCGTGACGTCCGCCCCTTGCGGACCACGCTGCACACGATCCTGACGATGGCCGGCGTGACCGACTCGGATGGCGGACCGATCCGAGGATGAGAACCGGCGACGCCGTACGCAGTTAGGCCGCGCCGTCGACGAGCACCGACGCCGCGCCAGCCATGTGCGCGCGCACCGCGTCGGCCGCCGCAACACCGTCGCCAGACTCGATCGCGTCGACGATCTCCAGGTGACGTTTGGCGTCCATGTTCTTCAGTGCCCGTTCGACTCCGGCGTACATGATCGACATCCGGATGCTGCCCTCCAGCGACGACCATGAGTGCATCAGCGTCTCGTTTCCCGACAGCCGGCACAGCGTCCGGTGAAAGCGCAGGTCCGCCTCGATGCGGTCCTCGAGGTTGGAGGCCGCCCAGCGCTCCATGTCCTCGACGGCTCCGCGGAGTTCGGCGACGACGTCGGCCCGGTCGGGTCGTGACGCCAATTCGCTTGCGGCCAAGGCCTCCAACGCCGCACGGACGCCGAAGATGTCGCGAATCTCCTTGGTGTCGAGGTGCCGCACCGACAGCCTGCCCCTGGCTCCCGCCGAGATCAGACCCTCCTGCTGGAGTTGGCGCATGGCCTCGCGCAGCGTGCCTCGGCTGATCTGCAGCGCCTCGGACAGCTCCGTTTCGACCAGATGCGTGCCGGGCCGAATCTGTCCGGTGGTGATGGCCTTGCGCAACGCCGAGAGCGCTTGTTCCCGCAGGCTGGTCTTCTCCAGGCGTAGGAATCCGGGTTCGGCCGTCATTCGTCGCCCCTCGAGTGTCAACATCTGAATGTCGACATCGATGCTACAGCCGGTCCAGGACCGAGGCGACGATCCGACGCGTCGACAGTCCGTATCGGTCGTGCAGGGTGGGCAGCGCGCCCGCGGCGAGGAACTCGTCGGGCAGCGCGATCGGGGTGACCTGCTTGCCGAGCCCACGGCGCACCACGGCCGACGCCACCGTCTCGAACAAGCCGCCGACGACGGTGTGATTCTCCAGCGTCACCGCCAGACGGTCGGTGTCGATCTCTCGCAACACCGTCTCCTCGTCGAAGGGCTTGATGGTGGGCGTGTGCACGACGGCGGCGTCGACGCGGTGGGCGGCGAGTTCCTCGGCGGCGAGCAGCGCCCGCATCGTCATTAGCCCGCTGGAGACGAAGACCACGTCGGTTCCCGGGCGCACCACCTTGGCCTTGCCGAGTTCGAAGGTGTAGTCGTACTCGTCGAGCACCGTGGGCACGTGGCCGCGCAGCAGCCGCAGGTAGGTCGGCCCCGGGGTCTCCGCGAGTTGGGGCACGGCCTGCTCGATGTCCACCGAGTCGCAGGGGTCGACGATCGTCAGCCCCGGGATGCCGCGGAAGATGGCCATGTCCTCGGTGGCCTGGTGCGACGGACCGTAACCCGTTGTCAGTCCAGGCAATCCGCCAACTATGTTGACGTTGAGGCCCGGCTCGGCGATGTCGAGGCAGATGAAGTCGTAGGCCCTCCGGGTGGCGAACACCGAGTAGGTCGACGCGAACGGAATCAGGCCCGTCTCGGCCATTCCCGCGGCGGCGCCGAACAGCAGTTGCTCGGCCATGCCCATCTGGAAGTAGCGGTCCGGCATGGCCTGGGCGAAGACGTGCATGTCGGTGTACTTACCGAGATCGGCGGTAAGCCCGACGATGCGCTCGTCGGCGCGAGCCGCCGCGACAAGGGCGTGGCCGAACGGCGCGGAGGTGGTGCGTTGACCGGGGTCGGCGAACGAGGCGATCATCGCCGAGGTGCGCAGTGGCGCTTGAGCTGTCATGCGGGTACTCCTTCATAGCCGAGGGTCAGCTGCTCACGGCAGATCTGCCACTCGTCGGCGTCGATGCGCATGAAGTGCGCCTTCTCCCTGTTCTCCAGCAGCGGCACCCCGCGGCCAACCCTGGTGTCGCACAAGATGACTGCGGGCTGACCGGTCGGCACTGAGCGTTCCGCGACCGCGTCGAAGGCGTCGAGCAGTGCCCCGACGTCGTTGCCGTCGACGCGTTGGGTGAACCACCCGCAGGCGGCCCACTTGTCGCCGATCGGCTCGGTGCGCAGCACTCCGGCGGTGGGGCCGTCGGCCTGCAGTGCGTTGACGTCGACCATGGCGATCAGGTGGCCGAGTCGGTGATGGCTGGCCCCCATCGCCGCTTCCCACGTGGAGCCCTCGTCGAGCTCGCCGTCGGAGAGGAAGTTGAGCACCCGCGACGTCGACCCCTGATGACGCAGTCCGAGGGCCATCCCGACCGCGACGGTGAGCCCGTGGCCGAGCGAGCCTCCGGAGATTTCCATTCCCGGTGTGTAGCTTGCCATTCCGGACATCGGCAGCCTGGAGTCGTCACTGCCGTAGGTGTCGAGCTCGGCGACGTCGACTATGCCGGCCTCGGCGAGCGCGGCGTACAGCCCGATCGCGTAGTGGCCAGTCGACAGCAGGAACCGGTCGCGCTCGGCCCAGTGCGGGTCGTCGGCGCGGTACCGCAGTTGGTCGGCGTACACGCAGGCGAACATGTCGGCGGCTCCGAGGGCCTGCCCGACGTAGCCCTGTCCCTGCGCCTCGCCCATGTCGAGGGCGTGGTGCCTGGCCCGATAGGCGGCCGCTTCGACGGTCTGGCGGCGCATCAGGCGGCCACCCCGTGCGGCACGGGAGTTGCTGCGCTTGCTTGGTCCGCCAGCATGCGCTCCCGGGGGCCCCACGTCTCGCGGGTCAGGATCGCGGCGATGAGACCGATGGCCATGTAGGCGCTGAACAACAGGGCCGGGCCCCACCATCCGTACGCCTCGAATAGGAGCGTGGTGATGAAGGGCGTGAAACCCGATGCAATCGCCGAGATTTGGTAAGCCAGCGAGGCGCCCGAGGACCGCGTGTTCGCATTGAACAGTTCGGGGAACCAACCGCCTTGGGAGGCCGCCAGCGCATTCTGGAACACGCCGTAGGCGACGACAAAGGTGACGGCGATGAGGATGAAGACGCCGGTATTCACCGTGAGGAACATGAGTACGCCGAACGGGATGCCCAGTGAGCACACCCAGAGGTACAACGGACGGCGGCCGATCCTGTCGGTGAGCTTGGCCCAGGCGAACGTGGCGAAAATGCCGACGGCTGATGCGACGCACAGCGCACCGATGGTCTGCGACCTGGTCGCCAGTTCGGCGTTCTTCAAGTAGGACAGCATGTAGGTGATGGACACCGCGTAGCCCGCGGTCTCGGCGATGCGAAGGCCAATGCCGCGCACGATGTTTCGCCAATCATTCTTGACGACCTCGACGATCGGCGACTTGATGATGTTGCCCTGTTCCTTGACGTCGGTGAAGACGGGAGACTCCGGCACCTTGGCCCGGATGATCAAGCCGACGATGACCAGGACGGAGCTGGCGAGGAACGGCACCCGCCACGCCCAGTCGCCGCCGAGGTGGATGCTGAAGAAGAACACCAGGTTGGCCATGAGCAGGCCGACGGGGAAGCCGGCCTGCACGATGCCGGTGTAGCGGCCCTTCTTCTTCCAGGGGGCGTGCTCGTAGCTCATCAGAATGGCGCCACCCCACTCAGCGCCGAACGCCAGACCTTGAATGATGCGCACGGTCACCAGCAAGATCGGCGCGAGCACGCCGACTGCGGCGTAGGTCGGCAGCAGGCCGATCGCGAACGTGGCCAGACCCATGAGGATCAGCGACGCGACCAGGACCGGTTTGCGGCCGACCCGGTCTCCGAGGTGGCCGCCGATGATGCCGCCAAGAGGTCGAGCGACGAACCCGACGCCAAGCGTCGCGAAGGCGAGCAGGGTACCGGTCACCGGGCTCGAGTTGGGGAAGAACGCGGTCCCGAAATACAGCGCCGCAGCCGTGCCGAACCCGATGAAGTCGTATGTCTCGATCACGGCTCCAACACCAGAACCGATCGCTACTCGCTTGGCGTCCTTGGTGCCATGCACCGGACCCCGCATCTCCAGAGCGTCATCGCTCATGGGCTCATCCTTTCAAGTCAGTCCCACCAGGGCAATCACGATCACTGTTGACGGTCAACAGTGCGTTGCGTGACCCAGTGTGACCGCGCGCACATTCATTGTCAACAGTCGACATGTCTCACATTCATGGGTTGACTGTTAACAGTCGACTGTCTAAAGTGGCTGGCATCACATCACCGAATTCGAGGTATGCCGTGCCGAACACCCGCTTCGCCGCCCGTCTGGGGTGCTCGACGATCAGCTTTCGGCACCAGCCGCTGGCCAGGGCGCTCGAGACGATCGCCTCGCTGGGTTTCGCCGAGGTGGACCTCGGGGCGTTGCCCGGGGTGTGCGACCACGTTCCGTTCGTGCTCGACGCCGACGCGGTGGCCGACGTGGCCAGCTCCGTCGTGGCGTCCGGCCTGCGCGTGCGCTCGGTCAACGGAGACGTCGGCGATCTGAACGCGCCCCTGAGGGGTGGGCGTCGTTCGGATCGCCGAGCACATCTCGAGATGCTGTCGAGCCTGGCCGCGGCCATCGGTGCGCGCGCCCTCGTCCTCCCGTGCGGGGCGCTCGACCACACACCGGTCGCGACGCTCGATGCCGACGTCGCCCTGGTGGCCGACGAGCTCTCCGCAGCGGCGGCCGTCGCGGCGACCCACGGCGTCGACCTGTGGACGGAGTCACTGCATCTCCACCGGCTGTGCTGGAACATCGAGCGTGCTCAGCTGCTCGCCGATCGCCTCGGCGACGACGTCGGCATCGTGATGGACTTCAGCCACGTCGTCGCCTCCGGCGGAGATCCGGTGGACTTCGTCGCCCGCTTCGGACCCCGCATCGCGCACGTCCACATTCGCGACGCCACCCCCGGCAACATCAACGTCTCGGTCGGCAACGGCCACGTCGACTTCGGCCGCGGCATCTCCGAACTCAACGCCGCCGGCTACGGCGGTCACTACGCACTCGAACTCGAGACCCGCGACATCACCGACGACCAACGACCCGAGGCCGCCGCCAAGGCCGGCGACGTCATCAGCAACCTCGTCTAGACACCCGATCTTTCCCACCCAGCTGCGCCCACCCGAAAGGCACCACCATGGCAACCACCCGCACCGCCGTCGTCACCGGAGCGACCTCCGACCGCGGCATCGGCATGACCCTCGCCCAGCGGTACGCCCGCGAGGGCTGGGCAGTCGTCATCCTGGACCTGGACGGCGAGAAGTCCGCCAAGGTCGCCGCGGACATCGGCAACCAGTTCGCCGTGCCCGCCTTCGGATATGCCGTCGACGTCACCTCCGAGGAGTCGGTGACGACCGCCGAGGCCGCGGTCGCCGCGGAGGTCGCATCGGGCAACCTGCCACCGGTCGGCGCGCTCGCCAACATCGCCGGCATCACCAGCCCCGTGCCGTTCCTCGAGACCACCCTCGACATTTGGAACAAGGTCATGGCGGTCAACGCCACCGGCACCTACCTGGTCACGAAGGCCTTCCTCCCCGCCATGATCGACAACGGCTGGGGACGCATCGTCAACATGTCGTCGGTGTCCGCGCAGCGCGGCGGCGGCGTGTTCGGCAAGGTGCCCTACTCGTCGGCCAAGGCCGCCATCCTCGGCTTCACCAAGTCGCTGGCCCGCGAGATCGCCGACACCGGCGTCACCGTCAACGCCGTCACCCCCGGGGCCGTCGACACCAACATCCGGGTCGGCGCCACCGACGAATCCGAGGCCGCCCTGGCCGCGGGGATCCCGGTCGGCCGCACCGCCACCACCGAGGAGGTGGCGGCCGTGATCACGTTCCTGTCGAGCGAGGACGCCAGCTACCTGACCGGGACCACCGTGGACATCAACGGCGGCAGCCACATTCACTGAGCCGCCGTGCCTCGCTAGCTCTTCGCGGTGGCGGTGTAGGAACGCGCCCCGGTGCCGGCCAGCTCGCCTCCGTCAACGATCAGGTACTCGTCACGGATGGGTGATCCCTCGAAGTAGCTCTCCAGGATCTCTCGGGTACCGGCGGCGTAGCGGGTCTGAGCCGACAACGACGAGCCCGAAATGTGGGGTGTCATACCGTGATACGGCATCGTCCGCCACGGGTGGTCCTTGGGCGCGGGCTGTGGGTACCAGACGTCGCCGGCGTATCCGGCGAGTTGCCCACTCTCCAAGGCGCGGACGACGGCGTCGCGGTCGACGATGAGGGCGCGGGCGGTGTTGATCAGGTATGCGCCACGCTTCATCGTCGAGAGCAATTCGTCGTCGAACAGTCCCCGCGTCTCCGGGTGCAGCGGCGCGTTGATCGTCACGACGTCGAGGTGCGGAAGCATCTCCTGAACCGACTCGTGATGCGTCAGGTTCAGTTCGGCTTCGACCTCTGACGGCAGGCGGTACTTGTCGTAGTAGTGCAGACCGACGTCGAAGGGCGCGAGCCTGCGCATGACTGCCAGCCCGATGCGCCCCGCCGCCACCGTGCCGACCTGCATGCCCTCCAAGTCGTAGGAACGTTCCACGCAATCAGCGATGTTCCAGCCACCGTCGAGCACCTGCTGGTGCGACGGCAGATAGTTGCGAACCTGCGACAGAATCATCATCACGACATGCTCGGCCACGCTGATGCTGTTGCAGAAGGTCACCTCCGCGACGGTGACTCCTGCGTCGATGGCGGCGTCGAGATCGACGTGGTCCGAACCGATTCCAGCGGTGACGGCCAGTTTGAGGTTGGGCGCCTTGGCGATTCGTTCGGCGGTCAGGTACGCGGGAAAGAATGGCTGGGAGATGACGATCTCCGCATCGGGCAGGTGCTGATCGAAGACCGAGTCGTCGCCGTCCTTGTCGGAGGTGACGATCAGTTCGTGGCCAAGGCCCTCCAGATACGTACGCAGTCCGAGCTCGCCGGAGACGCTGCCGAGCAACTCACCCGGGGTGAAGTCGATCGCCGACGGGGTGGGCAGGGTCTGACCGTCGGGGTACCGCTCGAGTTGCGGCAGGCCGTCGCGTGCGTAGGTCTTCGGGTAGCCGGTCACGGGATCGTCGTAGAGAACGCACAAGATCTTGGCCATGGTGGTCTTCTTCTCTCATCGAGGCGGAGTTGGACGTGTGCACCCGCATCTGATCAGGCTGCGGACGGTGCCGGTCGTCGACGGTTTCGAACCTAGCGTCGTCGTCCGATGGCGGACAAGGGGTTCTTCTTTGCGATCTGACATGCTTCGATAGTCCGAAACTATCGAAATCTGGCGGGAGTGTGGCCATGCACGGAGACGTACTCATCCAGCAACTCGAATACCTGGTCGCCTTGGCCCGAGACCGGCACTTCGGCCGCGCAGCCCGCTCGTGCAACGTCAGTCAGCCGACGTTGTCGGTGGCGATCAGGCGCCTGGAGAGCGAGTTGGGTGTCGTCATCGTCCGACGCGGGCATCGGTTCGAGGGTTTCACCGACGAGGGCAGCAGGGTCGTGACGTGGGCCCACCGAATCCTGGCCGAGCGTGACGAATTACTGGCTGACGTGGAACGAATGCAGGGGCGATTGAGCGCCATGGCGCGGGTCGGCGCGATTCCGACGTCAGTGCCCGCGAGTCCGCTCCTCACAGATCGCTTCCTGCATGACAACCCCGCGGCCTCGATGCGCATCGAAGCGCTCTCGTCGCGGGAGATCGCGGTGCGCCTCGCGGAGTTCGAGATCGACGCCGGGCTCACCTATCTCGACAGCGAAACACCGCCTGGCACAAGGCGTTTCGAGCTTTATCGCGAACGGTTCGTCCTGCTCGCACCGGCCGACGAACCGATCATGGCGCAGGACGAAGTGCGGTGGTCAGAAGCCGCCAAGCTCCGGCTGTGCGCGCTGACACCGGCGATGCGGAACCGTCGGATCATCGACGGCAACATGGCGGCCGACGGCGCCCGCTTTCGCCCCGCCGTCGAAGCCGACACCGTGGGAGCCTTGTTCGCCCACCTGGCTGGACGGCAACTCGCGACGGTGGCCTCTCACACCTGGCTGTACGCGTTCGGTGTGCCGGGCGGGCTGACGGCTCGCCCCATGGTGCGGACCGGGGACGGCCCAGCGGTCGGACTAATCGTCCTCGACCGCGAACCCAAATCCATAGTGGCGCAAGCACTGGTAACGGCGGCGACGGGCGTGGACTTTGCCGGCGTCCTGCGGGACGCCCTCGACGGCTGGCTGGAGCCCGCCGAATAGCCGAATCATCGTCCGCCGCATTCGGTGGATGGGTCGCGCGATGCCCGCCGATGGTGTGTAGTCGACAACCGTGATCTCACTGCGCTGGAAACCCGTCCCCTCCGACGCACATGTCGTCGCGCCGGACGAGCGACTGAGTTGGCCGCGCACCATCGGCATCGGCGCCCAGCACGTCGTGGCGATGTTCGGCGCGACGTTCCTGGTGCCCGTGCTGACGGGCTTCCCGCCCGCCACCACGCTGCTGTTCTCCGGTGTCGGCACGGTGCTCTTCCTGATCATCACCGGCAACCGGCTGCCCAGCTATCTGGGCTCGAGCTTCTCGGTCATCGCCCCCGTCACCGCGGCGGTGGCGTCCAACGGCACTGGAAGTGCGTTGGGCGGCCTGATCGCAGTGGGCCTGCTGCTGATCCTCATCGGCGCGATCGTGCACGTCGTCGGCACCGGCTGGCTCGACGCGACACTCCCCCCGGTGGTGACGGGCGCCATCGTGGCGCTGATCGGCTTCAACCTCGCCCCCGCCGCCAAGGCGAACTTCGAGAAGGGCCCGGTCGTCGGGATCGTCACCCTCGTCCTGCTCGTCGCGATCCTGGCATTCTTCCGCGGCATCATCGGCCGACTCGCGATCTTCCTGGCGGTCGTCATCGGCTACCTGTTGGCGCTCGCCCTCGGCGACGTCGACACCTCCGCGATCGCGGCCGCACCCTGGATCGGGCTTCCCGAGTTCCAGTCGCCGAGTATCAACCTCGCGGTGCTGCCGCTGTTCCTGCCTGCGGTGATCGCCCTGGTCGCCGAGAACATCGGCCACGTCAAGTCGGTCGGCCAGATGACGGGCACCGACACCGACCCGGTCATGGGTCGGGCCATCGCGGCCGACGGCGTGGCCACGACACTCGCGGGCTTCGGCGGCGGATCGGCCACCACGACCTACGCCGAGAACATCGGCGTGATGGCTGCGACCAGGGTCTATTCGACGGCGGCGTACTGGATCGCCGCCGCGGTCGCCATCGTGCTGGCCATGTGCCCCAAGGTCGGTGCGGCCATCTCGGCGATCCCACCCGGCGTGCTGGGCGGCGCGACCATCGTGCTCTACGGGCTGGTCGGGATTCTCGGCGTCCGCATCTGGCTGACCAACCACGTCGACTTCAGCCTGCCCGTCAACCAGATGACGGCCGCGATCCCGCTGGTCATCGGCATTGCCGACTTCACCTGGCAGGCAGGCTCGTTGATCTTCACCGGCATCTCGCTTGGCTCCATCGCCGCGCTGGTGATCTATCACGGCATGCGGCTGCTGGGCTTCCGGTCGGCCGTACAGGAAGGCGACCTGGCCAAGAGTGATCTTGATGACGGAAACGGCGAATCCCCGACCTCTGGCGTTGACGTGCGTGACAATGACGGCGAGTCGGACAAATGAGGGGATGCACGACATGAAGAAGCTTGCAGCAGTGCTGTTGACGTCAGCGGCGATGGGGGCGCTGCCGTTCGCGATCGCGCCGGCGGCTCAGGCCGACATCTGCGCGGGCGCAGGCGGACGGCACGTGGCGGTCGGTGGGTGCACCAACATCGCGGGCGACGTGACGCGGGTGGCGATCGCATCGCAGGCCACCCCGTACGTCTGGGGCGAGGTCCCCTGTTACACCGTCGAGGGAGTGCCGTACTACACGCCTCCGGGCGACCCCTGCTGACGTCCCTCCAACACCGCTGACGGACCCCGGTTCATCAGCTGACGGGCCACGATGAGGCGCTGAATCTCACTGGCGCCCTCCCAGATCCGCTCGACGCGGAGCTCGCGGTACATCCGCTCGGCGACGTTCTCGCGCATGTAGCCACGGCCACCGAAGATCTGCACGCCGCGGTCGGCCACCCGGCCCGCCATCTCCGAGCAGTACAGCTTCGCCATGGATGCCTGCGCGTGCAACGTCTTTCGGTCGGCGCCGCCGTCGATCGAGCGGGCCACCTCGTAGAGCATGGTGCGCGCGGCGAAGAGTTCGGTCGCGCAGTCGGCCAGCATCCCCGCCACCAGTTGATGCTCTCCGAGCGGTTTGCCGTCGACCACTCGCTCCTTGGCGAACGCCGTCACGTCGTCGAGTAGCCGCTGTGCCGCACCGACGCATCGGGCCGCGACCATCAGCCGTTCGAACCGGAACCAGTCCTGGGTGAAGGTCATCCCCTCTCCCTCGGCGCCGACGAGATTCGCCACCGGCACCCGAACCCCGTTGAACGACACGATCGGATGCTCGTCGGCGATGTGGTGCGAATAGTGCGGGGTGCGAACCACTTCCACGCCCGGCCAGGGTAGGTCGACCAAAAGCAGCACGTGCTCGCCCTCGAACTCCCCTCCGACGAGCACCGCCTGCACGAAGCAATAGTCGGCCAGGTTGTAGGACGTGACGTGCCACTTGACACCGTCGATCACGTACTCGTCGCCGTCCCGGCGTGCCGTGGTGGTCAGCGCGGAGACGTCCGAGCCGGCGAACTCCTCGGTGATGGCATAGGCCTCGTGCTTCTCGCCGCGCACGGCGGGCAGCAGCCACCTGTCCCGCTGGTAGTCGGTGGCGACGTCGACCCACCACTGCGGCGGAGTCGCCATCACCCAGCCGAGCCCGTTGGTCGCCCGCCCGCACTGTTCCTGCACCAGCACCTGCTGCAGCGCCGAGCAGCCCCGACCACCGACCGACGTCGGCATGTTGGTGGCGAAGAGGCCCAATTCGATTGCCCGGGAGTGGTGTTCGGCAGTCACCTCCTTCGGGAGCAGTCCGCCGGCCAGCTCGGCTTCGAGCTCGAGCGGTATCAGCGAGTCGACGAATCCGCGCGCGGTGTCCTGGATGACTCGATCAGCCTCGGATAGCCCGTACATCCATGCTCCTCGCGCTTGACTGAGCGTTCAGTCTATGTCAGCGTTCAGTGCTATGACTAGTTCCACTCGTGCCGACGTGGTGGTCGTCGGTGGCGGGACGGTCGGCGCCTGGACGGCGGTGCTTCTTGCCGAATCCGGCGTCGCCAACGTCGTTCTTCTCGAGGCGGCCACGCTCGGCGACGGGGCAAGCAGCCGCGCCGCGGGCATGGTCCGCGCCCAGGGCGGCACCGAACCCGCGATCAAGCTCGGTCTCCGCGCCCAGGAGTTCTACGCCGCCAGCGGTGACCGCTTTCCGCTCGACTGCGGATTCGTCGCGCAGGGCTACCTCATGCCGGCGTTCACCGAAGCCGAAGTGCAGCAAGCGCATTCCCGCATCGCCCTGCAGCAGAGCCTTGGCCTCACCGTGGAATGGCTCAGCAGCGACGACCTCGACGCCCGCCCGACGGGCCTGGCGCCCGGCGTCACGATGGGCGCGTCCTACGCCCCGGGAGACGGTTACATCGACGCGCCTCGCAACGTACTCGCCTACACCGCCGCGCTGGTCGCGCACGGCGTCGACGTCCGCGAGCACTGCGCGTTCACCGGCCTGCGCACCAAGGGCGGCCGGGTGGTCGGCGTCGACACGGCAGACGGACCGATCGACACCGACCGCGTCGTGCTAACCGGCGGACCCAAGCTCGCCGCGGTCGGCACCACGGCCGGCGGCCGGATCCACGCCGGCGGCGCGCGTCACCAGGTCGTCGTCACCGCCGCGCCGCCCGACGTCGACGTGTACGAACTTCCCATGGTCTTCGACGTCACCTCTGGAATCTATTGGCGCCCAGGTGAAGCCGGCGGCGTCCTGTGGGGCATGAGCAACCCCGACGAGGCGCCGGGCACCGCGGTCGACTTCGACACGGCGTACTACCGCACGGCGCGGACGCGCATGGAGCAGCTCTTCCCCGCGGTCAGGGGCCTCGGGCTTCGGCGCTCGTGGGCCGCGACCATCGACTACACCCCCGACCACCTCCCGATCCTCGGCCCACTGCTCACCGACGACGGACCGGTCGACGGCACCGTCGTGGCCAGTGCGGCGGGCCACGGCATGATGTGGGGCCCCGCCGTCTCGCAGGTGGCGGCCGACCTCACCACGACGGGCCGCTGCGACTGGCTCGACCTCACCGACCTCGGCCTCGACCGCTTCGACGCCGACGGCAACAGTCGGGTTGCCCCCGAACCGATTTCACTACCGTTCCCCGAGAGGGCCTCCCGATGATCACCAGCATGCTGCCCAACGCCGCCGACGCCGAGCTCGAGGATTGGGGACCCCTCGACGAGGCCACCGGAGACCCGATGGCCACCAGCGGACTCGAGATCTGGGTGGACGGCGACTCGTCGGCGGGCATCTGGCAGTGCGCCCCCGGCCCGTCCCGGTGGACGCTGGCGACACACGAGGTGATCTACCTGGTGGCAGGCCGGATGACGGCCACCCCGGACGGCGGCGAGGCCTCCGAGATCGGCGTCGGCGACGTCGCGGTGTTCCCGAAGGGCTGGACGGGCACGTGGGACATCCACGAGACCGTCCGAAAGGTTTACTCGATCTTCTGAGCGACCCCGGTCAACTCAGGCCGGTGGCCGACCGGCGGCGGCGTGAGATCGCGTCGACGCTGGCGGCGAGCAGCAGAACACCGCCGGTCACCAGGAAGTTGATGTAAGACGACTGGTTCAGCAGGCCAAGACCGTTGGCGATGGTGGCGACCACCACGCCGCCGATCACCGCGTCGACCGCGCGGCCCTTGCCACCGAACAGGCTGGTGCCGCCGATGACGGCCGCACCGACGGCGTACAGCAGGACGTTGCCCGCACCGGAGGACGCCGACACCTTGCCACCGTAGGACGCGGCGATGATGCCGCTGACGGCTGCGAGAGACGAGCCGATCACGAACACCGAAATGCGGATCCGGTCGACGTTGATGCCTGCCCGACGGGCCGCCTCGGCACTGCCGCCGACGGCGTAGAGGTGGCGACCGTAGCGGGTGCGGGTCAGCACGAACGTGAGGCCGATGAGCAGGACCACGACCAACGGCAGGACGTAGGGGATGCCGCGGATCTCGACTCTCGGGTTGACGCTGCGGTTGAGGCTCAGCAGGAAGGTCACGCCCAGCGTCACCGCGGCCACGCCGACGATGCGTGCGATCACGACTCCCAGTGGGGCGTGGTGCAATCCGGCCGCGACCTTGTTGCGGTGCTTGAGCAATTCGAAGCCTGCGAAGGCGACGACGATCAGCAGCGCGCATGCCCATCCGACGGCCACCGGCAGATTGGCGATGGTGATGCCGCGGATGGCCGGGTCATCCACCCGGACCGAGCCGCCCTCGCCGATCAGCTTGAGCGTGACACCTTGCAGGCCAAGGAAGAACGCCAGCGTCACCACGAACGACGGAATGCCCAGCTTCGCGCGAAGCAGCCCGATCAGGAGCCCGATGAACGCGCCGCAGAGCACGCCGCCCAGCACGCCGGCCCACCACGGCCAGCCTTGACCGGTCATCGTCAGCGCCATCACGCAGGCCGACACACCGCCCGCCACTCCCGCCGACAGGTCGATGTCGCCGAGCAACAGCACGAAGACCAGGCCCATGGCGAGCACGCAGATGGAGCCGGCCTGGGTCACCAGGTTGGCCAGGTTGAGCGCGGAGAGGAACCGGTCGTTGGCCAATCCGAACACGACGAAGAGCACGACGAGTCCGAGAATGGCGGGCAGCGAGCCCATGTCGCCGCCGCGCACCCTGCGCAGGTAGCCGCGGGCCGCGTCGGCGAACGTGGCGTCCGAGTGACTGTCGGCCGCGAAGGCCGTGTCGTCGAGCTCGGCCTTGGCGGTCGGCGAGTTGGTGGTTGTCATGTCGCGTTCCTTCACGTCGACTGGGCGGCGTCGGCGGGGGCCAGCCCGAGGCTGCCGGAGTGCCCGGCGGTGATCAGCTCGACGACCTGTCCGCGGGTGACCTCGGCCGTCTTGACCTCGGCCGCCACCCGCCCCAGGTAGAGCGCGCAGATCCGGTCGGCCACCTCGAAGACGTCCATCATGTTGTGCGAGATCAGCACGACGCCGAGCCCCTGATCGGCCAGGCGCCGCACCAGATCGATGACCTGACGGGTCTGCGCCACCCCGAGTGCTGCCGTCGGTTCGTCCAGCAGCACCACCTTCGAGTTCCACAGCACGCACTTGGCGATCGCGACGGTCTGGCGTTGACCGCCGGACAGGCTGGAGACGGTCTGGCGCACGGACTTGACCGTCTTCACCGACAGCGACGCCAGCGCTTGGCGCGCCATCGTCTCCATGCGGGCCTCGTCGAGCATCCCCCGTTGCCGGATTTCGCGGCCGAGGAACATGTTCGACACGATGTCCAGGTTCTCGCACAGGGCGAGATCCTGGTAGACCACCTCGACGCCAAGGGCGGCAACGTCATTGGGGCCGTGCACCGTGACGCGTTCACCCTCGAACAGGTACTCGCCGCTGTCGATCGGATGGATTCCGGCTATCGCCTTCACCAACGTCGACTTGCCTGCGCCGTTGTCCCCGACGAGCGCCGTCACTTCGCCGGGCCGGACGGCGAAGTCGACGTCACGAAGCACGTGCACCATGCCGAAGCTCTTGTTGACTCCCCGCAGTTCGAGGATGGGCGCGGTCATCAGCCGATCAGAGCCCCGCTGCGCTGCACATCGCGGCGAACTGCCCGGCACACACCTCGTCCTTGGACTGGCCACCGTCGCTGATCACGACGTCGACGTTGTCCTTGGTGATCGCCTTCGGGGTCAGCAGCACCGAGGGAACTTCGCGATTTCCCTTGTCGTCACGCGAGGTTCCCGATGCGGTGACCGACTCGCCCTTCGCCAGCGCGATGGCGGCCTTGGCCAGCGCGCCCGCTTCTTCCTTCGCGGACTTGTAGACCGTCATGCACTGGGTGCCGGCGAGCACGTTCTGCAGGCCCTCGACGGTGGCGTCCTGACCGGTGACCGGCACCTGCCCCGCGCGACCGTTCTTCTCGAGGATCGAAATCACCGATCCGGCGAGGCCGTCGTTGGCTGCGTAGACGCCGTCGATCCTGCCGTCGGCGGCGGTGTACATCTGCTCGAAGATGGTGACGGCCTTGTCGTTGTCCCAATCCGGCACCGACTGCTCGCCGACGATCTTGACGCTCGGGGTCTTGTCGACCACCGAGTGTGCACCGGCGGTGAAGAGGGTGGCGTTGTTGTCGGTGGGAGAACCGTTGAGGAACACCACGTTCGACGGCTTGCCCGCCAGGCAGTCGACCAGACCCTGACCCTGGAGTTGACCGACGGTGTTGTTGTCGAACGAGACGTAGACGTCGGCCGAGCCGCCGAGGGTGAGCCGGTCGTAGTCGATGGTCTTGACGCCTTGGCTGGCCGCCTTCTGCTGGATCGCGGCGCCGCTGTCGGAGTCGAGGTTCACAATGGCCAACACGGTGACACCGTCGGCGATCATGCCGTCGGCGATGGTGGCCATGCTGTCCGTCGACCCCTCGGCGTTCTGAATGGTGTACGGCACGCCTGCGGCCTTGAAGGCCTCCTCGAGTGCCGGCCGGTCCTTGGACTCCCACCGGACCGAGGACTTGGTGTCGGGCAGGATCACGCCGATCTTGCCCTCGGCCTTGGCATCACCGCCGCCGCCCCCGCCGTCGCTTCCGCCGCTTCCGCTACTGCTGCAGCCCGACAGGGCCAGTCCGGCGACGGCGAGCACGGCACACACCATTGATGGCACTCGGTTCATGGATTGCTCCCAATTCTCGATTTGTTCTTGACGACAACATATAGCGTGACGTGCATCACGTCTAGGGATTGACGGGAGCCGTCCTCAGCGCGCGCCCAGCAGATGCTCGATGGCCAGCTGGTTGAGCCGGACGAAGCCGAATCCCTTTGCTCCGAAATACGATTCGGCGTCGAAGTCCTCCATTGCCGACCGGTCGGTCAGCAGGTCGCGATAGGTCTCGCCGGCGTCGAGGGTGGGCCGTCGCAACTCCGCGACCTTGGCCACCTCCATGGCCTCGGCAACCTCCGGATCAGCCCGGAAGGCGGCCGCACGTTGCTTGAGCAACAAGTACATCCGCATGTTGGCCGCCGCCGAGAACCAGACACCGTCCCCGTCCTCGGTGCGGCTTGGCTTGTAGTCGAAGTGGCGCGGCCCGAGGTAGCTCGGGCCGCCGTCGGAGCCGCCGTTCTCCAGTAGGTCGACCAGCGAGAACGCGTTGGCCAGGTCGCCGTGGCCGAACACCAAGTCCTGGTCGAACTTGATGCCACGCTGACCGTTGAGGTCGATGTGGAAAAGCTTGCCGGCGTCCAGGGCCTGGCTGATGCCGTGGACGAAGTTCAGCCCGGCCATCTGCTCGTGACCGGTCTCGGGGTTGACGCCGACGATCTCGGAGTGGTCGAGCGTCTCGATGAACGCCAACGCGTGGCCAACCGTCGGCAACAGGATGTCGCCCCTCGGCTCGTTGGGCTTGGGCTCGATCGCGAAGCGCAGCTGGTAGTCGTTGTCGAGGACGTACTCGCACAACAGGTTCAACGATTCGCGGTAGCGCTCGAAGGCGGCCTGAACGTCCTTGGCGCTGTCGTACTCGCTGCCCTCGCGCCCACCCCAGATGACGAACGTCTCGGCGCCGAGTTCGGCCGCCAGGTCGATGTTCCGAAGCACCTTGCGCAGCGCGAAGCGCCGCACCGAACGGTCGTTGCTGGTGAAGCCGCCATCCTTGAACGCGGGCTGGGAGAACAGGTTCGTGGTCACCATCGGCACCACCATGCCGGTGGACTTCAGCGCCGACACCAGCCGGTCGATCGCCCGGCGGCGCTCGCCGTCCGACGAGCCGAAGGGGAACAGGTCGTCGTCGTGGAAGGTCAGCCCGTAGGCGCCCAACTCGGCGAGCCGCTCGACCGCCTCGACCGCGTCGACCGCGGGGCGGGTGTCGACGCCGAACGGATCGGATGCGGTCCACCCCACGGTCCACAATCCGAAGGAGAACTTGTCCGAGGGCTGCGGGGTGATGCCGTCGGCGAGCGAGACACTGGACTGGGCTACGGACATCTCCGCCTCCTGGTTGAATCAGACTGTAGATTTGTTCAGTCGCCGAACTTATAGTGTGTTCCACGCCACTGTCAACGGGAGATCGTCGAGGGGAGGAACGCCGTGAATCGTGTCGCAAGGATCGGGACCAGCACCGATGACGTTCGCAGGCGCAACCTCTCCGGTGTGCTGACCTTGGTCCATCGCCACCGCGGAATGAGCCGAGCCGAGCTGACCCGCAGAACGGGGCTGTCGCGGTCGACGGTCAAGGACCTCGTCGAGGAGCTGGCCGAACATCGGCTGATCGAGGAGACCCGGCCCGCCGCCTCAGCCCAGGTCGGCAGGCCCAGCCCCGTCGTGCGGCCGCACCCGAGCATGCTGGCCATCGCCGTCAACCCGGAAGTCGACTCGCTGACCGTCGGTCTGGTCACCCTCGGCGGCAACGTTCTCGAAGTGACCAAGCGGGCCACCCCCGGCGTCCTCACCGCGGAGCAGACCGTCGACCTCGCGGCCGACATGATCGACCGGCTACGAAGCCGGCTCGAGCCCGACTGCACCGTCACCGCCGTCGGAGTCGCGGTTCCCGGCCTGGTGCACGCGGCCGGATCCACCATCCGGCTGGCCCCGCACCTCGACTGGCACGATGCTCGGATCGGCGAAATGATGGGCGCGGCAACAGGTCTGCCGACGTTTGCCGCCAACGACGCCAATCTGGGCGCCATCGCCGAGCACATCTTCGGCCAGCATGCCAACGCCGAGCACATGGTGTACGTCAACGGCGGCGCAGGCGGCATCGGCGCTGGCGTCGTGGTTGCCGGGCAGCTGTTCGACGGTGCGGCGGGCTACGCAGGCGAGCTCGGCCACACCTTCGTCGGCGGTGCGAAGCAATGCCATTGCGGCGCAACGGGATGCCTGGAGACCGAGGTCAGCCAGTCACAGACCTTCGAGAAGGATTCCAGCGTGCGGGCCAGCACCGTCGAACGCCAGGCACACTACCTCGGCATCGCACTCGGCAACGTCGTCAACCTGCTCAACCCCGGCCTGGTGGTGCTCGGCGGGTTCCTGCGGGTCTTCCCCTCGGTGGCGGCCACCGCCCTGGACGAGGCCATCGCGCGACACAGTTTCCGCGCACCCGGGGAGATGTTGCGGATCGTTCCGGCCAGCCTCGACGCGGACACCCTGATGATCGGTGCCGCCGAGCTGGCCTTCGCGCCGCTACTGGCCAACCCCGCCGCGCTGTACCACCAACGCGTCAACGGCGACCACGCCGGAGAGCGAGACGATCAGCGGGTTGGCCTCGACCGCCTCGAGTGAATCGCCGAGTTCCGTTGCCAGCTGCGAGAAACCGACGATCGCGTCGGCCAGTGCGTGGACGTCGGTCGCTGGCGCGCCGCGCCAGCCGTCCAACAGGCGCCGGATGCGCAGCCCGTCCAGCATCCGCAGCGCGCCACCGTGGGACACCGGCGGGCACGCCAACGCGCGGTCAGCGAGAAGCTCCACCAGCGTGCCGCCCGCGGCGACCACGACCAGCGGGCCGAACGTGGCGTCCCGTACCACGCCAACCGACACCTCGACGCCGTCGGGCACCATCGGTTGCACCGTCACCGCCGGGCCCAAACGCTGGACCAGGTCCGCGTATGCCGCCCGAACCGCGGTGGCGTCTACCAGGTCGAGTGCAACGCCACCGACGTCGCTCTTGTGCTCGGCCCCAACGGTTTTCATGACGACGGGATAGCCGGTCGCCTCGGCGGCGGCAAGGGCCTGGTCGAGGGTGTGCGCGACGATCGGCCGGGCGACCGGTATGCCGTAGTCGGCGAGCATCTCGAATGCCAGCGCAGGGTCCCAGTCGGCCAGCCGCGCCTGCCATCTCCGTCGCCGCTCGCGGTCGACGGCCTGCGTACCGGACTCCAAGCGCAGCGGCCACCGGGCCAGGTGCCCCAGCGCCACCACCCCGCTGCGAAACCCCTCCAGGACGGGTATTCCGTTGGCGCGCAGCCGTGTCGCCGCGTCGCGGTCGACGGCGCCGGACAGGGAGGTCAGCACGGCCAGCGGGGCGTCGGTCTCCGCGGCCACGTCGAGCACCGCATCCGGATAGGCCGTGTCGCCGTCGAATTCGGGAACCAGGTCGACGGCCAACGCGGTGACGGCGACAGCGGGATCCTGGGTCATGACGTGCAGACACGCCCGGAACAGCGACCTGGTGTCGGCGCCGGTGCCCCACACGTCGAGCGGATTGGTGGCTACCAGCCCGTCGTCGAGCAGATCCGCGATGGCCGACAGCGACTTCGGAGACAACTGGGCGAACTCGACGCCGACCTCGTGCGCGAGGTCGGCGATCATGGCTCGTTCGGCACCGGAGTCGTGCACGGTCGCCAGCCGACCCCCGGACCCGGCCCGTCGGCGCATGCTGAATACCTCGACGGTGTCGGCGAACTCGGCCATGTCCCGCACCCGGACGGCTCCGACGTCGTCACAGAACGCCTGCCAGGCCGCGTCACCTCCGGCCAGCGCCCCCGAGTGGGCGGCGACCATCGCCTGACCGGTCGGGGACCCGCCGACCGGGAGCACCACGGTGGGGATGCCCCCGTCGTGGGCGCGGCGCAGCGCCCGCCGCAGCCGAGGCACCTCGCGTGGGCTTTCGAGAAGCAGCGCCAGCACGTCGGTGCCGGGATCGTCCAGCGCATAGTCGACGTAATCGGCTGTGGTGGTGACGATTTCCTGACCCGAGGAGACGGCGAGCCGGAACCCGAACCCGCGACGGGACCGCAACAGCGTCGAGAAGGCCGAACCCGAATGGGTGACGAGGCTGACCCCGCCCGCGGGCAGCACCTCGGGTTCGAGGTATCCGAGTGCGCGAAGACCGATGGCGTTGTTGACGAAGCCCATGCACCCCGCGCCGCACAGCGCCATCCCGGCGTCCGCGGCGACTGCCGCCACCTTGTCGCGGACCCCGAGCGCGGCGCCGAACACGACCGCGGACCGGGCACCCGCGTCCGCGGCGGCGGCCACCTGCTCGACCAGTGCGCCGTCGGGCACCCCGAGCAGCACCAGGTCGACCGGCTCTCCGAGCTCGGCCAGCGACGCCGCGCACGGCACGTCGCCGATCCGGTCGTAGCGGGGGTTGACCAGGTACATCCGCGCCGAACTGCGCTGCGCCTCGACGATCATCCGGGCGCCGAAGCTGTCGGGGCGCGCACTGGCACCGACGATCGCGACCGACCGGGCTCCGAGCATGGCGGCCACCGCCGCGCGGCGCTGCTCCCCCACCGGATCAGGACCTAGGACGAGCGACTCAGGACGGACCGCAACCGCCCGTTGGCCCGCTTCTTGTCCGCCAGTGCAGCCTTCGCGGCTTGCCAGCCCGGGATGCCGCACACGCCGCCGCCTGCGTGCGTTGCCGAACTGCCGTTGTAGAGCCCGGCGATGGGAGTCCGGTAGTCGGCGAAGCCAGGCGCTGGCCGCATGTGGAACAGCTGCTCCAGCGAGAGCTCGCCGTGAAAGATGTTGCCGCCGATCAACCCGTACTCCTGCTCCATCTCGTGCGGACCGACGACGTCGCGATGCAGGATCGAGGATTTGAAGCCCGGTGCCACCTGGTCGTAGAGATCGATCAGCCGGTCGGCGTAGGCGTCGAGCTCCTCGGTATGAGGGGCGTCGGCCCACTCCGCGGGCACCCATTGGGTGAACAGCGACATGATGTGTGTGCCATCGGGATTGAGCGTCTTGTCCAAGGTCGTCGGAATGACGCCGTCGCTGAAGGGCGCCCATGCCGGCTTGCCGACGCGGGCGTCTTGGAAGGCCGCCTCGATGAACTCCATCGTCGGAGCCATCTCGACCGAGCCGGTGTGGTGCTCGGCGATGCCCGAGCTCGGGTCGGCGGTGAAGTTTGGGAGCTCACCGAGCGCAAGATTGATCTTCACGACGCCGCTGCGGGTCTTCCAGTGCTCGATGTCGCGGACGAAGTCGTCGGGCAGCTCGTGGCGCGGGATCTGGTCGAGGAAGGCGGTGCGCGGGTGCAGCGTCGTCACGACCAGCGGCGCGGTGATCTCCTCGCCGTTCTCGAGGACGACGCCCTCGACCCTTCCCCCACGCACCTTCAGGGTGGACACCCTTGCGTTGGTTCGGATCTCGGCCCCGAAGGCGCGCGCCGAGCGGGCGATGGCCTCCGACACGCCGCCCATGCCACCCTCGGGGTAGCCCCAGCTTCCGAGCTGCCCGTCACCGACGTCGCCGATCGAGTGGTGTGCCATCACGTACGCCGTGCCCGGCTCGTACGGGCCGGCCCAGGTGCCGATCACGCCGTTGACGGCGAGCGCCCCCTTGATCTGAGGGGACTCGAACCAGTCGTCGAGGAGGTCGGCGATGCTCATCGTCAACAGCCGCGTGACGTCCGCGGTCATGCGGGTCGTGATGCCCTTCTGGCTCCACGCCAGCTTGGCGAGATCGAACAGGTCAGACGGCTTGTGCGAGCCGATGTTGGGCGGCACCTGGGTGAGCAGCGGACCCATCACCTCGGCGATGCCCTCCAGCCACTCGTTCCATCGTGGCCAGGCGTCGGCGTCGCGCTTGGAGTACTTGGCGATCTGCTCGTGGGTGCGCGCCGGATCGTCCTCGAAGATGGTCAGCGAGCCGCCCTCGGGAAACGCTTGGTAGTAGGGCCCCATGGGGTGCACCTTGTAGCCGTGGCGCTCCAGGCCGAGCTCGCGGACGATGGTCGGCGGCATCAGGCTCACCACGTAGGACAGCCGCGTGACCCGCAGGTGGGGTGCGTCCTTCCAGGGCGCCTCGGTGGTTGCCGCTCCGCCGATGCTGCCGCGCGATTCCAGCACCAGGGTCCTCGCGCCGGAGCGGGCCAGATAGGCGGCCGAGACGAGACCGTTGTGCCCACCGCCGACGATGACGGCGTCATACGCATTGGTCACTAGCGACCTTCTTCCGTGTCGTGCAGCGGGAAGTCCTGACTGACTGTTCAATCTAATCGAGTGTTAGGCTTGCGGACAAGTAGCAGTGCCGCCACGCTGAGGGGGATTTGGAACGTCATGGCCGAACCTGCGCCTGCGACGGAGAACAACGAGGGCCGTCGCGTCGAAATGCTCGACGCCGCAGCAAGCTTGATCTGCGAGCGCGGCTTTGGTGACACGCGCATCGCCGACGTGGCCAAGCGGGCCGGTGTCAGCTCGGCGCTCGTCATCTACTACTTCGGTACCCGCGACAGGCTTTTGGTCGACGCACTCCGCTACTCCGAGGAGTCGTTCTACGAAGCGGCCGAGAAGATGCTCGCCGAGGTCACCTCGATGCGCGAGAGATTGTCGCTGCTGATCAAGTGGACGGTGATTCCACAGGCGGACAACGAGATTCCCGGCGCCTGGGGATTGTGGTTCGACCTGTGGGCGCAGGCGTTCCGGCACGAAGAGGTCAAGGCTGGCCGGGTCGAGCTCGACGCCCGCTGGCGCCGGATGATCGTCGACGCCGTCAAGTCCGGGGAGGCCTCGGACAAGGTCGACGCCCGGATGTTCGCACTCGAGTTCGGCGCGTTGCTCGACGGTCTGTCGATTCAGGTCGCACTCGAAGATCCCGAGGTCGACTCCGAGGTGGCCTACGCCATCGCCATGCGCTTCTGCGAGCGAGAGCTGGACCTGCCCCCGGCGAAGAAGAAGCTCAAGCCGAAGAAGGGCTGAGTTCCTCGTCGGCGTTCGACGCCACCGGGTCGGTGCTCAGCGTTGCCGTGCTGCGGTGCAACACGCGAACGGCGTCGTGCGAGCAGACGCACACCACCGCGGTTCCGGGCGGATGCGTCACCGACGTCGGACCCGCGGCGTTGGGTACCTCGACCACCAATGTCGTTGCCGCGCCGACGTCCACGTGCACCTGCGTCTGGGCGCCGAGGTACACGACCTGCGCCACCGTGCCGTTGATCGCGTTGTGTCCCGACGCCACCGGCTCGTCGGGCCCCTGTAGGGCGATGCGCTCGGGCCGGATCACGATGGCGGCCGCGCCCCGTGGCACCGAATGGTCGACCACGGCACCGAGTCGGGTGTCGATCGCCAGGCAGACCGCCGAGGTGTCGGAGACGTCAACCACGTCGGCGTCGAAGATGTTGGCGGCGCCGAGGAATCCGGCGACGAAGGTCGTCGCGGGCGACGAGTAGATCTCCTGCGGCGGCCCGACCTGCTCGACCCTGCCGTCCGCCAGTACCGCGATCTGGTCGCTCATGGTGAGCGCTTCCTCTTGATCGTGGGTGACGTAGACGAACGTGATGCCGACCTCGCGCTGCACCGCGCGCAGTTCGAGCTGTAACTGCCTGCGCAGCTTTGCATCCAGCGCGCCAAGCGGCTCGTCGAGCAACAGCACCCGCGGGCGCAACACCAACGCCCGTGCCAACGCCACCCGCTGCTGCTGCCCGCCCGACAACTGCGCGGGTCGCCGCTTGGCGAATCTGCCCATCTGCACCAGATCGAGCGCTTCGTCGACGCGGCGCCTGGTCTCCTCCCGCGACGTCTTCAGATACTTCAGGCCGAACGCGACGTTGTCGGCGACCGACATGAAGGGGAAGAGGGCATAGGTTTGGAAGACGGTGTTCACGGGGCGGCGGTGCGGCGGATCGCCGGCGACGTCGCGACCGTCGAGTTCGATCCGACCGGAATCGGGTTTCTCGAAGCCGGCGATCATCCGCAACGTCGTGGTCTTTCCACAACCCGACGCTCCGAGCAGCGAATAGAACTGTCCCGCCGGGATGTCGAGGTCGATTCCCGTGACGGCGGGAACGCCGTCGAAGGACTTGGCCAGCTGGTGCAGCCCGATGTGACCGCCCGTCACACCGCCACGACCTCAGCCAAACGGGCGAAGTTCGCCGTGAACCGGTCGACGTCGGACTCGTCGTGCTGAACGGACAGCAGCCATTGCTCCACCTTCCCCCACGGTGGCAGGAACACGCCGCCATTGTGCTGAATGAGCCAGTGCAGATGGCCGAGACGCGCGTCCACGCGCAGGAAGTCGCGGAACTCCCGGACGGGGTCGGCGCAGAACGTCACGCACCCCTTGGCCCCTACCGACACGACGTACCAGTCGAAGCCGTGCCGTGCGACGGTCGCCTCAAGCCCCCGACGCATGCGCGCGCCAAGCGCGTCGAGGTGGCGGTAATTGTCGTCGGTGAGCACCTCCGACAGGGTTGCCCTCGTCGCCGCCATCGCCAACGGGTTGCCGTTGAAGGTGCCGACCTGTTCGTAGCGGCCGTCGGCGATCGCCGACATCACCTCGGTGGTACCGCCGATCGCCGCCACCGAGATGCCACCGCCCAACGCCTTGGCAAGACAGACCATGTCGGGCACCACTCCGGAGAGTGCGGTCACGCCGCCCGGCCCGGTGGTGAAGCCGGTCTTCACCTCGTCGAAGACGAGCAGGGCCCCGGCCTGGTGGACGAGGTCTCGAATCGCGGCGAGGTAGCCGTCGTCCGGGGTGATGATGCCGGCGTTCATCATGATGGGCTCGAGGATCATCGCGGCCACCCGATCGCGGTTTTCGGACAGTGCCCTCGCGACCGCGTCGGCGTCGTTGAACGGCACGACGATGACGAGATCCCGGATCGCTGCCGGAATCCCCGAATTGCCTGGCACGCCGGTGGGATGATCGCGGGGGCCGATCTCGTCGGCTTCCGGCAGCACCGACACCTGAACCGAATCGTGGTGACCGTGATAGCAGCCCTCGACCTTGATGATGAGGTCGCGTCCGGTCAGCGCGCGGGCCAGGTGGATAGCGTCCATCGTGGCCTCGGTGCCGGAGTTGGCGAACCGCCACAGCGGCAGGCCGAACCGGCGGGCCAGCTCGCCGGCGATCCAGATCGCGTCCTCGGTCGGCTGGGCGAAGTGCGTGCCCCGGCGCACCCGGTCGCTCACCGCGGCGACGATCGCCGGATGCGCATGTCCCGCAATGGAAGCGCCGTAGCCGCCGTGCATGTCGACGTAGGAGTTCCCGTCGACGTCGTAGACCTTCGACCCCTCGCCGTGGCTCATCCAGACGGCCTGCGGTTCGGCGATCTGCCAGTTGGACGTGGCACCGCCAGCAAGGTGCTCGCGCGCCCTGACGATCATCTCGGAACTGCGCGGCTGGCGCCGAAGGAAGGTCTGCTCCTCAGCGGCGATGAGATCGTCGACCGAGTCGGACACCGCGCTCTGCAACACCGTCGAGGGCACGGCGCACCTCCACTCTCTAGCGGTTGACTGAGCATTCAGTCTATGCGAGAGTCCTATCACCGACAAGACGCGACCTGCGGGAGGCCCGGATGCCAGCCCAGATGCCGATACCCGGTCGACCCGCTCCAAATCGCCGTCAATTCCTCCAGCGCGCTGCGCTTTTCACCGCGGCGGCACCCACGCTCGGCGCCTTCCTGGCCGCCTGCGCCAAGTCCGCGCCACCCTCCTCAGGGCCCACGCTGACGATTGCCAAGCCGGACAGCCCGGTCAAGTGGGACATCGCGAGCGACAATCAGCCCATCGCGGACGGGCTGGCGCCGGAGAAGGGCGCCACCCTCAAGATCTACAACTACGCCGACTATCTCAGCCCCCAGGCCATCAAGGCCTTCGAAGACGAGCACGGCTGCACGGTCGAGGTCTCGACCTTCAACGACGGTGACGAGGCGATCACCAAACTTCGCAGCGGAGTCGACTTCGACATCTACAACGCCAACTACACCGAGATGAGCAGGCTGGTGACGGGTGGGCTGCTGCGTCCGCTGAACCACAGCTATCTTCCCAACATCTCCAACGTGTGGCCGAGCTTCACCAACCCCTGGTACGACCAGGGCTGGCAGTACACCGTGCCGTACACGATCTACACCACCGGAATGGGTTGGCGCAGCGACCAAGTGCCCGCCGACATCGGTGCGCTGAAGAATCCGTACGAATCCCTGTGGGACCCCGCGTACAAGGACAAGACCGCCATCATCGACGACTGGCACACCGCCATGGCGATGGTGCTGTTGAAGCAAGGCATCACCGACGTCAACACGTCGTCGGCCGACGACCTGAAGATGGTCGGCGAACAGCTCAGCGCCTTGGTCAAGGCGACCTCGCCCAAGGTCACCATCACGATGTACAGCGACATGCCGTCCGGCCAGATCGGACTGTGCCAGATGTGGTCCGGTGACGTCATCAACGCGCAGTCCTATCTGCCAGAAGGAGTCGGGACCGAGGTCCTGCAGTACTGGTTCCCGCAGGACGGCAAGGGGCTCGTCGACAACGACATGCTGGTCACCCTCAAGGGTGGCAAGAACCCGGTGCTGGCGCATCTGTTCCTCAACCACATGCTGGATCCCGCTGTCGCGAAGGAGAACTTCTCCGCGATCGGTTACCAGCCGCCGCAGAACACCCTGACCGCCGACTCGCTGATCGCCGAGGAGTTCATCCCCGAGAATCTGCGGTCCGCCATCGTCAAACCCGAGTACTTCGACACCGGCTACCGACTGCTCGAACTGGACGCCGACAACGACGCTGCGTGGCACAACGTCTGGAACGCGTTCAACGCCGGCGGGTCCTAGCAGCGGTGCTGCAGCGGTCCCGCGAACCCAACGTCCGGCTGTGGGCCGCGCTGGCCGCCCCCGGCATCGGCTGGCTGCTGCTGTTCTTCCTGGCCCCGCTGTACGTGGTGCTGGCGATCGTCTTCGGTCGCGTCGACCCGCTGTTCCGCACCGCCGTTCCGGTCTGGAACCCGCTGCAGTGGAACCCCTCTCAGTTCACCTACGTGCTGTCGAGGATCAGCCCCGACGGGGTCTACTTCCCCGCGCTGCTGCGCACCGTCGGGTACGTCGGCGCGGCGAGCGTCCTGTGCCTGGCGATCGCCTTCCCGGTGGCCTACTTCGTCGCCCGCCTGGCCGGTAAGCACAAGGGGCTGTTCATCGCCTTGCTGATCGCGCCCTTCTGGATCAGCTACATGATGCGAATGTTGGCGTGGGTCAACCTCCTTCAGAACGACGGCCTGGTCAACCGGCTGCTGGGCTTCGGCGGGCTCTTCGACGTCACCGTGGACTGGCTCACCGGCCAGCCCGTCGTGGTGATCCTCGGCCTGGCCTACGGCTACGTCCCGTACATGATCCTGCCGCTGTACGCCGGGCTCGACCGGCTGTCGCAGCCGATGCTGGAGGCCTCCCGCGACCTCGGCGCGAGCCGTGTCTCGTCGTTCCTGCGGGTGACCCTGCCGCTGTGCCGGCCGACGATCCTGGCCGCCGTGCTGCTGACCTGCCTGCCCATGCTCGGGGACTACTTCACCAACGACCTGTTGTCCGCCTCGCCGAAGACCGCCATGGTCGGCAACCTCATCAACGACAGCGTGCAGGCGCCCGGCCAGACCGGTCAGGCCGGCGCCTTCGTGATGCTGGTGCTGCTCGCCACGGTCTTGCCGATGTTCTACTACGTCCGAGTCACGTTGCGCGGAGACGAGGTTCGGACGTGATGAGCTCCGTGCGTGGACCCGTTGCGTGGTTTCGCGACCCGTGGCGACGCCCCCGCATTCTCGCCGGCATCACGGTCTTCTACCTGGTGTGGTCGCTGCTCCCGGTGCTGATCGCCGTGATGTTCTCGTTCAACGACGGCAGGTCGCGCACCAACTGGCAGGGGTTCTCGTTCCGGTGGTACTGGGGCGACCCGACCCGGTCGGTCTGGCACGACGCCAGCCTGCACACGGCGCTGCTGCAGACGTTGAAGCTCGGCGTGATCGCCACCGTGATCACCGTTCCGCTCGGCGTGCTGTTCGCGATCGGCGTCGACCGTTGGCGCGGCAGACTGCCGTCCGGCGCGAACGTGTTGATGCTGATCTCCTTCGTCATCCCGGAAGTGCTGCTGGCCGTCGCGCTGCTGTTCGTGATGACGAACCTGGCGCTGCCGATCGGCCTCGGCACGTCGGCACAGGTGGTCGGTCTGGTGACCTACCAGGTCGCCTATCCCGCGGTTCTGGTGCGGGCCCGCCTGGCGACCATCGGCAAGCAATACGAGGAGGCCGCAACGGATCTCGGCGCCTCACCGCTCGGGTCACTGTGGCGGGTCACGATGCCGATGCTGATGCCAGCCATCTTCGCGAGCACCGTGCTGGTCTTCGCCGACGTCATCGACGACTTCGTTCTGGTGCGCTATCTGTCGGCGGGATCCTCGACCGAACCGGTCTCGGTGAAGATCTACAACACCGCGCGTGCCGCTCCGACGCCTGCGCTCAACGCGCTGGCCACCCTGCTGCTCCTGGCCGCGCTGGCCGCCGTCGTCGTCGGGTATCTGGTGTACCGCCGGATGACGCGCGGCGACGCCACGGGCGCCGACCGGGGTCTCGCCGCATTCGCCGGCGAGGCCTGAGCCCGCTTCCCTCTCGCGCGGGGGGCGCCCACGGACTATCCTGACTGTATGTTCAAACAGCACTTGAACGGTTCTTCCTCCTCGCGTCCGGAGCCGGCCCCCGTTCCGGCCGACGATCTCGCCGCGAGCCTGGCACCGTTCGGCGCCTCCCGCATGCTGCCCCGCGAGGCGTACGTCGACCCGGCGGTCTTCGAATGGGAGCAGCGCAACGTCTTCTCCGGCTGGAAGTGCGTCGGCCACGCCGCCGACATGGCGGGCACGGGTTCCCAGCGGGCGATCGGCTCCGGCGCCGACGGAATGCTGTTGGTCACCGGGGACGACGGGGTGATCCGCGCCTTCGCCAACACGTGCCGACACCGCGGTCACGAGCTACTCGCGTGCGGCACCACCGCGAAGCGGCGCGGCATCGTGTGCCCCTACCACTCCTGGTCGTATCGGCTCGACGGGAGTCTGCGCAGTGCACCGGGATTCGACGACGGCTTCAACCCCGGCGAGTTCGGCCTCACCGAGCTGCGCCTGGTCGACTGGCACGGCTGGTTGTTCGTCGACGCCAGCGGTACCGACGTCGAATTCACCGACCACGTCGCCGGCCTCGAAGACGTGGTGAGTGGCTACCGGCCCGAGGATCTGGTGATCGTCGACCGCCACTCCTACGAGCTGGCCACCAACTGGAAGGTCATCGCCGAGAACTACCAGGAGTGCTACCACTGCTCGACCATTCACCCCGAGCTCTCCAAGATCAGCCCGCCCACCAGCGGGGAGAACCTGCACTTCGAGGGATCGTGGATGGGCGGCTGGATGTCGATGATCGAAGGCGCCGAGACGATGTCGTTCACCGGCAAGAGCGGTGGCGTGGCGATCAAGGGGCTCTCCGAGCACGAGCTGAGCACCGTGATGTACCTGGTCGGATTCCCGAACCTCCTCGTCAGCCTGCATCCCGACTACGTCATGACGCACCTGATGACCCCGCTCGCGGCCGACCGCACCCACGTCGAATGCGCGTGGGCCTTCCCGAAGGACGTTGCGGCCCAAGAGGGTTTCGATCCGTCATACGCCGTGGACTTCTGGGATCTGACGAACCGGCAGGATTGGGCGGCATGCGAGTCCGTCCAACGCGGTCTGAGCTCACCGCATGCCAGGCCGGGCCCGCTGGCCCCCGACGAAGACGGCGTCTACCAGTTCGTCACGCGCGTCGCCCGCGCCTATCGGGGCGAAGGCTAACCGCGCGCTGGCACCCCGTTCGGGCCCTCGGTCGACTGCGCGTAGGTGCCGACGGCGAACGCCACCGCGGGACCGGTGGTCGACAGGGTCGCCCTGTCGACGTTGGCGATTCCGTCGCCCCGCCGTTGATAGTTGGGGTCGAAGGCCACGCCCGCGGTTCCACCCCACAGCCGCGCCTGGGTCGCCGACTTGCGTTGTGACGACCCGGTGGTGATGCCGCCGATCGGCACTCCCGCGCGCAGGAAGGCGCTGTAGTCGCTCGCCAGTCCCAGCGGTAGATCGGCGGGCCGCACACCGGCGAGGTTGAGGTATCCGGCCAGCGTCCGTTCCAGCCCTGCCGACCCGGCGGGAACCCGCGCGGCAGGAACGTCGGGGTTGGGTTGGCCGGACTGATCGCCGTCGAGGGTGAAGAAGCCCGCGTTGGTCGATCCGAGCAGGTCGAAGTCCAGATACATTGCGACGTCGTTCAATCCGGCGTCACCCAGGCTCGCCACGTACTTGGTCGACCCCTGAAGTCCGGTTTGCTGGGCGCCCCAGAAGACGAACCGCACGGCGTTGGTGACCGTCGGCGAACTACCAAGTTGCACTGCGGTTTCCAGTACCGCGGCGACACCAGAGCCGTCGTCGTTGAGGCCGGGGCTGTCCGCGGCCGAGTCGAGGTGCGCTCCCGCCATGACCACGTTGTGCGGATCACCGGTCTTCGTCTGCGCCACCACGCTTCGCGACTTCACGACCGCACTCTTGGCGTTCAGGGTGAGCCGCACGTCGGCGGTGGTGCGGCGCAGCGCCGCGTCGGCGGTCTCGTCGATCACGGCGACCGGCGACGTGAGCTGCTGGTAGTACCCGGGCGTGAACAAGCCTGCCGGACTGCCGCTTTCGTCGGGATCGCTCACGACGAGCACTCCGACCGCACCCCGGCCCACGGCGGCGTTCTGCTTGTCGACCACCGAGCAGTCCTTGTCGTCGACGATCGCGAATGCGCCGCGAACGTTGACCGAGCCGTATGCGGCGGCGGTACAGCCCGACGACTTCTCCGGCCGCAGGGTGACGGCGCTGAGCCCGCCCGGCGCAGTGGTCACCAACGGCGACGCCTGGGTGACCGAGAAGCTGCGGCCCGAGACGACGAGGGACGGCCGCCCCGGTGACGACATGGCGAGCCGGTCGAACTCCGGCATCTCGACGTCGAAACCCTTGTCGCGCAGCGTTTGAGCGACGTAGTCTACACTCGCGTCGAAGCCGGGCGTCCCGTCGGCTCTGCTGTTCCCGTTGGCGGCGGCGATGTCCGACAGCTTCTCCAGGTGTGCGTACATGCCGTCGGCGGTCACCCTGTCCGCGAGCTCGCGGGCGGAGAGAGCCGCAGGTGCAGGGGGTGAGGTCTGCGACGAGCAGCCGGCCACCAACAGCAGGCATGCCGCGATCAGTGTCGACTTCACGACCCCGACACCACGTGACGGGTGCGGTCGTCGCGGGCGGGGACGCCGTTGCGCCCGCCGTCGTCCTTGGCGTAGACGCCGATGGCGTAGGCGACGCCCTTGCCCTGAATGTCGAGCGAGGTGCGGTCGAGATGGGTGTAGGTATCCGAACTCTTGTGATAGTTCGGGTCGAACGGTTGATCGGCCGCACCGCCCCAGAGCTTTGCCTCGTCGGCGCTCATCTTGTCCTCCGCGCCGGAGAACAGCCCACCCGCCGGGATGCCCGCCTGGGTGAAGCCGTCGTAGTCGGAGCGCCCGTCGAAGCTGGTGTCGCGCGGTTCCTTACCCGCGTCGTCGAGGTAGGCGGACAACAAACGTTCGATGCCCGCCGATCCCTCGGGAACTCGCGGCACGTCGGGCGTGGGTGGCGCCGACTGGTCGCCGTCGTAGGTGAAGTAGCCGGGGTTCGGTGAGGCCAGCATGTCGAAGTTGAGGTAGAGCGCGATGTCCTTGAGCGCCTCGACGTCGAGGGTCTTGACGTACTCGTTGGACCCGACCAGGCCCTCCTCCTCGGCCGCCCAGAACCCGAACCGCACGGCGTTCTTGACGTCGGGCGAACTGCCAAGTTGCACAGCGGTTTCCAGCACGGCGGCGACACCGGATCCGTTGTCGTTGATGCCGGGCCCCTCTGGCACGCTGTCGAGATGGGCGCCCGCCATGACGACGTTGTCGGTCGCCCCGGTCTTGGTCTGCGCGATCACGTTGCGGGTGTGGTCGACGCGAACGCCGGCGTTGACGGCGATCGTCGTCTCGGCGGGTTCGTCGCGCAGGCGCGCTCCGTCATCCTTGGAGATGCTGACGGCGGGGATCTTCACCTCGGTGTCCTCCCCCAGGGTGCCGCCACCGATGTCGTCCCCGCCCTCGTTGTTCGCCACGATCACGGCGACCGCGCCACGTTCGGCGGCGACGACCTGCTTGTCACCGAACGGACACGCGCCGCGGTCGACGAGGACGACGGCACCCGCGACGTCGAGCCCGTCGTAGTCCGACGCCTTGCATCCCGGCCGTGGCCCGGTGCGGGCGGGCACCAGGCGTCCCGCGACCCCACCCTTCGGCGTGCCGGCCGTGTACATGAGTGGTGCGGCCTTGATCCGTTGACCGCCGACGGTCACGACGGGTTCGTCGGCGAACGGAATGCGGACCTCGAAGTCGTCGGTCTGCACGTCGAAGCCCTTGTCCCGCAACGTCTGGACGACGTAGTCGACGCTTGCGTCGTAACCGGGCGAGCCGAGTGCCCGGTTCCCGCCGTTGGCGTCGGCGATGTCCTGCAGCTTCTTCAGGTGGGCCATCATTGCGTCGGTCGAGACGCGGTCCTTCAGCGCGATCGCGAAGTCAGACGGCGAGGTCGCCGCCGGCTCGGCGCCCTCCTTGCCACATCCGGCGACACCCGCCGCCAACACCGCCGCCGTCAAGGCAGCCCCTACCGTCCGTGATCTCCGCCGCATCGCTCCAACGTTAGTCACGCTTGGCGGAATACCTCCGACGCCATGCCAGTTGATTGACATGTCACGCAAATGCGCGCACCCTCGAACGTACACCGAGGCACCCCAGGAGGAGCAGACATGGGATCACTGGACGGCAAGAACGCCCTCGTCACCGGCGGCACCGCGGGCATCGGCCTCGCGTCCGCCCGTGCGCTGGCCGAGGCGGGAGCACACGTCTTCCTGACCGGTCGCAATCAAGAGACCATCGACGCGGCCGTCGCGTCGATCGGGCCGTCGGCGACCGGCATCCGCAGCGACGTCAGCGACCCGGCCCAGCTGGACGCCATCGTCGACGCGATCACCGCCCACGGCGGCGGTCTCGACGCGGTGTTCACCAACGCGGGCGGCGGCGAGTTCGCCACCCTCGAAGAGGTGACCGTCGAGCACTACCTCGACACCTTCAACCGCAACGTCGCCGGCACGATGTTCACCGTGCAGAAGGTGCTGCCACTGCTGAACGACGGCGCCTCGGTCATCCTGTCGGGCTCGACGTCGGCGTCTCGGGGCATCCCCTCCTTCGGCGTCTACGCCGCGTCCAAGGCCGCCGTCCGCTCGTTCGGTCGCACCTGGGCCGCGGAGCTGGCGCCCCGCGGCATCCGGGTCAACACCCTGGTGCCCGGTCCGGTGGAGACCCCGGGACTCGTCGGCCTCGCCCCGGCCGGCGGCGAGAAGGAACTGCTGAAGAACCTGACCGCCGACGTGACGCTCGGACGCATCGGGCAGCCCAACGAGATCGGCGCGGCCGTGGTGTTCCTCGCCTCGCCCGCCAGCAGCTTCATGACGGGCAGCGAGATGTTCGTCGACGGCGGCGAAGTTCAGACTTAAGACGCGGGGGGCCATTCGGGCGTCGGCAGCGTGCCTTCGCGCAGGATCGTCCGATAGACCAGGTCGAGGAGATCACCCATCTCCTCGACCTGGTCGTCGTCGAGGTCGGAGAAGAACAGCGTGCGCACCCACGCGACGTGCTTCGGCGCCGCCACCCGCAACGTCTTGAGCCCGGCATCGGTGAGCACCGCGTCGGTCGCCCGGCCGTCGGTGTCTGACTGCACCCGGTCGACCAGGCCGCGGCTCGCCATCCGCTGCAAGTGATGCGACAGCCGGCTGCGCTCCCACCCGATGGTGATGGCCAACTGGGAGAGCCGCGTCCGGCGCGACGACGCGGCGGAGAGTGCGTTCATCACGGTGTAGTCGGCGAGCGAGAGTCCGCACTCGGCCTGCAGGTGCCGGTTCATCTCGTATTCCAACCGGTGGTAGACGCTCATGTAGTTCAGCCACGTTCGCCCCTGCGACGGCGACAACCACACGGTCATGCCGTCATCATCACGATCGGTGATACTTCACGCAAATCAGATCGGCCACCGCGCGCATCCCGGCGGCGTTGGGGTGCAGCGGAGCCGCCCGACCCGGCAGCGGAACTCCGAACCTCGTCGTCCACGGATCGGCCGACCACGGGTGATGGTCACGGCTCGCGGCGGCAGCCCCGACCAGTTCGCAGCCGGTCGCCGCGGCGGCCTCCGCGGTGAGGCGCTCGAGCGTGTCGGCGATTCGGCGACCCGTCTCGGCGTCGTCCTCCGACAGCGGAGGGGCGGGTATCCCCTTCGGCGGCAACAGCGTCAGATAGTCCACGAACAGAACTCGAGCCGACGGCGCGCGGCGCCGCACCTCCGCGCCGACGGCTGTCAGCGAGTTCCCGACCGCGGCCAGCGCGGCGTCGCGCGCGTCGCCGTCGAGTTGACCGCGCACGATCCGGCCCAGAAGCGGAAGAGATCGGGTCCAGCGCGGTAGGCCCGCGGCGTAGAGCAGGGGGACGTAGCCTGCGTCGTTGCCGCCGATGGTGATGGTGACCAGACTCTCGGTGCCGTCGAGCGCCTCGATCTGTGGCGGCGCGCCGCGTTGACGCTCGGAAAGGACGTTGGCCGTGGTGGCGCCGGAGAACGTCACGTCGACGAGATCGTAGGACAGCCGCGCCGCGACGAGGTGCGGGTAGTTGACCGCCGACCGGCCCGAACCCATGGGCGCGCCCGCCGCCTTCGGCTTGATCCCCGGGCCCGCCGCCATCGACGACCCGAGCGCCACGTAGCGGTTGCCCACGGGCATCAGTTGGCCGGGCTCGACGCTTGCGCCCAGAACCGCTTCGGTATTCGACCGGCCTGGCGCGCGAGCCGGCCCGCCGTGACCGCGGACGCCATCGCCGCCGCCATCATGGGCGGGTCGGCGGCCCGAGTGACGGCGGTCGCCAAAAGCACCGCGTCGCAACCGAGTTCCATCGCCTGCGCGGCGTCACTGGCGGTGCCGATTCCGGCGTCGAGGACGACGGGCACGTTCGCCCGCTCGACGATCATTTCGATGTTGTGGGGATTGGCGATGCCGAGGCCCGTCCCGATCGGCGACCCCAGCGGCATCACCGCCGCACACCCGGTGTCTTCGAGCCGTCGCGCCAACACCGGGTCGTCATTGGTGTAGGCCAGCACGACGAAGCCGTCGTCGACCAGTTGCTCTGCGGCCCTGACCAATTCGATGCCGTCGGGCAGCAGCGTCCGCTCGTCGGCGATGACCTCGAGCTTGACCCACTCGGTCCCAAGCGCCTCGCGGGCCAGCTGGGCCGTCAACACCGCTTCGGCCGCCCCGCGACAACCCGCGGTGTTGGGCAACGGGGTGATGCCCAACCGGTTCAGCAGGTCGAGCACCCCGGTGCCCCCGTCGGCGTCCACCCGGCGCATCGCCACCGTTGTCAGCTCGGTTCCGGAGGCGACGAGCGCCTCCTCGAGCACCGCGAGGTTGGCCGCCCCGCCCGTGCCGAGAATCAGCCGCGAACCGAAGCTACGGCCCGCGATGGTCAGCTTCGACTCAACCACCCGCTTTGACTCAACCACCCTGCACCGCCGTCACCACTTTCACCTTCGCACCGTCGGCGAGTCCGCGGTGCCAGTCCGAACGCGGAACCACCGTCCAGTCGACCGCGACCGCGATGCCCTTCTCCGGAATGCCAAGCGTCGCCAGCAGGTCGGCGACACTGGTCCCGTCGTCGACGTCGACGAATTCGTCGTTGACCTCAATCTTCATGCGGGCACACCAACTTTCAACTCGGCCGCGATCGTGGCGGCGGTCCACGGAGCCAGCAGGAAACCGGAGCGGCCGTGGCCCGCGGCGACGAGCGTGCGGTCGTCCAGCCTGGCGACCAACGGCAGGTTGTCGGGGGTCATCGGGCGCAAGCCGGCCGCACACTCGGCCAGCTCGTACTCACCAAGCGCCGGCATGACCTCGCACGCGTCGTCCAGGAGTTCGCGGACGCCGGCCACCGCGGGCGCGGTGTCCCTGCCGTGCTCGTACTGCGTCGCCCCCACCACAACGCCGTCGGCGCGCGGCACCAGGTACACCTGCCTGCCGTGCACCCTGGCTCGAATCACTCTCTGAGGCAACGGCATACAACCACGTCGCCAGCGAAGTCGCAGAACCTCGCCCTTGACCGGCCGGATCGGCAGACCGGGCCACAACGACGGCGCGTCGACGCCGTTGGCGATCACCGCGACGTCGGCGTCACGCACCTCGTCCAACGACTGCACCGGGCCCGCCCACGTCACCCCGAGGCCTTCGCACTGCTCCGCCAACGCGGTCACCAGCGCCCGGTTGTCCACCGCCAGTTCGGTGTCGGCGACGAACCCGTGCCGGATGCCCTGCGCCAGCAGCGGTTCGAGATCACGCGCGGATCTGGTCGCCGACACCGGATGCCCTTGGGCGGCAAGCCATTCCCCGATCGTGGCTAAATCCGCCGCATCGGCGCGGTCGACGGCGACCACCAGCGACTGCCTGGCGGTGACGACGTCGGAGGGCAGTCCGTCCAGGAAGTCGTCGTGCCACATCGCCAACGAGGCGAGCCCGATCTGCAGCAGCCGCTCTTCACCAGGCCAGCCCTCACCGAGCGGGGCGATCATGCCGCCGCCCACCCAGGAGGCGCCGCGGACGTCGTCCCGGTGCACCCGCACCGTCCAGCCGTCGAGGGCCGCGCGGCGGGCCACCGACAAGCCGATGACACCGCCACCGATCACGGCCAATGAGTGCCTGTGCACGGTTCCATCCTTCCTACGCCGGCATGACCCGGATCAGGTGTGACGGTAAGGGTGAACGCACCCACTCTCAGCCCCCGATCTCGGGACTCCCGCGTCGCGTGTTCAAGGGTACCCACCAATCGCTAACGTTCGCGGTATGTCCTTCGACCGTCGTCAGCGACTCGCGACCGCCCGGCTCTACTTGTGCACCGACGCCAGGCGGGAGCGCGGCGATCTCGCCGAGTTCGCCGACGCCGCTCTGGAGGGTGGCGTCGACGTCATCCAGCTCCGAGACAAGGGTTCGGCGGGCGAGAAGCAGTTCGGCCCGTTGGAGGCACGTGGCGAACTCGCCGCCCTCGAGGTGCTCGCCGACGCGGCGCGCCGCCACGGCGCGCTGTTCGCCGTCAACGACCGAGCCGACATCGCACGCGCCGCCGGAGCCGACATCCTGCACCTCGGCCAGGACGACCTGCCGCTCTCCGTCGCCCGGGACGTCATCGGCCCCGAGCCGCTGATCGGGCGGTCCACCCACGACGCCGAGCAGGCCGGCGCCGCCACAGACGAGGCCGTCGACTACTTCTGCGTCGGCCCCTGCTGGCCGACCCCGACCAAACCAGGACGGACGGCACCGGGGCTCGACCTGGTCCGAACGGCCGCCGCACTTGACGGCGAGATGCCGTGGTTCGCGATCGGCGGGATCGACCTGGACCGGGTGCCCGAGGTGCTCGCCGCGGGAGCCCGTCGGATCGTGGTGGTGCGCGCCATCACCGCCGCCGAGGATCCTGCCGCGGCGGCCAGGACGTTGCTCAACGCTCTGGGGTGACCTCGAACGGGAGCGACGCCGACTCTGTGCGCAGCCGCTCCCAGCTGGCGGCGAAGCCGGGATGCAGCGGCATGTCGGCAACCTCGTCCTCGGGAACCCAGCGCAGCTCCGAGCTCTCGCGGTTGGGCACGGTGTGCAACGGCTCGGGCGCATCGGCGATGACCGTCGTATAGGTCCAGGACACGCCCCGCGGCTCGAAAGTCACGACCTCACGGCGCACCACCAGCTGGTCCGCTGACAGGCCGGCCTCCTCCTGCGCTTCGCGGACGGCGGCCTGCTCGACGGTCTCGTGACTGTCGCGGGCTCCGCCTGGCAAGCCCCACGTGCCGCCCTGATGGCTCCACGGCGCTCGATGCTGAAGCAATACGGCGGCGCTTCCGTCCGGGCGCGGCGCCCGCAGCAGCAGTCCCGCCGCGCCGTGCAGGCCCCAGAAGTGCGCGCCATCCGTCGAACTGACCCAGCCGTCACCGTCACCACGCACGAACCCAGGATAGGGAAGGTCCGGCGAACATGGGTGTCGGCGATTGTCCCGCGCGTCCCGCCCCCTCCTCTTAGAATTCCTTTACAGTTGAGGAGTCGGGAAAGTAGACCGAAAGCAGAGGTCCACGCACAGGTGACTGTGGAGTTGGCGCATCCTTCCACCGAGCCCCTTGCGTCGCGCTCGCAAACCAGACCAGCGCACCCACGCTGGTGGTTCCTCTGGACCACCCCCGGCCGCATCCTCACGATCGGATTCGTCCTCGCCGCGATGGTCATCGCGTGCGCCTTCGCGACGTCGACCACCATCAACAACCGCCAGCAGGCGCTGACCAACGTGCTCGACCACACCGAGCCGCTGGCGTTCGCGGCCGGTCAGCTCTACACGACGCTGTCGGTCGCAGACGCCGCCGCCGCGACCGCCTTCATCTCGGGAGCCGAACCCCGAGCCGTCCGGCAGCGATACGAACAAGCCATCACCGACGCGTCCGTCGCGGTGACGCGCGCGTCGAGCGGCCTCACCGACGACGAGATGGTTCGGCTGCTCGGCCGCGTCAACGCCCAACTCGCCGTCTACACCGGCCTCGTCGAGACCGCCCGCACGAACAACCGCGCCGGCAACCCGGTCGGCTCGTCGTACCTGTCGGAGGCCTCGTCGCTCATGCAGACGCAGATCCTCCCCAACGCCCAAAGGCTGTACGAGGAGACCAGCAAGCAGGTCGACACCGAGACGACCGCCTCGACCAGGATCCCCGCCCCGGTCATCCTGGTGGTGCTCGCGACCCTGATGTTCGGTGCGTTCGCGAACCGATGGCTGGCCAGGCGCACCCGCAGACGCGTCAACGTCGGCTTCGTCGCGGGAGGCCTTGCCGTGCTGATCATGATCGTGTGGGTCGGCACCGCGCTGACGATCTCGACCGCCGACAGTCGCAGCGCCAAGAGCACCGCGGCCGAATCCCTCAAGACCGTCACCACCATGGCCATCACCGCGCAGCAGGCGCGCGCGGACGAGACGCTGTCCTTGATCCGCCGCGGGGACGAAGGCGTCCGCAAGCAGTCCTACTACCAACGCATCGACACGATGCAGCAACAGCTCGCCGGATACCTGGGCCGCGACGACGCCATCGACAAGGCCGATCTCGCCGACGCCGAACAACTGCTGAGACGCTGGCGGGCCGCCGACGACCGGATCAACGCCTACATCGCGGTCGGCAACTACCAGGCCGCCACGCAGGTGGCCCTCGGCACCGGCGAGGACGATTCGACGCCGGCCTTCGACAAGCTCGACGCCGCGCTGACCAAGGGCATCGGCGAGAGTCGCCAGCAGCTGCGCAACGACATCGTCAACGCCCGCCGGGTGCTGTCCGGCGCGACGGTCGGCGCGGCGGTGCTGAGCGTCATCGCGGCGATCGCGGTGGCGCTGGGGCTGTGGCCGAGGTTGAGTGAGTACCGATGAAGGTTTTGACGAAGGCCCTGGCGGTGCTCGCGGCGGTGATGACCGTCGCCGGGTGCAGTCAGACCGCGCCCGTCGTCAGCGTGCCGAGCGTGACGTTGGCCCCTCCGACGCCCGCTGGCATGACGGAAGCCGCGCCGGAGCCCGCGCTGCCTCCCGACCCCGACGACGACGGCGACAACTGCACGGCGAGCCTGCGTCCGTTCACCTCGAAGGCCGACGCCGACGACGCCGTCACCAACATCCGCAATCGGGGCAGGCTCATCGTCGGCCTCGACATCGGAAGCAACCTGTTCAGCTTCCGCGACCCGATCACCGGTGAGATCACCGGCTTCGACGTCGACGTCGCGGGCGAGGTGGCCAGGGACATCTTCGGTACGCCGTCGCAGGTCGAGTACCGCATCCTGTCGTCCGCCGATCGCATCGCGGCGCTGCAGAACAATCAGGTCGACATCGTCGTCAAGACCATGAGCATCACGTGTGCGCGCAAGGAACTGGTCAACTTCTCCACCGAGTACCTGGCGGCCACCCAGCGCATCCTGGCCCCGCGCGACTCGCCGATCAGCCAAGCCTCCGACCTTGCGGGCAAGCGAGTGTGCGCGGTGTCGGGGACCACGTCGCTCGAGCGCGTTCGGCAGGTCAGCCCGCCGCCGGTCATCGTCGAGGTGGTGACATGGGCCGACTGTCTGGTTGCGCTCCAGCAGCGTCAGGTCGACGCCGTCAGCACGGACGACTCCATCCTCGCCGGGTTGGTGAGCCAGGACCCGTACCTGCACATCGTCGGACCGTCGATGGCCAAGGAGCCCTACGGAATCGGGATCAACAAGGAGAACACCGGCCTGGTGCGGTTCGTCAACGGAACCCTCGAGCGGATCCGTCGCGACGGGACGTGGAACACGTTGTACCGCAAGTGGTTGACGGTGCTCGGCCCGGCACCCGCGCCCCCCTCACCGAGGTACGAGTCCCAATGACCGCCCCAGACGAGGACGAGGCCTACCCGGGTACTCAGCCTGCCGACGCCATGGCCTACGACTCGCTGGCGACCCTGCGGCCGATGGCCACCCAGGCCGTGTTCCGGCCGAACTTCGACGATTCCGACGGCTTCTCGGTGGGCACCGTCGAGACCGATCCGCACGAACAGATGACCATGATGACGCGGCAGTGGTCCCCGATCCGTCGGCTCGGCGGTGGCCTGGTGGAGGTGCCGCGGGTACCGGAACGCGATCCGCTGGAAGCGTTGATGACCGACCCGGTCGTGGCCGAGGTCAAGCGGTTCTGCTGGAACTGCGGCAAGCCGGTGGGTCGCTCGACCTCCGACGGCGAAGCGCTCTCCGAGGGCTGGTGCCCGCACTGCGGCAGCCCGTATTCCTTTCTGCCACAGCTGAGTCCGGGCGACATGGTGGTCGACCAGTACGAGATCAAGGGATGCATCGCGCACGGTGGTCTCGGCTGGATCTACCTTGCGTTCGACAAGAACGTCAACGACCGGCCGGTCGTTCTCAAGGGCCTCGTCCACTCGGGTGACGCCGAAGCGCAGTCGATCGCGATGGCCGAACGCCAGTTCCTCGCGGAGGTCACCCATCCCGGGATCGTGAAGATCTTCAACTTCGTCGAACACGACGACAAGAACGGCGACCCCGTCGGATACATCGTGATGGAGTACGTCGGCGGGACTTCGCTCAAACAGGCCAAGGGACACAAGCTTCCGGTCGCCCAGGCGATTGCCTACATGCTCGAGATCCTGCCCGCCCTTGGTTACCTGCACTCCGTCGGCCTGGTCTACAACGACCTCAAGCCCGAGAACATCATGGTCACCGAGGAGCAGCTCAAGCTCATCGACCTCGGCGCGGTGTCGCGGTTGAACTCCTACGGATTCCTCTACGGCACACCGGGTTATCAGGCTCCCGAGATCGTCAAGACCGGACCGACGATGGCCACCGACATCTACACCGTCGGCCGCACCCTGGCCGCCCTGACATTGGACCTGCGCACCCGCAACGGTCGCTACGACGACGGCTTGCCCGAGGGCGATCCCGTTCTACTCAAATATGATTCGTTCGGGCGACTGTTGCAGCGGGCCATCGACCCGGACCCGCGGCGGCGGTTCGCCAGCGCCGAGGAGATGTCCGGCCAGCTGATCGGCGTGCTGCGAGAAGTGGTCGCCCAGGATTCCGGGATGCCGAAGCCGGGTCTGTCGGCCGTGTTCAGCCCCTCGCGTTCGACGTTCGGCGTCGACCTGCTCGTCGCACACACCGACGTGTACCTCGACGGCCAGGTGCATTCAGAGAAGCTGACCGCGCAGGAAATCGTCAGGGCGCTGCAGGTTCCGCTGGTCGACCCCGCCGACGTCGGCGCCGCGGTGTTGTCGGCGACGGTGCTCAGCCAACCCGTCCAAACTCTTGACTCGCTACGTGCGGCACGCTACGGATCGCTGGATTCCGATGGCGGAGTTGACCTTTCAGAGTCCGTCGAGCTTCCACTCATGGAGGTGCGGGCACTCCTCGACCTCGGCGACGTGGCCAAGGCCAACCGCAAACTCGAAGATCTCGGCGAGCGGACGGGTTGGCAATGGCGCCTGGTGTGGTTCCGCGCCGTGGCCGAATTGCTTTCCGCGGACTACGAAAACGCCACCAAGCACTTCACCGAGGTCCTCGACACCCTGCCTGGCGAACTCGCCCCCAAGTTGGCGCTGGCCGCAACTGCGGAGCTGAGCGGGACGTCCGACGAGCGCCGGTTCTACAAGACCGTGTGGAACACCGACAACGGCATCATCTCGGCGGGCTTCGGCCTGGCCCGCACGCAGTCCGCCGCCGGTCAACGCGACGACGCCGTCACGACACTCGACCAGGTACCGCCCACCTCGAGGCACTTCACCACGGCTCGGCTCACCAGTGCCGTCACGCTGCTTTCGGGCCGCTCGGGCAGCGAGATCACCGAGCAGCAGATCCGTGACGCGGCACGGCGGGTGGAAGTGCTGCCAGACACCGAGCCCCGGGTGCTGCAGATTCGCGCCCTGGTACTCGGCACGGCGATGGATTGGTTGGCCGACAACACGGCGAGCACCAATCACATCCTGGGCTTCCCCTTCACCGAGCACGGCCTCCGCCTCGGCGTCGAGGCGTCGCTACGTGGCCTGTCGCGCGTCGCGCCGACGCAGGAACACCGTTACGCGCTGGTGGATCTCGCCAACAGCGTGCGCCCGATGAGCACGTTCTAACCTCTCCGGAAGCGTTGGTTCAGCTGCGGGTCGGCTTCCCACCACAGTGCGGGTTCGGCCGTGTCCGCGACGTCTTCGAGTTCGGCGTCGACCTCGCGCGCACGCCTCTTCTCGTGAGTGGACAGTCCCTTGAAGAGGACGGCCAGGAACGGTACGCCGAGGACGTCGCCGACGACCCAGAGGACGCCCGCGCCGACGGACTGGTCGGTCCTCGCGCTCGGGCCCCAATTGCGTTGCAGACCAGCGTAATAAGACTGGGCGATCAGGGGGCCGAGCCACAGCACCAGGCCCAGTAACCCGTCGCCGAGCGATTCGACGACGCTGATGCCGACGGAGAGCAGTGGCGGATAACGCCTCGGCACGGGGTCACTCTGCACCCTGGCGTAGAAATAGCCGAAGCCGATCACCACCAACAGGATTCGCGTCGCCGAGCCGGTCGCTCCCCCCATCGACGCCACGTACCACGGTGTCAGGTACAGCAGCCACGGCAGGCCGAGCATCGCCGCCGACGTGCACAGCGGCGAGGCGGCGACCCGGCACGCCCTTGACGCCAGCACCTGGTCGACCCGCCTTCGACCCGACGCCGGGAGGGCGTTCCGCAGGGTGGTCACCGGCCTGCCGAGGGCGAGCAGGAAGGGGACGACGAACAACAGCGTCAGCACCTGCAGCGCCCGCATCCAGAACAGCACGGGCGCGTAGACCGCGATCGCACTGAACGTGGCGACGGCCCAGGTGACGAGGCCCGCGGTGAAGCAGTACATCGGGGCACGTTCGGCGGGTGCGGCGCGGCGACACCAGGCATAGCCGAGGCCGAGGGCGACGATGAGCAGCAGCGCTGCGGGGTCCAGCTGCCACGACTCGACGGCCACTCGAAGGGTCAGCGGAGTCTGGGCGGGCGACGGCACCAGCCGAAGCTATGCGTCCAGCCTGGGAACTACCCGGCGGCGCTGAATTGTTCACAGGGCACGGCCTCATCGACGCGATCGCCTAGCATGCTGACCTGACAGTTTTGGGTCTTAACGCGAGGTTATGCACAGTTTTCGATTCATCAACAGATTCGCTGGCGGGCCTGGTTTCCGTCGGTAGACGCCGGTAGATTCGAATGCATGTTCGAGTCATTGGTGGCCACCACGGCCGGCACTTCGGGTGCCGGTGCGGTGGAATCGTGGTCGCGGGTGGAGTCCGCCGCCTGTGCTCGTCGCGTGGCGGCGATGGCCGCCATGTTCGACGCCGCTCGTGCCGCAGACGGCTCCGGTGAGCGGGACCTATGGTGCACCGACACCTGGGACGCCGTGTCCGCCCACATCGGCGCCACATTGCGCATCACCCATCACGCCGCGTCCAACCAACTCCTGATCGCCGTCGCGCTGCACGAACGCTTCCCCCTGGTGGCCGCGGTGTTCGCGCAAGGACTCATCACCTACCAACTGGTGAAAACAGTCGTGCAGCGCGGCGCCCTCGTCGTCGACCCCGACGCCCTGCACGAACTGGACAGACTGCTGGCCGAGGCGCTCAGTGATCTAGAGCCGATGTCGATGGCCACTCTGGAAAAGACCGTGGACGCGTTCGTCGCCCAGGTCGACCCCCACGCAGTGCACCGCACCGAGACCCGGGCACGGGGGCGGTCCGTGGACGTTGGTGAGGACGACGGCGGCGGGATGGCCACGGTGTACGCCACCCTGTTCGCCCACGACGCCAAGGCCTTCGACGCCCGCGTCGACGCCCTGGCCCGCACGGTGTGCCCCGCCGATCCGCGCACGCTGGACCAACGCCGCGCCGACGCCATCGGAGCCCTGGCCCACGGGGCCGACCGCCTGGCCTGCCTCTGCGACACCTCCGACTGCCCGGCCGGTGAGAACCCACCCTCGACCGGTGTGGTGGTCTACGTGATCGCGAGCGCGGACACCCTCCGTGAACCCGAGGCACCAACCCCACCGCCACCGCCACCAGACGTACCCAGTGAGCCGCCGACGTCTGACCAGCCGAATGAGGCTGCGGCACCGGCGGAGTCCAACGAGCGCACCTCCCTCGACGGCGAACCGCCGGCCATGTTCGCCAAGCCGCTGCGCGAGCTGACCCTCACCGAAGCCCTCACCCCCACCCCGGGTCGCCTGGCCAGCCTGCGACCGGCAGCCCTGATGGGTGGACAATTTCTGCCCGGCGCGATCGCCTGCCGCGCCAGCCAAGGGGCCACCATCACCCGGATCTGT
>VIFX01000049.1:0-47628 GCA_006864685.1 Mycolicibacterium hodleri | reverse complement strand
GCCTGGATCTACGGCAACGATCACCGTCGACGGATCAAGCGCAACTTCCAACACCGACATAAGTAGCCTCCTCCGAACCGGACCTCCTACGAGGATCCGCCCAGTGACTACTCACGGCCTATCAGCTAGGCCAGAGCCTTCGACTTCAGCGACTCGTACTCGCCCTGGGTGATCGTGCCCGCGTCGAGGAGTTCCTTGGCGTGCGCGATCTCCTCGGCGGGTGAGCGTCCCGCGGCCTGCCTGATGTAGTCGTCGGTCTGCTGCTTGGCCGCCACCGCCGCTTCGCGGGCCCGCACCGCCATGCCCTGACCACGGGCGATCAGGTACACCAGCGCCGCGAACCACGGAATGACGAACAAGAACACGACCCAGAGCGCCTTGACGAAGCCCGAGGTCTGGTGGTCACGCCAGAACAGATCGGTGAGGATCTGGAAGAGCACCAGCAGGTATGCGATCCACGCGAAGATGATCAGGAAGTGCCACAGGAAATCCCACGTCGAACCCCAGTCCATCACGGCTCCTCACGTCGTCGACGCCACGTCTTGACGCCAACGTCAGTTTAGCCGCGGGCCGCCCTGTTCACGGCGGATACGACCGCCCGCAGCGAGGCCGTGGTGATGGACGTCGCGATGCCGACCCCCCACACCGTCTTGCCGCCGACCGACGCCTCGACGTACGCGGCGGCCTGGGCCTCCACGTCGGCTGACAGCGTGTGCTCCGAGTAATCCAGCAGATTGACGTCGTAGCCGACGGTCGACAGCGCATCCACGAACGCCGCGAGCGGGCCGTTGCCCGCACCGACGATCTCGCGCTCGACGCCGTCGACCTTCACCGTCGCGGTGATCGTGTCGGTGCCGCCGTCTTCCTCTGCCGCGTCCACCTTCTGCCGGATGCGCTCCAAAGGCGTGATGGGGGCCAGGTATTCGTCGGCGAAGACGTCCCACATCTCCTTGGGCGACACCTCGCCGCCCTCGCCGTCGGTGATCTTCTGGATGGCCTGGCTGAACTCGATCTGCAGCCGTCGCGGCAGCGCCAGCCCGTGGTCGGCCTTCATGATGTAGGCCACGCCGCCCTTGCCGGACTGGGAGTTCACCCGGATGACGGCTTCGTAGGTGCGCCCGACGTCCTTGGGGTCGATGGGCAAATACGGCACCTGCCACAGGATTTCGCCAACGTCGGAGCCCGACGCGTCGGCGTCGACCTTCATCGCGTCCAGGCCCTTGTTGATGGCGTCCTGGTGGCTGCCGGAGAAGGCCGTGTAGACCAGGTCGCCGCCGTAGGGGTGTCGCTCGTGCACCGGCAGCTGGTTGCAGTATTCGACCGTGCGGCGGATCTCGTCGATGTTGGAGAAGTCGACCTGCGGGTCGACGCCGCGGCTGAACAGGTTCAGTCCCAGCGTCACCAGGCAGACGTTGCCGGTGCGTTCACCGTTGCCGAACAGACAGCCCTCGATGCGGTCGGCGCCGGCCTGGTAGCCCAATTCGGCTGCGGCGACGGCAGTTCCGCGGTCGTTGTGCGGGTGCAGGCTCAGGATGATCGAGTCGCGGCGAGCCAGGTTGCGGCTCATCCACTCGATCGAGTCGGCGTAGACGTTGGGGGTGGCCATCTCGACGGTGGCGGGCAGGTTGACGATCAGCGGAGCCTCGGGCGTGGCCCCGACGATCTCCGACACCGCGTCGCACACCTCCTTCGCGTACTCCAGTTCGGTGCCCGTGTAGGACTCGGGGGAGTATTCGAAACGCCATTGCGTTTGCACGTGTTTCGCGGCTTCGGCGACGCACATCTTGGCGCCGTCGGTGGCGATCTTCTTGACGGCCTCCCGGTCGGCGCGGAACACCACGCGGCGCTGCAGGATCGACGTCGAGTTGTAGAAGTGCACGATCGCCTTGGGGGCACCCGCGCAGGCTTCGAACGTCCGCTCGATCAGTTCGGCCCGGCACTGCGTCAGCACCTGGATGGTCACGTCGTCGGGAATCGCGCCGTCGGTGATGATCTCGCGGACGAAGTCGAAGTCGGTTTGGCTGGCCGACGGGAAGCCGACCTCGATCTCCTTGTAGCCCATGCGGACCAGCAGGTCGAACATGCGCCGCTTGCGTTCGGGGCTCATCGGGTCGATCAGAGCCTGGTTGCCGTCACGCAGGTCGACCGCGCACCACATCGGCGCGGTCTCGACGACCTTGTCCGGCCACGTGCGGTCGGGCAGCGTGACGGGCTCTACCTCAGCGGCGAAGGGCCGGTATCGGCTGACGGGCATCGACGTGCCGCGCTGGGTGTTCCAGGCGGGCTGACCGGGATTGCGGTCGCCGGCGGGGGTGCTGATGGTGCGCGCCGAGACGTAGGCGTCGATCGAATGGGGGTTGGGATTGTTCACGGTTCTCGCTCCGGTTGGTGTCTGGAAGAAAATTCAGACCGGCGCATCAAGACGACCCGCGACGGGAAGCCAGTCTGGATCAGACCCCGCCGCGGCGTCCGAGAAGGAGCGACCGCTGCACGTCGGTCACTCTACTCCGCGAGGCCACTTCTCCAAAACACCAGAGAGGCCCCGGTCGGCGCGGGGCGAATCGCGCCGACCGGGGCCAGTCTCTAGAGGGTTTGCAACTCGTATGCCGCGTCGCGGTGCAACTTGGCGTCGATGCCGCTTTCCTCGTCCTCGGGCGAGATGCGGATGCCCATCGTCTTCTTGATCACGAACGCGATCGCGAAGGCGACCACGAACGAGTAGGCCATCACCGCACCAGCGGCGATGACCTGCTTCCACAGCTGGCTGAAGCCGCCGCCGTAGAAGACGCCGTCGGTGGCGTTGGGCATGCTGGCGCTGGCGAAGAAGCCGATCAGCACGGTGCCGATGACGCCGCCGACGAGGTGTACGCCGACCACGTCGAGCGAGTCGTCGTATCCGAAGCGCTCCTTGAGGCCGACGGCGTAGACGCAGACCGCACCGGCGATGGCGCCGACCGCGATGGCGCCGATCGGCGTGACCGCACCACAGGCGGGAGTGATGGCGACCAGGCCGGTGATGGCACCGGATGCCGCGCCGACGCCGGTGACGTGGCCGTCCTTGATCTTCTCGACGGCGAGCCAGGCCAGGGTGGCGGCGCAGGTGGCGACGAACGTGGTGACCATGACGATCGCGGCCGAGTTGCCCGCGGCAAGGGCCGAACCGCCGTTGAACGCATACCAACCGGCCCACAGCAGGCCCGCGCCCAGCAGCGTCAGCGGCACGTTGTGCGGCTTGCGCAGCTGGCCGAACATCGCGGACTTGCCGAGCACGATCGCCACGGCGAGCGCCGCGGCGCCTGCGTTGATGTGAACGGCGGTACCACCGGCGAAGTCGATTGCCTTGAGGCTGTTGGCAATCCAGCCGCCGACGGAGTCCTCGGTGACCACGCCGTCGAAGGCGAACACCCAGTGCGCGACGGGGAAGTACACCAGCACGGCCCAGAACACGGCGAACACCATCCACGCGCCGAACTTCATCCGGTCGGCGACCGCACCCGAGATCAGGGCGACGGTGATGGCCGCGAAGAGGGCCTGGAATAGGGCGAACAGGCTGACCTGCAGTCCGGAGATGGTCGTCTGCGATTCGAGCAGATCCTTCATCCCGGCGAATTCGGTGAAGCTGCCGACGAAGCCGCCGTAGCTGGTGCCGAAGACCATCGAGAAGCCGAACAGCACCCAGAGGACGCCGACGACGGCGACGGCACCGAAGGTCATCATCATCATGTTGGTCGAGCTCTTCACCGAAACCATGCCGCCGTAGAACAGCGCCAGCCCGGGGATCATCAGCGTGAGGCCGATGATGCAACACAGCATGAATGCCGTGGTGCCGGTGTCAACTACATCCATCGGTACCTTCTCCATCAGTGGTGCGGCCCCCTCGAGGCCGATCACTGGCAGTGAACGAGGTTTCTGTTACGTGGACTTACCTGTGAGGTTTCGCCCACGTTAAACGTCCTCGGCGGTATCACGCCGCGCACCTGTGCCAGCATCAAGACGTGAAACGTGTGAGGCCGCTGACGACGGTCGTGGTGGTGGTAGCCGTTCTCATCGGGAGTGCCATCTGGTGGGTGTTCTTTCGCGGCCCGTCATCGTCCGACTGCGCTCCGGTGCGAGAAATGTTGGCGTTCAACAAATCCGAGATCGACGCCCTCAACGCCAAGACCCACGTCCCCGAACCCGGATCGTCGGAAGCGGCAACCGATCCGAGTGAACTCGACTACCGGGCGTGGGTCGACGGGCTCACCGACCGGGCGGCGAAGGTCACCGCCCCCGAGCTGGCAGGCCCGGCCAAGGAGACCGCGGAGACCGCCGATCGGCTGGTCCGGGCCCGTCTCGACTTCGACGCCCAGAGCGCGCGCACCGCACCGGGCGCCGTGGCCCCTGCGTCGGCCATGATCGTCGCCGCGTTCAACGACCAGTTCGAAGCACAGGTCAGCCAGCTGACGAAGACGTGCCCGTCGTGAACGCGGCGCCCCACCTGACGGCGTAGGCCACCTGCTCCAGCGGCAGCCGCTCACGAGGCTTCGAGTCCCGTTCGACGACCGCCTGGTCCGCCGTCGAATAGTCGCCGAGCGTTCCCAGTGCCAGCACCGCCACCGGTCTGACCTCGTCTGGCACGCCAAAGGCGGCGCGCGCAGCGTCGGCGTCGAACCCCGCCATCGGATGCGCGACAAGTCCCCGGGCGACCGCCTCGATGCTGGCATTGGCCATCGCGGCTCCAGCGTCGACCGCGGAGTAGAACGCCGTGTTCTCGTCGGGACCCTCGTCGGCGCAGACCAGGAGGAGCGCGCCCGCGGCCGCCGCATACGAGTTACCTCGTTTGAGGGTCGCCACCAGCGCGTCGAACGTCTCGTCGCCGCGCAGCCCCACCACGAACCGGACCGGCTGCCGACCTCCCCAGGTCGCCGCCCAGCGGGCGGCCTCGAGGATGGCCGTCACCTGCTCGCCGGTGACCGTCGCGTCGGGATCGAAGGCCCGTGGACTCCAGCGTGCGGCGATGGGCTCGTGGATCGGTACGCGGGTGTCGGCACGTCTGTTGGTCACGCGTCCGAACGCTACCGCCGGACGGGACGGAAAAACCCGGTGGGCAGACCCCTTATCCTGTATGCGACTCACGCGTGAACGGAAAGGCGAACAGTGGCGCTCGTCGTACAGAAGTACGGCGGATCCTCGGTGTCAGACGCCGATCGGATTCGCCGCGTCGCCGAGCGCATCGTCGAGACCAAGAAGGCGGGCAACGACGTGGTCGTCGTGGTCTCGGCCATGGGTGACACCACCGACGATCTGCTCGACCTGGCCCGCCAGGTCAACCCCGCGCCGCCCCCGCGCGAAATGGACATGCTGCTGACCTCCGGGGAGCGGATCTCCAACGCCCTGGTCGCGATGGCCATCTCCTCGCTCGGCGCCGAGGCGCGGTCCTTCACCGGGTCGCAGGCCGGTGTCATCACCACCGGGACGCACGGCAACGCCAAGATCATCGACGTCACGCCAGGCAGGCTCCGCAGCGCCCTCGACGAGGGGCTGATCGTGTTGGTCGCCGGCTTCCAGGGCGTCAGCCAGGACAGCAAGGACGTGACCACGCTCGGCCGTGGCGGTTCGGACACCACCGCCGTCGCGCTGGCCGCCGCGTTGCACGCCGACGTGTGCGAGATCTACACCGACGTGGATGGCATCTTCACCGCCGACCCGCGGATCGTGCCCAACGCCAGGCACCTGTCCACCGTCAGCTTCGAGGAAATGCTCGAGATGGCGGCCTGCGGGGCGAAGGTGCTCATGTTGCGGTGCGTGGAATACGCCCGGCGCTACGACGTTCCGATACACGTCAGGTCGTCGTACTCAGACAAGGCGGGCACGCTCGTCAAAGGATCGATGGAGGACATCCCGATGGAAGACGCCATCCTGACCGGAGTTGCCCACGATCGTGGTGAGGCGAAGGTGACCGTCGTCGGGTTGCCCGACGTTCCTGGTTACGCGGCCAAGGTGTTCCGCGCCGTCGCCGACGCCGACGTGAACATCGACATGGTGCTGCAGAACATCAGCAAGATCGAAGACGGCAAGACCGACATTACGTTCACCTGCGCGCGGGACAACGGCCCGGCGGCCGTCGAGAAGCTCGCGTCGCTCCAGGGCGAAATCGGCTTCACCTCAGTGCTTTACGACGACCACATCGGCAAGGTGTCGCTGATCGGTGCCGGCATGCGCAGCCACCCGGGCGTCACCGCGACGTTCTGTGAGGCGCTCGCCGCCGTCGGCGTGAACATCGACCTCATTTCGACCTCGGAGATCCGAATCTCGGTGCTGGTCAAGGACACCGAGTTGGACAAGGCCGTGATGGCGTTGCACGAGGCGTTCAATCTGGGCGGCGACGAAGAGGCCGTCGTATATGCGGGAAGCGGGATCTGACCATGGTGAGCATCGGAGTCGTCGGCGCGACCGGGCAGGTCGGCCAGGTCATGCGAAAGCTGCTCGAGGAGCGCGACTTTCCTGCCACGTCGGTGCGGTTCTTCGCCTCGGCGCGCTCGCAGGGCAAGAAGCTGACGTTCCGCGGTCAGGAGATCGAGGTCGAGGACGCCGAGACGGCCGACCCGTCGGGTCTCGACATCGCGCTGTTCTCCGCAGGCGCCACCATGTCTCGGGTTCAGGCGCCGAGGTTCGCGGCCGCCGGCGCCGTCGTCGTCGACAACTCGTCGGCGTGGCGCAAGGACCCCGAGGTCCCGTTGGTCGTCAGCGAAGTCAACTTCACCCGCGACGCCAAGAACAGGCCCAAGGGCATCATCGCCAACCCCAACTGCACCACCATGGCCGCGATGCCGGTGCTGAAGGTCCTGCACGACGAAGCCGGGCTGACGCGGATGATCGCCTCGACGTATCAGGCGGTGTCCGGCAGCGGGCTGGCCGGCGTCGAGGAGCTGTTCAGCCAGGCCAGGGCCGTCGTCGAGGACAGCGAGCAGCTGGTCCACGACGGATCCGCGCTGACATTCCCCGCCCCGAACAAGTACGTCGCACCGATCGCCTTCAACGTCCTGCCGCTGGCGGGGTCGCTGGTCGAGGACGGCTCAGGGGAGACCGACGAGGACCAGAAGCTGCGATTCGAGAGCCGCAAGATCCTCGGCATCCCCGAGCTGCTCGTCAGCGGCACCTGCGTGCGGGTGCCGGTGTACACCGGGCACTCGCTGTCGCTCAACGTCGAGTTCGAGCGGCCGTTGTCGCCGGAGCGGGCCAGGGAATTGCTGGCATCCGCACCGGGGGTGAAGCTGGTGGACGTGCCGACACCGCTGGCCGCCGCCGGTGCCGACGACTCCCTCGTCGGGCGCATTCGGCAGGATCCCGGCGCCCCCGATGGCCGTGGTCTCGCGTTGTTCGTCTCGGGCGACAACCTCCGAAAGGGCGCTGCGCTCAACACCATTCAGATCGCCGAGCTGCTCGCCGCCGAACTCTGACCCGGCGGCCGCCGAGTGTGGACTTTGGTCGCGGCGGGGCGCCGACTGGCGTGCGTCAACTCCACGTTCGGCGTGCTGTTGGTGACGGTCGGGCTGCTCGCCGCTCCGGCGCACGCCGATCCGCCGTCACCCGCGCCTGGGCCCGTGCTGCCGCCGCTGGCACCCGGCCAGGTGGTCCGAATCGGGCCGACGGCCGGAACCGGCACGCCGACAAGCGATTACGGTATCGGGGCCACGGACCTCTGTGAGTTCATGGAGTTTCCCAGCGGAGTGCTACAGGTCTGCGGGGACAGCTTCGCGGGCCAGGGTGTCGCCTTCGGTCAACATTTCTCGCCGATCGCGCTGCACGTCGACCTGGACTCGGTGGACGACCCCACCGGCGTTCGCTATTACGGTGTCACCGGTACCGACAAGCCCCTGCTCGCCGATCCCACCCCGCCGGGATCGTCGCAGCTGCCCGCCGGAATCGTGCAGGTGAACCGCGAGAACTACATGTTGGTGACCACCACGAAGGATCTGGTGCCCGCCACCTCGAGACTAGTCAAAGCGACTCCCTATCAAGGTAATTGGGCGACCGTGCCGGGATCGCAGCGGCCGGCGGACTTCGCAGGTGGTAGGCAATCGCAGATCAGCGGTTACTACGACCCGATCCCCACGTCGGACTCGCCGAGCGGCTGGGTGTACGTCGTGGCCAACGACTTCGACCGCAGCGGGCCGGTCGAGCTCTACCGGGCGACGCCGCAGGCGTTCACCGACCGGTCGAGCTGGCAGGCGTGGTCGGGTGGCGGGACGTGGGGCAAGTCGCCCGTGGCGTTGTGGGGAGACCGCGTGGGGGAGATGAGCATTCGGCAGGTCGACGGCAAGACGGTGCTGTCGTACTTCAACGCGAGCACCGGCAACATGGAGGTCCGCGTCGCCAACGACCCGACCGGACTCGGTGCCGCCCCGGTGACGACGGTGGTGCTGGCCGGAGCCTGGCCGGACGAGGCCGACGACCTGCCGTCCCCCGAGGACAACCGGCTGGCCCAACCCTACGGCGGCTACCTGTCGCCCGGCTCGACGCTCGACGAACTGCGGGTGTTCGTCAGTCAGTGGAATACGTTGCCGCAGGCCGACAATGCGCCGTATCGGGTGATCCAGTACGCGGTGAACCCGCTCAAGCCGTAGGCGTTCTCGATTGCGCCGTCACGGCCGCAGTCCCTTCACCGCGGCAGCTGGTCGTTCGCCCCCCATGGACACTGCGTACGGTTCCACGCAGCTGCGCGGACTTGGTAGTACGTTCCCCCGGCCGTGACGGCCCTCATTCATCACAACAGTCCGAACCACGGCTGGCGATCCAGGAAGCGAAGAAAACCTGATTCGCTTCACGCCTCCGGTGTCGTCAGCGACTGCAGCGCGGCGAGAGTGTCGGAGACGTGGACCGACAACGAGGTCTCGTCGACTGCAGCGAGCCACCGGTCGAGTGCCACGCTGAACACCGTGACCGCGGTGTGTGCGGCGAGCGTGGCGCCGAGGTCGTCCATCCCGCGGTCGCGGAACCCGCGGCCGATCGCCTCGGACAGGATCGACATCTTGCGTAGCCCGCGTTCCCGGAGGCCGGCGTCGGCGTCGATGACCGCCTGGTATGCCAGCAGGTAGTCGCGTCGGCCGTCGAACTTGGTCTCCGCCAGCTTCCGCATGCTGACCGAGATCACCTCTAGGGCGCTGGCCGACTGCGGCGCGTCCGCCATGACCTCCCGGACGACGTCGGGCAACTCGGCCTGGTAGGCGAAGAGGACTTCGCGCTTGTCCGCGAAGTGGCGGAAGAAGGTGCGCGTCGTCAGCCCGGCGCGCGCAGCGATCTGCGGGACGGTGGTCTCGGCGAAGCCTTGCTCGACGAAGAGGGCCAAGGCCGCGGCCTCCAGGCGTGTGCGCGCGCCCTCCGGCCATCGACCCATGGATCCACACTAGGGGTGACGACACGCGATGACATCATCTAGTGTGATGACACTCGATGTCATCACTGGCATGGCGCGGTCACGAAGGCGGTACGCAATGAATACGAGCACGGTCGAAGCTGCCCGCCAGGCGATCGGACCGGTCGGCGCCTTCCTGCCGGTCACGTTCACCGAGGCGCCGTCGGTGCACGCACAGCGGGACGCCGTCGAGCGGCTCGAGAGCGCCGGCTACCCGTGCACCTGGACCAACGAGGTGTTCGGCAAGGACGCCCTCGTCCAGGTGGCCCTGCTGCTCGGCGCCACCCGACGCATGGTGTTCGGCACCGGAGTGGCCAACGTGTGGGTGCGCGAGCCGCAGACCCTGTCCGCCGCAGCCGCGCAGTTGGCCCAGGCTCACCCGGGCCGCTTCGTCCTCGGGATCGGGGTGGGATATCCCCAGCAGGCTGAGGCGGCGGGCCGCGACTTCGGCCGACCACTGGCCACCATGCGGGAGTACCAACGCCGGATGGGCGAGGCCACCTGGCCGCCGGTGCCCGACGCCGACTATCCCCGGATCGTCGCCGCCAACGGACCCAAGATGCTCGAGCTGGCCGCCGAAACGGCCGACGGTGCGTTGCCGGCGGGACTGCCCGTCGGCTACACGGCGCAGGCCAGGCAGGTCCTTGGTCCGGACAAGCTGCTCGTCGTCGGGCTGTCCGTCGTCGTCGACTCCGACCCCGGCCGTGCCAGAGAGACGGCCCGGGCCACGGTCGCCGCGTCGCTCAACAGTCCGGCCTACGCCAAAACCGTTACCGCACTCGGGTACTCCGCCGCCGCCGTCGTCGACGACCGGCTGGTCGACGCCGTCGTGGGTCACGGCCGTCCCGACGCCGTCGCGAACCTGGTGCGTGCGCACCTGGAGGCCGGCGCCGACCACGTCATCGCGATGATGCCCGGCGGAGACTTCGACGGCGGGGTGGCCGGTCTCGAAGAGCTGGCCCCGACGCTGATGGCCGTCAGCGGTTAGGTCTCGTCGGCGACCTGGTGGCGATCCTGATGCCCGGCCGGCGCCTGCGGGTCGGACGTCGGGTCATCCAGCTGATCCTGCAGTTCGCGCTGTTCCTCGGTGGTCTCGGTGGCGTCCCGGGGTGTCGCCGGCGGGTCGTTCTGCGGGTGTCCCATGCGGTAAGTGGTTGCCATATGGGCAGTCGGCAAACCTCCACAGTGGATTCACGAGGGAACACGGCAAGAATTGGTCGACCCAACCTCGAACGGACGACGATCATGGACCTCATGAGCCAACCAGTCGACTATCCCGGCGACGCCGCGACGGGTCCGCAGACCGCAGTCCTTCCCGAAGGGCACTACCAGCAGCCGCCCCAGGGATACGCCTATCCGCCGCCAGGGCCGGGACCGCAGCCGATGCCCCCGACGGCCAAGCCAAGTCGTCTGAACAAGGTGGCGGCGTGGGTGGGCATCGTCGCCGGGTCGCTCGTCATCGTCGCCGTGTTGTTCGGTTCCGGGTTCTACTTCGGTCGTGAAACGGCGCCCAAGGTCGCGGACCGCAGCGCGGCAGGCACCGAGCAGGGCCCGATGATCATGCCGATGCCGCGTGGTCAGTTCGAGCGGCCGGGGCCCGGCATCGTCATCCCGAACGGGCCGACGTTCACGCTGCCGAACATCTTCCCGCAGTTCCCGATGCCGCCGCAGGGGCCGACGACCCAGGTGCCGGGGCAACCGCCGCGCTGACACGCTCATAGCGCTTTCATAGCCCGTTCTTCATTGGCGCATCACCATCGCGGCCAAGATCGGAACCATGAGCGAAACAGCGTCGTCACCAGAATCTGCAACGGGTCCCATCGAGACCCCGGCCACCACCGCCCCGGCCAGCACCGCCCCTGTCGTCGTCCGCGACCGGGGCGGCCGGCTCAACGTCGTCGCCGCGTGGGTCGGCATCGTCGCGGGGTCGGTGTTCGTCGTCGCCGTCATCTTCTTCTCCGGGTTCGTGCTCGGCGCAAGCGTCACCGGCGGTGACCACCACGGCGGTCACCAGCACGGACATGGCCAGGGGCAGATGGAACGCGACGGTGGCGGACCACGGCACGGCTGGCCGGGTGGCCCTGGTGGGCCGGGATTCCCAGGCGGCCCCGGCTGGGACGGGCCGGGTCAAGGTCCCGGTTCACCTCCGCCGACGCCTCCCGGTCGATAGCCTCGAATCGGGGTGACGAGTGCGTACGACGCTTCGTGGGTATGCCACGGCGCGCGGTGCGTCAGACGAGATGCGGCCCAGCCCCGAGTGGCCGCGACGCCACCCGGAGATGGATGGGTTCATGACTGAAAAGATCGCGACCACGGACGGCGGCGCGCCGATCCCCAGCGTCGAACACTCACTCACGGTCGGTCCCGACGGGCCGATTCTGCTTCAGGACCATTACCTGATCGAGCAGATGGCCAACTTCAACCGAGAGCGCATTCCGGAGCGCCAGCCACATGCCAAGGGCGGCGGCGCATTTGGTCACTTCGAGGTGACCAACGACGTCAGCCAGTACACCAAGGCGGCGGTGTTCCAACCCGGCACGAAGACCGAAACGGTGATCAGGTTCTCCACGGTCGCCGGCGAGCGTGGCAGCCCAGACACCTGGCGTGACCCGCGCGGCTTCTCGCTGAAGCTGTACACGACCGAGGGCAACCTCGACATCGTCGGCAACAACACGCCGGTGTTCTTCATCCGCGACCCCATGAAGTTCCAGAACTTCATCCGGAGCCAGAAGCGGATGGCCGCCAACAACCTTCGCGATCACCACATGCAGTGGGACTTCTGGACGCTGTCTCCGGAGTCGGCGCATCAGGTGACCTGGCTGATGGGCGACCGCGGCATCCCCAAGTCGTGGCGGCACATGAACGGCTACTCCAGCCACACGTACAGCTGGGTCAACGCCAACGACGAGCTGTTCTGGGTGAAATATCACTTCAAGACCGACCAGGGCGTCGAATTCCTCACCCAGGAGGAGGGCGACCGGTTGGCCGGTGCCGACGGCGACTACCACCAGCGCGATCTGTTCAACTCGATCGAGTCGGGCGACCACCCGAGCTGGACGCTGAAGATGCAGATCATGCCGTTCGAGGACGCGAAGACCTACCGGTACAACCCGTTCGACCTGACCAAGGTGTGGCCGCACTCGGACTACCCCTTGATCGACGTCGGGAAGTTGACGTTGGACCGCAACGTCGTCGACTACCACGCGCAGATCGAGCAGGCGGCGTTCGAGCCCAACAACATCGTCCCCGGCACGGGTCTGTCGCCGGACAAGATGCTGCTGGCTCGTGGGTTCTCCTACTCCGACGCGCACCGGGCCCGGCTTGGCGTGAACTACAAGCAGATTCCGGTCAACGAGCCGAAGTCGGAGGTGAACGCGTACTCCAAGGACGGTGCGATGCGGATCAAGCTCGCGACCGATCCCGTGTACGCGCCGAACTCGATGGGCGGCCCCGTCGCCGATCCCGCGCGGGCGGCCGAGGTGCACTGGGCGTCCGACGGCGACATGGTCCGCACGGCATATGCGCTGCGGCCAGAGGACGACGACTGGGGTCAGGCCGGAACGCTGGTGCGGGAGGTCCTCGACGACGACGCTCGGGAACGGTTGGTGTCCAACATCGTCGGCCACGTGCTCGACGGCGTGAAGGAGCCCGTGCTGTCGCGGGTCTTCGAGTACTGGACCAACGTCGACCCGGAGATCGGGAAGAAGGTCGAGGAAGGCGTGCGCGCCGGCAACGGCTGACGCTCCTCGCCCGTTCGTGAATCTGGCGACGCACCACGCGGGTGGGGCGCCGCCAGATTCACGTTCGAGGTCTAGGAGGCGACGCGACACGCCGTGGTGAATGCCATCCTTGTGATTCTCCTGGGGTCTGTGAGACTATTAAGAACTTTGGGGAACATGTGGCGACGGTTCCCGATTCGTGACAATGTCGTCACCCATGACGTCGCAAACCGTGACCCGCGTGCGAATGGTTCTGTTCGCGACCGTCGGTGCGGCACTGCTCGTTCTGACGAGCGGCTGCTTGATGCAGGCGGAGCCACCGCAGCGCGGCTTGGCGAAGGTGTTCTCCGTCGGCGACTGCGTCGCCATCCCGTCGGAGGCGCCGGACTCGCCAACCACGTTGACCGCCGACAAGGCATCCTGCGCGGCCGACCCGAGCTATACCGTCGGCGCGCTCGCCGACGAATCCGGGGCCTGCCCAAGCAACGAATATCAGCACGTGCCAACGCAATTCGCCGACCCGTCGACGACGCGACTGTGCCTGGTGCCCAACCTCGTCGCCAACCACTGCTACGTCATGGACATGCCGATCGGCATGCTGCAACTCGCCGACTGCGCCGAGCGCGGCCAGGACGGCCTGCTGGTCCAGGTCACCCAGCGCCTCGACGTCCGGGATCAAAAAGCCTGCCCCGCGGCGGTTGGTCAATACGCCTGGCCGTACCCGTCCCCGCCCCGGACGTACTGCACCCTGACGATCTTCTAGGGGATTCTCGCCCACCGTCGCGCCTGGCATGATCGAACGCATGAGCATCGAAGTCGTCTACACCGCAGAATCCACGTCAACCGGTGGCGGCCGCGACGGCCACGTGACGTCCGCCGACGGAAAGATCGACCTCGACACCCGCCCGCCCAAGGAGATGGGTGGCAGCGGCGAGGGCGTCAACCCCGAGCTTCTCTTCTCGGCCGGTTACTCCGCCTGCTTCCTCGGCGCGCTGCGACTGGTCGCCAAGAACGAGAAGATCTCCATCGACGACGCCAGCGCCATCACCGCCCAGATCGGCTTCGGCAAGGACTCCGAGGGTGGGTTCGGCCTGAACGCGCACCTCATCGGGTACCTCCCCGGCCTCGAGCAGAGCGTCGCCGACGACCTGATGGAGAAGGCTCACGGCTTCTGCCCGTACTCCAAGGCCACTCGCGGCAACATCGAGGTCAAGCTGACTGCCAAGGTCGTCTAGCCGATGCGCAGAAGGGCCGGTGTGGCGCTGGCCGTGATGGCGGGAGCCGTCGCACTGGCGCCGGTTGCCGTCGCGCGCCCGTCCGACCCGGGGGTGGTGTCCTACGCCGTCCTCGGCAAGGGCTCGGTGGGCAACATCGTCGGCGCCCCGATGCGGTGGGAGTCGACCTTCACCGCGCCCTTCCAGGGTTATTACGTCGACCTTCCTGCGTGCAACAACTGGGCCGACATCGGGCTGCCCGAGGTATACGCCGATCCCGACCTGGCGTCGTTCAACGGCGCCGTCGCCCAGCGCGCCGCCGACGACGACACCAACCTGGTGAAACAAGCCGTCGGAGTGTTCGCGACCGGCGAGGCCGCTACCCGCGCCTTCCACCGCGTGACCGACCGGACCGTCGGCTGCGCCGGCCAAACCACGGCCATGCACCTCGAGGACTTCACCACGCAGGTCTGGTCGTTCTCCGGAGGCGGACCGACGGGCAACGACGCGGTGTGGGTGAAGCAGGAGGCGGGTACTGATCGTCGGTGCTTCATTCAAACCAGGCTGCGCGAGAACGTTCTGCTACAAGCGAAAGTCTGCCAGCCTGGCAACGGCGGACCCGCGGTGAACGTGCTGGCTGGCGCGATGCAAAACACCCTGGGCCAATAACGGCCGTGCCCGTACGGCAGTCCGGGACGAATTGTTCTGGTGTTTTTGTCGGTTCCCTTTGGAAGATGGTGAAGGCAATCTTTGACGCCAACGAGCCGCGCCTTGCCCCCGCGCGGTGATCCGGAGGGGACGGTTGACGTGACCACCACCGCAGACCTGTGTGGAGCCGAGCTGACGGACTCCGCCGACGCGGCCCGCCGGATCGGCGCGGAGTGTTTGACCGACGGCCCGATCGGCGCCGTCGGGCTGGAGATCGAGGCGCATTGCTTCGACCTGGCCGACCCCATGCGACGCCCGGGGTGGGCCGAGCTCACCGAGGTGATCGCCACGGTTCCGCCGATGCCCGGCGGCAGCCCGATCACCGTCGAGCCCGGCGGTGCGGTCGAGCTGTCCGGCCCTCCCGCGGATTCGGTGCTGGCCGCCATCGCGGCGATGCGTACCGATCGCGCGGTTCTGACCAAGGCCTTCGCCGAACACGGACTGGGCTTGGTGCTGCTCGGCGCCGATCCCCTTCGCCCGCCGAAACGGGTCAACCCGGGGGATCGCTACCGCGCCATGGAGCAGTTCTTCACGGCCAGCGGCACGGTCGACGCCGGCGCGGCGATGATGACGTCGACGGCGTCGGTGCAGGTAAACCTGGACGCCGGCCCACGTGCCGGCTGGGCCGAGCGCGTCCGGCTCGCTCACGCGCTCGGGCCGACGATGATCGCGATATCCGCCAACTCGCCGCTGCTCGGCGGTGAGCCCTCCGGCTGGCGCAGCACCCGCCAGCGGGTGTGGAGCCGGCTGGACTCCGCGCGCACCGGTCCGGTGCTGGGTGCCAGCGGGGGTGACCCGGCCGACGACTGGGTCAGCTACGCGCTGAAGGCCCCGGTGATGTTGGTGCAGGGCATGGGGACTGCCCCGACGACCCCCCTCACACAGGTCGTCCCGTTCGCCGACTGGGCCGACGGGCGCGCGCTGCTCGGCGGTCGGCGTCCGACGGCGGCCGACCTGGACTACCACCTCACGACGCTGTTCCCACCGGTGCGGCCGCGCGGCTTCCTGGAGATCCGGTACCTCGACAGCACGCCGGACGACGTCTGGCCCGCCGTCGTCTTCACCCTGGCCACCCTCCTCGACGACCCGTCCGCGGTCGAGGTCGCCGCGGAGGCGACGGAACCCGTCGCCACCGAATGGGACCTCGCCGCCCGGGTCGGACTCGGCGACGAGCGTCTACGCACGGCGGCCCTGCGGTGCGTGCAGACCGTCGCCGAGCTGGCACCGCCAGAGCTGCGCGCCCCGATGCAAAGGTTGTTGCGCCGCGTGGAGCTCGGCCGGAGCTCGGCCGACGACTTCACCGACCTCGTCGCGGGAAGCACGGTCCCGGCGGCAGTGAGCCGCCTGGCGGGTATGACGGCGTGACCACGCGAGAGGAACTGGCCAGGGAGCTCACCTCGGCGAGGGAGCGCACGCTGCGGCTCGTCGAACTCGACGACGCCGAGTTGCTGCGCCAGTACGACCCGCTGATGAGTCCACTGGTGTGGGACCTGGCGCACATCGGCTGGCAAGAGGAGATGTGGCTTCTCCGCGGCAACGACCCACGTCGGCCGGGGCTACTCGAGCCGGCGGTGGAACGCCTCTACGACGCCTTCGAACATTCCCGGGCCAGTCGCGTCAACCTGCCGCTGCTGCCGCCGACGGACGCGCGGTCCTTCGTTCGCACCGTCCGGGACAAGTCGCTCGACGCGCTCGAGGCACTGCCCGCCGACGACGGCAGCGGCGCCTTCGTGTTCGGGTTGGTGGTCAGCCACGAGAATCAGCACGACGAAACGATGTTGCAGGCCTTGAGCATTCGTACGGGGCCGCCGATCCTGGGCCGCGGCGCTCCGCTGCCGCCGGGGCGGCCCGGCGTCGCGGGGACGTCGGTGTTGGTGCCGGGCGGACCGTTCGTCCTCGGTGTCACCGCCGCCGAGGAGCCGATGTCGCTGGACAACGAACGCGACGCGCACGTCGTCGACGTGGCGTCGTTCCGGATCGGACGGGTTCCCGTCACCAATGGCGAGTGGCGCGAGTTCGTCGACGACGGCGGCTATCGCGAACCACGGTGGTGGTCGGACGCCGGGTGGGCGCACCGTCAGCAGGCCGAGCTGACCGCGCCGAAGTTCTGGAGTGTCGAGGCAGGCACGCGAACGCGGTTCGGATACGTGGAGGACGTTCCCGCCGACGAACCCGTGCAGCACGTGACGTTCTTCGAAGCCGAGGCGTACGCCGCGTGGGCCGGTGCCCGGCTGCCCACTGAAGAGGAGTGGGAGAAGGCCTGCGCCTGGGATCCGGAACGGGGCGCTCGCCGCCGGTTCCCTTGGGGTGCAACCGAACCCAGTGCAGCCCTGGTCAACATGGGTGGCGAGGCGTTGCGGCCGGCGCCCGTCGGGGCCTACCCGGCTGGGGCGTCGGCCTACGGCGCGGAGCAGATGCTCGGTGACGTGTGGGAGTGGACGACGTCGTCGTTGCGGCCATGGCCGGGGTTTACCCCGATGCTCTACGAGCAGTATTCGAGCCCCTTCTTCGAGGGCTCCGGGGCCGGTGACTACCGAGTGCTGCGCGGTGGTGCGTGGTCGGTGGCCTCCAACATCGTGCGGCCGAGCTTCCGCAACTGGGACCATCCGATCCGCCGGCAGATCTTCTCCGGCGTCCGACTCGCGTGGGACGCCTAGGGTGTGCCGTCACCTTGGCTGGCTTGGCGAGCCGGTGTCCGTCGCGTCCCTGGTTCTCGACCCGCCGGATGCCCTTCTGGTGCAGTCGTATTCACCTCGGTTGCAGAAGCACGGCACGATGAACGCCGACGGTTGGGGCGCCGGCTTCTTCGACGCCGGAACGCCGCGGCGGTGGCGAAGTGCCGCACCGCTGTGGGGTGACGCGTCCTTCGCCTCGGTGGCCCCCGCGCTGCGTAGCGGATGTGTCGTCGCGGCCGTCCGGTCGGCCACCGTCGGCATGCCGATCGAACCGTCGGCGTCGGCGCCGTTCACCGACGGCCAATGGTTGCTTTCCCACAACGGCGTCGTCGACCGGTCGGTGCTGCCGCTGTCGTCGGCCGCCGAATCCACCGTCGACAGCGCGCTGCTTGCCGCCCTGATCTTCGATCGCGGCCTCGACGCGTTGGGTGACACCATCGTCGAGGTCGGCACCGCCGATCCGAACGCCCGCCTGAACATCATCGCCGCCAACGGATCTCGACTGCTTGGTACGACGTGGGGAGACACTCTGTCGATCCTGCGGCGTGACGACGGCGTCGTGCTGGCGAGCGAACCCTATGACGACGACCCCCGCTGGGAGGAGGTTCCCGACCGCCACCTGGTGGACGTCTCGGGGGCCTCCGTCGAACTGATTGCTCTGAAAGGCTCGTCATGACCATGTCCCTTTCCAACTACCTCGCCGCCGACGCCGCAGCCCACGCGTTGCGACGCGACGTCCGCGACGGCCTGACGTCGTCACCGAAATCGTTGCCGCCCAAGTGGTTCTACGATGCCACGGGCAGCGATCTGTTCGACCAGATCACCCGACTGCCCGAGTACTACCCGACGCGCGCCGAAGCCGAGATCCTTCGCGCCCACGGCGCCGACGTCGCGGCCTCCTCGGGTGCGGACACCCTGGTGGAGCTGGGCAGCGGAACGTCGGAAAAGACGCGCATCCTGCTCGACGCCATGGACCAGGCCGGTTCATTGCGGCGGTTCATCCCCTTCGACGTCGACGCGACCATCCTCGAGTCGGCGGGCGCCGCCATCGGAGCCGAGTACCCCGGCGTCGAGATCGACGCCGTCTGTGGGGATTTCGAGGAACACCTCGGTAAGATTCCGTTGGTCGGGCGCCGGCTGGTGGTCTTCCTCGGCTCGACGATCGGCAACCTCACCGCCGGTCCGCGCGCCGAATTCCTCGCGGCGCTGGCCGACAGCCTGCAACCGGGGGACACGCTCTTGCTGGGCACCGACCTCGTCAAGGACGTCGACCGCCTGGTTCGGGCCTACGACGATTCGGCGGGCGTCACCGCGGCCTTCAACAAGAACGTGCTCGCCGTGGTGAACCGCGAGCTCGACGCCGACTTCGACCTCGACGCGTTCGAGCACGTCGCCCGGTGGAACCCCGACGAGCTGCGCATCGAGATGAGGTTGCGTGCCACCAGCCCGCAGCGGGTGCGGATCGCCGGACTCGACCTGACCGTCGACTTCGCCGCGGGCGAGGAGATGCTGACCGAGGTGTCCTGCAAGTTTCAGCCCGACGGCGTCGCAGAGGAGCTCGCCGCGGCCGGTCTGCGGCGGATCGCGTGGTGGACTGACGCCGCCGGTGACTTCGGACTCTCGCTCGCCGTCAAGTGACCGACCTCGCCGAGCAGTGGAGGGCGGCCCGACCGTCGACGGCGGGGGTGCACCTCGACAGCGCCGCGTGCTCACGACAGTCGTTCGCCGCAGTCGACGCCGCGGCGGCGCACGCCCGTCATGAAGCCGAGGTCGGCGGATACGTGGCCACCGAGGCCGCCGCGCCTGCGCTGCACGCGGGCCGGGCCGCGGCCGGAGCCCTGACCGGGTTCGCCGCCGACGACGTCGTCTTCACCACTGGCGCCACCCACGCCCTCGCCCTTCTGCTGAGTGATTGGCAGGGCGGCAAGAAGATCGCCTGCCTGCCCGGTGAATACGGACCGAACCTCGTCGTCATGGCGCGACGCGGTTTCCACACGGTGTCGCTCCCGTCCGACGGCGAGGGACGGCTCGACCCCGATGCCGCGGCCCGCGCACTTGCCGACGAACGGCCGGCGTTGGCGCACGTCACGATGCTGGGCAGTCACCGCGGCGTCGTCCAGCCCGTTGCGGCTATCGCCGCGGCGTGCCGCGAACAGGGCATCCCCCTGATCGTCGACGCCGCCCAGGCATTCGCGCACCTCGACTGCGCCGACACCGGTGCCGACGCGGTGTACACGTCGTCGCGCAAGTGGACGGCCGGACCACGGGGCGTCGGACTGCTGGCCACCCGGCCCGGACTGCTGACCGACCAGGCCAGGGCCGACCTCGCTCACGCCGAGGTGAACGTCGCTGCCCACCTTGGTCTTTCGGTGGCCCTCGGGGAGCACGTCGCGGCGGGTCCTCGACACATCCAGGCCCGGCTCGCCGAGGTGGGCGCCCAGACGCGCACGGTGCTCGCCGAGGTGCCCGGCTGGCAGGTGGTGGAGTCAGTCGACGAGCCAAGCGCCATCACGACGCTGACTCCGCCCGACGGCGTCGACCCGCTGGAGGTGCGGGCCCGTCTCATCGCCGAACACGGGATCGTCACCACCCGCGCGGGCGTTGAACGTGCGCCCGGTGAGATGACACGTCCCGCCCTTCGGGTGTCACCGCACGTCGACGTGACCACCGAGGAGCTCGAGCTGCTCGCCGCGTTGCTGACCGTGCTGCGGTAGCAGCGACGCAGGCACCTACCCGATCGGGCAGGCGGGCACTGCCCGGTCGTCCCGACTCGTGCTGCCCGAGCATTCGGACTTGGCGTCGATGTGTTCCCCGCGTCACAGTCGCGTGCCTACCTTGATGGTCACGCGCAGCTCGCGTCACTGACGAGAGGAACATGTCATGAAGGTCGAAGACCTGCTTAAGCCCTTTCCCATCAAGGAGTTTCACCCCTTCCCCCGCGCCATGATGGGCCCCGGCGCCCACGAGATGGTCGGGCCGGAAGCCCTCAAGATGGGGTTCAAGAAGACACTTCTGATGTCGTCGGGTCTGCGCGGCACCGACATCGTGCACAACATGGCGGAGTCCCTGAAGTGGCACGGTCTCGAGGTCGTCGTGTACGACCAGGTCGAGTCGAATCCCAAGGACTACAACGTCATGGACTCGGTGAAGCTGTACCAGGAGAACGAATGCGACAGCTTCATCTCCATCGGCGGTGGCTCCACCCACGACGCCTGCAAGGGTGCCCGCATCTCGGTCGCGCACGACGGTCGCAACGTCAACGACTTCGAGGGCTTCAACATGTCGGAGAACCCGAAGAACCCTCCGCACATTGCGATTTCGACGACGGCGGGCACCGGGTCGGAGACGTCCTGGGCGTACGTCATCACCGACACCACCACCGACCCCGACAACCCGCACAAGTACGTGGCCTTCGACGACGCGTGCGTGGCGACGCTGGCCATCGACGACCCGGTGCTCTACTACAGCTGCCCCGTCGACTACACCGCGCAGTGCGGGTTCGACGTGCTGGCTCACGCGTCGGAGCCGTATGTGTCGCGGCTGAACTTCGAGCCGTCGCTCGGCAACGCGATCCGGGCGATCAAGCTCACCGCCGAGAACCTGCGCGAGGCCACCTGGAACGGTCAGGACCTGAAGGGCCGCGAAGGCATGATGTACGCGCAATACGTTGCCGCCCAAGCGTTCAACTCGGGTGGTCTCGGCATCATCCACTCCATTTCGCACGCGGTCAGCGCGTTCTACGACACCCACCACGGCTTGAACAACGCGATCGCCCTGCCGCGGGTGTGGGCGTTCAACATGTCGGCTGCGTACAAGCGGTTCGCCGACATCGCGCAGGCGATGGGCGTGGACACCTACGGCATGACCGACGTGCAGGCCGCCGACGCCGCCCTTGGCGCCGCGATCCGGCTCCTGCGTGACGTGAACATCATCGAGAAGTTCACCGACGTCAAGCAGGACAGCTACTCGAAGAACCGGCTCGGCTCAGGTCCCACCAAGTTCTACGAGAATGCGCCGGTGATCAAGGGCGACAAGGCCGACGTCGACCGCATCACCAACCACGTCCTCGGCGACGCGTGCACGCCAGGCAACGCCAAGGAGTGCACGTTCGACCTCGTCCGCCCGGTCGTCGAGCACTGCATGAACGGTGACCTCGACGAACTCCTGCCCTGATGTTGTCCTCCATTGAAGCTGTCCGCGAGGCACTCGCCGGCGAGGGTTACATCGCCGACGAGCACCTCGCGACGACGGTCTTCCTGCAGACGAAACTCGACAAGCCGCTGCTGATCGAGGGACCCGCTGGCGTCGGCAAGACGGAGCTGGCCAAGGCGCTGGCCGCCGCCACCGGCCGCCGCCTGCTGCGTCTGCAGTGCTACGAAGGCCAGGACGAGACGAAGGCGCTCTACGAGTGGGACTACGGCAAGCAGCTGCTGTACACCCAGATCCTCCGGGAGAAGATCGGTCAGTTGGTGGCCGATGCCGCCGACTTGGACGAAGCCGTCGACCGGATCGGCGCCCAGGAGAGCGTGTTCTTCTCCGACCGGTTCCTGGCGTCGCGACCGCTGCTCGAGGCGGTGCGCTCGGACGAACCGGTGGTTCTACTGATCGACGAAATCGACCGCGCCGACGAGGCACTCGAAGCCGTGCTGCTGGAATTGCTTGGCGAGTACCAGGTGTCGGTTCCGGAGATCGGGACGTTCACGGCAAAGCATGCGCCGTACGTGATCCTGACGTCGAACAACACGCGCGACCTGGCGGCTGCGCTGAAACGGCGATGCCTGCACCTGTTTCTCGACTATCCCTCTGCGGAACGGGAATTGGAGATCGTCCGCTCCAAGGACACCGGTCTCAACGACGCGGTGGCCGCCCAACTGGTCGACGTGGTCCGCGGCCTGCGCGATCTGGACCTGCGCAAGGCGCCGAGCATCTCCGAGACCATCGACTGGGCCCGCACCCTTGCGGTACTCGGGGTCGACGAGCTCTCGGCGAAGGTGCTGGCGGACACCGTGTCGGTGGTGGTCAAGTACGACAAGGACATTCGCAAGTCGCTCGAGGCGCTCCCGCGGCTCGTCGACCCCAACGCGACGGTGCCCACCACGGCGCACAACGGCCACGACCACGGCCACGCCCACGCGCACGGCGAGCACACCCACACCCACGAGTCGGCGGACACCGAAGCCGAACCCGACGGGTCGGCCGTACGCGAAGCCAAGGACAAACCGGGCCGATTCACCGACGGCTACTACGGAACACCCAAGAAGAACGCCTCGCTCGGCCGGCGTCGGCCCTTCTAGGCGTCGACGTGGAAGCGACCCTGCACCGTTTCGTCCGGCTCCTGAGGCTCGCGGGTCTGCGCGTCTCGATCCCCGAGGCGCTGGACGCGATGCGGTGCGCCAGCCAACCCGGTGTGGTGTCCTCGCGAACCATCCTGCGCACCGCGCTGCGGGTGGCGCTCGTCAAGGACCAGCGCGACGAGCCAGTGTTCGACGAGATATTCGACGCGTTCTTCTCGTTGGTGCGGGTCGGTGGCGACGACGGAGCCGGTGGCCACGGCCACGCTCACGACGATCTCGTCGACGCCGGCGAGCTCGAGTCGTTCACGCTGTCCGACGAGCCGAGCGACAAACCGGAGGAAGGCCACGAGCACGGCAAGCCGGCCAGCATCCGGGAGTACTTCAAACAGGAGGACCTGGCGCAGCAGTACAACCTGCACCAGGAGGCGAACAAGATCGACATCGCCGCGCTGACCGACCAGATCGTCCTGTCCAAGGAGAGCGCGGGCCCCGACGAGAACAAGTACCGCGTCGAGCTCTCCGCGGACCGGCTGCACGGCGCCGGACCCCCGGGCACGCTGTCGACGTCGACCGGCACCAGCGTCGAGGCGTCGCTCACCATCGCAGAACAGGACGCCCTGCTGGGCTGGCTCGACGAACTCACCGACGCCGACGACGGCGACGAGGCTGACGCGGCGGCGTTGCGCCGCAGGCTCACGGGTGTTCTGGAGAACCTGCCGCAGGCCCTGAAACGGCACCTCGAGGCGTTGTTGGCGCTGGAGAACAGGGTCGTGGAGACGCGGACGCACCGCGAAGCCGCGCTGTCGGGTGCGGCCCGGCTCCCGGAGACCGAGCGAGCCGAGCTCGAGGAATCGCTGCGCAGGCTGGCGCGCAGCCTGCACGGCGCGCTGACCCACCGTCGGCGGGCCGCGGCGGCCGGGCGTGTCGACTCCGGGCGGACGATGCGCCGCAACATGCGGTTCGACGGCATCCCGTTCGTCCCCGTCACCGTGCGGCGCGCGGAGGACCGGCCTCGCTTGGTGGTGCTCGCCGACGTGAGTCTCTCGGTGCGGGCCACGTCGCGGTTCACCCTCAACCTGGTGCACGGTCTGCAGGACCTGTTCACCCAGGTGCGCACGTTCGCATTCGTCGCAGACGTCGCAGAGACCACCGAGCTGTTCAGGGACTACTCCGGCGACCGTGCGCTGGGAATGCTCTTCGGCGGAGACGTCATCGACGTCGACGCGAATTCCGACTATGGCAACGCCTTCGGCGAATTCCTTGCCGAACACGCCTCCGCCGTGACCCGACGCACGACCGTGGTGGTGCTCGGGGACGGCCGAAACAACGCCAACGACCCCAACCTGGCGGCGTTCGAGGAGATCACCCGGCGGGCTCGCGAAACGGTGTGGCTGACGCCGGAACCGCGGTACTCGTGGGGGCTTGGCAGCTGCGACCTTCCCGCCTACGCCGAATACTGCAGCCGCGTGCGGGTGGTGCGCGACCTCAGCGGACTCGAGCGCACGGCGCAGGAGTTCGCCACCGACGCGACGTACCGATGAGCGCTCGGTCGCCTCGATTGGCCGAGCACCGTCCAGGTCGTACTGTGAATCAAACGGTGTTGTCTGGGTCACATTCGGTGTCCCAGTCCAGCGGTGGTCGAGGCGGTGCTGTGGCGAACGTAGAACGGGTGCGGTACCCGGCGGCGGTGCCGCTGCCGCACCCCGAGCATCCGCACGACTCCGGTGGGTTTGCGCCGGGTCGGGTGCTGAAGTTCCATGCGCCCGAGATCGTCTTCGGCGTCGACTCGATGGTGGAGGCGGCGCATGCGGCGCTGCGACTGGGCGCGCTCCGGCCCATGCTCGTGACCGACTCCGGCCTGATCGAGGCCGGCTGGGTCGACGAGATGACGAAGCACCTCCGCGAGCAGGGCGTGGAGGCGAGGGTGTGGAGCGACCTCACGCCCAACCCGAAGGATCACGAAATCGCCGCCGGCTACGAGGCCTACCGGTCCAACCGCTGCGACGTCCTGGTCGCCGTCGGAGGCGGGTCGGTGATCGACGCCGCGAAGGGCGTCGCGATCCTGGCCGCCAACGGCGGGAACATCCTGGACTACGAGGGCGTGGACAAGGCGTTGATGCCCATCCCGCCGCTGGTCGTGGTGCCGTCGACGTCGGGAACGGGCGCCGACGTCTCCCAGTTCTGCATCGTCACCGACACCACCCGCAACACCAAGATCACCATCCTCGGTCGGTCGCTGGTGCCGGACATCACGGTGATCGACCCGCGGTTGCTCACCACCATGCCCGAATGGCTCAACGCCGCAACGGGTTTGGATGCCCTCACGCACGGCATCGAGGCGTTCGTGTCGCTCGGGCACAATCAACTCACCGACCACCACGCGCTGCGGGCGGTGCAGATGGTGACCGACAACCTGGTGGCCACCATCGACCGGCCGGCGGACATGTCGGCACGAATCCTGATGGCCCAGGCGGCGTTGGAGGCCGGGCTGGCCTTCACCAACGCGATCCTCGGCGCCGCGCACGCGATGAGCCACCAGGTCGGCGGATTGCTCGACCTTCCGCACGGCGTCATCAACGGGGTGCTGCTGCCTCACGTCATCCGGTTCAACGCCGAGGACGACCCGGAGCCGTTCCGCGCGATCGCCGCCTACCTCGGGATCGTCGACCCCCGGGCTCCCGCGGCGGAAGCCGCTCTGGCCCTTGCCGATCGGATCGAGCAGCTGGCGGTCCGGGTCGGGGTGCCGCGTGGCCTTGCGCAGCTCGGCGTCAACGAAACCGATCTGCCACGACTGGCGGCGGCTGCCCTGCAGGACGCCTGCATGACCACCAATCCACGGCAGGCAGACGCCGTCCAGATTCAGGCACTGTTCCGGACTGCGATGTGACGTCCGAACTTTCGCGCACCCCCGACCGCCGCCCGGACCTCGAGCGGTTGACCGGAGTGCGGTCCGGCAAGGGCACGTTCTACCCGGAACTGCGCGTCGCCGCCCAGCGGCTGGACCGGGTGGTGGCGGCCTTCGACATCATCTCCCGCGCCCTGGTGCAGACGACGGAAGGGCCGGAGAACCTGGTTCGGGCCGTCGCCGAGGCCGCGCGCATCCATCTCGACGCCGAGTGGATCCTGATCGCCCTCGCCGACGGTGCACTGCCCGAGGCCAGTCCGCGCCACCTGATCCTGGATTCGGCAGGGGTCGCCTACGCCTTCGAAGGACTTTCCGGGGCAACCGATCCCGGCCCGCACCTTCCCGATGCGGTGCTCAACCGACTCAACGACATCCTGCGTGGACAGCTGGCCCAGTTCCGCCTTCCAGTAATCGAGCGCCAGCACGCCCACGTGCCGATCGAACTGGACGACGTCGTCATCGGGGCCTTCGCCGCCTGGACCCCGCGCAGCCGTGCCCTGGACACCTCCGACGAGGTGGTGATGCGCATCCTGTCGAGTCAGACTGCCGTCGCACTGCAGAACTGCTCGCTGTTCAGCAAGTCCCAGGCGTTGCTCGCCGAGTCGGAGGCGCGCAACGCCGAACTGCTTGCCACCCAGCGTGAGCTGGGCGCTGCCCAACGCCACCAGGTGCTCGACTCCGAACGGCACCGCATCGCGCGCGAGTTGCACGACAGCGTCGCCCAGACGGTGTTGTCCGCAGGAATGCAGATCGAGGTGTGCCGCGGCGAGTTGGAATCCCAGTCGGCGTCGAGCGACCTGATCGACCGGCTCGATCTGGCGAAGGACCTGAGCCGATCGGCCGTCGAGCAACTGCGCTCGGCGATCTACGCGTTGAACCATCCCGGTGACGCCCAGCGATCCAGCTTGCCGGAGATGCTCGACCAGCTGGCCACCGTGCACATGCCAGAAGACCTCCGGGTGACGCTGAAGGTCGTCGGCAGTCCGGTCGAGATGCCAAGTGACGTCGAACATGCGCTGCTGCGGATCGCCGGCGAGGCGCTGTTCAACACGGCGATGCACGGCCACGCGACGCGGGCGATCGTCCGGTTGAACTACACACCGGCGGCAGTGGCGCTGTCCATCGCCGACGACGGCACCGGTGAGCCGGAGAAGTTGCGGATGATGTTGCGCCTGTCCGAAGCCGCCGACGTCGACGGCCACCACCGCGGGTTGGCGAACATGCGGGCCCGCGCCCGAGAACACGGCGGCACCCTCGAGGTGCTGCGGTCGCGGATCGGTGGCGTGCGCGTCGTCGCCACCGTGCCGGCACCCAACGAGAAGAGGACCGGCCATGACGACTGACGTCACCACGGGAACGATCAGGCTGGTGCTCGTCGACGACCACGCCATCCTGCGCGAGGGGCTGCGCTCGGTTCTGGAGCGACAGCGAGGGCTCGTCGTCGTCGGTGAGGCGTCGTCGGAGGCCGAGGCGGTGGCCGTCGTCCTGGCGACGACCCCGGACGTGGTGCTGCTGGACCTCAAGCTGTCCGCGGGCTCGGAGTACGAAGGTCTTTCGTTGTGCACCAAGCTCTCTGCCGCCCACCCCGGCATCGGCCTTCTGGTGCTCACCACGTTCCTCGACGAGGACCTGGTGGTGCGGGCGATGCACGCCGGAGCGCGGGGATACGTGGTCAAGGACGTCGACACCACCGAGTTGGTGCGCGCGATCCGGGCCATCTCGGCCGGGGACAGTGCCTTCGACTCGCGAAGCGCCGCCGCCGTCGTCCGCTCGATGTCCGGGCGGGCCGACGTTCATCAGCAGCTCACCGCCCGCGAGCTGGAGGTCCTCCGACTGCTCGCAACGGGATTGTCCAACAACCAGATCGGCGAGCAGCTCTACATCTCGGCCACCACCGCGAAGTTCCACGTCAGCAACATCATGCGCAAGTTGGAGGTCAGCAGGCGAGCCGAAGCGGTGTACGCGGCGAGCAAGCGTGGGCTGATCTAGTTCCCCCTTGCCGCGAGCGTGCGTGTCTGAGGGCGACACGCCGCGTGAGGATCGGAGTTCGTGCACGCTCGCGGGCCGTCAACGGTCGAGAACGAGCCATCCGCCGTGGAATTCGTGCACCCCGGCCTCGACACCCGCGGCCCGCCACGAGTCGGCGATCGTCTTCAGGACGTCGACGTCGAACCGCTGGACGTGCCCGTAGCAGGCTCGCGGCACGTCCTCGAACGGCACCGCCGCGACCACCCGGCGGCGGGCCAGCCGCATCGCCTCGCGGAGTACCGCCGCCGAGGCGTCGGAGTCGAGGTGTTCGAGAAGGTGGAGGACCGTGACGGTGTCGGCTACACCGTCCGGCAGGGGAACGCTGGCCGCGTCGCAGACCACGGTGCGCAGGGGGCGCCGCAGCGGCGGGCTGGTGCGGTCGAGAAGTTCCATCGTGGGGCCACTCAGATCGGTGGCCGTGACGTCGAACCCGGCGGCCGCCATGCGTAGCGGGAAGAACCCGAAACACGAACCCAGGTCGACGATTTGGTGACCCAACACCAGGGACGCCGCGTGCTGATGGATCGGAGCGAATGCCGCAGACCCGTGCTCGAGACGGTCCAGTGAGTTGCGGTAGAACCGAAGCCACGCGGCGTCGGACTCGCCGTCGTCGTCGGTGACGGACTGCACGACCCCGGTGAACACGGCCTCGAACTCGGGTTGTCCGCGTAGCACGCCGGCGTCGTCGAGTTCGGTCGCCAGCAGGACGGCGAGTTCGTCGGAGATCTCGTCGGGCCCCAGGTCGTGTTCGACGGCCAGCACCCCGCCGGCGCGGCTCGTGCAGAACCGCCTCGTGCACAGTGCCGCCCGGTCGGGATGCGCGACGTGTGGGCCGGTGCGTCGGGTGACGCGTACCCGGGGAAGCGTCGACGCACTGGTCATGGGCGCACCTTTGGTCGAAGAATGTTGTCGATCAACGCTATTCGGATGACGTGCAGCTGCGCGCGACCCAAGGGGGTGGCATCCGTGACCCGTCCGGATGGGTAGGTGACTGCCCGTTCGGCGAGTGTCGGGGACGCATCGGGTGCCATAGCGTGATGATGACCGCAATCCCCACCAGGAGGCCACGATGAACCGCTCTGACGAACCCGAAAACAGCTCCGCTGCAGAGACGCTCGTCGACGAGGTCTTGGTCGAGGAAGTGTCGATCGACGGCATGTGCGGGGTCTACTGACCATGTTCGACCTCGACGCCCGCTGGCAGCTTCACCCGCAGGTGGCGCTGCGCCCCGAGCCCTTCGGGGCGCTGCTGTACCACTTCGGCACCAGGAAGCTGTCCTTCCTGAAGAACCTCGTGGTGGTGGAGGTGGTCACCGCAATCGGCGAGCATCCCACCGCACGGGCGGCGCTGCGAGCGGTCGGCGTCGAGGACGTCGGAATGTACACGAAAGCGCTTGACACCCTGGTGAACTCGAACATGCTGGTGCGTGCCTCGTGACCGCAGTGCTGCCCGGGCGTTTGATCGACCAGTTCGAGCTAGGTCTCGACGCTCCGATCTGCCTGACGTGGGAACTGACGTACGCCTGCAATCTGTCCTGCGTGCATTGCCTGTCCTCCTCGGGCAAGCGCGATCCGCGTGAGCTGAGCACTCGGCAATGCAAGGACGTCATCGACGAGCTCGAACGCATGCAGGTGTTCTACGTCAACATCGGCGGCGGCGAGCCGACGGTGCGGTCGGACTTCTGGGAGCTGGTCGACTACGCCACCGAGCACCACGTCGGGGTGAAGTTCTCCACCAACGGGGTCCGGATCGACAAGGCGGTCGCCGAAAGGCTGGCAGCCAGTGCCTACGTCGACGTTCAGATCTCCCTCGACGGCGCCACGGCCGAGGTCAACGACGCGGTGCGCGGACCCGGGTCCTTCGCCATGGCGGTCCGCGCGCTGGAGAACCTGTCGGAGGCGGGATTTCGTGACGCGAAGATCTCGGTGGTGATGACCCGACACAACGTCGGCCAGCTCGACGAGTTCAAGGCTTTGGCCGACAGCTACGGCGCCACGCTGCGCATCACCCGACTGCGTCCGTCGGGCCGAGGCGCCGACGTGTGGGACGAGCTGCATCCGACGGCAGCCCAACAGCGCGAGCTCTACGACTGGTTGGTGGCCAACGGCGACGGCGTCCTCACCGGCGACTCCTTCTTCCACCTGTCGGCCTACGGGGAGGCGCTACCCGGGTTGAACCTGTGCGGCGCCGGTCGCGTGGTGTGTTTGATCGACCCCGTCGGCGACGTCTACGCCTGCCCGTTCGCCATCCACGATTCCTTCCTCGCGGGAAACATCCTGCGCGACGGCGGATTCCGCACCGTCTGGCGTGATTCCGACCTGTTCGAGGAACTGCGCTCGCCGACCACCGGTGGCGCGTGCGCGAAGTGTTCGTTCTTCGACACCTGCCGCGGAGGCTGCATGGCCGCCAAGTTCTTCACCGGCCTGCCGCTGGACGGTCCGGACCCGGAATGCGTCCAGGGCTACGGCGAGACGGCGCTGGCGGCCGAACGCACGGTCCCCAAGTCGGCGGTGGACCATTCCCGGGCGATACCGCTGACCGTGATCGCCCGTCAACCCCAACGGGTGTGCGACGAGAACCCGTGGACGACCCGAGGAGTTCGATGATGGCCAAGACCGGTTGGTTCGAGACGGTGGCCGAGGCGCAACGACGCGCGGCCAAACGCCTGCCCAAGAGCGTCTACAGCGCCCTGGTCGCGGGGTCCGAACGCGGTATCTCCGCCGACGACAACACCGCGGCGTTCGCCGAACTGGGCTTCGCGCCGCACGTCGCCGGCCTCTCGGCCAAGCGCGACACCTCGACGACGGTGATGGGACAGGCGATTTCGCTTCCGGTGTTCATCTCGCCGACCGGCGTGCAGGCCGTCCATCCCGACGGTGAAGTGGCCGTCGCCAGGGCAGCGGCCGCCCGCGGCACCGCCATGAGCTTGTCGTCGTTCGCGAGCAAGCCGGTCGAGGACGTCGCCGCCGCCAACCCGCAAACCTTCTTCCAGATGTACTGGACGGGCAGCCGGGACAAGCTGGTGGCGCGCATGGAGCGGGCCCGCGCCGCGGGCGCGGTGGGTCTGATCGTCACCTCGGACTGGTCGTTCTCGAACGGGCGCGACTGGGGCAGCCCGTCCATCCCGGAGCGGATGGATCTGCGGGCCATGATCCGGTTCGCGCCGGAGGGGATCGCCCGCCCACGATGGCTGCTCGACTTCGCCAAGACCGGACGAGTGCCCGACCTGACCGCGCCGAACCTGTCCCAGGACGGCGGACCCGCCCCGACCTTCTTCGGGGCCTACGGCGAATGGATGCAGACCCCCCTGCCGACCTGGGACGACATCGCCTGGCTGCGGGAGCAGTGGGGCGGGCCGTTCATGCTCAAGGGCGTGATGCGGGTCGACGATGCAAGGCGTGCAGTCGATTCCGGCGTCACCGCCATCTCGGTGTCCAACCACGGCGGCAACAATCTCGACGGAACGCCGGCGCCGATCCGCGCTCTGCCTGCGATCGTCGACGCGGTCGGCGGCGAGGTCGAGGTGGTGCTGGACGGTGGTATCCGGAGGGGCAGCGACGTCGTCAAGGCACTTGCGCTCGGAGCGCGCGCCGTGATGCTTGGCCGGGCCTACCTCTGGGGTCTGGCGGCAGGCGGTCAGACCGGCGTGGAGAACGTCCTCGACATCATGCGGGGTGGCATCGATTCGGCTCTGCTGGGTCTTGGCCACTCGTCGGTGCACGACCTCAGCCCGGCCGACCTGATCATCCCGAGCGGGTTCCGGCGCGACCTCGGAATGAGTGACTGACCGTCAACTCGCCTTGTGCGCCGTGAGAAGGAACGCGGGCATCTTCGTCCGGCCCTTGTCGTCCTTGTCGTGCGGTGGCAGTTGGAACGGTACGTCAGGCCCCGACGGCATGTTCGCGTGGATGAAGGCGGGGCGGATCTCGTCGATCTCCCAGTACTTGCCCACTGCCGCACGCAGTTCGGGCTCGTCGACCTCGTTGGGCTTTTGCTGCAACTCCTCGGGGGGAAATGCACCCTTGGCGAAGACCAGGACGTAATAGACGGCGCCCGGTGCGGCCGCCCGATACACCGACCGCTGGTAGCCGTCGCGTCCCTCGACGGGCAACGAATGAAACAGCGTCGAATCGATGACGGTGTCAAAGCGGCCGTCGAAACCGGTGAACGTGGTGATGTCGTCCTGCACGAAGGTCGCGTTGGGCAGCTTGCGCTCCCGAGCGGCGTTCGTCGCGGCGGCGACCGCCGTTGGGGACAGTTCGATGCCCACCACGGTGTAGCCCCGAGCGGCCAGCGCCAGTGACAGTTCGGCGTGCCCGCTGCCCGCGTCGAGTACCTCGCCACGCACCTTGCCTGCGGCGATGAGCGCGGCCAACTCCGGTTGCGGTTCGCCGATGTTCCACGGCGGTGCTCCTTCGAATCCGGCCTCGCCGCGGTAGGCGCCGTCCCAGTCGATGACGTTCGAGTCAGAGGAATCAGTCACGAAATCCAACGTACGCCTCAAGACCCAGTGGGGCTCAGCCCTTCGCGACCGACAGCGTCAGCCGGTAGTCCTCGAACGGTGTCGCGTCCTCGGGGGTCTGCGGGTAGGGCTCCAGCGAGCGCATGGTGAGCGTGTACTCGCCGGCCCGGCCGGACGAAACACCTTGGCCAGGGGCGGGATTGGTGTTGAACGCCACCGTCGTGGGCGGGTCTCCCTCGGCCTGTACGACGACCGTCAGCCGGGCCTGTCCGCTCCAGAAGCAGGCGACGCGGGCGGGGCAGCGGGAATCCTCGAGCACGTCGGCGAAACGCACGCGAAGACCGTCGACCGAGGCCTCCTGTCCGCCGCCGAGCGTGAAGTCCCGGTCGAGGCCAACGGCGACGGGATCGGCCGAGGCGACCTGGCACCCGGCAGCGAACAGGCTCACCGCCACCGCCGCCGGCACCCACGCCGTGATCACGACGGCCCGTCCCAGGTGTGCACGGGCTGGTTGCCGTGCATGCGCTCGCAGTACAGGTGCAGCATTTCCGCCAGCGCCTGCGGACGGGCCAGGCCACGGTTCTGAAGTGCCCGGACGGTGTCGACCTGCCAGGTCGCACCGTTGCGGCCGGACTTGGCGCGGCCTTCGATGACGCCGAGATAGCGGTCCCTGACCTCCGCCGTGACACCCCACCGTTCGAGGCCCTCGTGGGCGAGGGGGAGGAGTTCGCGGAGCACCAACTCGTCGGGTGTGACCTCGCCGAGTCCGGGCCAGTACAGCCGCGCGGCCATGCCGCTGCGTGCCGCGCTGGTGAAGTTGCGTTCTGCCGCAGCGAAACTCAGCTGCGTCCAGATCGGGCGGTCGTCGTCGGACAACGCGCGCAACGCACCGTAGTAGAAGGCCGCGTTGGCGAGCATGTCCACCACCGTCGGCCCGGCCGGCAGCACCCGGTTCTCGACCCGCAGGTGTGGCCGTCCGTCGACGACGTCGTACACGGGGCGGTTCCATCGGTAGACGGTGCCGTTGTGCAGGCGCAGCTCGGGAAGCGTCGGCGTCCGGCCCGCCGCCAGCTCGGTGACCGGATCCTCGTCGGACACCTCCGGCAGCAGCGACGGGAAGTACCTGACGTTCTCCTCGAACAGGTCGAAGATCGACGTGATCCACCGCTCCCCGAACCACACTCGGGGCCGCACGCCCTGGGTCTTGAGTTCCTCGGGCCGGGTGTCGGTGGCCTGGGCGAACAGCTCGATGCGGGTCTCGGACCACAGCTCGTGGCCGAAGAAGTAGGGGGAGTTGGCGCCGAGGGCCAGCTGCGGGGCGGCCAGCACCTGCGCGGCGTTCCAGTTCTGCGCGAATTCTGCCGGTGACACCTGAAGGTGCAATTGCATGCTGGTGCAAGCGGATTCGGGGGCGATGGACGCCGCCTGCAGGGTCAGGCGCTCGGCCCCGCCGATGTCGATCATGATGTCCTCGCCGCGGGCGGTGAAGATGGAGTCGTTGAGCGCCTGGTACCGCGTCGACTCGCTCATCCAGTCCGACGCGAGATGCTCGGGCATCAGCGTGGGCAGGATGCCGATCATCACGATGTGCGAACCGTCGGCGTTGGCCTTGGACTCCGCGGCGTTGAGGCTGGCGCGCACCTCGCCCTCGAGTTCGAGGGTCGAGCTACCTCCGAGGGGACGCGGCGGGACGTTGAATTCGATGTTGTAGGCGCCCAACTCGGTCTGGAACGCCGGATCGGCGATCGCGGCGAGCACCTCGCGGTTGGTCATCGCGGGTTGATAGGCGGCATCGACGAGATTGCATTCGATTTCCATGCCGGTCAGCGGGCGTTCGCACTCGAAGCTCGCCTGGGCGAGCATCGTCTCGAACACGTCCAGGCTGAGTTGGACCTTCCGCCGGTACTGAAGCCGGTGTTCGCGGCTGTACTCGGTCTGCCGGACCTCGTCACCCATGGACCGAGCCTATCGACGCGAGGCCACTGCCACCTGTGGACTGAGAAGACCGCCGCGAAGTTCTAGGGTGACGGCCGGGTCGGCCAGGGCTGCCATGGTGCGCAACGCCGACGGGCTGTAACTGCGCAGCGAACTGATGACGCCGTCGTGGACGAACGGGATGAACGGCGCGAGCGGCAGCATGGTCGCCAACCTGACGAGGTGCAGCGGCGCAGGCGGCCTTGGCAGATCGATGATCACCAGCTTGTCGGCGACGCGGGTGCCCTCGGCGATCACACGGACCGCCTTGGCGGGCGGCAGGTGGTTAAACGACAGCGCGAACACGGCGAGGTCGAAAGAGCCGTCCGCGGAGTCGATCTCGGTGGCGTCCGCGAGGCGGACGGTGGCGCGCTCGTCGGAGCCCAGCGGCCCCGCCGCCATCGCGGCCACCGACTCCGGTTCGACGTCGGTGATCGTGACGTGCGCGGTCGGGTGCATCTCCAGCAGCTTGGCTGACAGGCCACCGTGCCCGGCCCCGAGCTCGAGGACTCGAGGATCGGGCACGTCGGCAACCTCGTCGAGGGCTATGTGGGCGAACTTCTCGTGATTGCCGAACCATTCGCCGGTCAGCTCGAGCGCCCGGACCACGCTGCGTTTGACCCCCGGGTCGACGTCTTCTCGGTCGAGGTACTCCAGCCGGTCGGTCTCGAGGAGCCGGTCCAGACAGGACGCGTCGAACCCTCCGCGCGGCATGTCGGAGACGTCGACGTTCGACTGGCTCATGCGCTCCATGATGGACGGCGGCGAGTCAGAACTGCCCGGGGAACGGGATGAGGGGCGAGCGCCCGCCCGGGACCTGCAACATCTCTGGCATCACCGGGCGCTCAGTGGGCACCCTCGCGCCGTCGCGGTAGACGAGCGTGCCGGCATAGGTCCCGTTGTCGTAGTTGTCGTAGTAGAAGTGACCCTCGACGATGTACTGGCACTGAGTGTGCGTCGTCCCGTCCGGCGAAGTGGGGCCGGCGACGAACACGCCGCCGAAGTCGGGCGCCTCGCACATCGCCTGCGGGTCGGGCGCGGGCGCGCCGGGATCGGCGCGGGCAATCCCGCACAGAAGTAGCGGGCCGACGGCGCATGCCGCGGCCAGAGCCGCGACCCTACGGGCGCGCGCAATCGCAGAGGCGTTGATCAACGGCACCTTCCGGTCTCGGTGATGACCCGACGACGTCACTGTAGCTGTGAGTCGGGGCTAGGGGTTGAAGTCGTCGGGCAGCACGATGTCGGCGACGGCGAGGTTCTCCTCCAGGTGGGCGATCGAGGAGGTGCCGGGAATCAACAACACGTTGGGGGCGACAGACAGGGTCCACGCCAGCGCGATCTGGGCGGGGGTGTGCCCGAGGTCGGCGGCGGCCTTCTTGACCGCCGGGTTGCCGAGTACCGGGTTGTCGGCGTTGAACGCCGAGCCGAGCGGGAAGAACGGGACGAAGGAGATGCCGCGTTCGGTGGTCAGGTCGAGGACGGGTTGCGACGTCCGGTCGACCAGGTTGTAGGCGTTCTGCACGGTGACGATCTCGGTCCGGTCGAGCGCGCGTCGGAGGTCGTCCTCGTTGACGCTGGACAAGCCGATGCCGCCGATGAGGCCGTCGTCGCGGGCGGCGATCATCGCGGTGAGCTGCCGGTCGAACAGCTCGTGGTCGACGACGCCGGGAGAGTTCGGGTCACCGGAGTGGATGCGCAGGTTGACCGCGGCCAGCTGGTCGACGCCCAGCTCGCGGAGGTTCAGTTCGATGTCGGCGCGCAGGTCGTCGGGTTCGGCCGCCGGGATCCAGTTGCCCTCACCGTCGCGGCGGGCGCCGACCTTGCTGACCAGTGCCAGTTGGTCGGAGTACGGGTGTAGCGCCTCGCGGATCAGCTGGTTGGCCACGTCGGGGCCGTAAAACTGTGCGGTGTCGACGTGGTTGACGCCGAGCTCGACGGCGCGCCGGAGCACGGCGATCGCCTGATCGTGGTCACGCGGTGGACCGAAGACGCCGGGTCCGGGTAGTTGCATCGCTCCGAAGCCGACTCGGTTGACGGTGAAGCTGCCGAGCTGAAAAGTCGTCATGTCCCCATCCAACAGCGAAGGGGGCGCATTCAATCCGAATACGCCCCATTGATTTGTGGAGTTTCAGCGGCGCTGAGCGCTGCTGAAACTCCACAAATCGCCGGTTTACTCGGTTTCGCCGAGGATGCCGTAGATCTCGCGGCGGGCATTGTTGACGACGTCGACGATGCGCTGCTGCTGCTCGGCGGACGCGGCGTGCGCGGACTGCGCGACAGCACCCATCAGCTGGCCGACGGCACCACGCAGGTTTGCGTGACCGGGATCGGCACCGTCGGTGATCTCCTCCCACGGCGGGGTTTCGATCTTCTCGGCGGTCTCGCGGCCGGCGTCGGTGAGCTCGAAGAGCTTCTTGCTGCCCTCGCCGGGTGCACTCTTGATCAGGTCTTCGTCGACCAGCAGCTGAAGCGTGGGGTACACCGAGCCGGGGCTTGGCTTCCACAGGTCCTGACTGCGCTCGGCGATCTCCTGGATCATCTCGTAGCCGTGCATGGGCCGTTCGACGAGCAGCGACAGGATGGCGGCGCGAACGTCACCACGCTTGCCGCGACCGCGACCGCGGCCTCCGCCACGTGCGCCGCCGAAGCCGGGACCACCGAAGCCGGGACCGAATCCGGGGCCGCCGAAACCGCGTCCGAAGCCACGGCCGAACCCGGGGCCGAAGCCACCGTCGGTGCCTGCGTCGTGTTCGAGGATCGCTTCGCGGAAGCCGCGTCGGGCGGCATGTCGGCGCTCGTGCATCGCGCGCCGGTCGACGGGTGAGAACCCGGGGCCGAAGCCAAAGCCGAAGCCGCCGTTGGGGGGTGTGAATGGGGTGTTCATGTGTGTGTCTCCTTGGCCGGGAAACGCCGAATGCGCTTCCGATACGTTGACGATATATCGGAAACTATCGCGATGCAACCATTTGGAACCAGTTAGTTGGCGGCCCGCCCGTCGATGGCCTTGACCTGGGCCCGCGCCCAGTCGCCCTCCATGGCCGCCGCCCGGAGTCCGTATTCGAGGGCCGCGCCGCCGTAGAACTCCGCGTCGCTGTCGCCCCACGGCGCGAGTTCGTCGCGCAGCGCAGTCAGTCGGTTCAGCTCGGAATCGGCATGGCTGGCCACGCTCACCATGTACTCGCGGGCCTGCTCGTGGGGGATCTCGCCGAGGAGGAACACGCGCAGCAGGGCGGCGCTGCGATGGGGCGGGTCGTCGCGGGGGTTGGTCACCCACCTGATGAGTTCTGTCCGGCCGGCGTCGGTGACCTGGTACTCCTTGCGGCCGCGGGGGCCGACGTCGGAGACCTCGATGAGCCCGTCGGCGGCGAGCTTGTTGAGCTCCCCGTAGAGCTGGCTCTGCGTGGCGGGCCACACGTTGGCCATCGACTGCTCGAAGCGGCGGAGAAGGTCGTAGCCGCTGCCCGGGTTTTGGGCGAGAAGGCCTAGGGCGGCGAAGCGGAGGCTCACAGAACGAGCGTACGGCCCGACGTTCCAGTTGTGGAATGTCGGGCCGTACGGTGTGTCGGGTCTGCCGAACGTGACGCTCGGTGCAGTTCGGCGGTTAGGGGGTGCCCTCCGCATCGACGAGCGTGGCGCCTTCGGGAACTCGCAGCGCCGTCGACCGCCACGGGCCGCGGGTGGCCAGCAGGTAGTACAGGACGAAGGCCACGCCACAACCGATGAACCAGCTGTACTGCGCGGCACCCGCCATCCCAAACACGATGCCGCCGAGCAACACTGGCGCCATCGCCAGAACCGCGCCGACGACGGTCGCCGTGACCGCGGCCAGGTTGTAGCCCTTCGAGTACCAGTAGTTCGCCGTCTTGGACATGGTGAACAGGTCGTCGACGACGATCTTCTGCTTGCGGATCAGGTAGAAGTCGGCGATCAGCACACCGAACAGCGGGCCGATGAACGCGCCAAGGGTCTCGAGCGTGTAGTGGATGACCTCGGGATTGTTGTAGAGGTTCCACGGCGTCAGCAGCACCGAACCGACGGCGGCGATCATGCCGCCCATCCGCCAGCTGATCTTCTGCGGGCTCACGTTGGAGAAGTCGAATGCGGGCGAGATGAAGTTGGCCACGATGTTGATGCCGATGGTGGCGATGGTGAACGTCAAGGCGCCCAACACGATTGCGGTCACGCTGTCGATCCTGGCGACGGTGGCGACCGGGTCGGTGAGCAGTTCGCCGAACACCGGCACCGTCGCGGCCGCCGTCACGACGACGAGCAACGAGAACACCAGGAAGTTGACGGGCAGGCCGAGGAAGTTGCCCTTCTTCACCGCCGAGTAGCTCTTGCCGTAGCGGGCGAAGTCGCCGAAGTTGAGCATCGGGCCGGAGAAGTAGGACACCACCAGTGCGATCGCGCCGAGCATGACGACGAGAGTGTTGCCCTTCTTCTCGCCTCCGAGGTTCAGGCTGACGTGCCACCCCGACTTCCACAGCAGGTAGCCGCAGAGGATGAACATCACCACGTAGACGGCGGGGCCGCAGAAGTCGATGAACTTGCGGATGGACTCCATGCCGCGCCAGAACACGGCCGCCTGCAGGATCCACAGCAGCGTGAAGCTGCCCCAGCCGAGCAGCGACAGACCGGTGAAGCCGTACTGGTCGACGTCGGCGTACGGCGCGAGGCCGGGGAACAGCTTGAGCAGCACGACGTCCAGGGCCGCGGAGGCCAGGTAGGTCTGAATTCCGTACCAGGCCACCGCGATCAGCCCGCGGATGATGGCCGGGATGTTGGCCCCGAGCACGCCGAACGAGCTGCGGCACACCACCGGGTACGGCACGCCGGCCTGCTGGCTCGGCTTGGCGACCAGGTTGCACAGGAAGTAGACGATCACGATGCCGACCAACAGGGCGATCAGCACCTGCCAGCTGGCCAGGCCGAGGGCGAACAGGCTGCCGGCGGTGACGTATCCGCCGACGCTGTGCACGTCGGACATCCAGAAGGCGAAGATGTTGTACGACGACCAGGTTTGCTTGCCGAGCGGCGCGAGATCCTCGTTGGTCAGCTGCGGGTCGTAGCCGTCCTTGATCACTCCGCCGCCGACCGGATGGCCTGCGGCCTCGACGATGTCGCCCACGGCGATCACCGCGCTTGGCGGTGGTTCCTTTACCTCTGTCATTGCTAGCTCCTGATCGTGTGCACGTGTTGCGATGCGATTTGGAGAAAAGCTAGCGGCGAGTTGTTGCGGTGCCGTTGCGCCGAAAATATATTCTGGTCAGCCCTCGTCGGCGACGAGACCGGTGTCCACCGGCAGCGTCGCGACCACCTCGTTGAGTCGTCGGTGATGGGCGGCGCTGGTGGTCAACAACCGGTCGACGTCGCGGGCGAGGAAGGCGTCGAGCATCTCGCCGTGGTCTTCGTGCAAGCGCGCGCGTTGGGAGTGTTCGACGTGCACCATCACCTGGACGGGTTCGGTGATGTTCCAAGCTGATTCGAGCATGTGAATGAGGCGGAGCATCCCCGACGGTCGGGTCAGGCCCATGTGGAAGATGCGGCTCTGGCGGTGGTAGGCCTGCGGATCGTCCACGGTCACGGCATCTTCGAGCAGTTGATTGGCGTGGGTGACGTGCGCGCGCTCGGCGTCGGTCGCGCGGACGACGGCAGCCGCCAACGCTGCGGACTCCAATGTCTCACGGACGATGTACATTTCGGCGAGCTCGCTGGCGGTCAGCTGTGCGACGGCGTAGCCGACGTTGGTCTGATGCGCGACGAGCCCTTCGCCCGTCAGCGTCTTCAGGCTCTCCCTGATGGGGATGTGGCTGACGCCGAAGAGTTCGGCGACCTCGCTGACGGGGATCGGGGTGCCGGGCGGCACCGCGCCGTCGAGGATGACGCGGCGAAGTTCGTCGACGATTCCCTGTTGGGAGAACCCCGCCCGGTTGACCGCGAGCGGCAATGCCCAGGCGGAGTGGCGGCGGGCCGACATTGCTTCATCCTGCCCCGGTTTCGGCTTGGTGGCGACGCAACCACATTCCACTATTGACATGTCAGTAATGGAGTGTCATGGTGGAAAGGTCCCACCCGCAGCCCAGGGAGCACTCGACATGACCGACACCCACACCGAGACCACGGACGCCGAGCAGGCCGAAATGTTCGGCACCGGCACGTTCTTCCAGCGCGGCAACTATGCGCCGGTGGCCGACGAACTCACCGAATTCGATCTGACGGTCGAGGGGTCGATCCCTCCCGAACTGGACGGCTGGTACCTCCGCAACGGACCCAACCCGCGCAAGCCCGCCGGGCACTGGTTCAGCGGCGACGGCATGATCCACGGCATCCGCGTCGAGAACGGACGTGCCGCCTGGTACCGCAACCGCTGGGTCCGCACGGACAGCTTCGAGAACGACTTCCCGCTCTACAACGCCGACGGCACCCGCAATCTGCGGTCGGCGGTGTCCAACACCCACGTCGTCAACCACGCGGGCAAGACGCTGGCGCTGGTGGAGTCGTCGCTGCCGTATGAAGTCACCAACGACCTGGAGACGGTGGGCGCCTACGACTTTGGTGGCCAGCTGGTCGACTCGATGACCGCCCACCCCAAGATCTGCCCGACCACCGGTGAGATGCACTTCTTCGGGTACGGCAACCTGTTCGAGCCCTACGTCACCTACCACCGCGTCGACGCCGACGGGACGCTCACCGTCAACCGGCCGGTCGACGTCAAGGCGCTGACGATGATGCACGACTTCGCGCTCACCGCCGAGCACGTCATCTTCATGGACCTGCCGATCGTGTTCAACGCCGAAGCGGCCGGCGCCGGCGACATGCCGTTCCGCTGGGACGACGGGTACGGTGCTCGCCTCGGCGTCATGCGCCGCGACGACCCGTTCGGTCCGATCCGCTGGTTCGACATCGACCCGTGTTACGTGTTCCACGTCGCGAACTCCTACGACGTCGGCAATTCGATTGTGCTACAGGCAGTTCGGTACCCCGAGCTGTGGCGTGGCAACGCCGGATTCGACCAGGACGCGATGATGTGGACCTGGACGATCGACCTGGCGAAGGGCACCGTCAGCGAGCAACAGCTCGACGACCGTGCCGTGGAGTTCCCCCGCATCGACGACCGCCTCGCAGGCCTTGCGGCTCGGTACTCCGTGTCCGTCGGCAAGGACAGGCTCGTCCGGCACGACCTCACCACCGGCAGCGCGATCGAGCACCCGTTCGGGACGGCGGCCTCACCCGGTGTCCCCGGCGAGGCGGTCTTCGTCCCCGGCAGCGGGCCGGCCGACGAGGCCAATGGCTACTACCTGGGCTACGTCTACGACGCCGCGCGCGACGGCAGCGATCTGGTGATCCTGGATGCCTCGGACTTCGCTGGAGCTCCGGTTGCGACGATCAAGCTGCCGCACCGGGTGCCGTTCGGCTTCCATGGCAACTGGATCGGCGCCTGACGTCAAACGGCGGGGGCGGCCATCGGAGGGCGGCCGTGGCAGGAGCGGAAACGGCTGCCACTGCCGCAGAAGCACGGGTCGCTGCGGGGGATGGGCAGCATGTACACGTGGTCCTCGCGGACGCGGGCCATCGCATCCTGCAGCCGGTGGGCCGGCGCGGGCACGTGACGGTGCGTCATCCACGCAATCGCAACGGCGAGCGCCCCGAGCAGCATCACGATCTTGACGGCCTCACCGGTGGATTGGCGAAAGCGAAACCAGGCCGCCACCTCGACGCTCTGACCTTCGAGGACCTTCGCGACCTGCTCGGCGGACGGCATGCCGGTCCTAAGCTGCTCGAGCAAAGCGTCCTGCAGGTGGCTCAGCTCGTCGAGGGTCATGCCGGCGAGCACGGCCTCGACGCGCGCATCGGCCGACAACACGTCTCCAGATGTGTACATACATCCCCCCGACCACTTGCGTCTCCCCAGACGTTCTCGTCCTCACGCTAACGGGGGACGGCGTCCGGCGAATCGGGGAAAACCCTTCGGTTTAGGGTGTCCCGATGGCGGTCAAGTGGCTCGACGATCCAGAGGACCACGACTACGAGGCGGCCGCGGACTATCTGAGCCTGATCAGCGAGCCCGAGGCGATCGCCGCGACGGTCGACGCACTCAGGGCCGCGGACACCACCCTGCGCAAGGCCAAGGACGTCCTTCGGGCCGCCCACCTCGAGCTGCTGCCCGCCACGAATCCACGCGTCACGACCGACCTCGCGAAGATCGATGCGGGAAAGAAGCTTTCGCCGGTGCTGCTGGTCCGCGGGCGGGTCCTCGACGGCGTGGCGTTGCAAATCGCCGACGGGTACCACCGAGTCTGCGCAAGTTATCTGACCGACGAGAACACCCCCATCCCGTGTCGTCTGGTGTCCTGGCAAGCCACGAACTGAGATGACGCACATGGGGTTCGGCACGCTGGCCCTTCTCGTCGTCGCCGGGTTGGCGGGTCCGCTGCTGGCGTCGGTGCCGCGGCTGCGTCTCCCCGTGGTGATCGGCGAGCTTGCCGTGGGAATCGTGTTGGGGAAGAGCGGCTTTGGGGTCGTCGACCACACCGAGCCAACGTTCGAACTGCTGGCCAACGTCGGCTTCGCCCTGGTGATGTTCGTGGTCGGAACGCACGTGGCCATCCGCGATCGTGCGCAACGCTCGGCGGTGCCTGCGGCGCTGGTCCGCGCCATCCTGGTGGGTGCGGTCGCCGCCTGTCTCGGCGTCGGCCTCGCGGAGGTCTTCGGCACGGGGCACGCCGCGCTCTACGGGGTGCTGATGGCGTCGTCGTCCGCGGCGCTCGCGCTGCCCATCATCGGCGACCTCAAGCTGACTGGTCCACCCGTCCTGTCGCTCACCGCCCAGATCGCGATTGCCGACACCGCGTGCATAGTGTTGCTGCCCTTGGTCATCGATCCGGGCCGGGCGCCGCGGGCGGCCCTTGGTGCCCTGGCGATCGCGACGTGCGCGGCGGTTCTGTACGTCGTGCTGCGGTGGGCCAACGACAGGGGGTTGCGCAAACGGCTGCACAAATACTCGGAGAAGCAGAAGTTCGCCCTCGAGCTACGCGTGAACCTGGCAATTCTGTTCGGGCTGGCAGCGCTGGCCATCGGCACCCACGTCTCGATCATGCTGGCGGGCTTCGCCCTGGGGCTGGTAGTCGCGTCGATCGGCGAGCCGCGGCGGTTGGCGCGGCAGCTGTTCGGCATCACCGAGGGGTTCTTCGGGCCGCTGTTCTTCGTATGGCTGGGGGCTTCGCTGCAGGTCCGCGACCTCGTCGACGATCCGGAGTTCATCCTGCTCGGCGTCGCCCTCGGGGTCGGGGCGATCCTCGCGCACGCCGTCGGGCGGATCCTCAAACAGCCCATGACGCTGGCGGTGTTGTCGGCGGCGCAGCTCGGCGTCCCCGTCGCGGCGGCGACGGTCGGCACCGAGGAGCACCTGCTGCTTCCGGGTGAGCCCGCGGCGCTTGTGTTGGGGGCGCTCATCACCATCGCGGCCACCTCGGCCGCCGGGGTGATCGCCGCGCGAACTACCCGGTCGACGCCCCAGCCCGGTGCACATTCGGGCTGACGCCGTAGGCGCGTTTGAAGGCGCTGCTCAACGCGAACGGCGTGCCGTACCCGACGTGACGAGCGACCGACGCGATCGTCGCACCATCGGCCCGCAGCAGGTCGGCGGCCAGCGCCAGTCGCCATCCCGTCAGGAAAGCTATCGGTGGTTCGCCGACCTGCTCGGCGAACCTGCGGGCGAAGGCCGCGCGTGAGCAGCCGACGGCCGCAGCGAGATTGGCGACCGTCCACGGGTGTGCCGGGTTGTCGTACATCAGGCGCAATGCGGGACCGACGACGGGATCGTGCTCGGCATGCCACCAGGTGGGTGCCCGCTCGTCGCGGTCGAACCAGGTGCGCAGCACGTCCATCAACAGCAGGTCGAGCAGTCGGTCGAGGTAGGCCGCCTGGCCGGGCCCGTCGCGGCCCGCTTCGCCGGCGAGTAGCGCCACCAGCGGGGTCTGCCATTCGTCGGATCGAAGCACCAGCACCGTCGGAAGTGCTTGCAGCAGGCGGGAACTCACCTCGCTGTGCCCCTCGTAGGCGCACACGACGGCGCGGTCGTCCCCCGATGTGGTGTTTCCCCACGTCCGCACCCCGACCGACATCTCGAAGCGCAGATCCTCCCCGTGCAGCGTCGTGCAGCGGTTTCCGGGGTGGACGACCACCTGAGGTGCGGTGAGCGCGCGGTCGGCGAAGAGGTAGTGCTCCACGCCGCGCGCGACGGCGACGTCCCCGGGCCCGAGATCGAACGAACCGCCGGAATCCGTCACGATCACCGCGCTGCCCTGCGTCATGCAGATCAGGGTCAGCGGAGCGTCGTCCTGGATGCGCATCGACCACGGCGGGTCCAGGGAGAGGCGCAGCAGAAACGCTCCCCGGGCCCGCACCCCGTCGAGTAGTCCGCCGAGTGCGTCCATGCCCTCGAATGTAGACGCCTGCGTATGCATTCGGGAGTCTTGGCGATGGATCGTCTCGGCACCGACCGTTTGACTGAGCTCATGTCCTTTAGCCCGTATCTGATCGCCACCGCCGCAGCCGCCGTGACGAGCGCCGTCGTCGGCGGCATCTTCTACGCGTTCTCCACCTTCGTAATGTCGGGACTCGACCGCGCCCAACCCGTCGAGGCGATCGCGGCAATGCGCGGCGTCAACGCCGAGGCGCAGGCCAACGTCCCGTTCCTGGTGGTGTTCGTCGGGTCGGCGGTGCTTGCCCTCGGCGCCGGCGTCGCCGCGGCGTTCCGGCTGTCGCAACCGGGCGCCGGCTACGTACTGGCTGGTGCCGTACTCGCGCTGGTTGCCTTCGTCGTGACGATGGCGTTCAACGTTCCGCTGAACGATCACCTGGACGCGGTGGATTCGTCGGGTCTGTCCGCAGCGGACGCGACGAGGGAATGGCGCGCGTATCTGGGTCCGTGGACGGCGTGGAATCACGTGCGGACGGCGGCCCCACTTCTGGGTTCGGTGCTGATGCTGGTCGGGCTACGCGGCCGCTGACCCCGCGAAAGGCGAGGGCGACGACGCCCGCGGCGATCAACACCAGCACCGCGGCGATGGTCGCCGTCGGCGCGATCCCGGCGTCGAACGCCACCCGAGCCGAGTCCATCAGCCTGGTGCTCAGCGCTGGTGGCAGGGTCTGCGCCACCGAGGCGGCGCCGCCGATGCTCTCCCTGGCGTCAGCGGTCTGCAGCTCCGTGAGACCGCCCGGCAGTTCGACACTGGCGCGGTAGTACGCCGTGAAGATGGTGCCGAGCGTCGCGGTGCCGACCACGGCACCCAACTCGTAGGCCGTCTCCGAGACCGCCGACGCGGCACCGGACTTGGCGGGCTCGACCGACGCCACGATGGTGTCGTTGGAGATGGTCTGGGACACCCCGACGCCGATCTCCAAGATGATGAACGAGACGATGACGGCGACCACGGTGAGGTCGTGCCGGAACAGCAGGATGGCCAGGAAGCCGGCGGCGACCAAGATCAGCCCGACGATCATCAAGGCATGCGGCGCAATGCGTTTCGCGATCGGCACCACCGCTACGCCCGCAATCATCGAGAGCACGGCACCGGGCAGGGTGACCAGTCCGGCGGCCAACGGGCTCAACCCGAGCACCAGCTGAAGGTGCTGCGAGATGAAGAAGATGAATCCGATCAGGCCGACGATCGACAGGAAGTTCGCCAGGATCGAGGACGTGAACGCGTTGTTGGCGAACAGCCCGACGTCGAGCATCGGGGTTGTGGTGCGGCGCTGGCGGCGGACGAACGCCATTCCGGAGCCGACGCCGATCACCAGCGCGGCGACGACCAGCCCTGACACCCCGTCGTGGGCGGCGGACTTGATGGCCCAGACGATCGGAAGCATCGTGGTCAGCGTCAGCAGCACGCTGAACGGATCCAGTGGGCCCGGGTTCGGATCCCGCGATTCCGGCACCAGTCGCGGCGCCAAGATCAGGAGCGGCAAGAGGATCGGCACGGCGACCAAGAAGACTGCGCCCCAGTGGAAATGCTGCAGCAACGCACCGCCGACGATGGGGCCGAGGGCGGAGCCCGCGGTGAAGCAGGACGCCCACAGGGCGATGGCGAGCCGCCGTGCGGACGCGTCGAGGAAGATGTTTCGGATCAGCGACAGCGTCGACGGCATCAGCATCGCGCCGAAGACGCCGAGAAGTGCGCGCGCGGCGACCAGGTATTCCGCGCTTGGCGCGAATGCCGCGGCGGCCGACACGACCGCGAAGCCTGCGGCACCGATCATCAGCAGCCGACGCCTGCCAACCCGGTCGCCGAGGCTGCCCATCGTCACCAGAAGAGCGGCCAGCACCAGGGAGTAGACGTCCACGATCCACAGCTGGGTAGTGGCGGGCGGCCGGAAGTCCTGGGCGATGCTGGGCAGCGCGAAGGCGAGCACGGTGTTGTCGACGGCGATGAGTAGCACCGGCAGCATGAGAACCCCGAGCGCGAACCAGGCGCGCCGCGGTGTGGGGGTGGACGTCGGGGTGGCGTCCATTCGGATGGACATTTCGTTGCTCCTGAGAACTACTAAAACTTGGTCGGGGTGAAAACCCCTGACGCTAAGACTGATTCGGGTTGATGGTGCCCTGGGTCAAGCTGGCCATGATGGCGTCGACCACTTGCACGCGGGGGGCGCCCTGACGCGCGGCGTCGTGGCCGGCGTCAAGGAGGGCCCAGAAGACGAGCCGGGGCCACCCCGGCGGCCCTGCGGTGCCCTGGGTGGCCACCCGGTCGAGCACCTCGACGATCAGTTCGTCGCCGGTGTCGAGCTCGGCGGTCAGCTCCTCGTCGCGAACGATCGACGAGTCGCAGTAGATGAACGACGCGATCGGGCCCAGGTCCAACTGGCACTCGACCACGCGGCGCAACGCCTCGACCGGCGGCCCACAGTTGGGCTCCGCGCGCTCGATGGCCGACTTGCTCAGCTCGTGGACGTGCAGGGCGAGGGCGCGCAACAGGTCGGTGCGCTCGGCGAAATACCTGTGCAAGGTGCTGCGGCCCACATCGGCCGCCGCGGCGACGTCACCGAGTGAGGCGTTCGGATTGGTGCCGAGCACGCCCATCGCCGCGTCGAGAATCGCCTTGCGGGTCCTCGAACGTGGGCCACCAATGGCCGACAGCGATGCAGTCATGTGCACTAAATTAGCACACATGACCCATAGTGGGACATGGGTGTCCCACTAATCGGGGTTGGTGAATCCTCCCGGCGGCCTCGAGTAGACGGTCGGAGGTGGCGC
>VIFX01000048.1:0-48344 GCA_006864685.1 Mycolicibacterium hodleri | reverse complement strand
GAGACAGGGGTGGGCCTGGGTTGGGCCAGCTCACCCAATCGCCCGCGTGATCAGCGAAATGAACTCCGAGCAGGACTGATACCGAAGGTCGGGCGATTTGGCCATCGCCTTCGCGAGGATCGAGTCGAAGGCCCGCGGCACCCAGTCGAGGTGTCTGGAGTACTTCGGCACCGGACTGTTCAGGTGTGCGTTGACCAGGGACATCGACGTATGACCGTTGAACGGCGTTGACCCCGTGAGGAGTTCGACGGTCGTGCAGGCCAAGGCGTATTCGTCGGAGGCGGCCGACGGTGAATGTCCGTGCAGCACCTCGGGAGCCGCGTACGGCAACGACGCCTCGACGTGCGTCAACCGGTTCTTCGCGTCCTCGGCGAGCGAGCGGGCGATACCGAAGTCGGTGAGGATCGCCCCGCCGGCGGAAAATGGTTCGGAGACAAGGATGTTCGACGGCTTGACGTCACAGTGCACGACGCCGAGGGCGTGGACGTGGTCGAGGGCGCTCGCGATCTGGGCCAACGCGGTGAGCCGAAGGTCTCGGCCCGGAAGGTTGGTCGCCGTGCCACCACGGATCAGTTGCATGGCGAGCCAACCGGGGCCGGACTCGTACATGGTGACGACGTGGGGGTGAGCGGTCCGTCTCGCGAACTCGAATTCGCGTTGCAGCCGTGTCAGGTTGAACGCGTCGCGATGGTGCTCGTCGAGCACCTTGAGCGCGACGGGTTCGCCCAGGCCGGCGGCGTGGTGCGCCTGGTACACCGTGGCGGTCCCACCGTGACCGATCACGCCGTCGATCACGTAATCCCCGAAGGCGTCCATTGGTTTCAGCATTCTCGCAGAATGCGGCGCGGCGGGGGGATCTCAGCACTTCCTTTTCCGTCGCGCCCGGGCTTCGTTACTGTCGGTGCGTGCCCCAGTCCGACGCAGCTGCCGAATGGGTGTCGACGGGGTCGGTGACGGTACGCGTGCCCGGCAAGGTCAACCTGTACCTCGCCGTCGGCGATCTGCGCGACGACGGCTATCACGAACTGACGACGGTGTTCCACGCCGTGTCGCTCTTCGACGAGATCACCGTGCGCAACGCCGACGTGCTGTCCCTCGAGCTCACGGGGGAGGGCCGCGACGAGGACGGGGCGTCGCTGCCCCTTGACCAGCGCAACCTGGCGTGGCGCGCCGCCGAGCTGATGGCCGCCCACGTCGGACGCGAGCCGGACGTGGCGATCGCCATGGAGAAGTCGATCCCCGTCGCGGGTGGGATGGCTGGTGGCAGTGCCGACGCCGCGGCCGTCCTGGTGGCCATGAACGCGCTCTGGGAATTGGGCGTGCCGCGGCGAGACCTGCACGCGTTGGGCGCCGAACTCGGCAGCGACGTCCCCTTCGCCCTGCACGGCGGCACCGCGTTGGGCACCGGCCGCGGAGAGCAGTTGGCGACAGTCTTGTCCCGCAACACCTTTCACTGGGTGTTGGCGTTCTCCGACGGTGGCCTGTCCACCCCGAAGGTGTTCGCGGAGATCGACCGGCTGAGGGCCGACGACACCAAGACCCAACCCGCCAGGCTCGAGGATCCGGAACCCCTGCTGGCCGCGCTGGCGTCGGGCGACCCCTACGAGCTGGCGCCCCTGCTCGGCAACGACCTGCAGCCGGCGGCGCTGAACCTCGACTCCAGGCTGCGCAGGACGCTGCGCGCGGGCGTCGACGCGGGGGCGTTGGCGGGAATCGTCTCCGGCTCGGGGCCGACGTGCGCCTTCCTGTGTCCGACGGCGGCGGCCGCGGTCGACGTCGGCGTCCAGCTGGCCGGTGCCGGAGTGTGCCGCACGGTGCGGGCGGCGAGCGGTCCGGTGCACGGCGCCAGGGTGGTTTCGGCACCTCCGAAGACGGTGTGACCCACGCCTCAATCGAGCCAGAAGTTTGTTAGTTACTTAAGAGTCTCTTAAGATGATCGGCGGTGACAACGAGCGGTTTCACGTGCGGCGCGACGACGTCCCCCACCGTAGTCTTCGGTGGGCGATCGAGCAGCGGCGACGCCGACCCGGCCCACCCCGTCGGAGCAAACTTCACCGCACCCATTTCGAGACGTAATCGCACCCCAATCGTGTGCACGTTCCTCGCGGAACGCGCGCGTGAACGGGTGGAACATGGAACAGCGCGCGTTGGCTTCACGTCCAACACTGGGGCCCACGGCGGGCTCCCCAGATCCAGGAGGTTGTCGTGAGCAGGTTTACCGACAAGATGTACCGCAATGCTGCGACGGTCAGCACGGGCATGGTGACCGGTGAGCCGCACGAACCGGTGCGACACACCTGGGGTGAAGTCCACGAACGCGCACGGCGCATCGCGGGCGGGCTGGCCGCGGCAGGCGTCGGACCCGGGGACGCCGTCGGCGTGCTGGCCGGCTACCCCGTCGAGATCGCTCCGACGGCGCAGGCGCTCTGGATGCGCGGCGCCAGCCTCACGATGCTGCACCAGCCGACGCCCCGCACCGACCTCGTCGTCTGGGCGCAGGACACGATGAACGTGATCGGAATGATCGAGGCGAAGGCCGTCATCGTCTCCGAGCCGTTCCTGGTCGCCATCCCGGTGCTCGAGGAAAAGGGCGTGAAGGTCCTCATCGTCGGCGAACTGCTCAAGGCCGAGCCGATCGACCCCGTCGAGACCGACGAGGACGACCTCGCGCTGATGCAGCTGACGTCCGGCTCGACCGGCTCGCCGAAGGCCGTCCAGATCACGCACCGCAACATCCACTCCAACGCCGAGGCGATGTTCATCGGCGCCGAATACGACGTCACCAAGGACGTCATGGTCAGCTGGCTGCCCTGCTTCCACGACATGGGCATGGTCGGCTTCCTGACGATCCCGATGTACTTCGGGGCCGAGCTGGTCAAGGTCACGCCGATGGACTTCCTGCGCGACACACTGCTGTGGGCCAAGCTGATCGACAAGTACAAGGGCACCATGACCGCGGCGCCCAACTTCGCCTATGCGCTGTTCGCCAAGCGGCTGCGCAACCAGGCCGAGCCGGGCCAGTTCGACCTGTCGACGCTGCGGTTCGCGCTGTCGGGCGCCGAGCCGGTCGAGCCTGCCGACGTCGAGGACCTGCTGGACGCGGGCAAGCCGTTCGGTCTCAGCCCAAAGGCGATCCTGCCGGCCTACGGCATGGCCGAGACGACGCTTGCGGTGTCGTTCTCCGAGTGCGGCGCAGGCCTGGTGGTCGACGAGGTCGACGCCGACCTGCTGGCCGCTCTGCGGCGCGCGGTGCCGTCCACCAAGGGCAACACCCGGCGGTTGGCCTCGCTCGGCCCGCTGCTGCGTGACCTCGAGGCCCGCGTCGTCGACGAGCACGGCGAGATCATGCCCGCCCGCGGCGTCGGCGTCATCGAGCTTCGCGGCGAATCCCTGACCCCCGGTTACATCACCATGGGTGGCTTCCTGCCCGCGCAGGACCAGCACGGCTGGTACGACACCGGCGACCTCGGCTACCAGATGGAGAACGGCCACATCGTCGTGTGCGGTCGCGTCAAGGACGTCATCATCATGGCGGGCCGCAACATCTACCCGACCGACATCGAGCGGGCCGCGGGCCGCGTCAAGGGCGTCCGGCCCGGCTGCGCCGTCGCGGTCCGGCTCGACGCCGGTCACTCGCGTGAGACGTTCGCCGTCGCCGTTGAGTCCAACGCCTGGGAGGACCCGGTCGAGGTGCGTCGCATCGAGCACCAGGTCGCCCACGAGGTCGTCACCGAGGTCGACGTCCGGCCCCGTAACGTCGTGGTCCTCGGCCCCGGCACCATTCCGAAGACGCCGTCGGGCAAGCTGCGCCGCGCCAACTCGGTCTCGCTCGTCACCTAGCTCCACCCCACTCTCCCGCGAGCGTGCGGGTCTGAGGGCGACACGCCGCGGGACTTCGGGAGTTTGCGCACGCTCGAGCGGTCGTCGAATGTGTTCGTTCTGGCGCGATTGTGAGTGTCTGCGCCGGGACACGCCTTGCATGCCCGCGGGCGGCGCGTACCGATCCTCGCGAACAGAGAGTTTTGGCCGAGCATCAATCCCGCGTCAGCATCGAGGAGACGCCCATGGCAACGACGAGGACGCGCGGTCGGGCATGGTGGTGTTGGTGGTGCTTACCGTCATCGGAATCTACGTCGCGGTCGTCTACGCGTACGCGCTCGGGGGGCGCAGCGACGGACCCGAAGATCGGCAGCCCGCCGCGGATGGTGCGCTCGTGTACCTCGACGTCGATGCCGCCTCGGGAGAAACGTTTTCATTCCAGACCCGCGCCTCGGTGTATCCGGGGGCGAAGCTCCTCGACGCCAACGGTCATCTCCGCGATCCCTTGACGGTCGAGGTCAGCCCTGCCGCCACTGCGGACTCGCTGACCTTCGCGGCAGGCACTCGCGCGGGTTAACAACCGCTCAGCCTCTACGCTGACGGCGACATCCGCCGGTGGCCGTGCCGTTAGAGGTGGCCGTCACCGACTCGTTGACCTCGTGGACCGTCGACGCGAGCGAGACCGACGCCGGCGCGGGAAAGGTTCTCGACTTTCACATCACGCGCACCGGCGCGACGGTGGGCTTCGGCATCGCCATGTGCGTGGTGCTGCTAATCCTGCCGATTTGCACGCTGCGCGTGTCGATCCAGACGGTGCGGGGGGGCAAGCAGTTCCTGCCGCCGATCGTCACGTGGTTTGCTGTGACGCTGTTCGCTGTCCTACCCATACGCAACCTGTTCCCGGGGTCGCCGCCGATCGGATCGTGGGTCGACTACACCGGGGTGCTGTGGGTGGTCATGGGCCTGGCCACCTCACTCGCTCTGTACATAACCGCCTGGTGGCGACAGGCGACCTGAGCGCGCCGTCGGGCACCGCCGATCCGATGGAACCGTGAAGTTCGCCAGCGATCGAGGCAATCGATCTCGCCAGGTGAGAAGACCCAGCCACGCAACGCGGCGCCATCGACGACACTGAGTGTCTGCGGGAGACACGCCGCGGGATTTCGGAGCAGGTCGCCCACAAGGTCGACGTCCGGCCGCGCAACGTCGTGGTCCTCGGCCCGACACCGTTCCGAAGACGCCGTCGGGCAAGCTGCGCCGCGCGAACTCGGTCTCGCTGGTCACGTAGACCGCCCTCCCGCGAGCGTGCGTCCGTGTTCGGCTACCGCCGCTTGAGCACCTTGACGTGTCCTCCGGTCGCTACGTAGACGTAGCGACCGTCCGGTGAAGTGGTCAGGGAATTAAACGATGGCGACTCGCCGACTAGCGTGGGACTTCCGACGAGACGGTTGCTCGTCGTGTCGATGATAGAAACGCTTGCACGCGTAGCGGATTCGCCAGTATAGGTTGCGACATAGACATAACGGCCGTCAGGACTGATGACCAGATCCTGGACGTATTTGGAGTCCAATGCAATCGTGGCCACGATCTTGTTGGTCGCGGTGTCGATGAGAGACACGACGCCTTCCTGCGACGTCACGTAGATTCGGCTGCCATTCGGCGTGACAGCCATTGAACCGGGACCCGATGGAACGCTAATCCGTTGACCCACGATCTTGTTAGTCGTCGTATCGACTACCGAGATCGTGCCTGCAGTCGAGAAATCTGCAACGTAGAGACGGCGACCGTCAGGGCTGACCGCCAAGCCGACCGGAGAGCCGTGGATGCCGAAGGAAATCTTGGAGGTCACGGCACCCGTCGCGGTGTTGACCACGGCGACGAATCCGCCTTTGTCTACGCCGCCGGTTTGGTACCAGGGCGACGACACATACAGCTGGCTGCCGTCAGGGCTGAGCGCGGCGTCCCAGGGGTTGCCGCCCACGGAGATATCTCGTGTATGGGTGTTGGTGGTGGTATCGATGACAGAGATGGCGGCGAGGTTACGCGATAGGACGTAGACCTTTTTGCCGTCTGGAGATACTCGAATAGCGGTCGAGTACGGCGCGACCAGAATGGGGCTTCCGATGACGGTGTTCGTGGCCGTGTCGACCACGCGAACTTCCCCATTGGTGGCGTCAGCGATGTAGACACGGCGCCCGTCCGGGCTGGTTGCGACCATCGCGGGCGCGCTCCCGACCGATGAGATGGTGCCGATCACCCCGAACCCCGTCGTCGAGCTTCCGCCAGTGCTCGGCGCTAAGTACCCGGTTGAAGTCTGTACTCCAACTTGGCGGAAAGCATCCGTGACGGCTGCCACTTGATCAGTTGAGAAGCCCTGGCTCTTGGCCGAACTGATCACAGCGCTACCCGCGTCGGCGAACTTGGCGCCGAAGTTGAGCCGTTGCAGCGAGTTGTAAAAGACCTTGGCCCACTTATCGGTGGAGATCCCGCTGGTGGCCGAGTAGTCGTGCATCATCTTGTATGCAGCTAGCGTGAATACGCCCGCTACGTCGTGAACGTCGTCGGTCGCTTTTATGTCGGCATACTTGGCGCGAACCGGGTGTGCGATATCCCGGCAGCCCGCCGTGGCGCTGCAATTGCGGTAATCCTCAGCGATGGTCCAGCGACCTGCGTTCGTCTTGTTTTCGATGAGATTGCCCATGATGTCTGCGTAAGCCTCATTGAGAGCCAGAGATTCCTGACTGCCTTCTAAACCAAGATTGTTGCCACGACCTACGATGTCGCTGATGACCGCATGTGTGAACTCATGCGCCACGGCGTCCTTCGCCCTTTCGGTCTCGTCACCGAATATGAACCCGGTGTGACCGTTGAGATTGAAACTCGCCTGTTTGTAGTCGTCGTCGACGACGACGACCCTGATGCCGTTGCCGAGGCCGAATCGATCAGCAAAGTCAAAGGTTTTCTTACCTAGAGTATTTCGGTAATAATCGAAGGTATCAGCGACGTTGGCATAGGCAGACACAGCGCCCGAGTCCCAGCCAAAGAAACCCTTCTTAACGTAATCGCCCGGATATCCCGGGGGACTGTCGAACACATAGGTATCCTGGCTCTTATACGTCACGGTCGACGCGAACACCTTGATGTTCCGGACCGTGTCCACCAAGATCACCGTGTTTCCTGACCGTTGGACGTTCAGTGGGCGTACTGCCCCCTTCAAGTCCGTACCGCTGTCAGTTGATGACACCAATGCATTCAGGCCATCTAGCCCGGTGCTCTGAACTAGGAGATGGCCAGCCTCGGTACCGTTCGCGTAGACGTAGTACTGCCCACTGATGCTAAGAAACTGTGCGTCACTGCCGGTGTCGGACTCCGGGTCGGGATCCTGCGTCTTAGGCGTCGAGACGTTCACCTGCCACACCAAGCGCGGAGCGAGGTCGGGGTCGGGACTGAAGACGGCCAGCGTGCTGTCAAAGAGCAGCGTGGCGACGAATGTGTCCCTCGTATTTTGGTCAGTGAAGTCGGCGAGTTGGTTAAGTAAGGCCGCCGTTGCTGCTGCCTCGGCCGTCGACTTTTGGCCTGCGACCACGTCGGGCGTCGTATCGGCATCGCTGAGTTTACTCGTGTAGTTGCTGTAGAGCCCTGTGACGGTACCGTTGGCATCGGCGACTAAAATCACCTCGCTACCAATCACTGGTATTCCGTTGATCGTCTGAGTTAGGCGATAGAACGTCTGGAAGGCCGTGCCTTGGTCGGTATCTTCGTCAACATGCTGGCTTGTGATGTTCTGCTCGCGCGCGAAGCCCGATGTCGCCCCTAACAATCCGGCGATGCCGTTGAACACGTGCGTGGCTTCCGCGACGTCCCGCACTGGGGTATTCGTGAAGCTGCCGTTGATCACGCGCACGCTTTTGTCATCGTTCTGAATAACGGCGACGGCACCTGCGGTGGCTAGAGTTTCGAGTTCGGTTGCGTCGATGATGGCCGGGCTGATCGGCACTATCACCGTGAACGTCGTCGTCCCGCCGTAGCCGTCGTTGGCGGTGACCGTGAAGGCGTCCTGTTTGTCCGCTTGAGTAGCGGTGTCTGCGGCAGCGGCGTGCCGCGCCGCTGGGGTTGGGACGAAGGTAAAGGTGCCAGCGGCACTAACAGTGACAGCGCCCCCGGTCGGTGTTGTGGCGGTATAGGACATGACGTCGTGCTCAGGGTCGCTGACGGTAAGTAGGCCAGTCACAGCTCCAGTCGCTGAATTCGGTTGTCCTACAGATGCAGAGCCGTTGCTTGGTCCGACATTGATATGACCAAGCGGTGCGATGGTGAGCTTCACGGCCACCGACTGTGTGCCGCCATGTCCATCGCTAAGCGTGATGGTGAACGTATCGGTCTTGGTGCTTTGGCTAGCTTTGGCTGCGCTGGCGGCGATGCGGGCGGCGGTCGTGGGGGTGTAGACGAAGGTATCACTGGCGCTGTCGTAGGTGATAGCGCCCTTCTTGGTCGACGCCGGCCCGGTAAATGTGAAGTCGTCAGCGTCGGGGTCCACGGCTGTGATGACGCCAGTTATCTTGCCGCTGTTCAGGTTCGTGAAGAGTCCACTCGCCGCAGCGCCGGTTGGCTTGGCGTTGGCCGGCGCGATCTTGACGCTCACCGTCACGGTGACCGGGTCGCCATGGCCGTCGGCGACGGTGACGGTGAAGCTGTCGGTCTTGTCGGCGGCGCTGGCACCGGTCGCGGCGGCGGCATGCCTGGCCTCCGCGGTGGGCGTGTAGACGAATTTGCCCTTGGCGTCGACGGTGACCGTGCCGCCCTTGAGCGTGGTTCCGCCGGGACCCGTGTAGGTCAGGACGTCCTTGTCCTTGTCGGTGCCGACCACGGTTCCCGTGGCGACGCCCGTGGACGAATTAGGCGCTCCGACAGTGGTCTTCACAGTCGGGGCGACGTTGGCGGACAGGATGTTCACCGTGATCGTCTTGGTGACGATACCGCGGCGGCCGTCGTCGACGGTGACGGTGAACGTGTCGGTCTTGTCGGCTGTGGTAGCGGTCATGGCGGACGCGGCATGCCGCGCGGCGGCGGTGGGCGTGTAGGTGAACGCCCCCGTTGCGGCGTTGAGCACCAGGGTGCCCTTGGTGGGGCCACCGGTGGTGGTGTACTTCAGCGGGTCGCCGTTGGTGTCGTTGCCGCCGACGGCGCCGGTGACGACACCGGTGGTCCCCGGCGTGTTGAGGGTGGGCGTCACGGTGGGGAAGGCGTTGGCCGGGACCAGCGAGATGACCTGCAGGCCTTGGTCGCTCACGTAGTAGAGCTCCTGGCCGTCGGGTGAGAGGAGGGCTCCGGGGTAGAAGTCCACCGTCGTCGAACCGACCGGTGCGGTCGCGAGTTGATCGTAGTTGCCACTGAGGGTTTCGAAGGCGACCACCGAGTTGGTAGTGGTGTCGACGGCGTAGAGCACCGTGCCGTCCCGACTCACGGTGAACCCCGAAAGCGTCGAGATGGGAGTGCTGAACGTGTCGACGACCTTGTCGGTCTTGGTGTCGAAGACGCTCACGGTTCCTGCGTCGACGTCGTTCACGTAGACACGCTTGCCGTCGGGGCTGATGGTCATGCCGATGTACCACGCACCGGTGGCGATTTGTTTGGCCGTCGTGGAGGTGGACGAGAAGACGTACAGGGCGCTTGGCGCAACCGCGTCGGGGTCGTCGGTCAACAGATCGGCGATGACGTAGATCTTCTTGCCGTCGGGGGTGAAGGCCAGATCGTAGAAGTAGTCGTAGGCCCCTGGCACTTTGACCGTGCCGGTGATCTTGTCGGTGGTGGTGCTGATCTTGGTCACCACTGCGTTCCACTGGTCGGTCTTGGCGTCGTAGAGGCCGCCGGTCGCGTAGAGCGTCTTGTCGTCCGGTGACGTCGCCAGGCTGATCGGAAAGCGGCTCGCACCGAAGTCGATGGTCTTGAGGAGCGTGGGCGTAGCAGCCGTCGCGTTGTACACGTAGACGAGGTTGGTGGTGTCGTCGGATACGTAGAGCTTCTTGCCGTCGAGGGTGGCGACAACCGACGACGGTCTTTCGGGCAGCGTGATGGTGCCGATTGCCTGCCGGTTGACGGTGTCGACGACGGTGATCGTGTGGTCGTCGAAGTTCGTCACGTAGGCACGGGTGTTGGTGATCGTCACCGAGCTGTCGGAGGTGAGCGCGCCCGCGTTGATCACACCCTTGTCGGTGATCGGCGCCGGGGAGACGGTCAGGGTGACCTCGACGGTCTTGACGTTGGCTGCGACTCCGTCGGAGACGGTGGCGGTGAACTTCGCGGTCTGCGGGCTGGCCACTGCGGCGAGGATGCGCTGTGCAGTGGTGGGGGTGTAGGTGAAGGTGCCGGTCTTGGCGTCGAAGGCCAGCTTTCCGGTCGTCGGGCCGGCCTTCAGCGCGTAGGTGAGTTTCTTGTTCTCCGGGTCGCTGGCGCCCATGGTGCCCGTGATGATCCCGGTGGTGGGGTTGACGCTGGTGCTGCTCGGGTTGACCACGGGCGGCTGGTTCACCACCGGTGCGGCGGCGGCGGCGACGGCCTGGCCGGTGGTCGTCTGGCTGCCGGTGTTCACCGGCGTCGACCCGGTGAGCAGACCGTCCAGTTCCTTGCGCGAAGCCGCGAGGACCACCCACGACACGGGGGATTCGACCGGCCCGCCCGTTCCACCGGAGGCGTCGAACGGTGAGGTGACACCCGACAGTGCGGTGGCCTTGACCGTCGCCGCCGGGGTGGATGCCGCGATGGGAGCCGAAACCGCCGGTGCGACAACGGTGTTGACCGTCTGAGCTGGTGTGGAGCTCGTCGCCGCCGGGGTGCTCTGCGGCGCCGTGGTCGACGACGGCTTCGGCGACGTGGCGGCCGGGGTCGTCGAATCCTGTTGGGCCGACGACGGCTTGGGCGTCGTGGTCTCCGTCTTGTCGGCCGTCTTGTCAGTCGTCTTGGACGACTTCTTCTTCGGCTTCGCCGGTTTGGTTGCCTTGGGCTGCGTCGGCGAGACGACCTCGCCGTTGACGGAAGTGACCGGGCTGGTCGGGGAGCTGCTCGGCGGGGACGACCCGTCGGACCCGGAACCCGTCGTCGGCGATTCGGTCGACGGTGACGCGGTTCCCGACGTGCCTGCGGGGGTCGAGGAACTCGACTCCGAGCCGGACGGTGCCGAATCCGGCTCCGCCCACGCTGGCGCGGCGGCTATCGCCGACCCCACGCCCAGCGCCACGGCCAACGCCCCGACACGGCCGACGTACTTTGCACAACCCATGACAAATCCCCCCCATAGAACGAAACTTCCCCCCGGAAGTCCGAAGTCCGCCGCTGGACGCAGCCGTCGGCCCTCGCGGGTCGACGGGATGTCAGCGGTCCGATCGTGGAACGGGCCCGCTCATGCGGTCCTAGCAGCAAACGTGGCCAGATCGTAGCAACGGTTGCGCGATTTCGAGGTCGCAAACCACTGAAATTCTTTCGAGCCCGTAAATTTCGCGCTGGCTGCGCCGAACGTGGACTTCCGTCACGCCGGTGTGTCGACTCCCGTGGCGCAAGTCCACGTTCGGCGAAAAGTCGGTGGTCGTCTGTCGGGGCGTCTCGCTACGGTTGACCCATGAACGCCCCGGCCATCGAGGCAATCGATCTCGTCAAGCGGTTCGGCGCCGCCGACGGGCGGCCCGCCGTCGACGGCGTCAGCTTCGCGGTACCCCAGGGCACCGTGCTCGGCCTGCTTGGGCCCAACGGTGCAGGCAAGACCACCACGGTCCGGATGATGACCACGCTGTCGGAGCCCACCAGCGGCACCGCGCGCGTCGCCGGATACGACGTGCGTACCGAACCCGACATGGTGCGCCGCAACATGGGTCTCACGGGGCAGGCCGCCACGGTCGACGAACTGCTGACCGGTCGCGAGAACATCCGGATGATCGGCGGTCTGTACGGAATCGGACGCCGCGATCTGGCGCGCCGTGGTGACCAACTGCTCGAGCAGTTCTCCATCACCGAGGCCGCCGACCGGCCGGTCAAGACGTACTCCGGCGGCATGCGCAGGCGCATCGACCTCGCTGTCAGCCTGATCGCCTCGCCGCCGGTGCTCTTCCTCGACGAGCCGACCACCGGCCTCGACCCGCGCAGCCGCGCCGACCTGTGGGAGGTCCTGCGCGGACTGGTCGCCCAGGGCACCACGCTGCTGCTGACCACGCAGTACCTGGAGGAAGCCGACCAGCTGGCCGACGACATCGTGGTGGTCGACAGGGGTCGCATCATCGCCGAGGGCACGCCGCTTCAGCTCAAGCAACAGGCGGGCCGCGCCAGCTTGGTCGTGACGGTGTCCCATGCCGAAGACCTGGAGACCGCGCGCCGCTTGTTGGCCGAGTCCGGTGCCGAGGTGCACGTCGACGTCGGTGCCCGGCAGCTCACCGCGAGCGCGGAGGGCATCGCCGACCTGACGAGGGTGGCCGGCTGGTTGCATCGACACGACGTCGACGTGGACGACATCGGATTGTCGCGGCCCAGCCTCGACGACGTGTTCCTCTCGCTCACCGGCCGCCGCGCCGAGGACGACAACGAGGAGGTCGGCTAGTGACTGCCGTCGCACCCATTGCTGCCGTGGACGCGTCGCGCCCCGTCACGCATCCCACCAACATCGTCCAACAGTCGTGGATCATGGTGAAGCGCAACATGATCCACACCAAGCGCATGCCCGAGATGTTGAGCGACGTCACGGTGCAGCCCATCATGTTCGTGCTGCTGTTCGCCTTCGTGTTCGGCGCGTCGATCGCCAACACCGGCGGAGCGTCCTACCGCGAATTCCTGCTGCCCGGGATCATGGGGCAGACGATCGTCTTCACGGCCTTCGTGGTCGCGGCCGGCATCACCGCCGACGTCGAGAAGGGTGTGATCGACCGGTTTCGGTCGCTGCCGATCAGGCGGTCCTCGGTGCTGATCGGCCGCAGCGTGGCCAGTCTCATCCACTCCTCGATCGGCATCGTCGTCATGACGATCACGGGCCTCTGCATCGGCTGGCGCATTCGCGGTGGCGTCGCCGAGGCGGTGCTCGCCTTCGCGCTGATCCTGGTGTTCGGCTTCGGGATGATCTGGTTCGGCATTCTCGTCGGCTCACTGATGCGGTCGGTCGAGGCGGTCAACGGCGTGATGTTCACCGTGCTGTTCCCGATCACATTCCTGGCGAACACCTTTGCGCCGACCGAACCGATGCCGAAGTGGCTTCGGGTGATCGCCGAATGGAACCCGGTGTCGTCATTGGCACAAGCGATGCGTGAACTCTGGGGCAACGGCCCGCCTGCGCCACCGGAGGCGCAGTTGCCGCTGCACCATCCTGTGCTGTCCACCATCCTGTGGTCGCTCGGCATCACCGCCGTCATCGCGCCCTTCGCGTTGCGTGCCTACGCCCGGCGCACCTCGGACTAGACGCGCGTGCGAGTGGCGTCGGCCATCCGGTCGTAGACGCGCCACACCAGGAGCTCGTGTTCGACGGGCTGGATCTCACCGGCGGCGAGCCTGCAGTCCGCCTCGACCAGCTCGTGGGCCAGCCCGTAGAACTCGACGAACTGCTCCGCGGCCAGCGGGTCGTGAATGCCGGCCCGCCGGACCGCGGTCATGGTGCGGACGTCGCCGCGGGTGGCCGCCGTCATCGCCATGACCACGGCGCCAGCGCCGAGGAAGACGGTCGCGGAGATCCAGAGCGCCGCAACGGCTCCGAGGGCGGGCACCAAGAGGATCTCCAGGATGAGGAACGTCGCCATGCCCCAGGTCGGCCAGGCCCGCCAAATGCGCAGCAGCATCCGGTCGTCGGCGGAGATCCCCGGCGGGAAGACCACCAGTCGATAGCGGGTGATGCCGTAGCGGGTGGGGGACACCTGGAGTGAGCCCCAGGTGTGTCCGCCGTCGAGTAGTCGCCGCCAGCGGGGTCTGGTCGTCGTGTCGTTCATGGTTCAGGTCTACGCCCGGCGGACGGCCGCGGCGAGGGTCTCTACGCAATCCTGACGGACTTTGGTTCGATCCTTACGGAAGCTAGATATTGTGTACTATACCTAGCATGACGGACCGCGTGGCCGGACGAATCGCCAACCATCCCACCGTGCGAAAGGTGCTCGCCAACAAGGCGGAACCACCCCCCGCGGTGATCGACGCGGACTGGCTGCGTGAGATCTGCCTTTCCGCCGGTGCCGACGACGTCGCGTTCGCCAGCGTCGAGAATCCCGACCTCGCCTCCGAACGCGAACACGTCGAATCCGCCTTGCCCGGCGCCAAGAGCTTCATCTCACTGGTCGTGCGGATGAACCGGGACAACGTCCGCTCACCAGCGCGCAGCGTCGCCAACCAGGAGTTCCACCGCACCGGCGAGATCATCAACGAGGCCGCCCATCGGATCACCCGGGCCCTGCAGGACGTCGGCCATCGCGCGCTGAATCCGTCGGCGACCTTCCCGATGGAGATGGACAAGTTCCCAGGCCGCATCTGGGTCGTCGCGCACAAGCCCGTCGCGGTGGCGTCCGGGCTTGGCGTCATGGGCATCCACCGCAACGTGATTCACCCGAAGTTCGGCAACTTCATCTTGTTGGCGACCATCCTCGTCGATGCTCCGGTCACCAGTTACGGTGAGCCGCTTGACTACTCGCCGTGCCTGGAATGCAAGCTGTGCGTCGCAGCGTGCCCCGTGGGGGCGATCGGCAAGGACGGCGAATTCGACTTCGTTGCATGCTCGGTGCACAACTACCGCGAGTTCATGGGCGGCTTCACCGATTACGTGCAGACCATCGCCGACAGCACCGACGCCGCCGACTTCCGGTCGCGCGTCACCGATTCGGAGAACGCCTCGATGTGGCAAAGCCTGTCGTTCAAGGCGAACTACAAGGCGGCCTACTGCCTCGCGGTGTGCCCGGCGGGTGAGGACGTCATCGAGCCGTACCTCGAGGACCGCAAGGGCTTCATGGATCTGGTGCTCAAACCGCTTCAGGCCAAACGGGAGACGCTGTACGTGCTGCCGAATTCGGCCGCCAAGGCCCACGCCGAAAAGCGCTACCCGCACAAGCCGACCAAGGTGGTCGACAGCGGCATCACCGGCCGCGGCTGACAGCGACTTCGGCGCGTAAACGTTCGCTGGGCAACCGTTTACGCGCCGAAATCGGGGTGGGAGGGGGCTACCAGGCGTGCACGGTGTTCTGCGCCGTCTCCAGCCCCAACTCGATCAACAGCTCGGTGGCGTCGGCGGCCTGCTCGCAGATCAAGCCGACCTCGGGGCGCTCGGCGGCGCTGAAGTTCTCCAGCACGAACGTCGCGGGATCCTTGCGGCCCGGCGGCCGGCCGACCCCGACGCGTACGCGTTGAAAGTCCTTGGTGCCCAGCGCAGAAGCCACCGAACGCAACCCGTTGTGGCCGCCCTCGCCACCACCTAGCTTGAGCCGGATCCGACCGAAGTCGATGTCCAGTTCATCGTGAATGGCGATGACGTCGGCCGGGGCCACCGAGTAGAAGTTCGCCAGCGGACCGACCTGGCGCCCAGACTCGTTCATGTAGGTACGCGGCTTGGCCAGCACGACCGACCGGCCGCCGAGGCGACCCGTGGTCACCTCGGCGCCGGACTTCTTGTGCACCTTGAACCCCGAACCGATGCGATCGGCCAGGATGTCGGCGACGAGGAAGCCCAGGTTGTGCCGCGTCGTCTCGTACCGCGGTCCGGGGTTGCCAAGGCCGACCACGAGAAGTGGTTCGGCCACCGGTGACTACTCGGACTCGGAGCTGTCGGACTCGTCCTCGGTCGGGGCTGCGGCGGCCGGCGCATCGGCGGCCTCGCCTGCACCCTCGGACTCGAGATCCGCGGCGGTCGGCGCCGGGATCACGTTGACGACCAACAGCTCGGGATCCGAGATCAGCGTCACGCCCTCGGGCAGCGGGATCTGCGAGGCGAGGAACTGCGTGCCCGCCGGGATGCCCTCGACCGACAGGGTCAGGTTCTCCGGGATGGACATCGCGTCGGACTCGATCTCGATGGTGTTGGACTCCTGGTTGACCAGGGTGTCCGGGCCGGCGTCGCCTTCGACGGTGACGCTGATCTCGACGGTGACGCGCTCGCCACGACGGACGATGATCAGGTCGACGTGCTGGATGTTGCGACGGATCGGGTGGATCTCGATGGCCTTGGGCAGCGCAAGCGCTTCCTTGCCGTCGATGTCGAGGGTCAGGACGGCGTTGGTGCCGAAGTTACGCAGCACGGCGGCGAACTCGCGGGCGGGGAGCGTCAGGTGCTGGGGATCGGCGCCGTGGCCGTAGAGCACCGCGGGCACCTTGCCGTCGCGACGGGCCTGACGCGACGCGCCCTTGCCGGTCTTGGTGCGGACCTCAGCGGTCAGATTGTTCGATGCGTGGGCCGCAGTCTTGGCCATGTGTGTCGCTCCTGTGCCGTTTTCAGTGGTGGCACGGTGAGGGCGACTGGAAGCAGCTTCAGCTGCGAATCGGTTTCTCGTCGATAACGGTGGTCCGAGCGGTCCACCCTCGCCGTGATCGTCGCCAAGGCTAGCGCACCGGACGCTCAGACCGAAAATTTGGTGCCGGTGAGCTGCTCGGAGAGGTCCCACAGGGCGGCGGCGGTCTTCGCGTTGCGTGCCAGCGGGCTGCGCGCGGACAACCCGGTTGGCCCGGCCATCCCGAACCTCGGGCCGACGAAGGCGTCACCGGGCAACGGCTGCGACGCCGCGAACAGGGTCTGCCGCGCGCCGAAGTCGGCGTTGGTGGCGAACTTGTTGCCCATTGACATGAGCCGGTCGCTCAGCTTTCCGCCGGTGTGGCCCTGCAGGTTGGTCGCCGAGTACCCGGGGTGGGCCGAAACTGCCGTCACCACCGAGCCGGCCGCCTCGAGGCGCAGTTGCAACTCGCTGGTGAACAGCAGGTTGGCGAGCTTGGACTGGCCGTAGGCCAGCCACGCCGAGTATGGCCGCGCCTTCCAGTTCAGGTCCTTGATGCTGATCTTGCCGATCAGGTGCATCATCGACGACACCGTCACGACGCGGTCGGACACCTTGGGCAGCAGCAGGTTGGTCAGGGCGAAGTGGCCGAGGTGGTTGGTGCCGATCTGGCTCTCGAAGCCGTCGACGGTCTGCGCGTACGGCACGGCCATGATGCCGGCGTTGTTGACCAGGACGTCGACGACGTCGACGCCAGCGGCGAACTCCCGCACCGATGACAGGTCCTGCAGGTCGAGCTTGCGGACCTCGACGTCGCCCGGCATGGCGGCCGCTGCGGCGTTGCCCTTGTCCAGGTTGCGTACCGCGACGACGACCTTGGCGCCGACCCGCGCGAGCTCTCGGGCGGTGACCTCGCCGAGTCCGCTGTTGGCGCCGGTGACGATCACGGTGCGTCCGGCGAACGAGGGAAGGTCTGCGGCGGTCCAGTCGGTCATGGCGCCACCCTATGCCGGGGTGCGCCGCGGCTACTTCTTGGCGACGGTGAAGCCCTTGATGACCGCCTCGATGTCTGGCCCGTCGGCCTGAGCCTCGTTGGCGAACGCCGTCACGGTGAGCTGGACCAGATACCTCTGGCCGGGCAGGTTGGCGCGCGCGGGGGTGCCCTCGGCGAAGACGATCCGGTTGTAGCTCTGCATCCGTTGGCCGTTGAGGTCGTAGGTGCCCTCGATCATCGACGACGGGAAGCCTCGAAAGTTGTCGGTTGACGCGTTGAGCTGCTTGAAGTTGGCCGACAGCTCGGCGTCGCCGTTGGCGTGCTTGAGTGCCTCGGCGACGTCGAAGTTCCCGTCGAGCTGGAAGACCAGGAGCATCGCCGTCGGGTAGGTGTCGCCCTTGGCGATCGTCCGGGTGCCAGGCGAGAGGTTCACGTTGAAGTACGGCTTCCAGCCCGGCGGCTCCGGCACGGTCACCGTCAGGTCGGTCAGCTTGTCGGGTGCGACGGGCGCGCCGGTGATGCCGATGTTCTCGAAGTACGTCGACAGCGAGATGGGCTTGTCGGTGTCCGGCGCGGTGGTGGTCGTCGACGTGGTCGTCGTCCAGATCGACTTGTAGTCGGGGGTCGACGGCCCGCACCCTGCCACGAGGAGGGCGATCACGGCTCCGGCGACCCCGGCCACGGCCTTCAGGAGACCGCCACCTTGAAGCCGGTCACGATGCCCTTCAACGGCGGGTTCGCCGCGATCTGCTGATCGGTGGGCGTGGTCACCGTGAGCTGCGCGAGGTAGCGCTTGCCGGTCGAGGGGACGTCGGCGAGGACGATGCGGTTGTAGTGCTGCGTGGCGCCGGTGACGCCCTGGGCCGCGGCCGACGGGAAACCGTCGTAGTCGTCGAAGGACTCGGTGACGCCGGTGGCGGCCGGCGGCAGCGCGTCGGCGTTGGCGTGGCGGATGGCGTCCTTCGGGTCGAAGGGGCCGGTGAGCTCGACGGCCATCAGCGTCACCGACGGCGCGTTGCCCGTCTGGCCGACCGGCTGCACGAACTCGACGCCGGTCGAGAACAGCGGGTCGTTGGTCTGCGCCCAGCCGTCGGGGACGGGCACGGTGATCGTCAGGCCGGGGGCCTGGTCGAGGTGCACGGGGGCGCCGGTGACGTTGATCGAGGCGAGGTAGTCGCGGAATCCCTGCGGCCGGTCGGTCGGCGCGCCGGTGGGCGGCGGTGCGGGCGTCATCGTGGGCGTGTCGCTCGTCGGGGGCGAGGTGGACGACGAGGTCGACGTCGCGGCGTCCTGCCCTGCCGAGGAGCAACCGGCCAGGACCAGCGCGACGGCCACCACGCCGACGCAGCGCCGCACGGTCACAGGATCTCGCGGACGTCGTCGATCGGCCGGGCCAGCCGGGTGCCCTTGGCGGTGACCACGAACGGGCGCTCGAGGAGTATCGGGTGCTGGGCGACGGCGTCGAGCAACTCGTCGTCGGACGCCTCGGCGAGCCCGAGCTCGGCGTACAGCGCCTCGCGCTTGCGCACGGCGGCCCGCACCGGGATGCCCGCGTCCGCGATCAGCATTGCCACCTCCGCGCGGGTCGGGGGCGTCTTCAGGTACTGGATCACGGTCGGCTCGAAGCCGTTGTCGCGCAGCAGCTCGAGGGTCTTGCGCGACGTCGAGCACTTCGGGTTGTGATAGATGACGCCTTCAACCGAAGCCATCTCAGGCATCCCCGTCGAACAGTCCCGTCACAGAGCCGTTCTCGAATACCGCGCGGATGGTGCTGGCCAGCAGGGGCGCAATCGACAACACGGTCAGCTGCGGGAACATCTTGTCCTCGCCGATGGGCAGCGTGTTGGTGACGACCACTTCGCGCGCACCGCTCTCGGCCAGCCGGTCGCGGGCCGGGTCGGAGAGCACGCCGTGGGTGGCGGCGATGACGACGTCGGCGGCACCGTCCTGCTTGAGCAGCTTGACCGCGCCGGCGATCGTGCCGCCGGTGTCGATCATGTCGTCGGTCAGGATGCAGGTCTTGCCCTTGACGTCGCCGACCACCCGGTTGGACTTCACCTGGTTGGGCACCAGCGGGTCACGCGTCTTGTGGATGAAGGCCAGCGGGACGCCACCGAGCGAGTCGGCCCACTTCTCCGCGACACGCACCCGGCCGGAGTCGGGGGAGACGACGACCATGTCGTGGCTGGCGTAGTTGTCGCGGATGTAACCGCACAGCAGCGACTGCCCGCGCATGTGGTCGACGGGGCCGTCGAAGAAGCCCTGGATCTGGTCGGTGTGCAGGTCGACCGACACGATCCGGTCGGCGCCCGCCGTCTTGTAGAGGTCCGCGACCAGCCGCGCCGAGATGGGCTCGCGGCCGCGGTGCTTCTTGTCCTGACGGGCGTAGGGGTAGAACGGCAGGATCGCCGTGATGCGCTTGGCGCTGCCGCGCTTGAGCGCGTCGATCATCAGCAGTTGTTCCATCAGCCACTTGTTCAGTGGTGCGGGGTGGGACTGCAACACGAAGGCGTCGCAGCCGCGCACCGACTCGTCGAAGCGCACGAAGATCTCGCCGTTCGCGAAGTCGCGGGCCGTCTGCGCGGTGACGCTGACGTCCAACTCCTTGGCGACTTGTTCGGCAAGCTCAGGATGCGCGCGACCCGAGAACAACATCAGGTTCTTGCGATTGTCGGTCCAGTCCGTGGCCACGTCGAAGCTGCCTTTGCCGTCGGGGATCGATACGGGGGCCAATCGTACGTAGCGATTCTGGGGGCGCGTGGCCGGGTTGCCAGAATGCCAACGTCAGGTGTCCGAAGAGTCGCTTCCCGAGGTGGCCTTGCGGGCCGCTTCGGCCGCCGCGCTGCCCGGCCTCTTGCGTTCCACCCAGCCCTCGATGTTGCGCTGCGGTCCGGCCGAGACGGCCAGTGCCCCGGGCGGCACGTCCTCCCGGACGACGGTGCCTGCGCCGGTGTACGCACCGTCGCCGATCGTCACCGGAGCGACGAACATGTTGTCCGATCCGGTCTTGGCGTGCGACCCAATCGTGGTGCGCTGCTTGACTTCTCCGTCGTAGTTGACGAAGACGCTCGAGGCGCCGATGTTGGTGTGTTCGCCGATGTCGGCGTCGCCGACGTAGGTCAGGTGCGGCACCTTGGTGCCTGCGCCGATGGTCGAGTTCTTGGTCTCGACGAAGGTGCCGATCTTGCCTTCGGCGCCGAGTTCGGTGCCGGGCCGCAGGTAGGCGAACGGGCCGACGACGGCGTCGTCACCGATCACCGACGACGAGCCATGGGTGCGGATCACGGTCGCGCCGTCGCCGACGGTGACGCCGGTGAGGGTGGTGTCGGGACCGATCTGACAGCGCGCCCCGATGCGGGTGGTGCCGAGCAGCTGCGTGCCGGGGGCGATGACGGAGTCGATGCCGACGGTGACGTCGACGTCGACCCACGTGGTGGCGGGGTCGACCACGGTCACGCCGCTGCGCTGCAGCGCGGCGACGATGCGACGGTTGAGCTCGGCGTGCAGCTCGGACAGCTGGACGCGGTCGTTGACCCCGGCGACCAGGGCACTGTCGTCGACGTGGCGCCCACGGACGCTCTTGTGCTCGCGGCGGAGGATCTCGACGGCGTCGGTGAGGTAGAGCTCACGCTGGGCGTTGTCCGAGTGCAGCTGGGTCAGCGCCCAGCGCAGCGCGTCGGCGTCGAAGGCGTAGACCGCGGCGTTGACCTCCCGGATCGCCCGCTGCGACGCCGTCGCGTCGGCCTGTTCGACGATGCTCGTCACCTCCCCGTCCTGCGTGCGCAGGATCCGGCCGTAGCCGGTCGGGTCGGCAAGCGTGGTGGTCAGCAGCGTGGCGGCGGTCGACTGGCTGACGTGGTCGTCGATGAGCCCGGCGAGGGTGTCGGAGTCCAGGAGGGGGACGTCGCTCGCGGTGACCATCACGGTGCCGGAGAAGTCGGACGGGATGGCGGCGAGCCCACAGGCGACGGCGTGGCCGGTGCCCAGCTGTTCGTCCTGGACGGCGATCTCGATGGGGCGGCCGAGGTCGTCGGCGAGCCCGTTGACCGCGGGGATGACGTGGTCGCGGCCCATGCCGACGACGACCACGAGGTGCTGCGGCGAGACCTTTGCGATCGCGTGCAGGGTGTGCGACAGCATGCTGCGGCCGGCCAGCGTGTGCAGCATCTTGGGGATGTCGGACTTCATCCTGGTGCCGGCGCCTGCGGCTAGGACGATGACGGCGGTTTCGCCTCTTGTCGCCATGTGGTGGGCTCCTTCGTGCGGTTTTGGCGCGAAGATCCGCGCTCACCGCGGCTAAGCGCGCCGAAATCGCTGGCTGGTCGCTCCGTCGCCAGGACTCGAACCTGAACTATCTGAACCAAAATCAGAGGTGCTGCCGATTACACCACGACGGACTGCGGGAGTGACTTTAGTCGACTCGCCTAGGCTGGCTGCGTGGCAGCGCCGGAGAAGGAAGTGCGCGCGCCTCGCGCGCGCATGACGGGGACCGAACGACGCCAGCAGTTGGTCGAGATCGCCAAGTCGTTGTTCGCCGAGCGCGGGTACGACGCGACGTCCATCGAGGAGATCGCCCAACGGGCCAATGTCTCCAAGCCGGTGGTGTACGAGCACTTCGGCGGCAAGGAAGGCCTCTACGCCGTCGTCGTCGACCGGGAGATGTCCGCCCTGCTCGACGGCATCACCTCGTCGCTGACCAACAACCGGTCCCGGGTGCGGGTCGAGCGGGTGGCGTTGGCCCTGCTGACCTACGTCGAGGAACGCACCGACGGGTTCCGCATCCTCATCCGCGACTCGCCGGCCAGCATCGCCTCCGGCACGTACTCGAGCCTTCTCAACGACGCCGTGAGCCAGGTGGCGTCGATCCTGGCTGGCGACTTCTCCCGCCGCGGGCTCGACCCCGAGCTGGCGCCGCTGTACGCCCAAGCCCTCGTCGGCTCGGTGTCGATGACGGCGCAGTGGTGGCTGGACACCAGGGAGCCGAAGAAGGAAGTCGTCGCCGCGCACCTGGTCAACCTGATGTGGAACGGGCTGACGCACCTCGAGGCCGACCCGGAACTGCACGACCAGCACTAGCGGGCGCCTCGAATGGCCAGTTGACACACGCTTTTTCGACGTCACCGCGGGGTAAGTGGCCACTCGTGGTTCACGACGCGATGACGACTAGACTGGGAGCACAATGACTACATCGGGGCACCCCCATGTCCAGACCCCGATGGCGGGTCTGGTGCGTCTCGCGCTGTCCGACCCAGGTCTGGCCGAGCTCACCCGCCGCGCCGCCGACCCCACCGCGGAACTCGCGCTCGTCGGACCCGCCAGCGCGCGGCTCTTCGTCGCCGCGGCGATGGCCGACGCGGGCCCGCTGCTCGTCGTCACCGCCACCGGCCGGGAGGCCGACGACCTGACCGCGGAACTTCGCGCGGTGCTCGGGGACGCGGTCGCGATGTTCCCCTCCTGGGAGACCCTGCCGCACGAGCGGCTCTCGCCGGGTGTCGAGACGGTCGGCGCCAGGATGATGGTGCTGCGCCGGCTGGCCAGGCCAGAGGACCAACGCCTCGGCGCGCCGCTGCGGGTCGTTGTCACCACGGTGAGGTCGCTGCTTCAGCCCATGGCACCGGATCTGGCCGACGTCGAGCCGGTGACGCTGACGGTTGGCGAGGACGCCGAGTTCGACGGCATCCTGGAACGACTGGTCGAGCTGGCGTACACGCGGGTGGACATGGTCGGCAAGCGCGGCGAGTTCGCCGTCCGCGGCGGCATCCTCGACGTCTTCCCTCCGACCGCCGAGCATCCCGTTCGCGTCGAGTTCTGGGGTGACGAGGTCTCGGAGATGCGGATGTTCTCCGTCGCCGACCAGCGGTCGATCCCCGACATCGCCGTCGACTCGGTGATCGCCCTGCCGTGCCGCGAGCTGATGCTGACCGACGAGGTGCGCAAGCGTGCGGCGGCGCTGTCGATGGACCAACCCCACGACGACAACCGCGTCACCGGGACGGTCAGCGACATGTTGGCCAAGCTCGCCGAGGGCATTCCGTCCGACGGCATGGAGGCGCTGCTTCCGGTCCTGCGGCCGACGGAGCTGTCACTGCTGTCGGACCATCTGCCCGCCGGGGCGCCGGTGCTGGTGTGCGACCCCGAGAAGGTGCGTACCCGCGCGGCCGATCTGATCAAGACGGGGCAGGAGTTCCTCGAGGCGTCGTGGTCGGTCGCGGCGATGGGGGCCGACGCGCCGATCGACCTCGAGGCGCTCGGCGGCTCCGGCTTCCGTGAACTCGCCGACGTTCGGGCGAACGCCGCTGTCGGCGGGCACCCGTGGTGGACGTTGAGTCAGCTGGCGGACGGCTCGGCCACCGAGCTCGACATTCGGTCGGCGCCGTCCGCGCGCGGGCAGCAGAACAACCTCGACGAGATGTTCGCCATGCTGCGGGCCCACGTGACGACCGGTGGCCTGGCCGCCGTCGTGACACCCGGCGCGGGCACCGCCCAGCGCATCGTCGAGCAGTTGGGCGAATCCGACACGCCCGCTTCGATGTTGGCTCCCGGCGACGTGCCGAAGCCAGGCGTGGTCGGGGTGCTCAAGAGCCCGCTGCGCGACGGTGTGGTGCTGCCTGGCGCGAACCTCGTCGTCATCACCGAGACCGACCTTACCGGCAATCGGGCCGCTGCCACCGAGGGCAAGCGGCTGGCGGCCAAGCGCCGCAACGTCGTCGACCCGCTCGCGCTGACCGCGGGCGACCTCGTCGTGCACGACCAGCACGGCATCGGGCGGTTCGTGGAGATGGTGGAGCGCATCATCGGAGGTGCCCGCCGCGAGTACCTGGTGCTGGAGTACGCGTCGGCCAAGCGGGGTGGCGGATCGGACAAGCTGTTCGTCCCGATGGATTCGCTCGACCAGCTGTCCCGCTACGTCGGCGGGGTGGAACCGTCGCTGAGCAAGCTCGGCGGCAGCGACTGGGCCAACACGAAGACCAAGGCGCGCAAGGCCGTTCGCGAGATCGCGGGCGAGTTGGTGACGCTGTACGCCAAGCGGCAAGCCGCGCCCGGCTTCGCCTTCGGACCGGACACCCCCTGGCAGTCGGAGATGGAGGACGCGTTCGGGTTCACCGAGACCGTCGACCAGCTGACGGCGATCACCGAGGTCAAGTCCGACATGGAGAAGCCCGTCCCGATGGACCGCGTGATCTGTGGTGACGTCGGCTACGGCAAGACCGAGATCGCGGTGCGCGCGGCGTTCAAGGCGGTGCAGGCAGGCAAGCAGGTGGCGGTGCTGGTGCCCACCACGCTGCTGGCCGATCAGCATCTTCAGACGTTCTCCCAGCGCATGTCCGGCTTCCCGGTGACGGTGAAGGGGCTGTCCCGGTTCACCGACAACGCCGAGTCGCGCAAGGTCATCGAGGGCATGAAGGACGGCTCGGTCGACATCGTGATCGGCACGCACCGACTGCTGCAGACCGGCGTCACGTGGAAGGACCTCGGCCTGGTCGTCGTCGACGAAGAGCAGCGGTTCGGCGTCGAGCACAAGGAACACATCAAGTCGATGCGCACCCACGTCGACGTGCTGACCATGAGCGCCACGCCAATTCCGCGAACCTTGGAGATGAGCCTGGCCGGCATCCGCGAGATGTCGACCATCCTCACGCCGCCAGAGGAGCGGTTCCCCGTCCTGACCTACGTCGGGCCGCACGACGACAAGCAGGTCGGCGCGGCGCTGCGGCGCGAGCTGCTCCGCGACGGCCAGGCGTTCTACATTCACAACCGGGTCAAGTCGATCGACTCCGCGGCCGCCAGGGTGCGGGCCCTCGTCCCTGAGGCGCGCGTGGTGGTGGCGCACGGGCAGATGCCCGAGGAGCAGCTGGAGCGCACCGTCGAGGGTTTCTGGAACCGGGAGTTCGACATCCTGGTGTGCACCACGATCGTCGAGACGGGCCTTGACATTTCGAACGCCAACACCCTGATCGTCGAGCGCGCCGACACCTTCGGGCTCTCGCAGCTGCACCAGCTGCGCGGCCGAGTCGGGCGCAGCCGTGAGCGCGGCTACGCCTACATGCTGTACCCGCCCGAGGTGCCGCTGACCGAGACCGCCTACGACCGGTTGGCGACCATCGCGCAGAACAACGAGCTCGGCGCAGGCATGGCGGTGGCCATGAAGGACCTCGAAATCCGCGGCGCGGGAAACGTTCTCGGTGCCGAGCAGTCCGGACACGTCGCGGGCGTCGGCTTCGATCTCTACGTGCGGCTGGTCGGCGAGGCCGTCGAAGCCTATCGAGCCGTGGTCGACGGCAATACCGTTGCCGCGGTTGAGGAACCGAAGGACGTACGGATCGACCTACCGGTCGACGCCAACCTGCCACCGGAGTACATCGGCAGCGACCGGCTGCGGCTCGAGGGCTACCGCCGGCTGGCAGCCGCCCAGGACGAGGCGGCGATCGTCGGCGTCGTCGAGGAGTTGGTCGACCGGTACGGGCCGCTGCCCGAGCCCGCGCTGCTGCTGGTGGCGGCCGCCCGGCTCCGCCTGCTGTGCCGCCAGTACGGCGTTACCGAGGTGACGGCGTCCGCGACGACGATTCGCGTCACCCCGTTGACCTTGCTCGACTCCCAGCAGATGCGGCTCAAGCGGATGTATCCGTCGGCGACCTACCGTGCGACGACGTCGACCATCACGATCCCTATTCCGCGGGCCGAGGGTGGGATCGGCGCACCGCGAGTGCGTGACGCCGAGATGCTGCGCGTGGTGGCAGGTCTGCTGCTTGCGTTGGACGGAAGGCCGCAAACGGATTTCGACGTCAGCGACCTGGGAGGTGCGGTCTCGTGAGCGACGAAGCTGTCGCGTCGACCGTGGTCCTCGTCGACCCGCGGCGTCCGTCGTCGATGCCCGTCGAGGCCGTCGCGCTGCTCGCCGGGGACGTGCAGTACACCGAGGAGATGCCCGTGCGGGTGCCGTGGTCGCTGCCAGCGGCCCGGCCGGTGTATCTCGGTGAGGACGCCCCTGTGCTGCTGTCGTCCGATCCGAACCACCCGGTGGTCAGGGCCCGGCTGGCGGCGGGGGCGACGCTGATCTCCACCCCTGCACCGCCATCCGGCGAGCGACTCGTCGATGCGGTGGCGATCATGGACACGCTGCGCACGGCGGGTCCGTGGGAGCGCGAGCAGACCCACGAGTCGCTGCGCCGCTATCTGCTCGAGGAGACCTACGAGCTGTTCGACGCCGTGCGAAGCGGCAACGCCGACGAACTGCGCGAAGAGCTCGGCGACGTGCTGTTGCAGGTGCTGTTCCAGGCGCGGATCGCCGAGGACTCGGACACGTCGCCGTTCGGCATCGACGACGTCGCCGATGCGCTGGTGCGCAAGCTCGGCAACCGGGTGCCCGCAGTGCTTGCCGGAGAGGCGATTTCGCTTGACGACCAGCTGGCGCAATGGGAAGAGCGCAAGGCCCTGGAAGTGAAGGTGAAGGCGCGCAGTTCCGTCATGGACGACGTGCCCACCGCCCAGCCGGCGTTGGCGTTGGCGCAGAAGGTGATCGAGCGGGTCACCGCGGCCGGTCTGCCCGCCGATCTGATGCCGGAGGGTTTGACGGCGATCGGCGCGACCTACGGCAGCGACCCCGAGAATGCCGTCCGCACACAGGCGTTGGACTTCGTCGACGTGGTCCGCACGGTGGAGCAGAGCATCCTCGCGAGCCGGGGTGGCACCGATCTCGAGGATGCCCAGCTAGGCGCCGTCACCGAGGAGGAGTGGCGCGCCCACTGGCCCGCCGGCGACGGTTAGTTGGCGCCTGGGCTGCTCAGGCGGCGTCTGCCGACGCGCCCTGGTCCGAGGGCCCGCTGGCGTGCGCCGGGCGGGAGTCTGACCCATCGGGGGTATCGGCGGTTGCCCCGGCCCGGCCCGGTTGAACGTCGTCCCTCGCGGACTGATCCTGCCGACGACGTTCCGAAGGATCGCCGGGCGACCCCGGCGGTGTCGCGTCGGGATGCGACTGGGTCGTGGCGGGCTGCCGCTTGGTGTCTCGCGTGCCGTTGGTGTCCGGGGTGTCTTCGCTGCGGTGAGCAGTCTCGGTTGTCGCCTGCGCGGCAGGCGGGGTGGCCACCTGCTCGGTGGCCAGGTCGCGTTGCGCCGCGGGCCGCTCTGGTGAGCTGGTAGGCACCCGGGCCGCGACCGGTGGCGGCGCTGGACGGGACGTTCCACGCCTGACGACGTTGTTGATCCCTTCCCCGGCCGCGGTGATGAGATCGCCGACCACGGTGACGGGGTTGGCGGCCGGAATCAGGCCGAACGAGTTCTGCGCCCCGTAGCCGACCGTGCGGTGGTAGCCGAGCTCCACAAGAACGCGCAGCGTCGGTTCCACGAGATCGGCGACGGGGGTGGTGAACGCGCTGAGTCCCAACGTGTGGCCGGTGTCGCGGATCGCCTGGGCGAGCGGCAGCACCCTGGTCGGAATGGTGACGTAGGTGGTGTTGCCCACGATCTGGCGGTTGTGCGGGTCGTTGATCTCCGCCAGCAGTTCGGACTCGGAGTATCCGTCGTGCGTGGTGGTGTAGGAACCGTGAATGCCGATGCCTATCAACGTGTTCAGCATCGCCAGGGCGTTCAGCGGATAGGTCGGGAAGTCTGACGCGATGTCGTACTGGAAGGAGATGTCCGTGGTCACCGGGCCGCCGGTGTCGGCAGGCGAGGTGGTGGGCAGGTAGTCGACGACTGGGATGGTGATCGGGTGGAACCGTTGCAGGAAGCCACCATTGGGCCGGTTCGGATTGCCGACGAGTACGAACTGCAGGCTGTCGGCAGCGACCGTCGGGTCGGCGGCCAGGCGGCGCTTCTCCTCGGTGGCGACGGTGGCGCTTTGCGAATTGCCGAAGACGACCAGCGGTTCGCCGTTCTGGCCAAGGTAGCGGCGCACGTCGGTGTCGAGCATGCCCAGCCCGGTAGCCACCGAGTCTCCGAACCTCATTCCGCCGGTGAAGAACGGCGAGAACTCCTCGGGGGTGACGGTCGCGTGCACTTGGCACGTGGCGACCGCGCACGCGGCGGCCTGGTTGAGGTAGAGCCGACCGACGGCGTCGAGGTAGCCGGGCACCTGTTTCGGGTCCGGTTGGCCGGTGCCGCCCATGACCAGTGCGGTCGCCGCGTGCGCGCCGGGCACGCTGGTGACGGCGACCAACACGACGCCGATCGACAACGCCAGCGCCGAGCCGAATGACCTCCACAGCCGTGGCATCGTTCCCCGTTCCGCCGCGTCGGCCGTTCGGCGGCGTTGCAGAGCGTACCGGCGCGGCCGCCCGCGCCGGTCGGGTTTCAGCCGAGCAGCGTCGAACCCCAGTACGCCGACGTGTCACCCTCGCGCAGTCCCGGCGGGCAGGCGAACAGGGCAGTGCCCGTGTGGGTGATGTACTCGTTGAGCGCGTCGCGTCGGGACAGTTCCATCTGCATGGGGACGAACGAGCTCCGCGGGTCGCGCACGAAGGCGATGAAGAACAGGCCGGCGTCGAGATGGCCGAAACCGTCCGTGCCGTCGGTGAAGTTGTACCCGCGGCGCAGGATCTCGATGCCGTTGAGGTTCTCCTTCGACGCCAGTCGCACGTGGGCCGCCATGTCGATCAGCGGGGTGCCCTTCGAGCTCTTGGTGGTGAAGTCCAGGGCGGCGAACTCGTCGGCGTACCCGATCGGTGCACCGCTGCCCTTGAGGCGTCCGATGACCCGCTCCTGCTCCAGGAGCGTGGTGCGGTCCCAGTTCTCGATGCGCATCCGGATACGGCGGGTCACCAGATAGGAACCGCCGGTCATCCACGCCGGGCCGTCGCCGTCGGCGACCCAGACGTTCTTGTCGAGCGCACCGGTGTCCTCGGCCTTGATGTTGGCCGTTCCGTCCTTGAATCCGAACAGGTTTCGGGGCGTGGACTGGTCGCGTGTGGTCGACGACGTGCGGCCGAAGCCCAGCTGCGAGTAGCGCACCGCCGCCGTGCCGAACGCGACGCGGGCCAGGTTGCGGATGGCGTGCACGGCGACCTGAGGATCGTTCGCGCAGGCCTGGACGCAGATGTCGCCGTGACTCCTGGCCGGGTCCATCGTCTCGTTCGGGAACTTGGGCAGATCGATCAACGCTTCGGGTCGCTTGTCGGCGACGCCGAACCGGTCCTTGCCGTCCTTGGTGAAGAACGTCGGTCCGAAGCCGACGGTGAGGGTCAGCTGCGACGCCGGAAGGCCAAGGGCCTCACCGGTGTCCGCGGGTGGCGCGTAGGGGTTGAGGCCTACGGCGCCGTTGTCGACGGCCTCCTCGGCGAGCGTCAGGCGCTCCGCCATGGCCGTCCACTCCTTGAGCATCGCCACGACGTCCTCACGGTCGTCGGTGGTGACGTCGAAGGAGCAGAAGTGCATCCGGTCCTGCGCCGCGGTCACGATGCCCGCTTGACGCTCGCCACGGAACGGCACCGAGCTTTGGAGCTCCTCGGTGGCGGTGCTGGACGCCGACGCGCGGCCGGCCAGCGCACCGGCGCCTGCCGCGCCGACCACCGCGGCGGTGACCCCCGCCGCGCCGAACAGCTTTCGGCGCGACAATGCGCCGGACGTCGAGTCCGGCGCATCGTCTGGGCGGTTACTGGCCTGCGATGACACCCTGCACCTGGCTAACTTCCTTGCTCAATGCGTCGATCGAGCGGGAGAGCTCCTGGCGCTGTGGTTCGGTCACGGTGTCGTACAACACGAATCCGTCGCCCTGGCGGTACTTCTGCAGCAGCGCTTCGGATTCGGCGAAGCGCTGGTCGACCTTCTTGCCGAGGTCGGGGTTGCGCTCGTCGAGGATCGGTCGCACCGACGACACCGCGGTCTGCGAGCCCTGCAGGTTGGCCTCGAAGTCCCACAGGTCGGTGTGGCTGAAGATGTCCTCTTCGCCGCTGATCTTGCTGGACGCGATTTCGTCGAGCAGACCCTGTGCGCCACCGGCGATCTGGGTGGAGTCGACGGTGAAGTCGGGTGCCTTCACGCCGTCGTTGAGTTCCTTGACGTCGGCCGCCAGCTGATCGGCCAGTGCGTTGGCGTCGGGTTGAAGGCCGGTCACCCACAGCTGCTTCTCCAGCGCGTGGAAGCCCGTCCACTTCTGGCCGGGCTCCAGGTCCGCTTCGCGAAGGTCGATGCGGGGATCGAGATCGTCGGGGAACGACTCGGCGACGGGCTCGATGCGCTCGTAGTACGTGCGGGCGATGGGGAACTGAGCCTTGGCGGCGTTGACGTCGCCCTTCTTGATCGCGGCGACGAACACGTCGACTGCCGGGATCAGCGCCTCGGTCTGGCTGTTCACGTACCGCTTGTAGTTGTCGGCGGCTTCCTTGAACTTGCCCTCGGTGTCGATCTGGACCGCATCACCGGTGACGGTGAAGTCGCCACGCAGGCCGTCGCCGATCATGCCCGGCTTGCACGCGGTCTGGTACTTGCCCGGCTCGCTGAGCTGGACGATGAGCTTGCGCTCGAGTCCGGGGGAGATGTTCTCGACCTCGCCCATCACGCGGTCGCCCTCACCGTAGACGTAGAACTCGGTGACCTTGGTCCCGTTGTTGGTGATGACGAAGGTGCTTGGGCCGGTGGTGCCTTCGGTGCCCGACAGCTCGCACGTCGTGTCGGAGGCGTTCACCGTGATCTGCGCGGGCGCGTTCGCGCCGCTGCTGGCCGGGGTCTCGGCTTCCTTGGCCTGGCAACCCACCAGGGAGAGGCCCGTCATCAGGGCGGCCGCTGCGGCAGCGCCCGTCCTCGCAGTTAGAGGAGAGACGTTCACGTGTTGGACCTTTCGGATGCGGTGGGGCGCTCCGACTCTGGAGTGAGATCGGAACTGGTGGAGGGGGAGTCCGGCGCAGGAGTGTCCGCCGGCTTCGTTGGCGCCTTGGTGGGGCGCAGGAAGATGATGAGGACGACGACGAGGTAGAACGCCCAGCCGAGGAACTGCAGCCACGTCGGCGTCGGGGTGACGTTGAAGACGCCCTGGATGACCTGGCCGTACCAGGACGACCAGTCGAACCACGAGCTGATGTCGAACGGGCGGCTGGTCAGGCCGGGCAGCCAGCCGACGGTCTGCAGCGCGCCGATGCCGTAGGACAGGATGCCCGCGGCGACGACGACGAGGAACGCGCCGGTGTAGGAGAAGAACTTCGCCAGGTTGATCCGCAACGCGCCGACGTACATCGCGAACGCGATCACGACGGCGACGAGGACGCCGATGATCAGACCCGTCAGCGGCCAGAGCGTCTTGGCCTCGGCGAAGCCGACCATGAACAGTGCGGTCTCGACGCCTTCTCGGCCGACGGCCAGGAACGACAGCGACAGCACGGCGAACGCGCCCGCCTCGAGTGCCTTGGACATCTCGCCGCGGAGCTGCCCGGACATGCCCGCCGCGGCCTTCTTCATCCAGAGCACCATCGTGGTGACGATGGCGACGGCGATCAGCGACGCGACACCGGCAATGGCCTCGGCGCCGAGGCCGGAGATGGTGTTCCTGCCGAATTGGATGGCGAGGAACACCGCGATGGTCATGACGATCGCCCCGCCGACGCCCAGCCAGACCCATTTGAGGGCGTCGCGACGGTCGGACTTGACCAGGAACGCGACCAGGATCGTGACGACGATGGCGGCTTCCAGGCCTTCGCGGACTCCGATGAGCGCGCTGCCGAAGAGTTGAGAGGTGACGCTGGGGCCGGCAGCCATCAGCGACACCGAGAGGTCTCCGACCGCGGTCATGCACTCGTCCTCGCTGCGAATGGGTGGGTACCCAAGTGTTGGCTAGCCATAGCTAGGTGTGGCTCACCTTAGCAAGCCGATCGTGGCTACGGCGCGCCCCGCTAAACGCGGTGAAACGGGGTAGCACCGGACGCGTGGGACGATGGCTGGAGTCCTAATGTTCGAGGGAGTCCGGTGTCGCCAGTGCGTTGGCTGCGGGCCGTCGCGGTTGTCGTCGCTACGGCCCTGCTAATGGCCTCATCGTGCTCGTGGCAGACGGGCATACCGATCCCCGAGGGCGTCCCGCCCCCGCCGGGTGATCCGGTGCCGCAGGTCGACACGCACGCCAAGGGCCGGCCCGCCGACCAGCTGCGCGAATGGGCCTCCGAGCGCTCGGCCGCGCTCGGCATTCCGGCGACGTCACTGGAGGCCTACGCCTACGCGGCGCGCGTCGCCGAGGTCGAGAACCCCAAGTGCCACCTGGCCTGGACGACGCTCGCGGGCATCGGAATGGTCGAGAGCCATCACGGCACCTACCGCGGTGCGACCGTCGCCCCCGACGGTGACGTCACCCCGCCGATCCGCGGAGTCCGACTCGACGGGTCGCTCGGCAACATGTCCATCCCGGACACCGACGGCGGCGCGCTGGACGGCGACCGCCAGATGGACCGCGCGATGGGTCCCATGCAGTTCATCCCCGCGACGTGGGAGCTCTACGGCGTCGACGCCAACAACGACGGCGTCGTGAGCGCCGACAACGTCGACGACGCGGCGCTGTCGGCGGCGGGATACCTGTGCTGGCGCGGCAAGGACCTCGCCACTCCCCGCGGCTGGATGGACGCGCTGCGGGCCTACAACCTCTCCGACCAGTACGCCAGGACGGTGCGCGACTGGGCCACCGCCTACGCCGAAGGGCATTCCCTCTAGCTCTCCCGGCGTCTGTTTCGGCGTGAGGAAACCGCACGCTCTAGGCTGTCTTCTTGCACGACCAGTCCGCAGCCAGCACCACCGAGGAGACGCCAGTGCCCGTCATCGAGCAGATCGCAGCGCGAGAAATTCTCGACTCCCGGGGCAACCCGACCGTGGAGGTCGAGGTCGCGCTCGACGACGGCTCCGCCGCCCGCGCCGCAGTTCCGTCCGGTGCCTCCACCGGTGAGCACGAGGCCGTCGAACTCCGCGACGGCGGCAGCCGCTACCTCGGCAAGGGCGTAGAAAAGGCAGTCGCCGGGGTGCTGAGCGAGCTCGGCCCGGCCGTGATCGGTCTCAACGCCGACGACCAGCGCCTGGTCGACCAGGCCCTCCTCGACTGCGACGGCACGCCCGACAAGTCCCGCCTCGGCGCCAACGCGATCCTCGGGGTGTCGTTGGCCGTCGCGAAGGCCGCCGCCGACGCCGCAGGCCTGCCGCTGTTCCGCTACCTCGGTGGCCCGAACGCGCACATCCTGCCGGTGCCGATGATGAACATCGTCAACGGCGGCGCCCACGCCGACACCGGGGTCGACGTCCAAGAGTTCATGGTCGCGCCGATCGGCGCCGCGTCGTTCAAGGAGGCCCTGCGCTGGGGCGCCGAGGTGTACCACTCGCTGAAGTCGGTGCTCAAGAAGCAGGGGCTGGCCACCGGCCTCGGCGACGAGGGTGGTTTCGCACCGGACATCGCGGGCACCGTGGCCGCGCTCGACCTGATCAGCTCGGCCATCGAGGGTGCCGGCTTCAAGCTGGGCTCCGACGTGGCGCTGGCGCTCGACGTCGCCGCGACCGAGTTCTACACCGACGGCACCGGATACGCCTTCGAGAAGCAGAACCGCACCGCCGCGCAGATGACGGAGTTCTACGCCGGACTTCTCGACGCGTACCCGCTCGTGTCGATCGAGGATCCGCTGTCCGAGGACGACTGGGACGGCTGGGTGTCGTTGACCACCGCTATCGGTGACCGCATCCAGATCGTCGGCGACGACCTGTTCGTCACCAACCCCGAGCGTCTGGAGGAGGGCATCGACAAGGGTGCCGCCAACGCGCTCCTGGTCAAGGTCAACCAGATCGGCACGCTCACCGAGACGCTGGACGCGGTGAACCTGGCGCACAGCAGCGGCTACCGCACCATGATGAGCCACCGCTCCGGCGAGACCGAGGACACCACGATCGCCGACCTGGCCGTCGCGGTGGGCAGCGGTCAGATCAAGACCGGTGCGCCCGCTCGCAGCGAGCGCGTCGCCAAGTACAACCAGCTGCTGCGCATCGAGGAGGAGCTCGGCGACGCCGCCCGCTACGCCGGCGACCTTGCGTTCCCGCGCTTCTCCGTCGAGACCAAGTAGCTCCGGTCGAAGTTCGTCGTTCATGCCCGACCCGAAGCGGCCCGACCCCAAGCGACGCGCCCCCGCGTCGCGACCGGGGAAGGGTGGCGGACGGCCGCGCGGGGCAACCCCGATCCGGCGGGAGCCCCGCGCCATCGAGGCTCGGCCCGCTCCCGAGCCGGCCCCCGAGATCGAGGAAGGCGACGAGCCGACCGGTGTCATCGAGCCGATCAGGAAGGCCATTGCCGACGCGGCCGAGCAGCAGTCCGAGCAGCGCTTGGGTTCGGCTGCCAGACGCGCCGCGATCCTCGCGGCAGTGGTGTGCGTGTTGACGCTGACGATCGCCGGGCCGGTGCGCACGTACTTCGCCCAACGGACCGAGATGAAGCAACTCGTCGACGCGGAGGCCCAATTGCGTTCGCAAATCGCCGATCTCGAGCAACAGAAGCTCAAGCTCGCGGATCCGGTGTACATCGCGGCGCAAGCCCGCGAACGGCTCGGCTTCGTGATGCCCGGCGACATCCCGTACCAGGTTCAGCTGCCGCCGGGAGCCGCGCCGGTGGAGGCGCCGGGCGTTGATCCGGCGAAGCCGCCGAGCGGGCAGCCGTGGTACACCTCGCTGTGGCACACGATCGCCGATGCGCCGCATGGGGTTTCGCAGATTCCGTCGGCCCCCGACCTTCCGGCCCCCGGTGTTCCCGAGGTGCCGCCCGCCCCGATCCCGCCAGGTCCCGGTGGTTGACGCAAAAGATCTGGACGCCGTCGCGCAGCAGTTGGGCCGCGAACCGCGGGGTGTCCTGGAGATCGCCTACCGCTGCCCGAACGGTCAACCCGCCGTGGTGAAGACGGCGCCGAGACTTCCTGACGGAACGCCCTTTCCGACGTTGTACTACCTGACGCATCCGGCGCTCACCGCGGCGGCCAGTCGGCTGGAGTCCTCCGGGATGATGCGCGAGATGACCGAACGGCTGGCCGACGATCCCGAGCTGGCCGCCGCGTATCTGCGCGCGCACGAGTCCTTCCTGGCCGAACGCGACGCCGTCGAATCGCTTGGCACCACGTTCTCGGGCGGCGGGATGCCGGACCGGGTGAAGTGCCTGCACGTGGTCATCGCGCACTCGCTGGCCAAGGGGCCCGGCGTCAACCCCTTCGGCGACGAGGCGCTGGCCGTGCTGGCCGCCGAGCCCGCGATGGCCGGAATCCTTGACCGAGAGGTGTGGACGTGAGGGTCGCTGCGATCGACTGCGGTACCAACTCCATTCGCTTGTTGATCGCCGACGTCGTCGAGGGACGCGTACACGACGTGCACCGCGAGATGCGCATCGTGCGACTCGGTGAGGGCGTCGACGCGACGGGTGCGTTCGCCGAGCCCGCGCTGATGCGGACCCGCGCGGCCCTTGCCGACTACGCCGAGCTGCTTCGGGAACATGCGGTGCCGACGGTCCGGATGGTCGCCACCTCGGCGACCCGTGACGCGGCCAACCGCGACGAGTTCTTCGCGATGACCGCCGAGGTGCTGGGTTCCGTGGTGCCAGGGGCGGTCGCCGAAGTGATCACCGGCACGGAGGAGGCCGAGCTGTCGTTCCGCGGTGCCGTCGGTGAACTCGGCTCCGCCGCAGCGCCGTTCGTGGTCGTCGACCTTGGCGGCGGGTCAACGGAGGTCGTGCTGGGCACGGCGGACGGGGTGGACGCCAGCTATTCGGCGAACATCGGTTGCGTGCGGCTGACGGAGCGGTGCCTGAAGTCCGATCCGCCGACCGCACTCGAGATCGAAGCCGCCCGCACCGTCGTCCGCGACGCGCTCGACGCCGCCTTCGACGTGGTGCCCGTCGAGCAGGCGCGAACGTGGGTCGGGGTGGCAGGCACGATGACGACGCTGTCGGCGCTGGCGATGAACCTGGCGGCCTACGACTCCGACGCCATCCACCTGTCGCGCGTCGGCTTCGACGATCTGTCCAAGGTGTGCGAGGCGCTGTTGGGCATGACCCGTCGCCAGCGCGCCGCGCTGGGCCCCATGCACGAGGGCCGGGTCGACGTCATCGGCGGCGGCGCGATCGTCGTCGAAGAGCTGGCCCGCGCGCTCGGCGGCCGAGCCGGCATCAGCGAGCTGGTGGTCAGCGAGCACGACATCCTCGACGGCATCGCGCTGTCGATTGCGTGACGGCAACGTTTTGAACGGATCGGCCCGGGGTAACAACCGTCCGTGACCGATCAGAAGACGAAGTACAGCGACGATCCGAGCGCCGAGCTCCTGGCGACTGCCGGGCTGGTCACGATGCTCGGTGCGGTGATGGCCGCGGTGATCGCCGTCGTCACCCTCGGAGGCGGCAACCTTCTGCTGGCTGGCGCGCTCGGAAGCGTCGCGCTGATCAGCTTCGCCGCGAGCCTGGTGCTCTTCGCCTTCGACAGCAAGCGCTCCGAAGGCGCCCCACTGCCGTTCCCGAGCTGGCTACGGGCCGAGCCGGAAACGGCAGCAGAGATTTCCTAGCGCCGCACGTTGCAGTTGGGCGGGTTTCCGCAGTGATGGCCGCCGTCGCACGCATTGCAATGGCAGTTGCATCCGCCGGCTTTGTGGTCAGGAACGCTCATGGCAGTTCACCTCTGTCGACTCGGTCGAACATTCACCTATGACCATTCGAGAATAGGTCGAATTACGCCGCCGCGGATCAAGACCTGAGGATGGGTGTCAGAGCGTCCAGCACGCTGGCGTCCTCGATGGTCGACGGCACCGGCTCGTCGCGGCCGTCGGCGATGCCACGCATCGTCTTTCGCAGGATCTTTCCCGAGCGGGTCTTCGGAAGGGCCGCCACGACGTCGACCCTCTTCAGTGCCGCGACCGCGCCGATGTTCTCGCGGACTGCCAGGACCAGTTCCTCGAGCAGACCGTCGGCCGACGCACCCGACTTGAGCACGACGAAACCGCGCGGCACCTGGCCCTTGAGCTCGTCGGCCGCCCCGATCACCGCGCATTCCGCGACGGCCGGATGCGTCGCCAGGACGGCTTCGATGGAACCAGTCGACAGTCGGTGCCCCGCGACGTTGATGACGTCGTCGGTGCGACCCATGACGAACAGGTAGCCGTCCTCGTCGAGGTAGCCGCCGTCACCCGAGAGGTAGTAGCCGGGGAACGCCGAAAGGTAGGACGCGACGTAGCGGTCGTCGTCATCCCACAGCGTCGGCAACGTGCCGGGCGGAAGCGGGAGCTTGATGCAGATCGAACCCTCTTCGCCCGCTTCGCATTCCGTGCCGTCGGGACGCAGGACGCGCACGTCGTAACCGGGCATCGGCACCGTCGCCGAGCCGGGCTTGACCGGCAACGCCTCGACGCCCATCGGGGCGGCGGCGATCGACCACCCGGTCTCGGTCTGCCACCAGTGGTCGACGACGGGGATGCCGAGCTTCTCGGCGGCCCAGTGGTACGTGCTGGGATCCAGCCGTTCGCCGGCCTGGAACAGGTACCGCAGTTTGGAGAGGTCGTGGCCCGCGAGTTGGGCGGCGTCGGGGTCCACTTTCTTGATCGCCCTGATGGCCGTCGGTGCCGAGAACAGCGCCTTCACACCGTGTTCGGCGGCCACCCGCCAGAAGGCGCCGGCATCGGGGGTGCCGACCGGCTTGCCTTCGTACAGCACGGTGGTCGCGCCGAGCAGCAGCGGGCCGTAGACGATGTAGGAGTGGCCGACGACCCAGCCCACGTCAGAGGCGGCCCAGTACACGTCGCCGGGTTCGGTGTCGTAGATGTGCTTCATGGTCCACAGCAGGGCGACGGCGTGGCCGCCGTTGTCGCGGACGATGCCCTTGGGCTTGCCGGTGGTGCCGGAGGTGTAGAGCACGTAGAGCGGGTCGGTGGCGGCGACGGGCACGGGGTCGACGGGTTGCGCGTCGGCCATGGCCTCGGTCCACGACACGTCGCGGCCCGGTGTCAGATGGCAGGGGTGCTGCTCGCGCTGCAGGACGACGCAGGCCGGGGTGTCGTGCTCGGCGAGGTGCAGCGCGGAGTCGACGATCATCTTGTAGTCGACGATGCGGGTGGGCTCGATGCCGCACGACGCCGTCACCAGGACCGCTGGCCGGGCGTCGTCGATGCGGGCGGCGAGTTCGTGGGCCGCGAAGCCGCCGAACACCACCGAGTGCACCGCCCCGAGGCGGGCCGAGGCCAGCATCGCGATGACGGCCTCGGGCACCATCGGCATGTAGATGACGACGCGGTCGCCCTTCTCGACGCCGAGGCCGCGCAGCACGCCTGCGAAGCGCGAGGTCTCGTCGAGCAGTTCGCGGTAGGTGTAGGTGCGCTTGGTGCCGGTCAGCGGCGAGTCGTAGATCAACGCGGCCTGGTCCCCGCGGCCGTCGTCGACGTGGCGGTCAAGCGCGTTGGCGCAGGTGTTGAGCTCCCCGTCGGGGAACCACCGGTAGAACGGGGGATTGGAGTCGTCGAGGATGCGATGCGGTGCCCGGGTCCACGTGACGGCGTCAGCCGCCTGCGCCCAGAACGCGCACGCGTCTTCGATACTGGCGTCGAACATTTCGCGGTAGCCCGGCATAGTCGGGAGCGTACTGGCTACGGGGGTCCCATAACCTGGACTTGTGACTAGTCTTGTGCCGCCGATCGACGGTGTCCGCCGATCCTTCGTCCAGGCGCGCGGGGTGCGCTTCCACGTCACGGAGTCCGGGCCTGCGGACGGCAGGCCGGTGCTGGCGCTTCATGGGTGGCCGCAGCACCACTGGGTGTACAGGGGGCTGCTGGCCGATCCGCCGCCCGGGTTGCGGATCATCGCCCCCGATCTGCCCGGGTACGGCTGGTCAGGGCCTGCGCCGCACCGCTGGGCCAAGGACGACGTCGCCGCCGACGTGCTGGCGCTGATGGATGCTCTCGGGCTGGACCGCGTGTTGCTCGTCGGCCACGACTGGGGTGGTTTCATCGGGTACCGGATGCTGCTCGCCGCGCCGGAGCGGTTCGACGGCTACCTGGTGATGAACATGGCGCACCCGTGGCAGACGCCGAGGACGATCCTGCCGCACTTCTGGCGGTTCCTGGCCTACCAGCCCTTCGTGGCGAGCATCGGCATGGCGTTGCAACGGCGCACGCCGTACCTGCAGCGCGTCATCTTCGGTACCGGGCCCAAGGCGCACCGAGTGAAACCCGCCGACGTGCGCGTCTACACCGAGCGCTTCCGTGATCCGGTGGTGGCGCGCACCGCCACCGACACCTACCGGACCTTCTTGCTGCGGGAAATGCCCACGGCGGCAAGGAATCCCGAGGTTCGACGGGCGACGGTGCCCATCCGTGCGCTGTTCGGCATGGCCGACTTCGCGGTGCACCACTCGCTGGCCGCACCCGAGACCGCCAACGCCGACGACTACACGTTCGAGCCGGTCGACGCCGGACACTTCGTCGTCGACGAGCGCCCTGACCTGGTGCGGGCGCGACTGATCGCGCTCGCCGAGGAGACGGCGGGCTGAGCGGTCTCGCCGACCGTAAGCCTCGTGGCGGCGGATCGCTCCACATTTCGCCACCAGGCCCACGCTCGGCGCCGAGCGGTCTGTGAGAATCGCGTCATGACCGACGACTGGCGCACCGTCAATCTCGCCAACTGGGAGTCACGGGTGCCGATGCACACCGGCCCTGGCGGCTACGACCTCACGAGCTTCGACGACCCCGAGTACCTCTCCGGTGTGGTGAGCTACGACCTTCCCCGGCTCGGGCGACTCGACGGCCTCGACGTCGTGCACCTGCAATGCCACATCGGCACCGACACGGTGTCGCTGGCCCGGCTCGGCGCGAAATCCGTGACCGGCCTCGACTTCTCGCCGTCGGCAGTGGAGGCGGGGCGGGCGCTGGCCGCCCGCGCCGGCAACGACGTGACGTTCGTCGAAGCCGACGTGGCCAACGCGGTGGCCGCCCTGGGTGCGGAGTGCGCCGACGTCGTCTACACGGGCATCGGTGCGTTGTGCTGGCTGCCCGACATCCGCGAGTGGGCGGGCGTCGTCGCCGCGCTGCTGCGGCCCGGCGGTCGCCTGTTCGTCAGGGAGGGCCACCCGATTCTGTGGGCGATGAGCGATCCGCGGCCCGACGGCCTGCTCGTCGTGGAGTATCCGTACTTCGAGACGGCCGGGACGCGCTTCGTCTACGAGGACACCTACGCGGGAACCGGGGTCGTCTCGTCGCCGGAGTCGATCTCGTTCAACCACGGCCTCGGCGAAATCTTCACGGCGCTGCTGGAGGTCGGTTTCACCATTACCGGGTTCGAGGAACACCGGGAATTGGCGTGGAACTTCTTCGACGACGCGATGGTCGAGAGCCGCGACTTCGAGGGTGAGTTCGTGTTGGCCGAGGGGGGCGAACGCCTGCCGTTGACCTACACGTTGCAGGCGGCCAAGGGGCCTGGTCACTGACCTGATCGTGAGTTCGGGCGGATCCAGTCCCCTCAGCTGGACCCGCCCGTTGCGGCAAATATAAACGCACCCGTTCATAATTCGCAATCGCTGGATCTGCCCTGTGAGCGCTTACACTCAGGAGGCCCACAGAATCCACGTCCGACGGCAGCCAAGGCATGAGTATCAGCAAACGACTCAGACCCGGTCGGCATCAGTTGAGCCGCGACGAAGTGAGAGCGCACCAGCGCGAGCGAATCTTCGAGGCGCTGGAGGTCGAAATGTCGACCAAGGGCTACGGCGATACCAGCGTCGCCGACATCGTCAAGAGCGCCGGAGTTTCGCGCCAGACCTTCTATGAACAGTTCGATTCCAAGCAGGCTTGCTTCCTCGCGAGTTACGAACGACGGCAGAGTGCCGTGGTCGGCGCGATCTTCAAGACGCCGCTGACGGATACCCCGTTGGTCCGGTTCGCCTCGTTGCTGGGCACCTACCTCGACGTCATGGCCCGCCAGCCCGAGATTTCGTTGCTCTATCTCAGTGGCATCAACGCCGCGGGACCCGAGGCTGCCGCCATTCGCCTCAAGAAACAGGGCCAGTTCGTCGACGGCATCGCGATGGTGTTCGACGCCCGCACCGAGCAGCAGCTGTTCGCCTGCCGGACGTTGGTGGCGGCGATCTCGGCGCTGGTGATCAACGCCCTGGTGGACGACGACCCCCAGGCGCTGCAGACCCTGCATGCGCCGCTGGTCCGGGTTGCCGCACGGTTGATGGAGGTCGAATGACCGGCGGTCACTGCGCGAAGCGGTAACCCATGCCGGTTTCGGTGATCAGGTGGCGCGGGTGGGACGGATCGTCCTCCAGCTTGCGGCGCAGCTGAGCGAGATACACCCGCAGATAGTGGGTTTCCTTGGCGTACGCCGGGCCCCACACCTCCTTGAGCAGCTCCTCGCGGCCGACGAGCTTGCCGCGGTTGCGCACCAGCATCTCCAACATGCCCCACTCGGTCGGGGTGAGGTGGACTTCGGCGCCGTGCCGGGTGACCAACTTCGCCGCGAGATCGACTGTGAAGGAATCGGTTTCGACGACGGGTTGATCGGTCTCCACCGAGGCGGCGGCGCGCCTGACCGCCGCGCGCAGGCGGGCCAGGAACTCGTCCATGCCGAAGGGTTTGGTCACGTAGTCGTCGGCGCCCGCGTCGAGGGCCTCCACCTTGTCGGAGGAGTCGGTGCGGGCGGAGAGGACGATGACGGGTGCGGTTAGCCAGCCCCGCAGGCCCTCGAGCACTTCGATGCCGGAGATGTCGGGCAGACCGAGGTCGAGGACGACGACGTCCGGCTTGTGTTCGGCGGCGACCTTGAGCGCCTGCGCACCGGTCTCCGCCGTGTGCACCTCGTAACCGCGCACCGACAAGTTGATGCGCAGGGCCCGCAGGATCTGCGGCTCGTCGTCGATCACCAGAACCCGAGTCATGACGCGGCCAGCTCGATCTCGACGGTCAGCCCGCCGCCGGGGGTGTCGCTGGCGGCGATGCTGCCGCCCATGGCTTCGACGAAACCCTTTGCCACCGAAAGTCCCAACCCGACGCCGGTGGTGTTGTCGTGGTCGCCGAGCCGTTGGAAGGGAGCGAAGAGTTCGTCGACTTGCGCGCGCCGGATGCCGGGACCCTCGTCGACGACGTTGACGAGCACCCGGTCGCCGACCCGCCCCGCGTTGACGCGGACGATGCCGCCGGGGGCGTAGCGCATCGCGTTGTCGACGACGTTGACCAGCACGCGTTCGAGCAGTCCGGCGTCGGCCATCACGGCGGTGTCGCCGACCTCGACCTTGATGCGGTCCAATCCGGCAGTGCCCCGGGGTATTCCGAGGATCGCGCGGTGGACGATCTCGTCGAGGTAGACCCGCTGCAGCTCGGGTCGCACCACGCCGGCGGCCAGGCGCGACGAGTCGAGCAGGTTGCCGACCAGCGAGGTCAACTGGTCGACCGACTCCTCGACGGTGGCCAGCAGTTCCGCGGTGTCCTCGGGGGAGAAGCCGACGTCGTCGGCGCGCAGGCTCGACACCGCCGCCTTGGCTCCCGCCAACGGCGTCCTGAGGTCGTGGCTGACCGCCGACAGCAGCGACCGGCGCAGTTCGTCGGCCCGCGCGATCGCCTCGGCCTGGCCTGCCTCGTCGATCAGTTCGCGCTGGCGCACCAACCCCGCGGCCTGGGTGGCGACGGCGGTCAGCACGCGCCGGTCGCGGGCCGCGAGTTGCCGTCCACTCATCAGCATCCAGAACTCGTCGTCGCCCACTTCGATGGCGGTGTCGGCGGATTCCACGTCGACGCACGGGTCGGCGCCGACGCAGGCGATGATCCGCTGTTCGCCGTCGTGCTCACGCAGAATGCTCACCGCGCGTTGGGAATACGTTTCGCGGACCCGCTCGAGGAGCGTGTCGAGGTTGGCGCCGCGCAGCACCGACCCGGCGAACAGGGCCAGCAGTTCCGCCTCCTGAGACGCGCGGCGGGCCTCCCTGGCGCGCTTGGCCGCGTTGTCGACCAGGGCGGCGACGGCCACCGCGACGAGGATCAGGACCACGACCGTCACGGCGCTGTCGGGTTGGGCGATGGTGAAGGTGTACCGCGGCGCGACCAGGAAGTAGTTGAGCAGCATGCCCGACAAGAGCGCCGACACCGTGGCGGGGCCGACCCCGCCGAGCAGGGCGACGACGACGACGCCGACGAAGAACAGCACGCTCTCGCCGGCGATGCCGAGAAACCGGTCGAGCAGCAGGGCGATCACGGCGCACAGCGCCGACGGGACGACCGCCGCGGCGACCCAGGACGCCAGCCGTCGGTTGCGGGGCGCCAGCTCCCACGACGGCCCGCTCTTGGCCTGTTCGTGGGTGACCATGTGGACGTCGATCTTCCCGGACCGCTGCACCGTCTCCGCGCCGATGCCCTCGTCGAAGATGCGGGCCCACCGCGACCGTCGTGACGTGCCGAGAACCAGCTGGGTGGCGTTCATCTCGCGGGCGAAGTCCAACAGCGCCCCCGAAACGTCGTCGCCGGCGACGGTGTGCAGCGTCGCACCGAGGCTGGCGGCGAGCTCGCGGATCTTGCCCATCTGTGGTGCCGAGACGCCGGACAGTCCGTCGCCGCGCACGACGTGCACGATCATCAGTTCGGCGCTGGACCGCGATGCGATGCGAGAAGCCCTGCGTACCAACGTCTCCGATTCCTCGCCGCCGGTGACGGCGACGGCGACCCGTTCGCGGGCCTCCCAGGTGTCGCTGATCTCGTGGTCGGCGCGGTACTTGGCCAGGGCCGCGTCGACCTGGTCGGCGAGCCACAGCAGCGCCAGCTCGCGCAGGGCGGTGAGGTTGCCCTGGCGGAAGTAGTTGCTCAGCGCGGCGTCGATGCGTTCGGGGGCGTAGACGTTTCCGTGGGAGAGCCTGCGCCGCAACGCCTCCGGGGTGATGTCGACCAGCTCGATCTGGTTGGCTCGGCGAACCACCTCGTCGGGCACGGTTTCCTGCTGTTCGATGCCCGTGATCTGCGCGACGACGTCGTTGAGACTCTCCAGATGCTGCACGTTGACGGTGGAGATGACGGCGATGCCTGCGTCGAGCAGCTCGCCGACGTCCTGCCACCGCTTGGCGTTCTTCGATCCGGGGGTGTTGGTGTGGGCCAGCTCGTCGACCAGCACGACCTCGGGGCGGCGGGCCAGCACCGCCTCGACGTCCAACTCGGCGAACTCGGTGCCGCGGTAGGTGATGAGGCGCGGCGCGACGAGTTCGATGCCGTCGAGCAGTTGGGCGGTCCGCTTGCGGCCGTGGGTTTCTACGACCGCGGCGACGACGTCGGTGCCCCGTTCGATCCTGCGGTGCGCCTCGCCGAGCATCGCGAAGGTCTTTCCGACGCCCGGCGCCGCGCCCAGGTAGATCCGCAACTCACCCCGCTTGGCGCGGTGCGTGGACGCAGGCGGTTGGGGACTCACCAGCCCATCATCCACCTACCCGCTGCCCGTCCAGCGCAAGGTTGACGGCCAGCACGTTCACCGAGGGCTCGCCCATGAAGCCGAGGGCCCGGCCGTCGGTGTGGGCGGCGATGACGGTCCTGACCTGGTCGGCGCTGATGCCACGGACTTTGGCGATGCGGTCGACCTGCAGTGCGGCGTACGCGGGGGAGATGTCGGGGTCCAACCCGCTGCCGCTGGCGGTCACCGCGTCGGCGGGCACCTCCGGGCTGGCGGTCGAGGCGCCGTGGATCGGCACCAGCTGGCCGATGGAGTAGTCCTCGTCGGGTTTGGCGCACTCGACGCGGACGCCTTCGTAGGTGGCCAGGAACGGTGCCTTGGTGGTGTCGCACGGTTCGTTGACACTGATCACCCGCACCGGGTGGGTGACCTGACCGGCCATGGGGCCGGACGTGTCCCGCGGGCCGATGACCGACAACACGGCACCGACGCCGCCACCGGTGCAGAACGGCCGCGCGCCGTTGGCGCCGTCGAGCTTGGCGACGTCCTGGCTGCGCGTGCACACCAGGGTCAGCAGGCTCGGCTTGTCGGGGCCGTCGATGATGTTCTCCGGGCCAAGGTTGCTGGCACTGGTGGCCATGGGGTCGTAACCGTCACCCGCCATCGACGGCCGGCTCTGCAGGTACTGCGGCAGCGGGGTGCCGTCGGCGTTGGTGAAGAGTTGGCCGATGAGGCTGCTGCCCACCGGTTTTCCGCCGGCCTGGACGATCGAGCCGTTGGCCTTGCCGTCGAGGCCGGGCAGCTGGGCGGCGAGCCAGACGACCAACGGGTATGCGCCGCCGACGATCACGGTGAGCACCAGCAGGGCCCGCAGGGCCGCGACGTGTTGACGAATGAGACTGGAGAGCTTCATGTTTAGGACATCCCGGGAATGAGTTGGACTACCAGGTCGATCAGCTTGATGCCGATGAAGGGGGCGATGATGCCGCCGAGGCCGTAGACGTACAGGTTGCGGCTCAGGAGCTTCGACGCGCTGCTGGGGGTGTAGCGGACGCCTTTGAGCGACAACGGGATCAGCGCGATGATGACGACGGCGTTGAAGATGACCGCGGACAGGATCGCCGACTGCGGGCTGTGCAGCCGCATCACGTTGAGCAGGTCGAGGCCGGGGAACAGCGTCACGAACAGCGCCGGGATGATCGCGAAGTACTTGGCGATGTCGTTGGCGATCGAGAACGTGGTCAGGGCGCCGCGGGTGATCAGCAGTTGCTTGCCGATCTCGACGATCTCGATGAGCTTGGTCGGGTCGGAGTCGAGGTCGACCATGTTGCCGGCCTCCTTGGCCGCCGACGTGCCGGTGTTCATCGCGACGCCGACGTCGGCCTGCGCCAGGGCGGGGGCGTCGTTGGTGCCGTCACCGGTCATCGCGACGAGCTTGCCGCCCTCCTGCTCGCGCTTGATCAGCGCCAGCTTGTCCTCGGGGGTGGCCTCGGCGAGGAAGTCGTCGACCCCGGCCTCGTCGGCAATCGCCTTGGCGGTCAAGGGATTGTCGCCGGTGATCATCACCGTGCGGATGCCCATCCTGCGCATCTCGTCGAACCGCTCCCGCATGCCGGGCTTGACGACGTCCTTGAGGTGAATCACGCCGAGCGCGCGGGCCGTGCCGTCGCGTAGTTCACCGACGACCAGCGGCGTGCCGCCCGCCGACGACACCTCGTCGACGATGGCGCCGAGTTCCGGGGGGACGGTGCCTCCGTTGGCGCGGACCCAGTCGGCGACCGACGCGGCCGCGCCCTTGCGCAGCTGGTGGCCGTCACCGAGGTCGACGCCGGACATGCGCGTCGCGGCGGTGAACTCGATCCACTGCGCGTCGACCAATTCGCTTGCGGCGCGGGCACGTAGTCCGAAGCGTTCCTTGGCGAACACCACGATCGAGCGACCCTCGGGCGTCTCGTCGGCCAGGCTGGAGAGCTGGGCGGCGTCGGCGAACCGTTCGGGCGTGACGCCGTCGAGCTGTAGGAACGCACCCGCCTGCCGGTTGCCGAGGGTGATGGTGCCGGTCTTGTCGAGCAGCAGCACGTTGACGTCACCTGCGGCTTCGACGGCGCGACCCGACATGGCGAGCACGTTGCGCTGCACCAGGCGGTCCATGCCTGCGATGCCGATGGCGGAGAGCAGGGCGCCGATGGTGGTCGGGATGAGGCACACCAGCAGGGCGACCATCACGATGCCGCTGATGCCGTCGCCGTTGAGCGCCAAGGAGTCCGGGACGCCGGGGTTGTTGCCCTTGGAGAAGATCGCCAGCGGCTGCAGGGTGGCGACGGCGAAGACGAAGATCAGCGTCAGTGCTGCGAGCAGGATGTTCAGCGCGATCTCGTTGGGGGTCTTTTGCCGGTTGGCGCCCTCGACGAGTGCGATCATCCGGTCGATGAAGCTCTCGCCGGGCTTCTGGGTGATCTTCACGACGATCCGGTCGGACAGCACGGTGGTGCCGCCGGTGACGGCGGACCGGTCGCCACCGGATTCGCGGATCACGGGGGCGGACTCGCCGGTGATGGCGGATTCGTCGACCGAGGCGATGCCCTCGACGACGTCACCGTCGCCAGGGATCACCTGGCCCGCTTCGACCACGACGACGTCGCCTTGGCGCAGCAGTGGGGCCGCGACCTCCTCCTCGGTGCCGGGCACCGACGGGGCCCAGCCGACGAGTCGGCGGGCGACGGTGTCGGCCTTAGCCCGTCGCAGGGAGTCGGCCTGCGCCTTGCCGCGTCCCTCGGCGACTGCCTCGGCGAGGTTGGCGAAGATGACCGTCAGCCAGAGCCATCCGACGGTCAGCCAGCCGAACCACGACGGTTCGGCGACGGCCAGCACGGTGCTCCAGACCGCGCCGACCTCGACGACGAACATCACCGGGTTGTGCCACAGCGTCCGCGGGTCGAGCTTCTTGACCGCGTCGGGGATGGAGTGCAGGAGCATCTTGGGGTCCAGCAGTCCGCCACCGACGCGCTTGGTGGTGGTGGTGGCGTCGCCGAGCGTGACGTCACCGTGGTTTTCGTCGTGACTTCCCGCAGTGGCGTCACGTTCGACGCGCGGGGTGGTGTTGGTGGTCATGGTCAGTGAATTCCTTCAGCGAGGGGTCCGAGCGCCAGCATCGGCAGGAAGGTCAGCGCGACGAGGATCAGCGTCACGCCGGCGACCAAGCCGACGAACTGGGGCCGGTGGGTGGGTAGGGTGCCGACGGACTCCGGTGTGCTGCGTTGGGCGGCAAGCGAACCCGCGAGCGCGAGCACCAGGATGATCGGCAGGAAGCGTCCGAACGCCATCGCCAGTCCGAGTGCGACGTTGTACCACTCGGTGTTGACGGAGATGCCGGCGAACGCCGAGCCGTTGTTGTTGGCCGCGGAGGTGAAGGCGTACAACACCTCGGACAGGCCGTGCGGCCCGGTGTTGAGCATGCTCGCCCGTTGGCCGGGCATGGCGATCGCGACCGCCGTGCCGGTCAGCACGATCAGCGGGGTCACCAGGAAGTAGGCGGCGGCGAGCTTGATCTCCCGCGGCGTGATCTTCTTGCCGAGGTACTCCGGCGTCCGGCCGACCATGAGCCCGGCGACGAAGACGGTGATGACCGCGAGGATCAACATTCCGTAGAGGCCGGAACCCGTACCGCCAGGGGCGATTTCGCCGAGCTGCATGTTGAACAGGGTCATCAGGCCGCCGAGGCTGGTGTAGGAGTCGTGAAAGGAGTTCACGGCACCCGTCGACGTGAGGGTGGTGGCGCTGCCGAAGATGGCCGAGT